>CBCXVT010000024.1:0-21948 GCA_965178635.1 Flavobacteriaceae bacterium | reverse complement strand
AAATACTCATTGAGTAGTCTCCAGTGCTATCGATATTTAAGATTTGTTCAGTTTCCATTGTAGTTGGGTTCACCATTGTACTACCAGTTACCTCTACACCATCTTTAAACCATTTAATTTCTGTTCCGTTTGGTAACACACCGGCGTTTAACGTTGTAACATCTCCTTCACATAAAGCTCCAGGATCACCTAAGAATACATCATCACCTAAATCAACACTTCCTAAAGAAAAACTTCCTCCTTCAATAAATATTGCTGTATCTACAACACTATCTGATTGATCGGCTACAACTAATTTAATATGATATTGATCTCCAGCTATAACCTCTGAAAATGCAGTTAAAGGTACAGTTCTTCCTGTATATCCTATTTCTCCAGAATCTGGTGTATACCCTCCAAAATATTGTTCGTTTGCTGCACCACAAGTAGTTCCTACCGCTGGGTGTATGTTTGTTACCGTAACGAAAATATTTCCTGTATCTGTATCAGGTAATACTGCTAAGTTAAATTCATCTCCTGTTGGAATATGTGTTAAAATAAATGCAAAAGCATCTTCATAAGTACATTGGAAAGTACCAGCATATTCAGAAGAAGCCATTATAAAATTAAAAGAGATTTGTGGCGCTAATGGCACAAAATCAAATTCAATATAAGTAGCGTCATTAGTAACTGATACCCCTGTTGCGTTTTCTAAATCTAAATCTCCAGCTCCACCAAATCCACCTGATGCACCACTACTATATGGTCCTGCAGCATCACTAGCCGCTCCAGAAGATAAAATTATTCCATCGGCAAATGGGAAGTTTGAACCTCCATCAGTAAAATAACTAAACCCAATATCATCACCTAAAGAATGAGACTCATATTGAATATTGTTAACTGTAGCACAATCAGCATCAACTAAAACATCTGTAATTAATTGCTCTGGTGTATATGTTACAATATCAGTAGTAATTGGTGGTGGTGGTGTACCAACACATATATCAAATATAGAATCTTGTAAAGGGTTAGGCGTACTTGAGTACACTCTTACATAGTATACCGTTCCAGCTGTTAAACCAGTAACTGTATCAGAATCACCATTAGTACAAAAAACCTCCGTTAATGTTCCACAAGCTCCTTCAAAAACACTAAAGTTTAAGAAAGTAGTAGAACCAACAATATTTATCAATGAAATAGTGTGTAAATCAGCTGTTGCTGTAAAAGTATACCATACATCATCATCCGCTGAATTACCAGAACAAGAAGGCGTTACATCAGTAGAAGTTGTAGCTCCAGCAATTGTACCAGCAGTAACTACTCCTGTTGGATTTCCATCACTATCAAGAACAGTATCACAGTCTAAGTGATTGTTAACTGTTAAGTCAATTGCCGTTGCGCAATCATCATTTGCTGGTGGTGGTGGTGGTGTAGCACAAGTAATATCTAAGGTATAATTACCAGTACTTGTTCCAAAACCAAATACGTAAATATAATATTGAGTACCAGCTGTAGAGAAAAATAATGCTTCTGATTGTAATCCACAAGAATCATCATTTCCTGTAACACACGTTAACGCTGCACAAGCTCCTTCATACACTTGAATTTTAGTATCATAAGAAGAACCACATAAAGATGCAGTAATAACATCTCCGTTACCTACAAAACTATACCATACTCCTTGAGCTCCACCTGATGTTATACAAGTTCCTGGCGCTCCATTTGAAGTTGCACCCACAGTGGTTCCTGCAGCACTATCACCACAGTTAATTGGCAATGCAATATCACAAGTATCACCAGGAACAGGTGTATAAGTTGTAAATGTTTGTTCAATACAACCAACAGCTGTACCGTTTCCGTTAAATGCTTCAATAGTTACAAAGTAAGAAGTTGATGCAGCTAATGTTCCTAAGTTATATGTAGTTACATTCCCTAAGGCTGTTGTAGCTAACACATCATTTCCTCCTGAAGTTGTCCCTACAGTTAAATTATATCCTGTAGCTCCTCCAGAAGCAGCTGACCATACCAATACACCATCAGTTGGTGCTGCAGGGTCACCATTTGCAGGACTCGTTAATGTAGAGTCACATGTTGGTGGAGTTGTAGGTGTGAAAGTAACTTCAACATCAATTGTAATAGTTATTCCGTCAGACCAACTATCATTATCTTGTGATGTAATTGTTAAAGTTGTAAACCCTGTAATATCTGTACCATTTATTTCTCCATCACAAACCGGCACAGATGGGGCTCCATCAATAGATAAATTAAAACCATACCAACTTGTACCATTTGTAGTACAAAATCCTGAATTAAAGTATCAGCAGAGTTAGTTAACTGTAAACTAGTAATTGCATTAGCGCCATTACAGTTAAGGTCTGCTGCGTTGATTGTTAAAACGGTTGGGCCGTCATCTTGACCACTTACCGTGAATGTTTGATTACACGTTGCTTGAGCATTAGCCAAAAGACTAAAGCATAAGAACGCGAATAGTAGTGTTATTTTTTTCATTTTAATAATAAATATTCGTTAAGATTACGCTAAATTAATCAAAATATCATGAAAAAACCATCAAAAAACTTAATTATTTAATAACCTCGTTGAGGTGTATAAAAACTAGATGAAGTGCTAAAGACAAAGGGGTTCCCTATTACATCAGTAGAGTAATAACACAAAAAAATGCCTGATTTATACAAAACAAATCAGGCATTTTTTTGTGTTATTACTTTGAACTCTTATTTTTTGTAATACTTTTTATATTTAAAATAAGAAACAGCTCCTAAAATCAACCATAAAATAAACGCTATGACAATACTATCATTAGATACCGACTTATCTCCACTAGCATAAGAGTGCAAACCTACTAAATAGAAGTTAACACCAAAATATGTAAACAATATAGACCCAAACCCTAAAATTGCTATCCAGTTAAAAAACCAACGTCCACGTAATCCAGGCACAAGACGCATATGAATTATAAATGCATAAACCATAATACTTATTAAAGCCCAAGTTTCTTTTGGGTCCCACCCCCAATAACGCCCCCAAGATTCATTTGCCCACATACCACCAAGAAAGTTTCCTATAGTTAACATTACCAAACCAACTGTTAATGCCATTTCATTAATTACAGTTAATTCTTTAATATTTAAATCCATTTTCACTTTGTTATTTTTGGTTGTAAATAACATTAACAATAATGATACAATCCCTAAAATTGCACCTAATGTAAACGGTCCGTAACTAGCAACTATAATAGCTACATGAATCATTAACCAATAACTATCTAAAACTGGTTGTAAATTACCTATTGCAGGGTCAATAAAACTTAAATTAGAAACCCATAATAACATTGCAGTAACAAAGGCTGTAGCTGCAATGGTTAAGTCTGATTTTTTACCAAATATTAGCCCAAACAACATTGTTGCCCATGACACATATATAATTGACTCATAAGCATCACTCCAAGGTGCATGTCCTGAAATATACCAACGTGCAATTAAACCTATTGTGTGTGTAATAAAACACAAAACCACCAGCCCTTTGAATGTAAAAACTGCTCTTCTTATAAACGTATTGTCTAAAAATATTTGTACCATTAAAAATATGAATAATACCGCGCCTAACAGCATGTAACCATACTCTAATCTTTCAAATACATTTGATTTATTATATATTAACTCTGCCTTAATTTTATTATCAGAAGGTATAATGTCTGCACTATATTTTTTCTGTAAAATTTTAAAACCTTCTAATAATTTGTCTGCAGAACTATAATCACCTGTTTCTTTAGCTTTTATTAAAGCACTAATATATGCAGGTAATAAGTTTCTAATGTTAGTATTCATTTCAGCAGAACCATAATCAACTTGTCCTAACTCAGGATAAGATACCCATTTGTTATTTGCATCATTTGGAATTGGAAAAATCTTTAAAACACTCCCCATTAACGCTTCAGAAAACAATTGCTCTTGTTGGTATAACTTAGTAATATCTTTCTGAAATTTATTTGGATTAAATGCTGTTGTAGCTGCTTCTAATTGTTCATTAGATATTTTATGTTGTCCTTTACTATCAAAAAAGTCAGACAATGCCACATATTTTACATCTGACTTAACATCAAGCAATTTTCTTATGCTATCATTCCCTCTTTTTAGTTTAATTATAGGAACATCAAACCATAGGCGGCTATTTTGTGTTATTGATAAAAATATCTGATTAGCATCTAAGCCTTCATAAGTATCTTTTTCTGACAACTTTCTTAATAATTCTGATGAATAGGTATTTAAAGGCTTCATACGGCCTCCAAAATCTTGAATTATTAGTGCGCCAAATTTAGCTGCAGCCTCTTTTGAAAAAGCGCGTTCATGCAAAATTGAATCGACTTTACTTTTTTCTAGTTTTGTGTGTTCTTGAGAAAACATTGCTGTTGACCCTAATAAAAGCATCAACGTAAGTAAATTTTTCTTTTCTTTAATTTTTTGTAGTTGGCTTCTTAAATCTGAAAAACGTGTATTCTTTAAAAATATAATTGCCAACATTGCTGCAAATAATAATCCATACCCTAAATAAGAAATCCAGGTTCCCCAAAAATCGTGATTTACTGATAATATTGTTCCTTTTTCATCCGGATCAAATTGAGCTTGAAAAAACTTATAACCTTTATAATCTAGAATATTATTCATATAAATATCATAATCAAAAGATTTATCACCATCCTGAACTGTTACCTTAGATTTAAACGCTTTAAACGCTTTCATGTTTCCTGGAAATTTATCTGCAATAAAATCATTCAAGTGAATTGAAAATGGTAATTGGATTTCTTTTGAACCATAACTTAAATGAAAGTCTAAGCCGCCTATTTTAAGAGACTCCATTGGATTTACAGATCCTTTCCCTCCTAACAACGTCACATGTTTCGTTTCATTATTAGCTGTAATTGATAACTTTAAAGCATCTTGTGGCTGTTTTGTACCTTTATCTTCAGCACTCATTTTCACTATTTCATATTTCCCTCTCATCACAGGTTCTGGCAATACAAATTGTGTTTCGCCCAAATCATATAATGACCTGAATTTTAATGGCTGAATACTATCCTTTACAACAGATGTTTTTTGCTGATCTGCCATACGCATCACCGTACCATGAAACGGGGACGATAATGTTGGGTTTTCAGGATTTACATCTGATATGTTAATCGCTCCCGTTGTTGGCTTATTAAATGCGAATAAAATGTTATGAATATTTTCTACAGTACCTTCTTCTATGAAGTGATCATGACGCGAACCACCGCTTGCTTCAACTAATTTAATGTATCTGTTTCCTGATGAATCTTCAACCAATTCATTTACGGCATCATCAATATAATTAACATATTTAATTTCTACAGGAGTTCCGTTATAATCAGTATCAATTTGAAAATCATTAGATAGCTTTTCAGACAGCATCAACTCTCTTGATAACGCACGTCGTTGCAATGTTCCATCTACTTCATAAGTACCATCTATATATGCTTTTAAATATACTTTTTCTGATAATATCTTATCATTACTTGCACCCTCTCTAATTGGCATGACACCTTCATAACCAATGTAACGTGTTACAAATGCACCTAATAGAATAAACACAAATGCTAGGTGTAACATTAATGTCGCTAACTTTTCTTTTCTCAGTAATTTGTAACGGAAAATGTTTCCTGCAAAATTTACCATAAAAAGTCCCATTATTGCTTCAAACCACCAAGTGTTATACACTAATGCTCTTGAATACGGTGTTGGTGATGTTTCTGCTCCCATATCTAAGAACGTTCCTACAGCCATTGCTACTGCAAAAGCTATAAATAAAACGGCCATTAAACGTGTGGAAAATATGATTTGGGCAAGTTTAGATTTCATTTAAAATACTTTTAAAATAATGCGTACAAAAATACATTAATTATTTAATGTATATAGTGTATTAACATTTAATAAAGAATCTGATTTTGTTATTTTTCTTGTCTAGAACGGAAGATCTCCATAAAGATAAAGCTTGCTATGTTTCTAGCACGATCCTTTGCTAAGTTTGCTAACTGCCCTTCAAACAACTCATCAATAGTACCTAACCAAAATTGCAACCATAATCCGAACAAGTCATTTGTAATTTGATTGTTATTATTTTTATCAACTTCAACATGTTTTTTTAACGGATTACCTGAGAATACATTTTTTCTAAACAACTGACTTTCCCAAAAATTAGTCAAATGAATTAAGTGCGAATCCCAATCTTTTATTGCAGTATTAAATATTGGTCCCAATTCATCATTAGCTCTCACTTTTGTATAAAATGTGTTCACTAATAAGGCCACATCTTCTCTATTTTGAATATCATTCATCTATATAAAATCGTCTTTATAGCAAGTTAATAATTATTAATGACACATTAATTGCTAAAGTTGCTATTAACATATTAAATACAACTTTTACTCTTGCTTGACCTAAAATTGCGGCATTATATGCCATAGAAGCAGAAATAGCTAAGGCTAATTCAAATATAGTGGTGCTAGAATTATCCATTAATAAATACATCACTGCAGCAGATCCTATTGCTGTTTGTAAAATAATCGTAATTGGTATCATCATCATATACCCTTCTTCAAACTCTTTTAATATTTGTGTATACTTTTTCATTGTAAAATTATTTTGCATACTGCAAATTTCTAATAATAAAAGACTTAATTTTATGACTCAAATCATAAACACCAAATGATACCCGAACAGCTATTAATTAGATACGGAGGGGTTTTAAAAACCTATGAAAAAGATGACGTGATTCTTGAAAAGAATAGCACAGCTAAATTCTTTTTTCAAATAAAAACTGGATCCATAAAAATGTATAACCGTTCTGAAGACGGTAAAGAATTTGTTTTAGGGTATTTTAATGATTCACAAAGTTTTGCAGAACCTCCATTGTTTGGCAACTTCGAATATCCCGCAAATGCAGGTGCTATTGAACAAACTAGTATATATGTTCTTAATAAAACTGCTTTTTTTCAATTGTTAAAAGAAAACTTTGATATTCATTTACAATTGAATAAAATATTATGTGAACGCATAAAATACAAATCGATGATCATGTCTGAAATTTCTGTTCATGCACCAGAACATCAATTAATGAGTTTGTTAACTTATTTAAAGAAAGACTCTAATATTTCAGGTAAATATGAAGTTAGTTTAACCAGACAACAACTTGCAGATTTAACCGGGTTACGTGTAGAAACTGTCATCAGAACTATTAAAAATTTAGCAACAAAGAAAAAATTAGAAATCATAAATAGAAAAATTTTTATTTAGACATACATACTCTACTTTAGCTATATGATAAAAATTGTGCTTTTAGGAACTGGAAACGTTGCCACGCATTTATTCAATGCCTTTCAAAACAGCGATAACACTGAAGTTATTCAAGTGTATAACCGTTCACATAAAAATTTGGCAGCATTCAAAACTACAAACACTACAACCTCCATTTCTAAATTAAAAAAAGCTGATATCTATATTATTGCTATTTCTGATGATAGTATTGCCGAACTTTCAAAAAAACTACAGCTTCGTAAAAAACTAGTTGTACATACATCTGGAGCAAAATCAATAGAAACTATATCTAATCAGAACAGGCGTGGTGTGTTTTATCCGTTACAAACATTCTCCGCTACAAAATCTGTTGATTTTAAAACAATTCCTTTATGCTTAGAAGCTGAGCATAGTGATGATTTAATTCTTTTAGAACAGTTAGCTAGGGCTATTTCAAGTGCTGTGTATCATATCAATTCAGCACAGCGTAAAGCATTACATGTGGCAGCAGTTTTTGTAAATAATTTTGTCAATCATTTGTATCAAAAGGGAGAAGAAATTTGTTTAGAACACAAGGTTTCATTTGATATTTTAAAACCATTAATTCAAGAAACTGCGGCAAAAATCATGACATTATCCCCAAAAGAAAGTCAAACTGGACCAGCAATACGAAATGATAAAAAGGTAACTGAACAACATTTAGGAGATTTACATAGTACAACTCAGCAAGAAATTTATAAATTGCTCACAAAATCAATACAACAAACACATGGCAACAAGTTATAAGCAACTCATGAATAACATTACAACATTTATTTTTGATGTTGATGGTGTATTAACTGATGGTACAATTATGGTAACTACTGACGGAGAAATGTACCGAAACATGAGCATTAAAGATGGATACGCCTTGAAAGCTGCTGTTGTAGCAGGGTATAATGTGTGTATCATTTCTGGTGGAAGTAACGAAGGTGTTAGAAAACGTTTAGAAGGTTTGGGTATTAGAGATATTTATCTTGGTGCGCATCAGAAAATGTTACAATTTGAAGAGTATTGTATTGAAAAAAACATCAACCCAGAACAAATTCTATATATGGGTGATGATATTCCTGACTATCCTGTTATGCAAGAAGTTGGCTTAGCTGCTTGTCCGCAAGATGCAGCACCTGAAATCAAAGACATATCTGAATATATTTCGCCAATAAAAGGTGGTAAAGGTTGCGGAAGAGATGTTATTGAACAAGTGATGCGTGTGCAAGGCAAATGGATGACACAATTTGAAGCTAAATACGATTAATATACTATTACCCTAATGAACCTACTTAGACTTATTCGCTACAAAAATTTATTTATGATTGCATTTATACAATGCATCATTAAATATGTGTTTTTTGAATTACCTCAATTTAAAAACGCTAATTTAACCACAGCTTTAGATACTGCTGCTTTTACTAGTTTAGTATTAGCTACCATATGCATTGCAGCTGCAGGAAATATCATCAATGATATTTATGATGTTGTAACTGACAGTATCAATAAACCTCACAAGGTAATAGTCGGGAAGTCTATTTCTGAAGATATGGCCAATAACATGTTTATGGGATTTACTGTTGTTGGAATTATTTTAGGTGTTTATGCCACATGGGATATTGATAAAAACAGTTATGCTACAATATTTTTAATTGTTTCGGCACTACTCTACTGGTATGCCACATCATTAAAACAAACCATTTTAATTGGTAATATATTAGTCTCATTTTTAGTTGGTTTAAGTATCCTAATTGTTGGTGTGTTTGAAATATCTCCAATGATAACCCCAGATAGTAGAGACGCTTATCTTTTTATGTTTAAATTTTTAGTCGATTATGCCATATTCGCATTCTTAATAAACTTAGTTAGGGAATTAGTAAAAGATTTAGAAGATGTAGACGGTGATCATAAGGCAGGTTATAAAACCTTACCAATTGCTATTGGAAGAGATAGAGCAAACAAAGTTGCTTTTGGGTTTTGTGTATTGACTATTATGGCAATAGTATATTATGTAATTACTTATTTATTCGAAAATCAATACTTACTACTTTATTTTATCTTTTTAATAGTTGGTCCATTGTCATATTGTGCCATTAAATTATTATCAGCCAAAACTAAAGCACAATACACCCAATTAAGCACCATTTTAAAAGTGACTATGGTATTAGGAATGTGTTCAATTTTACTTTTAAAATTCGTTTAATATGTTAGCAGAGAAGTTAAAACATAAACATTTAATTTTAGCTTCTGGATCACCAAGAAGACAACAGTTTTTTAAAGATTTAGGCTTAGATTTTGAAATCAGGTTAAAAGAGGTTGAAGAAGTTTATCCCCCTAAATTAAAGCATTTTGAAATCAGTGATTATTTAGCTCAACTAAAATCATTGCCATTTGAAAATGAATTAAAAGAAAACGATATTCTTATTACTAGTGATACAATCGTTTGGCACAATGACAAAGCATTGGGTAAACCAAGAAATTCACAAGAAGCTTTTGACATGTTATCGTCAATGAGTGACGCAACACATGAAGTTATTACATCTGTATGCTTTAAAACCACAACATTTCAAAAGACAGTTGCCTCAGTAACTAAAGTCACTTTCAAGCCACTTTCATCAGAAGAAATTAACTATTACATAGACAATTATAAACCTTTTGACAAGGCTGGTGCATACGGCATACAAGAATGGATTGGCGCTATAGGCATAACAAAAATTGAAGGAAATTATAATACCGTTGTAGGCTTACCATTAGATGTTGTCTATAGAGAACTTACAAACTTAGCTTTATAAAACACAAAACCCTTCTCTTGGGATAAAGAAGGGCTCTGTAAAACTAACCAATATTAAATCTTTCTTGAAAAACAATGTTTTTCTATATGAACAATTATAGTTCAAAGATATGACGTTTTACCTTTGCAAAAAGACGTGAGTTGTAAAGACTTTAAAATCTGTTGCTTACACATTAATTGTTGATGTTTTAAAATTACACAAAAATAAAACCCTTTCGTTTTGGGGGGCGAAAGGGTAATATAAACTAACCAATATTAAAATTCCAATTGTATTGAAAGTATAATTATACTTCAAATATATAATGAAATTTAACTTAATTGTGTAATATGTTGTGAATGGTATTTATTTTGTGGTCTGTTAGTCATTATCTCTTTGAAATATATAAAAAAACAAAAACCCTTCTGTTTGGGGGGAGAAGGGTTTTGTAAACTAACCAATATTAATAATTAACTGAAAAAACAAGTTAATTACTATTTCAAATATACACACAACATTAAGAGTTTAATAGTATTTGTTGTAACACAGGTACTATTTGTGGTCAAACATCATTTAACTGTTGTGCATGAATAATAAATTATAAAATTCCAGCAATCTCTTTAATTTCTAAAATTATTTGAACTGCTAAATTATCAGCTATATCTTGTGACTTCGCTTCTGTATATATTCTAATTATAGGTTCTGTATTAGATTTTCTTAAATGCACCCAATTATCTGCAAAATCAATTTTAACACCATCTACTGTAGTAATTTGCTCTTGCGCATACTTTTTTTCCATTGCTACCAGAATAGCATCTACATCTAACTGAGGTGTCAATTGTATCTTATTCTTACTCATAAAATAGCTTGGATAAGAATCTCTTAATTCACGAACAGAAATTTGTTGTTCTGCTAAGTGAGTTAAAAACAAAGCAACCCCTACTAATGAATCACGTCCGTAATGTGATGACGGATAAATAATTCCTCCATTTCCTTCACCACCAATAACAGCATTATTCTTTTTCATGAGTTCAACTACATTCACTTCACCAACTGCTGAAGCTTCATAAGTTCCTCCATGCTTTTCTGTCACATCGCGTAATGCTCTTGAAGACGACATATTAGAAACAGTATTTCCTTTTGTTTTACTCAATACATAATCAGCACAAGCAACCAAGGTATACTCTTCTCCAAACATTTCACCATCATTACAAATCAAGGCCAAACGATCAACATCTGGATCAACAACAATTCCTAAATCAGCTTTTTCTTTTACTACTAATTCTGATATATCTGTTAAATGTTCTTTTAAAGGTTCTGGGTTATGTGGAAATTCACCATTAGGCTCACAATATAATTTTACAGTTTGTACACCTAAACGGTCTAATAATAAAGGGATAGCAATTCCTCCTGTAGAATTTACCCCATCTACTACAACTTTAAATCCAGCTTTCTTAATAACTTCAGCATCAACCAAATCAAGCGCTAATACTTCATCTATATGGATATCAATATAGGCATCATTTTTAGTGATTTTACCCAAATCATCTACCTCAGCAAAATTAAAACCATCCTTCTCAGCAATGTCTAAGATTTTTGCCCCTTCTACGCCATTCAAAAATTCACCTTTACTGTTCAGTAACTTTAAGGCATTCCATTGCTTTGGATTGTGTGATGCTGTTAAAATAATCCCACCATCTGCATGTTCTAAAGGCACAGCTACTTCTACAGTTGGTGTTGTAGACAAACCTAAATCTATCACATGAATTCCTAAACCTACTAATGTGTTCATTACTAAATCTTGAATCATATGTCCAGAAATACGCGCATCTCTCCCAACTACAACTCTATATGTGTCCTTTTTTCTATCATTTTTTAACCATGTTCCGTAAGCAGCAGCAAACTTTACAGCATCAATTGGCGTTAAGTTATCGCCAACCGAACCACCTATAGTTCCTCTAATTCCTGAAATAGATTTTATTAAAGTCATATTTATCTGTTTTTATGCTCACAAATATACAATTAGATATGGTATTAATTAATTCTGTTTTTATAATTTAGGCTAATGAATTTTTTAGCACATATTTACCTTTCCGGTGACGATAACCATTTAAAAATAGGCAACTTTATTGCTGATAGCATAAGAGGGAATAAATACCTAAACTATCCTAAAGACATTCAAAAAGGTATTATTCTACATAGACATATAGATACTTTTACAGACAAGCATCCTATAGTTAAAATCAGTAAAAAACGACTTCATAAAAACTACGGCCATTATTCAGGAGTCATCATCGATATTTTTTATGATCACTTTTTAGCTAAAAACTGGTCTGATTATTCAAATACACCTTTAGCTTTATATGTTTCACAGTTTTATGAGTTATTAAAAGATGAATTTGACACACTTCCCATACCTGTTCAGAACATGTACCAATACATGGTTCAAGACAACTGGTTAAATAGTTATGCTACAATAGAAGGGATAACTAAGGTTTTAGAAGGTATGAATCGAAGAACTAAAAACAAGTCACAAATGAATCTTGCAATAAATGAATTACAAGAGTATTATTTAGAGTTTGAAAATGAGTTTACTGAGTTTTTCAAAGAACTTAAACAATTCGTACAACAAGAGCTAGAAAAAACGCATTTAAAATTATAATATTGTACATTTGACAACATCAAAAACATAAAATATGATACGTAAATTTTTAGCAATAACGAGCATCTTTTTTATCACAAGTTGTGCCGAATTACAACAAGTAGTTGATAGCTTACCACAAGAAACAGGCAGCATACTTTCAAACGCAGATATAGGTGCAGGTTTAAGAGAAGCATTAGATAAAGGTATAGAGAAACAAGTTTCTAAATTAACTCAAAAAGATGGTTATTTGAATAATCAGTTGGTAAAAATTTTATTACCAGAAGAACTTAAAAAAGTAGACAAAGGCTTACGTGATATCGGTTTAAGCAAATTAGCTGATGAAGGTTTAAAAGTTCTTAATAGAGCTGCTGAAGATGCTGTTGGTACAGCTACGCCTATTTTTGTTAGTGCTGTAAAAAACATCACATTTAACGATGCAAAAAACATTTTATTAGGTAGTGATAATGCGGCAACTACCTATTTACAGAACGGAACAAATTCTGAATTATACGCGCAATTTAATCCCGTAATTAAAAACTCATTTTCAAAAGTAGGTGCTGATAAAGTATGGACAAACATCATTACAAAATACAACAGCATCCCATTTGTAAAAAAAGTGAACCCTGATTTAACTGACTATACTACACAAGAAGCTTTAAAAGGTGTATATACCATGATTGCTGTAGAAGAAAAAGAAATCAGAACTAAAGTAGGCGCTAGATCTACAGCTTTATTACAAAAAGTTTTTGCCATGCAAGATTAAATTGCTGCAAAAACAATCTCTTTAAAATGCCAGTAATTTTTACTGGCATTTTTTTGCAGTTTATCGACACGAAACTTGTTTAACATACATTTCACAACATTTCAACTAATTTCCATGGCATAAAAGGTATTTTTCACTAACTTTAAAGTGTTAAATACCAACAACTTAAGTTACTATGCAAACTACACTTGACACCTACAGAGATACTACACGGCTAGAAGCCCGTTATAAGAAATTAGTAGAAAAAGCTTATAATTTTAAGCAAACTAATAGCACATTAAGTGATTTAGCAGCTTTTAAAGCTATGAAGTTATTAGAACGAATTAATAGAATTAAATTCGGTTACTAGTTTATATTTATAAGACTTCTATGTAAGCCTTTGAAATACTCAAATGCACCTAGTAACCTTGTGCCATACCAAGAAAAATATTCACCATCTATGAGTATAATTTTTGTATTTGGTAATGTTTCTTGTAATTCAAAGATATGCTTTTCTTTAAATGGATATGGTTCACTAGACAGAAAAATTACATCTGGCTGATGTGTGTTTTTTAATTGTTCTATTACTACTTCAGGATATCTAGGTGTATCACCAAACACGTTATCAAACTTATTTAATACCAGTAAATGATTTATGATTGTTGTATGCCCTGCAACCATCCATGGCTTTCTCCAAATAAAGTAAGCCACTTTAATTGGTGGTATATCTTTAATATAATCTTTAAAAGCTGAAACTAATTGAGTTAATTGAGTTGTAACTTCCAATGCTTTTTCTTCTACAGAAAACAACTTACCGTATTGTGTCATTAAAGTAATTGTATCTTCTATAGTAAAAATATCTGACACATGTACAGGGGCAATTTTCTCTAAAGCTTCAACCATCTCTTTAGTATTCTCTTCTTTATTACAAAGAATAACATCTGGTTGCAAAGCTTTTATTTTATCGTAATGAACTTGTTTCGTACCGCCAACAATCGTTTTAGACTTTCTTAAATGTACTGGATGCACACAAAATTTAGTAAGCCCAACTATAGAATCTTCCAATCCTAAATCGACAAGTAATTCAGTTTGAGATGGCACTAAAGATACTATCCGTTTAGGAATAGCATTCAATTTTATTTCTCTATTGAGTTGGTCTTTTAAAGAAATCATTACTGATTATTCAAAATGACAGCCATTTGCTCTTGTAACTCAAAAGCTTTACTTGCTGCAGCTTCAGCGAAATTAGTTTCACTAGATGCATAAATAATTCCTCTTGACGAATTAATTAATAAACCTATATTTTCTGACATACCGTATTTACATACATCTTGTAAGTTTCCACCTTGTGCTCCTACTCCTGGTACTAATAAAAAACTATTTGGTACAATCTTTCTAATTTCTTTAAAATATTCAGCTTTTGTAGCACCAACTACATACATGAGATTTTCTGAATTCTCCCAAGTTTTAGACGTTTCTAATACTTGTTTATATAACTCTTGACCGTTAGTTTCCAATGTCTGAAAATCAAAAGCACCTTTATTAGAAGTTAGTGCTAACATAATAGTATGTTTATCTTTAAAAGCTAAAAAAGGCTCAACAGAATCCTTTCCCATATATGGAGCAACTGTAACAGAATCGAATGCTAAATCTTCTAAAAAAGCTTTAGCATACATTGTAGAGGTATTCCCTATATCGCCACGTTTAGCATCAGCAATGGTGTATATTTCTGGATAATTTGTATTTAAGTATTGAATAGTTTTTTCTAAAGATTGCCAACCTTTTAAACCATACGCTTCATAAAAAGCCGTGTTAGGTTTATATGATACACATAAGTGATGTGTGGTATCAATAATCGCTTTATTGAATTCAAATATTGGATCTTCAGTTGCTAATAAATGTTGTGGGATTTTATTTAAATCGACATCTAAACCAATACATAAGAATGATTTTTTGATGTGTATTTGTTCAATTAATTGCTGTGTTGTCATGTAATAATTACTTAAACTATACTATATAAAAATTCCCGCATGATAGCGGGAATTGAATTCTTTTTAAATTTCGTCTGAAGCTGCTTTTAACTTTTCAGTATTTACAACTATTTTTATTTCATCAATAATTTTCTGAATGTCTCCATTTACAATGTTTGGTAAATCATATAAAGTCAATCCAATTCTATGATCTGTTACCCTACCTTGCGGGTAATTATATGTTCTGATTTTTGCAGAACGATCACCAGAAGCCACTAAACTTTTACGTGTAGCAGAATCAGCTGCTTGCTTTTTAGCTAATTCTAACTCATATAAACGCGAACGTAATACTTTTAATGCTTTCTCTAAGTTTTTATGAGATGACTTTTGATCCTGACAACTTACAATCATACCTGTAGGTTCATGATGTAATTTAATGGCAGAATATGTCGTATTTACAGATTGTCCTCCAGGTCCTGTAGACGTTGTACGTTCAATACGTACTTCCTGCATGTTTAACTCAACATCAAATTCTTCTGCTTCTGGTAATACAATCACCGTTGCTGCTGAAGTATGTACTCTCCCTTGTGTTTCTGTTTGTGGTACACGTTGCACACGATGCACACCTGATTCAAATTTCAATGTACCGTAAACATCTTCTCCTGAGACTTCAAAAATAATTTCTTTAAAACCACCTGAAGTTCCTTCACTTAAGTTAACTACATCAACCTTCCAACCTTTATCACTAGCATACTTAGTATACATACGGTATAAATCTCCTGCAAAAATACTTGCTTCATCTCCACCAGTACCTGCACGAAGTTCAACAACAACATTTTTAGCATCCTCAGGGTCTTTAGGAATCATTAACACGTTAATTTCCTCCTCTAAAGCTGGCAATTGCTCTTTAGCCTCTTCCAATTGCATTTTGGCCATTTCAACCATTTCTGCATCAGAACCATCTTTTATAATTTCATTTGATTCTTCAATATTATCTGTAAGTTCAACGTAGAGATCACGTTTTTCCATCATGATACGCAAATCTTTATACTCTCTATTTAAAGCGATATATCTTTTTTGATCCATGATAATGTCTGGTTGAATAATCAAATCCGACACTTCGTCAAAACGTTGTTTTACTATTTGTAATCTTTCTAACATTCTTCTTCTTTCAATATTTGAACGCAAATTTAAGCAAATGATTTCATTTTTCAAGTATTTACACAAATGTTGTTGATACTAAAAAAACTACGCTATTTAACTTAAATCTGCAGTTATTAATTTTAGAAACTCATTTCTAGTTTCTTGATTTTTAAACGCCCCTGTAAAGCCTGAAGTTGTAGTTACAGAATTTTGTTTTTGTACACCACGCATCATCATACACATGTGCGAAGCTTCAATAACTACTGCTACTCCTTGAGGTTGTAATGTATCATCTAAACATTTTAAAATTTGATCTGTTAAACGCTCTTGCACTTGTAGTCTGCGCGCAAACACATCTACTATTCTTGGTATTTTACTCAAACCTACAATGTGTCCGTTTGGAATATAAGCAATATGAGCTTTCCCAAAAAATGGCAGCATATGATGTTCGCAGAGAGAATACAACTCAATATCTTTTACAATAACCATGTTATTATAATCCTCCTTGAACATGGCACCTTTTAATATAGCCTCAGCATCTAAATCATAACCTTGCGTTAAAAACTGCATAGCTTTAGACGCACGCTCAGGTGTTTTTAACAGCCCTTCACGAGTTATATCCTCACCTACTTCTTCAATTATTTTTGAATACCTAGCTTTAATTTCATCTGTAGTTTCTTCGGTATAATCTTCAAAATGTTTGTATCCCATGCTATTTTAATTTGTCGTGATAATATGCTTTCAACTTCTCTAATTTCGGATCAATGATAATAGAACAATATCTGACATTTGGATTATTCTTATAAAAGTCTTGATGCTCTGCTTCTGCTTTATAAAAAACTCCCGCAGGAGACATTTCAGTTACAATTTTGTTATCAAACACATTATTATCATCAAGAAACTTAATCATCCCTTCTGCTGCTTCCTTTTGCTTTTCATCATGAAAATAAATTGCACTTCGATATTGTGTACCTACATCATAACCTTGACGGTTTAATGTTGTAGGGTCATGAGTTGCAAAAAACACTTCTAACAAATCAGTATAAGAAATAACGCTTTCATTAAACTCTATTTGAATAGCTTCTGCATGACCAGTTGTACCATTACAAATTTCTCGATAACAAGGGTTTTTAATAAACCCGCCTGTGTAACCAGCTACTACTCTTTTGACACCTCTTAACTGTAAAAAAACAGTTTCCGTACACCAAAAACAACCATTAGCAAACGTAGCTTGTTGAAATTCTTTATCATTCATATTTATGAATCAAAGATAATCTTTTAACTTTTATTTAGCATACTTAACAAAACACAAAAAGTAAATTTGTTCATGTTATCATATAAGCTCATCATCAAAAAAACTTATGAAACTAACTCCATTTGTATTATTAGCGTTTATTATCTGTTCTTCATTCGCTCAAGACAAAAAATCACTTCATATTATACGTACGGATATAAGCCCAAAAATCGATGGCGTTTTGGATGACCAAATATGGCAAACAGCAAACACTGCTTCAAACTTTATTCAGTTTAGGCCAACCATGGGCGAAAAAGAAACTGAACAAAACAAAAGTATTGTAAAAATGACTTATGATGATACTGCTATTTATATTAGTGCATATCTATACGATGATCCATCATTGATTATGAGACAGTTTAATAGTAGAGATAATTTTGGACAATCAGATTTTTTTGGCGTTATTTTTAACCCCAATAATGATGCTCAAAACGATACTGAGTTTTTTGTATTTAGTTCTGGAGCACAAGCAGATGCTATTGCAACACCAACAAGTGGTGAAGATTTTAGTTGGAATGCAGTTTGGGATAGTGCTGTAAAAATTGTACATGACGGATGGATTGTAGAAATGAAAATACCTTACTCTGCTTTACGTTTTTCTAATAACGATGGTCCACAAACTTGGGGACTAAACTTTCATAGACACATAAGGCGTAATCAAGAGCAATATACATGGAATCCTATTGATGTGACAAAAGGAAATATTGGATTGTATCATGGAGAATTGAATGGGTTAGATAATATTTCACCACCAACACGTTTAAGTTTTTATCCGTTTATATCTGGGACAGAAACACGATTTGATGGTACTCAGGAAAGTAATTTTGGAGCTGGATTAGATGTAAAATATGGTGTAAGCGAAAACTTTACATTAGATGCTACATTAATACCCGACTTTAGTCAAGCAGGAGTTGATGATGTTACACTAAACCTTGGCCCTTTTGAACAAACCTTTTCAGAACAACGACAGTTTTTTACAGAAGGTGTAGATTTATTTAATAAAGGAAATCTTTTTTATTCAAGAAGAATAGGTAATAGACCATCTGAATATTTTAATGAAGCTAATTTAAACACTGACGAAACAGTAGTTGAAAATCCCGATGAAGTTAATATGTTAAATGCCATAAAACTATCTGGAAGAACAAAAAACGGTTTAGGTATTGGGGTTTTTAATGCTATTACAGAAAAAACTGAAGCAATAATTAAAAATAACACTACTGGTGAGACAAGACAAGTGACTACTGAGCCATTTACAAATTATAATATTTTAGTTTTAGATCAACAATTTAACAAAAATTCTTCTGTGAGTTTAGTTAAT
The DNA here is from genome assembly GCA_965178635.1 of Flavobacteriaceae bacterium. Taxonomy (GTDB): domain Bacteria; phylum Bacteroidota; class Bacteroidia; order Flavobacteriales; family Flavobacteriaceae. The sequence goes on along the minus strand of CBCXVT010000024.1, from coordinate 2,735 downwards.
ACAAATGTAACCAGGAACGGACATTTTAGAGATGCCAATGTTACAGCAGCGTTGGTAAGTTTGTCAAACAAATCTAATACGTATAACCTTAGTGGACATATAAAAATGAGTAACCTTAATTTATATGAAGGTAACACAAACCGGGTACAACTCTAATCTATCAATTGGAAAAATTAGTGGAAATTACCAATTTAGAATTGGGCACTATTTAGCAGATAAAAAATACGATATCAATGATTTTGGAATTTCTCGGCAAAATAATTATAATAATTTTTCTTTTGATGCTTCATATAGGATATTTAAACCAACTACTAACCTTAACACATATAACATTAATACTTGGCTTAACTACCGACAATTATATAGCCCCAATACTTATACTGGTAATAATATTGGCGCTAACTTTTATGCAAAAACTAAAACTTTACATGATTTTGGAGGACGAGTAAACTTTGAAGCTGGTAAACAATATGATTATTTTGAAGCTAGAACAGAAGGCAGATATTTTGTGTATGAAAATTCATTTGACACTAATGCTTGGATTTCTACAAATTATAATAACACTTTAGCCATAGATGCTAATATTGGTTTTAGCACTCTTTTTGAAAAAAACAGAGACGCTTTTGAGTATTGGTACAGAATAGGACCAATAGTAAGAATTAACGATAAACTTAAAGTAAGTTATTCATTTGACGTAAACAATAGTTTTAAAGATAGAGGGTACGTAAACACTTTTACAAATGATGATATACTTTTCGGGACAAAGAGATCAAAGAACAATCACAAATAGTTTTTCTGGAAATTATAATTTTAATACTCTTCATGGATTAACACTAGCTTTAAGAAATTACTGGACTACTGTTAACTATGAAGATCAGTTATATAATTTAGGAAATGATGGTCGTTTATCTGATAACAATGCCTATTCTGTTGAACAAACACTAATAAATGACCCTGATTATAACAATCCAAATATCAATTACAATATCTGGAATTTTGATTTAAAATACTCTTGGCAGTTTGCACCAGGAAGCCAACTAGTGGCCTTATATAGAAATCAGCTTTTCAATTACACAAGTACATCAGAGCAAGGGTATACGGATAGTTTAGATAATTTATTTAAAGAGCCTTTAAAACAACGATTTTCATTAAAAATTGTGTACTTTCTAGATTACATCAATATAAGAAAAACGTTAAAAAAGTCAAACACTTAATTGGCTAACACTATGTTTTTAACTACTTTCACTATCTTATTTTATATAACATGATTGAAGCTAAAAACATCCATAAGTATTACGATAATTTACACGTTTTAAAAGGTGTAAATTTACATATTAAAAAAGGAGAAATTGTTTCAATAGTTGGAAGTTCAGGAGCTGGAAAAACTACTTTACTTCATATTTTAGGGACTTTAGATTTCTTAGATAAAAAAGACACCTCAAGTTCATTAACTATAAACAATGAAGTGGTTAATGCTTTAAAAGAAAAACAATTAGCCAAATTCAGAAATGAACATATTGGGTTTTATTTTTCAATTCCACCAGTTATTACCAGAGTTTACGGCATTAGAAACGTATGTATCCCTGCGTTTATAGGTGGTTAAACAAAGTAGAAACCGAAAAAAGAGCTAAGGAATTATTAGATTTTTTAGGCTTATCACATCGTTACAATCATAAACCAACAGAATTATCTGGTGGCGAGCAACAACGTGTTGCTGTAGCCAGAGCTTTAATCAATAAGCCTGATGTTATTTTTGCAGACGAACCTTCTGGTAATTTAGATTCTGAGAGTGCTGAAAATTTACATCAATTATTTTTGAATTGCGTGATAAATTCGGACAAACATTTGTGATAGTTACCCACAACCAAAAATTAGCAGATATGGCTGATAGAAAGTTGGTAATGAAAGATGGTAATATTGTTGCCTAATGAACCGGCAAGAGTTAAAATCATTTCTTGACGAGAAAGTAGAACAATATAACACTCCCGAGTTTATTGAAAGTGACCCAATACAAATTCCGCATTTATTCACTCAGAAAGAGGATATTGAAATTGCTGGTTTTTTAGCTGCAACAATTGCTTGGGGCAATCGGAAATGATTATCAAAAATGCGCATCGCATGATGGAGCTCTTGGGCAACTCACCTTATGACTTTGTATTAAATCATAAAGAACATCATTTGGAACAGTTAGAGGTTTTGTTCACCGTACGTTTAATTCATCGACTTTATTTATTTCATAAAGGCTTACAACATATATACACCAATCATAGTGGACTCGAATCTATTTTTAATACTTATGCAACTAGTGGTTCATTACAACCAGCAATACACGAGTTAAAAAAAATCTTCTTTGAAATACCGCATCCATCACGTACAACCAAACACGTATCAGACCCATTTAAAGGTTCAGCGGCAAAGAAAATTAATATGTGGCTGAGGTGGTTAATACGTGACGATAATGCTGGTGTGGACTTCGGGTTATGGAAAGACATACCCACATCCATACTATCCTGTCCACTAGATGTGCACTCAGGAAATGTGGCCCGTAAATTAGGACTATTAACTAGAAAACAAAACGATGCTAAAGCTGTATTAGAATTGGACACAAACTTAAGGTTATTAGATCAACATGATCCTGTGAAATATGATTTTGCATTATTTGGGCTTGGTGTTTTTGAAAATTCTACTACCCTCAAAACACATAAAAACCTGATAAACAACAACTAACCAAAAAT
>CBCXVT010000023.1:0-66385 GCA_965178635.1 Flavobacteriaceae bacterium | reverse complement strand
TGACAATGAAGCTAAGAACACCACTACTTTTAACAGCACCGAAGATCTTTTAGGTACAACAGATGACTTGAGTAAAATCTAGCTTTGATGACAATGAGGATCAAGAACAGAAAGATGTAAAACTCTATAATTACAAAATTCCATGGAGTTTACGTTTAGCGTACTCTGTAGCTTATAATAACTTTGCTCGGCAAAAATGAAATTCAAGTAACTCTCTAATGTTTTCAGGAGATGTAGAATTATCACCACGTTGGAATGTTGGTGTATCTTCAGGTATGACATTAAAAATAAAGGATTACACATACTAATTTACGTTTTGGAACGCGATTTTACTAAGTTGGAAAATGAATTTCAATTGGTTCTTTTAGCGTAAATAAATCTTGGTTTTTCTTTATAGGAATTAAATCTGGTGTATTGAGTGACCTTAAATGGACAAACAACGTCAGCGTGATAAATTAATTAACTAACCTCTACAATGATGACTAAAAGAATAATTACTACACAAATGCTCCTGCTCCTATTGGTCCATATAACCAAGCGGTATTAGTAAATGAAAGCACTTTATATACATCTGGGCAAATAGCTTTGAATCCGGAAACATGGAACTTGTTTTAGACAACATTTCTGTTGAAACCAAACAAGTTATGAAAAATATGAAAGCCGTATTAACTGCTGCAGAAATGACTTTTGATAATGTTGTAAAACATCTATTTTATTTCAGACATGAATAACTTTTCTAAAATCAATGAGGTGTATGCTAGCTATTTTGACGAAGCAACTGCTCCTGCAAGAGAAACTGTAGAAGTAGCGTGTTTACCTAAAAATGTAAATGTAGAAATATCAATGATTGCCGTTAAATAATTCTTATACTCCTAAAAAGCAAAAAGCGAACTAAGATTAGTTCGCTTTTTGCTTTTCACCTTAATTTCTTAAAATGATACACTACCAAAATTATCAATGGGCTTTTGAAATAAATTTCCCGAATTTAGCCTGAAAGATTTTAGTGCACTTTTTTAATTCATCTTGTAATAAATACGCAATACTCCCTACAAAATGAATTGGCAAATCATATACTCTATCATACTGTGTAATCTGATGTTCTATAAAATCTGAAAAACCTTTTTTAATAATCTCTGAGCAGTAGGTTCATTTTTATGCGTAATTAAAAAAGATGCAAAGCTTGCTAAATATGAGTTTGGATTTCCTTTTTTATACAAGTTTAACTTAACATCATCAGGATATAAAATTATAGGCCTTTTGAAATTTTCATATAATTTTTTAGGCATTTTTTTATAGAAATAATCTTGTAATAAAATTTCCCGAAATAATTTCCAGAAGCATCATCCATAAGAATATAGCCTAACGATGGGATTTTAGAAATCAACTCTTCCTTTCCGTCAAAATAAGAGCAGTTACTTCCTGTACCTAAAATACATACAATACCTGGCTTCCTTCAGAAACAGGCATAAGCAGCTGCATAGCTGTCTTCTTTTACTGTTATTTCTGCAGATTCAAAAAACCTCAGCTAAAACACCTGACAATACTTTTTTTTGGAGTTTCAGTGCCACAAACCTGCACCATAAAAATAAATGTATTGAACATCCTTAAAATGATCTATTACCTCAGTATTTGAGGTAATAGTTTTATACAAATCAGATTCCGAAAACACAGACGGATTCAAGCCTTTAGTGGTAGTTTGACAAACATCTCTTTGTTTGAGTTAATTAAAATCCAATCGGTTTTTGTAGAACCACTATCTGCAATTAAAATCATCTTTATAAGAAGGTTATCATATTAATCTAAATGAAGCAGAATACACTGTTAAATCTACCAACTTATTGGCATAACCGTATTCATTATCATACCAAGCTATCAATTTAAAGAAATTACTATTTAATTCAATTGAAGCAGAAGCATCAAAAATAGACGTTCTTGTATCACTAACAAAATCTTGAGATACTAAAGGATCTGTTTCATATCCTAAAACACCTTTTAATTCATTTTGAGATGCTTTTTTTATTGCTTTTTTAATAGCATCCAATGATGTTGCTTTTGTAGTTTTCACTGTTAGGTCAACCACAGAAACATCTGCAGTTGGCACCCTAAATGCCATACCTGTTAGTTTTACCTTTTAATTCAGGAATAACTTTCGTTACTGCTATTGCAGCCCCCGTAGTTGTTGGTATAATATTATTCATCGCTGCTCTACCACGAGTCCATTTACCCGAAGGCCCATCAACTGTTTTTTGTGTTGATGTTGCAGCATGAACTGTAGTCATTAAACCTTCTTCTAAACCAAAATTATCATGCATTACTTTTGCTAAAGGAGCTAAACAATTTGTTGTACAAGATGCATTTGAAATAATTTATCAGATGCTTTTACATCAGTATGGTTAACTCCCATTACAAACATTGGTGCATCCTTTGAAGGCGCAGATAACACAACACGTTTCACTCCTGCATCTTCCAAATGACTATTTGCTTTGTCAATTGTCGTAAAAAAAACCAGTACATTCTAAAATATACTCTGCTCCTACTTTGTGCCATTGTATATCTACTGGATTACGCCTCTGCAGTAATTCTAATTTCATTACCATTAACAATTAACTTTCCTTCGTTCACCTCAACAGTTCCATTAAATCTGCATGAACAGAATCGTATTTTAACAAGTATGCTAAATAATCTACATCTAACAGATCATTAATAGCAACTACTTGTACATTCTTTTTCTCTATGGCTGCTCTAAAAGCAAGTCGGCCTATTCTTCCAAAGCCGTTTATTCCTATTTTTATCATATTATATTTTTTCTCTGATTATATTGACAATATATCTGCAATTCTTAACAACTCTTTATTTATGGTATTTTTACATCTCATAATCTCAATTATTGGTGTGTAAACTACTTCATTGTTTCTAATACCAACCATCACATCTTGCTCACCATCTAACAGCAATTCTACTGCTCTAACTCCTAATCTACTTGCCAGAACACGATCAAAACACGATGGACTACCACCACGTTGTAAGTGCCCTAAAACCGTAACACGTGGTGAGTAATCATCTAAATTTTCTTTAACATATTCTGCTAACTCAAAAACGTTTTTACCTGTTTTATCTCCTTCTGCAACAACTACAATACTTGATGTCTTTCCGTTTTTCTTACTTCGTTTTAAACTTTCCAACAACTTTTCTAACGGCTGGTCTTCTTCAGGAATTAAAATTTCTTCAGCACCAGCACCAACACCAGAGTTTAATGCTATGAAACCTGCATCACGCCCCATAACTTCAATAAAAAACAAACGGTTGTGTGAACTTGCCGTGTCTCTAATTTTTATCAACGGCTTCAACAACTGTATTTAAAGCCGTATCATAACCTATGGTAAATTGTGTACCATATATGTCATTATCAATAGTTCCTGGAATTCCAATTACCGGGAGATCAAATTCTTTACTAAACAATGCACCGCCAGTAAAAGTCCCATCTCCACCTATTAACACTAACGCATCAATCCCTTCAGATTTTAAACTTTCATAAGCTTTTTGTCGCCCTTCAAACAATCTAAATTCCTCAGAACGTGCAGATTTTAATATGGTCCCACCTCTGTTAATAATGTTTTTAACACTTCTTGAAGTCAGTTTCTATACAATCATTTTCAATGATACCTTCATAACCTCTGTAATACCCAACACATTTTATGTTGTAATACGCACAGGCTCTAACAACTGCTCGAATTGCTGCGTTCATACCTGGCGAATCGCCACCTGAAGTCATTACTCCTATTTTTTGCTATTGTTTTAGCCATGAAATCAATTAAAAATGTTTGTTAACAAATATCAATTTAAAAATACAGAACATTTTTCTAATTTGATTATTTTTAGCAGATATATTAACACTTTATTTACCCCATATGCAATTAGCTACTATTGATTACGCAATTATTTTCGGATTTTTCATCCTATCACTCGCAATAGGGCTACTTGTAGCTAAACAATCTGGAAAAAGTAGCGAATCCTTCTTTTTATCGGGAAGAAACATGCCATGGTGGTTATTAGGATTTTCAATGGTGGCTACAACTTTTGCGGCTGATACTCCAGGATTAGTTACGCAACTGGTTAGAGAAAATGGCGTTTCAGGAAACTGGGTTTGGTGGGCGATGCTATTAACCGGAATGTTAACCGTATTTTTCTATTCAAAATTATGGCGAAAATCAGGAATCACAACAGATTTAGAGTTTTATGAATTACGCTACAAAGGTAAGTCTGCAGGTTTCCTTAGAGGTTTTAGAGCAATATATTTAGGGGTGTTTTTTAATATAATCACAATGGCAGGTGTTTGTTTAGCCGGTGCTAAAATTACTAATATATTGTTAGGGATTTCTCAAGAAGAAACACTTATTTACTCTTCGATTATCGTCGTTATATATTCCTCTTTAGGAGGCTTAAAAGGTGTACTAATAACTGATTTTATTCAGTTTATTATTGCCATGATTGGTTCCGTTTGGGCAACTATATATATAGTTAACTTACCGGAAATTGGTGGTTTAGATACTTTATTAACACATACTAGCGTGAGTGACAAGCTTAATATTCTACCAGATTTTTCAGATACTAATGCTTTAATTACATTATTAATAATTCCGTTTGCAGTACAATGGTGGAGTACTTGGTACCCTGGAGCAGAACCTGGTGGTGGAGGCTATATTGCCCAGCGTATGTTAGCAGCAAAAAATGAGAAACACGCCACTTGGGCAACTCTGTTTTTTAATTTCGCACACTATGCATTACGTCCGTGGCCATGGATAGTGGTTGGATTAGCATCTTTAATATTATTTCCTTCTTTAGAAAGTATCAATACAGCGTTTCCTAACTTATCTTCCGAAATGCAAGGGCATGATGTGGCATACGCTGCAATGATGACCTACTTACCTGCTGGATTGATAGGAATAGTTTTAACCTCATTGATCGCCGCTTTTATGAGTACTATTTCTACGCAACTAAATTGGGGTAGCTCTTATATCGTAAATGATTTTTACAGTAGGTTTATTAACCCAAATTCTACAGAAAAACAAAATGTATTAGTAGGGCGAATTTCTACTGTTTTGCTAATGGTTTGCGCTGCATTATTCTCTTTCTATTTACAATCTGCACACGATGTCTTTAACCTATTGTTACAAATAGGTGCTGGTACTGGATTGTTGTTTATTTTAAGATGGTTTTGGAGCAGAATTAATCCTTACAGTGAAATTTCAGCAATGGGAATTTCATTTTTAATTGCTTTCATATTTTTCATCAACGGAAAATTGGATACTCCTTTATTTGAACTTGCAGGACATTGGCAATTAATTATAGGTGTAGTCATTACAACATTAGGTTGGATTATCGTTACACTTTTAACTAAACCAACAGATTCAGAAACATTAAATAAATTTGAATCCTTAATTTATGGTACAGAAAGTAAATTTCATAACATTGGTTATAAAATCTTGGCATTCTTTTTAGGCGTTATCGGTACGTACAGCTTTTTATTTGCAACAGGTTATTTCATTTATGAAAAAACAACACAAGCAATAGGTTTAAGTATCGTAGCAATAGTTTGCAGCGGGTTGTTAATTAAGAATTGGAAAAAAATCAGTTAAATAATTTTAAACAAAAAGCGCCAATTTAAAATTGGCGCTTTTTGTTTATTTCTTCTTTTTTTCTCTAATAAAACTCGTTGGATCTTCTTCCTCCTCTCCCTCTTTTTCAGCAGTTTTTCGTTTGCCTTTGAATATCTTATTTATTAACTCTTCAAAATTATCAAAATCTACTTTATATGAAACTCCAACTCCTTGCGTATAACCTATTTCATTAGCTAGTTCTGTGGCAGTTAAATCGTTTTCTCTATTGAATATTTTTGCTCTTAGCGTCCCATCGCCATTTAGTAGAAACTCAATTTGAACATCTCCGGCAACAACAGTTTTACTAACACCTCCAACCGGAATTCCCACCTTTCCGTTTATAGATATCCTATCAGAGATTTGAGTAGATACCGTAAACCCGAATCGATCTTCAATACGCTGTTCTTCTAGTGGATTATTCTCACCTTGCTCGTAGTTTAAGCCAATCTTAAACTTATCATCTGCTTTAGACAACATATTATTTACCAAAGTTGTTGCACGTTCTACCAAATTACCTGTTACAGCACTTTGCCCGTATGAATAGGCACCCGTAAACTGCCCAGAGGTCACTAATGATAAAGCTTGTTTGTCTCTAAACTCTTTATCATCTAATTTGTATAATAACTCCGATTTTGCTACAGAATTAGTTTTAGGGAATTGAACATCAAAATTAACATCTGGCTGCATTAAACCTCCATTTAAATTAATGACTACATCAACTGGAATTTTTCTGTTAATTGACGGATTATCTAATAGTATTGCTGGGTTTGCAGTAGTACTATATACAGCATCCATATTTATTCTTGCTTTAAACGGATTACCGTCCCAATTAATAGTTCCGCCAGGTTTAACTATAAAACGTTTTTCAATAAACCCACCTTGTAAAAAGTTATTACCATACACAAAATTGTAGGTTCCTTCACTTACCATAAAATCTCCAAACATATTGAATTTATCATTCGTATTTATTTCAATACGCATCAATCCAGCTCCCCTTCCTTTTAATACACTACCTGCATCTTGATCTAAAACAATTTCTATTTCCGCATCTGGTGTAACATTCAAATCAAACTCTAATTCTAAACCACTAATGTCTTTAGGTAAATTTGCATCTACCCCACTAAGATTTAGTTTTTCATGTTTTGAAATTGTTTTAATAAATGAGTTATCTCCGATAGATCCAGAGTCACTAATTGGAATTTTAAAGACTGTGTTTTCTTTTGTAGTCGCATCTACTTTAACCAATAATTCACTAGTTGGCCCAGATAACTCAGCTTTACCTGCAATGAATGCCTTACCATAATACAAAGACCCTTCTTCTTGTTTTTTATCTAAAACTAATAAGTTATTAGACGTAATTTTCAAACCTAGTTCCCAGTCAGTAAAATAATTATGCTCTACAAAACCATTTAATCGTCCAGATGTATAATATTTTGTGTCTAACATGGCAATATTATCACAAATGAAACGCTTATCTTTTAAATTCACTATAGCATCATTTTCAATATCAAAATCAATATTTAAATACGGAATATATAATCCTGCTTCATCTAATGAAAGTTGCCCGGAAAAATCTGGATTGTCATAATCACCAAAAAGTTTTGCATTACCAGAAGCTAAACCTCGAATATTTGACACAACATCTTCTCCAAGCGAGCTGAAAAATGACAAATCAAACTGCTGTAAAGCAACAGCCAAATTTAGTTGTGGAGTTTTAAGAGAAAAATTCACATTACCGGTAGCACTAAAGGATTTTACTTTTTCATTTACAATACTTGAATTAATTTTATAGGTATTAAAGGAATCGTCACCCTCTACACCTAACTTAAACAACCCAAAATCGTGTTGGTTAATATTAAATTCTGAAATAGCTATGTTTGCAGTTGGTTTATAAATACCTTTTTTTTGTTGTAAATTCAAATTCCCATTTGCAATTCCTTTAAAATTAAAGTGCTTAATTTCTGGTATCAACTTTGATAATCTTGCATCTTTAATACTTAAAGTGATATTCTTTTCTGTGTCTCCATGTATTTCTCCTTGAAGCTTTAAAAACTCAGCACCATGACTAATTATGAATTCTTTTAAATAAATGTCCTTAAAATCCTTATCGAAAACAACTTTAGAGTTTTTATCATTTAACTCATTTATAAACCAATTGTAATCGTTTAAAGTCACATCAGACTTTTTAAATCCTATTACTGATTTATTTTCTGAGTTAATAGTATGATATAAGTTTAAATTATAAATGTCATTCTTTAACTTCCCTCCTTTAAACTCTGTTCTAAAAAACAATGTATCACTTAATGTTTTATTGATTAAGTTAAATTCTGAAACATCATAAAAATCAGTTTTTACCTCATCTATATTCACATATGCATTAAATAAAGGGTTAGAATTATCTAGTTGAATATTGACATTTTCAAACACATTATCTTGATAAGATATTTTTGAAGATTTTATATTTAATTTAAAATCTTCAACTTTACTAGACACCCTTCCTTTAAAAACTGCCTTGTCATGAATAACTATGTCAGGGAAAAAGATTTCAGTTAGCTTATTCTCTATCTTTATATTAAAATCAAAAAATTGATCTTTAGCCACTTTGATTGGTCTGTAGTTCGTATAAATACTTCCTAAATCATTTTGAGCAAGATCCAAGAGTTCTTCAAATCTAAATTTCCCAACAATCTTTCCTTTTATAATTTCTGGAGAATTTACCTCAATCGTTCGCACTTGTTTATCATCAAAAGATGAACTTAATTTGAAATCTGGGAAATAAAAATCATCATGTTGATTTTTGTAATAGGTGTTTTTAAATAATATCTCACCAACAGCATCATTTATACCAGAGCCTTTCATCTTCATTTCAACATCTCCTTTAAACACTGAAATACTGTCTCTAGTTACTAAATTCAATTTATTAAAATCAGCATACCCAATTGATGTTTTAAAGTCATAGGTGTCTAATTTTGATGACATATCAATTAACCCGTCAAAATTTAATTGCAAATTTTTATCATCAGCAGTTAATTTCCCATTAAATACTTTGTTGTGAATTTCCCCAAACACATCAAGGCTTTTGTATTTATAATCGTTAATTTCAATTGAAGACACCTTTCCTTTTACCAGAGTGTTTAGGTGCTCTAGAGTAAAACCTCGCCCATTAATATCTCCGTTAAATGTTGCTACACCAAACGTACTATCATCTATTAGTTTTCCTATATCAAATTGCCTGAAAGATGTAACTCCAACATAATTAGCCTTATCTATATCTTCAATATTTGAGAGTTTTAAATCGGCATCAATCTCCCCTATTGATGTGTTGATATTTACATCTGTAGTAATATTTTTACTTGTAATTACAGAGTTTCCAGCTATAGTAAAAACTCCTAAATTTCTAAAAGCTGAAGGAATATTCTTTCCCAATAAGCCAGGCAACATCTTTTTTAAATCTGTATATGTTGATTTTAATTCATCAAATTCTGCTACTAATTTAAAACTGTTCTTGTCTTTTGATAATAAATTTTTAAAATTAAAATCACCATCTATAACAGTGTTGTTTAGAGTTTTAAGTTTTAAATCTGGTAAAATAAAATTATTTAATGTCCCTGAAAGGCTTGTAGAAAATATCGCCACATCTGTACCGAATTCATCATAAAAGTGGTTTAAATCTGCATACGAAACTTTTGAATTTTGAAAAGAAGCCTTTAATTTTACTTTATTATTAAAATCTGAAAAATCTGAACGCACGTAATCAAATACTATATCTCCTAAAATATCCGATTCTGCCGTAGATAATTGAATATTATCAAATCGCATTTGAGTAAGTGTATATGAAAACTCAGTTTTTAGTTGTTCAATTTGCAATCCTCTATGATCTAACATATTTGCAGAAAGCACGTTAACATCTACATTAGCGCCATTTATTGTTAAGGCACCACCTTGAATATTTAAATTTGTAAAGTCTAAAATTTTTGGAGTAACGATGTTATTGTCAATAAACCTAAAACGACTATTTTCAATAGACACACCTTTAGCCGTCATTAAAAACTCAGAAGGGGTTAGTTTAGGAATTGAGTCTTTTCTATCAAAACTCGCAATAAATACATCCAAACTTGTATCGGTTTCACCTTTATAGGTTTTAATTATAAAATCGAGTTCATCAATCTCAATATCATCAAAAAATAAATCACCCTCACTCAATTCTTTAAAATCAAGTATTGATGTATTTAACGCACCTATATATGCTAATGTATCTTTATGATGATCTTCTATAAAAATTTCTTTTAAAGCAACGTCACCAAAAAAGTTCACACCAACTTTACCCACTGTAATATTAGTATTATACTCTTTATTTAATGCATTTGTTACTTTTTTTCCTAGTTGCGTTTGCACATACGGAATGGATAACAGAAGCATTAACAATAAAAATAGTAATATCAGAATAACGATTATTCTAAATAGTATTTTTCTTAGTTTTTTGATAGATTTTATTGTTTTAACTTTGCTGACTAATTATACAACTATTGTGCCTTAATTTATGAACTCAACAGATATTTATATTCTTGCTATAGAATCATCTTGTGATGATACTGGTGCTGCTGTACTTTGTAACGGTAAAGTACTTAGTAATGTTGTGGCAAATCAAGACATACATACCAAATACGGCGGTGTAGTTCCTGAATTGGCCTCACGTGCGCACCAACAAAATATTGTACCTGTTGTTCATCAAGCTTTAGCTCAAGCAAATATCGATAAAAAACAGCTAAATGCCATAGCTTTTACGCAAGGACCTGGATTAATGGGATCATTACTTGTTGGAACCTCATTTGCAAAGGCTTTTGCACAAGGATTAAACATACCATTACTAGCTGTAAATCATATGCATGCGCACATTTTAGCGCATTTTATAGATGATGATGCACATACAAAACCTGAATTTCCTTTTTTAGCAATGACTATTTCTGGTGGTCATACACAAATTGTAAAAGTTGAAAGCCATTTTAACATGACGGTTATAGGTGAAACTATGGATGATGCCATTGGAGAAGCATTTGACAAAAGCGCCAAAATTCTAGGGTTACCGTATCCTGGCGGCCCCTTAATTGATAAAAAAGCAGCGTTAGGAAATCCAAAAGCGTTCGAATTCCCAAAACCAAAAGCTCCAGATTTAAACTTTAGCTTTAGCGGGCTTAAAACTGCAGTATTATATTTCATTCAGAAAAAGGTAAAAGAGAACCCAAACTTTATTGAAGAAAACATCAATGATGTATGCGCCTCTTTACAATATACAATTATTGGTATTGTTATAGATAAACTAAAAAAGGCTACCAAAAGCACTGGCATAAAACGGATTGCAATTGGCGGAGGTGTTTCTGCTAATTCTGGTATAAGAAAAGCCTTATTAGAAGGTGAACAAAAATTTGGATGGACAACTTATATTCCAAAATTTGAATACACTACAGATAACGCTGCCATGATTGGAATTGTTGGATATTTAAAGTATCTTGAAAAAGATTTTTCTAATGAACAAACTACTGCAAATGCACGATTTAAAATTTAAACTAATTTTTGGGCTCATCTCTTTTATTAGTTTTTCTATAAATGCACAAGATTCTATCTCAGTAAAACAGAAACTACTAACTGTCATTGATGTTAAAACGGCGCGTGCTTTCATAAAAGAAAACGTTGATTTAAAATCTAAAATTTACACATATAATCAAGAGAAACACACAAACGAGTTGTCTAAAAAACTATTCACATTACAAGAAGGCGAAACTCTTTTAGTTGAACAAAAGAATACTCATGTGATGTATAAAGTAGTTTCAATTACTCCAACTAAACACTACAGAGCAAGTTACATTTACTTTAACGGAAAAAAGTTGGTGAAAGATGATATCTTGAGCTTAAGAACTCAGTTAAAAAACAAATTAAATAACGGTAGTGAATTTAAAGATTTAGCGGGACAATATTCTATGGACAGAAACGCAAGTCGTGGTGGTGACTTAGGCTGGTTTCAAGAAAATTACATGTTCCCTGAGTTTATTTCTGGTTTAAATTCTCATAAAACCAATGACGTTTTCTATTTAGATTTAGAAAACAAAAACAGATTCTATCTTGTTAAAAAAACTGCCAATTCAAAAGATATCAACCTATTAACTGTACTTAAGGTAACATTATAATGCAACTATTTTATAGTCCAGACATCAATTCAGAACTGCAACAATTTACATTTTCAAAAGAAGAAAGTAAACATATTGTTAGAGTATTACGTAAAAAAGAAGGCGACACACTTGCTATTACAAACGGAAAAGGAGATTTATTTCATGTTAAAGTGACGCTTGCTGATCAAAAAAACTGCATTGTACAAATTGAATCAGTTGAGCAACAACATCATCATAATTACAAACTTCATATTGCCATTGCTCCTACCAAAATGAATGACAGAATGGAATGGTTTTTAGAAAAAGCTACAGAAATTGGCATTGATGAAATTACGCCAATATTTTGTGATAATTCTGAGCGAAAGGTCATCAAGAAAGAGCGTTTTGAAAAAATTATTCAAAGCGCCATGAAACAATCGTTACAAATGCAATTGCCGAAATTGAATGATGCTATATCGTTTAAAGAATTTCTGACTCAAGAGCATAACGGACAATTATTTATTGCGCATTGTGAAGAACAAGACAAAAAGGCTTTGCAAACAGAACTAAAACCTATTCAAAATTACACCATTTTAATTGGTCCAGAAGGTGACTTTTCTACAAAAGAAATTGAAACAGCTATAGCAAAGGACTTCACCCCAATAACACTAGGAAACACACGTTTACGCACAGAAACAGCAGGGATTGTGGCTTGTCATACAGTAGCACTAATAAATAACTAAAATAATGAAACTCTTGAAAATCATTTTATTGTTGTTCCCATACTTTTTAATGAGTCAAGAAGTTGCAGTGTTAAAATATAATGGTGGTGGTGATTGGTATTCAAACCCTACAGCTTTAACTAATTTAATTAAGTTCTGTAACACTAACATAAACACTACAATATTACCCGATTACAAAACGGTTGATGTTGGTAGTGTAGAATTATTTCAGTATCCTTTTATTCATATGACTGGACATGGAAATGTCTATTTTTCAGATGAAGAAGCAAAAAACCTCAGAACCTATTTACAATCAGGTGGTTTTTTACATATTGATGATAATTACGGAATGGATACTTATATCAGAAAAGAATTAAAAAAAGTGTTTCCTAACCAAGAATTAACAGAGCTACCAGTAACACATCCTCTTTTTAATACTGCATATGTTTACCCAAAAGGACTGCCTAAGATCCATGAACACGACAATAAAAGACCACAAGCTTTAGGATATTTTCATAACGGACGATTAGTTTGTTTATACACAACAGAATCAGACTTAGGAGATGGATGGGAAAATCCAGAAATCCATAATGATTCTGAGGCAATTCGCTTAAAAGCTTTACAAATGGGCGCAAACATCATCAAATATGTTTTTAATAATTAATTGATAGTCAGTGACACAACTTACACATTACACATCAGCATTTGAACCTCAAACATTTCCGATTACAGTATTATGTGAAAATGTCACAAATGCACCAAACATCGGATCCTTATTCAGAATTTGTGATGCTTTCGGAGTTGAACAATTAATTTTTAGCGGAGAACATCTGCCTATTCCGTCACGTAAAATGCAGAAAACATCACGTTCTACAGAGAAACATGTATCCTATAAAATCACTGGCAATCTATTAGGTTACATAAATACAATAAAAGATACGCATTACATCATTGCAATTGAAATTACTGATAATAGCGTCCCATTACAATCTTATACCATTAATACAGATAAACCTATAGCAATAATTATTGGTGATGAAAACTTTGGAGTTTCAGAAGCTATCTTAAAATTAGTAAATGATATCGTACACATTGAAATGTTTGGTCACAACTCAAGCATGAATGTTGTTCAAGCAGCAAATATTGCATTATATGAACTCACAAAACAACTGGTTAAATAAAATTGGTTATTTTTAAAAATCAAATTATTAATTACAAACTAACACCCTATTGAATTCAACTAACACAAAAGACATCAGTAACGGCATTTTAAGAGCTTTAGGTATCATTATTGGTATTACACTATTATTGTTCTTTCTGTTCAAAATAAGCTCTGTATTAGTTTATATAGCTATTTCTGGGGTAGTCTCATTAATAGGACGACCAATAACAATATTTCTCAGGAGAAAACTAAAATTTAAAAACTCTATTGCTGTTGTTGTAACTATGCTTTTCTTACTAAGTGTATTATTCGGTACAGCAGCTATGTTTATTCCACTTATAAAAAGTCAAGGAGAAAATTTAGCACTATTAAATTATAACGTCTTAGAAACAAACTTCAATCATTTAATTACAGAAATAAACACCTATTTAAGTTCACATAATATTGATTTATTTAAAACCCTACAGGATTCAGACATTCTATCTAAACTAAATGTAAACGCAATACCTGATTTACTTAATTCTGTTTTAAGCATGTTAGGAAGCATAAGTATCGGTTTGTTTTCTGTTTTATTTATCTCATTTTTCTTTTTAAAAGATAGCAAGTTGTTAGAGGACGGTATACTCATTTTGGCGCCAACACAAAAAGAGGGCCGTTTGAAAAAATCATTTGAAAAAATTAAAAACTTATTATCTCGGTATTTTATTGGATTGGTTTTTCAGATACTCATTTTGTTTATCATCTACACAACAGTGCTTTTAATATTTGGAATCAAAAATGCAGTTGTGATTGCTTTTTTATGTGCATTACTAAATCTAATACCATATGTTGGTCCATTAATTGGTGGAGTAATCATGATGGTTTTATCAATGAGTAGTAATTTAGGATATGATTTCCAATCCGTTATTTTACCCAAAACGACTTATGTTATGATTGGTTATGCCATTGCTCAATTAGTTGATAATTTTGTAAGTCAGCCGCTAATTTTTTCTAATAGTGTCAAGTCACATCCTTTAGAAATTTTCTTAATTATAGTCATTGGCGGACTACTATTTGGAGTGCTAGGAATGATTGTTGCCGTACCAACATACACCGCAATAAAAGTGATAGCTAAGGAGTTTATGTCAAGTAATAAAATTGTGCATAAAATGACTAAAAACCTATAATATTTCTAAAATACATCATTGAAGCCAATCTTCATAAAACATAAATCTTTACTTTGAACAAAAATATATTAAATCCTGATATACAGGTTTTTATAAAAAAACAAAACAATACTGACATTTCGTCACTACTTCTTAAAAAGAGTATTTTCCCTGATGTTAGTCAACAAGAATTAGTTGAACAAATTGAAGCTAGAATTCGATGCAAGAATAAGCTACCCCATTGGTATAAAACTACTGAAATATACTACCCTAACAAACTAAATATTGAACAAACTTCTTCTGAACAAACTGCCACATATAAAGCCGAATTAATTTCTGGAAATAGATTAATTGACCTTACTGGTGGTTTTGGAATTGACTGTTTTTATTTTGCGAAAAAAGTATCAGAAGTTACACATTGCGAAATCAATCTTAACCTCTCTGAAATTGTAAAACACAATTACTCAAAATTAAAATGTGAAAACATTACATGTGTTGCAACTGATGGAATTTCATATATAAAAAACACTACAGAAACGTATGATTGGATTTATATTGACCCATCAAGACGACATGATCTAAAAGGAAAAGTATTTTTACTGAATGATTGTTTACCAAATGTTCCTGAACATATAGACTTACTTTTTAGAAAATCTAAAAACATCTTAATAAAAACATCTCCTCTACTCGATTTAAAAAACGGAATTCGTGAATTAAAACATGTCAAAGAAATACATGTTGTTGCAGTTAAAAATGATGTGAAAGAATTATTATTTATTCTAGAGCACAAATTTTTAGGTGATGTAACTATCAAAACAATAAACATTACAAACAACACAAAAGATCAATTTCAGTTCACAGCATTTAAAAGTTGTATTCCAAATTACGATTTACCAAAAAAATATCTATACGAACCTAATTCAGCAATTTTAAAATCTGGTGGTTTTTCTGAACTTGCAATACATTATAAGCTTGATAAATTACAACAACACTCACACTTATACACCTCAGAAGAATTAAAAGGTTTTCCTGGTAGAACTTTTGAAATACTCGAGATTATTCCTTTCAACAAGAAAAACCTAAAAAAACGTTTTAAAAACCTGAAAGTCAATGTCACTACACGCAACTTCCCGAAAACAGTAGCAAATATCAGAAAAGAACTCCAATTAAAAGATGGAGGTAATCTATATTTGTTTTTTACAACAGATAAAAATCTAAATAAAATAGTACTGATTTGTTCAAAAATTATCATTTGTTAATTTTACAAATATCACTATATTTAACATTATTTTAAATAAACAACTAAAGACAAACTATAACGTAAATGGAGATTTTATATCAATTTTCAAACAACATAACTCCTATTTCAAGAGAAGCATTTGAATTGGTTTCACCTCATTTGAAACATTTTAAATGTGACGCAAACACTATATTGTGTGATGTTGGCGACGAATCAAAATATGTTTTTTTTATTGTTTCTGGAGTTGTAAGAACGACTACAGAAACTAAAAAAGGGAAAATTTTCACTAGAGAAATTTATACTGATAATCAGTTTTGCAGACCAATGTCTGACATGATTAAAAACCAACCATCTTCATACGTATACGAAACATTAACTGATTGTGAAATCATTAGATCAGAACACAAAGAAGTTCAAAAACTTTATGCACAATACCCAGCTTTAATGAAGTTTGAAATTAAAATGTTAGAGCACGCTTATATCAAACTTGAAAAAACCGTTATTAGCCTTGGTACAAAAGATGCTAAAGAACGCTATTTAAGCCTCATAAATCGTCTTAAAGGTATAGAAGATTTGATACCACAATATCAAATTGCATCATACTTAGGAATCACCCCTATACAATTGAGCAGAATTAGAAAAGGATTAAAAGAAAAGTAAAACAGATAAAAAAGGGCGATATTTAAATATCGCCCTTTTTTATCTGTTATTACAATCAACTATCTGACTAGCTTCTTATATTTTATTCGTTTTGGCATTAAATCACCACCAAGACGTTTCTTTTTATTTTCTTCATATTCTGAATACCCTCCTTCAAAGAAATACACTTCAGAATTTCCTTCGAAAGCTAAAATATGCGTACAAATTCTATCTAAAAACCACCTATCGTGAGAAATTACTACAGCACAACCTGCAAAATTTTCTAAACCTTCTTCTAATGCTCTTAGTGTATTTACATCTAAATCATTAGTAGGTTCATCTAACAACAAGACATTCCCTTCTTCTTTTAAAGTCATTGCCAAGTGTAAACGATTACGTTCACCACCCGATAGTAAACTCACTTTTTTATTTTGCTCGCTACCAGAAAAATTAAAACGACTTAAGTAGGCTCTAGAATTAACTTCTTTACCTCCCATTAAAACCAATTCTTGCTCACCACTAAAGTTTTGCCAGATAGTTTTTTCTGGATCTATGTTTGAATGCGCCTGATCAACATATGCAATTTTAGCAGTTTCTCCTACATTAAACTCCCCTTTATCTGGAGTTTCTTCACCCATAATCATCCTGAAAATAGTAGTTTTACCTGCACCGTTTGGTCCAACAACTCCAACAATTCCAGCTTGAGGCAAATTAAAATTTAAATCATCATATAATAATTTATCGTCAAATGCTTTACTAACACCAGAAGCCTCAATAACATTTGTTCCTAAACGAGGCCCATTTGGAATGTAGATTTCTAATTTTTCGTCAAGTTGTTTTTGATCTTGACTCATTAACTTATCATAGTTCTTTAAACGTGCTTTCTGTTTTGTTTGACGCCCTTTAGCTCCTTGTTGTACCCATTCCAGCTCTCGTTCTAATGTTTTTTGACGCTTAGATGCTGTTTTAGACTCCTGAGCCATACGTTTAGATTTTTGATCTAACCAAGATGAATAATTTCCTTTCCAAGGAATCCCTTCTCCTCTATCCAATTCCAAAATCCATCCTGCAATATTATCTAAGAAATATCTATCATGCGTTACAGCAATTACTGTTCCTTTATACTGAGCCAAATGCTGCTCTAACCAATGTACAGATTCTGCATCTAAGTGGTTGGTAGGTTCATCTAATAATAATACATCAGGTTCTTGTAAAAGTAGACGACATAATGCTACACGACGCTTTTCACCTCCAGATAATACTCCTATCTTCTTATCACTATCTGGTGTACGTAAGGCATCCATAGCAATTTCAAGTTTAGTATCAAGCTCCCAAGCGTTAGCCGCGTCAATTTCATCTTGTAAAACTGCTTGACGCGCCATTAACTTATCCATTTTATCAGCATCAGAATACACCTCTTCTAAACCAAACATATCGTTGATTTTATTGTATTCTTCAAGAATTGCAACTGTTGCAGCAGCACCTTCTTTTACTACTTCAAGAACAGTTTTTTCAGGATCTAACTTTGGTTCTTGCTCTAAATAACCCGTTGTAAATTCTTTATCAGAAGTGACATCTCCCTGAAAATTAGTATCGATTCCTGCAATGATTTTTAGTAAAGTAGATTTACCCGAACCGTTGAGACCTAAGATTCCTATTTTAGCTCCATAAAAAAAACTTAAATATATATTTTTTAAAACCGGTGTATTTGCAGACTTGAACGTTTTGGTAACGCCAGTCATTGAAAATATAATTTTCTTATCGTCAGACATAATTACTTATTTTTTTAGAATAGCAAATATCGTGATTATTTCATTATATAAAAGGGAATACACGTTATAAACTAAAGAAATTCTATTTCGTTTCTTGACATAAAAAAAACTCAGAGTGATAAATTGTTTTTTGGGGATACAATTTTATCGTAATTCTCTGAGTTTAATTAACTAAAGTTCAAATGTAACAAAATTTCACAATAAAACAAGCTTATTCACAAATCTTCTAAAACTCTACTATACAAACAGATACCAACTATTATTCCTGCATAATATATTAGATTACACACTAGGCAAAAACCCCATTTTTCCCTGTTGATAATCTCTCATTGCTTCTAGCAATTCTGTTTGCGTATTCATTACATATGGCCCATACGTTGCAACAGTTTCTTTTAAAGGTTCACCAGATAGAAATAACACCTTACTTTTTTCATTAGCAAAAATCTTTATATGATCACCATCTTGATTAAATTGAATAATCTGATCTTCTGCATATCTTAAATTCACCTTGTTGTTTACCGTAACAGCTCCATTTAACAAATACAATATCGATTGATGCGATTGCTTTATCGGAATCAATAATTCACCATTTAACTCAAGATCAATCATAAAGGCATTTACAGGAGTTTGTGTTGTAATTTTCCCTTCTTTATTACTCAACTCTCCAGTTATTAATTGCACAAGTACCTTATCGTCATCAAAAGAAATCTTATTAATTTCATTAGAAACTAAATGTTGATACTTTGGCTGCATCATTTTCTTTTCTGATGGTAAATTTAACCATAATTGTATCCCTTCTAAAGTTCCTCCTTTTTCAACAAAAGTTTTTGTTGGACCTTCAGAATGTATGATGCCTCGCCCTGCCGTAGTCCATTGTACATCTCCAGACTTGACCACACTTTCATTACCTAAAGAGTCTCTATGTAATTGTTCTCCTTGAATTAAGAAAGTTATTGGTTCAAACCCTCTATGTGGGTGAGGCCCCAAATCAAACGGATTATTATCACTATTAATTTCATACGGACCATAATGGTGCAACAATATAAACGGATCAGCTGACTCAATACGTGTTGAAGGTATTGGTTGATGCAACTGAATTGGTCCCATATTAACTAATTCACTTTTTCCTATATGTTTAATTGTATTTAACTCCATAGCTACCTTATTTTATCCAATAAATCACTTAAGCATTTCGCTTCTTCTTCAGAGATATTACTCAGAAAATCTAATTTTTCAGCAACATCAATTTCGGAGAGAAGCAACAAACCTTTCTGAGATATTTCAATATAAACCACTCTTCTATCCATTTCACAACGATGACGGTTTATTAATTTCTTATCAAATAACTTATCCAACAAGCGAGTTGTGTTAGGAGATCGTTCAATCATACGTTCTTTAACCAACTGGGCTTTAATCGCTTCACCAGCTCCTCTTAATATTCTTAATATATTGTATTGTTGAGGGGAAATACCGTAAGGCTTAAAAAAAAGAACCTCATTATGTAATAACCAATTTGATGTATATTTAATATTGATTAATGCTTTTACTTTTTCAGAAGGAAAATTTGACTGTATGTCTTTTGAAATATCTCCCATAGTTTATTTTATATGATTTTCCAGTTTTACAACTGCCTTTTCAACCAACACTTTTAATGTATTATCAATGATTGTATTGTCTTTGAAATTATCAAAAAATGATGGAAATGATATTGCCTCAATAACATTTCCTCCCATATAAGGAAATCTATTTTTCGCAATATCTAATACAGTAGCTCCACCCCTAGCCCCAGGAGATGTTGCCAATAAAAGCATTGGTTTTTCTGACCATAATTTGCCATCAATACGTGACATCCAATCAAAAGCATTTTTAAAAGCAGTACTATATGCGCCATTATGCTCTGCTAAAGACAATACAATTCCGTCAGCTTCCTTTATTTCGTTTAATAAATTATGAGCGTCTTGTGGTATTCCGTTTTCATTTTCTAAATCAATACCGTAAAGCGGTAATTTATAATCATTTAAATCTAATTCTTTTACTACAGTGTTTTTGGATAATTTTGCTGTATAAACCGCTAATGTTTTATTAATTGAGTTTATACTATTACTTCCTCCTATTGCTATAATTTTTTTCATGTGTTAAATTATTTTTGAATTAATTTTAGTTTCATTTTTTAATAATTGTGCTACTGGACATTTTTCTGCCATAGCCAATAGCTTAACCTTTTGCTCACTAGAAATTTCTTTCTCAAATGAAATTTCCTCAACTACGTAAGTAATTACACCTTCTACTGTAAGTTTTTTCTTCTGAATAACATTGACAGTTATTTCTCCTAAATCCCATTTTTTGTGATTTGCAAACACACGTAAAGTCATACTTACACAACCACCAATCGCAGCTAATAAATATTCTACTGGTGTTGCTGCTGAATCTTCCCCTCCTTCATCAACCGACCAATCCATATTTAAGTTATGACATCTAGATGCGGCTTTTGCTTTATAGCCATTTGTAGATAATACTGTTTTCGATGTAACTGTTTTAAATTCCATTCCTATTATTTTATACAAATTTACAATAAAAAAAATTATTTACCTAGGAAAATAATACCTAGGCCTCCATATAATTGATTCACTATTGATTTTAGGGAATTAAGTTTGTACATTAGCACTCCAATTTAACGATACAAATGGACATACAATTCAATAAAAACGAGGACTACAATAAATTATTACTTTCAGATTTAAAACAACGTTTTGCCAAAGTAAAACTTGGTGGAGGTCAAAAAAGAATTGACAAGCATCATTCAAAAGGTAAAATGACTGCACGTGAACGAATCGATTATTTGTTAGATAAGAAAAAACCCTCGATAGAAATTGGAGCGTTTGCTGGAGAAGACATGTACGAAGAGCACGGCGGATGTCCATCTGCTGGTGTAGTTGTTAAAATTGGTTACGTAGAAGGTAAGCAATGTATAGTTGTAGCAAACGATGCTACCGTAAAAGCAGGTGCTTGGTTCCCAATTACAGCGAAAAAAAACTTAAGAGCTCAAGAAATATCTATCGAGAATAAATTACCAATTATATATTTAGTTGATAGCGCAGGAGTTTACTTGCCTATGCAAGATGAAATTTTCCCTGACAAAGAGCACTTCGGAAGAATTTTTAGAAATAATGCAGTAATGAGTAGTATGGGCATTACACAAATTGCAGCTGTAATGGGAAGTTGTGTTGCTGGTGGTGCTTATTTACCAATTATGGCCGACGAAGCGATGATAGTTGATAAAACCGGAAGTATCTTTTTAGCAGGAAGTTATCTAGTAAAAGCTGCAATTGGAGAAACGATTGATAACGAAACTCTTGGTGGCGCAACAACACACTGTGAAATTTCTGGTGTGACGGACTATAAAGCAAAAGATGATAAAGATGCGTTAGACACTATTAAAAGAACAATGGGGCGCATTGGTGATTTTGATAAAGCTGGCTACAACAGAACAGAACCTAAGCATCCGAAATTAAACCCTGAAGAGATATTCGGAATATTACCAGAATCAAGAGCTGAACAATACGACATGATGGAAATCATTAAACGAATGGTTGATGAGTCTGAATTTGACGAATACAAAGCTGGTTACGGACAAAGTTTGATTACAGGTTATGCTAGAATTGATGGTTGGGCAGTAGGTATAGTTGCAAATCAGCGAAAATTAGTAAAAACCAAAAAAGGTGAAATGCAATTTGGCGGAGTGATATATTCAGACTCTGCTGACAAGGCCACTCGTTTTATTGCCAATTGTAACCAAAAGAAAATCCCTTTAGTATTCTTACAAGATGTTACTGGATTTATGGTTGGAAGTAAGTCCGAACATGGTGGCATCATTAAAGATGGCGCAAAAATGGTTAATGCCGTAAGTAACTCTGTAGTACCTAAGTTTACTGTTGTCATTGGTAACTCATATGGCGCAGGTAATTATGCCATGTGTGGTAAAGCTTATGACCCTCGATTAATTTTTGCTTGGCCAAGTGCTAATCTAGCTGTAATGAGTGGAAACTCTGCAGCAAAAGTTTTACTACAAATAGAAACTGCATCATTAAAAAAACAAGGTGAAGAGATTACACCTGAAAAAGAAGCAGAACTTTTCAATACTATTAAAGCCCGTTACGATAATCAAATATCACCATATTATGCAGCATCTAGAATTTGGACAGATGCTGTAATTAATCCACTTGATACACGTAAGTGGATTTCTATGGGTATAGAAGCTGCAGACCACGCTCCTATTGAAAAACCATTTAACATGGGTGTTATTCAAGTATAAAACGCATTTCAACAATACCATAAAAACCTATATATCAATAATTTATATAGGTTTTTTGTATTTATTTTTGTAACTTATAGTATCTAAAACGATATTATGGGGACTTTAAAACACTTAAATAAATGGGCTAACTCACATACATATTACCCATTAGATCTAATAAGAATAGGTCTTGGCGCTTTTATATTCTATAAAGGACTTTATTTTATGAGCAACTCACTTGTCCTTGCAGAATTAATAGAACCATTAAAAAATTATGTTGGAGAAATAATTTTATTGCATTACGTAGTTCCCGCTCATTTAATTGGCGGAATACTAATCATATTCGGGCTCCTAACAAGATGGGCACTAATTGCACAAATACCCGTATTAGTTGGTGCTGTTTTAATAAATGTTTTAGGTATTATGAATGCTTTAAACCTTGTTACAGCAATCATTATTCTGTTACTATCTGTATTCTTTATTGTGTATGGTTCTGGAAAACATTCTGCTGATTACTACTTTAAAATGGAGCAATGATATTTTGGCTGTTAACTAACACTATTGATTGTTAATGTTTCATATTAATAAGTTTAATTCAAAGAAGTCTATACAACTTAGTTAACAGCTTTAATAGCAATAAAAAACCACTCAATTGAGTGGTTTTTTATTGCTATACTTATTATAAATATTAACTATCTGAATCAAGATAGTTTGGTACACCATCACCATCAGTATCATCGTTTGTAGGATCACCATCTCCATCAATATCTTCATTTATGGTTAAAATTGGGTCATTATCATCATTATTATCAGCTGCATTTGGAATCAAGTCATTATCAGTATCATCAGTTGCTAAATTATGGTCTCCATCTAAATCTTCTAAATATGTAGGCACTCCATCTTGATCATGATCTGTTACAATCATATTCATCACTTTAAATGTAAATACTAACGATGCATATGGAGTAATTGACACAGGAGGATCTGCAAAATAACCTAAACCTGAAGGTATAAAAACCGCACCAACACCATAATCTGTAAAAGTATTTGTTCCATCACCATTTGGAGTACTAGAAGAGGCTGTTTTAAAGTTATCCGAAATTGATTCTGAAAACCCTTTTATCGATGTTGATAAATCTAGCCAAACAGGGTGTATTTGTTCATCAAAAGGTATTGAATCATTTAATTCAACCCCTTTGTATGATAAAAATGTAGAATCACAAAATTTAGGTTGCTCAAGACCTTCACCATTTCTAACTCTTAGAATATATAAGTTCTGCGCAACATCATTGTCTAAAATTGATTTTGTTTCAATAATATCAATTAAGCGCTGTCTTGTATATAATGTAGTATTATCTATATCATTAGAATCTATTTCACCGTCACCGTTAGAATCATATCCAGTAACCTCAGCATCTTCAGAAATTTTAATATCATAATTAAAACCACTAATATTATTGGCGTTAGCAAACTCTTCTTCATTGTAATAATGAGTTGAAAGAAATTCAATTAAAAGCTCATCATCTACCTCTGCTTGATCAGCAATATCAACTAAATCAAAATATTCCACATCATCTTTTTTACAAGAAAACAAACTTATAAGCGCAACAATTAGTAATATATTTTTAGAAATTCTATTCATCATATTCATATTTTGCACGCAAGATACAATTTTATCTTATTTTTGTTTTTATTTTAACATTGATTTTAGAGAAAATGAGAGTCGATAAATATTTATGGTGTATCCGTTATTTCAAAACTAGAAGTTTAGCTACAGAAGCCTGCAAAAAAGGACATGTAAGAATTAACGACTCTCAAGTAAAACCTGCTCGTGAAGTTTATGCAACCGATAAAATTACCGTTAGAAAAAATCAGATAAATTACATTGTTCAGGTTATAGATACCCCTAATAACAGAGTTGGCGCAAAATTAGTAGACATTTACAGAAAAGACCTTACACCAAAAGAAGCTTTTGAGCATTTAGACCTTTTAAAATACTCAAAAGACTATTACCGTAAAAAAGGTACTGGAAGGCCAACAAAAAAAGACAGAAGAGATCTTGAAGATTATAACTTTGAAGAAGAATAAATTATGTAATTTTGATAATTATCAATTACAAAAGCAATGAAAACAGAAAATAACATCATTCTTACGAATACCCAAATCAATCATAAAATAAGAAGAATTGCACTGCAAATTCTTGAAAGTAATATTGATGAAAAAAAAATTGTTTTGGCTGGTATTTCAAAAAATGGGTTTCTTATTGCCGAAAAACTGAAAACAGCTATTGCTGACTATTCAACTGTTGAAATTATACTTTGTGAAGTTTTTATTAATAAAAAGGATCTTTTAAAAGAGGTTAAATTATCCATTTCTACAAAAGAGTACTCTAATTCTTCGGTAGTTTTAATTGATGATGTTCTACATTCTGGAGCTACGTTAATTTATGCTGTAAAACATTTTTTAAATATCTCTTTAAAACAATTAAAAACTGCTGTGTTGATTAATAGAAATCATAAAAAATATCCAATTAAAGCTGACTTTAAAGGCTTATCACTTTCAACATCTATTAATGAACATGTTGAAATAGTTTTTGATAGCAATAATGAGGCTACAGCTGTATTAGTATAAATCCTTAACAATAAGTTCTACTATTTCCTTTACAGATAAGTTGTCGGATTTTAAGATATGTAAAGCCTGCTCATAGTAGCTTTGACGTTCAAATAAATGAATAGCTATAAACTCTTGCAAGGCTTCTTTAGTATTCAAATGGCTAATTAATGGTCTGTGTTCTTTTTCAGCAAACAACCTCTCTACTAAACTGCCTGGAAGTAGTTTTAAATAATAAGATATAATATTATTTGCATTTAATAATTGCATATTATTAGCATAACATGGTGTACCACCACCTAAGGATAATATAGTATTTGTATTTAGAGTTATTATATCATTCAAATAACCATGTTCTTTCTTTCTAAAATAGATTTCTCCTCTATTTTTGAATATCTCAGAAATGGTGTATCCTTCTTTAGCTTCAATATAAGTATCTAAATCAATAAACTCATAACCCAAAACGAGTGCCAATTGTTGTCCAATTGTTGATTTTCCCGACCCCATATAACCTAACAATGTAATTATCATAATGTATTAATTGCTCTTAATTAATCGGTTACAAATATCTTGAAAAAAATTCGAAAAAATATCAAAAAAAAACACTTGGTAAATTAATTATTCCTCTTATATTTGCACCCGCAATCACGAATATGTTTGTAGATCTGGTAGCTCAGTTGGTAGAGCATCTCCCTTTTAAGGAGAGGGTCCTGGGTTCGAGCCCCAGCCAGATCACAAAAATAACTTTTTAAAGTTAACTTACATACTGAAATTAGATCTGGTAGCTCAGTTGGTAGAGCATCTCCCTTTTAAGGAGAGGGTCCTGGGTTCGAGCCCCAGCCAGATCACAAAAAGTTAAGCAGGAGCTTAACTTTTTTTGTTTACTACTTAAATGCGCACGTGGCGGAATTGGTAGACGCGCCAGCTTGAGGGGTTGGTGGAGGAAACTCCGTGGAAGTTCGAGTCTTCTCGTGCGCACATATAAATTGGGTTAAAAAAGTGTTAAGCTCATATTCTCCTTACTTATAATCCTTAACTTTGTTCGTATACTAAATTAATAACTTATGAGAACAAAATTGTTTATTCCTGTAATTACTGCAACTTTATTAAGCTCTTGCGTGTCGCAAAAGAAATTCACAGCTTTAGAAGAGCAGCAACAAAAAACACAAAATTTATTAAATTCAGCTACTGTAAAGTTAAATAGCTGCTTAGAAGATAAAGCATCTTTCTCTGCTCGTGCTAAAGCTTTAGAAGAGCAACTTGCAGATTTAAGAAAAACAAATAACAGTTTAATTCAAAGCTCTAAAGACCTGACTGTACTTACCACTAAAGGTGCAGAAAATCTTGAAAAATCTTTAGAGAGTTTAAAAGAAAAAGATTTAAAAATCAACCGCTTACAAGACGCTTTAACTAAAAAGGATAGTGTTACTTTGGCCTTAGTAACCAGTTTAAAACGTGAAGTTGGCATAAATGACCCTGATATAAATGTTAATGTAGAAAAAGGCGTAGTATTTATATCTATAGCCGATAAATTACTATTTAAAAGTGGTAGTTATGATGTTACAACAAAAGCAAAAGATGTGTTAGCTAAAGTAGCAAAAGTTGTTAATAGCAAACCAGATTTCGAATGTTTAGTAGAAAGTCATACAGACAATAAGTCTTACAACCGAGGTGTTTTAATTGATAACTGGGATTTAAGTGTAAAGCGTGCAACTTCTATAGTTCGTGTTTTAGAAAGCTTAGATGTTAAACCAGAACAATTGATCGCCTCAGGAAGGAGTCATTATGTACCATTAACCAATAATGATACCGCAGAAAACAGAGCAAAAAATAGACGTACAAGAATAGTTGTATTACCAAAGATTGATCAGTTCTATGACATGATTGAGAGCGAAATGAAAAACTTAGCTAAAGAATAAGTATTGTGTTACAACAATCATTAAAAAAAAGCAGCTCTATGAGCTGCTTTTTTTATTACAATATTATTTTTTTGCGTCTTCTACAAATCGCAAAATTTTTTTAAACTGTTCCTCAATACCAAGGTTAGAGTTATCTATCTCAATAGCGTCTGAAGCTCTTAATAACGGAGAATTCTCTCTATTAGAATCTATATAATCACGTTCGCGAACATTTTGCAACACCTCTTCATATGTTACTTCATCACCTTTAGCTACCAACTCATCAAAACGACGTTGTGCTCTGACTTGATCTGAAGCCGTCATGAACAATTTTAATTCAGCATTTGGAAACACAACGGTTCCTATATCTCTACCATCCATAACTATACCGCTAGATTCACCAATTAATTGTTGTTGCTTTACTAAACGGTATCTTACTTCAGGTACTGTAGCTATTTTGCTTACGAAACCTGACACATACATGGTTCTAATTTCTTTTTCTACATTTTTTCCATTCAAATACACTTCTGCAAACCCTAATTCTGGATTGAATTGAAATGAAATTGAAATTTTATGTAATTCTAAAACAAAATCGTTAACATTAAAGGTATCCTCTGTAATAAAACCGTTATTTAAAGCGTACAACGTTGTTGCTCTATACATTGCTCCAGTATCAACATATACATAACCAAGTTTAGTTGCTAATTGTTTAGCAATCGTACTTTTTCCAGTAGATGAATAGCCATCTATAGCGATAGTGATTTTTTTTGAGCTCAACTTACTGTAAATTTATATTTAACCCAAAGGTATGCACACTTGTTGCTGCACTAAATTTTTGAAAAGCATAATTAACTCTGAATTTGTTTAATTTCAATCCGAAACCTGCTGTAATACCAGCAAAAACCCTATTGTCTTCAATTTTTAATTCATGTCCTCGTCTAAAATTATATCCTAATCTTAAATTCAATGCTTTGCCGTGAAATAATTCTCCTCCAATCACTAAATGCTGCATGAATTTATTGAAAACCGATATATTTTCAGGAGTCGTAGTTCCGTCTAAATCTTCTTCTCCTCTATTTGGGTTCTCAAACGACAAATCCCATTGTTGTAAATTTTCAAATACAATATGCCACTTTAATGGTAAGTTTTCTAATTTTTTAGCAAAAGCAAGATCAACATGAAACGGTATACTTTCTTTAGTCTCTTCATAAGCAGTAAACTGCCCTCCTAAATTTGATGCAACAAGTGTTATTACTGAATTAGATTCTTTAAATTCATATAAAGCTGCCAAATCTAACGCAGCACCTATAGAAGAGTAAGTTTCTAGTTTTGAAGATATAAATTTTCCGTTTGCTCCTAATTTCAAATCAGTATTTGGCACATTATACTTGTACCCTACTGTTAAAGCAAATTCGTTACCTGTAAACTCACCAGTAGAGGTACCGTAATTATCATAACCATCAAAATCACCATGATCAATATATGTGATTCCAGCAGCAATTAGATGTTTCTTATTACCAAAACTTTTTGCGTATGATACACTACCATAATTGATGTCAGCAAAATAATTAACAAAATTTAAGGCTAATTGACCTTCCATTTCTTCATTAATAGCAGATGGGTTATGTAGTGCCTGAGAGGTATCCCAGTCATTATTAGTCAACACTTTACCCCCTAAAGCAGCTTGCCTAGGCGAACTGACTAAGTTTAAAAACTCATAAGTATGTTTCCCTCCTATTTGCGCATAAGATGTCAACATAAAAGAGAATAGTATTAAAAAACTGATTTTTCTAATCATAACTACAAAATAACTAAATCTAAGTCTGAAAACGAATTCAAATCTCAATTATTTTAAATAAACATAAAAGCCTCATTACTGAGGCCTTTATTTATAATGATTTTTTATTCTTTACATTCTGATTAGTAATCGCTAAGGCAATCACTTCTGCCATTGTAGACACATAATGAAAAGTTAATCCTTTTAAATACTCTTCTTTTATTTCTAGAATATCTTTTTTATTATCAACACATAAAATCAGTTCTTTAATCTTTGCACGTTTAGCTGCTAATATTTTTTCTTTAATCCCACCAACAGGTAATACTTTACCTCTTAATGTAATTTCACCTGTCATGGCAATATTCTTCTTTACTTTCTTTTGCGTGAATAAAGACACTAAAGATGTAAGCATCGTAATACCTGCACTCGGCCCATCTTTTGGTGTTGCACCTTCTGGCACGTGAATATGAATATTGTACTTCTCAAATACTTCAGGATTTATTTTAAATAAATCAGCATTTGCTTTAATATACTCTAAAGCAATTGTAGCTGACTCCTTCATCACTTTACCTAAGTTTCCAGTGATTGATAATACACCTTTCCCTTTAGATAGTATCGACTCTATAAATAAAATATCACCTCCAACACTTGTCCAAGCTAAACCTGTAACCACACCTGCAACATCGTTATTTTCATATTTATCACGCTCTAATCGTGCAGGTCCAAGTATTTTAATTACATCATCTTTTGTGATTTTTAGATTATACTCTTCCTCCATCGCTATAGATTTCGCAGCAAAACGAACCACTTTAGCTACTTTTTTATCTAATCCTCTAACACCAGATTCTCTTGTATACCCTTCAACTATTAACTCTAATTCTTTCTTCCCGATTTTTAAATCTTTAGAAGATAAACCGTGCTCTTTTAATTGTTTGGTTAGTAAATGAGTTTTAGCAATTTCTACTTTCTCTTCAATTGTATAGCCACTCACATCAATAATTTCCATACGATCTCTCAACGCAGGTTGAATTGTAGACAAATCATTTGCAGTAGCAATAAACATCACTTTTGACAAATCATAACCAAGCTCTAAAAAATTATCATGAAACTCCGAGTTTTGCTCAGGATCAAGAACTTCTAACATTGCAGAAGATGGATCACCTTGATGAGAATTAGATAACTTATCAAT
This sequence comes from Flavobacteriaceae bacterium, assembly GCA_965178635.1. Classification (GTDB taxonomy): domain Bacteria; phylum Bacteroidota; class Bacteroidia; order Flavobacteriales; family Flavobacteriaceae. Next base: position 36,137 of record CBCXVT010000023.1, on the reverse strand, counting down.
CTCATCTAATACAAAAACTGGATTTGATGTTCCTGCTTTTTTCAAACTCTGAATTAATCGTCCTGGCATTGCACCAATATATGTTTTTCTATGACCTCTAATTTCAGCCTCATCGCGTAAACCTCCTAAAGAAATACGTGCATATTCACGCCCTAAAGCTTCAGCTATAGATTTCCCTAAAGAAGTTTTACCAACACCTGGAGGACCATATAAACACAAAATTGGCGACTTCATATCATTTCGTAATTTCAATACTGCTAAATATTCAATGATACGACGTTTAACATCTTCTAAACCATAATGATCTCTATCTAAAATTTTCTGTGCGCGTTTTAAATCAAACTTATCTTTAGTGAACTCGTTCCAAGGCAATTCTAAAAACAGCTCTAAATAGTTTCTTTGAATAGAATACTCAGCCACTTGAGGATTCATACGTGACATTTTTGCTAATTCTTTTTCAAAATGCTCTCCTGTTTTATCGTCCCATTTTTTAGATTTTGACTTGGTACGCATCTCTTCTATTTCTGCTTCATAAGATACGCCACCCAATTCCTCTTGGATGGTTTTCATTTGTTGTTGCAAGAAATACTCACGTTGTTGCTGATCTAAATCATTGCGCACTTTAGACTGAATATCGTTTTTTAAAGACAGTTTTTGCATTTCCATATCCATATGCTTTAACGTCGCTAAAGCACGGTCAGACAAGTCTTTAGTTTCTAACAATGTTTGTTTCTCCTGAACTTTTAAACTCATGTTAGAAGATATAAAATTGATTAAAAACGAGCTGCTTTCAATATTTTTTATAGCAAATGTTGCCTCAGTAGGAATGTTCGGACTTTCTTTGATAATTTTTAAAGACAATTCTTTTATAGAGTCAATAATTGCTTTAAACTTTTCATCATTAACAACAGACTTATCTTCTGGCATTTCATTAACTGAAGCTACCAAATACGGCTCTTCCTTAACGATTTCGTTAATTGAGAACTTCTTTTTCCCTTGAATAATTACCGTTGTGTTGCCATCAGGCATTTTCAACACACGTAAGATTTTAGCAACAGTACCGGTTGTGTTGATATCTGTTACAGAAGGATCTTCAATTGAGGCGTCTTTTTGTGCAACAACGCCAATTTCTTGCTTATTAGCATAAGCGTCATTTAACAATTGGATAGATTTATCTCTACCAGCTGTAATTGGTATTACAACACCAGGAAACAACACAGTATTACGCAATGGCAATATTGGTAGTTCTTGAGGGATTTCTTCATTTGCAATTTCCTCTTCATCCTCACTCGTCATTAATGGTATAAACTCTGTACCTTCATCAATACCCTGTAGTGACAAACTGTCCATATTTAAAAACTCTGAATTACTCATATATCTATTTTGTCATTCTGTCATTACAACAGAACACTATTTATCATTATTATCTTATAAAACACTCTAATTACAATATTTACTGTATTAATATTAAAATGTATTATTCTCTTAGTAAGTAGGTCAATTAATATGCCACAGCTAAAGTTAGAGCAAAAAAAAAGCAACCTTTTTAAGATTGCTTTTTTTTTAAAAATATTATTTATTAATCTTCAGTTGGATCAATATAAGTAACATCAAATGTTCCATCAGTAACCAAATACCATCTTGGCGATTCTTCTCCTACAGATACAGCAACAAAACTATATGTTCCAGCTATTTGTTTATTAGCAATATCATGACTTGAGATGTTTAACCCTCTCTTAACTGTTGGTCCTGCAATATCACTATAAGGTACATATGTAAAATCTCCTTCTGTAAAAGATTTAGTTAAATAATCCATAAAATAAGGATTAGTCCCATTTGTTAGCTCATCTGCATTAATCACAGTATCTGAATCACAATCAGCAGCAGCCCATGTAGGGTTTGTGTCATCATAATTCATGTATAATTCAATTTGTGAAGGATCACAAGGGTCTGACGCATCAGTTTCATCTAATTCTTCTTGCGCATCACTCACACCATCACCATCAGTATCAACATTACCTGCATAAGGGTCATTTCCTGCTAACAATTCATCTTGATTAGAAATCCCATTTCCATTACAATCAGGCATTGCCGTAGGGTAATTAGGATGAGTAGGATCATTATACATTGGATGTGTACCTAACCAAATAGTATTTGTAGCATCATAACCTGTATATCCTTCTGGCATAATTGGGCTACAAGGGTTATTTGGGTTATACCCTAAACCAATTTCAGTACCTTCAATACCATAAGCTCCATCAAACAATCCGTCACCATCATAATCAGGCCCACTCTGCGGTGTTGCAGTTGATGTATATGTTTCTGTTCCATCAAAATTAAATGTTCCAGAAATTAATTTACTATCTGTGTTTATATCTAAAGTTACACTTCCATTATCAACAGTTACATCAGTATCAAAAACATTTCCACCAGCACCTCCTGCATTATAATAAGCTACATTAACTGCGCCAAATTGATAAGTTCCAGAAATTGTAGTTTGCACATCTATTCTTAATTCTTGTGTTACAAGTGCAAAAATTGGGGATCCATCTGTATCTGTATTCCCGGTATTAATCTGTACGTTTTTTAAACTTTTAATTGTAGTTGTCCCTCCTAATATTGTAGCTGAAGCAGCATTAGTTTCCCAAACTGCATCATCAAAAAACACTTGTAAGTCATTTAAAGTAGTAGCCTCAGCAATTTCAGCAAGTTGAGTATCAGTTGCTACAACTGTATTATAAAACCCTGAATAAGTAGCTTCAGCTCCACCTAAAATATATGGATTAGCCACACTATTTGGTGCTATATTTGAAGGCATACGTAAAGTAACTGTTTCATCACCTTTTTTACCAGTAATAGTAATTACATTATTTTCAACTATAGCTGTTGCAATATCAATTTCGTATGGATCACCCTCAATAGTTGCTGTAAATGTACCTGCAGAAACCGGAAGAGTATCTTCATCAACTGGGTGCAAATCTGCATTTAAACTAGCTGGATCTTCAGCGTTACATGCCACAAAAACAGTAGCTAATAAAAACAATTTTAATATTCTATTTGATACTTTCATAATTTTAGTAAAATATTTTATTAGTAACTAACACTAAAAACACCTTCAGTGATATTATACTGTGGTGATATACTTGAACCTGGTGTTGATACAAAATTAAAAACTCCTTCGATAATATTATCATCAACATTATGGGTTACTATTGTTACTTCACCTGAATCTGCAATAGTAAAAACATTTGGTGGAGTATTAGCATCTTCATAAGTTGCAGTATATTCTGAACCGTTAAAATCAAATGAACTCTCAGACACAGTATCAGGCATACCAATAATGATAGCACTTCCTGAAGCGTTATAAGCTCTTACAAATATTTTACCATTAAAGACATAAGCCTCTAATGTTGTTTCAACAAATTCATTCCCGTTAACTTTAGCGTAAAATGGTTCAGATACATCTGTACCACCATTTCCATCTCCTTCAGAATCTACCAAAATCTCATCAGTAAACGTACCCGTTAATGGCTCATTTTCACAAGAAAGAAATGCAACACTAGTAAGCAACACTAGTAAGTAAGTAAATTTTAAGGGCTTCATATTAGTTTTAGTTTTATCTATATCTCACAAACATAACAAAATTATTTGATTTTTTTAGGTACTCTAAAAAGAATTACAACACCTAAAACAAAGAAGGCTACTAAAAATAATATGGCATTACGCATAGAACCCGTTATCACTTCAACAGAGGCAAATATTCCCATACCTATAACTATACCTATTTTTTCTGCAACATCGTAAAAACTAAAATATGATGTGGTATCTTTAGTATCTGGTAAAAACTTAGCATAAGTTGACCTTGATAATGATTGAATTCCTCCCATTACAATACCAACAACTCCTGCAGTAATAAAGAAATCATTAGGCGTGATTACAAAATATGCAAAAACACAAATCAGCACCCATATGATATTAATAATAATCAACGTTGTAATGTTACCTATTTTCTTTGATATATACGATGTTAAGAATGCGCCAAAAACAGCTATTATTTGAATAATTAAAATGCTTATGATTAATCCCAAAGTTTTATCGATACCATTGTCTTCCCAAGCAATTTCATTTTCACCAAAAAACGATGCTACTAACATTACTGTTTGCACAGCCATACTGTAAACAAAAAATGCTGCCAAGTAAATTTTTAATCGCAATTGAGTTTGTAATTCACTCCAAACAGCCTTTAATTCTTTAAAACCGTTTAAGAACACATGTTTTGTGACTTTGTTCTCGTTTTTTAAGTTTGGTAAGTATTTATATGTATAGTGGCTAAAACCAAACCACCAAACACCTACCAACACAAAAGAATAACGCATCATCAATAACGCATTTTCTTTAGGCGCCAACATAATCATTGCTAAATTAATTACTAATAAAATAACACTACCGATATACCCCATAGCATACCCTTTTGCACTAATAGCATCTTGTTGCTCTTTAAAAGCAATATCAGGTAAATATGAATTATAGAAAACTAGACTCCCCCAAAACCCAATTAAAGCCATTACATAAAACAATAAACTGATGTAGATATAGTCAATTGAAAAGAAAAATAACCCCATACAAGATACTGATCCTAAATAGCAAAAAAACCGAAGGAAAAATTTCTTATTTCCTTTATAATCTGCAATTCCTGAAAGTATAGGTGATATTATCGCAACTATTAAAAACCCAAATGCTGTGGTATACGTCATTAATGCTGTGTGTGAAATTTCACCACCAAACACATTAAGTTTTTCAATTGATAAGCTTTTCAAATACGCTCCTATAAACAATGGGAATACTGCAGATACAATTGTTAAACTATATACAGAGTTTGCCCAATCATAAAATGCCCAAGCATTTAAAACTTTCTTATTCCCTTTTTGAAATGATCTCATATATTTTCTAAATTAAAAAAGCTGCTCAATTAATTGAACAGCTTCGAAAATACAATATTATATGAATATCTTAATTTAATTTTGCGCCTAATGGCCTGAAAGAAGTTATCCCAAACTTTTTAGCCTCTACTTTTGCTGAAGGTGCTAACTCTTTTAAATTAGCAATTCTTGAATCATTAGAAGGATGAGTACTCAGTAATTCTGGTGGTGCTTGCCCACCACTATTAGCTTTCATCCTTTCCCATAGTTTTGAGGCCTCATCTGGGTTATAACCTGCAATTGCCATCAATATCAAACCAATTTTATCAGCTTCCGTTTCATGACTTCTACTAAAAGGTAGCATACCTCCTACCTGACTTCCAATACCATAAGCTTGCATCACTAAGCCTTGAGTACCAGAATCCATACCACCAACATCAGTTCCTATTGCGATGGCTGTTCCTGCTGCTTGTTGAATTGTTCCAGCTGTCATACGCTGTCCACCATGATCTGCTAACGCATGTGCTACTTCGTGTCCCATAATTGCTGCGATAGCTGTTTCATTTTCTGCAACCGGCAAAATACCCGTATAAAACACAATCTTACCACCTGGCATACACCAAGCGTTTACAGTTTTATCATCTACTAAGTTATACTCCCATTTATAGTCTTTCAAATACCCTTCATAGCCATTTGCATTTAACCAACGTTCTGCCGCTGTTGCAATACGTTCACCTACACGAGTAATCATTTCAGCATCTTTAGTGCCTTTAATAACTTTATTTTCACCTAAAAACTGATCATATTGTTGAAATGCAGTTGGAAATAATTGTGCATTAGAATAGGCATTTAACATTTTTTTCCCTGTAAACGGATTGGTTTTACAAGATGTTACGACTAACACTATTGAAGCTAGTAAAATAAAACGTTTTATATACATTTTGAATAAATTTTAATTTGATTAATCTAAAGTTAGTTATTAATTTTATAAAAACAATACAAATGAAAACATATCATCTAATATTGATTCTTTTAAGTTTTACAAACTTATCAATGTTTGCGCAAAACAACAAAACTTTAAAAATTAAAAAAACTGATACCGAATGGAAAACGCAATTATCAAATATTGAATATGAAGTTTTAAGGAAATCAGAAACGGAGCGCGCGTTTTCTGGAACCTATGACAAATTCTACAAAAAAGGAACCTATCTTTGTAAAGGGTGCAATACACCTTTATTTAAATCGGAACATAAATATGATTCAAAATCAGGATGGCCATCTTTTGACAGGCCAATTAAAAAAAATATCGCTTACACAACAGATTCAGACTTAGGTTATACAAGAACAGAAATACATTGCAACATGTGTAACGGTCATATGGGACATGTGTTTAATGATGGCCCAAAACACACAACCGGAAAACGCTATTGTGTAAATTCAGTAGCTTTAAAATTTATACCAAAAGATGAGTAACAATAAGAACACAACATCAGAAGAATACTGGAAAACTAAACTTTCAGAAGAAGAATATCATGTTCTAAGACAAAAAGGAACTGAGAGACCTCACACTGGCGTGTATAACATACATTCAAAAAATGGCACATATTCATGTAAAGGTTGTGACACTCCTTTATTTGAAAGTTCTCAAAAATTTGAAGCGCATTGTGGCTGGCCGTCTTTTGACAAAGCCATTGAAGGAAAAATCACTTATATAAAAGACAACTCTCACGGTATGATAAGAACAGAAATTATCTGTACCAGTTGCAACGGACATTTAGGACATGTATTTGATGATGGCCCAACAGAAACTGGTGTACGTTACTGTGTAAATTCTATCTCTTTAAACTTTCAAGAGGACAACTAAAAACCTTACCATAGTAAACCTTTTCACTATTAACACGTCTTATAATTACAACATAAAATTATTTGACATGAAAAATATATTACGACTACTCACTCTTATATTTACTTTTTCTATCATCACTTCTTGCGCAACACGCCAACCTACTCATAAAAGAGTTACAATTGTTAAAGTTGCTCCAAGAGGTCATAAAATTGTTCATATTAAAGGAAAACGCTATTACAAATGGAATAATACACATTATAGAAAAACAAGAAAAGGTTATGTTACTGTTAGGCTATAACTTCAAAAAAACATAATTGTAAAGGCGCTCATGGTTTTAAAACTATAAGCGCTTTTATTTTTTAAAAACCATTCATCAAAAAATTCAATTTCATTTCGTAAATTCGTCCCTTTAAAATACGATATAAAAAATTCATTAAAATGAGTACATACGATATTATAGTTCTTGGTTCTGGACCAGGAGGTTACGTTACTGCTATTAGAGCATCACAATTAGGATTTAAAGTCGCGGTTGTTGAAAAAGAAAGTCTTGGTGGAATTTGCTTAAACTGGGGATGTATTCCTACAAAAGCATTATTAAAATCTGCACAAGTATTCGAATACTTAAAACATGCTGAAGACTACGGTTTATCTGTAGAAAACCCAGATAAAGATTTTACTAAAGTTGTAAAACGTAGTAGAAACGTTGCTGAAGGTATGAGTAACGGTATCAAGTTTTTAATGAAGAAAAACAAAATTGATGTTATCAATGGTTTCGGAAAAGTAAAACCTGGTAAAAAAATAGATGTGACTGCTGAAGATGGTACTGTAACAGAATACAGTGCTGATCATATCGTTATTGCAACAGGTGCTCGTTCAAGAGAATTACCTGCTTTAAAACAAGATGGTAAAAAAGTTATTGGATACAGAGAAGCCTTAACATTACCTGAGCAACCAAAGAAAATTGTTATTGTGGGTTCTGGAGCAATTGGTGTAGAGTTTGCATTACTTCTATAACTCTATGGGAACAGAAGTAACTGTTGTAGAATTTTTACCACGTATTGTACCGGTTGAAGATGCTGCAGTATCTAAACAATTAGAAAAATCTTTTAAGAAGTCTGGTATTAAAGTTATGACTTCTGCTGAAGTAACTTCTGTTGATACTTCTGGAAACGGAATTAAAGCTACAGTAAAAACTAAAAAAGGAGAAGAAATTTTAGAAGCTGACATCTTATTATCTGCTGTTGGAATTAAAACAAACATTGAAAACATTGGTTTAGAAGATGTTGGTATTGTTACGGACAGAGATAAAGTATTGGTAAATGACTTTCTACCAAACTAACATTCCTGGATATTACGCTATTGGAGATATTACTCCTGGGCCTGCTTTAGCACACGTTGCTTCTGCTGAAGGAATTTTATGTGTAGAGAAAATTGCTGGACAACATGTTGAACCAATTGACTACGGAAACATTCCTGGATGTACATATTGTTCTCCTGAAATTGCAAGTGTTGGTATGACCGAAGCACAAGCCAAAGACGCTGGTTATGATATTAAAGTTGGTAACTTCCCATTCTCTGCTTCTGGTAAAGCAAGTGCTGCTGGAACAAAAGATGGTTTTGTAAAAGTTATTTTTGATGCCAAATACGGCGAATGGCTAGGATGCCATATGATTGGTGCTGGTGTAACTGATATGATTGCTGAAGCAGTTTTAGGTAGAAAACTAGAAACTACTGGTCATGAAGTCTTAAAAGCTATCCACCCTCACCCAACAATGAGTGAAGCGGTAATGGAAGCAGTTGCTGATGCTTATGATGAAGTGATTCATTTATAACCTTATATATAACAGCTAAAAAAAAAGCGTTTTGTAATACACAAAACGCTTTTTTTAATTCCTGTTAAAATTAACAGTCTAATTTTTTTACACATTTTTATCAATAGATAATTAAGTTTTGATTTTCACAACAAAACATAACAAGCAGAAAATCGGAAGTACAAAGCACAGCTTTAAGCATGCAGATTTGAAAACAAGAGGTGCAAAGCAATGCCCTAGCTTAAGAAATGACTTTTCGGTTCGTTTGTGTCAAAACAAAAAGAGCACGCTTTTAACTCAAAAAACTTTGTAACGCCAACTCGTAACTCTGTAAACCAAAACCAACAATAACGCCTTTAGCGTTTGGCGCTAAGTATGACACATGCCTGAATGACTCTCTTGAATAAGTATTTGAAATATGCACCTCAATAACAGGTGTTGTAATTCCGGCAACTGCATCTGCAATACCAACAGACGTATGCGTGTATAAGCAGCAGCGTTTAATATGATGCCATCGTATGTAAACCCTACTTCTTGTAATTTTACTCAATCAACTCACCTTCTATATTAGATTGGTAATAGTCTAAATTAACATGAAGGATGCTTCTCTTTTAAAATTGCTCAAAAAACTCTTGAAATGATAAATCACCATATATATTGGTTTCTCTTTTACCAAGTAAGTTTAAATTCGGGCCCGTTAATAATAATAATATTCATAATATACACTTCAATATTGTTAGTCAATTCAAATGTACTTAAAATAAACCAATAGCTAAACAGCAACCAACAAACACCTGTTTTTTACGCATTTTAGCGGTTAGCTTTTTATCTGACACTGCTTATTATAAACCAACTACCAAACAAACACATAACACACTCTTAATCAGTGTTTTACTAAGGAAATCAGTGTCGTAATTTATATGTTAAAATAACATTACAAATTTGTTTTGCGTACTTGTAAATAGTTCTAAATTTGCCCCTCGATTAACTATTAAAATTAAACTTAAGATGAAAAAATTATTACTATCTGCTTTAGCTGTATGTGCATTCACATTCTCTAACGCACAAGAAACTGAAACTACTGAAGGAACTGCTTTTGGATTTGCAAAAGGAGACATGATTGATCTCTGGATCTTTTTCAATTGGATCTAATGTCAGAATATTGACGAAGATGACAAAGATGATAGCTCATCTGACTTCTCTTTAACTCTAACCCAAAAGCTCGGATATTTCGTATTTCTGAAAATATTAGCTGCTAGGAGTAAAATTAATGAATACGGAGTCTGCTAAATATAGCTGAATAATGGGATGGTGAACGATTATAAAGATAACCAACAGTAGTTTATGGTGCTGGTGTTTTTGGACGTTACTACATGACTCCTAGAATTAGGAAAGCGTTTCAGTACCAATGCTGAATTAGGATGTTGGATTATGTACTCTTCAGAGAATATGATTATCTGGAAATTGTGCTAATAGTGATGAAAAATTCTGGATTTGATATTGGTGCTGGTGTTAGGTGTTAGTTATGAACTACTTCGTAAAAGACTACATTGCTTTTGCTTTAGGATTAGCTAACTTAATTAGCTTTTCTTCATATGACACTATGAAGAACGAAGCTGATGGAACTGCAGAATCGTGAAAAGTAACTTCAAATTAACGGTAACTTAGATACTTTAAACAGACTTTTTTGCTGACGCACAATTTGGTTTAGTATTACAAGTTCTAATTAGGACTCAATACAATACTTAAAAGGCCAACGCAATGCGTTGGCCTTTTTTTTTGTTTAAAAAACATACTATTTAATAAAATTGTATATTCGAATCCAAATAACCCAATTATTTAAAATAACATTTATGAAGAAAATAATATTATCTGCTTTAGCAGTATGTGTATTCACATTATCTAACGCGCAAGACCTACCAAAAACAATTAATGGTTTAGATGTCACTTTAGGCGCAAAAGCTGGCTTAAACCTATCTACTTTAGTGGGAGACACGGCAAACGTTTCTATGAAACCTGGGTTTCACATTGGTGGTATGGCAGAGCTTGAATTAACTGAAAAGTTATCAGTACAACCTGAACTATTGTATTCCCTTCAAGGTGCAAGATTTGATTGTGCCGGCTCAAATTATAACTATAATTTATCATACATAACATTACCAGTTATATGAAAATATTATGTAGCTGAAGGGTTAAGTCTTGAGGCAGGGCCACAAGTTGTGGTTTTTAATTTCAGCCAAATCAAAAGGTAATGGTAAACCAATTAACCATAATAAAAACACCTCAAGTATAGATTTTGGAGCAAACATAGGTGCGGGATATAAAATGGATTCTGGTTTAAATTTCGCATTAAGATATAGTTTAGGTTTAGTGAATACCTATGATGGGGCAGAAAATAGCAATCAAACTAATGCTACTTTACAATTATCAGTAGGATATTTTCTTAACTAAGAAGTTCTAAAAATTATTTTAACACTTTAAAGCCAACGCTATGCGTTGGCTTTTTTGCGTCTAACTTATAACTAGAATAACACCAAAAAATACCCGGTTTCAGGTATGTTTTTTTATATTTAATCGTTGTATATTTGTTTAAAAAAATAACTAAAAACTTATGAAAAAAATAGTATTTACCCTTATTGCATTAGCTTGCTTAACAACCTCTAAAGCACAAGAACAAGACGTTGCTTCAAAAATTTTAAAAAGCGGTTTTGGCGTAGAAACATTTATTGGTACAGCTACCACAGATTACTCAAGTGGTGATTTTGGTGTTGGTTTAAAATTAGCCAATTATTGGTATTTTGGAGACAATCAAGTATGGAAACCAGGTTTAAAATCTACGTGGTTCAGAGGCGCTACTTATTTTGGAAGTGATGCACTTACAATACAAGGATCTGTTTTAAACGTTGGTTTTGCCAATGCGTTTGAATTTAAGAAAAATATTGGTTTAGAAGTTAACCTAAATGTTGGGTATAATGTGGTTATCGGTATTTTTGATGAGTATTATGACTCTTATTATGATGAGTATTACGATACTGATGATTTTACTGGTGGTGGAATACTATTTAACCCTGAAATTAAATTCAGATACAATGTATTGGCTGTAGGTTTAGATTTTGTATTTACTAATGTTACTGAATACACTGAGCAAGAAAGTTACAATGGTTTTGACTATGAATATTACACAAGAGACACACCTTTTAGCTCCATAAACTTTACAATTGGCGCTAAATTTTAATGCAACCCAGAAGTTATATACTAAATAAAAAGCCAACGCAATGCGTTGGCTTTTTTTATGCTTTCAAATAAGTCCAGAGCTAATACTAAAAACACAACACTCTCCTCCTCTTATATTTCTTCTCATTCCAACAAAGGAGGGTCATATATTTAGAAAACGTATTTAATTAACTCTATTTACCGTGTGCGATTTCTCACTCCGTTACACTATGTTTCGAAATGACCATTCATAAACTATAATATCATCAATGTCATTTCGACGCTTGAAGAAATCACAGCACAAAAAAACACCTTATTAACTATTCAGCCAATAAGGTGTTTTATATCACTTTATTCTAAAATTTACAGCTTCCCTGTATAGGTATCGTCCCAATTTTTAACTTTTGGCTCGTGTAACTTTCCTAAAGACTTCGCTACTAACATAGACACCGTAGCATCACCAGTAACATTAACCGCTGTTCTGCACATATCTAAAGGTCTATCTACAGCAAAAATAAGCGCCAAACCAATAGGCATTAATTCCGCTGGAAAACCTATAGACTCTAAAACGATTACCAACATTACCATTCCTGCACTTGGCACTGCAGCACTACCAATTGATGCTAATAGCGCCGTAAACACAATCACCAGTTGATTGGTAAAGGTTAAACCTTCAGGCCAAATAACTTGCATGATAAATACTGCTGCAACCCCTTGATACAAGCTTGTACCATCCATATTAATCGTTGCTCCTACAGGCAGCACAAAACCAGACACTTCTTTATCAACCCCCATATGTTCTTCTACACGTTCCATAGTTACCGGTAATGTTGCCGCGCTTGAACTTGTTGAAAAGGCTAATAATTGCGCCGGACTTAATTCTTTTAAAAACCATAGTGGTGATTTTTTTGTGTATACACTCACAAGCATTAAATAAAACCCAATCATTAACAACAAACCAAGTACCACACACATAGCATACCATAACAGTTTGATTAAAATTTCTGTATCATCAAAAGCAATAATAACGTTTGCCAATAAAGCAAATACAGCATACGGTGCAGATAACATTATTAAATCGACCATTTTCATGACTATTTCATTGAGCGAATCAAAGAAATCTACCATTGGTTTTGCTTTTTCCTCTGGAATTAACAATAAACAGATTCCAACAAATAAGGCAAAGAATATGATTTGAAGCATTTTTGCTTCTCCTAAGGACACAAAAATGTTTTTCGGAAAGATATCAACCAAAGCCTGTAAAGGGCCAGCATCAGCCTGATTACTCGCTTTGTTTATCTTATCTACAACACCATCTGAAGACACATACTTCTGCTTGATTTTTTCTATAGTATCTGCAGACATCCCCTCACCGGGTTTTATTGTGTTCACTATAGTTAACCCTATAACAATAGCAACTAAAGTGGTGACAATATAAATGGATATGGTACGTAATCCCATTTTTTTAATTTTAGAAATATCTTTTAAATCTGACACCCCTTTAATTAATGACGCTAAAATTAACGGTACAGCAATCAACTTTAGCAAGTTGATAAAAATGGTTCCGAATGGCTTTACCCAATCACTTACAAAGTCTTTTCCACCATCAACAGAATTCATTATAAATCCGAAAACGATTCCTAAAAACATTCCTATTAAAATCTTCCAGTGCAATGCTAATTTTTTCATCTATTATAATCTGTTTGTTCGGTTTATTAAATAATTATCTGCTAATACTAATGCTGCCATAGCTTCTACAATAGGTACAGCTCTTGGTACAACACAGGGGTCATGACGCCCTTTACCTGTCATGTCAACAATACGTCCTTGATTGTCTATTGTCTCTTGTTTTTGCATTATGGTAGCTACAGGCTTAAAGGCTACTCTAAAATAAATATCCATCCCGTTACTGATTCCTCCTTGTATTCCTCCAGACAAATTCGATTTTGTACTACCATCTGCATTAAACAAATCGTTATGCTCACTTCCTTTCATTTTAGCACCGCAAAAGCCACTTCCGTACTCAAAGCCTTTTACCGCGTTGATAGACAGCATGGCTTTGCCTAAATCAGCATGCAGCTTATCAAATACTGGCTCACCCAATCCTATAGGTACATTTTGCAACACACAAGTTACTGTACCTCCAACAGTATCACCCTCTTTTCTTATTTGCTTAATAAAGGCTTCCATTTTTTCAGCAGACGCTTTATCCGGACAACGTACAGGGTTTGTTTCTATTTTTGAAAAATCTAAATCTTGATATGGTTTATCAATAAAAATATGACCAACTGAAGATACAAATGCATTAATTTTAATATCTGATAATACTTGTTTTGCAAGAGCTCCAGCCACTACTCTACTTGCCGTTTCACGTGCTGAACTTCTGCCGCCTCCGCGATAATCTCTAAAACCATATTTCTTTTCAAAAGTATAATCTGCATGAGATGGACGGAAACTGTCTTTTATATGAGAATAATCGTGTGATTTCTGATTGGTATTATGAATAGCAAAACCAATTGGTGTTCCTGTTGTTTTCCCTTCAAATATCCCTGAATAAAACTCCACGGCATCTGGCTCTTTACGCTGTGTGACAATGCTTGATTGCCCTGGTTTTCGTCTGTTTAATTCATTCTGAATAGCCTCTATATCAACATCTAAACCAGATGGACAACCATCTATAACACCACCAATAGCCTTACCATGAGATTCACCAAAAGTTGTGATTTTAAAAAGCTTTCCAAACGTATTACCTGACATTCTATTTTGTTTTGAACAAATGTAAAAAATTGCAGCGTGCTTTACTATTTATTTCTTTTTTAAAAAAAAATATACTATTTTAGCATATAACCTGTTACATTATTCATATTAAGTCGTCTTAAAAACAACTAACCTTATAAATATATTATGAAAAAAGCTTATCAAAAAACACATTACTTCTTTTTATTAGCTCTTATTGGTATTGTATTATCGTGCTCTAATGATGATTCAACTACAAGTGGCTGTACTGAAGTTAACTGGTACGAAGATCTTGATCAAGATGGTTTAGGAAATCCAGAAGTATTAATATCTTCATGTGAACAACCAATTGGTTATGTAGACAACAATGACGATGATAATGATACACCAACATCTCCAAACAATTTTTTCCCACTAACTAATGACAATGACTGGACCTATAATGTCACTACAGATGACAATACCAACCCGGCAACAAACACAACCGATATTATTACTGTTGATGAAACTACAACTATAAACACAAACGATTATTATGGCATGAGTTCAAGCGCTGGAAGTTCAGGAACTATGACTCAATTATTTGATCAAAATTATTTCAGATCTGAAACTGGTGTTTTTTATACTGACGGAAATTTCACCTTACCATTAAGTAATTTTGGAGGCTCAGATATTGTTATTGATTTAAACGAGGCTAAATTAATTGATGACAGTCAAGCTAATGGCACTATTTTAGAAAGTCAATCTGGTACAACTGCACAAAACATTGGAGGGTTTGATTTAGATATTGAATATACATTTAAAACTATTCAAAGGGAAACTATAAGTAACCATACCGTAGAAACAGTCCTTTATGATAACATTATAAAATCGGACATTATTTTAAGTTTAAAAGTAACTACTACTGTAAATATTGGTGTGCCAATTGTAGTAACTTTACTTGATACACAAGATGTATTATCCATAAAAAACTACTATGCTGATGGCATTGGTTTAATAGATTCTAATGCAATTTTCACTTATCAACTTGAAGATTTATCTGCTTTACCAGTTACTATCCCAATACCTGAAACTGCCACCATTACAACAATACAAAAAATCACAGCATACACAGTTGCTGATTAAATAGTATTCATTGAAAAAAGGCTCTATTATTTTAGAGCCTTTTTTAATATACTAATTGGATGTTCGGCTTCACGGCCAGTACCATCATTTATTTGATGTCTGCAACTTGTCCCATTTGCTGCTATTAAAACTTCTGGTGCTGCTTTTCGTACAGATGGAAATAAAGTTTGCTCTCCTACTTTCATACTCACTTCATAGTGTTCTTTTTCATAACCAAAACTACCAGCCATACCACAACAACCAGATGTGATAATTGTTGGTGTGTAATTTTTAGGTAGGTTCAAAATATCAAAAGTCACTTTCTGGTTGCTCAATGCTTTTTGATGACAATGGTTATGAATTTTAATCGTTTTTGAAACTTGTGTAAATGAATCCGAAGTAATATTACCCAACTGAATTTCATTCGCTAAAAACTCTTCAATTAAATAAGTGTGTTTTGCTATTTCATTAGTTGTTTCTTTATCGTCTACCAAACGTTTGTATTCATCTCTAAAGGTTAAAATAGCTGAAGGTTCAATACCTAATTAAGTGGCGTGTTCTGCTGAAACTCTATCCTTTAAATACTTGCTACATTTTTAGTAGCCACATCTTTAGCTTGTTCTAAAAACCCTTTAGATATAAAGGTTCTCCCGCTTTCCTCATGGTTTACAAATAAAACCTTATAGTTTAATGCTGTTAATAAATCATAAGCATCGAACGCTATTTGAGCATCTAAATAATTAGTGAATTCATCTACAAATAAATAGATTGATTTTATAGGCTTATTTAATACATCGTCTCTTTTCTGTAAATTATTTAAAGATGGTTTTGACACCAATGGTAAGCTACGTTCTGGCGCGACACCATTTAGTTTTTTTAACAAACCAGATGTTACTGAGTTTGAAAACACAAAATTACTTAATGCTGGCACTTTAGATGCCAATTTATTCATCTTGGTATTGTAAGCAAATAATTTTGAACGCAAGCTAAACCCGTTTTCTTTTTGATATTGGTATAGAAATTCTGACTTTAAAACCGCCACATCTACATTACTTGGGCATTCACTTGCACATGCTTTACAACTCAAGCATAAATCTAAAGACTCTTTTATTTCTTTATGATTGAATTTATTTTTCTCTTCAGAATTTGTTAGAAATTCCCGTAACACATTTGCTCTAGAGCGCGTCACGTCTTTTTCATCTTTTGTAGCACGGTAACTCGGACACATTGCTCCACCAGCAAACACATCTTTTCTACAATCTCCCGAACCATTACATTTTTCAGCAGCACGTAGAATTCCTTGTGAATCTGAAAAATCCATTAAAGTTTTTATTTCTGGCTCTTGTCGCCCTACTTCATAACGAAGCGACTCATCCATTTTTGGTGCATCGACAATCTTTCCAGGATTGAAAATATTATTCGGATCAAACAAGATTTTCACACGTCGGCATAAGTCGTAATTTTTTTCACCAATCATAATTGGTAAAAATTCCGCTCTAACTATACCATCACCATGTTCACCACTGAAAGACCCCTCGTACTTTTTAGTTAAATGGGCAACTTCAGTTGTAATTTGCCTGAACAATCCAACATCATTTGCATCTTTTAAATTTAAAATCGGACGCAAATGAATTTCTCCTGCTCCTGCATGTGCATAATACACAGCTTGTTGTTGGAACTTATCCATTAATATAGAAAAATCTGCTATAAAATTTGCTAAATCTGGCAAGGCTACCGCCGTATCTTCAATACAGGCTACTGCTTTCCTATCACCAATCATATTACCTAATAAGCCTAAACCTGCTTTTCGAAGCTCTAAAGCTTGGTTAATTTCTTCTCCTGCTAAAACCGGATTAGCATAACTTAGTCCTGCCTTTTCTAAATCAGAAATTAAGTTTTGAGCTTTACGTTTTGCTTCTTCTAGAGTTGGGGCTTTAAGTTCCAACATTAAAATAGCCGCTGGATCATCTTCTATAAAAAAACGATTCTTAGATTGTGTTGCATTATTTTTAGTGCAATCTAAAATGATTTTATCCATCATTTCACAAGTGTACAAATTATGAGTCATGGTATTAGCAACATCATTTAAACAGTCATTAATCGACTTGTAATGAGATGCTACCATTACTGATGCGCTTGGAGGTAAATCATCTAATTGCAACGTAATTTCTGTTGTAAACGCTAACGTCCCTTCACTACCCGATAACAAATCACAAAAATTATAATCGCGCTCTCGTTTATCAAAGATGTTTGACCTTAATAACTCATCAACAGCATACCCGGTATTTCTCCTGTGAATTTCTGGCTTAGGAAACTCTTTTTCTATTTCATTTTGAATTGCTTCCTGAGAAAGTTCTTTATAAATTTCTTGATATAATTTTCCTTCTAAATTACCTAACTTTAGTTTGTCTTCAAACTCAGTTTTGTTTAATGCTTTAAACTCAGCACTTGAACCATCTGATAAAATTGTTTTCATACTCACAATTTTATCTCGCGTTACACCGTATTGAATAGATGTTGTTCCTGATGAATTATTACCAACCATTCCCCCTATCATACAGCGGTTTGAAGTAGATGTATTGGGACCGAAAAACAAACCATGCGGTTTTAGATACACATTTAAAGCATCACGAACTACACCTGGTTGCACCGTAATTTGTTTCTTGTTAATATCAAGAGAAATAATCTCCGTGAAATATTTGGAAACATCAACCACTAAACCTACACCGACACATTGTCCTGCTAAAGATGTACCCGCTGTTCGCGGAATTAATGATGATTTGTTGTCCGTTGCAAACTGAATTAACTTTTTGATATCCGCTTCGTGTTTAGGATACGCAACACCCAAAGGTAATTTTCGATACACTGAAGCATCTGTGGCGTAAATGGTTTTGTGTAAATCATCAAATTTCACATCACCATCAATCCTTGTATTAAGTTGTTCTAAACTAGTTTTCATCGTTATTCTCCTAAAATTACTGGTACTGACCTGTCAAAATTTGTTGTAAAACATATGAATGATTCTGTTCCTCCCACACCATCAATCTCATGTACTTTATCATATAAAATTGATCTTAAATGATCATTATCTTTCGCATAAATCAACACAAAAATAGCATATTTACCAGAGACGTAATTGCACTCTGTAATTTCTTTTATATCATTTAAAGCATCAACTACCTGAACAGCATAGCGGGCTTCTTTTAACCGTATACCGACATACGACTTTGTATTATAGCCAATTTTTCGCTCGTCTAAAATTAAATCAGCTTTTTTAATAACACCATCTTCTTTCATTTTCTTAATACGTTGGTGTACTAAAGAATTTGAAATTTTCAAATCTTCTGCAATTTTAGAAAAGGCTTTACGTGCATCTGCTTTTAATGCTAATAAAATTTGCTGGTCGATATAATCAAGTTGGTTCATACAAGTGGCTATTGATAGTTAAAATAACTAATTTGACAATTTATAGTCTTTAAAAATGTTTATTTTAAAAAATATGTCTTTTAAAAACACAAAATTAACTTCTTTTACATATAAAAAAAACAGAAATGATTTATTTTTGCCATTCAAAATTTTATAAGAATGACAACTGAACATTTATTTGATCAATTATGGAACGAGTATACAGATCGTACTCCTTCTGCAAAAAAAGTAAAAGAATTATTTGAAGCTCAAGGAAACAAAATCTATAATGACCATGTTGCCTTTAGAACATTTGAAGATACTCGTGTAAATATTGATGTGTTATCTGAAACATTTATCAATAACGGGTACGAGTATAAAGGTGATTACCATTTTTCAAAAAAGAAATTATATGCCAAACATTTTGAGCATAAAACGAATAAGGATGCGCCATTAGTGTTTATTAGCCAATTATTAACTTCAGAGTTTTCTGTAGAATTGCAATCAATCATCAAAAACACATTGGATACTGTAGATTATGATGCTGTACCAAATAATGAGTTAGTATTTAAAGGACGTTTATGGAACACACCTAGCTATGCAACATACACACGTTTACTAGAAGAATCTGAATATGCCGCATGGTTGTATGTTAATGGGTTTTGCTCTAACCATTTTACTGTTGACATCAATAAATTAGATACGTTTGATACAATTACAGAAGTTAATTCGTTTTTAAAAGAACATGGTTTTGAAATGAATACTTCTGGTGGAGAAATCAAAGGAACTCCGGCAGACTATTTAGAGCAATCAAGTATTTTAGCTGATAAGGTTAACGTAACATTTGAAGAAGGTGTGTATGAAATCACTTCTTGTTATTACGAGTTTGCATACAGACATGCAATGGAGAACGGGACACTTTTTAAAGGTTTTATTGCTAGTTCAGCAGACAAGATTTTTGAAAGTACAGATATGGTGTTACAATAAATTCATATCAATGTTATATAAAAAAAAGCGCTGTAAATAGTTACAGCGCTTTTTTTATGTGTTGAAATTTTGTTATTTCTTTTTTGGGTGTACTAATTTCATTTCATCAATTAAATGTTTAGCACCTGCATACTTGTCAACTATAAACAGAATGTAACGGGCGTCAACCATTATATTTCTACAAATTTCTGGATCATAATTCATATCACTCATAGTTCCCTCCCATACGCGATCGAAATTTAAACCGATTAAATTTCCATGGGCATCAATTGCTGGACTTCCAGAATTCCCTCCAGTAGTATGATTTGTTCCTAAAAAGCACACTGGCACTTTTCCGTTAGTATCTGCATACTGTCCGTAATCTTTAGATTTATGCAATTCAATTAATTTTTCCGGCACATTAAACTCATAATCACCCGGAATATGTTTTTCAATAATACCATCTAAATAACTAACTGGATTATAATACACTGCATCTCTAGGTGCATAACCTTGTACTTGCCCGTAAGTAACACGTAAAGTGCTATTAGCGTCAGGATAGTATTTATCACTTGGCAATACTTCCATTAAGGCTTTCATATATGCTTTTTGAACTTTGGCTATTTCTCCGTTAATACGTTGGTAATTTGGTTCTAAATAATTATAAAATTCCGCGATATACGGTTTAGCAAATTTGTAGGCAGCATCAGTATTGATTCTAGAAATCACTTCATTTGATGATCCATCTAATTGTTTTAAAGCAGTAGATAATTTTATAAAAGACGTATTATCATAAATTGTACTACTTGTAACTTTTGCATCATATAAAGGCATTATTGCACTAAATACCCCTCTATCAACATCCGCATTAAAATCTTTATGAATTCTTGAAATTTGCGCACTAACAAATTCTTTTGCTTTATTAAATGCTTCATCGCCTTTAGCACTAGCTTGTTCTAACTGATACAAACGAAACATCATATTCATCAACTCACTGTTTCTGTAAAACACTTCAAAAAAGTTTGAACGCTTTACAGTATAAGGCTCAAATTCTGCATATAACTTATCAAAATCTGATAATAATGTTTGATACTTTTTATATTTCTTATTCGAAATCGCTTTTGAAAACTCCGCTTCAAATTCACGCTTTTTTGCTATAGCATTACTTTTTTCAATACCTTGATTTTCACCAATCCATTTTTTCCAATAGTTAGCAATACCTGCTTGTTTTGACGCATATTGAATTCTGATTTTATCGTCAGATTTCATTGCAGCATCTATAACTTTTAATGCTTTTTCTCTAATATTAATATTGGTTGGATTCACCTTTTGAGTAATTTGTTCTACAGCAACGGCAGGTAAATACTCGTTTGTTCTTCCAGGGAAACCGAATACCATTGTGAAATCACCTTCTTGAATACCATCTAAAGACACCGGTAAAAAGTGTTTTGGTGTGTATGGCACGTTATCTTTTGAATATTTTGCAGGACGATTATTTTTATCAGCATATATTCTGAACATAGAAAAATCACCTGTATGACGTGGGAACATCCAGTTGTCAGTATCAGAACCAAATTTTCCAATTGCTGATGGCGGCGCTCCAACTAAACGAATATCTTCAAACGATTCCGTTACAAACAAAAAGTATTGATTCCCTTTAAAAAACGCTTTTACTTTGGTGTCTTGCCAAGTTTCTTTAGCGTATGACTTCTGTAAATCGTTAGTGTTTTTCTGAATTAAGCTTTGTGACACTTTTGGCGCCATGTCATCTGTAACACCATTTAATATTGCTTTAGTTACATCTTCTATTCTTACAATAAAAGTAACTTCTAAATGGTCGTTTGGTAATTCTTCATCTAAAGACATTGCCCAAAATCCATCTTTTAAATAATCATTTTCAACTGATGAATGCGATTGAATTTGTCCGAAACCACAATGGTGATTTGTTAACAATAAACCTTTTGGCGAAATAACTTCTGCAGTACAACCACCATTAAAATGTACGATGGCATCTTTTAAACTAGAGTTGTTAACACTGTAAATATCTTCTGCAGATAACTTAGATCCTAAGTTTTGCATTTCCGTTTCATTCATTCCTTTTAATAACGAAGGAATCCACATACCTCCTTGTTGTGCAGATACACTAAAGGATATTAGTAAGACTAATAATTTTATTAATTTCATTTGAGTTGTTTTTTAAGTAGCTCAAATATAAAAAAAGCCGTAGGAATATGTGCTAACTTTTAGAATACATTAGCAAATATGCTTATCTTAAAATCTCTTTTAAAGTATTTGAACGATGAACTTTTCCTGTTGGTGTTTCTTTAAACTTTTTAACAAAGAAAATAGCCTTTGGTATTTCGTATTTTAAAAGAAGATTAGATAACACTTTTTTATCGAGTTCAAACTCAGAATCAGTTTCTATAACTAGTACTACTTGCTCACCTAAAGTTTCGTCTGGAATACCCGCAATAAAAAAACGTGATGTGATTAGTTGAGATAATTTCTTTTCAATTTGCTCAGGAAACAATTTCACACCACCACTATTAATAACACTATCAAAACGACCTAACCATTGAAATTGTGTTTTTGAAACAAGCTTAACAACATCATTAGTTATGATCGTTTCATTTGAAATAGTAGTTGCAGAAATCACCAAACATCCTCTATCATCTTGTGTGATAATTACATTTGGCAACACATTATACACATCTTTAGCATTAATATCTAAACTTTTAATTGCAATATGCGTGCATGTTTCTGTCATACCATAAGTCACATAGCATTGCGTAGCAACTTTATACAATTGCTTTTGTAAGTTTTGTGACACTGGAGCGCCTCCAATAATCAGTTGTTTGATGTTTTGCAGTTTATCTAACGAATTAGTTACTTGCATTGGCACCATTGCTGCAAAGTCATAGATAGCATCATTTTTTAAAGGAGAGCTTGTTGGTGGCACTAAGTGGATATTCCAACCTAAGGTCATAGCTCTCACCAACATCATTTTACCAGCAATATAAGTAGCTGACAAACATAATAGCGCTGTTGTGTTTTCTTTTAAACCAAAATACTTACCTGTTGCAAAAGCACTGTTTATTATATGCTTTTTCAATAGTTTAATTTCTTTCGGAGCACCAGTTGACCCTGAAGTATTTACAATAATATAATCAACAGAACTAGTCCAATCTTTAAGAAAAACTCCAATTTCCCTAAGATATATCTCTTCAGAGTTTAATAATTCTGTTATATAAACCTTAAAACTTTCTTCAGTAAAGGACCGGTTATTTATTTTAAATGATTGATGCACAAGAAGATAATTACAGAAGTTTAGGGGCTACTTTTCCGGTTAATTTAGTCTTCCAATCTGTCCAGTTATATTTCTTTGAAAACACAAACAATAGAATTGGGAATATCACAAATACTGGTACTAAAATATCAAAACCAGCGGCTGGTTCTGACATGTCTTTTAAGACAGAATCCGTTTGAAAAGCTGTCCAATTTGCAGTTACCAATAAAGCGGTTATTAAATTGTTTGCGGCATGAAAACCTAAAGCCAACTCTAAACCTTCGTCCATTAAAGTTAATATGCCTAAGAATAACCCTGTACCTATGTAATAGACCATAATGATATACCCAATTTTCTCAACTTCCGGATTTGCAATATGCATTAAACCAAAAATAAGTGAAGTAATAACCAACGGAAACCACTTGTTTTTAACTGCAATACCTAGACCTTGCATTAAATAGCCTCTAAATAAATATTCTTCAAAACTTGTTTGAAGCGGTATCAATAGTACAGCAATAACTAATAAGATTAAGAACTTACTCAAATCAAAGTTCCATTGGTAACTTTCTGGCGATAAGCTATAGTCAACAGTTAACATTACTGTTGTCAATCCACCCCATAATAAAAAAGCAAAGCCAACACGTTTCCAATCTATAGATTCACGAGATGTTGTTAATGCAGTAATGGTTTGTTTATGAATTAATTTTACCCAAAAGAACAATAGCCCTAAACCTACAGCAAAAGGAATAAGCATTTCAATCAAGAATCGACTTGCCCCTTTACGTTCTATTTCAGACTGCATGAGCGCATCAACATCAATATTTAAAAATTTTATAGCTAAAAAATTCAATACCATTAATCCTATAAATCCTCCTGGAATTAATAAATATTTCCAAAAACTGTAGTTGCTTTTATAACCTTGTTCTATAAACATTTTTCTTTTTTTTAGTAATTAAAATACCAGTTTAAACTCTGATTATAATGTAATGTGCCATTTTTTACTTCTAACGGACTATCAATATTATTGGTATATAAACTCCCAGTTCCTAAACCTTGTGGTAGTTTTGATTTTAAAGTGTACGTCCATTGACTAATGGCGTTTAAGCCCACATTACTTTCTAAAGCACTCGTAATCCAATAATCAATATTGTTTGCGTTTGCAATAGACATCCACTCCTCGCTTCCTTTAAAACCACCTATTAAACTTGGTTTTAAAATAATGTATTGTGGCTGTATTGTTTGAATGATTTTTTCTTTATCCGTTACAGAAAACACACCTATTAATTCTTCATCCAATGCAATTGGTAATGGTGTTTCATCACACAATAAAGCCAT
Organism: Flavobacteriaceae bacterium; assembly: GCA_965178635.1. Lineage (GTDB taxonomy): Bacteria > Bacteroidota > Bacteroidia > Flavobacteriales > Flavobacteriaceae. Next base: position 11,516 of record CBCXVT010000023.1, on the reverse strand, counting down.
TTCATTTAATTGACCAGCTTTAATAGGTTGTTCTATTGAATGTAAATCCAATTCTGATAATATCTTTAATTTCTCTAAAGCATTATTTGGAGAAAATGCTCCATTTGCATCTACACGTAACTCAATATCTCTTTTTGAATAGTCTTGTCTAATAAATTTTAAGAGCTCAAGTTCAGTATCAAAATCAATAGCACCAATTTTCATTTTTATACACGAAAAGCCTTGCTTAATTTTTTCTTTAATTTGAGTTTTCATAAATTTTTTATCGCCCATCCATACCAAACCATTTATGGGAATCGCATCGAAACCTTCAGTAAATTGAGATGGAAACAACTCAAACGGGTTAGATTTTTCTAAAGACAAAAACGCTTGCTCTAATCCAAATTGTATTGATGGAAACGCAATTAATTCTTGTAATAATTTTGTCAACCCTAAATGAATATGCTCACAAGTCCATTTTAACTTAGCTTCATATTCAGGCACATCATCAACAGAAAGTGTTCTTAGAATACCACACTCTCCAATGCCTCGTTTGCCATTATGTTCTAAAATAACAAACCAAGTCTCCTTAGTTTTAAGAACACCTCTAGATGTACCACTAGGTCGTTTAAACTCAAGAATATGTTTATGATAAGTAGCTTTCATTAAATTGAAATAGTGTTACCAATATCCAATAAAATCAACTTTTTATCTTTATCATTAAATTTCTGGATTGCTTCTTTTTCATCTATTTCGATAGGCGGAAATGTATTGTAATGACATCCTAAAACTTTATTACACTCTACAAAATCAGAAGCTATTATAGCATCATCAACACCCATAGTAAAATTATCTCCTATTGGTAAAATTGCAAGATCTAACTTCGTTTGCATCGGTATTAATTTCATATCAAACGTCACAGCTGTATCACCAGCAACATAAACAGATTTATTATTATAAGAAATTACAAAACCTCCAGGTTGCCCTCCATAACTTCCATCAGGAAACGATGATGTGTGCACAGCATTGACATATTTTATGACAATATCGTTAAAGACGCAAGTACCGCCATGATTTACAGGATGTCCTTCAAATTCCTTTGCAATATAATGCATCACAATTTCATAATTAGAGATGATTTTTGCACCAGTACGTTTTGCTATAGCTTCTACATCTAAAATATGATCTTGATGTGCATGCGTAATTAATATATAGTCTGCCTCTAAGCTATCTATATTGATATGTTCAGCTAAAGAGTTTCCTGAAATAAACGGATCAATTAACAGTGATTTTCCATTAGCAGAAATTGACACACATCCATGACCTAAATAAGTAATTTGCATATAGAGTTTTATTATGAAATGAGTAGCAATATAACTAAATAGGGATTGAAAATAAAAAAACTCGAATCAAATGATTCAAGTTTTTTTAGTCTAATTTAGGGTTTAAAAGAATTTTAATTTTTTGGGATTTAAATTCTTTTAATATTGTGTAATTATTGGGGTGTTTTTTGGGGGCAAAAAATCTATAGCTCTAATATAGTCTCTATTTTAACTTCTATGAAACTTTTTGTTGTGAACAAGTTGTTTTTTGTTGTGAAATCCTAATGATACTTATTTTATAAAAAGTAATCCACTAACTAACAATACTTTTAAAAAAAAGCCTCACATTGTGAAGCTTTTTATCTTGTATATAAATGACATTAGTACTCAAACTTACCATATTCACTAGTAATAGTTAGCTTTTTAGAATCAGAAACTTCTACTCTACCAATAATCTTTGCATCTACATTAAATGATTTTGAAATTGCGATGATATCTTCCGCAACTTCTGGCTTCACATATAACTCCATTCTGTGTCCGCAATTAAATACTTGATACATTTCCTTCCAATCTGTTTTTGATTGCTCTTGTATCAATTTAAATAAAGGTGGAATTTGGAACATATTGTCCTTAATAATATGCAAATTCTCTACAAAATGTAAAATTTTTGTTTGCGCACCACCAGAACAATGAATCATTCCATGTACACTATCACTTTTATATTTTGCTAATATTGCCTTAATTATTGGGGCATAAGTACGTGTTGGTGACAATACTAATTTCCCTGCATCAATTGGTGAATTTTCAACAGTATCAGTCAATTTTGTTTGACCAGAATACACTAGGTCTTCCGGCACAGCAGCATCAAAACTTTCTGGATATTTTTCAGCCAAGTACTTATGAAACACATCATGACGGGCAGATGTTAATCCGTTTGACCCCATTCCTCCATTATACTCTTTTTCGTACGTAGCTTGACCAAATGACTCTAAACCTACAATCACATCTCCAGGAGCAATGTTAGCATTATCAATAACATCAGAGCGTTTCATACGCGCTGTTACTGTAGAATCTACAATAATTGTACGTACTAAATCTCCAACATCAGCAGTTTCTCCACCTGTTGAATGAATCGTAACTCCAAAATCTTTCAATTCGGCAATTAACTCTTCTGTTCCGTTAATGATAGCTGATAAAACTTCTCCGGTAATTAGGCTTTTATTTCTACCAATAGTAGATGATAACATGATATTATCAGTAGCACCTACACACAGTAAATCATCAATATTCATGATTAATGCATCTTGAGCAATGCCTTTCCATACAGAAACATCTCCTGTTTCTTTCCAGTACATATACGCTAACGATGATTTTGTTCCAGCACCATCAGCATGCATAATTAAGCAATAGTCTTTATCACCTGTTAAATGATCTGGAACTATTTTACAAAATGCTTTAGGAAACACACCTTTATCTACATTTTTTATAGCATTGTGCACATCTTCTTTTGAAGCTGAAACACCACGCTGACTGTATCTTTTTGAAATATCTGAGCTCATAATTATCTTGAGTAGTTTGGTGCTTCTTTAGTAATTGTTACATCGTGCGGGTGACTTTCATTAATTCCTGAAGCCGTAATTTTCACAAAACGTCCCGTATTTTTTAATGTTTCAATGTCTTTTGAACCACAGTACCCCATACCTGCACGTAAACCACCAACAAATTGATGGATGCTCTCTTGTAACTCTCCTTTATATGGTACACGACCAACAATTCCTTCAGGAACTAGTTTTTTAATATCATCTTCAACATCTTGAAAATACCTGTCTTTAGACCCTTTTTTCATAGCTTCTACAGACCCCATACCTCTATAAGATTTGAACTTTCTTCCTTGTAATAATATTGTTTCTCCAGGTGATTCTTTAGTCCCTGCTAATAAAGATCCTAACATTACACAATCTGCACCAGCAGCAATAGCTTTAGGAATATCACCAGTAAAACGAATACCTCCATCAGCAATAACAGGAATTCCAGATCCCTTAATCGCAGCAGCAACTTCTAATACAGCAGAAAATTGTGGGTAACCAACACCTGCAACAACACGTGTTGTGCAAATAGACCCTGGACCGATTCCTACTTTAATACCATCTGCACCAGCTTCAACTAAATATTTAGCAGCTTCAGGAGTAGCTATGTTACCAACTATAACATCTAACTGTGGAAATTTAATTTTAACTGATTGTAATACATCAACCACACCTTTAGTGTGTCCGTGTGCAGTATCAATAATAACTGCGTCAACACCAGCTTTAACCAATGCTTCTGTACGTTCTACAACATCATCTGTAACTCCTAAAGCAGCAGCGACGCGTAAACGACCAAATTGATCTTTATTCGCATTTGGCTTTAAGGTAACTTTAGTAATATCTCTAAATGTAATTAAACCAACTAACTTATTATCTTTATTTACAACTGGTAATTTTTCAATTTTATTTTCCTGTAAAATTCCTTCTGCTTCTTTTAATGACGTACCTACAGTAGTAGTTACTAAGTTTTCTGAAGTCATCACTTCGGAAATTTTTCTTGCGTTATTTTTTTCGAAACGTAAATCCCTATTCGTTACAATCCCAATTAACAACCCATTATTATCAATAATTGGAATACCTCCAATTCTATGCTCCTTCATGTTCTGCTTAGCATCTGCAACTGTCGCATCTTTTGGTAATGTAATTGGGTCAATAATCATACCTGACTCTGAACGCTTTACTTTTCTAACTTCATTAGCTTGCGCTTCAATAGTCATATTCTTATGTAACACACCAATTCCTCCTTCGCGAGCAATAGCAATGGCCATATCAGATTCTGTAACCGTATCCATAGCTGCAGATATGATAGGAATATTTATTGTAATGTTTTTTGTGAATTTTGTTTTTATACTTACTTCTCTTGGTAGAATTTCTGAGTAAGCTGGTACTAATAGTACGTCATCGTAGGTTAGTCCTTCTCCTACAATTTTTGTGTTGTGTGTTGTCATAGTGCAATTAGTAATAATTGCATGCAAATATAGTCAATTTTTATGTGACTATTCTAAAATTAAAAGATTTAAATCTTTGGGCAACGTTTACAATTAGACTTCCCTTTTTTCTTATACTTTTTACAGCATTTACTTTTTTTATCTACACAAGAAGAACAGTCATTTGCAATGACATTACAAGGTGCAGAAATTATTATCGATGTATGCAACATATGTTATACTTATTTAAACCAAATATAAATAAAGTGCAAATATATAAAAAAAGAACCATCAATTACTCAATAGTTCTTAAATCATTTTGGTTAAAAAGATTATGCTTGTTCGTCTGTAACTTGAACAAGACTCATAATATCTCTATCAAACATATAGTGGCCTGTTTTATCATTACCAATAATGTTTAATTTATCAAGCATTGTTCTAGCCTGTGCCTCTTCTTCTAACTGCTCTGCAACATACCATTGCATAAAGTTATGGGTGTTGTAGTCTTTATGATTTAAACATTCATAGATGACTTCATTTATTTTTTGGGTCACAAATATTTCGCTTGACAAAAATTCTTCAAACAATTCATTTAAAGATTTAAACTCTTTTTTAGGAGCTGATAAAGCGGGAATAATAGCATTACCTCCCCTTTCATTAATAAATTTCACCAATTTAATCATGTGCACACGTTCTTCTTCAGAATTAGCATAAAAAAATTCTGACACACCATTATACCCATTCACATCTGCCCAAGACGCCATTGCTAAATAATGCATTGACGCATTTGCTTCATATCTCACTTGGTCATTCAATAAGTTTTCTATTTCCTGTTTCATTATATTACTTTTAAAAAAAGTAAAGTTACATAAATTTAGAGGTACTTCTAAAAGATTAAAACGCTTTTATTAAAGAATGTTTTATTAAGATATTTTTATGAAAAAGCTATTTAAATTTTAGTATTTTCCCACTTTAATACAAAAACTACTTATGAAACATCTACTTTTAGCTATTCCTGCTTTATGCATTATAGCATGTGGTTCACAAAAAGACACCACTACTACCCCCACAACAAATACAACCAACTCAGTTGCTGTAACGTCACTTGCAACAGCATATGCAAATACTATTACTGCTGCAGAAATGAAAACTGATTTATATATTTATGCATCAGATGAGTTTGAAGGTAGAGATACCGGAGAACCAGGGCAAAAGAAAGCTGTTGAGTTTTTAAAGAAAGAATATCAAAAAATGGGGGTCCCATCTGCTTATGGTACGGATAATTACTTCCAACCTATTCCAGTAGCTTATTTTGAAGGAAAAGCAAAAAATGATTCGGAAAATGTATTAGCATATATTGTTGGGTCAGAAAAACCTGAAGAAGTTATTGTTATTTCAGCGCATTTAGACCATGTTGGTCATCATGATGGTGAAATTTTCAATGGTGCTGATGATGATGGATCTGGGACTGTGGCTTTGTTAGAAATGGCTGAAGCTTTTAATCAAGCAAAAAAAGACGGAAAAGGGCCAAAACGTTCAATTCTATTCTTACATGTTACAGGTGAAGAGAAAGGTTTATTCGGGTCTCGTTTTTATTCTGAGAACCCTGTTTTTCCTTTAGCTAATACAGTAGCCAATATTAATGTTGATATGATTGGTCGTGTAGATCCTGAGCATAAAAATGAACCAAACTATGTGTACGTTATTGGTGCAGATAGATTAAGTACTGATTTAGATGCTGCAGTAACTAAAGCTAATAAAAACTTAACAGATTTTAAATTAGATTATAAGTACAACGATAGAAATGACCCACAACGCATATACTATCGTTCTGATCATTATAACTTTGCTAAAAACGGCGTGCCTTCTGTATTTTTCTTTAGTGGAATTCATGAAGATTACCACAAACCAACAGATACACCAGATAAAATTGACTATCCATTAATGACAACGCGTACAAAACTAATTTTCCATACTGCTTGGGAATTAGCAAATAGTGACGAACGTATAAAAGTTGATAGAGACGGAAACTAATCTTTCGGTTAATTATAACACACTAAAAAGCTCTTCAATAATTTTGAAGAGCTTTTTTTATTAAATTCAAGGATTAATTTCACAAAAAAAGCCTTTCATTTCTGAAAGGCTTTTACTTTTGGGTGGAAGACCGGATTCGAACCGGCGACCCTCGGTACCACAAACCGATGCTCTAACCAACTGAGCTACAACCACCATATTGCGGGTGCAAATTTAAGTAATATTTTAACTTTAAAACAAAAAATAATTACTTTTTTTCAATAAAATTTACAACCAGCTCATTTTGTTCAATTTACTATATCAAATCATATAAACTATCTACGCCAACATAGCGTTCTACAGTGAAACCTTCTGCTGCTTCTACTCCAATTAAACGCCCTAAATCCTGAGCACGATATACAATACTATCAATAAAGTTTTTACTGGTTATTGGTGTTTCTGCTTCATTACTCTTAGGATCATAAAATTGCGAACCATATGCTTTTACTGCTGCCACTTTAACATCCATAAACCCTGTAACATCAACCACAAAATCAGGTTCTATCGATTTCCATTGTATGTAATGATACACTTGCTTAGGTCGCCATTTATCTTGTTGTTGCCCATCAATTTCTGTTTCAATTTTTAACAAGCCGCTTAAGAAACAGGCGTCAGATACTAATTGACTTCCTTTAGGGTGATCAATATGTCTATCATCAACTGCATTACACAATACAATTTCTGGCTGGTATTTACGAATCATCTTAATGATTTCTAATTGATGTGCTTTATCATTACTAAAAAATCCATCAGCAAAACCAAGATTCTCTCTTATATGCACTCCTAATATTTCTTTTGCAGCTGCAGCTTCCTGATCTCTCAATGTTGCACTTCCACGAGTTCCAAGCTCTCCTCTGGTTAAATCTATAATGCCAACCTTCTTACCTAAAGCTATTTCTTTTGCAAGTGTTGCACCGCAGCCTAATTCAATATCATCTGGGTGTGCACCAAAAGCTAATATATCTAATTTCATAGTCAATGATTTCTATATAAATTTAATTAAAATGTTGCGTAAAAAATAATTGACCCAATAATTGCTATCAAACTAATTAAAAACAAAACTGGACTAATTAATAAATATGGTTTTCGTAATTTATAAAGCACGGCTCTTTTTGTAACAACATACATTTTTTGTGTTACCTCACTTATATTATCAGGTGTTAATGTATCAAATAAAACACTGATGTCCGCAACTATTGTCTCTCTATTTCTTTTAAAGCGAATTTTATATTCAGTATACCCCTGTTTATACGCGCTTAAGAATACTGTTTTTTCTGTCGTATTAGATAATGTGTCAATAAGATTTAGAATATTTTTTAATTGCTTGTTTTTAGAGACCAACAAAGCAGCATCTATAAATGTTATAATACTAAATAATAGTAAGAATATCCAAAACTTACCTATCCTATCATAAAATTTTGGTTTAATTTTATAATGGTATGTCACTACGTCCTCTATATTTTTTATACGAGAGGATACTGTAAATTTTTCTATGGGCTGTGTAGTTCGTACTGAAAACTTTAGACTTTCTGATTCATTTAACAAATCAAAATCAACCTTCAATTTTGTTTTTGTTAATTTACTAAACCATACTTTTATTGCTTCTGGATTTTTCTCTATCAAATCAAAATCTACAATTGCATTTTCCTTTTGTAAATTAATAATCAATGGTTGAATTAGTTCATATTTTGATATTGCCATACCTTCATTATAAACTTCAAATTTTGATTGGTATTGCACTCCTATCTGTTCATGCTCATACAAATAGATTGTTAAATCATTACTATTTAAACTCTGAATCAACAAGTTAGAACCTACCAACAAAGGTAAAATGATTATGAAGTTTTCATATAGAAATTTTATAATTTTAAATACAATATTGTTAGGCTTTGTTGACATTTTCTATTTTAGAATTCCTAAACTACAAATGTAAGTAAAAACAAAACCCCAGCAAGGCTGAGGTTTTGAATTGATTACACTTAAAAATTATTATCAGAACATTAGTCTTTTTTAACTATAATAAATTCTGATCTACGGTTGGCTTGATGTGCTTCTTTTGAACATTTAACCCCGTTTGAACACTCATTGATTAATTGAGTTTCTCCCATTCCTACTCCAGTAATTCTATCGGATGATATTCCTTTTGATATTACATACTGTGCAGTTGACTTCGCTCTTCTGTCAGATAATTTTAAGTTATAATTATCTTCTCCTCTTGAATCTGTATGCGACTCCGCACGTATGATCATCTTTGGATAAGTATTCATAACCTCTACCAACTTGTCTAACTCAGCAGCTCCTTGTGCAGTAATGTTATGCTTATCTAACTCAAAGAATATTGGATTTAACACAACTTTATTATCTACTATTATCTCTTCTAAAGCGATTTGTTTTGATACTTCGGCATCGTCTGTTTTAGCTACATCAATGCTATTGTTTAAATACAACTCTTTGTTTGCTTCTACCTTAAAGGCTTGGTCACACTCATATTTAAACTCTACATATCCGTTTTCATCGGTAGTTTTTGTAGCGACTTTGTTACTATTTTCATCAAAAATAGCTACTGATGTTAAACTTAATGCAGCTCCTGTTTTACTATCTACTACTTGTACCGTTAAAACAACATCACATACTGGTACAATCTGATCAAATCGATAAATATCATCACTTCCTGAACCTCCCTCACGGTTTGATGCAAAGAATCCTTGTTGAGACTCTTCATTTACCGTATAACTAAAATCATCCTTACCTGAGTTGATTGGCGCTCCTAAATTACGTACTGAACCAAAACTATCTCCTGTCATTTGTGATGCAAATACATCTAACATCCCTAATCCAGGGCGTCCGTTTGATGAGAAATATAAAATATTTTTACTACTAATGTATGGGAAACGCTCTGAGCCTTCTGTATTTATATCAGACCCTAAATTTACAGGCTCTCCATAAGTACCATCTTCATTAATGGTTACGTACCATAAATCTGATCCTCCCATTGTTCCTTCTCTATCCGAACTAAAATACAAACGTTTTCCATCTAAACTTACTGCTGGATCTCCTGTATTATGGTTTTCCATGTTAAATGGTAAAGTCAATACATTAGCCCACTCGCCATTTTCTAAACTTGCAGAATAAATATTAATCGTACTTTTTCCAGTAGCGTCTTTTTTAAACTTCTTACCAAATAATCCAGCATCTCTATCTAAGCTTTCTCCTGAAAAATACATCGTTGTTCCCTCTGGACTAAAACTTACTGTTCCTTCGTTAAACTTCGTATTTATTTTACTTCCTAATGTGCTTTCGTTAGATAATTCACCTGAAGCGGCATCTAAATCAGAACTGTAAATGTCTAAATACGGCTCTTCATTCCACCCGTACTTTCTTGACTTTCCACTTCGTGCTGAAGCATAGTATATTTTCCCTTCGTGCTCTATTGGACCAAATTCTGAATACTTACTATTAAACCCTTCTAATGGCTTTACTGTAAATTTTGGAGTGTCATCCAACAAACTCGCTACAGTATTCGGATTGCTTTTATGAGCTATAGCACGAGCATCATTAGGTGCTATGCTAGCAAATTTATCCATTGCTGCGTTAGCTTGATCATACTTTCCATTAGCTTTTAACATTTGGGCGTAACGGAAATAATGTTCTGGACTTTGGCTTGTTTCTAATACTTTTGCATACCATTGTTCGGCTGCTGTGCTATTGAATACGTTGTAATAAGTATCTGCTAAACGACCATAAACATAATCATCGCCAGCACCATCCTCTATTACCTCTAGGTATTCAGATATAGCGCTTACATACTCTAAATTATCAAAATATTTATCTGCTTTTGCGGTTTCTTTATTTTGGGCATTTACACTAAAAATCCCCAATAAGAACAACCCTGTATATATGTGTTTTTTCATTTTGTTGTTTTTTAAATTAGAAGAATCTTGGTGAACGTGATACCTTTTTTGTAAAGTTTAAATCAAATTGTAAAAATACTTCATGTGATGCTTTGGCAGCTACATTAATATCTGTTAAAATATGATCATAAGCATATCCTATACGTACACTTTTTGAAAAAGCAAACCCTACTAAACCACTAAACGAGTCTTCATTTCGGTAAGAGGCCCCTATCTCAAACTTGTCATAAAACAAGAAGTTTGCATTAACATCAAATGATAAGTGCAGATTGTAACTCAGACTTTACCATGAAAATGATGGCTTGAACTTTAGTGTTTTCTGTTAACTGAAATACATAACCTGCAGTTAAAAAGTAATGCAATTCATCACTTCCATACTCTGCGCCATTTACATCTAAATAAGTTCCTTTTAACATGTTAGGCATAGATAATCCTACATAGTATTTATCTGAATAAAAGAACGCTCCAATACCTGCGTTTGGCGTTGCAGTACTAACATCTTCACTAAATGCTTCATCGCCTGAAACCTGAGTGTTAACTCCGCTAAACAATCCTATATCATGTAACGTAACTCCTGCTTTTGCTCCTAAAGCCAATTTATGAGCTCCTCCTAATCCAATAGTATATGAGAAATCTGCATAAATATTATTCTCTTTTACAGGACCGTGTTGGTCTGATATTACTGATAATCCTAATCCTACCTTTTCTCCTACTGGACTATGTGCTGAAAAAGTTAAGGTTTTTGGTGCACCTTCAAAACCAGTCCACTGATTTCTATAAAGTGTGGTTATTGATAAGCTCTCGGTTGATCCCGCATAAGCTGGGTTAATCACCGCTTGGTTATACATGTATTGTGTATACTGCGGATCCTGCTGGGCGTTAACTGTACTACTTACTCCTGTAAGTAGTACCGTCATTGCTATAATTATTTTTTTCATTTTATAATATAAATTCTTAGTTAATTTAGTTTTTTGTGTTAATGTAAATCCAACTTCTAATTGGAGATCTACCGTCTTCAAATTCTAAAATATAATAGTATGTTCCGTTTTTCAATTCATCTCCATCATTATTTGTCCCACACCATTCTTTTATGTATGAACCATTCTCATACACTTTAGTTCCGTATCTATTAAATACTTGAAATTTAGATATCCCTTGTAATGTTTCTAAATCGTCAAATATAAGGCAATCGTTTACGCCATCACCATTTGGAGATAA
>CBCXVT010000022.1:0-4411 GCA_965178635.1 Flavobacteriaceae bacterium | reverse complement strand
AATAGTTTTGGATATCATTATTTTTTAGCTGTAGTGCGATCTGTGCTTTTAGATTTACATTACCAACATAGTTGTCTAACTCGGTTGGCCTATACCTCTCATTGAGAAGTGTATGTTGATTATTTGATGTCATAGTGATAATATACTAACCATTTTTGTATTTCCAAACATATCCGCCTGAAGTTTTGTATAGTTGGTTTTTATAACCACTAGCTACTTCATATATGCTTTTTGCTCCGGTTTCGATTGATGCTTGTTTAGCTGATTTCCATTCCCTAATAAAGTTTCCATTTTTGTCATATTGAAGTACTGGTTTGTTCCATGTTATAAGTTTTCCTTGTTGGGCTTTACTTATTTTTTTCTTGGCTTCATCAGAATGGGGTTTTCGTTTTTTACCCATTCTTTCTTTCGAAAGCTTTTGTTTGAACTCTTCAGTGTGGGTATAACTTCCTCCACCATCTCCTCCAGTGCTTCGATTTACTAAAATTCCCCCTTCATCTATTTGTCTACGACCCATATGGGCTATTAACTTCTCTTCTATTTTTAGAGCTTGATTTCTAGTTAAACCTTCGGCTATTAATTCTACTTCAAAACCATGTTTATTTACATAGTTGTTCCAAAACTTATTGCGTCCAGCCCATTTATTATAAGCTCTATTTCCTTTACCTATACCAACATAAAATATATCTTTAGTAGTTGGGTTAAGGTGTGTATAAACATAATATTCCATGCTTATAAATATATGGGTTTGCCTTAAAACACGGCTACCCCATATTCGTTACTCATTTCCTTGTGAATATTCACCGTATAAACTAAATGTTCTTACGGGTTCTGGTTTAACTTCTACTTGTTGTTCACGTATAACATACAAACTTGAATCTAATGGGTCAAGTCTGAATGATACTTGTTCTTGATTTACTTGAAACCAAGCCTCAAGTGCATCTGTAAGTGATTTGTGTATAACTTGATCGCTCGTAAGCACCCAGCGATCACCAGGTGCTTTACGTTTAGCGATTAAATCATAGCTGGTTTGGATCTCTGTTTTCATCTTTTTCTTCGATTATTACAGCCTCTGTTAATAAAATAGTACCAGCAACGGATGCAGCATTTTGAAGTGCTGAACGTGTTACTTTAGTAGGATCAATTATACCTGCTTCTTTAAAGTTAGTAACTTCTTCAGTTTTAATATTATATGAATCCCAAATATTTTCAATATTAACAACTTCAATAGCTAGCATTTTAGCTTTAACTGAATCAATTCCTGCATTAATTAAAATCTGTTCAAATGGTTTTTGACACGCTGCTTTAACAATGCTGTAACCAGTACAACAATCTTCAAGTGTATTTGCTGCTTCTAACAACGCTTTACCACCACCAGGTACAATACCTTCTTCAATTGCAGCTCGTGTTGCGTGTAATGCATCATCCACACGATCTTTCTTTTCACGCATTTCAATTTCAGTGTTGCCACCTACATGGATAATTGCAACACCACCAGTGAATTTAGCTAAACGGTCTTGTAACTTCTCAATAGCATAAGGTGTATCAGATTTTTCAATTTGTGATTGCAATTGCTCAATACGTGATTCAATTGCCTCTTCAGTACCTTTACCGTCAACAATTGTCGTTTGATCTTTAGTTACCGTTACAGTACGAGCTGAACCGAACCAATCTTGTGAGAAACGGTCCCACTTCATACCTTTTTCTTTTGAAAATACAGTAGCACCTGTTGAAATCGCAATATCTTCCATTACTAGTTTGCGACGATCACCAAATTCTGGTGCTTGTACTGCTACTACTTTCAAAATACCACGCATTTTATTGACAACTAATGCACCAAGTGCCTCGTTTTCAACATCATCTGCAATAATGAGTAATGAACGTGCTTGTTGTGAGACATTCTCAAGGATTGGCAATAAATCTTTAATATTTGTCAACTTTTCACTCGCCATTAGGATAAGTGGATTTTCTAATGTGGTTGACATTGAATTATTGTCAGTTACAAAATATGGTGATTTGTAACCTTTGTCAAATTGCATACCTTCAACAGTCTCCAAAAATGTATCACCTGTTTTCGATTCTTCAATTGTTACTACACCAGACATTCCAACTTTTTGCATTGCCGTTGCGATAATCTCACCTGTTTGATCATCGTTATTAGCTGAAATTGATGCAATTTGTTTAATTTGATCTTCGGATGAAATGTCTTCGCTTATAGTTGCTCTTATGTGATCAACTACTTTTTCAACTGCATCATCAATATCGCGTTTAATTTGAACTGCATTTTCGCCATTTGCGACCGCTTGTAACCCTTCATTGACCATTTCGCGAGCTAAAAGTGTTGATGTTGTTGTACCATCACCAGCTTTATCACCAGTTTTAATAGCGGCTTGTTTAACCATTTTTGCACCTACATTTTGTAGTGGATCCGATAGTTCGATTGCTTTTGCTACAGTCACCCCATCTTTTGTTGATTGTACGGTTTCACTATCAATAACTACGTTACGACCATTAGGCCCTAATGTTGATACAACTGGAGATGCTAGTGTGTCAATACCTTGTACTAATACTTGTCTAGCTTCTATTCCTAATTTTACTTGTTTACTCATTTATTTCTTCTTTTTGTACGATTGCTAATACTTTACCTTCATCACAGGCAATTAATTCACCATCTTCGTCTTCGAGTTTAGTAATACCAACTTGTGGTAGTACTACAATATCACCTACTTTAATAGTGGTTTTAATCAACTCACCACTTAATGGGGAACGTCGTCCTGGACCTACTGATAATACTGTACCTGTAATGTGTTTTTCTTTACCCATATCAGGTACAATAATTGAACCATATGTAGTCTCATCTTCTTCTTTAGGACGCACAATGATTGCGTCAAAAGGTGCTATTAATTTGCTCATTTGTTATTAAAATTTGTGTTAAATTCTTCTAATTTGTTATCTAATCTATCAATATACTCTTTTAATGTAAAAGTGTTTTCACCTAATTGAACATACTGAGAAGCACGTGTTAATGCATCTTGTAATGTAGTGTAATAACCCATAGTAGTTTCACTATTAGCATTACGCTTAATTAGGTTGTATGACCATTCGTCATGAGTGATGTAAAAATTTTCTAATGAAGGATCTTCAATAGTAACTTTGTTAGTGCCCTTTGGGCGACCTTTGAAATTTGGATTTGCCATATAACTTATTTATAAATTTTTAGGATAAATAACTAAACCATCTAATTCATTTGCTATTTTAACATTATCAAAAGAATGAGTAGATGGTAAATTCTTTTTTGCTATAACACGATATAAATTCATTTTTTGTTTTATATCCTCATCACTACCATTAATACCCCTTTTATCTTTTTCTTCAGGAAGTAATAATAACATATCTTTTGGATTTTTATTTATATAATCTATAGCGACATCTAAAACTGACTTTAATATTGAAAATAATATTTTTTTGGTTTTAACTGCTTGTTTATTCATACCATCAACATCAAAACCTAAATTAATTATCATATTAGCTTTTTCATAGTTAATATGGGATGGAAATTGAATATCTTTTCTAATATTATCTATAGGTTCTAACCTTACATTCAATGTATAATTTTTACTATTATAATCAAAATTGCCTTGATAAGTTGACAATGAAGTAGGTGTCAATTTTAATTTAGATATTTTATCTAAATCACCTATTTCATTTACTAAATCATTGTAAACTTCAATTAATTTGAAAGCTTGTGTTGACATATAACTTATTTATTATTACACCAATATACGAAAAAAATCAATATAAACCAACCTCTCCAGGGCGGATTTTTACTTAATTTTTAAAGTAGTTGGCTTAGCTTCGTCAGCTAAAGGAATAAAAACTTTTAATAAACCATTTTCCATCTCAGCTGTAGCTTGTGTTAAATTAAACTTAGCTGCGATTTTGTAACCTAAATTAAATGACTTTTTGGATAAGCCATTGTAAATATAACCTTCAGGAAGTTTTCCATCTGTTTTGGGTTTGCTGTATTGAAATCTAATCTCGTCTCCTTCGATTTTAATTTCAACATCTTTTTTAGACAAGCCAGTACACGCGATATCGAAGTGTAAACCTTCGTCGGTATAATAGATGTCAAGTGGGTGTGGGAATTTTGTTTCTACGGCTGGTGAATAACCTAAATCGCCATTGAAAAAATTGCGGAATAAAATGTCGAACGGTGTACGTTCATGAAATAATGTACTCATATCATTTAAATTTGTGAGTGCCTAAGCTACTCGATTAATAAAAAAACATAACTAACGCCCTGGAGTCATTTGTTGGTTTTGTAATACATATGTGATTTACTCGTTTCTTGCGATAAAGTATTCACTTTCTATTGATTCATTTATAAACTCTAACTTTAATAAACCGTTTT
>CBCXVT010000021.1:0-25351 GCA_965178635.1 Flavobacteriaceae bacterium | reverse complement strand
TTGCATGTCATCAGCTATGAGAACGTTATCTTCAACTATTAATATACTTATTGCTTTTTCCATTTTGTAATTTAATTCTGTAAATAGATGTCTAAAATTATTATTGCTTACAAAAACCACAATCAATGCTAATTGTGGTAAACTGTTGCTTTTATATTGTAAGATACTATTTTTTTGTGGTAAAACACATAAGGTTTTCTTAAAAATTTATTTTTGTGGAGTGAACTCGAAATTTACTTGTAATCCGTTATTATTTTTAATTATTGGCTCTGTACCAAGTTGGTTTGACAACCTTACAATTAAGCTCATACCCAATGTTTTAGTGGTATCAAGTTGTTTAATTTCCATACCAACGCCATCATCTTTATATTCAAAAGAATACTTTGAGTCTTTTTTAATTATGTTAATTTCAATATGACCTACTGAGCGTTTATCAAATGCATATTTATATGAGTTGATTAATAATTCATTCAATATTAGACCTAGTGGAATAGCTTGATCGATATTTAGGTTAACATTGTCTGCATTTACACTTACATAAATATCTGTACCATCTTTATTATAAATACTATCAATAGTATCTTTTAAAGTAATTATATAATCATGAATATTAATACTATGAAAATTTTCTGATTGATATAATAATTGATGAACTAACGAAATTGCTTGGACTCTTGTTTTTCCTTTAGCTAATACTTGGCGGGTATAATCATTATCAACTTTTCTTGATTGCATATTAAACAAACTTTGAATCATTTGTAAATTATTTTTCACCCGGTGATGTACCTCTTTTAGTAAGGTATCTTTCTCTTTATTTTTCTCATTAATTATACCTACAGTTTGGCGAAGTTTATGCTCTACCGCTTTTCTATACCTAATTTCTTTTTCCAATGTTTTATTCCAGTAATAAAATATAGAAAAAATGATTAAAAAAGCTAATAACCCAAATAGAATATAATTCCAAACTTCTTGTTTATCAATTCCATGATCATAACGTATTGCTATCCATTTGTTTCTAATTTCCCTGCGTTCATCTTTACTTATAATATTGAATACTTTTTGAGAAATATCTCTAAACAACACCCAGTCTTTTGTGGTTGCAAGTCTAAAATTTATATCACCTAATTCAACTGAACTAGCAATTTTTAAATTTTTATATCCTAAATTATTAATATAGTAAGACACAACACTTAAACTACCTACAAATGCATCTGCTTCACCATTATTAACTTTTTCTAATGATTCTTCCACATCATTCGTAGTAATAATTTTTATATCTGGATTAATTGCTTTTAACCTCTTAATACGTGTGTAACCCTCAGGTTGTGATACTGTTTTATGACTCAAATCAATCAATCCCTTAACAAAACTTGCATCAACTCTAGTAACAATAACCTGCGGATCGGTTAAATAAGGTTCTGTAAACTCTAAGAAATTTTCTCTGAATGAATTTTTCCCAACCTCTGGTGCAACATGTATTTCACCAGTTCGTAATTTGCTTAACGTTTCTTTATAAGAGTGGATTTCAACAGGGGTCATTTTTATACCTGTATACTTTTCAATGTGACTTAAATAATCAGCAAGAATCCCTGAGTAAACTCCATTTTCATACATTTCAAAAGGAGGCCAGTTAGGGTCAAAACCAAAATGTACAACAGGGTGTTCTTTAATCCATTGTTGTTCTTCTTTAGTAAATTCAATCTTCTCTTGAGCTACAAAACTTGTAGCTTTAAAACAGAAAATTAATATGATGAATAACTTTGAATTGAACATTCAGAAAATACTGTTCTATAAATATAGTTAAAAACTAGAAATTATTTAATAAAAACAGCTTAACTAAATATACTTATTAAAGTATTATAAAAAATAAGGGATACAATAAAG
Source organism: Flavobacteriaceae bacterium (assembly GCA_965178635.1). Lineage (GTDB taxonomy): Bacteria > Bacteroidota > Bacteroidia > Flavobacteriales > Flavobacteriaceae. The sequence goes on along the minus strand of CBCXVT010000021.1, from coordinate 23,467 downwards.
TAACGTGCAAAAGAATGTTCCAAGTGCTACTTTTTTAAGTTCGTTATCTAATTCTTTAAAAATAATATTCTTAAAAACTACAACTAAGTTAAGTGTTAACGGGATAAATGCAAATAAGAATAACCAATGCCAAAATGTTAAACTAGCTATTGAAAACCTATATCCTAACAATAAAAACAAAGCACCAATAATTAGGCAGAAATGATAAACTTTTGCTTTCTGAGTTCCCATTTTCACAACTAATGTATTTTTATTAGCTTTTTTATCTTGTATTTGATCTCTCATATTATTCAAGTTTAATACTGCTACGCTTAAGAAACCAATTGCAGAAGCTGGCAATAAAATTGTCCAGCTAAAAATGGTATGTGTGTATAAATAATAACTACCTATAACACTAACTAACCCAAAAAACAGGAATACAAATACATCACCAAAACCTGAGTACCCATAAGCCGATTTTCCAACTGTATATTTAATAGCAGCATAAATACTTAATATACCTAAACCTAAAAACACAATAGATTTCAAGAAGTCATCACTTCCAAATGCAGAATAAACCAATAAGAATGTTATAAGCATCGTAATAACACTTGTTAGAATCATTGCTTTTTTCATTTGCACTGGTGTGATTAAACCAGCAGCAATTAAGCGTTGTTCTCCTACTCTATCATCATCTGTACCTTTTATACCATCACCATAATCATTTGCAAAATTTGATAAAACTTGAAAACCAATAGTTGTCAGTATAGATAATATAAAGACTATGACATCAAACTTATTTTCTGAAGCTGCAATACCCGAACCCATGATAATTCCTGATACCGATAAAGGCAAGGTTCTTAAACGTGCCGCTTGAATATAATGTTTTATTAATGCCATAAATTGATATTAGATTCTGTAAAAAACATTAAAGTTTATGGTAACCATTTTTTTTCAAAGTTTGGCTTACGTTTTTCTAAAAAGGCATCTCTTCCTTCTTTTGCTTCATCCGTCATGTATGCTAAACGTGTTGCTTCACCAGCAAATACTTGCTGTCCTACCATACCATCATCTGTCAAGTTCATTGAGAATTTCAACATTTTTATTGAAGTTGGCGATTTCCCTAAGACTTCCTGAGCCCATTCATAAGCAGTGTCCTCTAACTCAGCATGAGGAACAACCGCATTGACCATTCCCATTTCAAAAGCTTCTTGAGCAGAGTAATTTCTTCCTAAGAAAAATATTTCTCTTGCTTTTTTCTGGCCAACCATTTTAGCTAAATATGCAGATCCATAACCACCATCAAAACTCGTTACATCTGCATCAGTTTGTTTAAAAATAGCATGTTCTTTACTCGCTAAAGTCATATCACAAACAACATGTAAACTGTGTCCGCCTCCAACAGCCCAACCTGGCACTACGCAAATGACAGCTTTTGGCATAAAACGAATCATTCGTTGAACTTCAAGGATATTCAAACGATGTTGACCGTCTTGACCAACATAGCCTTGATGACCACGTGCTTTTTGATCTCCTCCACTACAAAATGAGTACACACCATCTTTAGAAGATGGCCCTTCAGCTGATAATAATACAACACCTATAGATGTATCTTCTTGAGCATCATAAAAAGCTTCAATTAATTCTGAAGTTGTATTTGGTCTAAATGCGTTACGCACATCTGGGCGATTAAACGCTATACGTGCAACACCATTACATTTTTTATACGTAATATCTTTAAACTCTTTAACTACTTTCCAATTAATTTCGCTCATAATGTTATATTTTGCGTAAAAATAACAGATTTTAAATTCACAATCAACAAAATATTCAATATGCGTCAATTAATTATTAGTTCAGCAATTCTATTAAGTTCATTTATAGGGTTTTCACAAGAATATCAATTTACAGATGTTGTTAATTTAGAATGTTCTGACGTAAAAAGTCAAGGAAATACTGGAACGTGTTGGAGTTTTTCTACATCTTCTTTTCTGGAAAGTGAAATAAAAAGAATTACTGGTAAGAACATTGATTTATCTGAAATGTACACCGTAAGAAATACATACCCAAAAAAAGCATGGAATTATGTCATGCGACAAGGAAAAGCACAATTTAGTGAAGGTGGTTTGGCACATGATGTTTTAAATTCTGTTTCAGATTATGGTTTAGTGCCAGAATCTGCATTTGACGGATTGGATGATGATGTTACAAAACATAACCATTCTGAACTAATTGCTGTATTAAAAGGGATGTTAGATGTATATATTTCTAACCCTGCTAGGCAATTAAGCCCGCGATGGAAATCGTCTATTGAAGCAGTTTTAGATATTTATTTAGGGAAAAATGTGTCAACTTTTCAATACAATGGAAAAGATTATACGCCTAAATCATTTCAGAAAATGGTGAAGATTAAACCAAGTGACTATATCACATTAACTTCGTTTACACACCAACCATTTAACACAAGCTTTGTTTTAAATATCCCTGATAATTTTTCAAACGGAAGCATGTATAACGTTCCTTTAAATGATTTTGAAACTGCAATAGTTTCTGCATTAGAAAAAGGATATTCAGTTGAATTAGATATAGACGTGTCTGAGAAAACATTCTCATCTAAAAATGGTGTAGCCATAATTCCAAATGATATAAATTCAATAAAAGAATCTTTGACTTCTATTGTAAAAGAGAAAAACATCACTCAAGATTATAGACAACAAGAATTTGAAAATTACAACACTACAGATGATCATTTAATGCACATTACAGGGTTAGCAAAAGATCAAAATGATACAGTGTACTTTAAGACAAAGAACTCTTGGGGCTCAGATGGAGATAGAGTTAATTATGGCGGTTATGTATACATCAGTTCAGCATTTATCAAACTAAAAGCTATTTCTGTTACACTACACAAAGATGCTTTACCTAAACAAATCAGTAATAAACTATAATTCAATCCTATATAGTTTCACAACAATAAACCGCTGTAAAACAACATTTTATATTTTTAATCATAGTTTTGGTTAGTTTTGGATTACCCAAACACTACTATATATTATGAAAAAGGTACTCTTAATTATTGTTTTCTTTCAGTTTACAACAACTTTACAAGCACAAGCACAAACAGAAGTATATGTTGATGGTAGACTTCAACCAGTATTAGATAGTTTTTTTGAATATTGTAAGCAATATGATATTGATTATTCTGAAAAGTTATTTCAACTAGAAAGTATCACCATAGTAGATACATTACCTTTAAGTAAGTTTAATACAGTATTAGGAAAAGTTCTTAGAGATGATGACGGCAATATTAATAAGATCGTCATCAATTGGGCTGCATTATTTGACAAAGAGATTTTAAACGTTGTAGCATTTCATGAATTTGCTCATCATTTTTTAGATTACAAACACACTTGTCACGACTGTAATGAAATTATGGCCGAAACAAACCCTAGTTATTTTGATATTGCAAGAGATTGGGATAACCAAGTTGAACACATGTTTACTACTTCTCCTGTATATATAAAAGAACAGAATGAAGCATCAATAGCATTAAATTAACTTCACCACAAATAATAACACATTCGTCTTACATAAACTACCGTTTACCGTATTTAATACTCATTAATTAACATTTTAATAATAATTTTTTAAATTGTTTACGAATTTACTATGCGTGAATAATAAATTTCACGAATATTAATATTTTAAGAACCTATTAATAAGAACAATTTAAAATGATAAAAAAATTACTCCTAGGCTTATTACTTTATACTACAATAACATTTTCTCAAGATTATAGGTATACCGAAACATTATTTACAAATACCTTAAAAACATCTGATATTGTATATGGTAATGCACCATTTAAAACAAATTGGGCAGTAAGTACTGATGAGTGGTCTACTGACAATAGAGATTTAGTTATGGATATTTATACTCCAGATGGTGATTCTGAAACCAAAAGACCAGCTGTGATTTTTGCTCATGCAGGTGGTTTTTTAAACGGTCATAGAAACCATGAAGATATGGTAAAATATTGTGAAGATTTAGCAAAAAAAGGATATGTAACAGTAACTATAGACTATAGAAAAGGATTTAATGTATTGTTTGATGTACATTTAAGAGGAACTAGAGCAGTGTATAGGGCAATACAAGATGGAAGGTCAGCAATACGCTATATGAGAGCAAATGCAGCCACATATGGTGTAGACCCAGATAAAGTCTATTTTGCAGGTAGTAGCGCAGGTGCATTTATTGCTTTACACTCTATTTATATGAATGACACTGAGAAACCAGTTGATGCTGGTTCTGTAAATTATGGTCTATTCAATTTATACTCTACTCCGGATTTAGGTCCTTTAGATATTGGTGATAATACAATGTACAATGGAACACCTGAAGCAGTAATTTCATTATGGGGTGCTGTACAAACACCTGATTTAGTTGAAGTAACAGACACTACTCCAGTATTTATGGCACACGGTAAAGCTGATGGTACGGTACCATATGATTCAGGGCATCCTTTTGGTTACCCATTAATGCCAGAGGTTTTTGGTAGTAAACAAGTAAATGAAAAATTGGACAGTCACGGCTTTACAAATAAAGAAATTTATTTTGTAGATGGTGAAGATCATGAATTTTACGGAACTGGAAACGGTGATTGGCCAGGTGCTCCTAATGCCTATTGGGATATCATTTTTGATAAGTCAGTTAATTTTCTTTGGCAGCAACACAAACCAAATGTAGATTTTACAGATACACCAACAGATCTTACAGTGGAATTTACAGATACAAGTACCGGTGCTTTAGCTTGGTGGTGGGATTTTGGAGATGGAAATACAAGTAATTTACAAAACCCTACACATACTTACGCTACTAACGGTACTTATGATGTAAAGCTATATATAGAAAATGATATTAAAAGTTGGGATGAAGTCACAAAATCCATAACATATGAAGTACTATCTGTTGCAGATGTAGATGATTTAAACTTTAATGTTTATCCAAACCCAACAAATGGTATGTTACATTTTACAAGTAAAACACCTTTAGATAGAATTGCAATTTATTCAGTACTAGGAAAAGAGTTGATCAACTCAACTACTGATTTAGAACAAATTAACATTTCAAATTTTGCAAGTGGTATGTATATCGTAAAAGCATACAGTGACAATTCTGTTGCTGTAAAGCGAATTATGAAAAGGTAAAAAACGACCTCACTCCTATTAACCGGATATTACTTATGTAGTAGCCGGTTTTTTTTTATTTCAAAATTTAAGTTTTTATTATAATATTATCATGAATATTCCGTTATTTTTACTCACTTTATATATATATAATATGATTCAACAATTAAATAAATTGTTTGTCCTAATTGCTTTTACTTTTATATCAATTAAAGGTCATTCTCAAGAACTAAGTTCTAAATCCTTCAAGTCAGGTGAACATTTAAGCTACCAAGCATCATATAATATGTCTGGTGTATTAACAACTTTCGCAGAAGTTAATATGAAAGTAGCAACAGTAAAAACAAGTAAAAACAGTTATTTACACTTGAAATGTACAGCAAATACCTATACAAAATGGGACAGCTTTTTTAAAATTAGAGATTTATATGAAGCCTATGTTACACCACATACTGTAACTCCTGTACTGTACAAAAGAGATAATAATGAAAACGGAACTATAAGAAAAGAAAAGTACATTTATAAAGGAACTAATGTTAAAGCAACTTATGTAAGAGGGCAATCGGGGGAAATAAAAGCCGATTTTTCAATTCCACCAAATACAAAAGATATTGTTTCAACTCTTTATTATATTAGAAATTTGCCTATTGCCAACGCTAAATCTGGTGATCAGAAAGACTTTAATATCGTATTTGATAGAAAAACAAAGTCAACAACATTAACATTTTTAGGCACTGAAACTATTTCTACAGTTCTTGGGCAAAAAAAATGTTATAAGATTGGTATCTCTTTAAAACAGGGTAACCTATTAAAAGGAAAAGCAAATAATGTAGTCTATATAACTGCTGACAGAAACAAAGTTCCTGTTTTAATTAAGTTCAATATCCCAGTTGGAAATGGACAATTAAAATTAACAAAAGCCACAAATTTAAAATTTTAACATATGAAATTACTTACATCAATCATTGCCATAATTGGTATTATCATTACAATTGCATTTACAATTTTCCCAATAGGGAATTTAACTATTTTTCCAGCTCTAATTACTGTTCTTTGCGGTATCATCTTATTAAAAATTTACAAAAAAGAAGATTCTAATCCCCTATTCCCCAAAATTATTATTGGTATAGCTGTAATTGGAGCTGTAATTTCTATTTGTAGAACGGTATTAGTTTCAGATGCTATTGCAGAAGACCAAAAGTTTGAACAACGTCAAGAAAAATCTAATGAAGATGCAGTACAAGAGCTTGAAGATTTAGAATAACATTGCTATTTATAAAACAAAAGCTCCTTTATTAAGTTAATAAAGGAGCTTTTGTGTATGTATTTACACCCTATTTACAATCACAATCTGTTGGACCACAAGACCTTTTAGAATCTGTAGTAGCTTTAAAAAAACGTCGGTAAATAAACAACAGAGCTAGACCTACTGTTAAACCAACTAATATGTTCTGAAACAACTCCATCAAAAAACTATTTTAATACTTGATACACTAACATAGCTATAAGATACGCAAAAATTGTCATTCCAAACATTTGTATCAATGGCCATTTCCAACCATTAGTTTCTCTTTTTACAATAGCTACTGTACTCATACATTGCATAGCAAATACATAAAATAATAGTAATGATATTCCAGTAGGAAAATCAAATACTGGTTTTAATGTTGCGGAATGTACTTCCTTTTTCATTTTTTCTTTTAATGTGGACTCATCATCAGACCCTACACTGTATATTGTAGCTAAAGTACCTACAAACACCTCTCTTGCAGCAAAAGATGTAATTAAAGCTATACCAATCTTCCAATCATATCCTAAAGGCTTAATAGTAGGTTCTATAAATTTTCCGAAGATACCTATGTATGAATGTTCTAATTTATATGATGCAATTTTTGCATTTAAAAGATTATCATCCAAGTGTACATATTCTGTGTTAATATGATTTTCTGCATTATCAAATTGTTCTCCAGGACCATAAGATGCCAATACCCATAACAATATTGAAACAGCTAAAATTATTTTACCAGCACCAAAAACAAAAGCTTTCGTCTTATCTAATACATTATAAGCGACGTTTTTAAATAATGGTAATTTATAATTTGGCATTTCAATAACGAAATACGATTTTGAATTAACTTTAACAATCTTATTTAAAATATAGGCCGATAAAATTGCAGCTGCAAATCCTAAAATATACAATGCCATTAATACCAATGCATGGTTATTTAGGCCTAAAACTGCATTCCCTTTTGGAATTACTAAACTAATTATAATAGCATAAACCGGCAACCTTGCTGCACATGTTGTAAATGGTGTTACTAGAATAGTAATTAAGCGTTCTTTCCAGTTTTCAATATTTCTGGCTGCCATAATTGCTGGAATGGCACACGCAGTTCCAGAAATTAATGGCACCACACTTTTACCACTCAATCCAAATTTACGCATGATTTTATCCATCAAAAATACAACGCGACTCATATAGCCACTCTCTTCTAAAATTGATAGAAACAGAAATAAAAAGGCTATTTGTGGTATGAATATAACAATCCCTCCTATTCCTGGAATAATTCCTTCTGAAATTAAGCGTGTAAACGCACCATCTGGTAAGTTACTCTTAGTCCAATCTGATAAAAATGCAAATGCATTATCTATCAAATCCATTGGATATTCTGACCATGTAAATAAGGCTTGAAAAATACCAAAAAGTATAGCAAAAAATATTAAGTAACCAAACACTTTATGAGTTATGATAGCATCTAATTTTGCTCTAAAACCTTCAGATCTTGTTATTTTAACTGAATAATATTTATCTAAAATTTGATTTATAAACTGATAACGTTGAACCGTTTTCTTATGCTGTTTTTGCTTCTCGTTTAAATTAGAATTATTTAAAACACTCGTATCTGCTAGCTTACATGATTTTAATGAAAGTGATTTATAGTTTATCAAAACCTGTTTCAGTTCAGAAATACCGCTTTTTTTCTTAGAACTCAACAAAACAATTGTTGTATGCAATTCTTTTTCTAAAGCAGCTATATCTATAGATATTCCTTTAGAATGCATGACATCTTGCATGTTAATTACTAGGATGGTAGGCAAACCTAAATCCTTTACTTGTGTATATAGTAATAAATTACGCTTTAAGTTTTCAACTTCAGCAACGACAACTACAATATCTGGATAGTTATTATTTGTTTTATCAGAAAGAACGTTAACAGCTATAGTTTCATCTTCGGAACTCGCGTTTAAACTATAAGTCCCGGGTAAATCTATAATACTTGCTGATATAGATTCTGATAATTGACACTTCCCTGTTTTCTTATCAACAGTGATACCTGGGTAATTACCAACTTTTTGGTTTAATCCTGTTAAGGTATTGAATAAACTGGTTTTACCAGTATTTGGATTACCAATTAAGGCTACTTTTAGGAGGTCACTCATATTTTTTCTACAGAAATTTGAGATGCTGTTTCTTTTCTAATTGCTAAAAAAGTACCATTTACGTTTAAGTATAACGGATCTTTTAATGGTGCATTTTGTACCAACTCTACCGAATTACCTTCTATGCATCCCATTTCAATTAATTTTAAAGGAATATTATCAACTATAAAATTGGTAATAACTGCTTTATCGCCTATTATTAAATCAGATATGGTCATAAATTAATTACGCTTTTTAGTTAATCCCCAAAAAATTAAGATGATAGACAAGCTGTATGACAATGTCATTAATAGTCCAGAAACCATAACGATATATTTCATCCATAATAAACCTTTCCATAGAAAATAAATACCACCGAAAGTGGTGACTACAGACACTAATGGCTCAATCATTAAAAATTTCTTTAGCACTGAATTAAAGTCTACATAAAACACCAATACAGCTACTAGAAAGAATATCATACTCATTGAAAGAATATGAGAATGAACAACTGATAACATATGTCGGTCAGTTTTCTTAAACTTCATCTCTTCAGCTTCTTCATTCTCTTCATTCCCAAGATAATTTTCTTGAATTCCGTTAGAAGAAAAACTAGATGTTTCACCAACAAAACTTAGACCAGAGTAAAAACCAATACTTAAAACAACTATAAAAGTTCCCACAAGTAATTTCAACTCTTTTGCCCAAGTATGTATATAATTAGTTTGCATTAAAACGCCTCTTTTGCTTTAAGAATCGCTACCGTTTTTAATAAACTTGACATAGCAAACGTCATTGAATTAGCTGAAATTGTAGCTCCTGAAATAGCATCAATATCTTGGCCGTATTTTAAACTATCTGAAGATGTTTTACCAATAAATTGCTTTAGCCAACGCTTACTTCCTATTTCATTTCCGTAATCTTCTCTATAAATTAACACTTTGGTTTTAACAACGTTTAAGTTTTTATCAAAGACAACCATATAGTCAAACTGATCTGTTTTACTAGGCGCTTTACCTACATAAAAGTAACCAATGATAGTTGTATTGTCCATCACCTTAAATAAGTTGTCTGGCTTAATTTTCGTTGGTAATTTTGTGTTTATATCTTCAGAAACTATTATCATTTCTGTTGAGAAATCTGATATTTCAAAAACTGAACTAATTTCTTTATTTACTTTTTTAGTAATATTCTTAGGCAAGCCAAATGAAGCCAACATGAAAATTAACACTAAAAAACAACTGGATTTTAAATATGTACTCATAAGTCATTAATATCGCTACGCGAAAATAACAACTATTTAGATTTATTAAAAATAATAAGCCAACTAATTTTAAAAAAATTAGTTGGCTTATATAATTGACTAACTACTTGATTTATATGTTGGCTTAAAACCACACACCGATTCCCATATTAAATTGTCCTTTAGCATCAGTTCCTTCTGCAGCTGTATCAAAAATCTGATAATCAGTTTTGAATACTGCTCCCTGAGCTAATTTATAGTTTAAACCAAATGTCCACTCTTTTCTGTGATAACCATCGTTACGTGTTAAACCATCTTCTACTTTTGCATGTGTATCATAATCTTCATAACGTACTGAAGCATATAATTTTTGAGCCTTTTCTGCTGGTAATAAGTTATATGCACCTTCAACATACCATCCTTGTAACGCAGATCCTAAATCTGTTGAATTTTGAGTATTATAATCATCCGAACCTGACAATCCTGCATAAATAAATTGTCCTCTAGCTAAAAACTTTTTATATGCGTAACGTACATCAAAACCAACCATAGAAATTCCTACATCAGCACCATCAACTTCATTAACATCATCTGGTGATTGCGTTTTTCCAAAATATCCTGACAACCCTAAACGTAAACCACTAATTCCGTAATAATCTAATTTTGCTGCGAAATTTGGTGTGTTTATAGTTGATTCAGCTCCTTTTTGACGACCACTTCTTAATCCATTTTTACCTCCTAAAAACGCTCCTGTAATGTTACCGTTACCATCAGATTCTACAGATTTAAATCCGTTAAAGATATAAGCTTGGTAACGTAAAGACGCATTATCAAATTTACCAGATACTCCTATACCAATTTCTCTCCATGTAGAAGGCACAATGTATTTATCTACATTTGGTCGTTCTACACCAAAGTAAGTAGTTGGTTCATGATACTCATTTACAATTCCCATTGGCACTAACATTAATCCCCCTCTTAAGTTTACATTATCAGTTAAACTATAATTTAAGAAAGCCTGCTCTACATAAATTTCAGAAACGTGCTCTAACTCAACCTCTGTAATAAACTGTACTTTGTCATTAAACTTATAACCGAATAATAACACCATTCTATGCACATCTAACTTACCATTATCACCTTCTGGTTGGTTATAGTCTATTTGTGCATACCCACCAACAGTTACACCAGTATTAATGTTTCCATTCAAAATTCGTTGTGCTGCATTTTGCTGCAATTGTGCTACTTGTGTAGAGTCTTGTGGAGTTTGTGAAAACCCTAACATTGTTACTAGTAAAGCACTTACTACTGCTAACTTTTTCATTGTAATTCTTATTTAGATTAATTATTGATTGTTAATTTCGGGTGCAAATATATGCGCTCTTTTCAGTAAAAAAAAGCTTATTTATAATTAATTTAAATAAAAAACGTAAGTATCTGGAATACAAGTTAGTGGTAGTGATTGAAAATATCAGAAGCTTTATTATACGATGCTTCAAATGCCATAGGCGCAACATTAGTGTCTGCTTTATGTGTCGTAAAATAGGATAGCATTTTCTCTGTAGGCATATTACCTGTTAAAACATCTTTTGCCATTGGGCAACCGCCAAAACCTTGTATAGCGCCATCATAACGTCTACATCCTGCTTTATATGCAGCATCTATTTTTTCATGCCAAGCAGTTGGTGTAGTATGTAAATGCGCTCCAAATTCAATATCAGAATATTGTGGAATTAAATTTGAAAAGATGTAATTGATATCTTCAGGTGTTGATGTTCCTACTGTATCAGACAGTGATAAAATTTTAACACCCATCTGTGCCAATTTTTCTGTCCACTCACCTACTATTTCTACATTCCAAGGATCTCCATAAGGGTTACCAAATCCCATAGATAAATACGCAACAACTTCTTTGTTTACAGAATCTGCGATATCTAAAATCTCTTTTAAACTTTCAATAGATTGAGCTATTGTTTTGTGCGTATTACGCATTTGGAAGTTTTCAGAAATTGAAAATGGATACCCTAAATACTGAATTGGCACATGTTCAGCAGCGGCTTGAGCACCACGAACATTAGCAACAATGGCTAATAATTTTGTTTGTGTTTGTGATAAATCTAGTTGTGCTAAAACTTCTGCAGTATCAACCATTTGCGGAATCGCTTTTGGCGATACAAAGCTCCCAAAATCTAAGGTGTCAAAACCACAATTTAAAAGCGATTGTAAGTACTTCACTTTTTTCTCTGTAGGAATAAACATTTTTATCCCCTGCATAGCATCACGAGGGCATTCAATTATTTTGACCTGTTTATTCATTTGGTTAGAATTTTTGTAAAAATATAATATTTAAACAAACTTTCCTGACAATATCAATTAGAATTTAGACGTAAAATTCTAAAAAAACGATAAAACAAAAAACAAAATGTTTAATCTTTTTCTGTTTTTATTAAACAATAAATATTATGTTTGTATAAAATTTAATTTATGAAGTTTATTTATCGTTGTGTTATTTTTCTAGTAGTTAATTTTTCGGCGTTATCATTTGGTGTATTACTAATGGAAAACGGACCGCAAACTGATTGGTATAGGAGTTTAAATAAAGCACCTTGGACTCCTGCTGGTTGGGTATTTGGAGTTGCATGGACAGCAATAATGTTTCTTTATTCATTTTACATGGCTAAACTGAGTTTAAAATATCATCTATTAAACAAAAAACTAGTTTTTCTATATAGTATCCAATGGATACTAAATGTAGGTTGGAACTTAGCTTTTTTCAATATGCACAATTCTATTCTAGGCTTGTTAATAATAGTGCTATTATGGCTTTTGATAGGCTACTTAACATTCAAGTATATAAAATCACTAAGTTATTACACATTATTAATTGTTCCATATTTAATATGGATGACGATTGCAACAAGTTTAAACGCATACATCGTATTTTATAATTAAAATTATGGCAAAAAAAAAGAATATTTCCCAAGAGAAAATAGTAGAATGGTATATGAATTCAGTTTTAATTTCTGGTAAGCCAACTTCGGTTTACTCATTTGCACATGAAAATAATTTTGAAGAATCAGATTTTTATAAGCATTATGCAACTTTTGAAAGTTTAGAAAAATCAATTTTTGCAATTTTTGCGAAAGAAACAATCCATTTGTTAAATAAAACAGAGGCTTATAAAGACTATTCATCAAAAGATAAATTACTAAGTTTTTATTTTACTTTTTTCGAATTATTAACAGTAAACAGATCTTATATTTTAATGCAATTAAAAGGCATAAAATCAGATTTTTCGAAGTTATCAGTTCTAAAAAAATTACATACCGAGTTTCTACATTTTGTAAACGGAATTAGTTTAGAAAAAATTGATTTTAAAAATGATGAAATCAATAAAATTCAAGATAAAACAATATCAGAAAGTTATTGGTTACAATTATTAATGGTAATGAAATTTTGGATTGATGACGAGTCATCAAACTTTGAAAAAACAGATGTTTTTATAGAGAAATCTATCAAAGCTAGTTTTGATATTCAGCAAATCGCACCAGTAAAGAGTGTAATTGATTTAGCTAAGTTTTTGTGGAAAGAAAAAGTTACATCATTATGAAAACATTAAATAAAATACCTACATCAAAAATAGAAAGAGCAACCAAACTTGTAACTACAGGGCTTAAGGTTGGTGTAAATTATGCTAAATATTACGGTAATAAAATAACAAAAACAGAAGAGGACGCAAGAGAGCAGCTAAATGAAGACAATGCCACAGATATTTATGACGGATTAAAAGAGTTAAAAGGGTCAGCATTAAAAGTAGCACAAATGTTAAGCATGGAAAAGAGTTTGTTGCCAAATGCTTATGTAGAAAAATTTTCGTTATCACAATTTTCAGTTCCGCCACTTTCAGGACCTTTAGTAGTTAAAACATTTTTAAAATATTTAAAAAAAACACCAGATGAAGTTTTTGATACATTTACGGCACAGTCTGTAAATGCGGCAAGTATTGGCCAAGTTCATAAAGCTACTGCCAACAATAAAACATTGGCAGTAAAAATTCAGTACCCAGGTGTAGCAAACAGTATTACTACAGATTTAGCAATGGTTAAGCCTATTGCAATGAAAATGTTTAATATAAAAGGCGAAGGATCTGATGAATATTTTAAAGAAGTTGAAAGTAAATTATTAGAAGAGACCAATTATATTTTAGAACTAAAACAAAGTAATGAGATTGCAAATGCTTGTAGTAAAATCCCGAATTTAAAATTTCCTAAATATTACGAGAAATATTCTTCTGATAGAATTTTAACGATGGATTGGATGCACGGTGTTCATTTATCAGAATTCACCAAAAAGCAATTAAATCAAGAAACTTCAAATAAATTAGGGCAAGCGTTATGGGATTTTTATATGTATCAATTGCATATATTAAAGAAAGTACATGCAGATCCGCATCCAGGAAATTTCTTAGTATCACCAGAAGATGACCTAATAGTTATTGATTTTGGATGTATGAAAGAAGTCCCTGAAAGTTTTTATGTGCCTTATTTTGAGTTGGCAGTTCGTGAGAATATTGATAATCCAATTTTTTTTGAAAGTAAATTATATCAATTAGAAATTCTAAAAAAAGAAGACAATCAAGAAGAAATTACTTTTTTTAAAGAACTGTTCTACGAAATGCTATCATTATTTACTCAGCCATTTCAGCAAGAAGAATTTGATTTTTCAGATGAAAATTTCTTCGGAAAAATAGCTGAACTAGGCCAGAAATATTCTAAAAGTACAGAGCTTAAAAAGATGAGCGGAAATAGAGGTTCAAAGCACTTTATTTATATTAACAGAACATTCTTTGGATTGTATAATTTAATGCATGACTTAAAGGCTACAAATATTAAAATTAATAATTATGAAAATATTAATTAACGTCTTGTTAATTACCTTTTTTATAACAGAAATTATGGTGTTTGATTTTAGTAAAAAAGAAAAAATAAGTAATTGGAGTATTACCAATGACAGTGTAATGGGTGGTTTGTCCTCTTCTAAAATGACTGTTAATGATCAAGGTGAAGGTGTTTTTTCGGGAACGGTTTCTACCAATAATAATGGTGGTTTTGCAATGACACGATTACCTGTAAATATAGTATTGCATGCAAACATGTCTAAACTTATCATTAAATTAAAAGGAGACGGTAAAAAGTATCAGTTTAGAATTAAATCTAAAAATGAGCAACGTTTTTGGTATGTACAATCTTTTCAAACATCAAAAAGTACAGAAGAAATAGAATTACCATTAAATAAATTTTATGCTTCTTTTAGAGGTTATAAATTAAATGTTGATAATTTTTCGACAACTACAATAACCGAAATAGCTATCCTTATAGGGAATAAAAAAGACGAAGAGTTTAAATTAAAAATAAACAATATAACACTTCAATAAAATGAGAATATTAAAAATAACTTTACTTATGGCATTATTCAACTTTTTAGGAAACGCACAAACAGTAACACCTAAAGAATCTTTATACAGTATTAAAATAGAAGGAATTGATGGTAAGAATCTAGACTTGAATAAGTATAAAGGAAAGAAAATATTATTTGTTAACGTAGCATCAAAATGCGGATTCACAAATCAGTATGACGGTTTACAAGAACTGTATACTAAACACGGCGATAAATTGGTAGTTATAGGTTTACCATGTAATCAATTCGGTAGCCAAGAACCTGGAGTAGCATCTGAAATTAAATCTTTTTGTACCTTAAATTTTGGTGTAAAATTTCCTATGACAGAAAAAATAGATGTAAAAGGAGCTAATCAGCATTCTTTATATGGCTGGTTAACAGATAAAGAAAAAAATGGTAAAATGAATTCTTCGGTAAAGTGGAATTTTCAAAAATACTTAGTAGATGAAGAGGGAAGGTTGATAGATGTTTTTTACTCTACAACAAAACCAATGAGTTCTAAAATCACGAAACTTTTATAAATGATAAATTTTAAAAAACATTCAGGAATTTATACGTTAGAAACGGAGCAAGAACTAAAAATGTCTTTAGATAAAGCTTGGGATTATTTTTCTTCACCAGAAAATCTAGCTAAAATAACGCCTCCTAAAATGGGTTTTAACATTACCTCTAAAGTTGATAAAAAGGCATATCAAGGTCAGATAATTACCTATAAAGTATCTCCGGTTCCGTTTATAAAAACAAATTGGGTAACCGAAATAACTCAGGTTAAAGAAAAAGCATTTTTTATAGATGAACAGCGATTTGGACCTTATGCTATGTGGCATCACGAGCACTGGTTTGAAGAATTAGAAAATGGAAATACTTTAATGAAAGATAAAATATCATATAAAATACCTTTAGGTTTTTTAGGTCACATAGCCCAAACCTTGTTTATAAAAAAACAGTTAAAAACTATATTTAATTATAGATTTACAATTTTAGAACATCTTTTTAATGGAAAATAAAATTGCTGTTTTTTGGTTTCGTAGAGATTTGCGTTTAGAAGATAACGCAGCATTACATAACGCATTAAAATCAGGAGATAAAATACTTCCTGTTTTTATTTTTGATGAAGAAATAATTGATAATTTACCAAAAGACGATGCTAGAGTTTCTTTTATTTATCAAACGTTACATCAGTTAGACAGAGTATTAAAAAAAGAAAATTCATCATTATTAATTAAAAAAGGGAATCCTCTTAAAATTTGGGAAAGTTTAATTACTGAACATAACATTACAGCGGTTTATACAAATAAAGATTATGAGCCTTATGCAACAAAAAGAGATCAGGAAGTTGAAGCTTTTTTAATGTCAAAGAATGTTAGTTTTTTCAGCTATAAAGATCAAGTTATCTTTGAACAAGACGAGCTTGTTAAAAACGACGGTTTGCCTTATACTGTGTATACACCATATAAAAATAAATGGTTGCAAAAGTTTGATGTAGAAGTTGATACTAAAGAGTTTGTTGTTGAATTTTCTAACTTTTATAACTTCACAGCAGATTTTCCAACTTTAAAATCAATAGGTTTTGAAGAGAGTTTAATAAAAGTAAAATCGTATAATTTATCGAGCTTATCAAATTATGATGAGATACGAGATTTTCCGTTTCAGGATAAAACATCATACTTGTCACCTTACTTTCGTTTCGGGTTGGTAAGTGTTCGTAAAATGGTTCTTTTAGCCTTAAAAACAAACGCAACGTTCTTAAGTGAATTAATATGGAGAGAATTCTTTATGCAAGTATTATTTCACTTTCCTAAAGTGGTTACCAACAACTTTAAGCAAAAATATGATGCTATTCCTTGGAGAAATAATGAAAAGGAATTTAAAAAATGGTGTAAAGGAGAAACTGGTTACCCAATGGTTGATGCAGGTATGCGACAATTAAATAAAACAGGGTATATGCATAATCGGGTAAGAATGATTACTGCAGGTTTTTTGTGCAAGCATTTATTAATAGATTGGCGTTGGGGCGAAGCTTATTTTGCGGAGAAATTATTAGATTATGAATTGTCGGCTAATAACGGAAACTGGCAATGGGCAGCAGGAACCGGTTGTGATGCAGCGCCTTACTTTAGAGTTTTTAACCCCGAATCTCAGTTAAAAAAGTTTGATAAAAATTTAGAATATATAAAGAAATGGATTGAGGATTTTGATGAGCTAACATATCCACCACCGATTGTTGAGCATAAAATGGCAAGAGAAAGAGCTATTACAACTTACAAAAAAGCATTAAATTAAAATAAGGCTCTAAGATAATTTCTTTGAGCTTTTTTTAATACAAGATTAATCCGTCTACTAACCATGTTATTTTCCATTATCAATAACAATTTTAATTGCTTCACTAACAATATTTTTATTTTGTTTAATTTATTATTGACTTTAATAAACAACTATAAAACCTTACTAATCCTAGTATAAACTAAAATTTATTAAGTTTTTTAATATATAAATATACTTTTGTTTAACTTTTTTCTTGTTTAAGTAAACAAAATGTTTACCTTTGTCAAAAAAAAGTTAAACAAAAACAATTTTAGTCATGAAAAAAATAATTTTAAATTCCCTATTAGTTATAGTTGCAATCGTATTTGCATCTTGTTCTTCAGATGATGATAATAATTCATCAAATCCAACCAGCAATACAATTGCTGATTTTGTAAATGAAAACCCTAGTTACAGTACTTTAAAGTCTGCATTAGATTTAACTAGTTTAACACCTGCTCTATCTTCTTCAACTGAGTTTACCGTTTTTGCCCCTGATAATGACTCTTTTGAATCATTCTTGTCATCAAACGGATTCAGTTCACTTGATGATGTACCTTTAGAAGTATTAGAGCAGGTTTTATTAAACCACGTTATTCAAGGAGTAAATGCTTCATCAAGTTTATCTACAGGTTATGTTAAAACTTTAGCAGAAGAAAGCTCGACAATGAATAAAATTGACATGTACATCAATACATCTAACGGAGTGATGTTAAATGGGGAGTCATCAGTTGTAGTCGCCGATATTTTTGTAGATAATGGTGTAATTCATGCTGTAGATAATGTAATAAGTTTACCGAGTGTTGTAACTTTTGCTACTGCCGATAACACATTCACTTCATTAGTTTCAGCATTAACTCGTGAATCATCTTTCACATATGTTTCTACATTAAGTAGTACAACTAGTCCAGCACCTTTTACAGTATTTGCTCCAACTAATGATGCATTTGGAAGCTTATTAACAGAATTAGGAGTATCTAGTTTGAATGATATTGCTACAGCAACTTTAGAAGCCACACTAAACACTCATGTTGTAGGCGGTGCTAATGTTTTATCTAGCACTTTGACAGATGGGATGACTGTTACTACCTTAGGTGATACATTTATGTTAAATACAACTTCGGGGGTAATCTTTACTGATCAAAATGATCGATCAGGAAACGTTATTATTGCAGATGTACAAGCAGCTAACGGTATTATACATGTAGTTGACAAAGTTATTTTACCTCAATTAAATTAATATTTAATTGTTTATATAGAAATGCGTATTGTATAGCACAATATGCATTTCTTTATATATTTATAGAATAAAATTAAACATAAATATTTTGAGTCATATAAAATCAGTATTCAGTATTAAAGACCTAGAAAATTTTTCAGGAGTGAAAGCACATACTATACGAATATGGGAGAAGCGTTATAACTTGCTAACCCCTGAGAGAACTGAAACTAATATCAGAAATTATTCTATAGATAGTTTAAAAAAATTACTAAATATTAGTCTTTTAAATTCTGATGGAATTAAAATATCTAAAATTGCTAATTATGATGATATAACTTTTGAAGAAGTCCTAAAACAGGTCATATCAAAAAAAGTAAATAAAAATCATTTTACAAATAAGTTGAAAATTGCAATGCTCAACTTTGACGTTATATTATTCGAAGAAGCATATAGCCAAATCGAAAAAGTACTATCGTTTTCTGATATATTTAAAAATTACTTAATTCCGTTTTTATATGATGTAGGTTTGTTGTGGCAGTCAGGTTCAATTAATCCAACCCATGAGCATTTTATTAGCAATCTAATAAAACAAAAAATATTAATAAGCACTTATCATTTACAAATTAAGAAAGTTGAAAAGCATGATAAGTTATTTATATTATTCTTACCAGATAATGAAATTCATGATTTAGGATTAACATATCTTCAATATGAAGTAGTTAGCGCAGGTTATAAATCCATTATGTTAGGAGCATCTGTTCCTATAGACTCTTTAAAACCATTTATAAATGATAGTCAAGAAGTAGTTTTTATTAGCTACTTCACTGTAGAACCTGAAATTAAAAAAATACCCAAATACTTGTCAGAATTCAATGCAGAAATTTTAGAGAGCTCAAATGCAAAGTTTTATATTTTAGGAAAGCAAGTTTCAAACCTAGATAAAAACTTTATAATTCCTAATAACATAGATTTTTTCAATAGCCTAGATGATGTAATTGAAGTTATAAATAAATAAAATGAAAAATATATCAATAATTGGTTCGGGATTTTCGTCTATAGCAGCTTCATGTTATTTAGCTAAATATGGGTATGAAGTTACTGTCTATGAAAAAAATGATTACATAGGGGGTAGAGCTCGTCAATTAAAGAAAGATGGATTTACATTTGATATGGGGCCAACTTGGTATTGGATGCCAGATGTTTTTGAAAAATTCTTTGCAGATTTTAATAAAAAAACTTCAGATTACTATAAACTAAATAAATTAAACCCTGCTTATTCGGTTTATTTTGATGTACAAGATTATATAACGATTGTTGATAACCTAGAAGAAATCGCTATAGCTTTTGAAAATATTGAAACTGGTAGCGGCAGCAAACTAAAGAAGTTTATTAGTAAAGCCCAGAACAACTATGAAATAGCTATAAAGGATTTGGTATACAATCCTGGTGAATCTATTTTTGAATTAGTTACCCCTAAAACAATTGGAAAATTAAACCAATTTTTAGGTACCGTTTCTAAAGATGTAAAAAAGATTTTTAAAAACAAACGCTTACAAAGTATTCTAGAATTCCCAGTGTTGTTTTTAGGGGCTAAGCCATCAAATACCCCTTCCTTTTATAACTTTATGAATTACGCTGATTTTGGACTTGGCACCTGGCATCCTGAAGGAGGAATGTATCAAGTTATTAATGGCATGGTAAGCTTAGCAAAATCTTTGGGTGTGAATTTTAAAACTAATTCTAATGTTCAAAAAATAGCAGTCATTAAAAATCGTGCTGTAGGTTTATGGATAGATGATTACTTGATTAAGTCTGATATTGTTTTGTCTGGTGCGGATTATGCCCATACAGAAAAGTTATTACCAACAGAAAAACGTCAGTATTCAGACTCTTATTGGGATAAAAAGACTTTTGCACCTTCATCTTTGCTTTTTTATGTAGGAATTAATAAAATAGTAGAAGGTGTAGAGCATCACACTTTGTTTTTTGATACAGATTTTGACAATCATGCTAAGAGTATTTATGATACTCCAGAATGGCCAGAAAAACCATTATTTTATACTAGTTTCCCAAGTAAAACAGACAATTCATCTGCACCAGTAGGTAAAGAAGCAGCAATATTTTTAATACCTTTAGCACCAGGTATAGAAGATTCTAAGGAAATTAGAAAAATCTATTTTGACAAAATAATTGATAGATTAGAATATCTAACAAAGCAAGAAATAAAAAGTGATATATTATTTGTTGAAAGTTTTGGAATTAATGACTTTATAGATGATTATAACTCATATAAAGGAAATGCATATGGTTTAGCCAATACATTATTACAAACAGCTTTCCTTAGACCTAAGTTAAAAAGTAAAAAACTCGATGGTTTATATTTTACAGGGCAATTGACCGTTCCAGGACCAGGTGTTCCGCCATCACTAATATCAGGAAAGTTAACAGCAGATCTTGTTAAAAAATACGAATTAAAATAAATTAGTATGAAATCAATTTTTGATACTGTCTCAGGTAAAGCTAGTAAACTTGTTACTAAAGAATATAGCACATCTTTTTCTTTAGCAACAAAAATGTTAGGAACAAGTATACGTCAAGATATTTATAATATTTATGGCTTTGTTCGTTTAGCAGATGAAATTGTAGATTCTTTTCAGGAGTATCAACAAGAAAATTTGTTTAATGATTTTGAAAAACAGCTCTATCAATCATTAGAAGATAAAATAAGTTTGAATCCTATTTTAAATGCATTTCAAACAACTTATCACAAATATAATTTATCGATAGAGCATGTGAAAGCTTTTATGAAGAGTATGAGAGCTGATCTACAAAAAAATATTTACCATACAAAAGAAGAGTATGAGGGTTATATATATGGTTCTGCAGATGTAGTTGGACTTATGTGTTTACAAGTTTTTGTTAAAGGTGATAAAGAAAAATTTGAGTCACTCAAGTATTCAGCCATGAAACTGGGTTCAGCATTTCAGAAAGTTAACTTTTTAAGAGACTTAAAAGAAGATTATGATCAGTTAGGAAGAACTTATTTCCCTAATACACAGACCTTGAAGTCTTTAAATGAACAATCTAAACACCAAGCTTATTCAAGAAATTGAATTAGATTTTGAAAAAGGATATCAAGGTATTCTTAAAGCTCCCAAAAGAAGCTAAGTTTGGTGTATTTGTTGCTTATAGGTATTATAAACAATTATTAAAAAAAATAGCTAATACTCCAGCTATTGGAAATAAAAAACACACGAATACGAGTAGCTGATTATAAAAAAATGGAGCTTTTAACAAGGAGTTATGTGAAATTTCAATTAAATTTATTGTAATGAATATTTGGATACACATTTTAGTATTTTTCATAACATTCCTTCTTATGGAATTTATGGCTTGGTTCACACATAAATTTGTTATGCATGGTTTTTTATGGAAATTACATCGTGATCATCATAACAAAGATCACGATTCATGGTTTGAGCGTAATGATACCTTTTTCATATTCTATGCATTAGTCAGTATTTTATTTTTTCTATTATGGAAACATGATATTTTTATTCTAGGCCTATCCATTGGGTTAGGTATTTTTGCTTATGGATTAACTTATTTTTTAGTGCATGATATATTTATTCATCAGCGATTTAATTTATTCAAAAAATCAAATAGTAGGTATGCTAAAGCAGTTCGAAGAGCTCATAAAATGCATCATAAACATATAGGAAAAGATAAGGGAGAATGTTTTGGAATGCTTGTTTTTCCTTATAAATACTTTAAACAAACAAAGTAGTGAAAAACCTATATTTAATTTTAAACTTAGGTTCTATTTTAGTTCCATTACTAGCAAGTTTTCATCCTAGGTTAAAATTCTATAAAAGATGGAAATCACTAATCATAGCAATGATTATAACAAACTTGTTTTTTATTACATGGGATGTTATATTTACTAAAATTGGAGTTTGGGGTTTTAACCCAGACTATTATTTAGGCATGACAATATTTGAACTACCAATAGAAGAATGGTTGTTTTTTATATGCATACCTTATTCATGTGTTTTTATGCATTACGCTTTATTAGAATTAAATCCAAAATTAACTTTTACAAGTAAAACAGGTAACCTAATTACAGCTATACTTTTTATTGTTTTTGCATTACTCTTTACATTTAATTATAATAAGTTGTACACTTTAGTGAATTATGGTGTAGCCGCTATAATCTTATATCTTCTTTATAAGAAGAACAAAAAATTACTCTACCAATACTATATAACTTTTTTAATAATGTTGATTCCTTTTTTTATTATCAACGGTATATTAACAGGGACAGGTATTCCCAATGAAGTCGTTTGGTATAACAATAATGAAAATTTAGGGATTAGAATTTTAACCATCCCCGTAGAAGATATCATATATGCATTTTCACTAATAATTAGCAATCTCTTTATTAGTGATTGCCTATATAAAAGAAAATATACATTGTAAACAGAATATGATGTATTAAAGAGATTTCAAAATCGCTTTATTGATATCTTTAACCAGTTTTGGTCCTTCATAAATAAAGCCTGTGTATACTTGTACTAAAGTTGCGCCAGCTTCTATTTTATCTAAAGCATCCTGCGCAGAATGTATACCTCCAACTCCTATTATCGGAAACGCTTT
>CBCXVT010000020.1:0-78509 GCA_965178635.1 Flavobacteriaceae bacterium | reverse complement strand
CAAAATGAAAAGAAGCTCATGATAATTTTTTTGGTTCGTTTTTTTATCAAGAAAAAAATGAGCAGAACATTGAAAGTATTTCAAAAAAGTTAACAAAAGAAACCTTAACCATGAACCACTCCTCCCCTCACTTCATTTCCGAACAAGGCATGCAATACCAAATCGGAATAGTAAAGTCTGACCACATCCACTACAATTTCAATCAAATACTGGTCTATTTGGAAATCAAAGGAAAGCAGCTCTTCGGTAAAAACTTCAAAATCTATGAAGACGATATGCAAATCTTGTATAAGCTATGCGTGTATTTTATTAAGGATCAGGCAAGCTGTAAGAAATTCGGAATCGACCTCAACAAAGGCATTTTGTTATCGGGACCTGTAGGTTGTGGCAAAACAAGTTTAATGAGATTGCTCCGCAATATTGTCCCACATTTCAAACCCTATGAAGTCATTCCAACACGTAACATCACATTCGGATTTAACAACCTGGGCTTCAAAACCATTGAAGAATTCGGGAATAACAAACTCTTATGTTTTGACGATTTAGGTGTAGAACCAATCGGCAGACATTTTGGTAAAGATTGCAATGTTATGGGAGAAGTCTTATTATCTCGGTATGAGTTGTTATTGAGACACAACATGCTGACTCACGCCACAACAAACCTCAACGCACAAGAATTAGAAGAACGGTACGGTAACAGAGTTCGCTCTAGAATGCGTCAAATGTTCAACTTAATAAGTTTTGATTCAAAGTCTATTGACAAAAGAAGTTGAACATTCACGAGCACCTATATGAAAATAAGAATATGACGAGTAAATGTTTAATCTTGTAAGTTTTGATGCTTCTAGTAAAGATAAAAGGGGGTAAACATTCACGAGTTCCAAAATTAAATAAAAATGATACGAGTAAATGTTCAACTTAATGAGTTTTGATAAGGAAGTAAAAGACAAACGCGCCTAACAATTTGGTCTTACGGTATCCCGTAAAACTGCTAAATATGGTTTGTTTAGTTTTGACTAAACACGTGTTACACTTAAGCAACAGTAGTAAACCTCACCAATTGTAGTGATGCAACACTCATTAATTTTAGTGACACAATGTTACTAATTGTCTTGTGTTCAGGGCATTAATAAAGTTATAAATTCTTTGAAAATAGTACTGCTTTAAAATGCGTGTTTTAAAGCATTTTCTTAAATTTAGCATCCCAAGAATGATATAA
Source organism: Flavobacteriaceae bacterium (assembly GCA_965178635.1). Classification (GTDB taxonomy): domain Bacteria; phylum Bacteroidota; class Bacteroidia; order Flavobacteriales; family Flavobacteriaceae. Next base: position 77,290 of record CBCXVT010000020.1, on the reverse strand, counting down.
TGCAGCGTATTGATTAACCTTCTGGTAAAACAAAACTATTTGCCTCAAGTAATTTAGTGTTATAAATGAAATTTAACGAAGACTCAAGAGTAAAAATACCTAGCATACTCCATTTAATGAAGTTAGGCTATACCTACTTATCATTAAAAACAGCGAAATGGGATGTAGAAACTAATATTTTTACAGATATATTTAAGGAGCAACTACAAAAAATAAACCCTAAGCTTTCTCAAAGCGACATTCAAAAAGTATATGATGAAGTCTCCTTGTCTTTAGATAATGAAGATTTAGGACGTGTATTTTACAACAAACTGATAGATCAATCTGGAGTGAAACTTATCGATTTTGAAAGTTTTGATAACAATTCGTTTCATGTTGTTACAGAACTACCCTATCAAAAAGATGATGAAACTTTCCGACCAGATATTATTTTGTTAATAAACGGAATGCCGCCTGGTGTTTATAGAAGTAAAAAAACCAAATAATAGAGATGGTGTTTTAGCGGAACACAAACGCATGCAAACACGTTTTAGGAATAAAAAGTTTAGAAAGTTTATTAATTTAACGCAGTTAATGGTGTTTTCTAATAACATGAAATATAGTGATGATGATTCGCTCATGTTAGAAGGTGCTTTTTATAGTACTACAAATTATTACAAGCCCATTTTCAATTATTTCAGGGAAGAAGAAACATTTGATTTAGATAAACTATTACAGCCAGTTTCAGACGATGAAGAAAATTTTGTTTTAAAGGACACTAATTTATTAAGTATAAAACACGCTAAAGAGTTTACAACTAATAAATCGCCATCAAAACCAACCAATACTATCTCAACGTCGTTATTTCAAAGAGAGCGTTTGAAATTTATTTTGCAATATGCCTTTGCGTATGTAGAAGAAGAAAATGGTTTAGAAAAACATGTCATGCGTTATCCGCAATTGTTTGCTACTAAGGCCATTGAAAACAAACTGGATAATGGTTTAAAGAAAGGGATTATATGGCATACACAAGGCTCTGGTAAAACCGCACTAACCTATTTTAATGTCAAGCATTTAACGGATTACTATCAAAAACAAAATAGCATACCAAAGTTCTACTTTATAGTAGACAGATTAGACTTATTAATTCAGGCAGCTAAAGAATTTAGCGCACGTGGATTAATTGTCCATAAAATTAATAGTAGAGATGAGTTTTCAAAGGATATTAAATCTACTAAAGTAATTCATAACGATTCTGGTAAAGCAGAAATTACCGTTGTGAATATTCAGAAGTTTAAAGATGATCCTGATGTTATAAAAAATAACGATTATAACTTAAGTGTACAACGTGTGTTCTTCTTAGATGAAGTACACAGAAGTTACAATCCAAAAGGAAGCTTTTTAGCCAATTTAGAATTAGCGGATAAACATTCTATTAAAATAGGATTAACAGGTACACCCCTATTAGGGAAAGAGTATAATTCAAAAACGTTGTTTGGCGATTATATTCATAAATACTACTATAATCTGTCTATTAAAGATGGGTACACGTTACGACTGATCCGTGAGGAGATTGAAACCAATTATAAGTTGGCTTTAAAAGAAGTTTTAGAAGAGCTTCAGGTATTACAAGGAAATTCTGATAAAAAAGTGATTTATTCGCATAAAAGGTTTGTAGAACCGATGTTAGATTATGTGGTAAAAGATTTAGAGCAAGGTAGAATTGCTATGAGTGATAATACCATTGGTGGTATGGTAGTTTGCGACTCTTCTGATCAGGCTAAAATGATGCACGAGCTCTTTTTAGAAAAGTATGCTACAAAATCTGAAGTTCATTTGAATATGGCAGCAGAGCCAACTGTAACCTATGCTACTAAAAAAAGAAATTCAGATGTTAAAACCGCTCAAGTAATATTACATGACATTGGTACGAAGCAAGACCGTAGAGATTGGGTAGCCGATTATAAAGCAGGTAATAGTGAGTATCTTGTTCGTATACAACATGTTACTGACTGGGTTTGACGCCAAACGTTTAAAGAAATTATATATAGGGCGTAAAATTAAGAGTCATAATTTATTACAAACCCTAACTAGGGTAAATAGAACCTATAAAGACCATAAATACGGATTTGTAGTTGATTTTGCTGATATACAGAAAGAATTTGATAAAACCAATCAAGATTATTTTAATGAATTACAGTCAGAGTTAGGAGATGAAATGGAACATTACTCCAACCTGTTTAAATCAGCCGAAGAAATAAAACAAGAGATTGAAGGAATAAAAGACGTTTTGTTTAAATATGATACTGAAAACGCTGCTAATTTTAGCGATCAGATATCAGAAATTAACGAACGAACAGAAATACGACAAATAGCCAAAGCATTAAACAATGCTAAAGAGTTGTATAACTTAATACGATTATCGGGTAATTTTGAATTGTTAGAGAAATTAGATTTCAGAAAGTTATCAGTATTATCACGTTTAACAAACGACAGATTAGCATTGATCAATACCAAAGAAGCATTAGAGCATAATGTAGAAACCGCTAATATTTTAAACACCGCTTTAGAAGATGTCATTTTTGCTTTTACCAAAGTAAAAGAAGAGGAAATGGTTTTGGCAGACGAACTTAAAAATACCTTAGGGAAAACTCGTGAAATGTTAGGCGGTAATTTTGACCAGAAAGATCCTGTTTTTGTATCGCTTAAAGAAGAATTAGAACGCTTGTTTAAAAAGAAGAATTTAAGTGAGGTGTCTAAAGAAGAAATGGAAGCCAACATAAAAGCCTTAAATGCTATTTATGACAAAGCTAAAAAGCTAGAACGTGAAAACCAATTACTAAGAGCGAAGTATGATTACGATGCTAAATACGCACGCATACACAAACGACTATTAGAAAAGAATCCGTTAACGGATAGCGAACGAAAGTTATTTGAAGCCTTAAAAGGATTAAAAACTGCAGTGGATAAAGAAATACTACAAAATGCGAAAGTATTAGAAAACGAAAGTTATGTAGAAAAAATGGTGATGCGTTTGGTGGTAAACCAATTTAAAAAAGAGCAAAACATCCCCATTACGACTACTGATGTAAGACGTATTAATAGCATTATAGTAAAAGAATATATGAACGAATACAACGGACACGTTGCTTAAATATAATAAATGACAAGTACAGTACAATTTGAAACTCAAACCAAAGCATTAATAGACGACTTAAAAAGCGTTTGTGCAAATTACGGTTTAGGGAATGACGGAAACGAGTTTAAAGTAATTACTCAAGTATTTTTATATAAATTTTTAAACGATAAGTTCGTTTATGAATTAAAACAATTAGACCCTGCTTTACAAGATGCTGAAAATTTTGACGAAGCTTTAAAAAATTATTCTGACGATGATTTAGAAATGCTAAGCATGCAAATTAGCGAGAACACAGCACGTATAGCACCTAAAAACTTACTATCTCGTTTATTTGAACAACAGAACAAAGAAAAGTTTGCTGAAGTGTTTGACCAAACGCTTTTAGATGTAGCAAAGGCGAACAATGACATTTTCTCAGTAAAAACAAAAGGAGGAGAAAAAATTGTCTTATTTGAAAACATCAGTAAATATGTTACCGATAACCGCGATGCGTTTTGCAAAGCCCTAGTGAACAAAATGATTACGTTTAGTTTTGAGCATATTTTTACACAAAAGTTTGACTTTTTTGCAACTATTTTTGAGTATTTAATTAAAGATTATAATACCAATAGTGGTGGTAAATATGCGGAGTATTTTACACCACATGCCGTTGCTAAAATTATGGCAGCTTGTTTGGTAACCGATGATACGGTAAGCAATGCAACCTGTTACGACCCTAGTGCGGGTTCGGGTACTTTATTAATGAATATTGCCCATGCCATTGGTGAAGATAAGTGTACCATTTACTCTCAGGATATTTCGCAGAAATCTTCTGCATTATTGCGTTTAAATTTAATTTTAAACAACCTGGTACACTCCATACAAAACATCATACAAGGGAATACCATACAGCATCCATATCACAAAAAAGAAAACGGACAGTTAGAACAATTCGATTATATAGTATCTAATCCGCCTTTTAAATTAGATTTTTCTGATTATTCTGCCGATTTAGATACTAAAGCCAATAAAGACCGCTTTTTTGCAGGAATCCCAAAAGTGCCAGCCAAGAAAAAAGAATCGATGGCTATTTACTTGTTGTTTATACAGCACATTATGCACAGTTTAACTGCAAAAGGGAAAGCAGCTATTGTAGTACCTACAGGTTTTATTACAGCACAAAGTAGAATTGATAAAAAAATTAGGCAAAAATTAGTAGAAAGTAAAATGCTAGCAGGTGTTGTATCTATGCCGAGTAACATTTTTGCTACGACTGGTACTAACGTAAGTATTTTGTTTTTAGATAAAACCAATACTGAAGATGTCGTATTAGTTGATGCCTCTAATTTAGGAACCAAAGTAAAAGATGGTAAAAACCAGAAAACCGTTTTAAGTCCTGCCGAAGAACAACAAATTATAGATGTTTTTAACGCCAAAGAAGCCAAAGACAACTTTTCTGGTGGTGGTGAGCTATGAGGATATAAAAGCCAAAAACTACAGCCTTAGTGCTGGCCAATATTTTGAAGTAAAAATTGAATATATAGATATTACTGCCGAAGAATTTACTGCTAAAATGAAGGGGTTTGAAAGTAATTTAGAAAGTTTATTTTCTGAATCTAAAAGTTTGGAAAAAGAAATTCAAGAGAATTTGAAAAGCTTAAAATATGAGTAGAATGCTAAACACAAGTAATTTAGGTGAATTAGGAAAGGTTTCAATGTGTAAACGAGTTTTGAAACATGAGACATCTGAAAATGGTGATATTCCGTTTTATAAGATTTCAACTTTCGGTGGAGTGACTACAACATTTATATCAAATGAATTATACAAATCATTTCGTGAAAAATATTCTTATCCTAAAATTGGTGATGTTTTAATTTCTGCTGCTGGAACGATTGGAAAAACAGTGATTTTTGATGGTGAACCTTCATATTTTCAAGATTCTAATATTGTTTGGATAGCCAATGATGAAAAGAAAGTAACAAACCAATTTCTATATTACTATTATCAAACAGAGCCTTGGGTAGCAACTAATGGAAGTACAATAAAGAGACTTTATAATGAAAATATTAGGAATCTAAAAATAACATATCCAGAACTTTCAACCCAAAAACAAATAGCTAAAGTCCTTTCCGATTTAGACGCCAAAATAGAAGTAAACAACAAAATAAACCAAGAGTTAGAAGCGATGGCAAAAACGCTTTACGATTATTGGTTTGTACAGTTCGACTTTCCAGACCAAAACGGTAAACCCTATAAATCCTCTGGTGGTAATATGGTTTTTAATAAAGCCTTAAAACGTGAGATTCCTGAAGGGTGGGAAAGTGGAGAATTGAGTGATATTGCAAATATTACTATGGGGCAATCTCCTCCTGGAGACTCTTATAATGAAGAAGGAGAAGGAGAAGTATTCTATCAAGGTTGTACCGATTTTGGTCAACGATATCCATCTAACAGGAAATTTACAACTAAGCCATCAAGGTTCTCTAAAAAAGGAGATATTCTTCTTAGTGTACGTGCTCCAGTTGGAACAATGAATATAGCGAATGAAGATTGCTGTATAGGACGAGGGTTAGCAGCTTTAAACAGTAAAGACGGCTGTATCTCATATTTAGATGGAGTTCTACATTATATGAAACAAGTCTTTGATAGAAGAAACTCGAGTGGAACTACTTTTGGTTCTATAACCAAAGGGGGATTTATTCTCATTGCCCGTTGTTAAGCCAAATGAAAAAATATTAGAAAATTTTGATTCCATTTCTAAACCAATGTTTGAAAAACAAAATACTATTGGATTAGAAAACCAAAAACTATCAGAATTAAGAGATTGGTTATTGCCAATATTAATGAATGGGCAGGTTAGGGTTAAATTGGTAGAAGAGGAAATAAATTTATAAATATGGAAGCTGAAGAATTGTTAGAGTTTTTAATTGATAATGTTCCAAATTTTGTAGAACCAGAATTGATTGACGAAGAAGGAGAATGTTATCATTATACTGGAAATTGGGAATTAATACAAGTAGATGAAGCTTTTAAAGGTGCACCTATAAATAATGATTTGGATCAAACTCAACAAGCATTAGTTTCTCCTCCAGCCACGGATGAAAATGGTGTAGTATTTGCTTATGACAATTTATCTGATGCAAAGGATGAGGGAATAGGGCTTGATATTGTAAAAATTACTTATAGAAAAGCTATAAGAGCATTGCATGAATCAGAGGATAGTCTAGATGAATCATTTATAAATGCTACAAAAGGAACATCCTTGGAAGGTTTTTTAGATATGAATGGAGCCCCTCCAACTTTATTAATTCTTGTTGCTGATATTATTCGTTTTGAGTTAGTTAATATATAGATAACATAATAGTAGAAAATTATTTATTATTTAAAAGAAAAAAATGTTAGTACTTAAACTAGTTGATTTTCATGAGCAATTAAAGTTAAACAACTTATCAAAAAGAACTTCAAAAGAAGTTGTAAAAGATTGTGTAAAAATCACAAGAGAAGATATTGTTTGGGAGCACAGAATTATAAAAAATGTTGTTTTTGAAAAAATAGTCTTGATTTATGATGCGGATTTAATTTGTGGTTTAAGTTTTGAATATTGTGAATTTAAAGCTGGAGTAGTATTTAACAATATAAGTATACCAAATTTTGATGAACGTGTATTTTCGATAAATGCAAGTTTGGTTTTTTATGAATGTAAAGCTACACGGATTCAATTACTAAATGGCACAAGCTTAAATAGAGCTTTAATAATAGATTGTAAATCTGAAGTAGATGATCTAGTTATTGTGGATACTGTTATAGGTAATGGAGGTATAAAAATTAAAGAAAGTGTAATAAGTAAATCTATTGACTTTAGTAGACTAAACTCCTATAGTTTTTCTGTTAATAATTCTGTAATTAAGGGTGGAATAAGACTATCAAATATTAGCTTAAATGGTTTATCTTTTTTGGACTCTGAATTTTCTGAAAAGATTAAAATATACAACCTAGAAACAAAATCCTCTGGATTTACTCTTAATAGAAATGTCTTTAAAAAATCTGTAATCATAGAATCTTCAAGGATAGAAGGTTTATTTATTCATGAGGATGAGTTTTTAAATGAATTTAAGGTGATTTTAAAAAGCATAAGTAATCAAGTTAATTCTTCACTTAAAGAGCTTTATATAACCGAAGCAAAGTTTTTAAATAGGTTTATTCTTGATGGGAAAGGAAAAGAAATAGAAAAAGTAACCCTTCCAATTACAACTACTTTACAGGGGGTTATAAAACTTGATAATTTCAATATTTTAGAATTGTATTTAAGTGGAGTAAATGAAAATCTTAATTTAATTTTTAAAAGAATTGGTTTTAAAAAACTAAGTATAAATGACTTTTCAAATAATAGTGAAGTTACATTTAGTAATAGTTTTGGTTTAAAAGATAGTTTAATGGAAGTGGTTGATACTGATTTAGGAGGGGCAAAATTTAATGATTTTTCGTTTAAATCGTTTAACAAATTAAAAATCAACAATGCTTTTTTAAATAATATAGTTTGTATTAATACTGAATGGTTTGATGATGAACAATTAGAATTTAGCGAAATTCATAAAGGAGCTTATAAAGTTTTTAGAAATAAACGAGAAATTTATAGGCAAATAAAACAAGCATTAAGTAGCTCTGGAAACTTGATTGATAGCTTAAACTTTAAAGCAAGAGAATTATCTGCTTATGATGAAGAATTGACTGTCTCCAAAACAAAAAGTTTTGGAGATAAAATCATTATGAGTGTAAGTAGGACTAATAATTATGGGTTGAGTTGGTTAAAACCGACATGGTTAATTATTAGAATTACTTTAATATCCTATACAATTATGTTGCCTCTGTTTTCAAAAGAGATTAGTTATGCAATAGCTAAAAACTGGTGGGAAGTAGGTGTGACTTTTAGTGAATGGATTAATAATTTTGATGTTTTTTGGCAGTTATTCAATCCTGCTAGAAAATTTTCTTCAACCTTTGGAGGAATACAAAGTGGTTGGCTACAGTTTTTAGATTTAATCCATCGAATAGTTTTAGGGGTATTCATTTTTCAAATAATAAAGGGGTTTAGAAAGTATGTGTCCAAGTAACAATAAACAAGCATGAGAAGATATTTTAAATTACAAATACGTAATGGTGAGACTGGAGAAAACTTTGTTGATGAGGCTTTGTCGGATAATCGTATAACCTCTCATATAGATTATGCTAAAGAAATATTTTTAACACTTAATAGTGGAGATATTATTCTAATTCATAAAGGTAATGCTGCACATTGTTTGGTTGAAGTTAAAAAATAAGATAGCAGATAAATCCCTTATTAATGGTGTGTCTTTCGGGGATAGATTATAGAATTAAAAAGCTAGGGTTTTTTAAAGATATTTCAAAAAATAGAAGTTTTCATGTTGGTTTAAATAAAATCGGTCACAATGGAACTTTTAAAGAGTTAAAAGATAGTACTACACAAACGTATAAGTTTATAAATAATTGGTTCAATTATTTATATCCCCAAAAGTATATGGAAGATAAAGTCAGTTTATTAAAACATAAAAAACAAATAATTTTACAAGGTCCTCCAGGAACAGGTAAAACTAGAATGGCAAAGGCGATAGCAGCTACTTTAACTAAGCCAAGCACGCAAAATCATTCACAAAAAATTGCTTCTTTTTTACAAAATTATCAAGTAAATGAAGAAATAAGTAGGCATAGAGAATTTGTGTCTAATTTGGAAAATGAGTTTTTAGATAAGTTTAAAAAAGAGAATTTAAAAAATTTAAGTTTAGAGGAGTATGCACTTGGTTTAGATGATAAAGATGGTTTTTGTTATTGGTTAGAATATAATTTAATTTATACAGGAAAGTATAACGGTACTGCAACCAAAGGAAAAATATATTGGAATGCTAATGATGAAGAATACAAAAAAAGTGGGTTTATAAAAGATATTGCTAATGATGATGAAGCAATGGAAAAAGTTGCCGATCTTTTGAGTAGAGTTGTCAACGAAAAGTTTGATAAACCATTTGAGATAGGTAAAGGTTTTGTATTAAAAATATTAAGTACTTATTATAATGATAAGTATTTTCCGATAAGTAGTGAAGACTGCCTTAACAATGCATTGATACTGTTTAATATTTCTACAAAAGATTTAAATTATATTGAAAAAAACTTGAAGTTGCAAAAACACTTTCTGATGTTAAAGAGTAAATATGCCTCTGATATAACTAATTATGAGTTTATGTATTTTCTTTTTAACAACTTTGATTTAAAAGGAGGAATTAAGATTGAAAATAATAATATTATTACTAAAGGAGAAAGTCAATTAATCCAATTTCATCCCTCATATACGTATGAAGATTTTGTTAGAGGTATTTCCGTAAAATCTATTGGTGACAAAGTTTCATATGAAACAGAAAATAAAGTATTAGCTAATTTTGCTCAAAAAGCTTTAGATAACCTATCATCTAATTATGTTTTAATCATTGATGAAATAAACAGAGCAAATTTATCAAGTGTTTTAGGGGAGTTGATATATGCTCTTGAATATAGAGGGGAGCCAGTAGAAAGCATGTATGATATTGATGGTGATAATAAAATTATCTTACCTCCTAACCTATTCATTATTGGTACTATGAATACCGCAGACAGAAGTGTGGGGCAAATAGACTACGCCATACGCAGACGTTTTGCCTTTGTAGATGTGTTACCAAAAATTATATTGGAATCTGACTTGAATACCAACAAAAAAGAAAATGATCCTGAGTTATGCTTTCATAAAGAAATGTTTGAACAGGTAGCAAAACTATTTGTAAACAATGAAGAGTTAACTGATAAACAACTAGAACGCTCTGATTTTTTGTCAGATGAGTTTGAACCAAAAGATGTGTGGTTAGGCCACTCTTACTTTATTCATGAAAAAGATAATTTCAATATGAATTTAGAATATGAAATTAAACCTATTTTAAGAGAGTATGTGCAAGATGGAATCTTAAAAGAAGCTGCAATAATCGAAATAGAAAAATTGTAGATGCTTGTTTTAGGAGAACATTATAATTGTAAATATAACGGTACCGAGATCCTTTCTGAAGAGTTTCGTGCGATTTTAAATACGCAAGATTATTCTAAAAAATTGACTCGTAAAAAAGAGGGACAGTTATGTTTTTCTTTGATATACAATAAGGATCTAGAAGATTATAAAATCGACACTTCCTACATGATAGGTATTGATTGGATAGTAAATAAGGAGTTATCAATTTATGTTCAGCCAAAAATCAATAAAGAGGCCATACAAATAGATTATTTAGGAATGCTATTTGAAGCTTTACAAGAACCTGAAAACTTCAAACATCTAAATGATTTATATACAATAGATTTTAAAGCACCTCTGATACCTATTAATCAACAACAAGATATATTAACCCCATTCTTATTTGTTGAGTTCTTACAAGTAATGAAACAAATAGTACGCAAAGGATTAAAGAAATCGTACTATAAAGTCACTAAAAATTTAAACGCTCGAGTAAAAGGTAAAGTATTGGTCAATGCAACCATTAAACAAAACCATTCTCATCAAAAAATGTTGCATAACGTATGTACATTTGAAGAATTTGGATATAATTCTGTAGAAAATAGAATCTTAAAAAAAGCATTGTTGTTTACGCAATCCGCTTTAAATAATCTTAATGGTTGTAATACCATAGATTTAAAACATGTATTTAATTATGTGAAGCCTGCATTTGATAATGTAGATCAGAATATAGACATCAGATTAGTAAAAAACACAAAGCCTAACCCACTCTTCAAAGAATACACGCACGCTATAAAACTGGCTAAAATTATTTTAAAACGCTATAACTACACCATTAGTAAGACGAGTGAACAGCAATTTAAAACACCACCATTTTGGATTGATATGACCAAGTTGTTTGAGTTGTATGTGTATAAAAAACTACGAGAAGTATTTCCATTAAAAAATGAAGTAAAATATCATGTAACGATCAATAGACAAGAACCAGATTTTGTGTTAAATAAGCAAGGTTTTAAAATGGTTATAGATGCTAAATACAAACCACGTTACGCATCTAATGGTCTATCAATGGATGATGCGCGTCAAATTAGCGGATATGCAAGAATGAAGAAAATGTATGATGAATTAAATGAATCCGATTATAGTAAAGTGCTAGAATGTTTAGTGATATATCCTGATCAAAAAAATGGTGTTGAATTAGATAAAGAAAGTTTAAGGAAATATCCATTTGAAAAATATGTAATGTTCTACAAATACGGAATTAAATTGCCTGAGTTGTAAGAAAACAAAACATAAAAACATTCTATATAACAAATCCCATTACAGGTCTATTTAATAAAAAACTAAAAGCATGTGCAAAATATCAGATCATATAAAACTGTGTAGCTGTGTTGATGAAAACACAGACCTTGAAGAACTCAAGCATTATTGGGTGTTAAACAGATATAACAAACACAAAAAATTAGAATTTATTGGAGAAGTACAAATACCTTACGATGAATTCTTACCCAACTATTACGAAAATAGAATTAAAATTTCCAAGGCACTTACAAAAGCAAATTGTTTTGACAAACCTATAACGTTTAACGAAAAAGACAGGTTACAAATTGTAGTAAACAATACTAATGAAGCTATGGTTTTTGAATATGAATACAGCTCTGAAGCTTGGCAAATTATAGAAGATAAAGATCCACTTTACCTTTTAAATCATTTTGATGAAGCAGCTTCCGGTGAACTCAAAGAGTTGTAATAAATCAACAACCATTTAAATTTTAGACCCTTTTTAAGTTAAGCCAACTCCATATTATTTTTAGGTGTTGTTAGCAAATATTTTTTCATACTTTCAATTGCATAAACTTCTATCAACGTAAGTTTTATTACCATTTGAGTTTATATAATAGCATCCTCCTCTAGGCCCTCTATAATATGTTCTTGAATATCCATTGCTTCTTTTTTGGATATAAGTATCTTTTTCTTTGTAATTTAGCTTGTGATTATATTTTGGGAGTTTTATTTCTTGTATGGAAGAACTGTTATTAATTGGCTTTACCTTTTGTTCAATAGTTACACCATTTTTATCAGAATTATGTAAGTTACATTGCCTAATAATAAAGACTAAAACTAATAAAATCCCTAATATTTTTTTTTTAATTATTTGATAGTATTAAAAAAAAGAAAAGAGCAACAATACCTATACTTATAAAACCAATTATTTCCATTTAATTATTAGGTAAATTAAAATAAATCTCCATCTTTAACTTGAACACCTATTGTTTTAAACAGATGTAAGAATGCCTTTTTTAGTTTTAATATTTTATCATAGTCGCATTGAACTTTAATATTTAAATATGCCATATCACCATTTGTTTTATTACCAGTTATTTCAAAATTTTCGTCTCTCATATAACGTGTTACATTTCCATAGCCATTCTTGAAATTTAAGACAACTGAATTCCAACCACCTTGACCATTTAAAATTCCTATGCTACTAATACTATTTGGATCAATTTCTTTTACAAAAACAGTTAATGAGTTATGAGCTTGTCTAACTGAGTTAATAGATAGTTTATGGTTTTCTTTGTCGTAATAAACTTGTTCACGACCATCTGTATTTTGGCCAATCCAACCAATAGTCTCATCTAAAGACTGTGAAAATGTAATATTAAAGAATAGGAAGAAGATAATTAAAGTTGTAGTTTTCATATGAATTAGATTAATTTCTTTTTTTTATTTTAGAAATGAGTTTTTTAATGTTTGCTTACGGTCTCGGCTATGAGTAGTTGCGTGGTTTTGCACTAAACTTTGCAAGTACGCACCAAACTGAAAATCCACGAGTATTTTCGTAAGTAGGCTAAAACTAGTAATTAATTTTATGCGGTGTTGGTAATCGTTTATTTTTTATTCAACTCTGATAAGTAGAGTTTGACTTTGTCCATAATTAAACTTTCTACAGGCATGTTGTTTTTTAATTTTTCTAAGTATTCTTTGCATTCCCAACATCCACCCTCTTTATGTGAAATTTTCCAATACCTTTTGGCTGCTTTAAACTCTTCAGTCCGATACATATATGCTCCTAAAAGGAAATAAAAGTCCCCACTTTTAAAACCATGTTCTTGTGATTGGTCAATGAAATATTTTGCCTTTTCAATATTTCCTTCAAAGTATGCCTTATAAGCTTGATTAATATTTTTTTGAGCTAGATTCATTTTATTCTGTGTTGTAGCACTATTTTGTGGTACTCCAAAAATGTTTTGCTGAGCATTTAAATTTAAAGTCAAGAGGAACAATATGGTGAAAATTGTGTTTTTCATTTTAAAGAGAGTTTATTATTACTAACAGTTTTGTGTTTGATTAGTGGCGTGTTTTAAGCACCTAATTTAACAAATAAAAGCCGAATAGAAAATCTGCGAATGTTTTTAGAAGTTGGCGAGAACAAGCAATTACTTATAGCCATTGTTGTGTAGAGTTATTTATTCGTCTTGTATTTTAAAATCTAATATTCTAGCCTTTATTTTATAACCTTTTTTATAACTATCCTTAAATTCAGTGCTTACACATTCTATAGTTTTAGCTAAAAATGGTTTAATTTCATCATATCTGAAATATGTTTTTTCTGAATAATTTATGATTGTACCTGTTAAATCATAAACTAAAATTAATACTCTTACGTCACTAATAGTTGAAGGTAGATTGTTCTTAATAGAAAAGTTATAACTAAAGTCAAAAAAACAACCCCAAGATAAATTTCTAACTATCACGCCATCTTTAACATCTATTTCATCTTTATTTGTTTTTGGTGTAGTCGCACCTTTTGATATATTTAATGAAGTTATAGATGAAGTTCCTTTGTTTGCAAGATTCGTTAATAAATTCACAGGTATTGCAAAGTTTAGATTCTGACCAGAAGTTAATGTTCCTACAGCTACTCCAATTACTTCTCCTTTATTGTTTATTACAGGTCCTCCACTACTACCTGGTGAAATTGGTGCAGTAATCTGTATTAGTGATTTGTTTTCCATTGAGCGGATTCCACTTACAATTCCTTCAGAAATTGTACCTGAAAGCCCTTTAGGGTTTCCAATCGCATAAATTTTTTCTCCAACATCAGGTTTGTCTAAATTTGAAATAGCTAAAGGTTGGGCAGTTAATGTTGGAACGGAAAGTATTGCTAAATCATTTATTTTGTCTATTTGGTAGTAACCTTTGATTGAATGTTTTTTAGAACTTCCATTTTCGAGTATATATCCATATTTAGCTCCTTCAATTACGTGTAAATTTGTTACAACTTTTCCGTTTTCTAATACAAAACCAGAGCCTAAAGAGACAGGTTGTTTAGATTTATCTTCCATAACCAATGAAACTGTGGATGGTAAACAGTTTTTTGCAATCTCTTTAGCAGTTTGGCTAAAAGTGAAAAAAGGTATTAAGGTTAATATTAATAATATGTATTTATTTGTCATTTATAATTTTATTATGGGTTAAATATTATTGTTCCTTTGTCGTATCCATAATTGCTTTCTACTTTTAGTATTGCCTCATCATAAGTAGCGTATTCATAGCAATATCGTGTTTCAATATAGTAGTTAGTTCCTTCAACTTTATAGATATTACTCCCTTTTCTTGTGACTTCAATTTTAAAAGTACCCTCTTCCATTTTGGTTGGCACTAAAATTAATTCAGCTTCTTGTAAATCTCCTGAAGTTGTTAGAACTTTTACATCACTTTCAGGTTCAACAGCTTTATAAAATTCAGCGACATCACATTCATCACTTATTTCAGTTTTGTTTGTAAATGAAGTCAAAACGACTATTCCAATTACAGTTAAAAATATTTTTTTCATACGTTTGGTTTTAATGCTACACAACGTGTTCGTATATGTTTTGTTGCATGTTTAAGCACCTAATTTAGCAAATAAAAACCGAATAGAAAATCCGCGAATGTTTTTAGAAGTTGGCGAGAACCTGTAATTACTTATAGCCATTGTTGACATTAGTTTTTATTGTTTTAGCTGTTTTATACTCCATTTTGTTGTGTAAATCAGATAACGAAAAACAAAAAAGATAAAAAATAAAGTTACTCCAAGTCCGAATACTTCATCTTCACTAACGCTATCGTTAAAAATTGATTTCTCTGTCTTATCCAATTTTTTTTTCAATACTTTTAATTCATTACTTTTTTCGATTTCAATTTCTCCTAAAGCATCCCTTACGAAAGTTTGAAAATTCGCTTCAGTTTCTAATTTACTGTAAGAAAGTTTTTGTAATTCCGAAGACTCTTTAAAATCAGATACAAATTCATCATAAGATGCTTCTGTTTTTAGTTTACTATAAACTAATTTCAAAAGCTCATTGTTTTCGGATTGATTATTTTTTTTAAACTTTTCAATCTCTGTTCTAATTTCATTTCGCTTATTATAATTAGAGTCGATTAATGAAATCCAAGCAAAAAGCATGACAAAAAATAAAATTGTTGTTCCTAATAAGAAGAGGAATTCTTTTGCTATTATTTTTTTCGTGGTTTTATTCATTTTCAAATTAATGGCAACGTGTTTGTGTATGATTTCGTTGAGTGTTTAAGCACTAAATTTAGCAAATAAATCACAGATAGAAAGTCCGCGAGGACTTTCTTAAGCTGGCTATAACCTAGCAATAAAATATATGCATTGTTGCACGTAGTAGTTTTTTAATTATTTTACAATTTCAGGGAAAGCATATAATAATTGTCTTTTTATCACTCTTCCAGTAGCTTGCCTTGTTCCAGAAAATCCATTAAACTCACTTGGTGCACCCTTTTCCCATTCAGATTCAAATATATTCTCTTTAGTTAAAAGATGGATTACTTTTAGTTTAACTCTTCTTTTCGTTATCATATATTTTGTAGCTTGAATTTCAATAACAAAATCTGCATCATCGATTGAGTTCACAATTTTACAACTTGCTAAATTATTTATCTCTCTTCTCAATATATTTAGTGCATCAATTTTTTCTACATTTTTTTTCTTTTCTGTGGTTGAATATTGCAGATAGATTTTTGAATTCGCAATTAAACTTTTACTTTCTTGACTTTCATTTTTTTTTATGAAAGTTTGAGTGTCTCCATTTTTGAAATTTATTCTTTCAATTTCATTTTTCTCAATTATAAATAAAGCTCCATCTTGGTAATTGAATTTTTTATATTTAACTTCGGAAGAGTTGATTTCTATAATTTTTGAAATAATAGGTTCTTTTTCATTTTTTACATATATAGTATCTTGACTATATGTGTTTGAAATTCCGAATAAAAAGAAGATAAAAAAAAATGATTTGTTCATTGAAATATTTAATTTAGATTGTTGTGATTCTATTACGTGCAACGGTTCATCTAAACTGCGTTTTAATGCAGTTTAGATATTGTTATCTACTTTTTTTATTTTAATATTTACATCTGAAGTAATTATTTCATAAAGCTTTGCTAATAAATCCGTCTTTTTTGTGATGCCAACATTTATATCTTTCCACCTTAGATAATATAAAAAAGAAGGCTCTAGAATATATAAACACCCCTGTTTACTGGACCATTCCATTAACTCAATTCCATTTCTTTTTTGAAGTTTACCAACGGCTGCAAGAGTACTATTTACTGATGGAACCGGAGGCTTTTCAAATTTAGAGTCCAATCTATCTAATCTCTTATCAATCTCGCTTCGATTTAATTTAAAAGTGACTGGATCTAAAGTAAATATTAATAATAACAACTCATAGGTGTTGTATTTTCTTGCCCCTTTTCTAAAACCTGTTATTAAGATTTGATAGAGGTCTTTAAAAATGTTAAAATTCTGATTCGCCACGTTGGTCATTGCCGTTTCAATGCTTTTTTTATCGAAAACAATCTTATCTCTGGTGTTATAAGTGGTTATTTTTTTATCAAAAAACAACCTTCCGCAAATAGCCTGTGTAATCAATGGTAATCCAACAGATTCTGAAGCGATAAGTCGAAACTGAGGTTCGGTTAATTTAATTTTTAATTCATCTAATCCTTGTTTGATGATTTTTTTGAGGTCATTAGTTTCCCATGTACCAACTTCGATATGTGAAATTCTACCAACTAAGTCTTTATTTGATAATGCTAAATCAATAGCATGATGAGCTGTTCCAACAATTATAGTGGATACTTCGCTATCGGTGAAATCTTTCCATTGTTGAAATAAGCTTTTTTTTGTGGAATCACTTAAATAATGAAAGTCTTCAACTACAAGAACATAAGGAAGTTCATTTAGAATGGGTATTAAATGCTTTGGGCTAGGAGATGAAAGAACTTTTTCACGAACAGTTTCGCTTGAATATGTTCCTTTCAGGCCAAGGCTAATTTCTCCAATTATTTTCCCTAACCATTCCCATCCAGCATTGATTCCAGTTTTAACTTGAGTTGAAAGTTCAACTTGACCCTTTTCAGCTTCTTTGGTAATACGATCAAAATTAACATCTTCTAATGCATTTTTCCAGACATCTTCTATGGTCATTTCATCATTACACCTTATTGTCAAAGGGATTTTTTTAAATTCTGAAATAACTTTTTTATATAAAGTAGTTTTTCCTGTTTTAGAAGGTCCAGTTATTAAACAAAGAGTTCCTGGTATATTTAGGCTATTTGATAATTCAAACTCAAATGCTCCATCATTTCTTTTAACATATGTAACTCCAGGAGTTCCAATTGTTTTAAATACTTCATTGATTAAATATTTCCCCATTTTTTTTTAAAAATTGTAGATAACTATAGTATAAACACTAGTGTTATATATACGTAAAAAGTAAAGCTACAACTATATTGTTTATTTTTTTCAGGAAACGTAATATATTTCATAACAAAACTTAAACTTTAAAACATAGGGCAGTATAGTAAACTGAGTGTCAGCAAGTAGTACATTTGTTAACATCCTCTTTCCTCCTACACACAAACCAATACGTTTTCTTGGTAACTTTGTAACATGTTTGCACTTGTTGATTGTAATAACTTCTATGCATCTTGTGAAAGATTGTTTCAACCTTGGTTAAAGGATAAACCTATTGTGGTATTATCCAATAATGATGGGTGTGTAATTGCACGTTCTAATGAAGTGAAAAAGTACGTTCCTATGGGAGCAGTTGCTCATAAATTCAAGCAAGTATTTGAGCAAAACATAAGGTAAACGTATTCTCATCTAATTTTGCTTTATATGGTGACTTGAGTAATCGAGTTATGAATAACTTAAGAGAGTTTACACCAGATATTGAAATCTATTCAATTGACGAAGCCTTTTTAAAGTTTGAGGGTTTTGAAGAACTATAATCTTCAGGAATATGGAGTTACAATAAAAGACACCGTAAATAAGAATGTAGGTATACCAGTAAGTATAGGATTTGCGCCTACAAAAGCATTGTGTAAAGTAGCAAACCGTATAGCAAAGAAGTTCCCTGTAAAAACTAACGGTTCTTATGTAATTGATACCGAGGAGAAAGAGAATCAAAGCCTTAAAGTGGTTGGCAATAGAAGATGTTTGGGGTATCGGTAGAAAAATAGCGGCAAAACTTCGAGCAATTGGAGTTAAAACAGCTTTTGAGTTTACCCAATTACATGATAGCCTATGTGAGAAGAGAATTTTCAGTTGTTGGATTACGCTTAAAACATGAACTAGAAGGCAAATCAAGATTAGACCTTGATGAGGTGGCTACTAAAAAATCAATAGCAACTACCAGGAGTTTTAAAAACGACATAACGGATATTAATGAACTACGAGAACGTATAAGTACCTATGCAGTACTATGTGCTGAAAAGTTAAGAAAACAAAAATCAGATTGTAACCTAATAACAGTCTTCATTCTAACTAATAGATTTAAAAAAGACAAACCACAATATTACAAGAGCATCACCATTACCTTACCGTATGCGAGTTCATCAAGTATTACTTTGTCCAAATATGCGATAAAAGCATTATTAACTATTTATAAAAAAGGCTATCAGTTTAAAAAAGGAGGAGTGATTATAAACGGCATAACACCACAAGCTGCTAAACAGATCAATTTGTTTGTAAATGAAAACCCCAAGCACGTTAATTTAATGAAAGCTATTGATACAATAAATGCTAACTTAGGCGTGAGTAAAATCAAACTAGGAAGTCAAGATTTAGGAAGAACCTGGAAAATGCGTCAAGAGAAATTATCCAAACGCTACACCACCAATTGGAATGAATTATTAGAAGTAGACTAATGAAAATCAATAGAGTCCTAAATGTTGTTATAAAGGCCTTTATATATTAGTTTTGAATCTATTTTGAACTTAAAGGGGGGATTTTAATAAATTTATTTTTTACTGGCCTATCGAAAATTTATTGTAAAATTTGAAGTAAAGACACCGTAAAATTTCAGGCTGTTTGAGCTAAACGGATTTAACTATCTTAGCCTAAATATCAATAGCGAGTTCCTGGAATTTAGGTGTTGAGCGATAAATTTAAATAAAGGTTCGTAAGCCTAGATTTTTTTGGTTCGTTTTTTTATCAATGAAAAAAATGAACAAGGTTAATAGTTAAAACAAGGTTGAATGAAAATAGTGAAAGTACCACAGTTCGGAAGTGAAATAGAAAACTTGCCGTTTAGGATTAGTGAGGAAGGCATCGTTGTAAACTATTTTGAAGATGGCGTACAAGCAGGGTTTCCGTCTCCTGCAGACGATTTTAAAGAACAAAAACTAAGCTTAGATGAAAAGTACTTATCCAAACCAAACAGCACATACATAGTCCGTGTAAAAGGCGATTCCATGTATCCGACCTTACATGTTGGCGACATACTAGTAGTGCGTACAGATGTTAATTTAGACGATAATAAAATAGGCATCATATCCTTAAACAACACTGAATTTACCGTCAAACGATTCGATAAAAATAAAGAAATACTAATTGCTGATAATAAGGACTTCAATAATATAGAAATTAAAGAAGAAGACACCTTAATGTGTTTAGGAGTGGTGATGCAATTAATAAGAGATATAGAGTAAATAATGAAGGAAGTAATAAGGCCAATAATAGAATTTTGTTATGAAATATTTGAATTATTCCCATTTTTAACGGGAGTTTTATCGCTTTTACTTTTAATCTATAGTGTAATGTATTTATTACCAGAAGCATATAAAAAGGAAAAAGTGAGCCTTTACTCCTATTACAATACTTTAGGATTAATAATAGTATTAATATTTTTTAGCTTTTTAATTTTTGTAATACAAATGTTTAGACTATTCTAAGCATTTGTCTAAAATCTATTTTATAAGTATTGATAATAAAAGTAAAGTATGACAGATAAACAAAAAGAAATTGAAGATATCAGGTCTAGGGTATTAAAAGCAAAAAATAGTATTAAAAAGTTAAAGAAGAATGTTCCCTTTGCAATAGGTGGTGGTTTAATATTCTCTTTTATTTTTCCATATATTCCAGGAAGACGTGGGAGAAAACCTTTGATTGAAACTTGGGAATACACTAATGCTGTAATTTTTAGTCTAATATTATTTTTTACGATATACTTATTCTCATACTTCTATTTAATAGATAAAAACAAAAAAGAAATAGAAACATTAAAAAGAAGAGTGTTCTCTTTAAAGAATAACACAAAATAAGACTCCAAAAGTCCAAAATGTCATTATGAGGCTTTTGATAAAAAGTCGTAATAATCTCATCAAAGTAAACAAATGAAATAATTGTTAAAAAAGTAACATGTGCTTCCACGCTAGTCAAACAAAAAAAACAACACAATTAGAAGACAGATTCAAAGTCATTCGTGATGATAGTAATGCTATTGGAGAAGATGATTTCACCTTTTACCATAGCAACGGTTTTGAGCATAGAGATATAGCAATCATTACTCAAGGGGCGTCTGATATTTTAGAAGGCGCTACATGGGGCATCATGCCATCAAATGAAAACACAACAAATCAAAAAGAATATTATAAGAATGCTGCCAAATGGGGAGCTGGATTAAACGCCAAATCAGAAAAAGTATTTGATCATTTTATATATAGCAATTCCATTTATGAGCAACGTTGTTTAATTCCTTTCGATGGTTTCTTTGAACCACATGATGTTGAAGGAAAAAAATATCCCTACTATATAACAAGAAAAGATAAAGAGAGCTTTGCACTAGCTGGATTATATACCATTACTGCAGATGGCTATTTAACGACTACAATACTTACAAAACCTGCAGATCCGTTATTAGCAAGTATTCACAATTTAAAATTAAGGCAACCTGTATTGCTTAAAAAAGAACTAGAAAATGATTGGTTGAATTATGATCTAAATGAGGGTAATATTAAAGAACTTATTAATAGTTCATATCCAGAAGAAGATTTACATCCATATACAGTTAGTAATGATATTTTCAAAAGAGTTAATTCCAACTATAAAGGTATTTTAGCACCACAAACATACACCAACTTAAGGGAAGTAATTTAAATCATTATATGTAAAAGCATATAAAAAGAGATTCTTAGTCCAGATTATATGTTTTTAGATATAATTAGGGATACGTGACCAGGTAATATGGTGTTCGTCAGGCATTCCATTTTGTTCCCTAAAACATTTCTGCAAGCCAAATACAATCTAATAAGTCATTTCGAGCGGAGCCGAGAAACCACATATAAGGAAGTTGTTGTCTAATATATAACGGCTTGCACAAAACACCCAAAACACCACTGTGGTGACACATCCGCGTTGGTGTTTTGGGTTTGTTGTAGTCCACACAATACATACCTTCCTCACTCATAGCTATTCTTGCACCCAAACCCAATAAGGAAGCTTCGCAAAACACCATTGGTTGCAACCGCTACTTAATGCTTTGCGAGCCTGCTGGGTCGCTTCGGGCTAAATGGGCGTCACAGTTTTTGAGCCAGCCAATTTGCAGTATAAAATCACCTTATCAGGATGATCACATCCGGCAACGCACAGTAAGAGCTAAACCTTTATTCAGATATCCCTATCGGTACACCTCATAAAGTATAGCACTTACTTATTCCTCTGGTCAAAAACTCCGCCACCCGCGTGTAACACGTAGCTGTGGCAGCCTTCTCCTAAAACTAGAGAATAACATAATGAATCGAACTCAAAAAGCATCAGGCTTTTTTGCCACAACACCCTCGCTCAACTCGCAGGCGGCTCGCGCCTTTTTAATTACCTGTTCTTGAAAAACTGTAAGAATAATATTTAACGTCACTACTAATAATGTTTTGAACCAATTTTCACCTTTAATTGATATTCATAGTCATCGATTAAATCAAAATAAGACAATTCTCTTTTCTCTAAAGCTTCATGTTTTCTATGGTACCAATATGAATTATAGATACCTCCTTTTAAATGAATATCAATGAGCTGCTTATCTTCTTCAAAACAGTGTCGTATATCTTCAACATAAAAATAATCTGTTCCCACTTTAGCTCTTAAAAACGATAAAGTGATGTTCTCTCCTATCCTTGGCATATTGGTCAAGTTCCTACATTTGAAAGAAGCATATCGTTTTAAATAATCGACATGAAAGTAAACTTCAACTTTAGTAAAATCAAAGCTAAAATTATAATCAAAAAGTTTGTCATATATCTCTTTCAATAATTTTCTAATATAATGAGGCTTTAAACGGGTATCAGATGAAACTTGTTTAAGAGTTGGATAAGGTATGTCATCATCATTGTAATAATCTTTAGCCATTAAAAAAGTAATCAATTCTTTATAACGCTCATGATCTCCGAACTCTTTATGGATTTGCGGTAAGATGGAAATTAAATCGATAAGTATTCGTTTAACAGAAATTTGATGCTCCATTTTTATTTCTAAAGTTAACGAGTAAAAACGGTATAGCCATAAATTAAAAAAAGAAAAGAGACTGCAAAGTTAGGCACTAGCGTGCCAGTGTGTTTGCTTTCTCTTTTCTTTTTTTGTCGATTTTTTCGTTTCTCTTTTAAAAATAATTAGTTGAAATACTGCTTCACTAGCCAACGAAGTAATAGGGAGACGACAAAACTAACGACAGCACCGATGGCAGCCATGATAATAGTATAGACTATCGCATTCCAACTTAAATTTAAAAAAGCTGAAAAAAGCGTACCGCCTAAAACGCCTGCTTTAGTATGATGATCTACGATGATAAATGACATAGAGCTATTTTACGGAGCATTATCAGAAACAACTGCCTGACTTACTGCTGTGGCGACAGTTCCTGCAACAGTCATATAGGTTGCAATACTGACTACAATGGCCGGCATACTGATTGGTGCGGCGATGATGGCACCTCCAGCGGTGGCTAGGGCAATGCCGATGTTTCTTAAAATTTTAAAAAACTTCGGAGTTGGTTTATTATACCGTTCTACTAAATTCATAATGTTGTGTTGTTATGGTTAAAAAAATCTGTTCTTTACAGTCAATAGCTTGTTGCACTACTGAGGTTAATTTCTGCATCGCATTTCTAGATTGTAAGCCTTTGCCTAAACCACCTAAATAAGTGACTGGAGCAATACAACCTTGCAGTTCTTTCAGCGCATCATTTGCGGGATGCAATAAAATGAGATACCGATTAGGCACATTTTTAACTAAAAGATGATGTTTGAAATGCGTTGAATACCGAGGGACCAATTCATAGCGACCTTCTGGTATACAGGAGATATTTCGCTTGTTCTCTCTCCAGGGCAACTCTATCGTGTGACATAAAAAAATTTCAGAACAGAAGAGGGTACCGTTGGTACCGCCTTCAAAATAAGTTCTGTAAAGTGTCAATTCCATGATTATGGTGTATCAATTCCAACTATTGCTAAAGCATTGTAACTTCCGTTTTTAAGGGAGTACATTTGTCCATTCACCTCTTGAAAGAATTCAATACCAATAACTTGAAAAATTGGTAGCGTAGAGTTAGCTGTTAAATTAGCCGTCAATGATAACGGCGCAACTGTACTACTATCCCAAGGTAAAATTGCCGACACTTCACTATCAAAAACATACGTTTCTGCAGCAAAATCAACCTCAACACCACCGTTTGAAATTTTAAAGTGAGTGGTACCACTTGGTGCTACAATATCATTCACAGCAATAAATTCTGCGATATCTGCAACGACAGTTCCAGCCACACGATCAATTGTTCCTGCGTAAGCTGCATAAAGTATGCCCCCCAGCTTTCCGTTTTTGTTGAACTCAAAATTTTCTAATAGTGATAAATCACCATCAGGGATAGTTCGTAAACCTCTATCGTTGGTAGTATCTGCTTTAATAACAGTCAGTACGTTTTTGGTCAACCTGCTTGTGACTCTATTGTCAGAGGCTTTTTGCAACAGTGTACGTAAAGCCACTCTTAATAGTTTACCACCTTTTCCTGCACGTCCAAATTCTGACCCGTTTTCACGAGTTCTTTGAAACGCTGGATCATTTGCAATTCTAGAAGCTTCAACACCTCCTTTACCACGAGCCAAGTGCCCATCTTGCGATTTGTAAAAAGAAATATCTCCGATAGTTCCTTTTAATTTGATAATTCCAATTTGCTTTGCCATAATTATAATGATTTTTGATTCTCAATAAAGCTCCGTATCTTTAAGAAGTAATCCTAAAAGCACTGGTCATCCATTCCGTTTTCTACCGTTTTTGCCGATTTTTCACAAACACATGATGGTTAATTAGTGTATAGATAAAGTATAGATAGTGTATGAATAAGGTTAAAAAGACATTGTATTTTCCCAAAAGATATTATGTTTCTAACAGGACGTAGCGAACGTTATGGACGTATGCTTTTAAAGAAAATTAAAACGTACTTTGGGAAAGAGCAACATCAATTTATCACTCCTGATGAATTTGCAGAATATAGTGGCATTAAAGAGGAGGTTATTGATAAGTATCTTGAAGTAGTCTCTTAACAAATAGCTGCAGAGGTATAAACCTATCAATACACAATAGTGTCATAGTGTTTGATTCTATTTATATAGGTTTGATTACTAGGTTTTAGTATCTTTGTATTTAGATAGAAATGCAAACCAAAGCATTGCAAATCAACCGCTATTTTCACAAATCGGTTAACAGAGCATTACAAGATTTTGAAAGACCATATAAATAAAGGTCTAGGGCAATAAGTCTGAATCCTTCCGAGGTCACAAAACAAAACCCTACAATATAAATTGTTAGGGTTTTTTATTGATTTATAATTAATAAACTAACTATTTATTACTAGCCTAAAACCTTCGCCGTGAATGTTTAAAATTTCAACTTTTTCATCTTTTTTCAGGTATTTACGTAGCTTAGCAATATACACATCCATAGAACGAGAGGTGAAATAATTATCATCTCGCCATATTTTTGTTAATGCTAATTCTCTTGGCATTAAATCATTTTCATGTAAAGCCAACAAACGTAATAACTCATTCTCTTTTGGCGATAACTTCACTGGTTCTTCTCCGTTATGAGATAAGAATCGGAGTTTAGAGTTTAGATCAAAACTTCCAATTTTAAATTCAAATGTGGCACTATCTGCAATAGAGTCTTTTACCTTTCTAAGCATGATGGCATTAATTTTCATCAACAATACTTCTGAATCAAATGGTTTGTTTAAATAATCATCTGCACCAACCTTATACCCTTTTAGAACATCTTCTTTCATGGCTTTAGCTGTTAAGAAAATAATTGGCACTTCTTTATTACGTTCTCTAATTTCTTTAGCTAATGTGAATCCGTCCTTATATGGCATCATCACATCTAAAATACATAGATGATAATTATCTTTTTTAAACTTCTCGAAGCCCTCCATACCGTTTTTTGCAAGAGTAACATCATAATCGTTTAAAGATAAATAATCTTTTAACACTGACCCAAAATTTGGATCATCCTCTACTAATAAAATTTTCTTTTGTGCTTGTTCCATAAGTTATGATATTAATGGCAATTTAATTATAAAAGTACTTCCCTGGCCTTTTTCGCTTTCTACAAATATTTCTCCTTGATGGTCATCAATTATTTGTTTTACATAAGCCAGACCCAATCCGTGTCCTTTTACATTATGAACATTACCGGTGTGTTCTCTATAAAATTTTTCAAATATTTTTTTCTGCACGGATTTTGACATTCCGTTTCCTTTATCTGCTATTTTTAATACAATAAAGTTCTTTACCGTTTCTGTATACACATCTATTTCAGGTGCGTTTGGTGAATACTTAATTGCATTATCTAATATATTAACTATCACGTTTGTAAAATGTGACTCATTTACTAATACTGACGACTTTTTTGCTTCAAAATGTGTTTTCACATAACCTCCTCTATCTTCTACCATTAATTCTATATGCGGTATGGCATCTTCAATTAAGTCGTGTAATTCAAAGGTTTCTTTCTTTATATCTAATTGTTTTTTCTCTAGTCGTGAAATACGCAAGACATTTTCCACTTGAGCATGCATACGTTTATTCTCTTCACCTATCATTCCTAGATAACGTTTGACTTTACTTTCATCATCCATAACTTTAGGATTCCTAATTGCATCTAAAGCTAAGTTTATAGTCGCAATTGGCGTTTTAAACTCATGGGTCATGTTATTGATAAAGTCCGTTTTTATTTGAGATATTTTCCTCTGTTTTAACAGTTGATAAATTGCAAATGCAGACACTAAAATAATAACAAGTATAAAGCCAATTGACAAGGCTACCATTGATAATATGGATGATAACAAATACTTTTTCTTATTAGGAAATGTTATTCTTAAATTAAAGTTCCTATTAGAGTTTTCTTGAAAAATTCCTGTTGAATACTCAATGTTTTTTAATAACTCATAATCCTCTGTATGCACAGAAGTTGCCAAATCATTACTATATACAGCAAATTCATAATCTAAATCTAACCCTTTATCATAGAGTTCTTGAGCTAAAATCAAGTTAATTTGATTTTTAGATAAGCGCTTATGTATTGGTCTTTTATTAGCTAATAACTGATATATTTCCTCCAGCTGTAATTGATTGTATTCAGGTAATTGATTGACACGCTCAATACGCTCTTGTAAAGTAACTTTTGATTCATCAATACCTAATTCATCAAAAAAAGTTGTTTCACTATTACTGTAATAGCGTTTTACTGTAATTGTATCATTTTCCTGATTTTCAAAAAAATCGTTACTTGGTATTTTATGATTTAATTCAACAATACCACTTCTAAAAATAAATGTCTCATTAGTTTTATCATCTTTTTGAACAACATTTAATTCAGAAATTACTGTTTGATCCGGTAATTGCCCTAAACTATCTATTAGTTTCTGAAGTTTAAAGAAATAACTTTTACGTTCCTGCTTTTGAATTTTCTCAGAACTTGACGCTAATATTTGCTTCACATTTAAAGCAAACTGCTCCTCTCTATTTTCAATAGACGTGTTTATCCAATAACTTTGTACAAATATGATTCCTATTAAGGAAATACTCATTAATGCAACAAGTGAGACAAATAGCTTTTTATTCATTACTCAAAAATAGTTTTTTCAAAATGAGTAGGAATGAATTTTAACCAAAACTTAACAGAAATGTTAAAATCAAGAAGAACTCTCTATTTTATTAAGAATTTGTCTGTGAATTTTAGCAACTTGCTCTTCTGCGCCATCAAACGTAATGTTATTGATAATAAAGTTTGATCTATCGATTTTATCGTCATCAGTAGATTGGTTCATAACTCTATGCAACACCTGTTTTCTAGTAACCTTATCACGCAATACTACTCTGCCAACGCGTACTTCTAATGGCGCTGTAACAGTAATTATTAAATCGCAGTTTTTGTAACTTCCTGACTCAAATAAAATAGCCGACTCTTTAATAACATAAAGCGAGTTTTGTTCGGCCTTCCATTTGATAAAACCATCAGCAACTGCAGGATGCACTAAGGCATTTAACTGATTTAACAAATTTTTATTCTTGAATACTTTTTCAGATATATATGTTCTATTTAACTCATTACCGTTATAAGCTTCATCACCAAGTAATGCTTTAATTTCAGTAATTAGTTTGGCGTTTGTAACCATGAGTTTTTTAGCCTCAATATCTGACACATAAATGGGCACACCCAATTCATGAAACATTTTAGCAACTGTAGTTTTCCCACTTCCTATTCCTCCTGTTAACCCTATTATCATTTTTCTAATACTAAATAAGTTACTGATTTTTTTAATACTCTAGTTTTTACTACACCATCAGGTACATATTCAATATAAATTGGCAGAGTATTGGTTTCATTTATATCATTAACATCTACATATACGCTAAAACCTTCAGCTTCATATTTACTAAACTGTGACAAAGGTCCTTGAAATTGAACTTGTACAACTTTAGGAAAAATAGTGATCCGCTTACTTGTTAATGCGTTTTTAATTTTAACATCTACAGAAAATTCACCTTGAGTAAACTGCTCTATTTCATATGAATATCCAATTTTCTTAGCATCAATTTCAATTCCTTTATTAGCATATTTTAAAGCTACTTGCCCTTGTATAGATTCAGAACTATTTTCAAAAACCAAACTATTTGTTTTTATAAATGTAATACTATCTACAACACCTTCTTCACCATAAACATAAACCGAATCTTTTGTAAAACTATGCGAAGTTATACCATAACCTAATTTAGGTTTTACCTTAACTTCAGGGATTATTGGTACTTTTTTACTTGATAATGTTTTAACTTCAAAATGTATTGTTTTTGGCAACACATTTTTAACCGATATACTTTTTGAAAAAAGCTTATATAACTCTGAATCATCTGCCTCCCAAACCCATGTATCGTTTACTTTTTGAGTATCAATATTAACATTTAAATCATGTAGTTTTTGAGTCATTAATGAAAATCCTGAACCTTCAATTTTCACCTTTAAAACCGAATCAGTTTTTTTTACAAAAGTTCCATGATCAAGATTTGTATAGGATACATGTACAATAACATTTCTTTCATAGTTTTTAGATAAGTTAATCAAAAACCAAATGGTTAATGATACTAAAAATGCTAACAGAAACATTCTTGAACTCTTTTGCTTAATAAATAAAAGTCCGTTTTTATATCCCATTTAAGTTCTTTTTGTTTCTATAAAACTAAGCAATCTATTTGAAAAAAAGGTACGGAAATGCTTCTTGTGGCTTTTTACCTAAAAGTGCTATTTTTATAGTAGCTTCTAAAAAGCCCAAACCATAGCCAAAAAACTGCATAAACAAGGCTACAATTGCCTGAAGTCCTATCCGTATACTTTTTGTAGTTAGACTTGCATGTATAAAAACTAAGACCAAATAACTCGCTAACACTAAACTAAAAATATGTACTCCATAAACTGAAGTTAACAAAGCTACTACTACAGCTAGCACAAAGACTGTAGGAAACCAATAGGTTACTTTTTTAGTTTCAGGATGCCAACTATTTAAAATAGGGCGACATTTTCCAAATTTTTGAACCTGCTGGTAAAATTTTTTCCATGAAATTCTACGTTTATGATATACATAAGCTTTAGGGACTAACATTGTTGTAAATCCTTTTTTCCATAACCGAATTGTTAAATCAGGATCTTCCCCAGGGTGAATTTTACCGAAACCTCCCGTGGCTTCAAATGCTTTTTTTGACAAGCCCATATTAAAACTTCGAGGTTGAAATTTATCTATGCTCTTTTCTCTACCGCGTATACCTCCTGTGGTTAAAAAAGAGGTCATTACATAATTAATAGCCTTTTGCAAATCAGAAAATGATTCATGTGCAGCATCTGGTCCTCCAAAACAATCTACATAGTTACTTGTAAGTGTT
Source organism: Flavobacteriaceae bacterium (assembly GCA_965178635.1). Taxonomy (GTDB): domain Bacteria; phylum Bacteroidota; class Bacteroidia; order Flavobacteriales; family Flavobacteriaceae. The sequence continues at coordinate 47,383 of CBCXVT010000020.1, read as the reverse complement.
TTATCTACTTCAGATAGATATTCATTAGGTAAAACACAATCAGAATCTAATATTAAAAAGTAATTTCCTTTGGCTTTTTCCATTCCGTAATTGCGAGAATCACCTGGACCTGAATTTTCTTTGTAATAATAACTAATTGTTAGTTTATCAGAATACTTATTAACGATGTGTTTCGATGATTCCGTAGAACCATCTTCAACAATAACCACTTCAAAGTGTTTTTGAAAATTTTGTTGCACTAAACTTGTTAGTAGCTCATCTATTTCTTCGGGCCTGTTGTATACAGGTATAATAAAAGAATACGATACATTCATAGAACACAAATGTAGTAAAATAAAAAAGCTCGTGTTAAAAAACACGAGCTTTTACTCAAGATAATAAGAGTGTATTATCTATTTCATTATTGCTTTACAATTCTGAAAGTACCTTCGGTATTGTTTACTCTAGCTTTAATAAAGTAAATACCTGATGATAAATCAGCTATATTTAATTGGTATGTAGTGCTATTTGGTGTAACAGTTTTTACCGTTTGCCCTAGCATGTTTACTAATTGTAACTGCTCAATATTGTTTTTAGCAGAAACATTTAACACATTATTAGTTGGGTTAGGGTAGAATTTAAAGCTCTCTGATAACTGTAAATCTTCTATCCCTAAAACAGTTGCTGAAGTAATATCTATTGTAAGCGCTCCTTCTGTGCTATCATTTGAACCACTCCAATACCCTACATTAACCCAGTATTGAGTTCCTGCTGTAACAGCCACACCACTTAAGGTTTCTGTTCCTCCAGATCCAGTACCATCAACACTGACAACACAAGAAAATGTTCCACAAGAACCACTGTAAATAGCTACTTCATGATCCCAAGAACTCGTAGCGTCAACAACCACATCAACAGTACCATTAACATCAGGTGTAAATGTATACCACACCCCATCATTCATACCACCAGAGCATGCTGATACAAACCCTGAGTTATTAGTTGCTGCAGAAGCATCTTGTGAGTTGTTGTACGGTAAACTTCCAACAACAAACGCATCTGAACAAGCGTCATTTGCAGGTGGACATTCATAAGTTACATTTCCATTTATTACACAAGTTCCATCTTGATCATTAGTTACTGTAAAATTAACTGAAGTTTCAGAAGCATATGGCCCAAAACTTACAATTCCTGTTCCAGAAACTTGTTGTGTTAAACTACCTTGGTCATCTCCTATTGTTACTGATGTTGCTGAGCCTAAATCAGTAACATCTACGTCTATCGTAAATTGAGTATTTACACAATCAGGAATAGCTGTATAAGTAGCTGTAGCATTTACGCATGTATTTTCTGTAATATCTAATGTATACGTTGTACTTTGTGGACTTGCCCAAGTAGATATAACAATATAATAGGTGGTTCCAGAACTAACTAAAAAATCACTAATAGCTAAATCTCCTGTACTACCTCCATTAGTTGCTCCTGTTACACAAGTATTTCCAATATCTGCACAATCAGTATAGATAAATATTCCTGCATAATTACTTCCTATAGCAGTAAGATCTACATCAATTGAAGTATTTGATCCTGGAGAATAAGAATAAACAACATCATCTCCATTTAAATAATTAGACGTTGAAGAACAAGATGCTCCTGGCGCACCAGTATAATCATCTCCATAGTTTTCTGTTTCATCTGTTGTACTGTATGGTAAAGCACCAACCACAATTGGGTTACCACAAACCTCTCCAACAGGAGGCGCTGCTATTGTTGTAAAACTTTCTTCTGTACATCCAGTGGCATCTCCGTTTCCGTTATATGGTACTATAGATACATAATATGTAGTTAAAAATGATAATGTTCCTAAATCATATGTAGTTACATTTCCTACATCTACATTATTAAGAACATCTGTTCCTCCAGAAGTAGTACCCACTGTTAATTTATAACCTGTTGCCCCTCCAGTTGCGACAGACCATGAAAGATCATTATCTTCATTCACATCTGTTGCGGCATCTAAAGGATCTGTTAATGTTGTACAGTTTGGAGGTGTAGCAACCACCTGAGTAGCACTAAAATTATCTACATAAAAATAATAATCTCCAGCAGCCCATGTGTTAAGTATACGCAATCTCACGTCAGATGAAGTTGGTAAACTTGCTGCTGGAATAACAACAGGTGTTATTGCTGCACAAGTAGCTGAAACCACATGATTACCATCATTAATAGTTAATACTGTATTCCAAGTAGCACCATCATCAGTTGAGTATTGTAAATCTGCACTTCCCCAACCTGCAGAAGTAGCAGCTCCACCAGACCAGTCGATAACTTTATAATCAAAATCAACTGTTAAGTCAGTTCCATTAGATGCTCCAACTTGATTTGGAGAAGTCATGTTTCCTGTACTACTACCACTATAAAGATTGTCCCTTTCTGAACTTCCTGCACATGAATTTGTAGCTGTATTACCATACGTATCCGTCCAACCAGCTGGTGTTCCAGCATCAAAGTTTTCGGAAATCACAACTTGTGAAAATCCTGCAACACTAAACATTAGCATTGCAAATAATAATGTAAATTTTTTCATAAAAAATAATTTAATCTGTTAATAGTTTAAAAATAGTTTCCTTTCGGGTATAACACAAATTTACAATAACTTAATAGAGGTATAATAATATACTCGACTATCTCCTGTTTTAATCGACAAGTAACGCTTATTAACTCCTGTTTTAACTAATATTTATAACTCTTCAATATATTGTTAGAGGTTAAATTGTAAGTAAATTTTTTATTGCTGTTTTTATGCCCTATTTTTGCTTTCAAGATTTTACACATACTAATGAAAAAAATATTTTTTTTAACACTACTTGTTTTCACCATTTCATTACAAGCACAAGTTGCTCGTAAATATTCAAATGAATTTTTAAATATCGGTGTTGACGCAGCAGCTTTTGGTATGTCCAACGCTGTAGTTGCAAGTAGTTCTGATGTAAATTCAGGGTATTGGAACCCTGCTGGATTGCTAAAACTAGAAGGCAAACAAGTGTCTTTAATGCATGCTAATTATTTTGCAAACATTGCGAGTTATGATTATGGTGGTTTTGCCATGCCTATAGACGATAATAGTGCCTTTGCCTTATCTTTAATCCGTTTTGGAGTAGATGATATATTAGATACCACCAAATTAATAGATGCGAGTGGAAATATTAATTATGATAATATTAATTTATTTTCAGCTGCTGATTATGCTGTAACGTTTTCGTATGCTAGAAATTTAGGTATTGAAAATTTACGTTTTGGAGCAAATGCAAAAATTATCAGACGTATTATTGGTGATTTTGCCAACTCATGGGGGTTTGGTTTTGACGCTGGTTTACAATATGATTATAAAAAGTGGACTTTCGGATTAATGGCTAGAGATATTACAACAACATTTAACACCTGGGATATTGATCAAGAGAAATTAGAAGATATTCAAGCTGCAATGCCAGATGGCAATCAAGAAGCACCTGAAGACACTGAAATTACAATTCCTAAATTACAATTAGGTGTTGCCAGAACATTTGAATTTAAAAATAAATTAACCTTACTAACCGAGTTAGATTTTGATGTAAGATTTGTTGAAACAAACGATGTTATTTCATCATCTTTTGCAAGTATTACGCCGGCTGTAGGTTTACAATTAGATTATAACAATTTAATATTCTTAAGAAGTGGAGTTGGTAAATTTCAAAATATTGAACAATTAGGTGGTGGCGAAAAGTTAAATGTTCAACCAAACATTGGACTTGGTTTTCACTACAAAGGTATTTATGTTGATTACTCTTTAACCAACATTGGTAAAACAGATGAAGTATTCTATTCTAACATTTTTTCTTTAAAATTAGATTGGAGTATCTTTCAAAAAAAGTAATTTTTACCGATAGAAAATGATACCTAAAACACTACTCTTCTTTATTTTATTAGTGAGTCAACTTTCATTTTCTCAGCACATTACCTATTCAGATTCTGTTGAAATTAGTGTACTTACTTGTGGCCCGGGCGAGGAACTTTATAGTACTTTTGGGCATAGTGCTTTTAGAGTTAAAGATGATTATAATCATTTAGACGTAGTGTATAACTACGGAATGTTTGACTTTAATGCACCAAATTTTTACACCAATTTTGCTAAAGGCAAGTTGATTTATAAACTTGGTAGAAATAGGTTTTCTAATTTTTATGAGACATACTACTCTGAAAATAGAGCTGTTAGTGAACAGGTTTTAAATTTAAGCACTTTACAAAAAAGAAAATTAACCGCTTTTTTAGAACACAATGCACAACCTGAAAATGCATCCTATAAATATGATTTCTTTTATAATAATTGCGCTACTAAAATAAGATCAGTTTTAGAAGATGTATTTCCTAATCAGATTGTTTTTAAAGATGATCATATTACCACTGCATACACAATGAGGCAACTCATAAATAACAATGTGCCTTATAATACCTGGGGTAGTGTTGGTATTAATATAGCTTTAGGTTCTGTCATTGATGTTAAAGCCACTACTAATGAGTATCAGTTTTTACCAGAATACATTTATAAAGCGTTTAATAATGCGTCTATTAACAATAACCCACTAATCAAGGACAGTTCTATTCTATTGAAAAAAAACACTTCTAGAGCCCATACTTCAAACCTCATTTTGAGCCCTTTATTTATTTTCTTGGTAGCTTCATTCTTAATTTTATACATTACATATAAAGACTATAAAAACAAAAAACGTACAAAAGCATTAGATTTTATCTTATTATTTACATCAGGACTACTTGGTGTATTAGTATTGCTACTCTGGTTAGCAACAGATCATAACACAACCGCTAACAACTTAAATGTTCTATGGGCATTTGCTCCAAACTTATTTGTTGCGTTTTTTATATTACGTAAGACAACACTAAAATTAAAATGGTTTGGTGATTATTTTGCTCTATTAGCCTCACTATTAGCATTACAAGCTGCTTTATGGAGCTTTAAAGTAGAAGAATTCTCATTAACAATGACTCCTTTATTTGCAAGCTTACTAATTAGATATTGTTATTTAAACTACTATTTTAAAAACAATTAATTATTGTCCTCTATAAAAAATTATTGTACTTAATGTTTTTATAGCTATGTTTAAATCTAAAAAAACATTTCTGTGTTTTATATAGTATAAATCATATTGTAGTTTTTTTAAACTATCTTCAACTGAAGCTCCATAGCTTGTGTTTACTTGAGCCCAACCAGTTAATCCAGGTTTAATAATGTGCCTTGTAGGATAAAAAGGGATTTTTTTTGATAGTTCAGCAACAAAAATTGGGCGTTCTGGTCTTGGGCCAATAACACTCATTTCTCCTTTTAAGATATTCAAAAACTGTGGGAATTCATCTAAACGTGTTTTACGCAAAAATTTACCAAAAGCTGTAATTCTCATATCGTTTTTCTTTGCCCAAACTGCTCCATCTTTTTCAGCATTTACAACCATACTTCGTAATTTAAATATTTTAAACGGTTTTCCTTTTTTACCTACTCGTTCCTGTGTATATAACAGGGGACCTTTGTTAGCTAGTAAGTTAATAACTAGTAAAAAGGGAACAAGCACAAAAAGCGCCAATAGTCCTACTAAACTTATTACAACATCAAAAAAACGATGAACTAATCTATATACTGGTTTTACATTATGCTCACTAAATGGAAATTGTTTATATAACTGATTATTTTTAAAGTTTACATAAACTCTTCCTGAAAGGTTTTCGTATACTTGAGAATACTCTTTAATGATGTGCCCTTGATTAAAAACATCTAACAAATCATTATACAATTCTATTGATGAAAAACTTGAGCTATTGGTTACTACAATTTCATAAGTTCCTTTACTAACTATTTCTTTCAATTTAGATGAATTAACTTCTTTTTCACCATGAATTCCTTTGCCTTTTTGAGTTGTATCAATAACATATTTAATGTTATAATTAACATCTGCAGCAGATAAGTTCTGTTCTATTTCTTCTACACGATCACCATCTGCTATTAAAATGACATTTTTAACAAATCTAGGTGAGTTAATAAAATAGATATAAGCCAACCTTCCTAAGGTCATTGAACACATCATGGATAAATAGAAAAACAGTATTTGAATTCTACTTGCTGGTAATGATGGGGTAAAATATGGGGTAAGTAAATAAACTAAAATAGTTATTGATGAGGTTAGCACTATTCCTTTAAGGATGCTAAAAAAATTACTTGCCTTTTTTAAATTATATATTTCAAAAATGGTTCCAAAAAAGAGTATATAAAATCCTAATATTATAGACCATATCCATTTTTCTTTACTGATTGTAAAGTAGTCAAAATCAAATATTGTTCCTACAAAATGTAACCCAAACAAGACTAATATTACGTCTAAAATACGTAACAAAAGTTTCCTTTCTGATAACTCAAAATGAATATTAGTTTTGGCAGACATTATGTATATTCCTTGTTATTTTTGAGCTAATATAATATTTCTAAAAGAAATAGCCCTTATTTTAGTAACCTGTTCCAGAGTTCCTTAACAACTTTCCAATCAAACCGTTCTACTTCTTTTCTTGCAGAAAAAGCTACACCACTGTAATGCAATGAATTAGATATCACATTCTTAATTGCCAAGACCATTTCAGATACATCATTTGGTTTTACTAAAACCCCTGACTCCCCATCTTTAATTAAATAAGATATCCCTCCTACATTAGTAGATACTACAGGTAAACCTAAAGCCATAGCTTCCATTACACTTATCGGAGTATTATCTACAGTAGTTGTATTAATAAATATGTCATAGTTTTCTGATAATTTGTGCCACTGCTTCTTAAGCAATAACCCTTTAAAAATAACAGAATCAGACACTTTTAAATGCATTGCTAACTCTTTACATTCGTTTAACGAACCATCCTTATCGGGGCCTACAATACATAATTCTGCGTTGGGGTATTCTTTTTTTAATTCTGCTAGAACATATATAGCCATTTTCGGATTGTATAGCTTATGTAGCGCTCTAACATATAATAATTTTGGATGAAAATTTGTTCTTCTTTTAAAATTATAAGTTGCAAGCTCTAATATATTTGGAATATAATCTGAATCATATCCGTGCTTTTTAAATTCACTCTTCAAGTAGTTTGACGGTGCAATGTTACTAAAGGAATTACCAAATAACATTTGTGACATTTTAGGAGATGATGTTAACCTATTAGGTAAACTCCCTCCATGTAGAATAGGTATGTATTTCAAGTTTAACAATCGTGCTAATTGACTTGATAAAAAAGCATAATAGAAATTCCTAGTACTATACGTATCTATTAATATGTAATTAATTGTATTTCGGTATTTAACTACACTAAAAAGCATATCAATCAATCGTAAAACTTGATTGGTTTTTGATGATGTACACACCACTTTATACCCATCTTGTTTTAATAATTTAGTTAACAATTGTAAGGTTGTTACATTGCTATTAGGAAGTGATAGATTATTACCGATATATAAAATCATTAACTCGCTAATTTTGGTTGTTGCCTATGCTTTGGTATCTTTTTCTTTTTAGTCTCATATGTAACATCTAGCAATGCTAAACCATATATAAATGAAGGAAAAGCTATACGCATAGAAGAATGATTGATTGTTAAAAACCAAAATAGGAAAAATGAATAAAAATAAATATTATTTCTATTACCTAATCTTAACAATAAAGGCGTGAAAAATAAAATTAAAAAAGCTATAATTCCAAATGAGCCATGTTCAGCTAACAATCTACTAATTTCATTATGGGATGCTGCTTCAATTCCTGTTTTCTCAAACCTGTATTGTTTATTTTTACCTACTCCTATCCCAAATACTGGTTCTTCCATAAATGCCTCTATTTCAACCATAATCAAACTTGATCTCCCTGTTGAAACATCTTCTTTTTCTTGGCCTAAAGCATTTTTATTCGAATACCTGTTTTCTATTAACCCTGATGTTGTAAATAATGCGTACCCCCATACTCCTATACCCAATACCCCAAATACAAAAATTATCTTTACCAATTTAGTTCTTAAACTTTGTTTTGCTTTTCCGAAGGTTAATAAAACAAAAAACAGAACTGCAATTAAAGCCGTTAACATCCCCCCTCTAGAAAACGTTACTAAGCCTCGATAAGATATCAATAATAATAGTCCTAATTCAATATAAAAATAGAGCCCTTTATTTTTATTTAATATTAATCGTGTCATTAGTATAAACATTCCTAAGCCTAATATTGTTGCAACTTGGTTAGGACCAAAACCTCCTGAAGTTGCAAAATTAGATGCCGTTCCCGTAACGGAATCTTTTATACTTGGTGTGTATAAAAACAAATACATAACCATTGAGATTACTGGCAACAAAGCATAAAAAAGCACCTTTACCAAAGTCTCTAATCGCAACTGCTTTTTATAACAATACAAAGCAACCATTCCTAAGGATATTGGCCCCCCTAAATTAAACGCTATCATTTTCCTTGCACTTTCTACTATATTATAATCTGTAAAAGCTATACCAAATAACAGCAGAAGCATGTATATAACATATACTCCACCTTTTGTTTTATGCAATTCATAACAAAAGCCAATGATTACAAAAGCTATAAGTAGGTATTTATGTAACTCATAAAACACTAACCCTTTGGTCATTCTAAAAAACACATCGCTAGAGGAAACATATGCACAAGACACTAATATAGCAAATGTTTTATGCTTTGATTTGAATATATATACAAACAAAATAGCCATCATTAATAAATTAATAACTACCGAACTTGGTCTAAATAAAAACACTACAAACCCGATTAGAGCATGTAGTGCAATCAATAACAATTCTTTATTATTATTTTTGAGTTGACTCATATTTTTCAAAAGTAAACAAATTCTAATTAAAAATATCGTTAACTATTCTCTCTTCGTAATATTCATATGTAAATTTTTCTGCTAGATTATAATTGTACATCATCATTGTTTTAAACTGTTTTTGTTCTATAAACAGTGACGTCATTAATTGCTCTTGTAATTGTTGTGTGGTTATTGGATGAATTAACAAGCCTGTTTGTGTTATGTTGTACATACTGCCCTATACATGAAATATCAGAAACAATTGGCACACAGCCATAGTTCATTGCTTCTCCTATAACTTTAGGAAACCCTTCACTTTTTGATGGCAGAACAAATATAATGGCATTTTTCGTAAACTTCACATATGTCATCTTTAGCTAAAAACCCATGAAATACAACTTTATGAGAAAATGTCTTTGCCTTAAGTTGTAATGGCTCAAGCAGCTCTCCTCCACCAACTATATGGAACGTCCCAAATTTGTCATTTTTAGCCATCGTCTCTAACACCTCGATAATTTTATCGACTCCTTTATTGGTATTCATTCCGCCTACAAAGCAGTAATTTATTTTATCAGACATCTTCTTTTGTTCACATATGTGCTGACCGTTAATTCTATCCGTTTGATTTAAAACATGGATTTTCAAAGGCAAGAATGTGTTTGGACTGATTTTCCCAATTGCCATTTACAGTTACTTTAGAATTTGCTCCTAGATACTTTAGCAACTTCCGTTGACATTTGTAAAACCAAGACGCTTCCCCTACCCAATTTCCTGCATATTTAAACCAAAATTTCTTGGTCGGAAAACACCACGATAAAACCATTGTTATTACAGCTGGATTTGAAGGCGCTCTTACATGTATGTATTTTGATGATAGTACTTCTTTTAAAATAACAAAACAATATAAAGGATATAACAACAGAACAAAGGCCTTATGTAAAACATTATGCCCTCCACTTGAAGGCAGTAAAATCAACTTGATGTTTCCTTTTTTTAGTTGTACTAAAGACTTATTTTGTCCAATACCTCCTCGGTTAAACCCTATCCAAACAATTGTTTTAAAAGCCGTTAAAGCCTCTAGCTCTTTTACAACAGGACCAAATGCATATTGGTTATCTTTATCTTGACACATACTCGTGTCTGAAACCACTAAGAAGTTTAGAATATGTTGGTATATATCTAGACATTTTTGAGTGTAATTTTCTTCTGAATATTGCTCTTCATATATTTTCTTTCCCAATTTACTTAAAGCAACTCGTTTTGAATTGTCAGTTAATAACAGTTCTATCATTGAGACCCAATTGGGATATCTCAAAATCATTCATTAGCAATTCTGAAGAGTATGCTGATATTGTTTCAGCTACTTCACCAGTTTGATACATGATAACTGGCAATTCTTGCGATAAATATTCAATAGCAACAAGAGGGCCGGTTTCTGACTCTGCACAATGTACAGCCAATTTGTAATTACAAAGTAACTTTTGCGGTGAATTCTCTCCAACTATAATGTTTACACGTGACGTTATATTTAGTTCTGTCACTAGGTCTACTATTTTAGTATAATACTCATTATCTACACTATTCCCATAGGATATCTAGTGTGATATGCTCTGGTAACGCCGATAATAAATGGCATAAAAACTCATAATTTTTCTGAGGTCTAAAATTACCAATGGCTACAAGAGTTCCTTTTGACGTCTTCAATATCTGCTCCTTTTGTAACCTTACAATATTACTTAACAAAGTTACCTTTGCATTCAGCTGATTTTTAACCGCCCATGTAGTTAAAGACTTGCTCACACCTATATAAGCAGCTGATTTTTTTATACAGAACTTTACATATTTTGACACAGAAGTATCGGTATCTATTTGACCATAATGATCATGAAGAACAAGTTTAAACTTTCTTTTAAACATTGGAAATAACAACAAACCAACATAGCGTAACACATGACGAGAATGCACATGAACAGATGTCATAGTTGTTAAGAATTTTATACAGTTTATATACTGTAAACGGGTTGTATTTATTTTGTCGTTTTAAATAATTAACCGGTATGTTTGCCTCCAATAACTCTTTGTCAAGAATTGACGGTTCAAGCAAACATAGAAAAGCGACAGATACCTCCTTATTTTGTGAAAGTAATACCGATAAATCTACAGCTACACGTTCTGCGCCTCCAACTGCTAGTTTATCTATGACTTGTATTATTTTCATATTATATCTCGTCCTTTGGTTTTGCTGGCACACCCATTAGTACTGTCTGCTTTTTTAAACAATCCTTTACTACACATGCAGCTGCACCTACTGTAATCTTATCTCCAAGCTTTAACGGCCCAATAATTGTTGCGTTTGCCCCTAAAGTACAACCATCACCTATTACAAATGTTCCAGGCTCACATTTTTTATGCACACCAATTACATTCCCACCGGTTAGCGTTAAATTTTCACCTATACTACTCTGGCCAGAAATTACGATACCTACGGATGGATGTAAAATAGAAATACCGCCTTTTATAACTGCTTTGTAGTGAATATCAATATTAGAATAGGCTTGTATGAGATTAATTAATGGTACAAACGGCACCCTAAAATAGCTATACCATTTTCCAAAGATTAGAAACAAGCTTCGCTCTATTCTGTATAATAAGATTCCCCAAAACGACCTGCTTAACCAAACATACAGAATGCGTATCTTGTGTTTACCGAGCATGCGCTTGACATCATATGTGAAGTAGTTAAGTTGTCTCATCTCTAAATTAGTCCATTACAATTTATCAATTAATGCCCCTTGTTTTAATTTCTCACTTGCTAAAGTCCACGACTTAAGCACCTGAATCATAATTAGTGGCAAAATGACTACTGAAACTATACCACCTAAAAGCATTAGTTTTTTATTTGCTTTATATCGGTATGGCATGATGGACGGCGGCACCGTTTTTAACAAAGCTAATCGAGTTCTGTGATTTCCGAAATAGTTTCTATATAAATACACCACCGATGGTACAGGTCGTGGTCCGAACCATTTTTTGGGTCTAAAACCGTCCCAACTTCCCATTTGTCTTAAGCCTCCGGTTCCAACTTTTAAATGTAGGCGTTTCGCGTAAGGATTTGAAACATTTAACATGCCATGTATATGCGCTCTCAGTCCAAATTCTCCGTCACCCATGCGTTGCTTTTCAAACTGCCTATCAAATAAGCCTATCGATTTAAAGACCTCTTTTTTAATGAGTACATTACCAGTATCTATTTGATCCGATCGTCTGAAAAACGCATAATTTTCTGGCACCTCAGCTCCTACAACAGAAATCGATACACCAGATGACACTTCTGCATTAAAGAAGTCTAAACATTTGACATGGTTACTAATCCAATCTATATCAATTCTACTGTCATCATCAAAAAGTAACAACAAATCTCCTTTAGATTGTTTGACAGCAGTATTTCTCGCCAACCATAAGGCTTTTTCTTCTTGATGTATCAGATTAATATCTAATTTAAACTTCGCATAAAACTCCTCTTGAAAGGGTTCCGATTGGTCTACTACAATCACCTCAAAATTAGTATAGTCTTGCTGTTCTAAATCGTGCATGACATCTTTAAGATACTCATACCTATTTAAAGTAGGGATTACTACACTCACTTTTGGCTGTGCTTTTAAAAGTGGTGATTCAAAATTATCCCATTGTTTAACGGTTATGGGGTGTTTTAAGTAAGCGCTTCGTTGTACACCTCTGCTCTTATACCAAGCTCTAATTTCTTTATACGGATTTTTAAAACTCAACACCCTTATGCATAGAATATAAGTTGCCCAAAGTGGGTTGAAATATTTTCTAATAAACACATATTCATCTGTTAAAGGAAGTGCTTTTGTTTGTGTATAACATGGTGCATTGCCAATATATCCTTTTTGAATGGCCTGCCAAGAGAGGTCATATTGTTTGGCTTGCTCACTAATATATGTAGTATCTGGCACTAACTGTTGCAATATGCTGTTTGGGAGTGTTTCTATGACAGGACATACTGATTGCCCTTGATTATTATATAGGGCAAAATAGTTTGTGGGTTGTATGTATTTTAAAAAATTAAATAACACTGATTACGTCCTTCTTGTTGTTAAATATGATGTAAAAAAACCTTTTAAAGTCAGTTTATCTTTCCAAAGTACTCTGTTTGCATATTGCAGTTGTTTGAATTCTTCTTCAGTAAACTTGTTATGAAACTCAATAATCTTTTCTTCAAGTTTATGTAGTTGATCAAATTCAACCCACACCATATGTTTTTTCCAATCAATTAGGTCTGGTAACGGCACTAAACAATCTGTATTAATAAACACAGGTATTCTACCCATTGCTAAGGTTTCATACAAACGTACGGAAAAATTACCTGCTCCTCTAATGCAAATTATATAATTAGACCCCACAATATTATCATAAAACTCCAATTCTGTTTTTTTACGATCAGTTTCTTTGCACGCTCCAGCTCTATACTGTTTACGCTCAATAATATTAGCTGTCAGTCTTTTTGATTTCTTAATTACAGTTAAAGTCTTGCTTCTATTGTATGTTGTTGACTGTATTTTTTGAGGTGCATTTGTGTTAACACCCACATAGTAAGCTATGTTTCTTAGAGCAACTTTGACTGTTTCTTTTATAGCATTGGTGATATCCGCATTGGTTTGTCCACAGAACCCTATTATTGGTTGCACGGCATAATTTGAACTCATCTCATTTTTTCCGTAGATGCGTGGCATCGGGTCTTCAATAAATACTGGAATTCCATGATTATTTTTGTCTAACTTAAGGTTTTCGCCACTTGTTCTTAGTACCTCAACATTATCGTATTTAGGAATTACTGAGCCATAGTCACCAACAGATACTAATATTACCTTTTTGTTGTGTTGTGCAGACATTTTTATGAGGTTCTTGGCTTTATCAATTTGTTTGGTTATTAGGTAGTACTCCCATGACATTGGTAAAATAACCGCTGTTGCATGTTCAAGTTCATTTACAAAACTAAAGTCTTGTTCTGATACCCCATATAGTTTTATGCGTTGTTGATCTGTAAACTCTTTAGGTTTAAAAAAGGGTTTTAATAAGGGGAACACATGCGACCTGTACTCCTTATTATAGTGATTGTATGGATAATATAGTTTTATTTTTTCCATGATTAACAAACTTATGCCTCTGAATAAAACTTTACAAATTGTTGTTGCTGTTTTTCAACAGTAAACTCTTCGGCTACTCTGCTTCTAGCTGCTGTACTTATTTTTACTTTCTCTGCATCTGACAATGACACAACCTCTACTATCTTATCTGCTAGTTTGTCTACATTATTTTTAGGAACTACCCAGCCCGTTTTGCCATCCACAATATTTTCTGGCAAGCCCTCAGCATCAGAAACCACACAGAGTAATCCCATAGCTTGTGCTTCCAATACGGCATTACAAAAACCTTCCTGAATACTATATTGCAAATATAATTCTGATTGGCTGTAAAGTTTTTTTATTTCTTCACGACTCTTTTTACCAACAAACTTAACCATATCTGACAAACCTAAATCATAAGCTGCATAAGCTATCCGCTCATACTCCTTACCTTCTCCTACAATGGTATACTGAAAATCTACATCTTGCCTCGTAACTCTTTTTAAAGCTTCAAGTGTATCTACCAGCCCCTTTTTCCAGTGTAAACGAGTAACTGTTAGAATTTGAATTGGTCTTTTAATCGTTGTAAAAAGTTTAAAGGGTGTCGAAAAATAGGCAGTATCGATAGCTGGTGTAATTTTTTGTATAGGGATAGATTTAGACAATCCTTGGTTAAATGCTTTTTGAAGCAGATCGTCTGAAATAGTATGTACTTTATCCACATACTTCCATAGACTTACATAACAATTTGGATTTTTAATAGGGTAAATACCCATATCAAACCCCCTAAAACTCACTGCCATTTTAGCCCCTATAGCCTTAGCCACAGTCTCACTACCTAAAGCTTGAGTAGCGAAACCAAAATGCAACCAGTCTGCATCTGCTTTGAGTAAATGGGCATTTAAATATATGCGTTTGAATACTAGACGCCATGCTGTTTTCTCTTGACGTTCTAAAGCTATGTAGCGTAGTATTCGTCTGAGTTGTGGTAATAAGGCTAAATAGACTACCCCCATTGCTATTAGCTGTTTTATGGGATTGGCATATACTTTTGGAGCCGTCTTTACAGGACATAGCTTGAACTCTTCATTAGACGTTTGAGCAAACACCGTTACATTAGCCCCATTTTCTTGTAAACCATTAATTTTTGAATTAAAAAAGGTTTCAGAATAGCCAGGTGGATTTGCAAGTATGAGTCCTATTTTCATATACATTATCTGTTTATCAAAAAAACTTGTATTATTTTTTTATCAAGGCTTTATATACATTTTCACGTTGCTCAATAAACGTTTCTAAACTAAATTGTTGTCGGACTGTACTTACCAATTTTGATATATCAATGGGTTTTTCATTTTTAAATTTAGAGATTTTCATAGCCAAATCTTTTACATCAGAAGGGTTAAACAAAAATTCTGGGTAGTCTTGTAAAACATCTTTAATTCCGGAGATATTAGATCCAATTACTGGTACTCCCATTGCCATAGCTTCCAAGGGCGCTATAGGCATACCTTCTTTTCTTCCTTCATTTTTTGTAGGAATGACAAAAAGGTTTGCTAAAGCTATGTAATCTTTAACATTTTGCTTTTTACCTAAAAACATGATTTCGTTTTCTGTAAATTCTGTTTTTAAGTTCCCAGCATAGTCACTTGCATCATTTCCAACAATTAACACTTTTATCTTTGGGTCATCAATTAGTCTAACTGCATTCAGTAGAATTTCAATTCCCTTTACTGGCACCATGTTTACAACGCTAATGATTACAAAATCATCTGAATTAAGTCCTAATTCAAGTTTAAGGCTTTCAGATTGTTTTTGAGGTTTATATGCTTCAGTATCTACTCCTAATGGTAAGTTAATTGCTTTATCAGGCATGTCTTTAAAGAACTCCTGCATCATGTCTTTATTAATTGCAATCACTTTTGTACTCAATTTTGAACGCCAAAGCCATGATTTATTTCCCCAACCCATTGCTTTCTTTGTATACACAAAAGGAACACCAGCAAGTTTAGCAGCCAACGGCTCTGTTATATCAGAACTCCAATGCCAGGAATGAATCAAATCAAAACGATGTTTTTTAAAAAACCGTGCAATTTTAAAAATCCTAAAAGGGAGTGTTGCAAAAGGTCTATAATCGGCTTCAAACTTAAAGACATGAATAGGCATGCCCAAATTTTCAATTTCTTTAAAAAAAGCACCACGGGTATGAAACACACAAATTTCAGGTGCAAAAACAGATTTATCCAGTCCTTTTACCAAATCGTACACCACTTTACCACTACCGGCAGTATCAAAATTTGGGATGGTAAATAAAATTTTTATTTTTGTCATTACAATCTACTTCTTAAACTGATTTATTATCATCACGATTTGTTTCCCCACTTTTTTACAAAGTCTAAATTATAGTTCTCTATTAGTTTTTTATTCTCTTCCAAAAAGAAACTTTGTAATAACTGATATGATTTAGTTTTCATTTTCGGTTTTTTATAAAAAGTATCTTTTATTAATTTCTTAATTTTTTTTGGTAAAAATTTAGCCAAGCCACTTTTCTTTTTTAAATACTTTGGTGCTTTATTAACTATTTGTTCTTCTTGCTTTTTAGGTGAAATATTAATGTTTAAAAATTGCTCTATTTTTTTTGAAAGATTATCTAAGTCTGAAATTTCTTTATAATCAATAATTAGGATGTTTTTATCCATAAAATATCGCTTAAAACATTCTATTTGCTGATAATACATTCCAGACTCAACAATAGTATAAGCATCTGCATATGCCATTCGTCCACCTGGCACTCTGTTTTGTACATATTTAATATATTCTTCTGGCTTGAAATCCATCATCCCTCCTCCTTTATTAATTCTATTAATTTCTTTTCTAATGGATGTATAAAAACTATTTTTAATTATTTTTCTTGAATACCACATCCACCAATGAGAATAAGCTCTCTCAATAGGATCTCGCAACAAAAAAATAATTTTAGCATCTGAATTATAGTCATAAATAAGTTTAGGTACTTCAGAAAAAAACATGTTTCTATACCTACTATCTAACAAATACTTTTCTGAACTATATGATTTAAAATAGGTAGAAAAATATTCACCTTCATTTCTTTTTTCTTTTGGTAATTCAAAAAAATAGGGCTCTTTAGGACTTGATGCACATATATCTGTTTGGCTTCCTAAAAAATCATGTAAAAAGGATGTACCACATTTACATGCTCCAGCAATTAGTAAATTAGTTTTCATGGTTTTAAAACTTCTTTTTTAACCTATTTAACAAACTTTCTCTGAAACGGTTATCCATTGGATACTTTATACTATTAATTAAGGATATTAAAATGAATTTTATTCCTAAACAATTATTCATTTCCATCAAATATTGTGTTCTCATTGCATATTTATAATTATCCGAACTAATAATATCTGGAAACTCATATGCAAAAGATCTTATCAACTCTCTCGAAGCTCTGAATTGCTTAGTTTTATTTGAAGTCACTGAGTTTCTATCTCCTCTCCTATCTAATCTTACTAATACATTTGGCAAACCATATATTTTAGAGATAAGTGAAAATCTTAATATATAAGTCCAATCAACACTTATACTCGGATGGTGACATGTAAAATATAACCCATTATTTATATGTGTAGTTTTCCTAAACATAATACAACTATTAGCCACTTTGATCTGTTTCGTATAATTTAACAAAAACATTTGCTCCCCTTCGGGATATTGTTTTCCATTTACCAGTATTCCAGGAAACTTCATTGTTATTTCTTTTCCATTATAAAACTCAGCAATACCCGAAACTAAGCCTATACTTTTATCACTTTCCAAACAAGCTATCTGTAATTGCAGCCTGTTTTCATAATAATAGTCATCTTGTTCAGCAATTGCAATATATTCCCCTTTACTATTGGCTACCAATCGATTCATTGTAGGGCCTAAACCTATGTTTTTTTCGTTTTCTAATATTAAAAGTGACTTAAACTTTTGCTGATATGACAGCAATATTTCTTTAGACTGATCCTTTGTACCATCAATACAAGCAATCAATTCGAAATCTTGAAAACTTTGCTTGACCAAACTATTTAATGTAGTAGAGAGTGTCTTTTCGCCATTATAAATTGGCAGAATTATAGATAGTTTCAACTTCATAAATCTACATTATTTTTATACCAAAGTGATAAAGTTAATAATATACTAAGAGGGTGTGAAAAAACAACTTGATCTTTGTTTTTAAATGCTTTATAGTATTGATTAATCAGCTCTTTAGACACTGAACTTGTGAGTTTAGAATTGTATAGGTACGTCTTCAACATGTCATCATTATTTTGTCCTAAAAATTGCAATTCCCAATTGCGTTGTACATGGGGTGCTTTCAACATTCCATTAATTACACGCTGCAACTTTGTAATTACTCTATATGGGAAATTATACGGAAACTTATGCCAATAGTAATTGTACAAATTAAACGGGCGTTTATCTTGCCATACTATTTTAGCTATTTTAGGATTACGCTTTTTGATGTATTCTATTTGAATTTGTCTGTTGGCTAACAGGGCTTCCGGCACAGTACAAATGAACTCACACATGCGATCGTCGTAATAAGGTAACGTTACAGGTTGTTCATTTTCAAACACAGCCAAATTAACCGAGGTCCAACGAGGCGCCCAATACAGACTTTTAAAAGCTCTTAATTTAGCACTCTTCTGTTGTATGTCTATAGCTTGCCAGAGTGTTAGTAGTCTCTTTTCTAAATAGGTTTCAAAATCACCTTCCAACTGCCATTGATTCCAAAGTGAGTTCGCTAAGGCTAATCCTCCTTTTTTAATAATTTTCTTTTTAAGATAGGCTATACTGTTTTCATTAGCTTCATCAGGCAGTTCATCAGCATCGAATAGCACATCTCCCCAGTGCCCTAAAGAAAACAGCTCACCAAGTTGCCCAAGTTCATCTGCTACTGCCATTTGACGAGGGTGGGTAAACTCTGAATAACAGCCATTGATTGTAGCCAGTTGTTCAATTTTACTCCATAGATAGCCTTTTGGGATTGTATATTTTATAAATGGTATTTCTAAACATTTAGCAATTTTTTGAGATACCCCTGCTTCGTCATAACCATTTTGATAGGAATAACTGTAACTATTTACTTTAGCCTTGACTTGTTTTAAAGCCACTGCTTGTGAGCGGCTATCCAATCCACCAGATAACGGCAGAATGACTTGCTTGCCTTGTGTTTGTTCTTTAACAATGGTTTCAAATAAGTTTGTAAACTCGTTCACTGCTTGATTTAAATCAATGTCTCTTGGTGAGTAGTGCCATTTGAACCAAGGCGTACTATTTATTATATACCCCTCATCATCTATAGTGGTGGTATGGCCAGGACGTAAGACTTTTTCATCTTTCCAATAGGTGTCTTGGTCTAGAAAAAACCCTGTTGCAGCAAATATACAAATTGCCTCATAATCTAATTCATGAGGTGCTTTTACTTTAGCAAAAGTAGGTTGAACAGGGATTATATTGGTTTTTATAGTTTTCATTACGAGTTGACAGTTTAACACATATGCATTTCAGCGTCACTACTCGTCAATTGCTATGGTTATGTACTTCAAAAAAAAATATTATGAACTGAAACAAACATACTGATATAATCTCTTTAGTACAAGTGATACGCACTAAAGAATGAGAAGTTTTGAAGATTTATATTCTTAATACAGCATATGCAACTTCTTGGCACAACTTTACAGCAACTTTATTAACTACATCTAATATCGCGGTTTTCTGTTATTGATGGTATAATAGACTTCTTCGTATTGCAAATCGACATAATCGCAGAACTCCTTTATCGATACGAACTGGTGGGGTTTCTTCCCTAGTTTCTGTTTAATTTGTTTTATTATTTTGCGTGCAAAACGTTCACCTTTTCCGGTGATCATCTGTACATCTTTGGCATAGATGCAAAGTCTCTTCATGGAGTTTGTTGGGTTTTAACATTTTGGATTGATTTTACAAGGTTCTGTTTGGTTAAAGCTATATTCTTTTCCTTATCCAATTGCCTTGCTTCCAATACTCAAAATTACTCCTCTTCAAACGGTATGTGTTTACTTTTTTAGACTTTAATTATCAGGAGCAACAATCGTGCCTGTTCTATACCTCTTTCTTGTATTTTTTATATTCTCTAACATCTACATATGTCTTTTTCATACAGTATGCATACACTATCCATACATTAGCTATACATCATCTTCATCCGTTTTATTAAACTCTATCAGCAAAAAACGGCACTTTTGGTCATTTTCAGAAATTTTGGGACATTCTGGAAAAATACGATAAAATAGGTCTTTATGTGCACTTCTCGACATAGCGTACTTGCTTTGTATCACAATATGTTTTAGGTTTATAAGACTGAATCACAGTTCTTTAATATTGGTGTCATTAATTCATGTAGAGTACTATGCATGTGCGCGCTACACATTAGTTAGAGTCCTGTTTTTATCAGATTTATATTTATTAACCAAGAGTGCAACAGACTTTTAGTAGGCTTCTGAATTTCATTTCAAATCCCTAAGCTAATTGCTTAATTAGATTGAGTGTTAGCATAGCTCTACAATATAGACTTTGTAAAATTCTGTTGTACTCCTAAAACATATACTATTATGGCTAAATTAAACAGCTTTATTAAGATTGAAGGCACCCTGGACGGTCTTACCTTTTACAAGGGCAAAGAGGGGTATTTGGTACGCACCAAAGGTGGTGTTAGTGCTCAACGAATTAAAAATGATCCTGCGTTTATTCGCACCCGAGAAAACGGGACGGAATTTGGGCATTGTGCCACTAGCGGCAAACTGTTGCGACAAGCAATTTTGCCCCTACTGACAGATGCTAAAGATTCCAGTGTTACACCACGATTGACACAAGTGATGAGTCGTGTTAAAAATGCTGATCTCACGTCTATACGCGGACAACGTCAGGTATCGGCTGGGCTTTCAACAGCTACAGGGCAAGAGGCTTTATCAGGTTTTGATTTTAATGCCCAAGCACCGTTAAGCAGTGTGCTTTTATCAGACTACAGTTTGAATACAGCTACTGGTGAGGTGGTGATCAGTGATTTTATCCCCCTTCAGAATTTAGGTTTACCAGAAGGTGCTACACACGTGAGCTTGAGTTGCGGGTTTTTGAATTTGGATTTTAGTACAGCACTTAAAGATTTGCAATTGAGTGCTGTTTTTAATACTGCTATCAATTCTGTACTTACTCCTGTAACTTTAACTCCCTTGGGGGTACCGACTGGAACTGGTACATCTATTTACTTATTGAAAATTGCATTTTTTCAAGAGGTTAATGGGGTGCAGTATCCGTTACGTAATGGGGCATATAATGCTTTACAGATTTTAGATGTTTTGTAAGGTTTTTGAGGCTTATTAATTTAAAGGGGATGGCATTGGGCATCCCCTTTTTTTTGATACCATTGAGAAGACAGTACGCATTATACAAGCATTTAATTTGATGAGATTGCCGTACTCCGTTAGTTATTATTGCTTAAAAAACAATTTCAAAACCTGGTTGACTACTGATTTTTTATAGAGACTACCCGTTTTATTTTAAGGCTCTATTCTTTTTTGCATCGCCCAAAAAAGAACCCAAAAAACGCTAGGCTGACGCTATAGTCTCTAAAAATTTTGTTCGATGCCTAAATCTGATGAACTCGCTGCGCTCAGACAGCATCATCTTTTACGGCATTTTCACCGCATTTTTTACGAGATCATAGCGAAGGCCGATAATTTAATGCAGAGTTAATTTTGATACTCTTAGTTATTATTGCTTAAAAAACAATTTCAAAACCTGGTTGACTACTGATTTTTTATAGAGACTACCCGTTTTATTTTAAGGCTCTATTCTTTTTTGCATCGCCCAAAAAAGAACCCAAAAAACGCTAGGCTGACGCTATAGTCTCTAAAAATTTTGTTCGATGCCTAAATCTGATGAACTCGCTGCGCTCAGACAGCATCATCTTTTACGGCATTTTCACCGCATTTTTTACGAGATCATAGCGAAGGCCGATAATTTAATGTAGAGTTAATTTTGATACTCTTAGTTATTATTGCTTAAAAAACAATTTCAAAACCTGGTTGACTACTGATTTTTTATAGAGACTACCCGTTTTATTTTAAGGCTCTATTCTTTTTTGCATCGCCCCAAAAAAAACCCAAAAAACGCTAGGCTGACGCTATAGTCTCTAAAAATTTTGTTCGACGCCTAAATCTGATGAACTCGCTGTGCTCAGACAGCATCATCTTTTACGGCATTTTCACTGCATTTTTTACGAGATCATAGCGAAAGGCCGATAATTTAATGCAGAGTTAATTTTGATACTCTTAGTTATTATTGCATAAAAAACAATTTCAAAACCTGGTTGACTACTGATTTTTTATAGAGACTACCCGTTTTATTTTAAGGCTCTATTCTTTTTTGCATCGCCCCAAAAAAAACCCAAAAAACGCTAGGCTGACGCTATAGTCTCTAAAAATTTTGTTCGACGCCTAAATCTGATGAACTCGCTGTGCTCAGACAGCATCATCTTTTACGGCATTTTCACTGCATTTTTTACGAGATCATAGCGAAAGGCCGATAATTTAATGCAGAGTTAATTTTGATACTCTTAGTTATTATTGCATAAAAAACAATTTCAAAACCTGGTTGACTACTGATTTTTTATAGAGACTACCCGTTTTATTTTAAGGCTCTATTCTTTTTTGCATCGCCCAAAAAAGAACCCAAAAAACGCTAGGCTGACGCTATAGTCTCTAAAAATTTTGTTCGATGCCTAAATCTGATGAACTCGCTGCGCTCAGACAGCATCATCTTTTACGGCATTTTCACCGCATTTTTTTACGAGATCATAGCGAAGGCCGATAATTTAATGCAGAGTTAATTTTGATACTCTTAGTTATTATTGCATAAAAAACAATTTCAAAACCTGGTTGACTACTGATTTTTTATAGAGACTACCCGTTTTATTTTAAGGCTCTATTCTTTTTTGCATCGCCCAAAAAAGAACCCAAAAAACGCTAGGCTGACGCTATAGTCTCTAAAAATTTTGTTCGACGCCTAAATCTGATTAACTCACTGCGCTCAGACAGCATCATCTTTTACGGCATTTTCATCGCATTTTTTACGAGATCATAGCGAAAGCCGATAATTTAATGCAGAGTTAATTTTGATACTCTTAGTTATTATTACTTAAAAAACAATTTCAAAACCTGGTTGACTACTGATTTTTTATAGAGACTACCCGTTTTATTTTAAGGCTCTATTCTTTTTTGCATCGCCCAAAAAAGAACCCAAAAACGCTAGGCTGACGCTATAGTCTCTAAAAATTTTGTTCGACGCCTAAATCTGATGAACTCGCTGTGCTCAGACAGCATCATCTTTTACGGCATTTTCACAGCATTTTTTACGAGATCATAGCGAAAGGCCGATAATTTAATGCAGAGTTAATTTTGATACTCTTAGTTATTATTGCTTAAAAAACAATTTCAAAACCTGGTTGACTACTGATTTTTTATAGAGACTACCCGTTTTATTTTAAGGCTCTATTCTTTTTTGCATCGCCCAAAAAAGAACCCAAAAACGCTAGGCTGACGCTATAGTCTCTAAAAATTTTGTTCGATGCCTAAATCTGATGAACTCGCTGCGCTCAGACAGCATCATCTTTTACGGCATTTTCACCGCATTTTTTTACGAGATCATAGCGAAGGCCGATAATTTAATGCAGAGTTAATTTTGATACTCTTAGTTATTATTGCATAAAAAACAATTTCAAAACCTGGTTGACTACTGATTTTTTATAGAGACTACCCGTTTTATTTTAAGGCTCTATTCTTTTTTGCATCGCCCAAAAAAGAACCCAAAAAACGCTAGGCTGACGCTATAGTCTCTAAAA
This sequence comes from Flavobacteriaceae bacterium, assembly GCA_965178635.1. Lineage (GTDB taxonomy): Bacteria > Bacteroidota > Bacteroidia > Flavobacteriales > Flavobacteriaceae. Next base: position 23,416 of record CBCXVT010000020.1, on the reverse strand, counting down.
ATTTTGTTCGACGCCTAAATCTGATTAACTCACTGCGCTCAGACAGCATCATCTTTTACGGCATTTTCATCGCATTTTTTACGAGATCATAGCGAAGGCCGATAATTTAATGCAGAGTTAATTTTGATACTCTTAGTTATTATTGCTTAAAAAACAATTTCAAAACCTGGTTGACTACTTATTTTTTATAGAGACTACCCGTTTTATTTTAAGGCTCTATTCTTTTTTGCATCGCCCAAAAAAGAACCCAAAAACGCTAGGCTGACGCTATAGTCTCTAAAAATTTTGTTCGACGCCTAAATCTGATGAACTCGCTGCGCTCAGACAGCATCATCTTTTACGGCATTTTCATCGCATTTTTTACGAGATCATAGCGAAGGCCGATAATTTAATGCAGAGTTAATTTTGATACTCTTAGTTATTATTGCTTAAAAAACAATTTCAAAACCTGGTTGACTACTGATTTTTTATAGAGACTACCCGTTTTATTTTAAGGCTCTATTCTTTTTTGCATCGCCCAAAAAAGAACCCAAAAACGCTAGGCTGACGCTATAGTCTCTAAAAATTTTGTTCGACGCCTAAATCTGATGAACTCACTGCGCTCAGACAGCATCATCTTTTACGGCATTTTCATCGCATTTTTTACGAGATCATAGCGAAGGCCAGTTGTTATTGTTGTTCCAGAGGTGTTGATAATTAAAAAGAGATTGCAACGTTTCGTTACACTACACTCGCAATGATGGTATAAACTAACTTTTGGCTTTTATAACAGTTTTGTATAGAGCTTCCATATCTGCTATCATTTTTGTTTCTGAATGTTGTGCTTCTACTTTTTTGTGTGCTGAAATTCTAATATTTTCTATAGTAGACTTTGGTAATTGATTGAATTTTATAAGTGCCTCAGCAAGTGCTTTTGGGTTTCTGGTTGGTACTAACCAGCCGTTGGTATTATTTTCAATCAGTTCTTCCACACCTCCACACGCCGTGCTGATTACCGGCACACCCAAGGCCATAGCTTCCACTACCACATTAGGTACGCCTTCAGCTATACTAGATACTACTAGTACATTGGCGTTTTGCATGCGCTTAAACACATCTTCTTGAGGTAAACGCCCAATAAGATTCACGTGATTTTCTAAACCCAAATCATGACGTAAAAACTGTAACTCTTCATCTCCAGCTGCACCAATAATGGTGTACTTAAAGTCTATGTCCTGCTCTTTTAATAGTTGACAAGATTGTAAGGCATTATCATAGCCTTTAATCCAATGGGCGCGACCTACAGAAATGACCTCTAATGTTTTGGTGGTTGGTAATGACTTATTAAAAGGTAACTTCTCAAAATCAATTCCGGTATAAACCACATGATTTTTTTTATCTGTAGCCTTATAAATATCATCTCCTTTTTTTGATATGGCTTTGGACACTGAATGAAATCCTGCTATTTTGGGGTACCAATGTTTTAAATAATTGAAATTATCTTGATTTACAAATGGCCGTATATTGGAATGGTAGCCTCTTTGACTTAAGATTACCGGTATCTTTTGAGCTTCTAAAATTTCTTCAAGCCAAGGTAATACAGATGTCCATTGCGCGTGTATAACATCTGGTTTAATTTTATTTATAGCAAACTGCACATTTTGTTTCTGTATGTCAGTTCGTTTTCCTTTTATTAGGTTACCTAATGCTTGACATACACTGGCTTTATTTTTATTAGTCCAATATAATTTAAGCGTTGTTACTATTAAACGCCATTTGTTTTGATTGCTCCCAAGTGGCACGTAGTTCACTTGGGCAATTTTTGTAGTTAACGCTTCATTAAACCCTAAGACATATACTTTGTGCTGGTTATGTACTAGCCCCTCTAGTAAGCGGTTTATAAACGGTGTGGTTTTAAAACTACCGTCGAAGATAATGATTTTTAACGATTTTGGCATCATTACAATTGTGTGATTTTCTTATAAAGTGCCGTTAATTTATCTACCTCAACATCAACAGAAAAGCCTTGGCTATTTTCAATGGCTTTAGCAGAAAAAACTTTGTACGTTTCTTTATTTTTCCAAAGTTCATATATGTATTCTGCAGCTCGTTCTGTTTCATGAGTCCCTACACAATAGCCGCTTTCTTTATCTATAATCACTTCAGGCAATCCTCCGCTATTTGATACAATTGCTGGCAGTCCACAAGCTTGAGCTTCAATAACGCTCATCCCTAAAGACTCCGAATGGCTTAATTGCAAATAGATGTCAGAATTATGCAATTTACTTTTTAATCTTGTATTTTCAACTTTACCGTGGTAGGTGACGTTATTTTGGAGCTTGTACTTATCAATTAAAAACATTAGTTGCCCAGCATCGGGACCACTACCATAGATATGGTACTGTACATTTATCCCTTTATCCTTTAGATACTTGATTACTTTTAGATTTCCATTTATGTTTTTTTCCCAACACATTCTAAACGCTGATACTATTTTAATTGTATTGGAATTTGGGTATTTAGCTTGTATTTCAGGAGGGTTGACACATGAAATTGGAATGACATGAATTTTATTGGGGTTTATCCCCCATTTTTCATTCAGGTATTGTTTTTGATGTTGGCTCATGGTGATGAATCCATCAACCAGATTGCCATAATTGGCATAAAAATCCTGCCATTTTTCAGATAACCAAGGCTTAACATAGGTATCGCCACCTCGAAGGGTTATTATTATTTTTGGTCGTTCATTATTTGGCAATGCCAATAAGCCTTTCACTTTTGAAAACAAAAATGAGTGTTGCAAATGCACAACATCGACTCCTTGTTTTATATATTGTATTTCGGCGTAATTGAGTTTAGTGTTATGCCTCAACGCATAAAACTTCTCTTTTAGTTTTCGTTTATAATACGACGGTAAAATTTCAACACCATTATCTGCTGTCCCTTTAAAAGCATTAATGCGAAGCTCTAGACTTTGTTCTTGACCTAAGGCCGCTATAACTGGCGGAATATAAGGTTGGTAAAAAAGCGGATAGCTTTCAAATAACTGTACTACTCTAATTGTATTACTTAAGCTCATAAATTTATTTAGATTGTAATAAGTTTTGAAAATAATTAGAAATTGGTTTTCTCAAAGTATAATACCCCTTATTATTTTTATAATAAACACTTAATAAAATTAACAATCCATAATAAAATTTCTCTTTAAAACTTAATTTTAGGTTTTTGAACGATTTATATTCTTGATAAAAATTTTCATAAATAGTTAACTGGTTATAACCCTTCAAACTCTCTTTTAAATGTGAAGATAAATTTGAATGATAAAAAATAATTATATCACTATCCGGGTAATTTTTATGAATAGAATAAACATAGAAAGGAATAAACTTCTCATAGTCACCAAAAACAAATGCAGAAAATGCTGTTTTCATATTAAACTTTTAGTTTAGAAAATTGGTGAGCACCACGTTTAAAAATAAATTGACTACCCCCACAAAACAATAAATATAACTTTTGTTTTACAGTAAAATATTTAAATGTTATAATATTATGTACAACTAAGCTAAAATTATGGTTGTTTAGCAAACGTTTTAAATCAAGTAAGCATTGTTGCTTACACAAAGTAATAGCTCTGGTATTCTTGGTGCTATAAAAATAACTTAATATACGTGTATTTACTATAAATCTAGAATTTAATTTAGCCCCTGATTTTTCGGGTTTAGAACTTATAGCGTTATTATGCTTTCTAACTTTAAATAACGTTTTTTTCACATGCTTAATCGTTATAGAATTAGAACTTGTAAAAACTTTAAAAAAGAAATCTAAATCTTGTGCCCGCTTTAAGTGTTCATCAAAATTTAGGCTTAATAATATATCTTTTCTTAATAAATAAGACAGTGGACTAAATGAGATTTTTTTCTCAATTAAATCATCTAAAATAGCACCACTAAAATTGCCATTTGTTACTCTATTTTGCATACCCCTATCATCAAAATAAGTAAACGCACAAAATACAACATCGCTTTTTGGATGTTCTTGAAATACAGTTAATCGAGCACTTAAATAATCTGGACACATAATATCATCACTATCAAACCACTGTACATAAATACCTTTGGCTTTTTCAAAGCCAAAATTTCGTGCTGCATTACCACCTGAGGGGCGGTTATCAGGCCGGTTATAAAACTTAAAACGGGTATCATTAACCTTATATCTATTAACAACTACAGCAGTATCATCAGTACTCCCATCATCAACTACAATACACTCCCAATTACTATAAGTTTGTGCTAAAACTGAATCCAACGTTTCACCAATAAGATGCGCGCGGTTATATGTTGGGATGATTATAGAGATAAGTGGCTTGTCTGACATTTCATTAAAACTAATAATTAATTGAATCTAACACTTTAATTAATTCTGTATTAAATATTTCTACTCCATCTTGATTTAAATGATGTGAATCAAAAAAATGTAAGGTGTCATTTAAATTTAATAATTCATTACAATCATAATAAATACCAAGTTTCAACATACGTTTTTTAAATTCGTTTATTCTTCTAAATGATTTATAATCCTTTTTCATAATTGGAGCAAATACATAAATAGGTTTAATATTATTCTCTTTTAAATAAAAAACGATCTCCTCTAACTCAACAAATTGTTTTTCATTATAAGGCTGATTTATAGCTTTATATTTTTTAAATTATTAAAACTCATATCCCTTTCAACGTTAAAAAGCATGTGTTATTTTAAACATATTAATTTTGTACTGTTAATTTTTTAAAAAAAATATACCCTCTATTAAACAGTTTTCTGTTTAACAACATTAACAAAAAATAACTTCCTTTCCATTTGTATTCCTTAAATATTGCTTTTAAAAACCTTATTTTATCAGGTGTTAATATTTGTTTACTATCATAAACTATAGTCACACACTTTGCTAGTAGATTTCGCTTAGTTTCTATATCTGCAATAGTTATTAAGTCACAGTACGTATACCATTTGGCTCTAAAAGCACTTTCTTGTTTTTTATATGATGTATCTAGTTTACTTCGTATTGAAGTTTCATGATACCGCCTTAATGTAACAATTTCATCAATAAATTGAGCGTTTATCGACACATGTACTAATTTAGAAAAATAATTATACTCCTGCCCTGATTGTAACAACTCGTTAAACTGAATAGATTTTGCTAACTTCGCTTTTATACAAACATCGTAAGTAAGCCAGTTTAAAGCTTGTGAGACATAATTAAATGCAGTTAAAGGATAAGTATTAAACCTATAGTTATTACCCGCTACCTTTTTCACATCATCAATAAACTTCGTTTTTGTAATCACATAATCACAATTATGAATTTGCATAGCACTCACCTTAACCTCTAAATGGTTTGGAGACATTAAATCATCACTATCAAAGAAAACAACATAATCACCTGTAGCATACTCTAAACCTATATTTCTACACGCATTAGCTCCTTTTGGTTTATGAGTAGGTCGTTTATGAAGTTGAAACCTACTGTCCTTATTTATATAAGCATTCATTACAATAGCAGTCTCATCTATACTGCCATCATCCACCACAATACACCCCCAATTGGTATAGGTTTGTGCTATTATAGAATCTAGCGTTTCACATATTAGGTGCGCACGATTGTACGTTGGTATGATTATGGACACTAATGGCGTCATTACTATTGGAATGCTTTATAAAATTGAGTGGCTAATATAGTAAACCAAGGGCTATTTTTAAGTGCATTCCCTTAACAATATCACTGCTAAAAACACTTATACGTTTCATCGGCATTTTATGTCGTTGCCCTAGGCTTTAGAGACGTTCAAAGAGTGTTTAACTATTTGGTTCATTTGTTTTAGGAGTTTATTATTATTTTTTAGGGTTAATCATTTGATACACCTCTTCATATGGAAAATCCATATAGTCACAAAACTCACGAATAGTGATTTCTTGATGCTTTTGTTTGTTATAAGTAATTTTAATATCATTTATAACAGTCCTTGCTGTTCGCTCACTTTTACCCGTAATGATTTGTACTTCTTTTGTATGTATACAAATTCTATGCATTGTGTGTTTACTATTGACAATCTGCTTGTAAAGTATAGCCCTTAGATTTCAAATCTTATGCTTACAAGCTATTACAAATTACACTTTTAGAATGGTAAACGTAACGTTTTCAAACAGCAGTTTTCAACACTCATTTATCAAAATATTTAAAAAAACAAGACTAACTAACTGATTACCATGTATTTGAATTCGTATTTATTGATTTCACTAGTGCGCAGTTTGTATTATTTAGAATGGTGTTTACACTTTAACTACGGGGTATCTACGACGCATCTACGGGATATCCTCTTCTGTAATAGGTAAATTACATGATTCTTCAATATACAAAAACGGCATATTCGGAAAAAACTCCCCTTTTCGGCAAAATCGGCAAGGATGGTCACTTTTGACAACACACTAACTTATAAGTGCTTAGCTTTATCTTGTAGGACAGCAAAAACATTTGAAATCAGACGCTCTGTAGAGGCCTATACAGAAGTTCTAATTGTGTTTTTAAAACTACACAACACATCAATATTAATTAAAACACATAAAAATTATGGCAAAATTAAGAAGCCTAATTAAGTTAGAAGGTACCTTAGACGGGTTGACCTTCTATAAAACAAAAGATGGTTACTTGGTGCGTACTAAGGGCGGCGTTAGTAAACAACGTATGGCAACAGATCCGGCCTATGCACGTACTCGAGAGAATGGCGCAGAGTTCGGGCATTGTGCCAAAATGGGAAAAGTGCTCCGAAAGGCGATGTTGACATTACTTACAGACGCAAAAGACGGCAGAACGTCCTCTAGAATAATGCAAACATTAAGCAAGGTTAAAAATACCGATGAAACCTCAGTTAGGGGACAACGAAATGTAAGTATAGGACTAGCAACATTGGAAGGAAAAGCACTATTAAAAGGCTTTGATTTCAATACAAATGCCCCTTTGAGTACGGTACTATTGGCTGACTATACGCTAAACACTACCACTGTTGGAATGATAACCGAAATTACGTTAAGCTTATGGATGCGGACTTCTATTAACATTTACGGGGCAAGCCCCCCCTATAAACATGTGAATGAGCTGTCTCATACCGTCGACATGACAATGGAACCAATGACAATGGAACCAATGACAATGTTACAAAGTGAATGAGATTTCTCCTGAAGTCGAACTGACAAGGTTGTATGAAAACAAGAATATGAGATTTCTCCTAAAGTCGAAATGACAAGACGAATGGACAAAGCAACAAGAATGAAGTTTCTCCTGACGTCGACATGACGTTGAGTAATATATCTGTTAGAATATTTGGTTATTCAAACTCTCCCAGCTAGGATTGAACAATCTAATTAGCTGATTTTTCTTTTCTCGGCTCCAGTATTTAAGTGTTTTTTCTCTAAGAATGGCTGTATTAACACATTCAAATGTCTCGTAATACGGGAAGTCATAACAATTGTATTTACTTACAAAAGAACTTTTAGCGTTTTGACTATCAGGATAATGCTCTGATAATCGTCTTTGAATATTATTAGTTACTCCAATATAAAGTGTAGTTCGGGATTTATTTGTAACGATATAAGTAAAATACCTGTTTGACATAGTTAATAGTTAATCCTTTTGTATAGTTATAGCAACTTTAGCATCTTGTGAGATTTCTCCTAACGTCGAAATGACAAGGAACCTCTTTATCGAACTGGATGAGATTTCTCCTATCGTCGAATTGACAAATTCGTAAATGGTTATACACAAAATAATACACGGTGTCATTTCGAAACGAAACAAAGTGGAGTGAGAAATCACATAATGAATATCACAAGAAACCACTCAAATACACTTACTCAGATGTGATTTCTCCTAAAGTCGAAATCACCAGAATCCTGTTTAAATCAACTCGATAAGATATCTCCTGACGTCGATATGACGATAGGAGGCATCATTTTACACAATCATTCCAGCTGCCACTGTTTCATTAGTAGCGTCATCAACTAAAATAATACTACCTGTAGCTCTATTCTCTCTGTAAGAATCTACCAGCAGTGGTTTAGTTGTTCTAATTTTTACTTTAGCAATAGTCATTCATTTCTAAAGTAGCATCACCTAGCAGTACACGTCTACTGAGATGTATTGATATCTATTACGTATAACACTAGCTCTTTAATCATTGCTTTTTGATCATTAGAGGTATGCTTGACTGGTATATTTAGTCCTTGGTTTTGATGGCTGCATTATGTCAACCAACATAACATCACCTCAATATCTTGTGACTGCAGTCTGGTATATTGTTTGAACGCACTATCATATCCCCTCTACCCACATCTACATCATCCTCTAAAGTTACAGAAACAGACATAGGTGCGAATGCTTCTTTTAGTGATTCATCAAAGGTATCTATCGTTTTTATTTTTGATGTAAACCCTGACGGCAATACAGTTACTTCATCTGCCACACGTAATGTTCCGCTAGCTAATCGTCCAGCATAGCCTCTATAGTCTCTATGTGTGTCATTTTGTGGACGTAATACCGTTTGTACCGGAAAACGCGCATCTACTTTATTAACATCACTACTAATGTGCATGGTTTCTAAAGTATGTAACATGGGTGCCCCTTGGTACCAGTTCATATTCTCAGAGCGGTGTCACAACATTATCGCCTAATAAGGCACTCATTGGAATGAATCGTACATCTTTAACCATCATTTTAGAGGCTACTTCTTCAAAATCAGCTACAATTTTAGTAAACACCTCTTCTGAAAAATCTACTAAATCCATTTTATTGATACAGACAATGATATGCGGTATTTGTAATAATGACGCAATGAATGTATGGCGTTTGGTTTGCTCTACTACACCATGTCGTGCATCAATTAATATGGTAGCCACATTAGCTGTAGATGCTCCGGTAATCATATTTCGTGGTGTATTGAATATGCCCAGGTGTGTCTGCTATTATAAACTTACGTTTAGGCGTAGTAAAATAACGGTAAGCCACGTCAATAGTAATTCCTTGTTCTCTTTCATCACGCAAGCCATCTGTAAACAAGGCTAAATCAACGCCTTTGTGGCCTTTCTTTTTACTTGTAGATTTCTATAGCCTCTAACTGGTCTTCAAAAATTGATTTTGAATCGTATAATAAGCGTCCAATCAAGGTACTCTTCCCATCATCTACACTCCCTGCTGTTGTAAAACGCAATAATTGATTATTATCTAACATGTCTGCTGTTTTATATCCTCTGAATCTGTTTTTAAAAAACAGATTTCTTTATAATTCATTTTAAAAATACCCTTGGCGCTTTCTATCTTCCATTGCAGATTCAGAACGCTTATCGTCAGTTCTATTTCCACGTTCCGTTTGGCGCATGGCTGCAACTTCAATGGCAATTTTTTCTAAGTGTATCCGCTTCAGATTCCATCCCTCCAGTAATGGTAATGTCTCCTAAAGTTCTGAATCGTATTTTTTTAGTCACTACTTCCTCATGCGGTTCTAATAGTAAAAATTCAGAGTTTGGAATCCATGAATTACTTCTCCATACCACTTCACGTTCGTGTGCATAGTATAAGGAAGGAATGGCAATATTTTCGCGTTTTATATAATTCCAAACATCCATTTCAGTCCAATTACTTATTGGAAAAGCTCTAAAATGCTCGCCTTCAAAGTGTTTACCATTTAACAAGTTCCATAATTCTGGTCTTTGATTTTTAGGATCCCATTGCCCGAAATCATCTCTATGTGAAAAGAAACGTTCTTTTGCTCGTAGCTTTCTCTTCATCACGACGTCCGCCACCAATAGCGCAATCTACCTTATGCAACTCAATAGCATCTAAGCAAGCGTTGTTATTTGCAAGGCATTTCTTGTGGCGTTTTTACCTTTCTCTTCGGCTACTTTGCCTTCATCAATTGACTCCTGCACAGAGCCTACAATTAAGTTTACTCCAAACTCTTTTATCAAATCATCTCTAAACTGAATCGTTTCAGGAAAATTATGCCCTGTATCTACATGCATTAATGAGAATGGTATTTTACTTGGGTAAAATGCTTTTTTAGCTAAGTGCGTGACTAAAATAGAATCTTTCCCTCCAGAAAATAAGTATGACTGGGTTTTGAAATTGTGCCCATACTTCTCTTAAAATAAAGATGGCTTCACTTTCTAATTCATCTAAATAATTTAAATAATACTTACTCATTAGACACTTGTCAATTTTGGTGTTATGTAGGCCACTAATTTTATTTACAGCTTGCTCTATTGTTTCGTTGTTCAGTGTTAGTATTTCTATATCTGGGTTTTCTGGCGCTTCATAAGGTGCCGAAATTCCCGTCATGTTTTGTAATTTCTCCTGCTCGCGCTTTTTTGTACAAGCCTTTTGACATCTCTACGCTCACACTCCTCCACAGACGTATTGACATAATACCTCAACAAAGTTAACATCTTTCACTAGTCTTTCTTTACGTATTGCTCTCTATCATTTTTATAAGGCGATATGAATGCAGCCAAACACGACTAAACCTGCATCAACCATTAAGTTTGATATTTCTGCTATTCGTCCTGAATATTCTCTGATCTGTCTTCAGGGCTGAGAAACTCAAATTTTTATTGATACCATCCTCTTATATTATCTCCATCTAAGGCATACGTTGCGATATCCCCTGTTCAAAAAGACGCTGTTCTACCAGACTTAGCTATGGTTGATTTTCCAGAACCTGACAAGCCCTGTAAACCATATCTACAAAGTGAATTGTGTTTATTTTTTTTTCTTCGATCTGAGCTACAGATACTTTATAGTTTTGTGGAATAATATTTTTTTCCATTAGCTATCTTTTTGTTGGTTTTTTCGTGAGGTTGGCAATCCAAAATTAGATTTGCATACCAAAACCGTTCATGAAAATAATATAAGCCCATTTTAATAACAGATTCTGTTAATGCAACACCAGTGGCTTTTTCAGTTGCCATAGGGTCTTCTTTAAAAAACAAATATGCAATAACGAACGTTGTACACGGAAGCAATAACACGCCAAGTAATTGTTTTGGCAATATGTCGTTTTTTAGAACTATCCTTCATATTTACAGATGAACCAAGGGTTCAATAAATTTTCTTTATTATATAGTAATGGCGCTTTTGTTGCTTCGGAAATGACTGCAACACCAACCGCATTACAAATCGCTTGTCCAGCAGCAGTATCCCACTCCATTGTAGGTGCAAAGCGCGGATAGACATCGGCGTTTCCTTCAGCTACCAAACAAAACTTTAAGGAACTTCCTTTTGACACTATAGACACTTCTTTTCCTTCTTGTTTTAAAGCTTCCACATACTGTTCCGTTTCGGTACTCATATGTGATCTGCTCCCAACTACCTCAACAGAATTTGACACTTTTTTAGGTTGTAATTGTTCTGCTTTTGCTATAACATCTTCTATAGATGCACGATGAGATTCAACTGTTGCTTTATACCCCGTTTGCGTAGATACTTCAGCGACATATACCGTTTTTGTTACCGGCACATAAATCACCCCTAACTCAGGCACCTCCATTGGTAACTAAAGCGATATTGACCGTAAACTCTCCGTTACGTTTAATGAATTCTTTTGTTCCATCTACAGGGTCCACAATCCAACACTGTTGCCATTCTTTACGTGTGGCGTAGTCTGTTTGTTTATTTTCTTCACTAATTATCGGAATCTGAGTAGGAATTAAATAGGTATTGATAATGTCATTTGCATACTTATCAGCACGAGTTAATGGCGACTTATCGTCTTTAATTTCAACACCAAAATCGGGGCTATCATACACGTTCATGATGGCTTCGCCTGCTTCTAGAGCGGCTAAAATTGCTGTATATAATTGTTCAGTTAAACCGTTTCTTCCATTAATTATCATACTTTAAATACTTTAAGCTGCTAATATAGGTATTTGCCTGTGTTTATAGTTTAGATTTTACAATCATTTTATTCACCTATTAAAAAGCTTCAAACTTACACAACAATACAGTCAAGAATTGCTTGAACATGTTGTTCTGCATCCATTTTAGTTACGGATTCTTTTATTTTAAGCTTATAATGTACGGTTTTAAACTATTGTATTGTTTCACGATAATAGTATTTGAGTATTATATTAATTTCACTGAAAAATAAGAGTTTTTCAGTGAAATTATTTAATCATACAACTCTGCAAAACGTTTCCCCATAAGTACATTTGTAAAATTATCAGCTACAAACGCTACTGCTGCCTGACTCATCATTTCGTGTTTCTTAGGACTATCTATTATTGACGTAATGGCCTCTGCATATTCAAACGCTTGCTTTTCAGGTACTAAAATTCCTGTAACACCTTGTTCTATAGTATATGGAATACCCCCACAATTAAAAGCTACAACAGGCAAGCCTGCTGCTTGCGCCTCTGCTGTCACTACTCCTTGGGTTTCCCCTCTACCCGTACGGTCGATAATAGAACTCATTAAAAAAATATGACTTTCATGTAATATTTTTTTAATTGCTGTTTGTGATTTTTTTCCAGCTAAAACAACATGATTTTCTAATTGCAAACTAATTATTAAGTTATCTAGCTCCTCTTGTAATTGTCCTTCTCCAACTATAGTATATTTTACATTATACCCCTGATTTACTAAATGTTTAACAGCTTGTATTGCATAATAAAACCCTTTAAATTCAATTAATCGCCCTATAGACAATAACTCAACTTGTTTATTTTTGGGCAATGTATTCTTTTTAACTGGTTTAAAATAATCTACCTCAATACCCATGGGGATAATATGCATCTTATGTACTACAGCACCAAGTTTCACTACTTGTCTTTCTAAAAAAGGCGTATTAACTGTTATAGTTTCTGATTGTGCGATCAAATATGCGTAGCGCTTTTTTAGATTTGATAATTCACCTTCCGTACTATAATGCGCATCATAACCATGGAATGTCGTCACCAATTTTCCATGCAACAAACCTAAAGCTTTCATTTTTGCTAAATCTAACCCCGCTACAGCAAACTGAATATGAAATACATCTATTTTTTTTAAGGCTTTATAAAAGGCAATTTTAAAAGGTAATTTTAAAAGTCTATCTTTATAATTATCTAAATCTTTCTTTAAGATTAGCCAACTATTAAAATTGCTTATTATCAACCATAACGCGAGTGTAAAACGCGTAATTTTACTTCTTGGAATAGCGTAATTTTCTATGAGAACATCAGCTCGTAAATCATGCTGAATTATTAGTTTTTCTTGCGAAGAATTACTATTGTCATTAAGATTTTTAGTTAAAATTTTTACTTTAAAGCCTTGTTTTTTTGCTGCTATAATTTGATTAACAACAAACGTTTGAGACACTACAGGAAATGAACGTACTACAAAACAAACAGTTTTCATACATCATTATTTTTAAGCCAATTTTCAATAAATGACTGATTCTTCAAATAGGTTTTTTTTAAAAACACTAAATAATATAGATTCCTAAAATAATATTTCGCTTCTTCTTTTTGCTCATAATCACCTAATACAAAATCATTTATTTTAGCATACCATTCCTTTATCAGAGCTTTCTTTCCTTTTTTTAAAATGTCCTTCACTCCTCTATTTGTTCCTTTTATCAAATCTATGTAGCTCCATAAAACAAAATTTGATGAAGACATGGCTTTACGTAATCTACTAAGATATGCTAAGTGCATCCGCCCTTTAGTCATATAATGCTTAAAATACAACCGTTCATCATACCATATTTTATATCCCAATAAGCGCAATGCATAACAATATTCTGTATCACCTCCAGAACTTAAAGCATTTCCTTTTCTACAAGATAATAAATGTTCAAAACCTATCCTTTTTAACTGCAACCAATGCGCCTTATTTAAAACCATCCCAGCCCCATACAAACACCCTTTTCTGTTAGTTATATCGCCACTAACCACCCCCTGTTTAGCTACAGCAAAATAATTACTATACATATCAAACCAATGTGGCTTAGTATCCTCAAACTCAGCATCACACCAACCTCCAAGAGCACCTATTTCAGGGGTGTTAATCATAATATCAAACGCTGTTTGTACATAAGTATCACATAACCAATTATCATCATCACACACCAACAAATATTGATGCATTGCTTTTTCATACCCCATATCTTGAGCATAAGATTTACCAAGTATTGGTTGACTAAACGAACGGTATGTTATATTTAGGGGTCTGTTCTCATACCACCAAGTATCTGCAAAACCTTTAGTACCATCTGTTGAGGCATTATCAACAAAAATAATTTCACAAGGGATTGTTACAATTTGCTTAGCCAAGTGCATAAAGGTTTTTAACAACCTTTCTTTACCATTATAGGTGCACAGTATTATAGACACTCCTTTTGTTAGCTTTTTCATACATTATTCAAATTACGTTTCCAATGTGATAAATCGCGGTTTATTAATTTTTCAAACTTTAATATATCTGGTAATAAGTCTTTTTCTAATTGCAATAAACTCTCAGGTGTAAATTCTAAATCTTCAGCTACTATTTTACGATACATTAATTGATTTTCTAATACTTTAGAAACACGATAAGGCAAATAAGATTTAACTTTAAGAAACAATTTAGCTAAAGGCCCAAAACCCGTTTTCATGACTAATTTTCTACCTTTTGTATTCGATTTTAAGGGTGTAAATTCATTAAAATCAGACACGTTTAAAAACCTCAACAACTCATTAACTGTAGTTTCTTGCGACTTTACAAAATCTTCGAATAATACGATTTTTACCTGATCAGCTCCAAAAAGATCTATATAAGGTTTTATTTGATAGTAATACTTACTTAAATTGGTATGATATGCGCTTGAATGCATAAATGTATTTATATTTTTATCACTCGCGTAACCTTGTCTGTATAAAAAGCGATGAGCTGACTTTATGCGCTCTAACGGATCTCTTACTATGTATATAAATTTTAAACTTGGGTTGTAGTGTTGTAAAGCCTCCCAAATTTTACGGTTATATGTAGGATGCGCCGTATAAGCTGTTGAAGCTTCAAAGGCTAATTGCCCCTCTTGTTTATTATATAAGGCTTCGTAAGCTTCAATTTTTTGATCCCAATTTGAAGTATGACTAAAAAACTCTGGCTCTTTTTTTTTACATGCCACAAGTTGAGGATGTGTTTTTAAAATATCAAATAATGTTGTGGTTGCACTTTTTTGCGCACCAATAATCATAAAATCTACCATTGCTTTATCCAAATTCATTATTTTCCTAATAGTATTTTCACACCTTTTTTAAAATGCGCTGTTGCCTGTTTTACCTTACTAAATTTTGTTTTATCAACCACAATTTTAATTTCAGGTTGCTTACCAAATGTGTAGTTTATTTTTTTTAGTGCTACATAACCATTTTCAATGAGGTTCTCTTTATACAAATTGAAAACTGACGCAATATCAGGTCTATTCTCTAAATTAAAATTCTGGTTATATGATGCTATCGCAGGCAGGTTTTCCATTTTAAAATGACTGTAATGAAAAAATCTAAGTGGCGTATGGTCGTCGTTAATAAAATACTGCCCATTAACACTCAAAATGTTTCGTTCATGCAAATTCCAATTGGCAACATTATACCCTAAATGACGTAAAACGTATACTTTATCTAAAAATGCGGGGCCATACCCTAACCAAATTTGATCATAAAAAAAACCTTTCTTCAAATCATGATAGCCGAAAGCTTTTACACGTTTGTCCCACCAAGCCACAAACTCTACAATTTCAGGCGTGTGCTTTACTGCTAAAAAACCTAGGTTATAAATTCCGGTTCGCATTAAATCCTTATCCAACGGATGTCCTACTTCCCCAGTTGGACTACAAATATGCGGTGTTAGTACCATTTGATTGGTTTTTAAAGCTGTAAAAACCTCCTTTAAAGGTGAAAACACTTTAATATCTGGGTCTATATATAATACGTTTTTATAGCCTCTCGCAAATAAACTGGCAAACAATTCAGGCTTAACAACGGTACATAGCTCGGCAATACCATAAGTATTTTTTAGGTTCTCTATTAATTCTGGTAACATTTCAGGAATCCACAGTACTTCATCGGCTCCTAAAGTGTTGTAATCTATTTCGCTGCAAGGAGCATCTAAAATAGCAATTACAAAAGTATGATCTGGATGCTGCGCCTTATAAGAAATTGCTAAAGTTTTGGCGTGCGCTAAATAGTTGTTTGCACAAATGGTAAAGGCTCCTATCATAATTTTAATATTTTTTTAATGTATCGTTTTATCCTTTTAAGCAAACGCAAATATACTGGTTGTATTAAGACTTTATTTTGGTTTTGGTTTCTTTTATCTAAAAGCTGTAATAACTTATTATTTAAGACTTCATTATTAGAATCAAAAGATCCTGAAAAATCAGTAAAAAATTGAAAATCATTACCCGTTTTACAAGCACTAAGGTAACTTTTAGAGCTTTTAAGGCAATAGGTTTCAATAACTTCTCTAACACTGTTCTCAAAATAATTTGAGTTTAGAATAGGAGGAAATTGCCCTAAAGTCATTTGGTTTTTTTGTAGCGCTGTCTTTTTTGAATAAACCCCTACATCGTGAACCCGATAGCAAAACATATCTTCATCAAGATATTTAATAAGCCCTTTAGTTGCCGTCATCATGTGCAGAGGCCAATCTCCAATAGTTACTCGATACATATATTCTGGCACTCCCTGTTCTATTATCCAATTTCTAAACACAACCCCAGCTGTATGTATGTAATTCCCTTTAGCTAGTTTATAAATATCTGTTGTTTCTTCTGGTAAATTAAACACTCTATATGACGTAGTGGAATGACTTGTATTATTATATATTAAATGAGACGGTTCATGTGTGTTGGTGTACACAACTTGTCCATTTGTAAACACTAATGCATAATCTCTGTTAGCCTCTAAAAAGTCAACTTGTTTTTGTAGTTTTAAAGGATCCGTCCAATAGTCATCGCCTTCACATAAGGCGATGTATTTGCCTTTTGCTGCCTTAAAAGTTTTTGGGAATATACGATCACCCTTTGAATATCTATTTTCTTTTGCTAAAAGTAATGTTACTGGAAAAACACAATTCGCTTTAAAATCTTGAAGTAATTCCCTAGTATTATCTGTTGAATTATCATCATAAATAATAATCTCTATTATAAAGTTAACTTTTTGTTTCAAAAAACCACTCAAAGTTTCTTTTATAAAGGCTTCTTGATTATACGTGATACAACATATACTTAAAGTGACTTTATTCGTTTCCATAAGACTCATCTGAGTTTTTTCAATGGAGCACCAACATATACACCTTGATCCTCTATATTCTTATTTACAAAACTTAAAGCACCTACAGTAATATCATTTCCAATGCTTATACCTCCTGCAATTTTACTACCTGCACCTATATATGTATTGTTACCAATTATAGTTCCATGTACTGTTATACGTTTATGTGTAGAACCTAACGTTATTACATTAGGACCTAAAAAACAGTTTTCTTTTAAAAGTACATTTGATGTAAGGATTGTTCCGTATTTTATTGTCACATTTTTTTCAATTAAACAATTATTCCCCATTCTTATACGGCCTTGTACGATGACATTAGTTCTAATATCACATTCAGAATCTATTTCACAATAACTCCCTATAACAGTATCACTTGCAATTTTGACTCCTTTATGCAAAATGGTATAATTACCAATTGAAACATTATCACCAACTTCTACACCATCTTCTATAATGCAAAAATGACCAATGTTAAAGTTTTTACCTTTTTTAAAATTTGAAGAAATTATATTTGAATTCATCTTTACTTGTCTTTAATAAAAGGTTTTGGCGTCCCCTTTGGTTTATCTTTATAATTTTTTTCTCTAATAATTTTTGCAGGCACTCCAGCTAAGGTTAAAAACTCTTGATTGAAACTTTTACTAACTACTGCCCCAGCGCCAACAATGCAATTTGGAGCTACTTTTACATTAGAAGAAACCACACATGCACTCCCCAAAAATGCTCTATCACCAATATTTGCATTTCCAGCTAAACTCACATTATTTGCTATATGAACATCATTACCAATATTAGAACCATGACCAATTTTAGTACCATGAGCAATAATTACACCATCACCTATTTTAGTATTTTCTGAAAGTGAACCTCGAACTATTGAAATATCAGTCCCAATTATACAATTAACACCAATAATAACACCTCCGTTTTGTGGTTGAATCACTCTAGAGCCATCTGTATCCCATATCCATGCCATACCTCTTGCCCCGATAACAGAATTCCCCTCAATAATTGTATTTTTTTTAATAATTACATTATTCCTTACTGTAACATTACTTATCAACTGAACATTTTCCTCTATTACACAATTTTCAATAATACAGAATGGGCCAATATATGCTGAAGGACTAATAATTGCTTTTTTAGAAATGATGGCGGTTTCATGAACTCCTTGTTTTTTTTGATTAGCAAACAAAGCAGCTATTTTGTAATGTACTAATTGAGGGTTATCTATAAATAGATATGTATTTTGAGTATCTACAATATTGTTTTTATCTATGTTAGTAAATATTATACTATGTTTTATATTCTCATCAACAGATGGATAATTATTATCTACATAGTATAAACCTCTATCTATTGGGTTTTTTAAACTTGCAACAATAAACTCTCCTTCTAGATCAATATTCGATGCTTTTAACTCCTCAAAATCTATTTCATTAGAAATTAGAAAACTTATTATTTTCGGATAGGAAATTTGCATAATTAATTTACTATTTGTTTTATAATCTTTGAAATAACTTGCATTATTTTAAAGTCTATTCCATGATATAATGGTAAGCATAGTACACGTGAAGCAATGTTTTCAGACACAGGACAACTTTGCTTGTTAACATATTCTAACATATTTAAGCTCGGATGAAAATAACGTCTTGGGAAAATTTGCGCAGCATGTAATGCGGTTTGTACGTTTAACAACTCCTCTTTATCCTTAAATACTACTGGATAATACGAATAATTCCACTCTGTATCAGGGCGTAGCACTAATGTTTTTAAATACGTGTTTTTAAATGCATCATTATATAGTTCTGTAACTTCTTTTCTATATTTCAGAACCTCATTCATATACGGCAATACCGCTAAACCCATAGCCGCTTGTAGTTCGCTCATTTTTGCATTGACACCAATTCCTTGAAAAGCCTCTGGCCCATCATGTCCGAAATTATGCATCGAAAACAACGTGTTAAGTAACACACTCTCTTTTGCAAACAACGCCCCCCCTTCACCTGTATGGAATACTTTAGTGGCATGAAAACTACAGGTGCTCACATCGCCAAAATTAAATACAGATTGCCCTTTATAAGTGACCCCAAAACAATGCGCCGCATCATAAATTACTTTAAGCTTGTGCTTTTTAGCAATTGCTTCAATATCTTCTACAGCGCACGGGTTCCCAAACACGTGTGTTGCTAAAATAGCTGTTGTTTTATTGGTTATAGCGGCTTCAATTTTGGTTTCATCTATGGTTAAGTACTGAGGGTGTATGTCTACAAAGACTGGGGTACACCCTTCCCACACAATACTAGAGGTTGTGGCTACATAACTGAATGGCGTTGTGATGATATCACCTGACAACCCTAAGGCTTTTATTGCAATTTGAATTGGTAAAGTCCCATTAGTTGTGGCTATAATGTTTGGTACTTGCAAATACGCTTTAAGCTTATCTTCTAACTCTTGTACCAAAACACCACGATTCGTCATCCACCCAGTATCCCAAGCGCGTTTTAAAATGGCTTGATATTCTGCTTGATCTGGTAAAAATGTTTTGGTAACGTTAATCATTTTCTGAAATTGCGTAGTTTTTATCTAAAATACCGTTCTTTTTTATAAAAACAAACTCACATAACCAAAGTGCTCGATTTTTAAATGGTCTATTTAAATCGGTTATATCAAAAAGTTTATATTCTAATGTTTCCATATATGAAAGCATTTTAAGTGCTGAATTATCCATATTAGGATTCATAACAGCGACTTCAGCTAAAACTATTTCACAAGTATTTAATAAACTAGCAGCACCACTTAAAACTTGTAAATCTAGACCTTCTGCATCAATCTTTAAGAGTTTTGGTTTTTGTAATTGTTTTTCTTTTACAAAATCTTCTAGCCTAACTATTGGCACTTTTACTTGTTGAAACCCTAATGCTTTTGCTTCTGCTTCGCTGTAGTTAAAAGAACAACTATCATCTCTCTCATGCATGGTAAAGTTTAAAACATCGTTTTCATTACCTACACCAAGCGAAAATAATTGGTAGTTTGGGTAGTTCCCCAATGCTTGTTCTATGTCTTTCTTTAGGTTTATTTGTGGTTCAAATAAGTAATAGGTAGCATTTGAAAAATATTTTAAACATTCTTTAGACCAGGTTCCTTTATTTGCACCAATATCATAAATAGTATCTGGGTAAAAGCCTTGTTCTTGTAGCAAGGTAAAAAGGTTGTGCAGCAGATTATTTTTAGCATGTACAGGAACTACCTTTTTTTGTTTCTTTTTTGCCAAATGGTTATAGCTTTCGGTTTTTAAAAGCGTAAAACCATATTTTTTTAATATTTTTTTTACTAATTTATGTATCTTATTTTTCATAAATATGGTTAGTTATTTTCTGCAACTAAATTAGAGTCTAACAAAAAGGAAGTCCAAGTTTGGTGTTCATGTTCTATTTGCATAGAAATAGCCTTATGTATTTTATAATACACATCTGTTGACATGTTTTTGGATGCAGTAAGGGTAATATTATAAATACCTTTTGATAGGTATAGATTTTTTAATTGAAAGGTAAAATACAAGTCTTCACCATGCGAAACAGCATTTACTACTTGCCCAACTGGTAAAATTTCTGCAACTCCTCTTTGTTCTTTATCATAAACAGCCATAGAAATATAAGGTGTATGATTTAATGCTATATTTTTTAGCACAAATTTTAGTTTAACAGAACTTCCCCAAGGAACATTATATACACCATCTGTTTGCTTAAAACCCTCAACATATGCTTCTTTTAGCTCTATGGTATTATCTGTAAAAACTACATTTGCTTCTGCTTTTTCTATAAACTTATTATAGTACATATCAATTCCTTTAGATACGTTTTCATCCTGATATTTAACATTTCCATGTTCTAACAATATTATTTTTTTGCAAATTCTAGACACCATAGGCATGCTATGTGATACAAATATTAAGGCTGTTTTAGGTAAAATTTGATCAATGGTTTTAAAACATTTGAGCATAAATCCTAAATCCCCAACAGCTAATACCTCATCAATAATTAAGACATCGGGCTCCATTTGTGAGGCTACGGCAAAACCCAAACGCACTTTCATACCTGAACTGTAGTTTTGTACTGGCATGTCAATAAACTCGCGCAGTTCTGAAAAGTCTATAATCTCTTCAACTTTGGCGTCTATTTCAGCTCTTGTAAAACCCAATACAGCACCGTTATTATAAATATTTTCACGCCCAGTTAGTATGGGGTTAAACCCAGCTCCCAACTCTATTAACGCCCCTACACGCCCTTTGATGGTTACTTTTCCTTCATCGGGGTTTATGAGTCCATTTAATATTTTTAGCAAGGTCGATTTTCCTGCGCCGTTATGCCCAATAAGTCCTAAACACTCGCCACGACGGAGTTCAAAATTGATATCTTTAACTGCCCAAAATTCTTTATCGCGTAAGTGGCGCTCCGCTTTATTCCCTAAAACATTGGCAGCTAAATCTTTCACACCATACCACAGGCTTGTTTTGAGATCTTTACAGAACTTTTTAGAGAGGCCTTCAACTTTTACTAATACGTCTTTATCTTCCTTCATAACATTAAGCACTTAAACGTTCTACAATAATTGGTATGGATATGCGGTAAAATATAAGCCCTATAAAAAACACCGGAACACTTAAACTCATTAATATTAAGAAATACCCTAAATACATTGGTTCAGTACCAAAAGCAACATCCTTTACCGTAACAATTAATGCTGTTAACGGGTTGAGCTCCATGAGTGTTTTCATGAGGCCGTCTTCTTTAGGAATGACATACACAACCGGTGTAATGTACATGATAAACGTTAAGCCTAAATTGATCAGTTTCAACACATCTTTATACAACATGCCAATAGGGGTGATTAACAAGCCTATTGCTGTACCAAAGACCAGGATACCTAACAACACTAATGGCAACCAAACTAAACTGGAATGTAAGCCAACTCCGAAAAGCAATAAAAACCCAAAGAGCATTACAAATTTCACACTGCTATTAAACAGGAGTTTATAAACACCTGAAACGATTAAGGCCTCTTTAGGGAAATTTATTTTTGATATAATACCTTTAGCGGCGTTAGTATTTTGAATAGGGGCGTTTATAGCATCCTTAAACATAGACCATATTAAAGTTCCTGCAAATGCAAACAAGGGGTATGGCACACCAGTATCTGTTAATTTAATTGTACCTGTAAGACTTAAAAACACCCATACAAAGGCGGTTGTTAATGGCGTTACAAACGCCCACAGTATGCCAAAATACGATTGGCGGTATTGCGCTTTAATATCACGTACTGCCAGCTGCTTAGCTAAAAACCTTGAGTTGTAAATATCATTTAAACTATCTTTTAAATAACTTAACACTCCTTTACTGTGTTCTTTTTGATATATTTTTGTTTGGTAATGCTGCATCTATCTCTTTACTAACTTTTTAATAGCAGATTTCATTTTACCTAATAAACCTGTTTCTGTTTCTAATTCATGATAGCCGTTACCGTATACGCCATAACCGTAGCCATAGCCATAGCCGTAGCCATAGCCATAGCCATAACCTGATTTTTGTTTGAAGTAGTTGAGTACAAAACTTAAGTTTTTAATTTCTTTATTTTCATACTTCTCATTAATCAAACCTAACATGCCTTTTTTAGTATAATCTTGCCTAATCAGGTATAAGTTAGCATCTGAAAAACGGGTCAAGTCTAGCGCATCGGTTACCAAACCTAACGGCGGCGTATCTAAAACTACATAGTCATAGGTTTCTTTTAGTTGCGCTATAAATTCATCCATTTCTTCGCTAATTAAAAGCTCTGAAGGGTTTGGTGGAATTGGCCCTGCTGTGATTAAATCAAGATTAGGAATATGTGTCTGTTGAGTCACTTCAGTTAAGGGCTTATCCTCAACCAAACAATTAACTACTCCAAAGTTATTGTGCAGCTTAAAATCATCAAATATTTTTGGTTTACGTAAATCTAAACCAACGATCACTGTTTTTTTACCCGCTACGGCATATAAACATGCCATGTTTATAGATGTAAACGTTTTTCCTTCGCCACTAACCGAAGAGGTGACTAGAATGGTTTT
>CBCXVT010000019.1:0-53588 GCA_965178635.1 Flavobacteriaceae bacterium | reverse complement strand
AGTATCAAGTACGGTTGGTCATAATTTAATGCACAACCACCCTTATGCTGAAAACAGATTCAATCAAGCGCATGATAACATGTCAAAATTGATGACCGTGTTTAAGTCTGGTGATTTGTCTCAATTTATTGAAATTGTAGAAAGCGAAGCCTTAACATTACACGCTATGATGATGACGAGCTTACCGTATTTTGTACTAATGAAACCAAATACATTAGAAATTATAAATGAAATTTGGGCGTTCAGACAAGAAACCAGGTTGAATTTGTGTTTTACTTTAGATGCAGGAGCAAACGTTCATTTATTGTATCCTGAAAAAGAGAAAGACTCAATTTTAGCATTCATTAACAGTAAGTTAGTTGGCTATTGTCAAAATGGTCATTATATTTGTGATACTGTAGGTTTTGGTGCAAAACAATTGTAACTTTAAAACTGTAATGTAATTAGTTAATTGTGTAGGCATGAAAGGACCACTTTTTTATTCAAAAATTTTATTGTTTGGTGAGTACGGTATCATTAAAGATTCCAAAGGTTTATCTATTCCGTATAATTTTTATAATGGCGCTTTAAAGCTTGATGAAAATACATCTGAAGAAGCAAAAAACTCTAACGGTAATTTATCAGAATTCGCAAAACATTTACAGCGTTTACAAGAAGGCAACAGAAGTGCAGCTCTTTTTAATATTGAAGAATTACAAGCTGATATTGCTAATGGAATGTATTTTGATTCATCAATACCTCAAGGATATGGTGTTGGAAGTTCAGGAGCATTAGTGGCATCTATTTATGATAAATACGCACAAAATAAGATTACAGTTTTAGAGAATTTAACCCGAGAAAAGCTATTACAGTTAAAAGATATCTTTTCTCAAATGGAATCTTTTTTTCACGGGAAAAGTTCAGGTTTAGATCCTTTAAACAGTTACTTAAGCTTACCAATTTTAATCAATTCAAAAGATAATATTGAACCAACTGGTTTGCCATCTCAAGAGAAAAAAGGTAAAGGTGCCGTGTTTTTATTAGATTCTGGTATTGTTGGAGAAACAGCTCCTATGGTTAATATTTTCATGGAAAATATGAAGCAAGAAGGGTTTCGTAATATGATTAAAACACAATTTGTTAAACATACAGATGCTTGTGTTGAAGATTTCTTAAAAGGAAATATCAGCTCGTTGTTTGGGAATGTGAAACAATTGTCTAAAGTGGTCTTGAATAATTTCAAACCAATGATTCCTGAACAATTTCATCAACTCTGGAAACAAGGGATTGAAACTAATGATTACTACTTGAAATTGTGTGGTTCTGGCGGTGGAGGTTATATTCTAGGTTTCACTGAAGACTATGAAAAAGCTCAAAAGTCTTTAAAAGATTACAAGTTAGAAGTGGTGTATAACTTCTAATTTTCACACAATGCTTTCACGTCAAAACAAACTCTTTTTAAAGAAACTATTCAGTTTGTTTTCAGTTGTAAGGGGTTATAATATCATGTTTATTATAGCTGCTCAATACCTGTCTTCTATTTTTATTTTATCAAAAGATGCATCACCTAGAGAGGTGGTTTTAGATGTCAACCTTTTTGTGTTGGTCTTGGCATCGTCATTGGTAATTGCATCTGGTTATATCATAAATAATTTTTACGATTCAGAAAAAGATTTAATCAATAGGCCTAAAAAATCTATGTTGGATAGATTGGTAAGTCAGAATACCAAACTCTCGGTTTACTTCGCACTTAATCTTATAACTGTTGTTTTAGCAAGCTATGTGTCGTTTAGGGCGGTGTTGTTTTTTTCATCTTATATTTTCATGATATGGTTGTATTCTCATAAGTTGAAGAAGCATCCGTTTATTGGTAATATAATTGCGTCATCACTTGCAATTGCTCCGTTTTTTATTGTGTTTGTGCACTATAAAAACTTCGATTCAGTCATTTTTGCTCATGGTATATTTTTGGCTTTAATAATATCTATACGAGAAATTACAAAAGATTTAGAAAATATAAAAGGCGATTTAACCCTTAATTATAAAACGATTCCAGTGGCTTACGGTGTTAAATGGTCTAAATTAATTTTGAGTATTTTAATCTTATTAGCTCTTTTAACATCATTGTTTATCACTTTTAGATTTGATATCGGACAGATGAATTATTACTTTTATTTAGTAAATATATTGTTTGTGTTTTATGTGATTAAATTGTGGTTATCAACTAAAAAAGCAGACTATGTATTGTTACATAACCTGCTGAAATTTTCTCTTGTAATAGGAGCTATGAGTATTGTGTTAACAAAACCTGAGGTGTTACTGAATAAGCTAAATGTATTATTTAATTTTTTTTAATTGTACGATAGAACTCTTTCTAAACAAATGTAAATCAGTTGAAGAGGATAGTGTGATGTTGACTTTTAAAAGCGTTTTTTAGTTGAATTTGGCTATAAAATTGATGTGTTAATAAAATAAATAGCAATATCTTTGCGCAAAATTTAGATTACATGTCAAACGAAAGAAAGAATTCAGGGAAAAGGAAATACTCCAATGATGCTTATAAAAAAGCATCTGCACCTAAATCAAGAGCGCCAAAGCCTAAAACTTCAGCTAAGAAAACTGATGCTAAGTCTGCTCCTGTAAAAAAAGCGGTGCCAACTGAAATTCGTTTAAATAAATATATAGCCAATTCAGGAATGTGTTCACGCCGTGAAGCAGATATGCATATTTCTATAGGAAGTGTTACTGTAAACGGTAAAGTGGTTTCTGAAATGGGTTATAAAGTTCAATTAGAAGATGAAGTGCGTTTTGATGGTGCAAGAATTTCACCAGAAAGAAAAGCTTATGTATTGTTGAACAAACCAAAAGGCTTTGCAACAACGACAAGTGAGAGTAAAGGGAAAACGGTAATGGATTTAGTTGCAAATGCTACAAATTCACGAATTAAGCCAATTGGTAGATTAGGGCGGAATTCTACTGGGTTGTTGTTATTTACTAATGATGACGATTTAACTAAAAAGTTCACAAATTCTAAAACAGGTGTAAAACGGTTGTTTCAGGTAGAACTAGATAAAAATTTAAAACAAGAAGATCTTAAAAAGATTCAAGAAGGTATAACAATAGAAGGTAAAAAAGTTACAGTTGTTGAAGCATCTTATATTACCAATAAACCAAAGAAAGAATTAGGGATAGCGATTTTAAATACTGGTAACGGTGTATTGAGAACTATTTTTGAACACCTTGGTTATGATCTTTTAAAAGTAGATTGTGTGATGATTGGTGATTTAACAAAGAAGGATATCCCAAGAGGACATTGGAAACATTTAACAGAACAAGAGCTTATTAATTTAAAGCATTTTAAATAATATACTGCTGTTTTATAGAACACGAAAGCCTATCAATTACTGATAGGCTTTTTTATTAATGTAATAATTCCTTGAGTTTAGCGTGATATTCGGTATTTATGTAAATATCATTGTGACCGCAATTTTTAATTAAATGTAATGAGATATTTGGCTTTATTTTCGATAGCGGAATTGCATTTTCAGTAGGAGTAATTAATTGATCTTCGGTTCCGTGAAAAATAGTTATCGGACAATTAACGCGTGTTAAAAACTCATTGGTTTTAATCTTATAATTGATTAAAAAACTTGGGACAAGTGGTGCTATTTTATTAACTAAAGTTTCAAATGAATAATACGGCGCTTCCAAGATTAATTGTTTAGGGTTGTTGTTTGCGGCAAGCTTTGTAGCTAAACCTGTTCCAATTGAAAAACCAAGAACTGTAATATCCTTTTCATCATATTTAGTTTTTAAAAAATCATACACAGCCTGTATATCTTTATGGAGCATATCTTCATTTTCTATGGAGTTCTTGTTTTTACCATATCCCCTATAGTCAACAAATAATATGTCGTGATTATTATTTGTATACAGAGGAGCTCTTAATCCCCAATCGTGCAACGCTCCAGCGTTACCGTGTAAATACAATATAACTCCTTTTGAAGATTCACTTTTAAACAATAAAGTATTTAATGTGTTATTCTCGTCAACTTTAATATCGTACTCTTCAAAGGGCATCTCAAATTCATATTGATAATCAGAAGCTAAAATTTTAGGGTGAAAGTAAAACTGTTCTTGATTAAAATATAAAAAGGTCATTATGCACGTATATAATATTGCGCCAAATAAAATAAAGTATAGCAGTGTTTTTTTATTGAATAACTTCATGTGTTTGTGACTGTTTTTTGTTAATAGTAATAAGTTCCCAAGTCATAAATCCAAAGACCAAGGCATATTCAATAAAAATAAGCCAATAATTATTAATGTATGTTTCGTTTTTATAAAAGGAATAACTTAATATTATTGTAAAACTCCATATAAGAGGGAAACGATATGTTGTAAATACAGATAGTATTAAAAGCATTGCCACATACCAAGGATGAACAGTTGTTGATGTAAACAGGTAAAAACTTAATGCGAATAAAAAAGCGGTCATTAATTGTTTTGTGTTACTATTTTTCTTGAAAATAGCTAAAGCCATTACAAATAAAATAACAAGTATTGGAGTTACTTTACCTACGGTTCCAATAATATTATATCCTTTTACCATAAAACCTATCTCTCTTATAAGCAAGTATACACTTCCATTAAACTCGAAAGTTCCAAACCACAAACCAATAGTTTTGGAATAATTAGCAATAAGGTTTTCTGAAATAAAAGGCAAGAAAAACACAAAAACGGATAGTCCAACTATCGTATAGAAAAGTAGTAGTTTTTTAAAGTTTAAATGTTTGAAATACAACGGAAGAAACAATAATGGTAATAATTTTAACCCAATAGAGCAAGCCATTATAACTCCAGATAACGGCCATTTGTTTTGGTGTAATAAGTACAAACTCCACACTAAAAAGAGAATCATGATTCCTTCAAAATGTAAATTAGCTGTCAGTTCAATAATTATAAGCGGATTTAAAAGATATATGAAAATAGCTTTAGGGTTTAAATGGAGCGCTTTTAAGAGCTTTGTTCCAAAATAAAGCACACCTACATCAGCGAGTATAATTAAACAACGCATAATAACAATACTGCCTATAATGCTTTTATTGGCAAAAAGCGCAGCTACCATAAAACACAATTGGTTTAATGGTGGGTAATTGCTGTAATGACTTGCATTTAACTCTCCCATTCCTTTTACCAATTCTGTAGCTTGATTTGGTAAATCGTAATTAGGAGTGAGAAAGTTTTCTGGCAGGTATAGATATGGATTAAATCCGTTTGAGAATAGTCGACCATCCCAAATAAAACGGTAGAAATCTTGTGATAAACTGGGTGTAGCAACTAAAAATAGTAATCTAAATAATAATGCTATTACTGCAAATGTTCTCCAATTTAGATCTAACTTTATAATTAACAGAAATAGTAGAAACAGTATAGAATATGACAGTAATAAGTCATTAAAATCTGCTCTTATAAGTTGGTGCCCAAAATAATAATAGCCTATACAAGATGCTATAATAGCAATTAAAGGATAAAAAATAGAACTTATTAGAATACGTTTAAACATATAAATTTGAATGTAATTTACTCAATTTACAGTTATAGTATCTTTTAAAGTAAACTACGCTTTTGAAGTCAGCGACTTGAAAAATACAAACCCAAAACCAGTTACTAACATTAAGTGAAAAGGCACTAAACCAAAATCAATTTCTTTAGCTCCAACAAATACAGTTACTAAATATGAACTAGCTAACCCAAAGATGAAATACAATAGTAATATACCTTCAATAATAGTGTTTTTAGAAATGTTTTTACTCAAGTATTTATTGTCTTTCCAAGAGTCTTTTAAGGTAGAAATATTGAATTTTGGTGTACGTACAAATTCACTTTTCTTACCTCTGTGCCCTTCTAAAACAGCTAAAGAATTATGTAATGAGAATCCCATTGCAATTGAGAAAAACGCAAAAAAATGACCAATATAACTAAAGAAGTTTTTAAATCCTTTTCCGTTTAGGTTTCTATACATGAACCAATAGCACACAAAGAATATTAAGGTACTTGTAACAAAGAAACTCATTACGATAAAGTATGATCTGAAATGTCCGAAGTAGTTTTTAATATACAACATTGGTATACTTAATATAGCCACTATAAATACATTTAAAAACATTGTACTGTTTAGTAAATGCATGATACCATGAAACTTTGTTTTAAATGATAAATCATCAGATTTTACAACGCGTTTAAACATTTTCTGAAAGTTTTCAGCACCACCTTTATTCCATCTAAATTGTTGCGATCTAGCGGCGCTAATAACAACAGGTAATTCAGCTGGAGTTTCTACATCAACTAAATATTTGAATCCCCAATTTTTTAATTGAGCTCTATAACTTAAATCTAAATCCTCTGTTAACGTATCACCTTCCCAGTTTCCAGCATCATAAATACACTCTTTACGCCACAACCCTGCAGTACCGTTAAAGTTTATGAAATGCCCTTTACTGTTTCTACCTACTTGCTCTAAAGTAAAGTGTGCGTCTAAAGCAAAGGCTTGGATTTTTGTAAGTAAAGAATAGTTTCTGTTGATGTGTCCCCAACGTGTTTGAACAACACCAATTTTATCATCTTTAAAATGAGGAACAGTTAGTTTTAACCAATCTTTTTGCGGTAAGAAATCAGCATCAAAAATAGCGATGAATTCTCCTTTTGCAATTTTCAACCCTTCTTTTAGTGCACCGGCTTTAAAACCTTCTCTGTTTTCTCTTCTGATGTGTGATATATCAAGTCCTTGTTCTTGTAAAGCTTTTACATGCGCTGCATTTGTAGCTACAGATTCGTCAGTAGAATCATCTAAAACTTGAATTTCTAACCTGTCCTTTGGATAATCTATTTCAGCAATATTATTTAATAAACGCTCAACAACATAAAGTTCATTATACAATGGTAATTGGATAGTTACATATGGCACTTCATCCGGATTATCTAAGTCAAACTTAGGACCGTCATCCTTTTTTTTCTGAGCTTTTAAGTAGTTAACTAATAAGTTCAGTTGCGCTAGGGCATAAAAAAGTATGATGATTAACGATACTGAGTATATCGCCATAATGACATATGATCCGTATAAAATTGCTTTATCCACTGTTACTTGAAGCTATATTTGAAAATCCAGGTTAAAATTTTAATGCCAGCAAATATAGTACCTTTTATTGTACCTGACACCTTTGACACTCCAATTCTTTTTTTATAATGTACGGGTACTTCTGTATATGATAACTTCTGTTTTAATGCTTTAAGTTGCATTTCAACTGTCCATCCATAGGTTTTGTCAGTCATGTTAAGGCCTAGAAGCTTATTGTATTTGATAGCTCTAAACGGACCTAAATCGGTATATGTAGCTTTAAAAAAGAGATTCATTAATGCACAAGCCAGCCAATTTCCGAATATTTGTTGCGGTGTAACAGCGTCTTTTTCTCTTAATTCTGGTACACGTGCTCCAATAACGAAATCGATATCCTGTTCTATTATTGGCGCTATAATTTTGGTCAGCTCCTCTGGGTAATCGCTATAATCACCATCAAGAAATACGATAATATCTGGTTTGTCAGTTTGCTGTTTCACATAATCTAGTCCTCTTAAACACGCATAGCCATAGCCTTTTTGGGTTTCTGTCAATACTGTAGCTCCAGCTTTTTGAGCAACTGGTGCAGTGTTATCAGTTGAATTATTATTTACAACAATAGTTTCTGAAACACTAGAAGGGATTTCTGCTATCACTTTGGCAATAGAATCCTGTTCATTATAAGCAGGAATGATTACTTTAATTATTGACATTAATTTGAGATTTGGGTATGCGAATTAAAATGAGGTAGTTGTTTTTTTAGAGTTGATGTCTAAATTATTTATAACAAGTTGTTGTTCGTTTAATCTAGGTACAACTTCACAACGTCTGTTTTTAGGACAGCGCATATAACTTGGTCTACAAGATGTAAAACCGATTATAATAACAAATATACAGATCAACGTTTTGCGCACCATTTTATTTATTTAATAATTTCATCAAATCTACATCATTTCCTAATAACACTTCAGTTGGGTTTATTCGCCCATCTTCAGGGCCGTTTTCTAATTTCAACACACCTCTAGGGCATACAGCAGCACATACACCACATCCTACGCAACTTGCACGTACAATGTTTTCTCCTTTTTGAGCATAGGCTCTTACATCAATACCCTGTTCACAATAGGTAGAGCAATTTCCGCAAGAAATACATTGTCCGCCATTAGTGGTAATTCTAAATCGTGATTTAAAACGTTGAACTAATCCTAAATAAGCAGCAAGTGGACAACCAAACCTACACCAAACACGGTTCCCAAAAATAGGGTAAAATCCTGTTCCAATAACACCAGCAAAAATAGAGCCTATTAAAAAGCCATAGGTGTCTTGTATAGTTGATGTTTTCAACCCTAATACACTTCCTGTGTTAGTAAAAAATGTGTATAACGTAACTCCCGTCATGACTATAGCAAACACTAAAACACTGTGAACTATCCAACGTTCAAATTGCCATGACTTTAATGATTTGTCTGATAATTGCCTATAAGGATCACCTAAAGTTTCTGCTAAACCTCCACAACCACAAACCCATGAACAATACCATCTCTTTCCAAAAAAGTAGACCATTAATGGTACAATTACTAAGGTAAGTGTAATTCCCCATACTAAAATAAATAACCCTATTCCGCCGCTATTTGTCAATTCTTTTAAATTCCATTTAAAAAAGAAATCATAATCTAAAGGGAAGGCATTTTTAAAGTCGTACCATGGCATTTGAAATCGTACCATGATTTCTGGTATTAAAAAAGCAAATACTATCTGAAAGAATAATACAGATGTGGTGCGTAATATTTGATATTTATTATGACGGTATTTGATGTACATTCTAACGGCCATTACCACCATTACAACACAATATAGGAATCCGTATAAAAACCATTGTCCTGCATAATTTCCGCTAAGTGTTTCACTAATTGGATCAACAATGTAGGTCCAATTAACAATATAATCTGGTGCGAAATAGAGTAGTAGGTAAAATGAGACTAAGAATATAAAAACAAACCACCCAATCCATCCTCTATTTGTGGCTGAATTTAAAAATATGCCATTGTTTTTAATGCCTTTTGGTCCAAGTGTAATAACATTTGGGATAATGTAAAGTAAGGCTCCGATAATTCCAAACCCAAATGTTAACCACCAAAAACCCCATTTATTTTCTTTAACCAACCCTATTCCTGATTGCTTGGCTATGTCATAGGCTAATACATGTGGTTTACTCCATATTTTTTTACCGTATTCTTTATTTTTGATATGATAAGAGTTCGCGTCGTTTAGTGCTTTTCTTATTTCAGAAGAAAAACTAAACGGATCGGTGAATTCTTTTCCAACCACATTAGTTTTTATTTCATTGATAAATAACTCACTTTTTATCCCCTTGTCTTTTACAATTTGATCAAATAAAGTAGAGGTAAGTTTATATTTTCCTATGAAAATTAGTGACATGAATAATGTTAATCCTATTAAGAATAAACCAAGACCTGTGTTTTGAATATTTTTCATTGTTGCCATTTATGCTTTAGAGAAAATACGTTTCCAACTTTTCTTTTCTAATTGAATGTTTGTGTTGTTTTCGCTATTGAATTTTGCTACAATATCTTTTTCGTATAGTGTATAAAACTCAGGGTCGAAGTTAGCATCAGCAAGATGTGTTAAAACATGTTCGACTGATTTTTTGTTTAAGAGTATGTTATCGAAAAACTCATGCCTCATACGTATTCCAAATGTGTTAATCCCAATAAATTCATTAGTGTTTTTATCGTAATTAATATGGATACATTTTTTACCATTTTCATGTTCCCAATAAAAACGGGCTTCATTTTCTTTTGGTTGTGCCCAAACCCATCCGTAAGTTTGATATTCAATATCAAAAAACTTTGCAGAGTTAAACCAATATCCTGGTTTGTACATGATGCGATTACCACAAATAGTTTGTGCTAATGTTTCGCCCATCATTCTTCCGGTGTACCAAACGGCTTCTATAGGCCTACGTTCGTCAATTGCTTCATGCTGTTCAGCACAATCTCCAATAGCGTAAATATTAGGAATATTCGTTTCTAGGTATCTATTTACTTTTACTCCTCTACCAGTTTCAATTCCTGAGTCTTTTACAAAGTCAATATTTGGAGATACTCCAGCAGTAAGACCAACAAGATTGCATTTAATTTCTTCCCCAGTTTCTGCAATAGTTATCGATTTTACTGTCCCGTTTTCGTCAGCATTTATTTCTTTTAAATTTACCCCTAACCTTAAATCTATTTGGTTGTTAGTAATTTCTTTATTTATCATTTTGGATTCTTCAGCAGGAAGTACAGCATTCCAAAAACTATTCTCTCTAACCAAAAATGTAGTAGGGATGTTCCTACTATGAAGCATTTCAGCTAATTCAATTCCTATTAATCCACCCCCGACTATAACTGCTCGCTTACATATTTCATTATTAGGTGCGTATTGTTCTATTTTTTCTAGATCTTGTTTATGATACATTCCTGTAACTCCATCTAAATCTTGTCCGGGCCAACCAAATTTATTTGGTTTAGATCCTGTTGCAATAACTAGTTTGTCATAGGTTAGTGTTGATTCATCTTCAAACACAACTTCATTTAAATCAGAATTTATTTTTGACACATATTTGTTTACTAAGTCAATCCTGTTTTTTTTCCAAAACCATCTTTCATAAGGTTGCGTATGCTCAAATTTCATATGTCCCATATATACATACATTAAAGCAGTGCGTGAAAAGAAATGTTCCGTTTCGCCAGAAATAACAGTAATACGTTTGTTACTATTCTTTCTTATATGACGTGCACAGGTAATTCCTGAAATTCCATTACCAATTATTACGATATGTTCTTCTGATTGTGTCATGAAAATATTTTATACGGATTGTGTCGATATTAAAGTTAAAACCTTATTTTTAAAACACCATTTAGAATTACTTTAAATAGAGAATTATGTGTAAGGTTTGTCAAAAATTGTATTTGTGTTTAGTAGTGTTATTTTTTATTTCCTGCTCAATGATTAGTCAACCTGAACGAAAAATAAATGGAGTTTCTTTTGTTGCGTCTGGAGAGAAACTAACTAACGATAATGTAAAGCCATTAGTAGCTTTAAATGCTAATTATGCAGCTATCATGCCATTTGGATTTATAGAGAAATTAGAAAGTCCGGTATTACATTTTAATGATAGTAGACAATGGTTTGGTGAGCGAGTTGAAGGAGCAAAGCAGTATATAGCCCAGTTACAAAAAAATAAAATTCAAGTAATGTTGAAACCTCAAATTTGGGTTTCTAGAGGTGAGTTTACAGGAAAAATTAAAATGACTTCTGAAGAAAACTGGATTGTTTTTGAAAACAGATATTCTGAATTTATACTTACCTACGCAAAAGTTGCTCAAGAAAAGAATGTCCCTGTTTTTTGTATAGGAACGGAGCTAGAATTATTTGTAAAAAACCGCCCTCAATATTGGCATAATTTGATTAAAGAAATAAGGAAAGTATATAACGGAAAATTGACATATGCAGCCAATTGGGATGAGTACACAAAAACTGCTTTTTGGAGTGAATTAGATTATATAGGAGTTGATGGATATTTTCCCTTATCAAAAAGTATAACTCCAAATAAAGAAGAATTACAGCTAGGGTGGCAAAAACACAAAATTATCATGAAAAAACATGCAGATTCATTAGAAAAGAAAATACTATTTACTGAATTTGGCTATAGAAGTGTTGATTATGCAGCACACAAACCTTGGGAGGTTGATTATAGTAAAACCTCGGTGAATTTAGAAGGACAGGTAAATGCAACCCAAGTATTGTTTGATGAGTTATGGAAAGAAGATTGGTTTGCGGGTGGTTTTGTTTGGAAATGGTTTATGGATCATAAAAATGTTGGAGGGACTCAAAATTCAAGGTTTACCCCGCAAAATAAACCTGCAGAGAAAACTATTAGAGTGTTTTATGGCAATAATTCGGGTTAAATCTTTTTAATGAAATCATATAAGAAAACATCTTTAGGTACCCCCATTTTTTTTCTTAAACTGTATCTGTAATTGTCTACACTTGCCTTAGTTATGTTTAATTGAATTCCAATTTGCTTAGAAGCTAAGTTTAAACGAACATAAGCGGCAACACGAGTTTCTTTTTCGTTTAGCTTTGGGTAAAGCTCTCTTAATTTATGATAAAAAGCATCCTTAGTATTATCGACAACGGAATAAAGTGCAACTTTTTCTTTATTTTGTTCCAAGTTGTTGTTTAGAAATAATATCAAGTCATTTAGTTTCTTATTTTTTATGTTTTCAGTAAGTATAAGTGCTTTTATTTTGTCTTTAATATTTAGCAATAATTCGTTTTTTTCTGAAATGTGTAGAGCAAAATCAGTTATTTGTTTGTTTTTAAAACTGATTTCGTTATCTGTTTTTTTTTGCTTAGCAGCTTGAAGCTCTTGTTTTACTTTCCAAACTTGTTTTCTTGTTTTTCTTAGGTGTTTTCTTCGCAAGTAAATCAATATTGTTATGCCTATTAATAGTATTGCAGCTAGGGTTAATAGGATGTTTATAAATCTTGATGTTTTTGCTTTGTCTTTAGTAACCTTAAGTTCAATTTCTTTGTTTTTAAGATCTGCTTGAACCTTTTTATAATCAAACTCAGCTTGTAAAACGTTTATCTGAATTGTTTTGTTTGTATTGTTAATGCTGTCTTGAACTTGGAGTAATATGTTTTTTGTTAGCAATGCTTTTTTGAAATTACGGTTATTCTCATAAGCTTCAGATAAAGCTTGGTATAGTTCTATTTTCTCTTTTGGGAGGAGTGAATTGTAATTTTCTTTTATATGATTTTCTAATAGTGATATGCCTTTTAAATTAGAACCTTTTTTAATAACTAAAGCTGAGGTTGCCATAATTATTTCGGATGATGGTAAGTTTATTTTTTTAGAAATTCTACCAGCCTGATTTAAAAAGTTTTCAGCAGCAGTAAGTTTGTTTAATTTAGTGTTAGATTTTGCAAGAAATATGAGGCTATTCATTTCTCCTAAATTAAACTGTAAGTTAGCAGCTTGTTGCCTTCCGTCTTCTAGGTACTTTAGTGATTTTATATAATTATTGTTTTTAAAATGTGTAATACCTATGTTAAGATTGCAAATTGCAATACCTAGTAAATCATTTCTTTTGATATATATGTTTTTTGATATTTGGTAATGATTTATAGCTTTTTCATAGTCATATTGTCTACTGTCGATAGTAGCAAGAATATTATAACAATCCGCTAGAGTAGCGGTGTTGTCATTTTCTTTAGCTGTAACTATAGACTCATTTAAATACTTCAGGGACATTATATAATTTCCCATTTCTAAATACAAATAAGCAATGTCATTTAGTACTAGATTTTTTACTTCATTGTTTTTTAAGTTAGGGTTGTTATAAAGATCTTTTGTCTTAAGTAAATACTTTAATGCCTCTTCAGATTTTTTCTCAATAGTATATACTCCTGCTAATAATCTATAACATGCTCCAAGCTTTATATCTTGCCCTTCAATTTTGTTATAATATTTAATAGCCTTTAAGCATAGGGCGGAAGCTTTTTTATGCTCACTTCTAGTATAATATGCCCAAGCAAGTGAAATACTTGCGTTTGCAATTCCTAAATCATAATCAATTACTGTAGCTTTATCTAAAGATTGTTGTGAGTACAGAATTACAGAGTCTGTAGATTTTCTTTTAAATGATAGCCCTATCTCAACTAATAAGTCTACTTTTTTCTTAGCTACTTTTTCATTAAGAATAAGCTGTTTAAGGCTATCGGTTTTTGATTGAGCAAAAATTTCTTGTGCAAATAAAAAACTAATTAATACGATTATTTTTATGAACCTCATTGGTATATGTCCTTGTTTATAAGGGACAATTATAGTGAAAAATTAGCAGAATGTGAGTTGTAATATTATGGTATGTGAGTAGTTTATGAGCTATTAAAAACTTAAATTTACTTGTTATCAAGGTAGTTTTGCAGCAAAACAACAATACATGAAAAAATTATACTTTTTTTACCTTATTGTATTTGGATGTTATCTTAGTCTGAGTGCACAAGTGGGTATTGGAACTAATACACCAAATACTAGTGCAGCGTTAGATATTTCAAGCACTACTTCGGGCTTGTTAATACCTAAAATGACTCAAGCACAAAAAAATGCTATTGCAAGTCCAGCAGCTGGATTATTAATATATCAAACTAATGCTACTTCAGGTTTCTACTATTATAATGGTGCATCTTGGGTGACTTTTGGTGGTAGTTCAGGATGGGATTTAGCTGGTGATACTGGTACAACTATAGGAACAGAAATGTTAGGGACCTTAGATGCACAAGACTTGGTTGTTACAGCCAATTCTAACGAGGCATTGAGGGTTGGTGCAACTGGACTAGTAGGGATTGGAACAGCTGTTCCAACACAAGAATTACATATTGTAGGTACAGCACCAGTTTTAAGAATTGAAGATGGAAATGAAGCCGTAAATAGAGTCCTTACTTCAGATGCTAATGGAAATGTGTCTTGGGGATCTTCTTCTATTCTTACTTCAGGTGATAATGATTGGGTTTTTGTAAGTGGTAGCGCTTTAACAGATCAAGTATATCATGATGGACCAGTAGTTATTGGAAGAACAGGTACAACAACTCATGAGGTAGATATAGATAATGGAGCAACAACGGGAACCACTTTTGGAGTAGGTGATGTTGAGGTTATGACCGATGGTAATAATGAAACACAGTTTAGTCACAGAGTTGTACCTCTTAGTGATAATTCATATAGTTTAGGATCAAGCGCTAATAGATGGACGGATATTTGGGCCGTAAATACAGCTGTTCAAACTTCAGACAAAAGAGAGAAAACAACCATTAAAAATCTATCATACGGTTTAGAGGAATTAATGCGTTTAAAGCCAGTTACCTATAAATGGAGACAAGAAAAAATAGGTACTAATATTCTTCCAGAAAATGAAAAGAGAGAAATTATAGGGCTAATTGCACAAGAAGTTCAGCAAGTTATTCCAGAAGTGGTATATGATGAAGTTTGGAGGCCAAAAAGTGAACAAGAGCAAGATGTCTATTTGAAAAGCAAAACAGATAGAATCGGGATGAATTATAATGAGTTGTTACCTGTTTTAGTAAAAGCGAAACAAGAACAGCATAAGCAATTAGTAGTGTTAGAGAAAGAAAATGAGGCGTTACTTAAGAGGGTGTTAGAGTTAAAAGCTAAAAAGAAATAAGAAGATGAAATATATAGTAAGTGTTATTCTAGTAGTCTTAGTAAGTAGCTCAGTTTTTGCACAAATAGGTATCGGGACGACTACTCCAGACGTAAGTGCGATGTTACAAGTAGATAACACAACACAAGGTGTTTTAGTGCCAAGAATGACACAAGCCCAGCGAATAGCTATAGCAAGCCCTGCAACGGGTTTGTTAGTTTTTCAGACTGATGGTGTCTTAGGTTTTTATTATTATGATGGAACAGTTTGGACAACTTTCGGAAGTACTGTCTGGGATATATCTGGGAATTCCGGAACCACGCCAGCCAGTAATATGATTGGTACATTAGACGCTCGAGACCTTAGTATAGTAACTAATAATACGGAGGTAATTCGTGTTACTTCAAATGGAGAAATAGGCATTGGTATGAATTCGCCAACTGCAATGTTAGTAGTTACTGATCCAAATATTATAAATATCACCCAAGATTTTGAATCAGAAGCTACAGGAATAGTATCAACAACACCAAGCACATCACCTTATGCCATAGATACTGATGGGTGTGGTGCTTCAGACAATCAATGGAATATCCAAACCTATGATGGGGCGTATAATGGATGTGCTCCTTGTACAGGAAATAGAGCTTTTATTGGTGGTGATGACAGTTGTGCGCATGATGCAACATTAGTTGTGCCATTAGGAACCATAAATGCAACGAGTATTAACATTAGTTTTGATTATGATTATGACGATTATGATACAGATGATGTATTTACGGTTACTTTATATAACGAAACAACTGCATCTGTTCAGGCCACTTTATTAACCTTAACAACTACTCAGGGTGGAGGTTTTAGTCAGTTAGTAGCAGGGGTTCCTAGTGGAGATGATTATTCAGTTCGTTTTAATTTTGTTGGGAATTATGATTATGGAGTTACCATAGATACTGTTGTCGCCTCTTCAGGAGGAACATCTCCTGTATTAAGAATTCAGGATGGAAATGAAGCAAACGGATATGTAATGCTTTCTGATGCAAACGGAAATGGAACTTGGACAGATACAGCAACAATAGCTGCAGCAGATGATGATTGGGCTTTTGCAACAGCAGGAACTGCTAATACAGATCCTGTATATAGAATAGGAGATGTTACTATGGGAAATAACGCAGCACCATTTGCTAATTTAGATATAGAAGAAGCAGCTCAAGATGGTGATGATACAGAAATAGGTATAGGCTCTGATGAGTATTTTTTAGATAAACTTAGTGAAACTTCTATAAGTCATAGTATAGTGCCAACGGTACATAACTCAGTAAGTATTGGTTCGGCTACGTTAAGATGGAGCGAAATATACGCTACTAACACCCTGATAAGTACTTCTGATAGAAGAGAAAAAATGAATATTCAACCTCTTA
Organism: Flavobacteriaceae bacterium; assembly: GCA_965178635.1. Taxonomy (GTDB): domain Bacteria; phylum Bacteroidota; class Bacteroidia; order Flavobacteriales; family Flavobacteriaceae. Next base: position 36,846 of record CBCXVT010000019.1, on the reverse strand, counting down.
ATTATGGTCTTACGAGCTTATTGGCCTTACGTCCGGTTAGTTATAAATGGAAGAATGAAGTCTACGGAAAAACAGTACTGACTGATGCTCAAAAAAGAACCAAAGTCGGTTTTATAGCTCAAGAATTGCAACAAGTTGTACCGGATATAGTAGTAGCCAATGAATGGAAACAAAAAAGCATCAAAGAGCCAAAGTTGTATGTTAAAAAAGAAGCAGAACGTCTAGGAGTTCGTTATGCAGAGTTATTGCCTGTAATAGTAAAAGCTACTCAAGAGCATCAGGACGTAATCAACAAAATTGAAAAAAAACAAGCTAAAATAGCCTTGTTACTTCAAGAGTTGAAATAAGCATTCTATAATTCAGAATTAAAAAGAGATATCATGAAAAAATATATACTATTATTCTTTATACTGTGGAGTGTTTCAAATAGCGCACAAGTTGGTATAGGAACTAATACACCAGATGCAAGTGCTGCATTACATGTAGTGAGTACTACAAAAGGAATGCTGATTCCTAGAATGACTCAAGCACAAAAAACAGCCATTGCAGCTCCAGCTACTGGATTGTTAATTTATCAGACAGATGCTACAACTGGGTTTTATTATTATAACGGAACTGGTTGGGTAACTTTTGGCGGTGGAACAGGCTGGATGCTTACAGGAAACTCAGGAACTAATGATGCTGTTAATGTATTGGGTACAACCGATGTCCAAGATTTTATTATTGGTACAAATGGGAATGAAGTTATCCGCGTAGCTACTACAGGGAATGTAGGGTTGAATACCGCTGCACCATCTGCCAAATTGCATATCGTTTCTGCAGTACCAGCTACAACGCTATTTACCAATGGTTTTGAAGACGGAACAATAGCTCCGTTTACAACAGGTGGAAATGCCAATTGGATAACTACAAATACAGCAGGAGAATTTAACTCAGGAACAAGAGGTGCTAAAAACGGTAATATAGCAGACAATGAAATCTCATGGATTGAAACTTCTGCAACTTTACCTGCTTCAGGAGGAACCATTTCTTTCGCATTGAGAACATCGTGTGAATCATTTGAAGATTTCGATTTTAGTATTGACGGAGTAGTACAAACAACTTGGAACGGAGATACGCCTTGGATTACTGCTACTTATCCGCTTACAGTAGGGTTGCATACGTTTAGATGGACGTATGATAAAGACGGTTCTGCTTCTAGTTTAAATGATGAAGTGTATATAGATGATGTTCTTATAACAACTAATGCAGGAAGTACCATGCAAGTTGTAGATGGTAGTGAGGCAGTTAGCAAAGTACTAACATCAGATGCTACTGGTGTCGCAACTTGGCAAACGCCAATTCCTTCGCCAAGTTCAGATACAGATTGGGCATTTAATAGTGGAAGTTCTAGTACCGACCCTATTTATCACCAAGGAAATGTTATGATAGGTCAGAATGCAGTTTCTGCATATAATATACATGTTTGGGATGGGAGTTCAACATCAGGAACTAGAATAGGGGTTGGTTCGGTAGAAGATATGTTTGATGGCGTTGCTGAATTTCAGTTTAATAACATGCTAACTCCAGTTACAGATGATGGGTATAATTTAGGTTCTTCTTCTCAAAGATGGACTGCAATTTACGCAGCAAATGGAACCATAAATACTTCAGATATTACGTTGAAAGAAGCTATCAAACCATTGCATTATGGTTTAAAAGAAGTGTTACAATTAGAACCTATATCATTTCAATGGAAAGATGAAAAAGAAGTTGAATTTGTAATTCCTGATACTGAAAAAGAATATAAATTAGGTTTTATAGCTCAAGAGGTTCAAAAAATAATACCAGAAGTAATTGTTTCTCATGAATGGAAGCTTTTTGAAGAATCGCCGGAAGAATTAGTCAAAATAGAAACCGAACGTTTAGGAATGCGTTATAGCGATTTAATCCCTGTTGCCATTAAAGCAATTCAAGAACAACAAGAGTTAATAGATTCATTAGAAAAACGAAATAAAAAGCTTCAAGAAATAGTAAGAGAGTTTGAAAAAAAATAGAATAGCATTTAAGAGTTACATGTTTTTCGGGTAATTAATATGTAAAATTTGGGTAGAAAGGCCAGCAGGGGTGTTGGCCTTTTTTTGTTTATTTTTTTCATTGTTCAGAAATGAAAAAACTAGGTAAAATTCCAATAACTCCAGTTAATAAAAATAGTTAGTCTTTAATGTGTTTTAAGTAATAAGAATATAATTCGTCGGCTGAAGCACCTAGCCATTTTTTTATATAGATAGTCCAAAAATGATATTGTAGTTTCCAAATACCATTTGTTTGATATCGTCTTGCTGAAGTTGTTAGCCATTGTTGAATTACGACAAACTCGTTTTTAGCGTAGAGTTTATTTATTAAATCATTGTCTTCATAAACCGTAAATTGTTCATTGAATTGCCCTAGCTCGTTAAACAACTCTCTGGTTATAAACTGACTCTGATCGCCACCTCTACAGGCACGCCATTTAAATTGTGTTAACCACCCAGCTAATTTCAACCACCAATGATTGCAATCAAATTTCATTTTAAAGCAACCTGCTAAATTTCCTTTTTCAACTTCATTAAGTATGAGTTGGTCAAAGTGATTTGGTGGAAATGTATCTGCGTGTAAAAAATAAAGAATATTTCCTTCAGAATTTTGAGCACCACAATTCATTTGCTTTGCCCGACCTCGTTCTGAAATAAATAGTTTTACTTTTTCGTTAGTTTTAATAAATTCCTGTACAAGTTCTTGTGTATTGTCATCGCTACCACAATCTACAATCGTAATCTCTGAAATGTTTTTTTCAGAACTATTATGTAACAAACGAAGCAACAAACGGTTGATGTTTGTTGCTTCGTTTAATGTAGGTATAATGATGGATATTCTATTCATTCAAACTCCAATCATATCTTTTAAAACTTCTCTCGGCTGTTTTTTTTATTTTAACATTAGAATACTTGTTGAGGTAGTCTACTAATGAACCATCCATTTTAAAGTCTTTCCCAAACCACTGAAAAATTTTAGAGATTTCAAAAGAGTCTTCTGTAATGGTATTTCTACTCTGGTTATTTATGAATCTACGGGTTAAAAACTCCAAGTCCGCATTTACTGTTGATGCTTTAAATGCGCGGTTTAATAAAGGCGGACAAGAAAAAGATGCGCAATTGATGCCGAAATGAATCCTTGGGTCCCCCATTTTACGTAATGCTTTATGTTCAACATCATGTAGATTATACCATTTATCTCCAATTTTGAAGAATCGTGCTGACCAAGCATCTCTAATGTCTTTAATACTTTTTGTTGGATAATTATCAATAATTAATTTGATGGTAAAGGCATTGTATACATTCATCCAAAAGGCTAGTTTCTCTTCTTTTGTCCAATCACCTTTTGGTGGGTTTTCGGATAATAACGTCAGATAGGCAGATAAAATTACTTCATCAATTATAAAACCTTTATAATTAACCAAACCATCTTCTGAGACATGTTTTTTTAAAAGCTGATCAAAAACTTTATGGCTCAGTTTAGGTGAGACACTGTCACTAATTTTAACGTCAAATAATGGAGTGTTTAGCGATGTGCTATTAGCTATATTAATCGTTAAAAGCAATGCTAAAATTGTAAAAATTCTAATTATCCTATTGGAAGTTGTCATACTATGAAGTTACTAAAAATAAACTAGAGTTTAACAACATCCGCCACCATCATAGTGAAACGTAGATTCTGAAAAATAAATATCATCTCTTCCCAACGCTTGTAACGCAGCCGCAGTTTTATCACAAATTGCTAAAGGTTGGTTTTTCAATAAAATATGTCCAGCCTTGTCATCAAAATAATCGGCATCACCAAAATAAATAGCAGCTTTACCAGTAAATACACAAGGCCCATCAGCAGGCATAGGATCTTTTATAGCGGCCACTTCTATTGATTCTATATAAATCAATTCATCTGTTGGGTAGTTTTTAGGGTCTAAAATACGGTATGGTTTTCTAGCTCTAATTTCAATAGTTCCAAAACCTGCATCGGTTAATGCTTTTACATACTCGGCAATAGGTAAACTTCCGCTTAAACATAAGGCGCGCAAACGTTCGTCATTACGCAATGTGTCATTCATTGGTTGCTCACAAGTTGGATCACTCATTACCAAACGGCCATGTGGTTTTAATACGCGATACATTTCAGCAATTGCTTTTTTTAAATCGTCTGCTTTAAAAATATTAAACAAACAATTTTGCGCAGCCACATCAATTGAATTGTCATCAACAGGTAAGTTCATAGCGTCTCCTTTTTTAAGATCTACAAACTCACTTTTAAACCAATCGTTTTGTTCTTCTGCAATTTTGAAGTTTTTACGAGAAGCTTCTAACATTTCATCGACAACATCTACACCAACTACACCATTTTTTTGACGGTTAAAATATGAAAACTGTAATAGTTCCATACCGCCTCCAACACCAACATATAACATTTTAGGATTGTTAGATAAATCACGAGCGTGGACTGTTGAGCCACATCCATAGTTCATTTCTTGCATGATTTTAGGTATGGTTAATCCTGGTAATTCCCAAATAGGGTTAGTGGTACAACATAAGCCAACGTCTGGTGTTAATGCGGCTTCTTTATAAACGTCGTGTGTGGTATCTAAATAACTCATGAATAATGTTTTTTGGTAATTAAATTACTTTGATTAATTCTTTAAATAGCGTGATCATTTTTGGTTCTGCTTCGCCAGCAATAGCGATGATTTCTTCAATATTAACTGGCTGTAAATTGTCAGGGTCACATTCATCAGTTAATACCGATACTGCAGCAACTTCTAAACTCAAATGATTGGCTACAATAATTTCCGGTACTGTACTCATTCCTACGGCATCTGCGCCAAGTATGCCTAACATTCTGTATTCGGCTCTTGTTTCCAATTGAGGACCAACAACACTTGCATAAACCCCTTTGTGGAGAGTTATGTCGTATTCATGGGCTATTGCTTTCAGTTTGTTGTTTATGTTTTTAGAGTATGGTGCTAACATATCTGTAAACTGTGTACCAAATTCACCAACATTTGCAAAAGCCAAAGGTGAGCTTCCCTGAAGATTGATATGATCGTCCAACAACATCAAATCTCCTTTTTTGTAATTTAAGTTGATGGCCCCAGCGGCGTTAGAGACTAGTAGTTTTTGAATTCCCAAACCGTGTAAGGTTCGTATTCCATAGGTCACTTCCCATAGATTATAACCTTCGTATAAATGAAAGCGTCCAGCCATAACAAGTACCGTTTTTCCTTCCAGTGTCCCGTAGATTAATTTGCCTGAATGAAACTCAACGGTTGCTTTCGGAAAATGAGGAATCTCTGTATATGGTATTTCAATGTTAACATCAATATTGTTAACGATTTTCCCTAAACCTGTTCCTAAAACAATTCCGATTTCTGGATTGTCAATCCCTTTTTCTTTTAAATAAGAAATGGTTTCTTGTAACTGTTGTTTTTTCATATAAATTGTCGCTTTAAGCGTAATTATTTGTTGTTTAAATAAGGTTTAAAAGTAGTGTAATCTTTCGCGTCATCATAAATGTCTATATCATTTAAGATTTCAAGTTGTGCTACTTTTTCAGTTTTTAAATCGTTTAGAGTTGCTGCTCTAACAGTTTCTGTTCCCCAATTTTTATTTTCAAAGATATTTGGTAGTAAGGTTTTCATACCTAATAAGTAATAGCCGCCATCTTCTGCAGGACCGATAATAACATCATTGCTATCTAATTTGTTAAAAGCATCTTGAATATGATGAGGTTCTAAGTCGTATAAATCAGAGCCAACAATTAGAACTTTTTCATAACCAGCGTCAAAACTATCCTTGAAAGCATTTTGCATTCTGTAGCCTAAATCAGCACCATGTTGTTGGTGTTTCCGATATATTGAATCATTCCATAAATCATTGGTTCTCACTTTTACAGAATAATATACAGCTTTGTCGCAGTTTACTTGTTCAACAACATCTGCAGTATGTTGCAATAACATTTTATAAATAGTTAATGCGTTTTCATCACCAACTGTTTTAGCTAAGCGTGTTTTGCATTTTCCTAACTCAGGGTTTCGTGTAAATATTAAAACTAGGTTTTTAGTCATATACCTTTTCTCCGTTTACAAGCCATTTACTCCACTCTTCATTATAACAATGCACTTTGTTTGTTTCAATATTTGATGTATTTATAACCGTATTCTTCTTGTTCTTCCATTCAAAAATACCACCGTATAAATTGTAAACTTTATACCCTTTTTTAATTAATTTTTCGGCGATTTTTTCACTTCTATAACCAACAGAACAGTAAACTACAATTGGTGTATTTAAAGAGAGTTTTTTACTTGTTGTGTTCATGTTGAAATTATCATAACCCACATGAATAGCTTTTTTTAAATGACTGATATTATACTCATTAATTTCTCTAGAGTCTAAAATTGTATAGTTCTCATAGTTTTCAAGTAGATTATCTGAAGTAATAAAAGGCACTGTCTTTTGTAGTGTGCTATCTATCATAGCATCAAATTCAGTAGTTTGTCCGTGACAAATTGCAGAACAAAATAGAATAATATAAACTAACTTTTTAATGAACATCTGTTTTTTTATTTAAGCAACGGTTCCTTGACAACTACTACCTGCACCGGCTGTGCAACCATAACAATGTTGTGAAATTATAATATTTCTATTTTGAAGTAACTCTTCATTGTAGTCACTAATGTGCTTCACTTTACTGGCAACTTTTAATTCTAGCATCTGATTAAAATCACAATCATATAGCCAGCCATCCCAACTTACAGAAATGGTGTTGGTACACATGACGCTAGAAACCGCAGCAGGATTATACGCTTCTACTAATGAATACATATAATCTTCATAATTGTCAGATGCAATTAGGTAATCTAAAAACCTACTGATAGGTAAATTCGTTATGGCGAATAGATTATGAAACTGAATATCAAAATCGGCTTTTAATGCTTTCTTAAAATCACTTTCTAGCGCTTTCTGATCTCCTGGTAAAAATGCGCCAGACGGATTGTAAACTAAATCTAATCGCAAGTTACTATCAGGCATTCCGTAGCCAACCGCGTTTAGTTCTTGTAAAGCTTTAATGGATTTGTCAAAAACACCATCACCGCGTTGCTTGTCGGTTTTTCCTTGCGTCCAATGAGGCATTGAGGACACCACGTGTACATTATGCTTTTTAAAGAATTCTGGCAAATCGTAATATTTCTTATTAGCACGAATAATGGTTAAATTAGAACGGACAATAAAGTCCTTGATCCCTGCTTTAGAAGCTTCTTCAACAAACCAACGAAACTCCGGATTCATTTCTGGTGCACCGCCAGTTAAATCTAAAGTATGTGCGCCTGTTGTTTTAATCACGTTCAAACACTGCATCATTGTATCACGAGTCATGATTTCTTTTCTATCTGGTCCTGCATCTACGTGACAATGTTCACAGACTTGGTTACACATATAACCCAAGTTAATTTGTAAAATCTCTAATTTATTAGGTGTAAGTGGAAACAAATTAGTTTCTGCTATTTTATCTTTGAACTTAGGTAAGTCGCCATTAGCAAAAATACCGTTTGATAAAAATTCTAGTTGTTTATTGGCATTAGCAAGATTACTTTCTCGTTTATGAAGGGATTTTATCATTTATGGTATTTTAAATAAGAGCAACGGGTTGCTTACATTTCTAATTTATTCACTTTATTCATCATTTGTACACCATGAACTAAAGTTGCACCACTTTTTATGGCAGCACCAACATGTAAAGCTTCCATCATTTCTTCTTTGGTAATACCACGTTGCAAACCATCTTTGGTATAAGCGTCAATACAATAAGGGCATTGTTCAGTATGTGCAACAGCTAATGCAATTAATGATTTTTCACGAGCGGTTAAAGCACCTTCTTCAAAGACTTTTCCGTAGTAATCAAAAAACTTGCTACCTAGTTCTTCATTCCATTCGGTAATTTTTCCGAATTTTCTTAAATCTGAGGGATCGTAATATGTTTTAGCCATAATATATATAATGATTTTGTTGTAGTCGAATAGTAAAAGTAAGTCTTACAAGTGAAATTTAAAATATATATGTCAGATAAATATCCTACTTTTGCAAAATGAAGAATGAATTAAGGCTATCAGACTGGTTACCAACTACTAACAAGGAGGTAAAGATCCGTGGATGGGAAGAGTTAGATGTGATATTATTTAGTGGCGATGCGTATGTAGATCATCCGTCTTTTGGTCCAGCTGTAATTGGTAGGATTATTGAAGATTGTGGCTTGCGTATTGCTATTGTGCCGCAACCATGTGTAACTGATAATTTACAAGATTTCACGAAGTTAGGAAAACCTAATTTGTTTTTTGCCGTAACAGCAGGTGTTATGGATTCTATGGTGAGTAATTACACAGCATCTAAAAAACAGCGTGATAAAGATGCATACACACCAAATGGAGATAAAGGGTTAAGACCAGATTATGCCACATCTGTGTATTCTAAAATATTAAAAGAAAAATTTCCAGACACACCAATTATCATTGGTGGAATTGAAGCGTCCTTACGTCGTGTGACACATTACGATTATTGGAGTGATAAATTGTCACCAGATATTTTAACAACTTCCAAAGCTGATTTGTTAGTGTACGGAATGGGGGAGCAGCCATTAAGAGATGTTATTTCTTTATTGAAAAAAGGGGTGCCATTTTCATCTTTAAAAACCATCAAGCAAACTGCGTATTTACAAGATCGTTCTGAAGAATTACAGAAAAACAAAAATTGGGAAGCCGTAACTATAGCTTCTCATGAAGATTGTTTGAAGGACAAAAAAACCTTTGCGTCTAACTTTAAAATAATTGAGCAAGAATCAAATAAAACTTTCGGGAATAGAATTATTCAGCATGTTGGGCAGAATAGGTTGGTGATTAATCCGCCGTATCCAACAATGACTGAAAAGGAAATTGACAGTTCTTTTGATTTACCGTATACACGGTTACCGCATCCAAAGTATAATAAACGAGGGCCGATTTCAGCGTTCGAAATGATTAAGTTTTCTATTAATATTCATCGTGGATGTTTTGGTGGTTGTAGTTTTTGTACAATTTCTGCGCATCAAGGAAAATTTATTGCAAGTAGGAGTAAGGAATCCATTATGAAAGAAGTGGATACTGTTGCAAACATGGACGACTTTAAAGGGTATTTTTCTGATATTGGTGGGCCGTCGGCAAACATGTATCAAATGAAAGGAAAAGTGCAATCAATCTGTGATAAATGTGTTGCGCCGTCTTGTATCAACCCGGTTATTTGTAGCAACTTAGATACGTCACATAAGCCTTTAACAGATATTTACCAATCGGTAGATAAGCATCCGAAAGTAAAGAAATCATTTATTGGTAGTGGAATTCGTTACGATATGTTGGTTCCGGAATTCAATAAAAATGCTGATCCAAAAGAGTTAGAAGAGTATACTGAAGAGGTGATTACTAATCATGTGTCAGGACGATTAAAAGTAGCTCCTGAACACACTTCCGATCCTGTATTGAAGTTGATGCGAAAGCCGTCATTTTCAAACTTTCATCAGTTTAAAAAGTTGTTTGATAAAATCAATGTGCGTAAGAAATTAAATCTGCAATTGATTCCGTATTTCATATCAAGCCATCCAGCAAGTGAGTTGGAAGATATGGCTAATTTAGCTGCTGAAACTAAAGATATGGGCTTCAAGTTAGAGCAAGTACAAGGGTTTACGCCAACACCAATGACTGTGGCGACAGTAATTTATTACAGTGGATACCATCCGTATACATTGAAGAAAATGAATACGCCAAAAACAAAACAAGAAAAAGAAGATCAACACCGTTTTTTCTTTTGGTATAAACCAGAAAATCAAAAATGGATTAGAAATACACTAAAAAAAGTAGGTCGTTTAGACTTAGTTGAACGTTTGTTGCCAAAAGAAGATGAGCAAATAACCACTGGATTTAAAAATGGAGGTGTAAAGCACAAATCAAAGAAAAAAGAATTTGTCAGTGTGTTGCCAAAAAAGGAAACAGCTAAAAATTCTCGAGGAAAGAAATCTGCTACCGAAAAGAAATATAAGAAAAAAAGAAGGCGTTAGTTTTGCTTTAAAGTCACAAAAAAACCATCTATTATTTAGATGGTTTTTTTGTGACTTTCTTTTTGTTTTCGGGCCTAAATACAAAAGCACCAGGATATTCTTCAGATATTTTTAATAAGGCAGCATCAGCGTCAAGTCTGTTACGGTATTTGCCTACCCAAACTTTGTAATGAGGAGTTTGGTATACAATATCAGATTTATAATCTGTAAATTTCGTTTTGCAGTCTGTTAAAGTTTCTCTAGCAGTTTTTATTTCTCCAGAGATAACTTGAATAGAGTAGTAGTTTTTAAGTTCTCCGTTTTTTAAAAGTTTCTTGCGCTCTTTTAGTAATTCTGCCACTTTTGAGTCTTGATCAATAGTAACAATTCCCTCCTGACTGTAAGATTTGAAACAGATGAAAAGTGTTAGTACAGTTGTTGTGATTATTTTAGGTAATTGTAAGGGGCTCATAATGAATTGTCTTTATACAAAAGTACGTTTTCTACTTGTTTTTACTCAAGGGTAAATCTTATTTAGAATTCATATAAATTGTGATTAACATTTCTATAACACTTAAAAAATCCATCTGAAATATTATTTTTGTCGGAACAATTTTTTCGAAAGTGTACTTTTTCTAGTAATACTTGAAAAAATCGTACCAAAAATGAGATTATCCTGAATTAAATTCCAGGAAGTACTAATAAATTATAGATACATTACAGATGAAACAGGTGAAACACCGTAATTCAACTTCTAAAGTTCTAGGTTTTTGCTTAGCAGTATTGCTAGCATTTTCTACGTCTATTTTTGCTCAAGGCGATCCAGCTGCGGGTAAAGCATTGTTCAATACCAATTGTGCGGCTTGTCATAAATTAGATAAAGATATGACTGGGCCTGCGTTAAGAGGGGTTGCAGAGCGTTTAGAGAAAGATTGGCTTTTTGATTGGATTCGTAACAGTTCAAAAATGATTAAAGCTGGAGATCCATATGCGGTTGAAGTCTTTGAGAAATATAATAGTGTTCCGATGACGGCTTTTCCTCAGTTGTCTGATGCTGATTTAGAAAATATTTTAGCATATACTTCTGAAGAGAAGAAAGCTGCTCCTGCTCCAGTACCTGGTGCGGTTGCTAGTGATTCATCTGATTCTAGTGTTGATATGAATTTAGTGTTGGGGCTTTTAGCTTTGATACTTGTTGTGTTGGCGGTGATGTTGATGATGGTGACAAAAACTTTAAACAACCTTGCGAAACAAAGTGGAGTTGAGGTTGTAGAAACAGGTTCAATCTGGAAGAAATTTGTAAAGAATCAATTTTTAGTATTGGTATCAGTAATAGCATTTATGTTATTTGCTGGGTATCATTTATTCGGATTCTTTATGCAGGTTGGTGTTGATCAAGGGTATCAACCAGTTCAGCCAATACACTTCTCGCATAAAATTCACGCTGGTGATAACGGTATAGATTGTAAATACTGTCACTCTTCTGCAAGAGTTAGTAAAACATCTGGTATTCCTGCGTTAAACGTATGTATGAACTGTCATAAGAATATTTCAGAAGTTGCAGAAACTACTGCAGATGCTGATCATTCTAAAGAATTTTATGACAAGCAAATTCAAAAATTATACGACGCCGTTGGATGGGATGGTCGTGCATATACAGGGGAGTCTAGTCCAGTTAAATGGGTAAGAGTTCATAATTTACCTGATTTCGCGTACTTTAACCACTCACAGCACGTTACTGTTGCTGGTGTAGCATGTCAGAAATGTCATGGTCCTGTTGAGGAGATGGAAATCTTAGAGCAACATGCGCCGTTAACAATGGGGTGGTGTGTGAATTGTCACCGTGAAACAAATGTGAAAACTGAGGGTAATGAATATTACACGAAGATTCACGAAGAGTTAAAGAAAAAATATGGTGTTGACCAACTTACAATTGCTCAAATGGGTGGATTGGAATGTGGAAAATGTCACTATTAATAATAAAAGAAGTTAATATCAATTAATAATATGGCATCAAACAAAAAATACTGGAAAAGTGTTGAGGAGTTAGATACTAACTCAATTGTTGAGACGCTACAACAAAGTGAATTTGTTGAAGAGATTCCAGCTGCGGAATTCTTAGGAGATCAAGAGTCTCTTGAGGAATCATCAACTACACGTCGTGATTTTCTTAAGTATGTAGGATTCAGTACAGCTGCTGCATCTTTAGCTGCTTGTGAAGGTCCAGTAATTAAGTCAATACCTTACGTAGTACAACCAGAACAAGTTCGTCCTGGAGTTGCAGATTATTATGCAACTACAATAGCGAATGGTTTTGATTTTGCTAGTGTATTAGTAAAAACAAGAGAAGGACGTCCAATTAAGATTGAGCCAAATAAACTGGCAAGCTCTAACGGAGGTACAACTGCTCGTATACAAGCGTCTGTATTGTCATTATATGACAACATGCGTTTAAAGTCAGCTAAAGTTAATGGCGCAATTACAACGTGGTCAAAATTTGATGCTGATGTTACTAAAAAATTAAACGAGTTAAATGGTGCTGGTAAAGCGGTTGTGTTGTTAACACAAACTTTTGCAAGTCCATCAACTACACGTTTGATTTCTGAATTTAAAGAAAAATACGGAAATGTACGTCACGTTGTGTACGATGCTATTTCTGAATCTGCTGCTTTAGATGCTTTTCAAGAAAAGTATGGTGAAAGAGGTTTAGCTTCTTATAACTTAGAAGATGCAGATGTTATAGTTTCTGTTGGTGCAGATTTCTTAGGAGATTGGCAAGGTGGAGGTTATGAAGGTGCTTATGCTAAGGGTAGAGTGCCTCAAAAAGGTAAAATGTCACGTCATGTACAGTTTGAGTCAAACATGAGTTTGTCTGGAGCTAATGCAGATTTACGTGTGCCTTTAACGCCATCTCAACAAAAAGTTGCTATCGCAAAATTATACGGTTATGTAACTGGTAGTTCTGTTGGTGGTAAATTGCCTGCTGCAATTGAAGCTGCTGTTAAAAAGACGGCTTCAGAATTAAAGAAAGCAGGAAGCAGAGCTGTTGTGTTAACAGGTTTACAAGATAAAGGAGCGCAAGCAGTTGGTTTAGCAATAAACGAAGTGTTGGCGAGTAAGGCATTTAGTCCTGAAACTCCTGTGAAAATTAGACAAGGAAATGATACCGCAATGAATCAATTGGTTGCTGATGTAAAGTCAGGAAAAGTTGGTGCAGTAATCATGGCTGGGGTAAATCCAGTATATACATTAGCAAACGGTGAAGCGTTTGGTGATGCTTTAAAGAAAGTTGATTTAACAGTATCATTTACAGAAAGAGAAGATGAAACTTCTGCTTATGTAACGTATTTAGGTGCTGCCCCACATTACTTAGAGTCTTGGGGGGATGTAGAGTTCAAAAAAGGACACTACAGTTTAATGCAACCAACAATTAAGCCATTATTTGACACACGTCAATTCCAAGATTCATTGTTAAAATGGATGGGAAGTAGTGAGTCATATTACACATACATTAAGTCAACTTGGTCAACAGGATTCTTAGGTGGATCTTCTTGGAACAAAGCATTACATGATGGAGTGTTAGTGGCGCCAGTTGTAGCTGTTGAAGCTCAAGAAGGTGATGCTGTAGAGGGTGAAGAAGCTCCAATGACTGACGTTAGTGCTGCAGTTGCTAAATTAGCAAAAGCAACTTCTAAAGGAATGGAGTTAACACTGTATTCTAAAACAGGTATGGGAGACGGACAAATGGCAAATAACCCTTGGTTACAAGAGTTTCCAGATCCGTTAACTAGAGCTACTTGGGATAACTACTTGACAATATCTCAAGCAGATGCTGATCGTTTAGGGTTAAGTTTAGAGCAATCTACGTTTTTTACTGAAGCGCGTCATGATGCAAATGGAGGTTTAAACGGAACTTATGCTAATGTAACTGTAAATGGTGTAACTGCTAAAGTGCCAGTAATGGTTCAGCCAGGTCAAGCTGTAGGTTCAGTAGGTATGGCATTTGGTTACGGTAGAAAAGCTGGTTTAAAAACAGAAATGCAAACAGGAGTTAGCGCATATCAATTATATGCAAATGCTAATACTGTACAAGACGTAACAATTGAAGCAACTGATGGAATGCATGAGTTCGCTTGTTTACAATTGCACAATACCTTAATGGGTAGAGGTGATATTGTTAAAGATACGACTTTAGAAATATTCAATACTAAAGACGCGAAGGTTTGGAATCAAAAACCTCATGTGTCTAAAGATCACGCAATGATTCCTGTAGATTCTCCAGATGCTGACTTATGGTCTTCATTTGATAGATCTGTTGGACATCATTTTAACTTATCAATTGATTTAAATTCTTGTACAGGTTGTGGAGCGTGTGTAGTAGCATGTCACGCAGAAAACAATGTGCCAGTAGTTGGTAAGTCGGAAGTACGTAGATCAAGAGATATGCACTGGTTGCGTATTGATAGATATTATTCTTCTCAAGATAGCTTTAATGCTGATGTTGAGAAAAAAGATAACATCGCAGGTTTAGGAAGTTCATTAGTTGAATTTGGTGAGTTGGAAAACCCAGCTGCTAATCCTCAAGTAGTATTCCAACCAGTAATGTGTCAGCATTGTAATCACGCATCATGTGAAACAGTTTGCCCTGTAGCGGCAACGTCTCATGGTCGTCAAGGTCAGAATCAAATGGCTTATAACCGTTGTGTAGGTACACGTTACTGTGCTAACAACTGTGCTTATAAAGTACGTCGTTTCAACTGGTTCTTATATGCTGAAAACGAAGAGTTCAATTACCACATGAATGACGACTTAGGTAAGATGGTATTAAACCCAGATGTTGTTGTGCGTTCTCGTGGAGTTATGGAGAAATGTTCTATGTGTATTCAAATGACACAGAAAACGATTCTTGATGCAAAACGTGATGGTAGAGCAATTAAAGATGGTGAATTCCAAACAGCTTGTTCTAACGCATGTGAAACTGGTGCTATGACTTTTGGTGATATTAATGATCACGATAGTGAAGTTTACAAACAGAAGAATGACAAGAGAGCTTATCACTTATTAGAGCACGTTGGTACAGAACCAAATGTGGTTTATCAAACAAAAGTGAGAAACTCTTAAGACGAATAAATAAAAAATTAATTAAGTAATAACACGTATAAATTATGGGGTCTCATTACGAAGCACCAATAAGAACACCTTTAGTTACTGGTAACAAATCGTATCATGATGTGTCGGTTGATGTTGCTAGACCAGTTGAAGGTCGCGCTAACAAGCAATGGTGGATTGTTTTTTCTATATCATTAGCAGCTTTCCTTTGGGGAGTTGGATGTATGATTTACACAATATCAACAGGAATTGGAACATGGGGATTGAACAAAACTGTAGGTTGGTCTTGGGATATTACTAACTTCGTTTGGTGGGTTGGTATTGGTCACGCAGGAACATTAATCTCTGCGGTACTATTATTATTCCGTCAAAAATGGAGAATGGGTATTAACCGTTCTGCAGAAGCAATGACAATTTTTGCCGTTGTACAAGCCGGTTTATTCCCGTTAATTCACATGGGTCGTCCATGGTTAGGATATTGGGTATTACCAATTCCAAACCAATTCGGATCATTATGGGTTAACTTTAACTCGCCATTACTTTGGGATGTATTCGCAATTTCTACGTACTTATCAGTATCATTAGTATTCTGGTGGACTGGTTTATTACCTGATTTTGCCATGTTACGTGATCGCGCTGTAAAGCCTTTCCAAAAGAAAATTTACGCTTTAGTAAGTTTTGGTTGGTCTGGTCGTGCAAAAGACTGGCAACGTTTTGAAGAAGTATCTTTGGTACTTGCAGGTTTAGCAACACCATTAGTACTTTCAGTACATACCATTGTATCTTTTGATTTTGCAACATCAGTGATTCCAGGTTGGCATACAACAATATTCCCTCCGTATTTCGTTGCTGGGGCAGTATTCTCAGGATTTGCAATGGTAAACACACTTCTTATCATTATGAGAAAGGTGTGTAACTTTGAAGATTATATTACAATGCAACATATTGAATTAATGAACTTAGTCATCATGATTACTGGTTCTATAGTTGGTGTGGCATATATTACTGAGTTGTTTATAGCTTGGTATTCAGGAGTTGAATACGAACAATACGCCTTCTTAAACAGAGCAACAGGTCCTTATGCTTGGGCATACTGGTCAATGATGACGTGTAATGTATTCTCTCCACAGTTCATGTGGTTCAAGAAATTAAGAAGAAGTTTATTATTCTCTTTCATAATTTCAATTGTAGTAAACATCGGAATGTGGTTTGAGCGTTTCGTAATTATTGTAACGTCTTTACATAGAGATTATTTACCATCATCTTGGACAATGTTCTCACCAACATTTGTAGATATAGGTATATTCATAGGTACTATAGGTTTCTTCTTTGTATTGTTCTTATTATATGCTAGAACATTCCCTGTAATTGCACAGGCAGAAGTAAAATCTATTTTGAAATCATCAGGAGATAAATACAAAAAAACTAACGATAGTCATGAGTAGTCATAAAGTAGTTCACGCGTTTTATACTGACGATGATGTGTTAATGGATGCTGTTAAAACAGTAAAAGCTGCACATTATCATATTGAAGAGGTGTTCACACCTTTTCCAGTACACGGATTAGATAAAGCTATGGGATTAGCACCAACACGTTTAGCTATTACAGCATTCATGTATGGTTTAGTTGGTTTGTCTGTAGCAATTACAATGATGAATTTCATCATGATTGAAGATTGGCCTCAAGATATTGGAGGTAAACCAAGTTTCAGTTTTATTGAAAACATGCCATCATTTGTACCAATTATGTTTGAGTTGACAGTATTTTTTGCAGCCCACTTAATGGTAATTACTTTTTATATGAGAAGTAGATTATGGCCATTTAAGAAAGCAGAAAACCCAGATGTAAGAACAACAGATGATCATTTCTTAATGGAAATTCCTGCTGGAGATGATGTTGAAGCTTTACAAGCTTTATTAAAAGAAACTGGAGCAGTAGAAATTAATTTAACTGAAAAGCACTAATTATTATGAAGAGTTTAGTTAAAATAATAGCAGTAGCAGGTATCATGGTTGCCGCATCTTGTAAAACAGATACAGCGCCTAACTACCAATTCTTCCCAAACATGTACGAGTCTGTTGGGTATGAAACATACAGTGAGTCTGACGCATTTAATAACGGTGTTGCAGCTCAGTTACCAGTAGATGGTACAATTAAAAGAGGATGGATGCCTTTTGAAGTTGAAAATACTGAAGCAGGACGTTTATTCGCTAAAGATAGTTTAGTAAGTCCTTTACAACCAACTGAAGATAATCTTGCCAATGGTAAAGAGTTATTCGGAGTGTATTGTGCAGTTTGTCACGGTGCAAAAGGTAAAGGAGATGGTAACTTAGTAAAACGTGAAAAATTCTTAGGAGTTCCTAATTATGCTGATAGAGATATTACTACTGGTAGTATTTATCATACAGTATACTACGGGTTAAACTCTATGGGATCTCACGCAGGGCAATTAAATGAAAACGAGCGTTGGCAAGTGTCAATGTACGTAAGTAAGTTAAAGGCTGATTTAACCAAATAATAAATTAGATTAAGATATAGATATGTACGATTTTTCTAAAAAATTAAAGCTGTGGGCTATCGGATTTATGGTAGTTGGAGCTGTTGGTATTATAGCAGGTTTTATGTCTGCACCTTCAACGGTGGAAGAGGTAAAAGAAATTTTAGCACATGATGCTGCTCACGGTGGTGGTCATGATTCTCATGCTGAAACAACTGCTCATGTAACTACTGAAGGAAACGGAGATGAAGCTCACGCTGAAACTGCTGGTCATTCTGATGCACATTCAGATGATGCACATGCTGAGCATGTATTACATCAATTACAAAACAAACCTTGGTCTGCATTATATGTAGCATGTTTCTTCTTTATGATGATTGCCTTAGGTACTTTAGCATTTTATGCAGTAAACAGAGCAGCTCAAGCGGGTTGGTCTCCTTTATTGTTTAGAGTTATGGAAGGGATTACATCTTACTTACCAGTAGGATTAATCATCTTATTAGTCATCTTAGGAATCTCAACTGTAGGTCATGGTAACCATTTATTCGCATGGATGGATGCTGACTTAATTGATCCTTCAAGTGATAAATTTGACAAATTGATCAACAACAAAAAAGGTTGGTTAAACGGTGGATGGTTCATGGTAAGAGCTGTAATTTATGCAGGACTTTGGATTGCTTACCAAATCATATCTAAAAAATTATCAAGAGCTCAAGATACTGCAACTGATGATTCAAACTTCAAAAAGAACTTTAAATTATCTGCAGCATTCTTAGTAGTGTTTTTATACTCTGAATCTATGATGTCATGGGATTGGATTATGTCTCTAGACCCACACTGGTTCTCAACATTATTTGGATGGTATGTGTTTGCAAGTATGTTTGTAAGTGGTATTACAGTTATCGCTTTAGTTACTATTTACTTAAAAGCTGGTAAAGTAGATTACTTACCAAAAGTAAACAACAGTCACATTCATGATTTAGCAAAATTCATGTTTGGTATTAGTGTTTTCTGGACATACTTATGGTTCTCTCAATTCATGTTAATCTGGTATGCAGATATTCCTGAAGAGGTAACGTATTTCGTAACACGTATTCAAGATTATAACTTACCATTCTTCGGAATGTTAGTAATGAACTTCATTTTCCCATTATTGGTATTAATGAATAGTGACTTTAAACGTGTCAACTGGTTTGTTGTTATTGCAGGTATTGTAATATTATTAGGACATTATTTAGATATTTATAACATGGTTATGCCAGCAACTGTTGGAACACAGTGGTTCATTGGTTTATCAGAAATTTCATCAATATTGTTCTTCTTAGGGTTGTTTATATTTGTTGTGTTTACAGCATTAACAAAAGCACCTTTAGAGCCTAAACGTAACCCGTTTATTCACGAGAGTGAACAATTTCATTATTAAAATTAATTAAAACTAGAGATTTAAAGTAATGACAGTTTTTTTATACATAGTAGTCGCACTTTTAATTGCAATATCATTATGGCAATTATCAAAAGTTGTAAAAATATACAAAGCTTCAAAGGCTGATACCGATGTTGCAAATAATCAAGACAATAAGCAGCAAGGAGGCTTAATGTTGATGTATTTAATTTTCCTTTTTGCATTTACATTCTACGGATTTTATGCTTGGAGTGAAGTGTTATTAGGAACACCAGCATCAGCACACGGACCTAATTATGATTTATTGATGAACGTGTCTTGGGCAATCATCTTTCCTGTATTCTTTTTGGTACAGTTTTTATTACACTTCTTTGCTTACAAGTATCAAGGTAAGGCAGGTAACAAAGCATTATACTATTCTGATAACATGAAGTTAGAAATGGTGTGGACTATTATTCCAGTAATTACGTTAACAGGATTAATCTTATTCGGATTATTCAGCTGGAATGATATCATGTCTTATGACTTTGAAGGAGAAGAAGAGCCAATGGTTGTCGAGTTATATGCGCAACAATTTAACTGGACTGCTCGTTATGCAGGTCACGATAATACTTTAGGTGAAGCTAACGTACGTTTGATTGATTATGATGCAGTAAACACATTAGGTTTAGATACATCTGATAAAAACTATGCTGATGATGTAATTACGAAAGAATTACACTTACCTGTAGGTAAGCGTGTGCATTTCAAAATACGTTCTCAAGATGTTTTACACTCAGCTTATATGCCTCACTTTAGAGCGCAAATGAACTGTGTACCTGGTATGGTAACTGAATTTTCTTTCATTCCTACTATGACAACTGCAGAAATGCGTAAAGATGAAAAGATTGTTGCTAAAGTTGCACGTATTAATGAAATCAGAGTTGAAAACAGCAAGAAGCTTGTTGCTAAAGGCGAAGAAGCTCTTGAACCTTACGAATTTGATTATTTATTATTATGTAATAAGATTTGTGGAAAATCACATTACAACATGCAAATGAAAATTGTTGTTGACACACCTGAGGACTACGCGACTTGGATGAAAACACAACAAAAAGCTAAGGATATCATCACTGTAGCTGGAAACTAATTAACTAGATTAAAAAACTATATAACCTTTATAAAGTTATGTCACAAGACGATCACGGACACCACAAAGAGACATTCATTACTAAATACATCTTTAGTATAGATCATAAAATGATCTCTAAGCAATACTTGATTACTGGTATCATTATGGGTATCATTGGTATTGCAATGTCAATGTTATTCAGATTACAATTAGCATGGCCAGAAGAGCCATTTAAAATAATGGAAATCCTTTTAGGAGATCGTATGGCTCCAGGAGGGGTTTTAGATGCGGATTCTTATTTGGCATTAGTTACAATTCACGGTACCATCATGGTATTCTTTGTGCTAACAGCAGGATTGAGTGGAACATTCTCTAACTTATTAATTCCATTGCAAATTGGTGCTAGAGATATGGCATCAGGGTTTTTAAACATGGTATCTTACTGGTTATTTTTCTTATCTAGTATCATCATGGTTATTTCTTTATTTGTTGAAGCTGGACCAGCTTCTGCAGGTTGGACAATCTACCCACCATTATCTGTATTGCCACAAGCTATTCCTGGTTCAGGAATGGGTATGACATTATGGTTAGTGTCTATGGCTATCTTTATTGCATCGTCATTATTAGGATCATTAAACTACATTGTTACTGTAATCAACTTACGTACAAAAGGAATGTCAATGACGCGTTTGCCATTAACAATCTGGACGTTCTTTGTAACAGCAATTATTGGTGTTGTGTCGTTCCCAGTTTTATTTTCAGCAGCATTATTGTTGATTATGGATAGAAGTTTCGGAACATCATTCTACTTGTCTGATATCTTCATCAATGGTGAAGTATTACATTATCAAGGAGGATCGCCAGTATTGTTTGAACACTTATTCTGGTTCTTAGGGCATCCTGAGGTATACATCGTATTATTACCAGCATTAGGTATCACATCTGAAGTTATTGCAACGAACTCGCGTAAACCAATTTTCGGTTACCGTGCCATGATTGCATCTATCTTAGCAATTGCATTCTTATCATGTATCGTATGGGGTCACCATATGTTTATCTCTGGTATGAATCCATTCTTAGGATCTGTATTTACATTTACAACATTATTAATTGCAATACCATCAGCGGTAAAAGCATTTAACTATATCACTACTTTATGGAAAGGTAACTTGCAGTTTAACCCTGCAATGTTATTCTCAATCGGATTAGTATCTACATTCGTTTCAGGTGGTTTAACAGGAATTATCTTAGGAGATAGTACTTTAGATATCAACGTGCATGATACTATGTTTGTTGTAGCGCATTTCCACTTGGTAATGGGTGTAACAGCAGTTTATGGTTTCTTAGCTGGTGTGTACCACTGGTTCCCTAAAATGTTTGGTAGAATGATGAGTAAGAAGTTAGGATACCTACACTTCTGGATTACTGCAGTAGGAGCATACGGAGTGTTTTACCCAATGCACTTTACAGGATTAGCAGGTTTACCACGTCGTTACTATAACAACACAAGTTTTCCTATTTTTGATGACTTAACTGACATTAACGTAATTATTACAATTTTTGCAATCATTACAGGATTAGGACAATTCATCTTCTTGTATAACTTCTTCAACAGTATTTTTAATGGTGAGAAAGCACCTCAAAATCCTTGGAGATCTAATACATTAGAATGGACGACGCCTGTTGAGCATATTCACGGTAACTGGCCAGGAGATATCCCTGAAGTTCACAGATGGTCTTATGACTATAGTAAGCCAGGACACGATGATGATTTTGTACCACAAAACGTACCAATGAAAGACGGTGAAGTAGAATTACATCACTAGACTTTATTGAGAAATAATAGATATAAAAACCCTTTCATGATTGAAAGGGTTTTTTTTTGTTAGTTTTATACTATGGATGAATATTGTATTTTTGAAATACTTTTAGGGACAATATTTTTATACTCAATTTTTGATGTAAAAAAACAATATAAAAAGTATAAGGGTGTTAAAAATAATAATAATACTTATAAAGAAGTAAAATTATTGATTTGGGAAATTTCTGCAATTATAATTGGTACTATTTATCTCATCTTATTAATCATGGGGATATAATAACAAACTAAAAAATAAATACAGAATTCAATTAAGATGTGTCAATAGTGCATCTTTTTTGCTTTTGCATAACATTATCCTACTCGTAACTCTAAACGTGTGTCAAAAGGGCTTATAATAATTGAGAAATCATTAGGTTTGTTAAAAAAATAGAATAAATGAGATATATAACTATAGTAGTATGTTTTTTTAAGTTTAAGCCTTTTCTCACAAGAGAATGTTCGAACTGAAACATCAAAGTTGGAAGAAGTAAAATCAATGATAAAAGAAACCATTGATGCGCATGCTTTTGATGAAGACTCCAATAAAAGAAGATATAAAGCAGTTTTTGAAGGAGATAAGTTACGTTTGTTAATCATGAAAGGCGATGGGTCTAAACCAATTAACAAAGGTTTGTTATATGATTTTTCCAATGTATACAAATTTGACAGATTATCTCTAAGAAAAAAAGAGAAAGCTTATGTAAATATCTGGCTAGATTTTTTAGACAAGGAGAATTACCCAAAAAGGAAGAAATGGGTCAAGATTAAACTAATAATGAAAGTAGTGGGTCATGATAAAGCAAAAATAATAATGGATGCTTTTAAAATGTATAATAAAATATTAGTAAGCAATAAAACAGATAAATAACAATAGCAAAGACAGTTTTAATAGGGCTGTTTTTTTGTTTATGACATTACCTACTCGTAGTCAAAACGTGTTTTATATGTGCTTATAATTGGTGTGGGCAGTGTGTTGTATTGCTAGTAATGGTGATTGGTTAGATAAAATATAATAAAAAAGGCTTCGTAATACGAAGCCTTTTTTATTATGATATGTGGTGTGTACTTATTTAAGCACGACTGTTTTTAACTCGTCATCCCAAGTTAATAAGTGTTTGTTAGCTTCAAACCAGTTTTTCCAAGTCGTAACATCGTTAGTTTCTAAAGCGTCTCCAATAGCCTCATAACTGTATAAGTAGTTAGATTCTATTTCAGAGATGTTTGCTAAAAATTTACTTGCTTCTAATAACTCAAGGCTATACCCTTCATCATTAGTGTAAAAGCCTTCAATTGTAGAAATACGTTCTTGAACATATTTACATGCTTTTTTATCGATGTTCTTTTTATCAATGTTTTTGTCTGTAGCAAATACATTTCCAATTGTTAAAAATAAAACCCCGGTTAAAATAATGTTTTTAATAGTCATGGTTAGTTTTTTTTAGATGTTTAGTCCCCAAATAATAGTGTTGTAATTGATGGTGTAAATGTATGTGCTATTGTGCTATAAACCAATAGGTTGCTGTGTTGTTCGTCGATTTTAATATATATATGGTATAAACAGATGTTAATTAAGTATTATTTAAGTGTTTGGTGTTTGTTGTTGTGTTATTGTTAAGTATGTAGTAAAATAATTAGCAAATTTACAATTCTTAAAAACCGATGAAACGCAAATAATTACTTTTAAGAACTCTTTTTAGATGTAAAACATCTTTTTTATGTTGTGAAACGGTTGTTTTTATATTTTTAGAAATGTTGACTTGTTGTAAACTAATCGGCTACGTTTTTAATAAACACTTTTTAGAGTTGTCTATGTACATGTCATGCAGATTTTTGTTATTTTTACAATCATGAACGATAATTTAGATCCAACAAACGAAAATTACAATCCTGCTGAATTAGACATAGATCGTGCGTTAAGACCTTTGTCATTTGATGACTTTGCTGGTCAAGATCAGGTGTTGGAAAACTTGAAGATATTCGTTCAGGCTGCAAACTTACGCGGGGAAGCTTTAGATCATACCTTGTTTCATGGGCCTCCAGGATTAGGTAAAACAACTTTAGCGCACATATTAGCGAATGAGTTAGGTGTTGGTATAAAAGTGACTTCCGGACCTGTATTGGATAAGCCAGGAGATTTGGCTGGTTTATTGACTAATCTTGAAGAACGTGACGTCTTATTTATCGATGAAATTCACCGATTGAGTCCTATTGTAGAGGAGTATTTATACTCAGCAATGGAAGATTATAAAATTGACATCATGATTGAAACTGGACCAAATGCCAGGTCAGTGCAAATCAACTTAAATCCGTTTACATTAATAGGAGCAACAACCCGGTCAGGATTATTAACGGCACCAATGCGTGCTCGATTCGGAATACAATCCAGATTGCAATATTACAGAACAGAATTACTATCAACCATAGTTGAACGCAGTGCACACATTTTAAATGTGCCAATAGATTTGGAAGCAGCTATTGAAATAGCTGGTAGAAGTAGAGGAACACCACGTATAGCGAATTCCTTATTACGTAGAGTGCGTGATTTTGCTCAAATAAAAGGTAATGGTAAAATTGACATTGCAATTGCGCAATTTGCCTTAAAAGCCTTAAATGTTGATGCGCACGGTTTAGATGAAATGGATAATAAAATTCTATCAACATTAATTGATAAATTTAAAGGAGGACCAGTGGGGATTACCACTTTAGCAACTGCAGTTTCAGAAAATGGAGAAACTATTGAAGAAGTGTATGAACCATTTTTAATCCAACAAGGATTCATTATTAGAACCCCAAGAGGAAGAGAAGTAACAGAATTAGCCTATAAGCATTTAGGTAAGATAAAAGGAAATATTCAAGGAGGCTTGTTTTAAAAAATGAGTTTAAAAGAAACATATACAAAGAAGATAAAAGCCGAAGCACAACGCCTCGGTTTTTTGTCTTGTGGAGTTTCTGAAGCTGTATTTCTTGAAGATGAAGCACCACATTTAGAAAAATGGTTACAAAATAATTATCATGGTGAAATGCGTTATATGGAAAACCATTTTGATAAACGATTAGATCCGCGTTTATTAGTTGATGGAGCGAAATCAATCATCTCACTGAGCTATAATTACTATCCGGAAACACATCAAAATGATGAGTCTTATAAAATAGCAAAATATGCTTATGGTCAAGATTACCATCATGTTGTCAAATCAAAATTAAAAGAGTTATCTGAATTTATTCAAGAACAAATTGGAGAAGTTAATGGTAGAGCATTTGTAGATTCTGCACCAGTTATGGAACGTTCTTGGGCAGAAAAATCTGGATTAGGTTGGAAAGGGAAACATTCATTGGTTTTACAAAAACAGCAAGGGTCATTTTTCTTTTTAGCAGAATTAGTGCTTGATGTAGGATTAGAGTATGATACACCAATGACCGATCACTGCGGTACATGTACCAAATGCATTGATGCCTGCCCAACTGAAGCCATTTTACCCAATAATACTGTTGACGGCAGTAAATGTATTTCATATCTCACCATCGAGTTGAAAGATAGTATTCCTAATGGTTTTAAAAACCAAATGGGCAATTGGATGTTTGGCTGTGATATTTGCCAAGATGTATGTCCGTGGAACCGGTTTTCAAAACCACATCAAGAACCCTTATTTGCTCCGAAATCAGAACTACTAAACATGACAAAAACCGATTGGGAAGAGATTACAGAAGATGTCTTTTCTAAGGTTTTTCAAAAGTCGGCCGTGAAACGAACTAAGTTTTCAGGATTACAACGCAACATTGCTTTTTTGAAAGACTAAATTAGGAGGCTTAAATCTTTCATAATTGAAACATAGGTTTAACTTTGTGTAATTATACAAGTATTTTATATGAGTAAGAAACGAATGAGGCATGAAGCATTAATTTATCATGCAAAACCAAACCCAGGGAAAATTAAAGTTGTACCAACAAAAAAGTATGCTACTCAGCGTGATTTGGCGTTGGCATACTCGCCGGGTGTTGCAGAGCCTTGTTTAGAAATAGAAAAGAATCCGAATGACGCTTATCGTTATACAGCAAAAGGAAACTTAGTAGCAGTAATTACAAACGGTACCGCGGTTTTAGGTTTAGGAGATATTGGTCCTCTAGCCTCAAAACCAGTTATGGAAGGAAAAGGTTTGCTGTTTAAAATATTTGCAGATATTGATGTGTTCGATATTGAGGTAGACACAAAAGATATTGATGCTTTTGTGCAAACCGTAAAGAACATTGCACCAACTTTTGGAGGAATAAATTTAGAAGATATTAAAGCACCAGAAGCTTTTGAAATTGAGCGTCGCTTAATTGAAGAGTTGGATATTCCTGTAATGCATGATGACCAACATGGAACTGCTATCATTTCATCTGCTGCTTTATTAAATGCTTTAGAAATTGCTGAAAAGAAATATCTAAAGTTAAAATAGTGATTTCAGGAGCTGGATCTGCGGCCATATCTTGTGCTAATTTATATGTAAGATTAGGCGCAAAATATGAAAATATCACCATGTTTGATATTGATGGTGTACTACACAAAGGCAGAACAGATTTATCTGACTTACAACAAAAATTTACTTACGGAAAAGAAGGAACAGTTTTAGCTGATGCCATGCAAAATGCAGATGTGTTTTTAGGACTTTCAGTGGGGAATATCTTGTCGCAAGATATGTTGTTAACCATGGCTAAGAACCCAATAGTGTTCGCGATGGCCAACCCAACTCCGGAAATAGATTACAATTTGGCAATTGATACGCGTGATGATATCATCATGGCAACCGGGCGTTCAGATCATCCTAACCAAGTAAATAACGTACTTGGGTTTCCGTTTATATTTAGAGGAGCCTTAGATGTGCGTGCCACTAAAATTAATGAAGAAATGAAATTGGCTGCCGTTCATGCTATTGCAGAATTGGCTAAAACGCCAGTGCCGGAGCAAGTGAATATTGCTTATGGCGAAACTAAATTAATTTTTGGTAAAGGAATATATTATTCCTAAACCATTTGATCCAAGCGTTGAATATCTGAATCATACCACCAGCAATTGCTAAAGCAGCTATGGATTCAGGGGTAGCTACTGAACCCTATTGAGGATTGGGCTAAGTATGAAGAAGAGTTAATGCAGCGTTTAGGCTCTGATAATAAGTTAGTTCGTTTAATTCATAGAAGGGCTAAATCAAATCCAAAGAAAATCATATTTGCAGAGGCTGATCACCTTAGATGTATTGAAGGCTGCTCAAATTGTATTTGAAGAAGGAATTGGTACTACCAATTTTACTAGGTAACAGAGAAATTATTCTTAGAATTAAAAGCAGAGATTGGTTTTGATGAAGAGGTTGATAATTATCGATCCAAAAATCGATGAAGAGCGTGAAAGCAGAGCGCGTTATGCACAGAAATATTGGGAGAAATCTCAACGTAAAGGGAAAACATATTTAGAAGCAAAAAAATGGATGCGTGAACGCAACTATTTTGCGGCAATGATGGTTAATGAGGGCGATGCAGATGCGTTAATTACTGGGTATTCAAGAAGTTATCCAACGGTGTTGAAACCAATGTTAGAATTAATAGGTATGGCAAAAGGCGTGTCTCGCGTTGCTGCTACCAATTTAATGATGACAGAAAGAGGGCCGATGTTTTTGTCGGATACCTCAATAAATATTAATCCAACCGCAAGGGAGTTGGCAGTTATTGCAAAAATGACAGCAAGAACAGTGAAGCTTTTTGGTATGGAGCCAGTGATGGCCATGATGTCGTATTCAAATTTTGGGTCGTCACAACATGAAAGCGCCGATAAAGTAGCAGATGCAGTGGCATATTTACATAAGTATTACCCAGATATCATTGTTGATGGCGAGGTACAAACTGATTTTGCATTGAATTCTGAAATGTTAAGCGAGAAATTTCCATTTTCAAAATTAGCTGGTAAAAAGGTAAACACGTTGGTGTTCCCTAACCTTGATTCAGCAAATATTTCATATAAAATGTTAAAAGAATTGAATAAAGCAGAGTCTATTGGGCCAATTTTAATGGGGATGAATAAGGCTGTTCACGTACTTCAATTAGGAGCAAAAGTAGAGGAGATGGTTAATATGGCAGCTGTATCTGTTGTTGATGCACAGCAAAAAGAGCAGCATTCAATATAAGGCTGAAGGCATTATTGAAAAATATGTATTTTTGAAATTAAACTAATTTATAAAATGATTACTCAAATTCAAGGGAAGTTAATAGAGAAAAACCCAACCAATGTTGTTGTTGATTGTGGCGGTGTTGGCTATGAAATAAACATCTCTATGCATACGTTTTCATTGTTACCAGAGCAAGATTTTTTAAAAATATACACACATCTTCAAGTTAAAGAAGATGCACACACATTGTTTGGATTTATTGAAAAATCTGAACGTGAAATTTTCAGATTACTAATATCGGTTTCAGGTATCGGAACTAACATAGCACGAATAATGTTGTCGTCATTGACACCTAAACAGATTCAACAAGCAATTGCTGTAGGAGATGTAGCAACTATTCAATCTATAAAAGGAATTGGAGCTAAAACAGCGCAACGCGTGATATTAGATTTAAAAGACAAAGTTCTAAAGATTTATGGAATTGATGAAGTTTCTGATGCTGTAAACAATACAAGTAAAGATGAAGCGTTATCTGCTTTAGAGGTTTTAGGTTATGCAAGAAAACAAGCTGAAAAAATTTGTAATAAAATAGTAAGCACAACCCCAGATGCTAACGTTGAAACAATTATAAAATTGGCGTTAAAGAGTTTGTAATAATGATTAAGGTAAACAAAAGAATGGGCATTTTAGCGCAAAGAATTTTTATACTATTACTACTAGTATCATCAGCAGTTTTTGCTCAAGATCCTGTAGTTCAAGATTCAATACAACCACAATCAGGTTATAACTTAGGCCAACTAAATGTACCTAACCCGGCGAGTATTGTGTCTAAATACACCTATGATCCATTTACAGACCGTTATATTTACACAGAGTCAATTGGTGATTTTAATATTGATTATCCACTTATCCTGACACCTAAAGAGTATGAAAAACTGGTTTTACAAGAACGCATGCAAGCGTACTATAAAACCAAATTGGATGCAATGGAGGGTAAGAAAGAAGGGACAGAAGAAGCAAGAAAGAATATTTTACCTGACTTTTATGTAAACTCAAGTTTTTTTGAATCGATATTTGGAGGAAACACTATAGAAGTTATTCCTCAGGGGTATGTTTCTATGGATATCGGTTTTTTATATTCAAAACAAGATAATCCTGTATTGTCACCGCAAAATCAATCTAATTTTACATTTGATTTTGATCAGCAAATCAGTTTAAGTTTGCTAGGTAAAGTTGGAAAGCGTTTACAAGTAACAGCGAATTATGATACAGAATCTGTATTTGATTTTCAAAACCAAATTAAATTAGAATACACACCAACAGAGGACGATATTATTAGAAAGATTGAAGTTGGTAATGTGAGTATGCCTTTAAATAGTACTTTAATAACAGGGGCACAAAGTCTATTTGGTGTAAAAACCGAGTTGCAATTTGGTAAAACCACCGTTACTGCAGTATATTCAGAACAAAAGTCGCAGAGACAAAGTGTTACTGCTCAGGGTGGAGGAACTCTAGAAGACTTTGAGTTATTTGCATTAGACTATGATGATAGTAGACACTTTTTCTTAGCGCAATATTTTAGAGATAATTACGAAAACGCCTTGGTTAATTACCCGTTTATCAATTCAAATATTCAAATTACACGTCTTGAAGCTTGGGTAACTAACAGAAATAATACGACCAACAATGTTAGAAATATAGTTGCTATACAAGATATAGGAGAGTCTAATCCAAATGCAATTGGTGAGCCAACTTTACCAGTAACTGCAGGCCCAAATGCGTATCCTGATAACAGTAATAACGGATTTAACCCTGAAACAATAGGGTCTTCATCTATTTTAACATCGGCAATTAGAGATATTGCAACAGTACAATCTGGTTTTGGAGGCTTGTCAGGAACCGTAAATGAAGGGAGACATTATTCTAAGTTAGAAAATGCGAGAAAATTAGTTGAAAATTCTGAATATAATTACAACTCTCAACTGGGGTATATTTCATTAAATCAGCGTTTAACAAATGATGAAGTATTAGCTGTAGCCTTTCAGTTTACAGTTGGAGGTCAGGTATATCAAGTTGGAGAATTTGCTACAGATGGTGTAGATGCTACTACAGTAGATGAAAATTCTGGTGCGATAACAAACCAGAACTTGGTACTTAAAATGTTAAAAAGTAATTTAACAAATGTAGAAGAGCCAGTTTGGGATTTGATGATGAAAAACGTGTATGCCTTAGGAGCGTATCAATTAAGTCAAGAATCGTTTAAATTAGATATCTTGTATACAGACCCGTCACCAGTGAATTACATTAGTGAAGTTAACGGTACAGCGTTACCAGCAGATGTAGAACAAACAACATTATTACAGGTATTTGATTTAGATAAGTTAAATGCGAATAATGACCCGCAACAAGGTGGAGATGGGTTCTTTGATTTTTTCCCAGGTATAACTGTAAATACTCAAAACGGAAGCGTATTCTTTACCAAGGTTGAGCCATTTGGAGAGTATTTATACGACAAACTTGGAGGTGGTGGAAACTATGATATGCCTTCAACTTATGATGACAATCAAGCAAAATATGTTTATAGAAGTTTATATGCATCTACGAAAACAGCTGCAATGGAAGATGCAGATAAAAATAAATTCCAATTAAAAGGGCGTTATAAATCTACAGGAGGAAATGGAATATCAATAGGTGCGTTTAATGTGCCAAGAGGATCTGTAACCGTAACAGCTGGAGGAAGGCAACTTGTAGAAGGTGTAGATTATACCGTAGATTATCAGTTAGGAAGAGTGCAAATATTAGACGAATCATTAACTGCGTCTAATATACCAATTGATATTTCTGTAGAAAATAATGCCACTTTTGGGCAACAATCACGACGTTTTGCTGGGTTAAATGTAGAGCATACATTCAATGAAAACTTCCAAATAGGTGGTACATTCTTAAATTTAAAAGAAAGACCATTAACTCAAAAAGCTTCTTTAGGTTATGAACCAATAAATAATACTATAGTAGGGTTTAATGGTAATTATTCAACCGAAGTTCCGTTTTTAACACGTTTAGCAAATAAATTACCAAATATAGATACCGATGTACCTTCAAATTTATCTGTGCGTGGAGAGTTCGCATATCTATTGCCTGGCTCACCAAAACGTACTGAGCAAAATGGCGAAGCAACCACTTATGTAGATGATTTTGAAGCGTCGCAAACTGCTATTGATGTCAAATCACCTTTATCTTGGAAGTTAGCTTCTATACCAAGAGGGCATGGGCAAAATTCAGATGTGAATACTCAGATATTTGATAATGCTATTGAAGAAGGGTATAACAGAGCAAAATTAGCTTGGTATGGTATTGATCCTATTTTTTATAGTAACAGTCAGCCATCTGGTATTTCTGATGATGACATTTCAACAAAAGAAACCAGACGTGTGTTTATAGAAGAGGTAGTCAATCAGGATATAGCAACAGGACAGTCTACTGTTTTAGGAACCTTAGATTTAGCGTACTATCCAGATGTTAAAGGGCCATATAACAATCAGAATACTGGAGCGTTTCAAACAGCAAACCCAGATCAAAAATGGGCGGGTATTACACGTCAGTTAACAACAACAGATTTTGAGCGTTCTAATGTTGAGTTTATGGAGTTTTGGATTCAAGATCCGTATTATGAAGATGGGCCAATTACAACTTCAACAGGTGGAACTTTAAAAATTAACTTAGGGAGTATTTCAGAAGATGTTTTAAAAGATGGTAGGAAGCTCTATGAAAATGGATTGCCAAATAATGGGTCAACAGCAGCAAATGAGGTTAATGGTTCTATTTGGGGTAATACACCTATCAATCAAGCCTTAGTCTATGCATTTGATACACAAGGGCAAGAGCGTACAAATCAAGATGTTGGATTAGACGGATTAAATGATATTGATGAAGGATCTATATACAATCCAGCACATGCTGAAAATTCTGAAGATCCAGCAGGTGATAACTATACCTATTATTTGAATACCACAGGTTCTATTTTAGAACGTTATTACAATTATAATGGTACACAAGGGAATTCTCCTGTAGATGTTTCTGATACCAATCGAGGGTCTACAACATTACCTGATGTTGAAGATTTGAATAGAGATAACACCATGAACACTATTGATAGTTATTATCAATATGAAGTAGATATTACACCAGGATTGTCAGTTGGTGATCCGTTTGTAAGAGATACAAAAACAAGGACCGTAACATTGCCAAATGGTACCTCACAAGAAATACGATGGATTCAGTTTAGAGTGCCATTACGTGGTTCGCATGCAGAAGCTATAAACGGGATAAATGATTTTAGATCGGTGCGTTTTATGCGTCTGTTTTTAAGTGGATTCTCTGAAAATGTTGTCTTACGTTTTGGAACATTAGACTTGGTAAGAGGAGATTGGAGAACATATACGCAGACTTTAGAAGGTACAGATGATCCTTCAGATGACGGGACTGATTTTGAATCTGGTGCTGTAAATAATCAGGAAAATCCAGATTATGTATTGCCTCCAGGAATAGAGCTAGAAGAGCTTTATAACAATAATACCGTATTACGTCAAAACGAACAATCGTTATTATTACGTGTAAAAGATTTAGAGGTAAAAGATTCTAGAGCAGTATTTAAAGGTATCAATATAGATATGTTGCAATTCAAGAAAATGCGAATGTTTATGCATGCAGAAGCCTATGATACATCTACTCCTGTTGGAGATAGAGAATTATCTGGGTTTCTTAGAATGGGTACAGATTTAGTTCAAAATTACTACGAAATTGAAATGCCTTTAGTGTTATCAACTGGAAGTTCACCAAGAGCAGTTTGGCCTGAAGAGAATGAGTTGGATCTTGAATTGTCTGTACTTAAAAAGATAAAAGCAGCGTTTTTAGCTGCTGGTAATATAACAGAAGTGAAATACTACGATGTTACTGATGATGGTAATTTTACGGAAGTCATGACTGTCGATTTGGATGGTTTACCTACAGTAGAAACTACTACAAAATATAGAATAGCAATTAAAGGTAACCCAAGTTTAGGGAATATTAGAAACTTAATGCTTGGAATTAAGAATAATAATAATCCGGCTGGATTAAATGATGTTTCTGGAGAAGTATGGTTTAATGAATTGCGTTTGTCTGATATGGATAACAAAGGTGGTTGGGCTGCATTATTAAGTGCAGATGCAAATATGGCTGACTTTGCAAGTATATCGGCTTCTGGTAGACGTAGTACTGTTGGTTTCGGAAGTTTAGAGCAAGGGCCAAATGAACGTAGTAGAGATGATGTAAAACAATATGATGTAGTAACTAACCTAAATATTGGACAATTACTGCCAAAAAAATGGGGGATTAAAATTCCATTTAATTATGGAGTAGGAGAAGAGGTTATAACACCTAAATACGACCCATTGTATCAAGATTTAGAGCTAGAAACTATCATTGATGAAGATCCTGATAATGAAGATTTCTATAGAAATAGAGCTGAAGATTATACCAAGCGTAAGAGTATTAACTTTATTGGTGTAAGAAAAGAACGAACCGGAGAAGCAAAACCAAGGTTCTATGATGTTGAGAATTTTACAGCATCGTATTCTTATAATCAAGTGAATCACCGTGATTTTGAAGTAGAAAATTATTTAGAGCAAAATGTTCGTGCTGGTTTAACTTATGGGCATGGATTTCAACAAAAATCCTTCGAACCTCTTAAGAAAGCGAAATTTGCTAATAAAAGTAAGTATTATCAAATATTGAAAGATATCAACTTTAACTTTTTGCCGTCTAATATTTCATTCAATACAAATTTCACAAGGCTATATAATAAGCAACGTTTTAGAGATGTTGATTTAGTTGTGGGGAATATTCCTTTGCCAGATTTATACAAGCGAAATTATATGTTTGATTGGCAGTATAATATCAGTCATAACCTAACTAAGAAGTTACAATTAAATTTTTCAGCTACACGTAACAATATTGTAAAGAATTACATTGATAATGCTGGTTTCATAGATAATAATAATTCAGTTTGGGATGGCTTTTTTGATACAGGAGAAGCAAACAGACACTCTCAACAATTTCAGTTGAATTACGAGCTGCCTTTGGAAAAGTTACCAATGTTGAATTTCTTAAAATCGACATACTCTTACACAGGTGATTTTCAATGGCAAAAAGGGTCTGATGCATTAAGAAGTGTGCCAGAAAATGACGAGTTCGGAAATCCAACTGGGAATACATTTAATATTGGTAATTCAATACAAAATGCGCAAACACATAGTTTGAACGGATCTTTAGACATGAAGAAGTTCTATAAGTATATTGGTATTGAAAAGAAGAATTTTAAAAAGACATTTGCCAAGAGATTAAGGCCGAAGAAAGATCGTAAGACTAAAAAGTTAGAAGCTTTAAAAGCGAAAGATTCTTTACCTGAAAACAAACAATTAATTGTAGATAAAAAGATTAAAAACTTATCTGATCAATTAGTTGAAATTAGAACCAAAAGTAAACAGAAGCCAAAAGCTAATTTTGCAAACAAAATTTTTAACGTAGGGGTTGATGTGTTAACATCAATAAAGAAAATACAAGGGTCTTATACGGAAAATAGCGGAAGTTATATTCCTGGATATGTTAATGATGTTGGGTTTATAGGAACATTAAAACCGTCATTTGGGTATACATTCGGAACACATTCTGATGAGTTGCGATATGAAGCCGCTAGAAAAGGATGGTTGACATTGTACCCTGATTTTAATGAGCAATTTACAAGTAGTAAAAGTAGACAATTAACATTATCGGCAAATGTTGAACCAATTAAGAAGTTGAAGATCGACTTAAATGCGAACAGAACTTACCAGCATAATTATACAGAAAATTACCGTGTAAACAATGCAGATATTAATGGGTTGAATGGGAATTATGAAGCGTTAACACCAAACACATTTGGTAACTTTAATATATCAACCATTACTTATAAAAACTGCATTTAAAAGCAGTGATGAGAATCAATCAGAAGTATTTGAAACGTTTAGATCTAACAGAAAAACAATAGCTTTGCGCTTAGCTAAGTCAAGTGCAGGTGTAGATGTAAATGACGTGAATAACTTAGATGCGGAAGGGTATCCAATTGGTTTTGGTAAAACAAGTCAAGCAAGTATTATTACCATCGTTTTTAGCCGCATATTCAGGTAAAGATGCTAGTAAGGAAAAAACAGGGGTATTTAGAAATGTACCATTGCCTAACTGGAATATAAAATATACAGGCTTAATGGAGTTTGGCATGGTTTAAAAAACGCTTTTAAACGTTTTTCTTTAGCACACGGATATAAGTCTGGTTATACCGTAAATCAATTTAGAACGAATTTAGAGTTACAAGCAAATCCGGGAGATAGATATTGATCAAGCAGGGAATTTAAAGAATGAAACAATTCTTTCAAATGTAAATTTAACAGAGCAGTTCAGTCCATTGTTTAAAGTAGATATGGAAATGAAAAACTACTATTAATGTTGGTGTGGAAATGAAAAAGGATAGAGCCATGTCTCTAAGCTTTGATAATGGTTTAATGACCGAAATTAAAGGAAAAGAATACGTACTTGGTTTAGGATATAGATTTAAAAGATTTGAAATTTAAATACTAAATTACTTGGTAACAAACAAACGTTAAGAGGTGATTTGAATTTAAAAGCCGATTTATCTTTAAGAAATAATAAAACGATTGTACGTTACTTGGATATTGAATAACAATCAAATAACAGCAGGGCAGAAATTATGGAGTGGTAAATTTAACTGCAGATTATGCCTTAAGTAAGAATTTCACAACACTATTTTACTTTGATTATACGTTTTCAGAATCTGTAATATCAACATCATTTCCACAAACAACAATGCGTGGTGGATTTACATTGAGATATAATTTTGGTAATTAATTAAATAAATGAAGGATTTGAAATAGCAAAGCTAAAATATATTTTTGCAACAATAAAAAACATTAAACAACAATACAATGAATTTTCCAGAAGAATTAAAATATACTAAAGACCACGAATGGGTTAAGATTGAAGGTGATACAGTAACAATTGGTATTACAGATTTTGCTCAAAAAGAATTAGGTGATATTGTTTATGTTGAAGTTGATACTTTAGATGAAACCTTAGATCAAGAAGAGGTGTTTCGGTACTGTAGAAGCTGTAAAAACGGTTTCAGATTTATTTTTACCAGTTGCTGGAGAGATTATTGAGTTTAATGAGTCTTTAGAAGATGAGCCTGAAAACGTAAACACTGATCCTTATGGTGCAGGATGGATGGTAAAGGTAAAAGTTTCTGATGTAAGTCAGTTAGATGATTTATTATCAGTTGCTGCTTATAAAGAATTAATAGGTGCTTAAACAGCGCAGTTGGTTTTTATTAGCAATTGCATATACAGTTTTTGTATTTGTTATCAGTTTGATAAAAATAAACAAACCTGTAGAAGTTAAAATATCACATTTTGATAAATTAGTGCATGTAGGAATATATTTTATATTCACACTTGTATGGTTTATGTTTTTTGTAAAAAATGATATCAAACAATTCTTTTTTAAAGCAATTGTAA
>CBCXVT010000018.1:0-13361 GCA_965178635.1 Flavobacteriaceae bacterium | reverse complement strand
ATTATCTGGATAATACACTGAAAACTCTTCACCAGCTTTTTTCAAAACTACTGCAGGTAATTCACCTGATTCATAAAAAACGTCTGAAATTTTCTCCTGTGCAAATATTGGAAACATCATTCCCAAAATTAGCAAATACATACATGTTTTTTTCATAGCATTAT
This sequence comes from Flavobacteriaceae bacterium, assembly GCA_965178635.1. Taxonomy (GTDB): domain Bacteria; phylum Bacteroidota; class Bacteroidia; order Flavobacteriales; family Flavobacteriaceae. Next base: position 13,197 of record CBCXVT010000018.1, on the reverse strand, counting down.
TAATTATGATTAGTAAACAGATATGTATTATTTTATACGATTGGATATATTACTTTGAGGTTTTACTTTTAAAATATTTCTGATCTATAGAATAATACATATCTTTTTTAATATTAAGAGTAATTTTAATCTCATAAAGATAATTGTATTAATTATTGTACATCATTTCTGTACAGTTAATAAAACAGTAAGGAATATCTTGGGGGTATTTAACATCAAAACTTGCAATAAAATAATAGAAAATAATTTAATGCAGTACAAAGTTAATCAAATTAAAACTCTTTGAATTTAAAAATGGGAAAATATTAACATAAACCACTAAATATCAGCCAATTAAATACAAGTGTTATTTAACTGCATCAATATATAGTTGCTCATAAGTACTAACAATAGTCTCTAAATCAAACTTTTTAGCAGTTTTTTTTGCATTCAGCTTAAACTGATTTAAGATATCTTCATTTTTAAGTATCCTTAGAGCGTTTGTAGCCATGACTTCTATAGCGCCAACATCTGCTAAATAACCAGATACACCTTCAATATTTACCTCTGGTATTCCTCCTGTATTACTTGATATTACAGGTACACCAGATGCCATTGCCTCTAAAGCAGCTAAACCAAAACTTTCTGTTTCCGATGGTAATAGAAATAAATCTGAGAAACATAAAATTTTATCTACCTCATTACTTTTTCCAAGAAAAATCAACTTTTTCTGTCAATCCCTAATTGATCACACTAACTAATTGCAGCAGCTTCTCTTCAAGCTCAGGACCGTCACCAACCATAATTAAGTTTTGAAGGTATTTGCTTTTTGAATAGAGTATAGAATACTTTTACTAACATCATCAATACGCTTTACTTTCCTGAAAGTTACTCACATGAGTTACAATACGCTTTTCAGAAGATATCTAGCTAATAGATGACGTTGGCATTCTGCTAATTTAGCTTCTTCATATTTTTGAACATCAATAAAGTTAGGTATAACATTTATTTCATTAGTTATATCAAACAAACGTAAAGTATCATCTTTTAAACTTTGAGAAACAGATGTTACCACATCAGATGCGTTAATACTAAAAGTAACTGCAGGTTTATAAAATGGATGACTTACCAACTAATGTGATATCAGTACCGTGTAACGTTGTTACAATAGGAATATGCTAATTCCTTCCGACTGCTAACATTTGCTTAGCCATATATGCTGCATAGGCATGAGGAATTGCATAATGCACATGCAACAACTTCAATACCATATAATTTTACTGTATCTACCAACTTACTAGACAAAGCCAATTCATAAGGCTGGTAATGAAACAAAGGATACTCGGGAACATTATACTTCATGAAAATGAATAGTACGGACCTAATAAATCCAACCGTACTGGTTGTTTATAGGTAATGAAATGTATTTCATGACCTCTTTTTGATAACGCAATTCCTAAGCTCAGTAGCTACTACTCCACTTCCTCCAAATGTCGGGTAACAAACAATGGCTATTTTCATTAAATTATATGCTTTAAACTATTAGCCATTTGGCTATAGCTGATTTAGTTTTTTCTTTTATTTTACAACAGTACTATCTGCAACTTTTGGCAGCTTCAATTTCTAATGCACTGTAAATTACACGCTGTATTTCTGATCTAATATCTTGACGTACTAACTTAAAATTTGTCCGCATCAGGAAAAGTTCTGTTAGACATAAATACATAGACCAACTCATTTTCAGGATCAGCCCATGTAAAAGTTCCTGTAAAACCAGAGTGACCAAAACTACTCATTGGCACACAATCACAAGTTGGACCAACCTCTCCTAATTGGGGTTTGTCAAAACCTACTCCTCTTCTCACGTCAATATTACAGTAATAACAGGTATTAAACTTATTAACTGTCGAAGTTTTTAAGTATTCCTTACCAGCCATAATTCCCACCTTGAATATACATTTGCATTAATTTTAGCAACATCTGTAGCAGTAGCAAAAACTCCTGCATGACCTCCTACACCATTTTGCATAGCAGCTCCCATATCATGTACGTATCCTTGTACTTTTTGATACCTAAAATATTGAATCTTCCTCTGTTGGCGTAATTTGATCTTAATGGGATACTTATCTTTAACGGATTATAAGTAGCGCTTAATCCTAGATGGCTTGATAAAATCTATTCTGAATTAATTCGTCTAAACCTGTTTTATAATGAGTCTTCAATGTATTTTTTTAAGTATATAAGTAAGGTAAATCACTATACTTATATTTCCATTTACGTCACGTAAATCTGTATCCTTTATTCTATTAAAAATTGAATCCTGATACACTTTACTGATGTATAAATTTTTAGCTACCTTGATACGGGAAAATTTTCCGATTTTGTTTTGCGCATAAATTTCTGCTAAAGGTTTTTGAGTGATACTATCTAACGTAGTTTTATAAAAAGGGATCCATGCTTTTAAACGCGCATAATGAGATAACATTTGTTTTACTGTTATATTCTTTTTATTTGAGGATCTGCTAATTCAGGTAATAATTGTCCCTAGCTTTGAATTTAAACTCAACTACACCATCCTCTTCTAACTCCATCATTAGACGGCAATGTAGACAGTATTTTTGTAAGATGATGCTACATCATACAACGTACTATCACTTACTTTAAGTCTTTTTAGAATACGTATGATAACCGTAGTTTTTACTATAAACTATTTTTCCTCCTTTTGCCACTAACTAATTGCACACCTGGTGTCATTTTTTCGCTGAATAGCATAATTTACGATTGAATCAACTAGTTTTAAACTTGTCCGTAAATTTAGTCCTTGATTTTCAGGGTAATCATAGCCTAACCTGTTTGTTTCTTCATTTAGTGTAATTGAAGTATTTACAGGAAAGTACTTCATTGGAACTTACTGGCAAGATTCCTTTTACACCAATAGCTTCCAAATATAGGCTTCTGCTGATTTTTCTTGAGCTATTTTACTATTTTGATATGATACCATTACAACTGATTCAAAATTCTGCAGTTGTTTTCAAATCTAATAAAGCATATGGACGAGTAAAAACATTTAAAACAACTCTATTTGTTCGTAGCTATTTCATACATCCAGGTCAACTCTTTATCTTTTAACTTATACGATTTCCATGGATTAGCATTTGATTTATGCACACCAATGATACGACTAAGTTATAATCATTGCAATTTTGTAATCAATTCATCTAAATGATTTGCTTTTACTTCCGTTACTTTAGCAAATTGTTTTAATCTATTTAAATGTAAGGAGTATGGTCATGCTTCTCCAAATTTCACATAGGCTATATTAGTAGTGGTTCCAAATCGTTTATTAGGTAGAACATATCCGATTCGTTTTTCACAACTGTTATTGCATTTTCTATTAACTTTAGTATACAACATAGTCATTAGATCGTCGTATTTAAATTTGAATGCTATATCTTCTAAAACTTACAGGTTTATAAGCATGTCAGTCCTACTTTATATTTCGCCATTAAAATCTTCTTAACCGAATGTGACTAAACGTTCTTCAGTTATTTTCTTGTTTATCGTATGCTTTCGTTTAATTTTCAGCAACCGCCTTTAGGAATATTTTCAGAAATTAATAAGATATCATTACCTGCTAAAAAAGCAGCTACATCAACATCTCCAGGTTCTTTATAATTAGACGCACCTTTCATATTTAAGCGCATCTGTAAAAATTAAACCTTTATAACCCAATTTTTCTTTTAATAAGATCTGTAACAATTTTTTTTGATAAAGAGGAAGGTTTACCTGTTTTTGTGCCTAAACTAGGAATATCCAAATGTGCTACCATAATACTTGCCACATTCCAGCTTCTATTATTTTACGAAATGGATACAACTCAATATTTTCAATACGATCCGCAGAAAAATCAATAGTTGGCAATGTTTTATGAGAATCTTGAGAAGTATCTCCGTGACCTGGAAAATGTTTCGCAGATCCTAATATATTAGCAGCAGGCCATTCCTTTCATGAATGCAACCCCTTTATTAGCAACATTAATTTTATCTTCTCCAAAAGAACGATTTCCAATTATTGGGTTATTCGGATTGGTATTAATATCAATATCTGGAGCAAAATTCATGTGTACTCCTACACGATTACAGTGCTCTCCAATACGTTTACCAACCTCTTCAACAAGACTATTATCCTTAATTGCTCCTAAAGTCATATTCCACGGAAAAGCATACGTAGAATCTAATCGCATACTTAGTCCCCACTCTGCATCCTGAGTAATTAATAACTTTCGTTTTAGAAAGTGCTTGGTATTCATTTGTTAATTTTGCTTGACGATAAGGTCCTCCCTTAGAAAACATCACTCCACCAATATGATTTTCTTGTAATAAGAGTTTTTATTTTATCTGTATGAAGTTTTCCTTTACCAGACCACACATCGGCAATAAATAACTGTCCTATTTTTTCTTCTAGAGTCATGGCGTCATAAGTAGCGTCAACCCATATTTTTTGAGCGTCTTTATCTAAAGACTCTAAAGGATGTTTTAATTGTGAAAATCCTAAATTACTGATAATAAGTGCTAGTAAAATTATTTTGTATTGCATTATGTCTTTCTTTTCTAAATCTGTATAAAAAACCATACCAAAGCATTAATAATGCTTTTATAATTTAGGAAAGATAATACAATTAATACTCAGATAAAAGTGTTTTACACTTACAGTATTAACAAAGTTATTACAACCAATAAAGCCTAATCAATTAATATAATTAGGCTTTACTAGCTATTGATAAAATAAAAACGCAACATTAAATCAATTCGCATTTGGCTGAATCAATATCATAATATTTTAATCTCTGAATCCAATTAAAATCCATCTACTTTGAGCTCCGTCATATACTAATTCTGCAGTTCCTTCTCCTGATGTTCCAACAAACCCACCATTTAAAGTAATTATCCTATTACTAGCTAAAGACCTTGCGTCTTGGTCATATATCTTTAAATTACTTGCAGACACGTTATACAAAACTATATGCCTACCATCAGTTCCTCCAGAAATTCCTGTTATATGATAACTTGCTGTTCTATCAATTAATCTAAATAAAGTTTTAGATGCATTTGCCTCCCAATAAATCTAAATCAAGATTGTTGTACACCTCATTTGATAAATTTCCTGGTAAAGAAATTGTTGCTACAAAATAATATGCAGACCCCGTAGCTGTGCTATTTAGCACATTTCCTGTTAATTCTAAATTGTTACCAACAACAACGTCTGTTAAAACCCCGTTACCATTAGTTCCTGATATTTTATTTGGCATACAAGACGTTGTATTACTGATACGTAATGTCCCTTCTACGTCAAGAGTTTCTTGTGGAGTTGTTGTATTAATCCCAACTTGGGAGAAAACAATAAATGGTGTGAATATGAATATATAAATAATTTTTTTCATGATAATAAATTTTAAAATTAGAGTATTACTTAAAGTGTAAACAAAAGAATCCCGTATCAATTACAGACATACTCTGATTGACAACACAATTAATATCTGAATTACAAATATTAACTACACTCTTTTGAAGTTTAGGTTATTGAACGTCTAAACTAACAGTATTTAAATATTGAATGAACATCAGATGTTACTTTGAGCTTAAAAAAGCTAGTAACACAAATTTGTTCTACTTGAATAGTAGATAAATAATTTTGAATGTTTTTAACCATCATACATTTATAATGCATGATTTTTTTAAAAATATCAGCGGGGGTGCTAATATGTAATGAAGTTTTTTGAGGCAACGAAACGAAAGTAGAATAATCTCTTTTCATAATTAAAGGGTTTAATGTTGCTTAGTGTGAAGATAGAATATATATCCAATCAAGGAAAGTTTCTCCGACATAAAACCCAGAAACTCGTTGAAAAACAGAGCTCTAACTAATTATAGTGATGTGAATCACTATAATTATGTGGTAAAACCATTAAATATTGTTGTGAAGTGATTTTTAGTTAAAAAATCGAGAATGCCAAGATTCGTTTGCAGGTACTTCCCAGTTTTCATTATATTCTGCCAAATCAGTTACCAAATTATTAAAAACTATTGTTTTCTTACCAATAGCACCAGATTTTGCCATTTTCTTAAAATCTAACAGAGGTTTGAAGTTTACGAAATCACCTTGTTTAAAAGCCACATTCATTTTATCTAATAATTCAACATCTAATTCTTTTTCAAGCTCTTGAATAAAACGCACAGAGGCATCTATAGAACAGCCTGTAGCTGATTGCTCATCTTGATTAACTGCAATAATGATAAAGCGTTCATATTTGAGTTCAAACCCGGCTTGAAGACCGGTACCATGTGCTGCCCACTGTTCTAAAAATTCTGAAGTTTTTGCAGAAACTAATTCTAATTCTTGTTCTGTGAACCTACGGTTACATTGATAAATCCAAACTTTTGAATGGTCTGGCAAGGTGTTAAATTCTACTAACATTAGTTATATTTATAATGAATTAGCAATCAATTCTGCGACATCAAGTACTTCTATTTTTCCTTCTTGCTCTTTAGCTTTTACACCATCAGTCATCATGGTGTTACAAAACGGACAACCCGTAGCAATAATTTCTGCTGACGTCTCTATTGCGTCTTCTGTACGTAACACATTAATATCTTTAGACCCGTTTTCTGGCTCTTTAAACATTTGAGCACCACCAGCACCACAACATAATGACGTTAACTTATTACGCTTCATTTCAACCAAATTCACTTCCAGTTGCTCCATTAATTCTCTTGGCGCATTGAATACACTATTGGCTCTCCCTAAATAACACGGGTCATGAAATGTGACTTTCTTTCCTTTATATTCACCACCATCAACAGTGATTTTACCTTCTTTTATTAAGTTTTGTAAAAACTGTGTATGATGCAATACTTCATACTTTCCTCCTAATTCAGGGTATTCATTTTTTATAGTATTATATGAATGAGGGCAACAGGTTACAATTTTTTTAACTTCATACGCATTTAAAACCTCAATATTGGTAATAGCTTGCATTTGAAATAAGAATTCATTCCCTGCTCTTTTAGCCGCATCACCACTTGAACTTTCTTCAGTACCTAAAACTGCAAAATTCACATCTGCTTTATTAAGTATCTTCACAAAAGCACGTGATATTTTTTTTGCTCTATCATCAAAACTACCAGCAGACCCTACCCAAAATAACACATCTGGTTTTTGTCCTGCTGCCATCATATCTGCCATTGTTGGCACTTTTAATGCTTCACTCATAAGTTGTATGCTTTAATCTTGAAACTTTTATTTCAAGTATTGTATTTATTATTCTGTTTTAATTGGTTTAAAATGCAGTAGACTTATTCATCAACCCACTTTAAACGATCCATTTGATTGTATGGCCATGGTGCTCCGTTATTCTCAACGTTCTGCATCATGTTGTTTAATTCGGTAGGAGCTGCACTCTCTTCCATTACTAAATAACGACGCATATCCATAATTATACTTAACGGATCAATATTTACCGGACATGTTTCTACACAAGCGTTACAACTTGTACAAGCCCAGATTTCTTCTTTAGTTATCCAATCGAATAAATTTTTACCATCATCTTTAAACTCTCCGTTGTTAGCATCTATGTTTTTACCTACTTCTTCTAAACGGTCACGGGTATCCATCATTACTTTACGAGGTGATAATTTTTTACCTGTTAAGTTTGCTGGACATTCACTTGTACAACGTCCACATTCCGTACAGGTATAGGCATTTAATAAATTCACCCAAGATAAATCTGTAACATCTTTTGCTCCGAAAGTAGATACTTCTTCCTCTGCACCTTCTTCAGGCATTGCATAAGGATCAGCATCAGGATCCATCATCATCAAAACCTCTTTAGTCACATTTGCATCATTTGTAAACTGACCTTTTGGTTTAAGGTTTGCAAAGAATGTATTCGGGAATGCTAATAGAATATGTAAATGCTTAGAATAGTATAAGTAATTTAAAAAAATTAAAATCCCCACAATATGTAACCACCATGCTCCTCTTTCAATAAGGTGCAATGTACCGTCTTCTAATCCAGAAAATAACGGCTCAATAAATTGACTGATAACGTTACCTGTATTCATAGCTTGAAAATGAACATCAGTTGCATTCATAACTAAGAATAAGGTCATTAAAATCATTTCGAAATATAAAATCATATTTCCATCAGATTTTGGCCAACCCTTCATTTCATCTTTCCAAAAACGTTGAATTTTTATCACATTTCTTCTAATCCAGAAAACAATAACTGATACTAATACTAAAAACGCTAGTACTTCAAAGTTCCCTATTAAGAACCCATAAACTGAATCTGGTAGTACTTGAGAGAAAATACGATGTGTACCAAAAATACCATCAATAACAATTTCTAACACTTCTATATTTATCAGAATAAAACCAACATAGACCACTATATGCAATAATCCGGAAACAGGACGACGAACCATTTTACCTTGACCCAAAGCAATTTTAGCCATGTTTTTCCAACGTTCAGGCTTGTTGTCTGATCTATCAATATCTTTTCCTAGTTTGATATTTCTAACCAATGATTTGATATTTTTAGCAAAAAACCAGATTCCGGCTCCTAATATGGCTACAAATAAAATATTGTCAATGTATTGCATAATTATTCTCTTATTATATACTTAATCTAATATTTGATACTTAATCTAAATTATTTTGTTGATTCTGTGTCTACAGGTTTGCTGTATGGTATTTCCTTTTTTGATAATACTCTAAAGTAACGCTTTGGGTGCAACTTGATATCTTGTAATAATTCCTCCAGCTCTTTTGCTGCAGCTTCAAAATTGTTATACAATTTTTCATCTTTCATTAATTTCCCCATAGTCCCTTCACCTGCTTCTATAGATGATAATACGTTGTTAAGGTTATTTAATGTCTTATCCAAACCAGCTACTGTTTCTCCTAAGTTAGCTTTATCTAAAGTATCGCCTAGTTTTTTAAATGACTCAGCAGTTTTTGAAAAACTAGACAACATCTCGTTTAGTTTACTAGCATCATCAGTCATCATTTTATTTAATGAATAAGATAAGTTTTTAAATGATTTCATTGTGCTGTTCAATTCAGAAATGGCATTTTTTAAGCCTTTTTCAGAATCGTCTTCAACCAACCTATTCAATCCCGAAAGTAGTGTATCTGCTTTTTTTAGGGTACCATCTAAACCTGTACTTAATCCTGAGAAATTTTTGGTCAAGCTTGTTACCAGCCCTTGCTCTACTTCAGATTTTAACACATCATTTGGTTGCGCGTATTCTTTATCATTAGCAGAAATTATTGTGATAGCATTCCCGCCCATAATACCTAATTCATATAATCTTACAGTACTGTTTTTAGAAAATTTAAAACGTTCATCTACAGAAAAAGCAACTCTAGTTTTACCTGTTTCATAATTATAAGTGATAGTCTCAACTTTACCAACCTTATTTCCTTTTATGGTAACCGGTGCCGAAGGTGATAACGCATTGTAATTAAAATCTGTATAAAACACATTGTCTTTACTAAATAGATCTTTCCCTTTTAAATAACTAAAACCGAAGATGAATAAGGCTATAGAACCTAAAACTAATATTGCTGTTTTAATTTCTTTTGAAATTTTCAATGTATCAGTAGTATTGATGAGCTAACAAAAATAATAATTATTTGCTTATAATCACTCTAAATATATAGCTTAGTAAGAATAAGAAGTTTACTTTTTAAATATTTGAGACAAGGGCACTTTATTACCGTCTTTATAAGCTACAATAAAACACGTGGTATACCCTTTACTTATAGCCTGACTTTTTATGTGTTTTGCATAGGCATAATCATTAGTATGTCCACTAAAATACTTATATAAGTCTCCTTGTTGAACTTTTGACAACTCCGTTAAACCATTAAAATTATATGACTTTAACGCTAAATCTTTAGAACTTGCGGCTAATTGTACTTTAAAAATTACTCCTTCATGAACAGATGCACTATCTTTAGTAAGGACTTCTGTAGGAGCTACAGTTCCTTTTCCTATGTTTTGTTTATATTCTAAAATTGAAGTTACAATAGAGTTTGAAATTTGAGTTTGTCCTGCTTTAGAATTTAGATAAGCACCTTCCTTCTTATTAGTAATAAACCCTGTTTCAATTAAGACACTTGGCATATAAGTATTATGCATCACCCATAAACTAGCTTGTTTTACACCTCTACTCTTGCGCTTATTTAATTTTGAAAAATTTGTCTCTATCAAGTTTGCTAACATAATACTCTGATCAACATACTCTTCTTGCATTAAGGTTAGTCCGATTATTGAGGCTGGAGAATTAGGGTCAAACCCTTCATAATGCTCTTCATGATCATCCTCTAGAAAAATCACTTCATTTTCCTCTTTAGCGATATCCAAGTTTCTTTTGGTATTTCCTACACCAACAACAAAAGTTTCCGTTCCACTAGCTTGTGTATGGTGTGCATTACAGTGGATAGACACAAACAAATCAGCATCTGCTTTATTTGCAATTCTTGCACGCTCACGTAATTTTACAAACACATCAGTTTTTCGAGTATAAATCACTTTAATATTGGGATTTTTCTCTAACTCTTTACCAACTTGCAATACAATTTTTAATGCTATCTCTTTTTCTGTATAGCCCAAATCCGTAGGCCTCCCTGGATCATGACCACCATGACCTGCATCTAGAACAATTACAAATTTATCATCTGTTGGGGGCGTACTATTATCTAACGAAAATGACGACATCAGAAACACTCCAATTATTAACAATAAACCACTTAATCTATACATAATCAACCTCTTTATTTTAATGCTATAATGTGTATTAAAATTTTCTAAAAAATAAATCTACACAAAAAATATATCGTATGTTTGACACTCCAAAAACTAAGCCATACTTTTACAAAAATAGAATTAACATTGGTGCATTCAAAAAGCTTACATATACTTTTAGTAACATTTTTAGTGTTGTTTATTAACAATTTTTGTGTTGCACAGGAGTTACCCTCTAAAGGTAATGTAATAACATCTGATTCTATCCCAGAAAAAAAATCGGTTATAGACATGCCGAAATCTTCAGAATTCGAGCAATTAAACACTGAGGTAATTGACACCATCAAACCAAAAGATTCCATCATCACTAAGGAAACACTCACCGATGTTGTAAAGTATAAAGCCAAAGACTACATAAAAATTAACCGCAGAAAACAATTAATGTATTTATATGACACTGCAGAAATCAATTATGGTGATGTAAATATTCAAGCAGGAAAAATAATTATCAATTACGGTAAAAGCGAAATTTACGCTTTCGGAATAAAAGACTCAACTGGTTACAATCAAGCTCCTGTTTTTACTCAAGGTACAAATGTTGTAGAGCCAGATTCAATTAGATATAATTTTAAAACACAGAAAGCACTTATTTTCAATTCTAGAACAGAGCAAACTGGAATGAACTTAAAAGCTGAAGTCACAAAAAAAGAAAACGATTCTGTTTACTATGTTAAAAATTTAATTTTAACTACTTCAAAAAACTTAGAAGATCCTGAATACCATATTAAAGTAAGGAAAGCTAAACTGGTGCCTGAGAAGAAAATAGTTAGTGGTGTAGCCAATATGTTTATTTATGGTGTCCCTACGCCTTTAGGTATTCCGTTTGCATATTTCCCTTTAACAGAAGATAGAGCATCTGGGTTCATAATTCCATCTTTTGGAGAAAACAACCAACGTGGGTATTTTATACAAAACGGTGGATATTATTTTGCAGTTAGTGATTATTTCGATTTAACAGTTTTAGGAGACTTTTACACTAATGGTAGCTACGGATACAATATTAGCAGTGACTACAAAGTTAATTATAAATTTAGTGGTAGGTTTGGATATCGTAGCGAAAACCTAATAACCAGTGAGCGCGGATTTCCTGATTATAGTAAAACCAATATTTACAACTTACAATGGTCACATAGTCAAGATACAAAATCGAACCCGAATTCTCGCTTTTCTGCAAATGTGAATTTAGGGAGTAGTAAATATTATACACAATCTACAAACCAATATAATGCTAATAATAATTTAGTAAACACCTTGAGTTCATCTATTTCTTACAATAGAACCTTTCAAGGAAAATACGGCGGTAATATTTCAGCAACAGCAACTCATTCACAAAACACAAACACTGAGCAGATAAACATGAACCTTCCTAATTTACAAGGTAGTTTTAATAGAATTTATCCGTTTGAACCAAAAGTTGGTAGTAAAAAAGGAATCATAGAAAATATCAATTTACAATATTCATTTGCGGCAGAAAATAGAATCACCACTACCGATGAGTTTTTCTTTAAAAAAGAAATGTTTGATGATGCAAAAATGGGAATTAGGCATTCTATTCCGTTAAGTACTAATTTTAAAGTTTTAAAATATTTTAGTCTAACAGCTGGAGCACAATACAACGAAGTATGGAACTTTGAAAAAGTAAATAAGCATTTTGATGACACTACTCAGGAAGTCATTACAGAAATTGATAAAGGCTTTGCTACATACAGAACTTATAACTTCTCTTCAAGCATGGGTACCACTTTATACGGTATGTATAATTTTGATAAAGCTGAAACTGGAAAAAAAATTCAAGCCATACGCCATGTTGTTAGACCAAGTGTGAGTTATAACATCAACCCTTCTTTTGATCGTTATTACGAAAGCTATAGAAAAAATGTTATCACTGCAAGCGGAACAACTTATGAAGATGTAGAATACAGTCCGTTTGAAAATTCAATTTATGGTTCCCCAGGAAAAACGTATTCTAGTTCTATTGGCTTTGGTTTAGGTAATTCAATAGAAGCAAAAGTTAGAAATAAAGTAACCGACTCTACTGAAGTAGAATATAGAAAAGTAAACATCTTAAACAATTTAAATTTTTCAAGTGCATACAACCTTGCTGGTGACTCTCTTAAAATAAGTCCTGTAAGCGTTTCTGGTGGTACGCAATTAGCCAACAATAAACTGGGTGTCAACTTTAACATGTCATTAGATCCTTATGCTTTAGACAGTAATAACAGGAAAATTGATAAATTTAACATTGATAATAATGGTAGTTTATTCAGACTAACAAATGCTAACCTAACCTTAAATTACGCTTTTTCTAGTAAAGATTTTGAAAAAGGAAAGAATGACAATGAAGCTAA
>CBCXVT010000017.1:0-23107 GCA_965178635.1 Flavobacteriaceae bacterium | reverse complement strand
CAAAAAAAGTTGTTTCACTATTACTGTAATAGCGTTTTACTGTAATTGTATCATTTTCCTGATTTTCAAAAAAATCGTTACTTGGTATTTTATGATTTAATTCAACAATACCACTTCTAAATATAAATGTTTCGTTTGTTTTATCGTCTTTTTGAACAACATTTAATTCAGATATTACAGTCTGATCCGGCAATTGCCCTAGGCTATCAATTAACTTTTGGAGTTTAAAAAAATAACTTTTACGCTCTTGTTTTTGAATTTTTTCAGAACTTGACGTTAATATCTGTTTCACATTTAAAGCAAATTGCTCCTCTCTATTTTCAATAGAGGTGTTTATCCAATAACTCTGCACAAATATGATCCCAATTAGTGAGATGCTCATTAGAGTAACGAGTGAAACAAATAGCTTTTTATTCATTACTCAAAAATAGTTTTTTCATAATGAGTATAAATAGACTTTAACCAAAACTTAACAGAAATGTTAAAACGAAAGAGATTCCTGTATTTTATCAAGAATTTGGTTATGAATTTTAGCAACCTGTTCTTTAGCACTTTCAAACGTCACATTGTTAATTATAAAATCAGACCTGTCTATTTTATCGTCGTCGGTAGATTGATTCATAACCCTGTGCAATACTTGCTTTTTGGTGACCTTATCACGTAACATCACTCTTGATATACGCTCTTCTAAAGGTGCTGTAACAGTTATTATCCAATCGCAGTTTTTATAACTTCCAGACTCAAACAATATAGCTGATTCTTTTATAACATAAGGTGACTTTTGCTCAGATTTCCATTTATCAAAATCAGTAGCCACAGCAGGATGCACTAGCTTATTCAATGCTCCTAATACCTCTTTATTTTTAAACACCTTGCTAGAGATGTATGTTCTATTTAATTCATTACCGTTGTAGGCCTCTTCACCAAGTAGTTTTTTGATTTTATCAACCAAATTAACATCAGTAACCATTAACTTTTTAGCCTCTATATCAGATACGTAAATAGGTACTCCTAGCTCAAAAAACATTTTAGCAACTGTAGTTTTCCCACTTCCTATTCCTCCTGTTAACCCTATTATCATTTTTCTAATACTAAATAAGTTACTGATTTTTTTAATACTCTAGTTTTTACTACACCATCAGGTACATATTCAATATAAATTGGCAGAGTATTGGTTTCATTTATATCATTAACATCTACATATACGCTAAAACCTTCAGCTTCATATTTACTAAACTGTGACAAAGGTCCTTGAAATTGAACTTGTACAACTTTAGGAAAAATAGTGATCCGCTTACTTGTTAATGCGTTTTTAATTTTAACATCTACAGAAAATTCACCTTGAGTAAACTGCTCTATTTCATATGAATACCCAATTTCCTTAGCATCAATTTCAATTCCTTTATTAACATATTTTAAAGCTACTTGCCCTTGTATAGATTCAGAACTATTTTCAAAAATCAAACTATTTGTTTTTATAAATGTAATACTATCTACAACACCTTCTTCACCATAAACATAAACCGAATCTTTTGTAAAACTATGCGAAGTTATACCATAACCTAATTTAGGTTTTACCTTAACTTCAGGAATTATTGGTACTTTTTTACTTGATAATGTTTTAACTTCAAAATGTATTGTTTTTGGCAACACATTTTTAACCGATATACTTTTTGAAAAAAGCTTATATAACTCTGAATCATCTGCCTCCCAAACCCATGTATCGTTTACTTTTTGAGTATCAATATTAACATTTAAATCATGTAGTTTTTGAGTCATTAATGAAAATCCTGAACCTTCAATTTTCACCTTTAAAACCGAATCAGTTTTTTTTACAAAAGTTCCATGATCAAGATTTGTATAGGATACATGTACAATAACATTTCTTTCATAGTTTTTAGATAAGTTAATCAAAAACCAAATGG
This sequence comes from Flavobacteriaceae bacterium, assembly GCA_965178635.1. GTDB lineage: Bacteria > Bacteroidota > Bacteroidia > Flavobacteriales > Flavobacteriaceae. The sequence continues at coordinate 21,182 of CBCXVT010000017.1, read as the reverse complement.
TTAATGATACTAAAAATGCTAACAGAAACATTCTTGAACTCTTTTGCTTAATAAATAAAAGTCCGTTTTTATATCCCATTTAAGTTCTTTTTGTTTCTATAAAACTAAGCAATCTATTTGAAAAAAAGGTACGGAAATGCTTCTTGTGGCTTTTTACCTAAAAGTGCTATTTTTATAGTAGCTTCTAAAAAGCCCAAACCATAGCCAAAAAACTGCATAAACAAGGCTACAATTGCCTGAAGTCCTATCCGTATACTTTTTGTAGTTAGACTTGCATGTATAAAAACTAAGACCAAATAACTCGCTAACACTAAACTAAAAATATGTACTCCATAAACTGAAGTTAACAAAGCTACTACTACGGCTAGTACAAAGACTGTAGGAAACCAATAGGTTACTTTTTTAGTTTCAGGATGCCAACTATTTAAAATAGGGCGACATTTTCCAAATTTTTGAACCTGCTGGTAAAATTTTTTCCATGAAATTCTACGTTTATGATATACATAAGCTTTAGGGACTAACATTGTTGTAAATCCTTTTTTCCATAACCGAATTGTTAAATCAGGATCTTCCCCAGGGTGAATTTTACCGAAACCTCCCGTGGCTTCAAATGCTTTTTTTGACAAGCCCATATTAAAACTTCGAGGTTGAAATTTATCTATGCTCTTTTCTCTACCGCGTATACCTCCTGTGGTTAAAAAAGAGGTCATTACATAATTAATAGCCTTTTGCAAATCAGAAAATGATTCATGTGCAGCATCTGGTCCTCCAAAACAATCTACATAGTTACTTGTAAGTGTTTTATCTACTTCAGATAGATATTCATTAGGTAAAACACAATCAGAATCTAATATTAAAAAGTAAGTTCCTTTAGCCCTATCCATTCCGTAATTACGAGAATCACCTGGCCCAGAGTTTTTTTTAGTGTAATAACTAATATTTAAATGGTTAAGATATTTACGAGTTATGTATTCTGATGGTTCAGTAGAACCGTCTTCAACAATAACTACTTCAAAATTTTTTTGAAAATCCTGTTGTACTAAACTTGCTAGTAGCTCATCAATTTCCTCGGGTCTGTTGTACACAGGAATTATAAAAGAATACGACACATTCATAGAACACAAATGTACTAAAATAAAAAAGCTCGTGTCATTAAACACGAGCTTTAGTTTTTAAATTATAAGAATGTATTAGTTACATTTTTATTGTTTTACTATTCTGAACGTTCCTTCAACATTGTTCACACTAGCTTTTATAAAGTAAATTCCAGTAGACAAGTCTGAAATATCCAAACTATAGTTTTGAGTATTAGGTTGTGCTGTTCTTACAACTTGACCTAACATAGAAACTATTTGAAGGTTTTCTATATTACTTTTAGCAGAAACATTTAATATGTTATTTGCTGGGTTAGGGTAGAATTTGAAGTTTTCTGATAACTGTAAATCTTCTATCCCTAAAACAGTTGCTGAAGTAATATCTATTGTAAGCGCTCCTTCTGTGCTATCAGTTGAACCACTCCAATACCCTACATTAACCCAGTATTGAGTTCCTGCTGTAACAGCCACTCCACTTAAGGTTTCTGTTCCTCCAGATCCAGCACTATCAACTCTGACAACACAAGAAAATGCTCCACAAGAACCACTGTAAATAGCTACTTCATGATCCCAAAAACTCGTAGCGTCAACAACCACATCAACAGTACCATTAACATCAGGTGTAAATGTATACCATACCCCATCATTCATACCACCAGAGCATGCTGATACAAACCCTGAGTTATTAGTTGCTGCAGAAGCATCTTGTGAGTTGTTGTACGGTAAACTTCCAACAACAAACGCATCTGAACAAGCGTCATTTGCAGGTGGACATTCATAAGTTACATTTCCATTTATTACACAAGTTCCATCTTGATCATTAGTTACTGTAAAATTAACTGAAGTTTCAGAAGCATATGGCCCAAAACTTACAATTCCTGTTCCAGAAACTTGTTGTGTTAAACTACCTTGGTCATCTCCTATTGTTACTGATGTTGCTGAGCCTAAATCAGTAACATCTACGTCTATCGTAAATTGAGTATTTACACAATCAGGAATAGCTGTATAAGTAGCTGTAGCATTTACGCATGCATTTTCTGTAATATCTAATGTATACGTTGTACTTTGTGGACTTGCCCAAGTAGATATAACAATATAATAGGTGGTTCCAGAACTAACTAAAAAATCACTAATAGCTAAATCTCCTGTACTACCTCCATTAGTTGCTCCTGTTACACAAGTATTTCCAATATCTGCACAATCAGTATAGATAAATATTCCTGCATAATTACTTCCTATAGCAGTAAGATCTACATCAATTGAAGTATTTGATCCTGGAGAATAAGAATAAACAACATCATCTCCATTTAAATAACTAGACGTTGAAGAACAAGATGCTCCTGGCGCACCAGTATAATCATCTTCATAGTTTTCTGTTTCATCTGTTGTACTGTATGGTAAAGCACCAACCACAATTGGGTTACCACAAACCTCTCCAACAGGAGGCGCTGCTATTGTTGTAAAACTTTCTTCTGTACATCCAGTGGCATCTCCGTTTCCGTTATATGGTACTATAGATACATAATATGTAGTTAAAAATGATAATGTTCCTAAATCATATGTAGTTACATTTCCTACATCTACATTATTAAGAACATCTGTTCCTCCAGAAGTAGTACCCACTGTTAATTTATAACCTGTTGCCCCTCCAGTTGCGACAGACCATGAAAGATCATTATCTTCATTCACATCTGTTGCGGCATCTAAAGGATCACTCAATATTGTACAGCTTGGAGGATTGACTAATGGAGTAACTGCAAAATTTGTTACGTCAAAATCCAAGTCGTTAGGTGTTCCCCATTGACCTATACCAATATATACTGTTTGTCCAGCAGTTATTGTAGCAGTAACTGTTAGCGACACACCTGAAGAAGTTGTAGCATCAGAATCAATACAATCATCAAGTAATGTTCCTGAACAAGTAGCAAAAATACCTAAACCATTCCAACTGTTTCTTGTAAAAGTAGTCATGGTTATCTCTTCATCATTTCCACCTGCTGTATAGGTATACAAATAAACGTCATCATCCCAATATGAAGCATCAGAAGCACAACTATTAGTTGGGTTTGGACTATTCCAATCTTCTGCTCCTCCAGTTCCTGGGGTTGTGATGTTTGAAGCTGTGTAACCATCAGTTATAACAACTGCTGAAGCACAACCAAATTGTGCGTGACTTTTGTAGCTGAATATAACAGCTAGAAAAGTAAATAATAATGTAATTTTTTTCATAAAAAATAATTTAATCTGTTAATAGTTTAAAAATGGTTTCCTTTCGGGTATAACACAAATTTACAATAACTTAATAGAGGTATAATAATATACTCGACTATCTCCTGTTTTAATCGACAAGTAACACTTATTAACTCCTGTTTTAACTAATATTTATAACTCTTCAATATATTGTTAGAGGTTAAATTGTAAGTAAATTTTTTATTGCTGTTTTTATGCCCTATTTTTGCTTTCAAGATTTTACACATACTAATGAAAAAAATATTTTTTTTAACACTACTTGTTTTCACCATTTCATTACAAGCACAAGTTGCTCGTAAATATTCAAATGAATTTTTAAATATCGGTGTTGACGCAGCAGCTTTTGGTATGTCCAACGCTGTAGTTGCAAGTAGTTCTGATGTAAATTCAGGGTATTGGAACCCTGCTGGATTGCTAAAACTAGAAGGCAAACAAGTGTCTTTAATGCATGCTAATTATTTTGCAAACATTGCGAGTTATGATTATGGTGGTTTTGCCATGCCTATAGACGATAATAGTGCCTTTGCCTTATCTTTAATCCGTTTTGGAGTAGATGATATATTAGATACCACCAAATTAATAGATGCGAGTGGAAATATTAATTATGATAATATTAATTTATTTTCAGCTGCTGATTATGCTGTAACGTTTTCGTATGCTAGAAATTTAGGTATTGAAAATTTACGTTTTGGAGCAAATGCAAAAATTATCAGACGTATTATTGGTGATTTTGCCAACTCATGGGGGTTTGGTTTTGACGCTGGTTTACAATATGATTATAAAAAATGGACTTTTGGTTTAATGGCTAGGGACATCACAACCACATTTAACACATGGGATATCGATCAGGAGAAACTAGAAGATATTCAAGCTGCCATACCAGAAGGTAATCAAGAAGCTCCTGAAGATACCGAAATTACAATTCCGAAATTACAATTAGGGATGGCCAGAACTTTTGAGTTTAAAAATAAATTAACCTTGTTAACTGAAGTAGATTTTGATATAAGGTTTACTCAAACTAACGATGTTATTTCATCATCATTTGCAAGTATTACACCTGCTGTAGGTTTACAATTAGATTATAACAATTTAATATTCTTAAGAAGTGGCGTTGGTAAATTTCAAAATATTGAACAATTAGGTGGCGGTGAGAAATTAAATGTTCAACCAAACATTGGACTTGGTTTTCACTACAAAGGTATTTATGTTGACTACTCGTTAACTAATATTGGAAAAACGGATGAAGTATTCTACTCTAACATCTTTTCTTTAAAATTAGACTGGAGCATCTTTCAAAAAAAGTAATTGTAACACATAGAAAATGATACCTAAAGCACTACTCTTTTTAATATTATTAGTGAGTGAATTTTCATTTTCTCAACACATCACCTACTCAGACACTGTTGATATTAGTATCTTAACTTGTGGCCCTGGTGAAGAATTGTACAGTACATTCGGACACAGTGCCTTTAGAGTTAAAGATACTTACAACCACTTAGACATTGTGTATAACTATGGCATGTTTGATTTTAACGCCCCAAATTTCTACACTAATTTTGCGAAAGGGAAGTTAATTTACAAATTGGGAAGAAATAGATTTTCTAATTTTTATGAGATATACCAATCTGAAAACAGGGCAGTTAGCGAACAAGTTTTAAATTTAAGCACTTTACAAAAAAAACAACTAATTGCTTTTTTAGAACACAATGCTCAGCCCGAGAATGCCTCTTATAAATATGATTTCTTTTATAATAATTGCGCTACTAAGATAAGGTCTGTTTTAGAAGGCGTTTTTCCGAATCAGATTGTTTTTAAGGATGATCATATTACTACAGCATACACAATGCGGCAACTGATAAACAACAATGTGCCATACAATACCTGGGCTAATGTCGGGATAAATATTGCGCTTGGTTCTGTTATAGACGTTAAAGCTACAACCGATGAGTATCAGTTTTTACCAGAATACATTTATAAAGCGTTTAACAATGCCTCTATTAATAATGAACCATTAATTAATGGTAACTCAGTTTTATTGAAAAAAAACGATGCAATACATCAAAAGTCAAACTTCATTTTTAGCCCCTTAGCAATAATCTCTAGTATTTCTGTTTTAATTCTACTAATCACTTTTAAAGATTACAAAAAAAAGAAACGCACTAAGTTTTTAGATTTTGTTCTGTTATTAACAACAGGTATTATTGGCGTACTCGTGTTATTACTTTGGCTAGCAACAGATCATGGCACTACTGCAAACAACTTAAATGTTCTATGGGCATTTGCCCCGAACTTGGTTGTTGCATTTTTTATATTAAGCAAACAAACAGTAAAATTTAAATGGCTGAGCACTTACTTTACATTAGTAGCATCACTACTCGTATTACTAGCTGTTTTATGGAGTTTTAAAGTAGAGGAATTCGCATTAACCATGACGCCTCTATTTATATGCTTATGTATTAGGTATTGTTATTTAAGCTTCTTTTTTAAAAGGTAATTATTGTCCTCTATAAAAAATTACAGTACTTAATGTTTTTATAGCTATGTTCAAATCTAAAAACACATTTCTGTGTTTGATGTAGTACAAATCATATTGCAGTTTTTTCAAACTGTCTTCAACCGAAGCACCGTAGCTTGTATTTACTTGTGCCCAACCAGTTAGCCCTGGTTTAATAATATGTCGAGTAGGATAAAAAGGGATCTTTTTTGACAGTTCCTCTACAAAAATTGGTCGTTCTGGCCTTGGACCAATAACACTCATTTCTCCTTTTAAGATGTTCAAAAACTGTGGAAATTCATCTAAACGTGTTTTGCGCAAAAATTTTCCAAAAGCTGTAATTCTCATATCATTTTTCTTTGCCCAAACTGCCCCATCTTTTTCAGCATTTACAACCATACTTCGTAACTTGTAAATTTTAAACGGCATCCCTTTTTTACCCACGCGTTCTTGTGTGTATAACAAAGGCCCTTTATTTGCTAATAGATTAATAACCAACAAAAAGGGAATGAGTGTGAAAAGCGCCACTAATCCTACAAGACTTATTACAACATCAAAAAAACGATGAACTAATCTATATATTGGTTTTACATTATGCTCACTAAATGGAAACTGCTTGTATAACTGATTGTTTTTAAAATCCACATATACTCGTCCTGAAAGATTTTCGTATACTTGAGAATACTCTTTAATGATGTGCCCTTGATTAAAAACATCTAACAAATCATTATACAATTCTATTGATGAAAAACTTGAGCTATTGGTTACTACAATTTCATAAGTTCCTTTACTAACTATTTCTTTCAATTTAGATGAATTAACTTCTTTTTCACCATGAATTCCTTTGCCTTTTTGAGTTGTATCAATAACATATTTAATGTTATAATTAACATCTGCAGCAGATAAGTTCTGTTCTATTTCTTCTACACGATCACCATCTGCTATTAAAATGACATTTTTAACAAATCTAGGTGAGTTAATAAAATAGATATAAGCCAACCTTCCTAAGGTCATTGAACACATCATGGATAAATAGAAAAACAGTATTTGAATTCTACTTGCTGGTAATGATGGGGTAAAATATGGGGTAAGTAAATAAACTAAAATAGTTATTGATGAGGTTAGCACTATTCCTTTAAGGATGCTAAAAAAATTACTTGCCTTTTTTAAATTATACAGTTCAAATATGGTTCCAAAAAAGAGTATATAAAATCCTAATATTATAGACCATATCCATTTTTCTTTACTGATTGTAAAGTAATCAAATTCAAATAGTGTTCCTACAAAATGTAACCCAAACAAGACTAATATTACGTCTAAAATACGTAACAAAAGTTTCCTTTCTGATAACTCAAAATGAATATTAGTTTTGGCAGACATTATGTATATTCCTTGTTATTTTTGAGCTAATATAATATTTCTAAAAGAAATAGCCCTTATTTTAGTAACCTGTTCCAGAGTTCTTTTACAACTTTCCAATCAAATCGCTCTACTTTCTGTCTTGCTAAAAAAGACATCTTACTGTAATGCAATGAATTAGAAACAATTTCTTTAACAGCCAAAACCATTTCAGTTACATCATTTGATTTTACCAAAACTCCTGATTTCCCATGTTCAATTAAATAAGGCATACCTCCTACATCAGTAGATACTACAGGTAAACCTAAAGCCATAGCTTCCATTACACTTATCGGAGTATTATCTACAGTAGTTGTATTAATAAATATATCATAGTTTTCTGATAATTTGTGCCACTGCTTCTTAAGCAACAACCCTTTAAAAATAACAGAATCAGACACTTTTAAATGCATTGCTAACTCTTTACATTCGTTTAACGAACCATCCTTATCGGGGCCTACAATACATAATTCTGCGTTGGGGTATTCTTTTTTTAATTCTGCTAGAACATATATAGCCATTTTCGGATTGTATAGCTTATGTAGCGCTCTAACATATAATAATTTTGGATGAAAATTTGTTCTTCTTTTAAAATTATAAGTTGCAAGCTCTAATATATTTGGAATATAATCTGAATCATATCCGTGCTTTTTAAATTCACTCTTCAAGTAGTTTGACGGTGCAATGTTACTAAAGGAATTACCAAATAACATTTGTGACATTTTAGGAGATGATGTTAACCTATTAGGTAAACTCCCTCCATGTAGAATAGGTATGTATTTCAAGTTTAACAATCGTGCTAATTGACTTGATAAAAAAGCATAATAGAAATTCCTAGTACTATACGTATCTATTAATATGTAATTAATTGTATTTCGGTATTTAACTACACTAAAAAGCATATCAATCAATCGTAAAACTTGATTGGTTTTTGATGATGTACACACCACTTTATACCCATCTTGTTTTAATAATTTAGTTAACAATTGTAAGGTTGTTACATTGCTATTAGGAAGTGATAGATTATTACCGATATATAAAATCATTAACTCGCTAATTTTGGTTGTTGCCTATGCTTTGGTATCTTTTTCTTTTTAGTCTCATATGTAACATCTAGCAATGCTAAACCATATATAAATGAAGGAAAAGCTATACGCATAGAAGAATGATTGATTGTTAAAAACCAAAATAGGAAAAATGAATAAAAATAAATATTATTTCTATTACCTAGTCTTAACAATAAAGGCGTGAAAAATAAAATTAAAAAAGCTATAATTCCAAATGAGCCATGCTCTGCTAACAATCTACTAATTTCATTATGGGATGCTGCTTCAATTCCTGTTTTCTCAAACCTGTATTGTTTATTTTTACCTACTCCTATCCCAAATACTGGTTCTTCCATAAATGCCTCTATTTCAACCATAATCAAACTTGATCTCCCTGTTGAAACATCTTCTTTTTCTTGGCCTAAAGCATTTTTATTCGAATACCTGTTTTCTATTAACCCTGATGTTGTAAATAATGCGTACCCCCATACTCCTATACCCAATACCCCAAATACAAAAATTATCTTTACCAATTTAGTTCTTAAACTTTGTTTTGCTTTTCCGAAGGTTAATAAAACAAAAAACAGAACTGCAATTAAAGCCGTTAACATCCCCCCTCTAGAAAACGTTACTAAGCCTCGATAAGATATCAATAATAATAGTCCTAATTCAATATAAAAATAGAGCCCTTTATTTTTATTTAATATTAATCGTGTCATTAGTATAAACATTCCTAAGCCTAATATTGTTGCAACTTGGTTAGGACCAAAACCTCCTGAAGTTGCAAAATTAGATGCCGTTCCTGTAACGGAATCTTTTATACTTGGTGTGTATAAAAACAAATACATAACCATTGAGATTACTGGCAACAAAGCATAAAAAAGCACCTTTACCAAAGTCTCTAATCGCAACTGCTTTTTATAACAATACAAAGCAACCATTCCTAAGGATATTGGCCCCCCTAAATTAAACGCTATCATTTTCCTTGCACTTTCTACTATATTATAATCTGTAAAAGCTATACCAAATAACAGCAGAAGCATGTATATAACATATACTCCACCTTTTGTTTTATGCAATTCATAACAAAAGCCAATGATTACAAAAGCTATAAGTAGGTATTTATGTAACTCATAAAACACTAACCCTTTGGTCATTCTAAAAAACACATCGCTAGAGGAAACATATGCACAAGACACTAATATAGCAAATGTTTTATGCTTTGATTTGAATATATATACAAACAAAATAGCCATCATTAATAAATTAATAACTACCGAACTTGGTCTAAATAAAAACACTACAAACCCGATTAGAGCATGTAGTGCAATCAATAACAATTCTTTATTATTATTTTTGAGTTGACTCATATTTTTCAAAAGTAAACAAATTCTAATTAAAAATATCGTTAACTATTCTCTCTTCGTAATATTCATATGTAAATTTTTCTGCTAGATTATAATTGTACATCATCATTGTTTTAAACTGTTTTTGTTCTATAAACAGTGACGTCATTAATTGCTCTTGTAATTGTTGTGTGGTTATTGGATGAATTAACAAGCCGTTTGTGTTATGTTGTACATACTGCCCTATACATGAAATATCAGAAACAATTGGCACACAGCCATAGTTCATTGCTTCTCCTATAACTTTAGGAAACCCTTCACTTTTTGATGGCAGAACAATATAATGGCATTTTTCGTAAACTTCACATATGTCATCTTTAGCTAAAAACCCATGAAATACAACTTTATGAGAAAATGTCTTTGCCTTAAGTTGTAATGGCTCAAGAAGCTCTCCTCCACCAACTATATGGAACGTCCCAAATTTGTCATTTTTAGCCATCGTCTCTAACACCTCGATAATTTTATCGACTCCTTTATTGGTATTCATTCCGCCTACAAAGCAGTAATTTATTTTATCAGACATCTTCTTTTGTTCACATATGTGCTGACCGTTAATTCTATCCGTTTGATTTAAACATGGATTTTCAAAGGCAAGAATGTGTTTGGACTGATTTTCCCAATTACCATTTACAGTTACTTTTGAGGACTTTGTAAGTTTCTTTAATAATTGGCGTTGAAACCTATAAAACCTAGATGCAGTACCAGTCCAATTGCCAGCATATTTAAACCAAAAACGCTTAGACGGAAAACACATCGAAAGTAACATTGTAATGACAGCGGGATTAGACGGTGCTCTGACATGGATGTATTTAGAATTCACTAATTCCTTAAAAATGACAAAAATATAAACCGGGTAGAGTAATAAAATATATAATTTACTCCACAAATTATTCCCGCCACTTGATGGTAATAAAATGAGTTTGATATTTCCTTTTTTAAGCTTAACTAATGATTTATTAGCAGTAATATCGCCATTGTTAAAGCCAATCCATACAATTTTTTTAAAGCACGACAACTCTTCCAGTTCTTTCACAACGGGTCCAAACGCATATGAATCTTTATTATTTTGACACATACTTGTGTCAGAAACTACTAAGAGTTTAGAATATGTTTGTAAATGTTCAGGCATGCTTTTGTATAGTTCTCTTCAGAGTAATTTTCATTATAAATTTTTGAATTCAGTTGAGCATTTTTTTGATATTCTAATTCATTATTTAATAGATTTTCAATTTTTACTTTCCATTGATCCAACTCAAAATTTGTCATTAATAACTCGTTTGAATATTTTGAAATTGTTTCTGCTACTTCCCCCGTCTTATACATTAACAGAGGTACCCCTTTAGACAAATACTCTATAGCTACTAAAGGCCCTGTTTCAGATGCTGCACAATGTAATGCCAATTTGTAATTACAGAGAAGCTCTGATATATGCTTCTCTCCACTTATCAAATGTAATCTATCTTCAATATTTAATTCTGATTTTAAGGTCGTAATCTTTGAATGATACGCTTCATCAACAACAGCGCCATACAAATCAATTGAAATATAATTGGGTAGTCTTGCAAGCAATTTACATAAGAACTCATAATTTTTTTGAGGTCTAAAATTACCAACTACAACAATTTTACTTTCTGTTGCATGTTTTCTTTTATTTAGGTTTTTACGTATGATATTACTTAATAAATAAATATTTGTATTTAAATTACGATTGGTAGCCCAATTTGTAAGCGATGAACTTACTCCAATATATGCTGCAGATTTTTTAATACAAAATCTTAAATACTTTGAGACATTAGAATCTGTTTCTATAGCGCCATAATGGTCATGAAAGACTAACTTATAATTCCTTTTAAAAAATGGCAAAAACGTTAATCCAACGTAGCGTAATATGTGTCTTGAGTGCACATGTACAATATCGTACTCATTAAGAATTTTTAATGTTTTTATTACAGTAAATGGATTAAATTTTTGTTTACGATTTAAATACAAAACTTCAATATGTTCTTTTTGTAGTTCTTTATCTAAAACAGCTGGCCCTAACAAACATAAAAAATCAACTTTGGCAGAAACCTCCTTAGATAGTAATATAGAAAGATCAACAGCAACACGCTCTGCTCCTCCTACATCTAGTTTATCTATAACTTGAAGTATTTTCATTTAACTTAAAATTCGTTTAAAAATAATGAAGTAATCATATCACAATGTGTATTAATTACTTTTTCAATACAATACTTTTCATCAAAAATACGCAAAGAATTATTCGAATATTTACTCCAATTTGACAAGACTTCATCTATAGCATTAGACAGTGACATTACTTCATTTACGTTATAAAACATCCCATTTTTTTGAGAAACCAAAATGTCTTTAGTACCTGCTGTCTTTGTACAAACAATGGGGGTCCCTTCCCTTAACGCTTCTATGTTTACTAATCCGAATGCTTCATCTACACTAGAGGAAATGCTAATTAATGATCTTGAAAATTCTTTATCAATATCTATATTTGGAATTCTTCCTGCAAAAATAACCCTATCCTGCATATCTAAATCACTAACTAACTTATATAACTCATCTTGAAGTGGCCCATCGCCAATTATCTTTAACTTTAACCTTGGAAACTTCTTTAAACACTTAGAAAATTGTTCAATTAGAGCAAAATGACCTTTAGAGGTGTCTAATCTCCCAACAATTACAATTTGTTCTTCTCTTTCTTTATTAGCCAAGTAATTTAATCTACTTGATTTAATTAATAAAGGAAATACGGTTATTCGTTTTTTAGGTATTTTAAAATTTAAGGACGTATCGTCTTTTGTTCCTTCAGAATTTGTAATTAAATGCGTATTTAACTTATATATGTACTTTTTTCTTATACGAAAAAAATGATTACTTAATTTTCTTTTAGAATCTAAATTTATTTGTGTGGTTGTAGTATGTACATAATTAACTCTATTAGGCACTCTCGTTAATAATGAAGCAAGTGTCATTACATTAGTTGATCCAAAATTTGAGATACTAAGTATTGGTCTATACTTTTTTAGTAAACTTAAAATAAATATAAAATCTTTTATTTTAGTAGGTCTTTTACTTGGCCAACTATAATATTTAATATAATTAGATGGTTTAGGCAAACTACTTGGTGTTCCATCAAATATAAAAACAATATTAACTTTATTTTCAGAAAACACCTTCCCTAAAACTTTATAATAATCAGAGATAGGATTTCCAAACTTAGATGTTGCAATAAATATTGTTTTCATTATAACTTTTTATTTATATATTTCAGTACTATTTTAATTCATCAATTAGTGCGCCTTCTTTCAACTTCAAAGAAGCTAATTGCCATGACTTACATACTTGAAATACAATTAAAGGCAATATAAACAATGAAACAAAAACACCTAAAAGCAACATCATTTTATTCCCTTTAAATTTATACGGGATAATAGATGGTGGCACAGTTTTAAGTATCGCAAAAAGAGCTGGTTTATTACCATAATATGCTCTAAATTGATATAATACACTTGGTACAGGCCGTGGACCAAACCAATTTTTTGGTCTAAAACCATCCCAGCTTCCCATTTGTCTCAAACCACCAGTACCTACTTTTAAATGTATGCGTTTTGCAAAAGGGTTTGAGATATTCAAATATCCATTTAAATACGATCGTAAGCCAAACTCCCCGTCGCCCATACGTTGCTTTTCGTATTGTCTGTCAAACAATCCTATCTCTTTAAATATACTCTTCTTAAGTAATACATTTCCAGTATCTAATTGATCAGACACTCTAAAATACGCATAATTATCTGGGACTTTTGCCCCTACAGTTGATATTGAAACCCCAGATGATAAATCGGCTTTAAAATAGTCTAGTGTTTTTATATGCTGCGTTATCCAATCAGGTTCTATTAACGAATCGTCATCATATAATAGAATATAATCTCCTTTTGCAGCTTGAATTGCTTCATTTCTTGCACGCCATAATGCTTTTTCTTCTTGATGCCAAAATCTTAAATCCAAATTCCAACCAGAATAAAATTGCTCTTTAAAATCATCAGTTTGGTCTACAATAATAACTTCGAAGTTTTTATAATCTTGTTGCTCTAAATCTTTTAAAACATCTTTTAAATAGTCGTATCTATTAAGCGTTGGGATTACCACAGAAATTAATGGCTCAGAGTCTAATAATTCACTTTTAAAAGTGTCATAGTTTTTATAACAAATTGGTGAAGCACAATAGTTTAAACGTTTACAATCTCTTGAAACAAAAAAACATTTGAACTCTTTAATTGGATTCTTAAAACATAATAATCTTAAAAACAAGATATAAACCACCCAGATGGCATTAAAGTTCTTTCTTATAAAACGGTATTCGTCTTCTATAGGTAGCGCATCAAATGAGGTATAACACTCTGATGCACCTATATAGCCTTTTTGTATGGACTGCCATGATAAATCATAGGTTTTAGCGACTTCGCTTGTGTATGAGTCATCTTTAGTTAATTGATTAGTAACCTCATTTGGTAAGTTTTCAATAATTGGAAATACAGACCCACCATTATTTTTAGATAACCTAAAATAATGTGTTGGTTGCAGATATTTTAAAAAACTGAATAACAATTTTATCGCTTTATATTATTTAAAAAAGTTTTAAAAAAACCTTTTAAGGTTAATTTCTCTTCCCAAATTTTTCGATTAGACATTTGCAATTGTTTGAATTCTTCTTCAGAAAAACTATTGTGAAACTCTAGTATTTTTTCTTCCAAATTACCCAACTCTTTAAACTCTACCCAAACAGCATGATTAGTCCAATCAATATCCTTAGGCAACGGTAAAATACAATCTGTATTAATAAACACAGGAATTCTCCCCATTGCTAAAGTTTCATACAAACGTACGGAAAAATTACCCGCCCCTCGAATACAGACTACATAATTAGAATTAAGCATGTTATCATAGAACTCCAATTCTGTAGTTTTACGATCAGGAGCACTTACAACACCCGCTCTGTATTGTTTCCGTTCAATAAAATTAGCTGATAATTGTTTAGACTTCTTTATAACTTTCAACACTTTACTTCTATTAAACGTAGTTGATTGTATTTGCTGTGGTAATTGATGACTTAACTTTATGTAAAATTTTACATTCCTAAACAACACCTTCATCAGCTCTTTAGCAGCGTTTACTCTGGAGGCATTTGTTTGTCCGCAAAACCCTATTATTGGCTTCTTACTGTAATTACATACTATTTCTGTAGTACCATAAATACGTTTCAAAGGATCATTAATAAACACTGGAATTCCTTGATGTGATTCATTTAGCTTTGTACGATACCCACTAGCTCTAAAAACAACAGCGTTTTTAAGGTTCGGTATTGCAACACCGTAATCTCCTGTTATTACTATTACAAGCTTTTTATTGTACTCTTTTGCCTCCTGAATAAGTATTTCTGCTTTATGAACTTGTTTCGTTTCCACATAGTAATTCCAAGACATGGGCAGAACCACATAGTCTGCATCTGTTATTGTTGACACTAAACAAAACTCTTTTTCTGAAACGCCATACATTTCAATGCGTTCTGTATCTGTAAACCCGTCACCCTTTATAAAAGGTTTTAGTAACGGAAACACATGAGACCGGTAGTTATTATCGTAATGATTTTCTGGAAAATATAACTTCATCTTACTTTTCAAATAAGTCATTATAAAACTTCACGAATTGTTCTTGTTGCTGTTCTATAGAAAATTGTGATTCTACCCTTGCTCTTGCAGTTATTCTTATATTTTCTTTTGCTTCTTCTGTCAAGGACAAAACCTCCATAATCTTAGATACTAAAGCCTTAGAATCACATTTAGGAACAACCCAACCTGTTTTCTTATCTAGAATATTTTCAGAAAGCCCTCCAACATCTGTTGCAATACATAACTTCCCTAAGGCCTGTGCTTCTAGCACGGCATTACAAAACCCTTCATTGATACTTGTTTGCACATATAAATCTGTTTTTTTCAGTTGGATTAATGTGTTTTCATGTGGTAGTTTCCCTAACAATATAACTTCATTTTGCACCCCTCTTTCATAAATATGAAATTTGTAACGCTCTAAGGATTTTTGATCACCAGCCCCTACAACTTTCCAAGTAAAGGAAACATTATTTTTTTTTAATAACGCTGCTGCTTCAATCAACAGATCAATTCCTTTAATCCAATGCAAACGCGCAATAGTTAAGACCTGTAATTTCGACCCATCTTGTTGTTCAACTGACACTGAACTTAATGCTTTACAATTAACTGCCGGAGTAATTAACACACTTGGTGTTGTTTTACTTAACCCTAAACCATGAGCCTTATCTAATAAATACTGCGAAATACTATGTACAGCATCAACATGTTTCCATAGTAGATTATAACACTTCGGGTACTTAATTGGATAAACATTGATATCAAAACCCCTAAAACTTACTGCCATTTTTGCTCCAATAGCTTGTGCTACAAATTCACTTCCTATTGCTTGTGTTGCGAATCCAAAATGCAAACAGTCAACATTTGATTTTAACAAGTGTGCATTTAAATAGATTTTCTTTATCAAATTAAACCAAGAGGTCTGCTCGTTTCTTTCTAAAGCTACATATCGTTTCACAACAGACAGCTTAGCTAATAGGCTCAAAAATACACTTAACATACTAAACAGTTGTAAAATAGAGTTCGTATGTACTTTAGGTGCTGTAACAACTTTACATAATTCAAACTCGGGGTTGCCTTTCTGCGTGAACAGAATTACCTCAAAACCATTACTCTGTAATCCTTTTATTTTTGAATTAAAAAAGGTTTCAGAATATGCTGGTGGATTTGAAAGTACAAGGCCTATTTTCATAATCTATTTTAGTAAATTCAAATAAAAGCGTTCGTGTTCAGAAATACATTTTAACAAACTGAATTTTTCTTCTACTGTTTTCCTCATTTGGAGCTCTAAAGCCTCTTTTTCTTCAATAGACAGTTGTTGGATTTCTTTTATTTTACCACATATAGCCTGTACGTTTTTTGCTGGAAATAAACAATTTGGATAATCTTGCAGCACTTCATTCACCCCCTCAACATCAGAGCCTATAACTATGCGTTGTGATGCCATGGCTTCTATTGGTGCTACTGGCAGTCCTTCCCAAACTGTTTTTGTTGGAATTATAAACAGGTTAGCAATAGCATGGTATGGTCTCACATCTAATTGCTTATCTATAAAATAGATATTTTTGTTTATTGTATTTTGCATTAATTCTTGACCATATTCATTTTTGTTATTACCAACAACAACCAATTTAACATTTGAATCGTTTAACTTTTCTATGGCCTGTATTAGATATTCAATTCCTTTTATAGGCACAAGATTTGCAACAGTAACAATTACAAAATCTGATTCTTTAAACTGTAAGCCTAAAGCTGTTTCACGGGTTCTCTTTTGAGGACTATATTTTGTTAGATCAACCCCCAAATGAATTAATATTGTTTTCTTTTTCAGTTTACTAAAAAACCGTGGAATCATATCAGAATTAAGCACTAATATTTTGGTGCTTAACCTTGATTTTATACGCCAAGCCTTATTGCCCCAACTCATAGCTTTTTTAGTGTACACGTAAGGTACTCTTGCTATTTTGGCTGCTAATACTTCGGAAAAATCTGAACTCCAATGCCATGAATGAACGAGGTCAAATTCATGTTTTTTAAAGAACTTTGAAATTCTATTTACACGTGATAAAAATGTAATATATGGTTTGTAACTAGTTGTAAATGGTATAATATGGATTGGCACACCTAACTGTTCAACCTCTTTAAAAAAAGCGCCTTTGTTATGAAAACAAGCTATTTCTGGAGAAAATTTATCTTTATCTAAGCCTTTAACCAAATCATAAACAACCTTACCACTTCCTGCAGTATCAAAATTCGGAATTGTAAATAGTATTTTAATTTTTGACATTTAACCTTTTTAAACAGTTATAACTCCAATACCATATTTGTGCTGAGTAGGGTTTTGAATAAATTCAATATGTGAATAATCATTTTTAATCTCATTCCAAAATTTATCAACAAAACAATCTAATTTGTGATGATATTCGGTATCTACTATATCATGAAATGCAATTAAGCCACCTTTACGAACTAATGGTTTATACAACTCAAAATCTCTTTTGACACCTTCATATCTATGATCTGCATCAATAAACAAAAAATCTATTTTATCACCACCTAATTCTTGTTTAAGCTTCTCTAAGGTTTTAGTAGACTGAGAATCTCCTAAAATTACAGAAATATTAGAGTCTTTCTTATCTGACAAAAAGTATTTAAGAAATGGTATTTTTTGTTTCGGAAACCCTCCACCGTGAATACCTCCAGGTAAATCAATTGAAATTAAACGATTTGGCTTTATATATCGAGCCCATATAAAAAAAGACCCCCCTTTTTTTGTTCCTATTTCTACTATTGTCTTTGGGTTATGTGATTTAATATAATCTGCAAAATCATTAAACTCTGATTTAAATTGATTTAAAGATATTCTATCGTAATATCCTCTTCCTACATAACTTTGGGCAAAGTCATATATGTCACTAAACTTTGTGTATGAGAATGACTTTTTTAGTTGATAAGTTGATAACTTAAAAGCTAAACTATTAAATAAATCTTTTTTTTTCATATATTAATTTTTAATAAATTGTTTAAATCTCTTGGTAATATATTTATTCCAACGTACATCTGTTGGATTTTGCATAAAAAACACGAAATAATATATCATGAATTTCAACTTTCCAAAATGAGATAATTCCATTAGATGTTGTGTTGTCATAGCAAATTTATAATCATATTTCTTAATCAAATAAGGATGTTCATAAGCAAATGATCTAATCAACTCTCTTGAAGCACTAAATTGTTTACTTTTATTTGAAGTCACAGAATTTCTTTCTTGTCTTCTATCTAACCTGACTAAAATATTAGACAAACCATGTATTTCAGAAACTAAAGAAAATCTTAACACATAAGTCCAATCAACACTTATGCTAGGGTAATGACTGGTAAAATATAGTCCATTATTTATGTGCACATCTTTACGGAACATCATACAACTATTCACTACTTTTATTTGATTTCTATAATTCAATAAAAACATATCTTCCCCTTTGGGGTATTGACCGCCATTAACAAGAAGTCCCGGAAAATTCATCGTGATTTTTTCTCCATCCCAAAACTCAGAAACCCCAGAGACTAAACCAATATGTTCCTTTTCATCTAACAACTTTACTTGTAAACCTAAACGATCCTTATAATAATAATCATCCTGTTCTGCTACAGCAATATAATCTCCTATACTATTTGAAACTAATCGATTCATGGTAGGGCCTAACCCTCTATTATGTTTATTTTCTAAAATTAAAAGTGCTTTAAATTTTGTCCTATAATCTTCTAAAATGGCTTTTGAACCATCTTTAGTTCCATCAATACAAGCAACTAATTGAAAATCTTTATATGTTTGATTCAATAAGCTATCAAGTGTTGCTTTTAAAGTTTTCTCTCCATTATAAATTGGTAATACCACTGATACTTTCATACTTTAATTTTCATTGTTTTTTGATTGTTTAAAAAACATGGCTAAAGTTAGTAACATTGCTATTGAATGTGAGTACTTTACGCTGTCAGTATTTTTAAAGTTATGATAAAATTTACTTATTATACATTTTGAGATAAAACGTTCATTAAACTCTGAATCAAAAATAGCATTTTTTAAATGCTGCTCATTATCAGTTCCTAAAAATTGCAATTCCCAATTGCGTTGTACATGTTTACGTCCTAAAATTTGATTCACAACTCTAAATAACTTTGATTGTATGCGATACGGTAAATTGTACGGAAATTTATGCCAATGGAATGTAAACAAATTAAATGGTCTTTTATCTTGCCACATAACACTTGCAGCTTCTTTAGAATTGTTTTTTATATATTCTATTTGAATTTTCCGATTCGCTAAAAACTCTTCAGGTATTGTACAAATAAATTCACACATGCGATCATCATAATACGGCAGCTGAATTGGCTTTTTATTCTCAAACACAGCTAAGTTTACAGAGGTCCAACGTGGTGCCCAATACAGCGATTTAAATGCACGTATTTTAGCTGAATTATCATCAATTTTTATATTGTTCCATAAGCACAACAACCTCTCATTTAAATAGTCTTTGAAATTGCCTTCAATTTGCCAGTTAGTCCATAAGTTTTCAGCTAGCTCTAAGCCGCCTTTTTTTATTATTTTCTTAGCTAAAATGGTTGTTAGCTCTTTTTCTGTTAAATCTCCTAACTCATCAGAATCAAACAAGACATCGCCCCAATGTCCTAACGAGAATACCTCACCAAGTTCACTTATGTCACCAATCACAGCCATTTGCCGTGGGTGCGTAAACTCTGAATAACATTTATTTATATGCGCTAATTCATCAATATCTTTCCATAAATACCCCTTTGGAATGGTGTACTCATCAAATTGAAAGTTAAGAACTTTAGCTATTTTTTTAGAAATTTTAGACTCTTTATAGCCGTTTAAAAAAGAATAACTATAACTCATCACATGAGCTTTTAATTTGTGTAAGGCAACTGCTTGAGTTCTACTATCTAAACCACCAGACAAGGGTAAAATCACATTTTTATCAGAAACACCCTCCTTTATTATCGCTTCAAACAAATGTGTGAATTCTGAGGTTGCATCATCAATTGTAATTTCTCTCGGTGTATAATGCCAATGAAACCATTTTTTAGAATCAATTAAAAAACCGTTATCATCTATGGTATTAATAGTTGCGGGTCTTAACACTTTAGTGTCTAACCAATAAGTATCATCATCTAAAAAAAAGCCTAAAGCTGTAAAGACACAAATTGCTTTAAAATCTAATTCATGCAACTGGTTTTTAACTTTCACAAAAGTTTGCTTATGCGGTATAATTGGAGTTTTAATTATCTTCATAAACTCTTCTATATAAGGTTTCCATGTCTGTTATCATCTTATGTTCATTATGCTGGTCAATGGCTTTTATACGTGCATTCTCAACAATTTCAATCATCTCCTTTTCAGGCTTCAAACTTATATTCTTTATGGCATCTGCTATTGCTTCAGAAGATCGTATGGGTACTATAAATCCTGTTTCATTATTAGAAATTAATTCTGACATACCTCCACAATTTGTAGACATTACTGGAACTCCCAACAACATTGCCTCTATACATACATTTGCGACGCCTTCTGCCAATGAAGGTAATAACAACATATCATTTTCACACATTTTCTCATAAACTTCTTCTTGCATTACTTTTGGCTCTAGTGAAATGTCGTCTTCTAAACGATGTTCATTAATCAAGTATTGTAGTTCTTCACAATCTTTACCAACGCCTAAAATTGTGTAATGAAATTCAATGTTTTCCGATTTTAATAGTGCCATTGCATTTATAGCATATGAATACCCTTTTATCCA
>CBCXVT010000016.1:0-10259 GCA_965178635.1 Flavobacteriaceae bacterium | reverse complement strand
TAAAAATCATCACATTGTATTTATTACTGGTGCTGGTATCAGTCAAGAAAGTGGTCTCAAAACCTTTAGAGGGAATAATGGTTTATGGAACAATCATAAAATTGAAGATGTGGCTAGTCCACAAGGCTTTGCAACCAACCCTGAGCTAGTGTTAGAGTTTTACAACACACGTCGTCAAGAACTTTTAAAAACCGAACCAAATTCGGCGCATCAAGCCATCGTTGAACTAAAAAAGAGATATCAAGTATCGGTAATCACCCAAAATATAGACGACCTACATGAACGAGCAGGTAGTGAAAATGTAATCCATTTGCATGGCGAATTATGCAAACAGAGGAGTACGATAGACCCATCTTTAGTATATGAAACTGATACAGATATCAAATTGGGTGATTACTGCGAAAAAGGCGGGCAGTTACGACCGGATGTGGTATGGTTCGGTGAGCCCATTTATCACATGGATAAAGCAACAGAAATTGTAATGTCTGCTGATCTTTTAGTGGTAATTGGAACTACACTTCAGGTTTACCCCGCTTCCAGCCTATTACTTGCAGCACCATTAAATTGTGAAACAGTGTATATAGATCCAAATCCGGTGATTGAAGAGGGGATTAATTTAACAGTCATAAAAGAAAAAGCTACAATTGGCATGAATATTTTGGTTAACGAGATATTACCTTATTAAATAGAACCAATGTTGATTATTTACTCATAAATATAAAAAACATTTAATTAAGTTGTTTTAATAACAATAATATGAAACATCTAAAACTGGTAAATTTAATTAAACAATTTGATGAGCAATTAGCATCGATACAAGAAGGCCATCAGGTATTCCATTGTCGTGATCTGTCAAAACGATATCTACTACTGTTTATTGAAAATAAGTTTCAATGGCTATGTGGCGACTGTACTGTTGAAGATTATAAAACAGTTGATCGAGAATCTTTTAAGCTGTTAGAAACCTTTGATAGTTTAGCCTTATTCTGGGCGGATTTTACTGCCAATAAAAATTGGTTTAAAGAGTATGATTTATGCGGAAAACATCTAGCAATGATAAGATTCTTTTGTTATGGGCATAACCAACTTGTCAGTTCACGTGAATTGAGCTTCAGTGA
Source organism: Flavobacteriaceae bacterium (assembly GCA_965178635.1). Taxonomy (GTDB): domain Bacteria; phylum Bacteroidota; class Bacteroidia; order Flavobacteriales; family Flavobacteriaceae. Next base: position 9,141 of record CBCXVT010000016.1, on the reverse strand, counting down.
ACATAAAGTTCTATATGATTGGATCCGACATTGTTATTACAGTATGAAATTAGAACCATGGGTGTTACATCAATATTGCGCCATTTGCAGAAAAAGAATGTACTATTCTGGCAGGTATCCGAAAACAGTTTGTTCAGATTGTACACAAATCGGTATATGGGATAATAATGGAAGTTATTTGAAAATAGTTAATAACAACTCACAGCTATTAAATATTGACTATTTAAACTCATACAAAAGACCTATTAATAAAGAACATGGTATACCCTATAAAGAATGCTATATTAAAGATGTATTATGTAAGGCAGAACCACATCACTTTGGCGGAGTCGTCATTCAAAAAATGGATACTGAATATAAAACTACGCGTTAGCATTAATAAAAATTCTTATAAAACTCCAGTTGTGCATTTATAAGATCTCTACGATTTAGGTTCATCACCCCGCCCCGCATGGTTCCACCATAATAGATATTTCCTAAAATGTCATCCTCCAACTCTTGTAGGGCTTGCCAAGATGTATGGTGTTTAATAAGGGCTTGATGAATTTGAGTGGTTCTAAGGGAGTCTGCGGCATCAAAACAATACTCACATGTTCTGTATTTGTTAAGAGTAACTTTATAAGTGCTATCTAAGTCTTTTTTTAAAGATAAATAGGTCTCGTAAGCATTGATGTTCATCCCACTTTGCCCTAATTGAGATTCAGAAATTGTATCAGTTTTCACATCTAAAAGATGCTGATCTGTTTGTGGTTTTGAAGTACAACTGCTTAAATATAGCGCGATGAAAATTATAATAAAGGAATGTATATATAGCATAAAATATAATTTAAATTGTTTATAAATATTTTTAAGCACGATCAGTAACAACAATAGCTTGGCGAAAGTTACTCCCCTTAGTTAATTTTTCGAATTTTCCTATGTCAACCATCTTTTCTAATATTCTAAGCCCCTCGGTATAATCGTCGTAAACCTCAACGGGTAATGAATTGTAGCTTTGTGTAGACTTAATAAATCCAATAAAAAAATAAGGGTCAAGCCTACCAAACTCAAGCTCATTAACTAATGAAACTTCAACTTTTTGACCTGTAGTTAAGTTTGTAAATCCACAATCATAGCCGTGTACAAAATAGTTCCAATCACCAAAAACGGCATCTTCTGGTTCTTGATCACAGTGTTTTAAAAACTCAAAACTATCAAGCGGTCGTTTTGGGTTAATCGTAATATTAAGGTGCTCTGCTAATGAAGTGATGAGTTGGGTTGCTAAATTATGATAGTCTTTGGCACATTGTTCAAAAAAATCTTGATGTTCAATAACTTCAATATCACTAATCAATCTAATAATGTTAATTTCTGGGCGTGCCATAGGAATAGTCACCTTAAAGTCTTTTAGATCCTCTTTCCATGCTTTCTTCATACGACATCGTTCACCAATAATAGCTGGACTAAATATCACTTTGATATGTTTATGCCGTAAAGGACTGATGATCCACTCTAATGATGGAAGATCTGCTACTGTTTCACAATTTATAATGTCTACTGGTCTTTTCAATGTTGTACGATGAGTTTTAATGTTACCATTTTAGTGATATAATGCTATAACGTAATAACGGTGATATTTATAACATATTAAGTGTAATAAATATTTTTTTGATTTCATTGTTATAAAAATCAACCTAATAACGTATAAGTATTACTGAAAACAAAATCTATGAAAGTTAACCCATATTAATTACAAGGTTTTTCATCACACGCTAACGATAAAAATAAATTAACGCATATGCTATACAATAATAAATTTGGAAAAACCAATTATTTTTCGTATTTTCGTTGAAGTTCAATTTTTAAAGATTAAAACGCAAATGTTAGGTGTAATTATATGATTACCTATAAAAAACAATAGCTTTTAACTTCCAATATATTCATTTCAATTTTTTGTTTAATTTCTAAGTCATAAATATTCTATGCAAGTATTTAATATTGATGTGGTTTATCAAAACTACTGTGGTCTCGTATTCTCTATAGTTAAAAAATACATTAAAAACAGAAACGATGTTGAAGAATGTGTGTCTGATATTTTCCTGAAAGCTTATATTCGAAATGAGCACTACAACCCAGAAAAAGGGAGTTTGAAATCATGGTTGGCAACAATGAGTAAAAATCAATGTATTGATTTCATACGAAAGCAAAAAAAACAACTATGCTATGTAGATACTGAGTATTTTAATTTTAAATACATTGCAGATGAAGATTATGATCACACCATAGATGTTTTGGTCAACACATGTTTGTCTTTAGCTACAGAAGACGAAATGAAATTGATACAGTTATTTTATTTTGAACATAAAAAACATAGAGAAATAGCTGAACTAATGGGGGTGAGTACCAATGCTGTAGGAATTATGATAAAGCGTTCTACAAACCGAATTGCTAAACGCATCCCAGCCCATATCAATAACTATAAAATAGCGTCTTAAGTATCAATAGCTTAAACCATATTCAAATACATTGATGTAATAAAACATAAACTTCATGTGCTATAACATACTGCTTTTTAAATTAATTAACTTAATCTAAGTTATGGGAATATACTGTGAATTTATCAACCTCATCATACCAATAGAAAAAATTGATTTAGTATATCCAGGAGGATTTCTAAAGTTTAAAGAAGAGCATTCTCAAGAATTTAATGGTCGTATGTGGCATAACAAAAAACTTTTTAGGGATGGCGCAATGAATTATAGAGATATCGAATATTTAACTGAAAAATGGGACGCCAGAGGACTAAAAGGGTATGTAGAAGCAAATGGAAAAAAGAAATGGATAGACTATTGTATCATAGGGGGATTTGCAAATAATAAGTCATTACAGTGTGATTGGCTTGTATATAATCATGAGAAAAAAACCGTTTCACTAAAAGAAACGTTTAATAATAATTAACAACATAATAAGATAACTATGAAGAAGATATATTTAAGTATAATGATGGTAGTAACAGTGATAACTATTGTTAACGGGCAAAATAAAAACAATAGTATCGTTACAAATGAATTAATAAAAGAACAGTTATTCGAATACATCTCAGAAGCTAAAAAAAGAGGACTACTTGTGGACGAACTATTGAAAAACAAGTTAGATTATATCTTAATTGAAACAAATCTTAAAGACGACAAAAGCAGGAAACTATACGGTAAAAATTTAAGCATATTAGATTTAGACAAGAAATATTTACTCTTATCTGAAGTTTGTTCAGTTGATATATATCTCCTTAAAAGCGAATTATTTAAGCAGTTATCTTTTTGCTTAGGTGTTAAGCCAGTTGGACAAAATACAATCATTTCAAATGTGTTTACACCCAAATATACCAATGCGTATTTAACAGATCCAGAGCTTAGAAAAGAAGAGTACGACTTTATGTTTTCTGAAGTAAAAAAAGTGCTGTAAACTATAATTCAACAGAAAGAGATCTATGGAGTTTAAGTTAACGAAAGAAGACATTAATAAATTTAACGAATGGAAAAATAGTTTGCCATTTCTACAACCCGATATTTTTGGCTCAGAGCACATGTATGAATTTGTGTTTTACCCTACTGGTTTAGGGCTTGTTAAAAAAATAAAAAGAGCAGATGGTATGGTGTTAGATTTAACCAATTATAACACTTGGTAATAGTGCTAATTAACTGATAATATTTAACTACAGTAATAAAATAATATGAATAATTATAAATTTAACCTATCCATAAGTATCATTATAATGCTTATTGCGTTTAACGTTAATGCACAAAAAGTCTATGCTACAAAGTATGTCTCACAAGCTGTCATAAAGGTGTTTGTAGTTGATTACGCATCAAATGCGGATGTGTTAGTATTTAAAGAAAACTATGCCTCTAGTGCAAAAGGCAACAAAGGACAATGGTTTTTTGTAGACTATGCGTCTCAAGCTGATAAAAAAATCTATTTTGTAGATTATGAATCGCAGGCAGATTTGAAAATTTATTTCGTCAAGTACAAATCCAAGGCTGGTTGGGAAAACAACTCTAAAAAACACTTGATGTATTAATAATGATGTTAGATATGAATGAATTACAAACCGTTATTTTTGAAATTATTTATAGAATAGTAAACGTAGAAAATGTGTTCAACTATGGACAGTCAACCACATATGGGTTGAAAAATTATATTGCCAGATATTCTTTAGCTTCAGATAAGTATTTTATCTCTGAAAATGCTTTAGAGGTATTTAATACTTTACAAATTTCAGAACCTTTAACTAGGAGTGCCATTGACAAAAAAAAATTCACTTATGAACATGCTATTCCAGCTAGTTATATTTCAAAACTAATTCAACAATCTGACAAAAGCAAAGACACCGTAGCTAGACTACTTAAGTTGTCAGACTGTGTAACTATAATTACCAAACAAGAGGATAAGTTATTAGCACAAAAATACGCGTCTAAAATGCCTAATCCTTGGGTACCGTTTACAGACTCCCCTTTCCAAAGATATAAAGAAACTGACATCAGACTATCCGAAATCAGATGGGGTGTTAAAGGGAGTTTAAAAAGATAAGTCTTTGAAAGAATGACTGTAATAAAATTAAATAAATTGAAAATAAGTATACTCAAATATTTATAAAAGAGTCTATATGTAAATAGAAGCATCCATGAACAGGTAATATGGTGTTCGTCATGCATTCCTTTTTGTTCTCTAAAACATAGCTGCAAGAGGTGATTTACGTCATTACGAGGCTTTTGATAAAAAGCCGTGGTAATCTCATCATTAGTAATGAAACCAAGTTTATCTCTTGCAGCTACCACCCAAAACACCACTGTGGTGTCACATCCGCGTTGGCATTTTGGGTTTGTTTTAGTCCACACAATACATACCTTCCTCACCCGTAGCTACTTTTGCACCCAAAATAGTTATGCCTTATGATTAGCGTAGTATAAGTCAAGAGTTCTTTTTCAGGAGAATGGTTATTGGCATATTGAAAATTGTTTGTTATAATTGGCAGTGAGATAAACGTAAAAATTTTAGGCTGTCTGACCGAAGGGAGTTTCTAAAATTTAGTGTGCGAACAAACAATTTAAAACAAGATTCATAAGCCTAGACTTTTTTGTTTCTTTTTTTGGCAATGAAAAAAAGGAAATGATTGAGACATGTAGTCTTAGGCATAAACTATTTTCCCTGTATAGTTTGCACTAGCGTGCAGATAAATTTCATAGGGTGCAACCGCTACTTAATGCTTTGCGAGCCTGCTGGGTCGCTTCGGGCTTGACCCAAAGCATACGTCAGAACTGCGTAAAGAGAAAGCAAAGGACAATAAAATAAATGTTTTCATAAGTTCAAGCATAGGTATTACTATGGTTGAACTTAGAAAGGAAGTGAAACGGTTTATTTTGAAGTCATGTGATTTCGAATAGTGGGGCGGGTGTATGCTTTGGGGCATAAGGGTGTCACAGTTTTTGAGCCATCTTTTTTGCCGTATAAAATCACCTTAGCAGGATGATTACATCCGGTAACGCGCAGTAAGAGCTAAACGTTTATTCAGATTTCCCTATCGGTACACCTCATAAAGTATAGCACTTACCTTTTCTTTGGATCAAAAACTCCGCCACCCGCGTGTAACACGTAGCTGTGGCAGCCTTCTCCAAAAATCAAAAACTAATAAAATAATTGGATTAAAAACGTATCAGGCTATGTTGCCACAACACCCTTGCTCATCTCGCAGGCGGCTCGCGCCTTTTTGATTACCTGTTCAAAAATGACTTACAATTTAATGGTTAAACCTTAAAAAAAGTGTTTTATATAGTAGTTTCAGTAATGAACAAACTATAAAAACACACTATTATGGTAATATTGTATATCTTTGTACTATAATAGTAGTAATGAAAAACCAAGCTAACATAACAAATATGTTTCCTAAACACTTGTTTTGGGATATGGATTATAGCAAATTATCTATAAGTGAAGATAATGATATTATAATCCCTAGAGCGTTGTATGCTACAACTGAAATAACCTTTTCAAAAGACATTCAGAAACTAGAGAAGTTATATACTACAGAAACTATCCTTAACATTTTAAGAAATACGCGTGAACGCATTAGTAATTCTGTTTGTGAGTTGATAGCTAAAAGATATAATGTAGAACCTTTCTACCGTTTCAAAATATGAGTGCTGTTTCCAATGTGCTTAAACAAGTTTTACTTGAACTTCAACAATTACCTAGTCTTTCTAATTTTGCCTTAGCAGGTGGTACCAATTTAGCACTTCGTTTTAATCATCGTAAATCTGTTGATATAGATTTATTTTGTCATGATATTATTGGGGTTGATGGATTTTCTAAAATAGAAAAAGAATTAAAAGATTATTTCGGTAAAACGTTATTAGGTTTAGATTATCCTTGTAAAGTAAACGATCAATATGTGTTTTTAAGATGTTTCATACAAAAAGAAGAAGAAACTATTAAAGTTGAGATATTACAAAACATGAAGTTTTTATATCCTGTTGAAATCGAGAATAACATCCGATTAGTTTCTTTTAAAGATATAGGGTTATTTAAGTTAGTTAGTGCTGCTAGCCGTTCAGCTAAAAAAGACATTTATGACTTGGATTATATAACTGATCAAATAAAATTAGTAGACTTATATCAAGATTTAAGCAAAAAGAAAAAACTGTTCAATGCAGCAACCGACAAAACTATTTTTGATTTAGACGATGAAGATTGTCCGATTAAAAATCCAGCTTCTTTATTGGCTTTCGATAAAAGTAGAAATACCATGAGTTCTAGACCAATGCATTCAAACGATAGAATAGATATAACTCCAGACGGGAAAACTTGGCAACAAGCAAGAATACGATGGCGTTCTAAAATGAGAGATTTATATAGGTCTTTAGAGCTAAACTTTCCTAGTATACATTAAAGTATGTACTAAATAAAAAAAGAAAAGAGCCTGCAAAGTTCGGCACTATCGTGCCAATATAAATTGCTTTCTCTTTTCTTTTTTTGACGATTTTTTCGCTTCTCTTTTAAAAATATTTAGCTGAAATACTGTTTCACTAGCCAACGAAGTAATAGGGAGACTACAAAACTAACTACAGCCCCGATGGCAGCCATGATTATAGTATAAACTATCGCATGCCAACTTAGATTCATAAAAGCTGATAAGATTGTACCGCCTAAAATACCGGCCTTAGTATGTGAATCAATCAATAGTAAAGACATCTCCTAAGATTTAGGAACCTCATCTGTTACTACAGCTTGACTTACTGCTGTTGCCACTGTTCCAGCTACTGTCATATACGTTGCAATAGTGACTACTAATGCAGGCATGCTTACTGGCGCTGCTATAATGGCACCTCCAGCGGTAGCTAATGCAATACCGATGTTTCGTAAGACTTTAAAAAACTTTGGTGTGGGTTTATTATACCGTTCTATTAAATTCATAATGTTCTGATGTTATGGTTAATCGTAATGCTGCTTTACACTCTAAAGCTTGATAACAAAGTGAAAGCAATTTTTGCATAGCTGGTCGTGACGACCAACCTTTTCCTATTCCTGACAACTGACTAACTGGTGACAGGCAACCTTCTAACTCCTTTTGTGCGTCATTTGCAGGATGAATTAAGATCAAACTGCGTTTTGTGACACCTAAGACTTGTAAATGAGCTTTAAACCGCTCTGAATACCGTGGACGTATCTCATAAGTCCCTTCCGGAATACAAGACACGGTTCTTTGATTATCTTTCCATGGCAATTCTATCATAAAACAGATAAAATGACCATTAACAAAGAGGGTACTATTTGTGCCCTCTTTGTAATAGTGTCTTTGGAGTACTAATTCCATATTACACAGTATCTACTAAAGCTATTGACAGCGGATTGTAAGCACCGTTTTTCAATGGATACATTTCACCATTTACTTCCTGGTAAAACTCAATACCAACCACTTCAATAATTGGTAATACTGAGTTTGCAGTGAGTGCCGCATTCAATGCTATTGGAGCAGTGTCCGCTGCTGTGTAGGGTAAAATCCCTGAACTTGCTGTTTCAAACACAAATGACTCATTTGCAAAATCTACTTCTGCAGCACCCATAACAATATTAAAATGAGTGGTCCCTGTAGGGGCTGCAATTCGCACAGTAGGACTAAATGCTGCTAATGTCACATCTGCATTCCCTGACACACGATCAAAGGCTGCTACAAATGGAGCAAAAAGTGTTGAAGCTAATTTTCCATTGAAGTTAAATTCAAAGTTCAATAAGCCACTCAAATCTCCATCTTGTACAGTACGTTCTCCTCTTGGGTTTACTGTATCCGTTTTGGTGACAGCTACTAAATCCTTGGTTAATCTACTAACCACTCGTCTGTCTTTTGCATTTTGCAATAACACACGAATAGAATTTCGAATCAGTTTACCAGCTTTACCAGCGCGACCAAATTCTGAACCATTCTCTCGCGTACGTTGAAACGCTGGGTCATTTGCGATACGGTTTGCATCAACACCTCCTTTGGTACGAGCTAAATGTCCGTCACTACTTTTGTAAAAGGAAATATCATCTAGAGTTCCCTTTAATTTAATAATACCTGTTTGCCTTGCCATAATTCTATAATTTTTTGTTCTCAATAAAGCTCCGTATCTTTAAGTAGTAAACCATAAACCGATTGTCAATTTTGCCGAAAAGGGCGTTTTTTGCCGATTTTGCCGATTTTGCCAGTTTCAACCTAAGATAGTCTATAGATGAAGTATGAGAAATATCAAAAGACATTGTATTTACACAAAAGATATTATGTTTCTTACTGGAAGAAGTGAACGCTATAGTCGTTACCTAATTAGTAAGATAAAACTACATTTTGGAAAACAATCACATCAGTTTATCACTCCTAATGAATTTGCAGAGTATTGCGGAATTGAAGAGGACGTAATTGATAAGTATCTTGAAGTAGTCTCTTAACAATGCCTGCAGAGGTATAAACTCATCAATACACACTAGTGTCATAGTGTTTGATTCTATTTATATAGGTTTGAATATTAGGTTTTAGTATCTTTGTATTTAGATAGAAATGTAAACCAAAACATTGCAAAATAACCGCTATTTTCACAAATCGGTTAACAGAGCATTACAAGATTTTGAAAGTCC
>CBCXVT010000015.1:0-3874 GCA_965178635.1 Flavobacteriaceae bacterium | reverse complement strand
CGTCTCGTCATATTAAAGATAGATTAAATAAAGAATTAGAAAAGAATTTAGCATTACGTGTTAACGAAACAGATAGTGCAGATAAATTTTTAGTATTCGGTCGTGGTGTATTGCATTTATCAGTATTGATAGAAACAATGCGTCGTGAAGGATATGAATTACAAATTGGTCAGCCACAAGTAATCATCAAAGAAATTGACGGTGTTAAATGTGAGCCAGTAGAGGAATTAACTATTGATTTGCCAGAATCAGTTTCAGGTAAAGCAGTTGAGATGGTTTCTATGCGTAAAGGTGAAATGGTTTCTATGGAGGCTAAAGGTGATCGTATGATTTGCGAGTTCATTATTCCATCTAGAGGAATTATCGGTATGCGTAACCAATTGTTAACAGCTACTGCTGGTGAGGCAATTATGGCGCACCGTTATAAAGAATACCAGCCGTTAAAAGGTGGTATTCCAGAAAGACAAAATGGATCATTAATTTCTATGGAAAAAGGAAAAGCAATTCCTTATTCTATTGATAAATTACAAGATAGAGGTCGTTTCTTTGTTGAGCCAGGAGAAGATATCTATGAAGGTCAGGTTATTGGAGAAAATTCAAGACGTGATGATATGACAGTTAATATTACGAAGACTAAAAAAATGTCTAACGTACGTTCTTCTGGAGCAGATGATAAAGCTAAAATTGTACCAGCAATTAAATTCTCATTAGAGGAGGCTTTAGAATTTATTCAAAAAGATGAATATGTTGAGGTTACGCCTAATTTCTTACGTTTACGTAAAGTTCATTTAACAGAAAACGAAAGAAAACGTAATCCGTTAAAATAATTTAAGTTGCTACTTAGTAGTAATTATAATATAAATGTCACTGTAAAATTTACAGTGACATTTTTTTTTGTACTATTGCCATCGGTTTTGTTTAATATATAATATAAATTATGGATTTAACTTTAGTTGAGGTAGTTGGCTATTTAGCGTCAATAGTGGTATTGTGTTCTTTCACAATGAAAGACGTTAAGAAGCTAAGAAGGGTAAATATGGTAGGTTGCTTGTTGTTTGTGATTTACGGGTTCATGATGCCTACAATAAGGATTGGTTTGCCAATTATAATTACTAATGCTGCAATAATGGGGATTAATATCTATTATTCATTTATTGCAAAGAAGTCTTAATTTCGAATAAAAAAAGTTTGGTTTCTTTAGGTGGGTAAAAAAGCAATTTTTATTTTTGCACATGGAAAATAAAATACTTATTCTAGACTTCGGTTCTCAAGTTACGCAGCTGATTGCGCGTAGAGTAAGAGAATTAAATATTTACTGTGAAATTCATCCTTATAACAGTAAAAAATACAATTTTGACGATTATAAAGCAGTCATTCTATCAGGATCTCCGCATTCTGTAAGAGGAGAGAATCCACCAATGATAGATTTGTCCGCTGTTAAAGGAAAAAAACCAGTATTAGGTATCTGTTATGGAGCTCAATATTTAGCTCATTTTTATGATGGAGAAGTTGGTTCGTCTAATACACGTGAGTATGGTCGTGCAAATTTATCATATGTAAACACTGAATCTCTATTGTTTAAAGGGATCAATGTTGGTTCTCAAGTGTGGATGAGTCATTCCGATACTATTTTAAGTTTACCAGCTAATTATAAGTGTATTGCAAGTACTCATGATGTTAAAAATGCAGCTTACGAAATTGAAGGAGAGCAAACTTATGCTATTCAATTTCACCCAGAGGTATATCATTCAACAGATGGAAAACAATTGTTAGAAAACTTTTTAGTTGGTATTGCTGGAGTTGCTCAAGAGTGGACTTCTGATAATTTTGTTGATGCTACTGTAGCTGATATAAAAGAAAAAGTAGGAAACGATAAAGTTGTATTAGGACTTTCTGGAGGAGTAGATTCTACTGTTGCAGCAGTTTTATTACAAAAAGCAATAGGTGATAATCTATACTGTGTTTTTGTAAATAACGGTTTATTACGTAAGGACGAGTATTCCTCTGTATTAGAACAATATGAGGGAATGGGATTGAATGTGAAAGGAGTAGATGCTTCTCAACAATTCTACGATGAATTAGCAGGATTATCAGACCCTGAAGAAAAACGTAAAGCAATTGGTAAAGTGTTTATTGATGTGTTTGATCAAGAAGCTAGCTTAATAGATGGTGTTAAATGGTTAGCTCAAGGAACTATTTATCCTGATGTAATTGAATCAGTATCTGCAGATGGTGGACCATCAGCAACAATTAAGTCACATCATAATGTAGGAGGTTTACCGGACTTTATGAAATTAAAGATTGTAGAGCCTTTACGTATGATTTTTAAAGATGAGGTTCGTAGAGCAGGAGCTTCTATGGGGATTGACGCTAAATTATTAGGACGTCACCCGTTTCCTGGACCAGGTTTAGCAATCAGAATCTTAGGAGATATTACTCAGGATAAAGTAGCAATGTTACAAGAAGTAGATGCTATTTTTATTAATGGTTTACGTGAACATGGTTTGTATGACAAGGTGTGGCAAGCAGGAGCTATTTTATTACCAGTACAATCTGTAGGAGTAATGGGAGATGAACGTACCTATGAAAAAGCAGTCGCTTTAAGAGCGGTAGAAAGTACTGATGGTATGACGGCTGATTGGGTAAATTTACCTTACGAGTTTTTACAAAAAATATCTAATGATATTATAAATAAAGTAAAAGGAGTGAATAGAGTTGTTTATGATATCAGTTCTAAGCCGCCAGCAACTATTGAGTGGGAATAATAACTATTTGATATAAAATATAAAAAGCCACCAAATTTGGTGGCTTTGTTTTTTAATTAGATTAAATTTAATTATATATTGTAAGATGACTTATTTTTGGCAAGATGATTGCTTTTAAGTTATTGAGAAATACATTACGGATATGAGAAAAATATTTTTAGGATTACTTTTTATTTTAGGGATTTCAATAACAGCGTTTGCTCAAGGTTTTAAAGAGCATACTGTGGCTATTGGAGAAACCCTAAATACAATTGTTGAAAAATATCAAGTGTCCCCTTATGAGTTACAACAGTTAAATCCGGATATAGAAGACGGACTAGAAGTTGGTGAGGTTTTGGTGTTGTTAAATAACAATCAGTACCCTTTTGACGCTACTTTAATTGGGCTGATGAAGTATAGGGTAAAGAAAAAGGAATCTTTACAGGATATTGCTCAAGCTCATGGTGTAAGTGAAGCAAATATAAAAAAATACAATACTAGTTTATATGCTAACCAGATTAGCAAAGGAGATAAAATTAAAATCCCAGTATTTAATAAAAAGCTAGCTCCTCAAGTAGTGAAAACTCCTAAGGATATAGTTGAGGTGTCTACAACTAAAGTAATTACGAAGACTTTAAGCCATGAGGTGCAACCTAAAGAAGGTAAATATGGTATTTCAAAAAAATACGGCATTACAATTCTTGAGTTGGAAGCTCAGAACCCAGAAATAATTGATGGTTTAAAAATTGGACAGGTATTAACAATAACTAAAAAGGCAATAATAGAAACTGTTACTGATGATGTAAACACTGTAGATGGTAAATTTGAATATTATACAGTTAAGCCAAAGGAAGGTTTTTATAGTTTGACTAAAAAACTTGGGGTTTCTAAAGATTCATTAGAAGTTTTAAACCCAAATTTGGTAGATGGTTTAAAGATTGGGATGATTTTAAAGTACCCAAAAAGTAAACTTGTTAAAGCTGAGGTTGCTTCATTTAGGTTATTAGATAGTATTTCTAATTTTGAAACGCAACACATTACTTTAATGTTGCCATTAATGTTAGATAAAATTGTAGATAATGATACGATATCTAACCTTAAAAAAGTGGTATTGACTAACAAATACACGG
>CBCXVT010000014.1:0-16828 GCA_965178635.1 Flavobacteriaceae bacterium | reverse complement strand
GTTGACGATCATAAAAAAGATTAGTTTTTATGAGAGTAGTTTTACAACGTGTTACTGAAGCATCAGTAGAAATTTCTGAAACTATAGTTGCTAAAATAGGTTGTGGGCTTGTCATCTTATTAGGAGTAGAGCCTGAAGATACTGTTGATGATATCAAATGGTTATCAGCTAAAATATCAAAATTGAGAATTTTTTCGGATGCAGAAGGTTTGATGAATAGATCAATTTTAGACTGCAAAGGTGAAGTGATTTTGGTAAGTCAGTTTACATTATTTGCCAGTACTAAAAAAGGAAATAGACCAGGGTTTACACGTTCTGCTAAACCAGATGTAGCAATTCCGTTATATCGATCATTTATTAAGCAATTGGAGTTTGATCTTGGTAAGTCAATTCAAACAGGAGAATTTGGTGCTGACATGAAAATATCTTTAGTTAATGATGGCCCTGTAACAATTACAATTGACACAAAGAATAAAGAGTAATGGCATCAGTATTCGGTCACGCATTAGTAGGAGGAACATTGTCAAAAATACTTGATAGAAGAACTTCTAAAGTTTTAATGTTGCTAGCAATTTTATCTGCTGTATTTCCAGATGTAGATGTCATGTCCTTTAAATTAGGATACCCTTATGAACATTGGTTAGGGCACAGAGGATTTACACATTCAATACTGTTTGCTGTAATTTGGTCAGGAATATTAAGTATTGTGTTTGGAAAAAAAGACAAAGTATTATTTTTTATAGTTTTATTTTTGTCAACCTTGTCACATGCTATACTTGACGCTATGACAAATGGTGGTTTAGGTGTTGGCTTTTTTATTCCTTTTGAAAACACACGTTACTTCTTTGGTTTTAGACCAATACTGGTATCGCCAATTGGTGTTGAAAAGTTTTTTTCAGAATGGGGATTGAGAGTTATTATGAGTGAATTAATATGGATTGGAATTCCTTGTGGGGTAGTTTTGATTGCTGATAAAATAAGAGTAAGTAATTGGTAAAAAAAAGAAGACATTGAAGGTTATAAATATTGAATCTGTATTTGAAAAATTAAACATCTTGATATTAAGCTTTGTGATGAGCTTGGGGTATAGTTCTTTGGCTCAAGGGGGTTATGGTGTCAAGTTAATTCCAGAAGAATTAAAAAAAAATGCTAATGCAGTTATAAGGGTTCATGATACTTCTGTTGAAGTTGTTGCATTAGATCAAATGATAATTTCAGAATATAGAGTTGTAACAATTTTAAATAGATTTGGTGATCAACATACAGGTATATATGAACATTACGATGATTCGTCAAGATCGATAATGAAATTGTCAGCAACGATACTTGATGCCGAAGGAAATGTAATTAAGAAATACAGAAAATCAGAATTTTCAGATGTAAGCGCAGTAAGTAATGGGCAGCTTTATATGGATGATAGAGTAAAGTATATAAAGCACTACCCGTCAACTTATCCGTACACAATCATTTTTGAATCTAAGGTTAAAGAAAAATCGACTGCTCATTTAAATGGATGGTTGCCCATAGAGGGTTATAATATTGGTGTTGAAAAATCTAGCTATAAATTAATTAACCTAACAGAATCAGACTATAAGTTTAAAAGTTATAATACTGATGAATATAATTTAAACCTGAATGACAAAGGAGATGTACTGTTTTTTGAGGCTGAAAATTTAAAAGCAATTGAAAAAGAAAGTATGTCACCAGGTTTCTTAACAATTATGCCATGGATTCGTGTAGCCTTAAATGAATTTGAGTTGAAAGGGAAATACGGAACCTGTACAAATTGGAAAGAGTTTGGTTTATGGCAATACAATGAATTGTTATCTGAAAGGGATATTATTGATGAGAGTACAAAACGTAAAATGTCTAATTTAATAGTAGGAGCAACCACTACAAAAGAAAAGGTTAGGCGTATTTACAAATATATGCAAGATAATACAAGATATGTTGGAGTGCAACTAGGTATTGGAGGTTGGCAACCTATTGAAGCTTCAGAAGTTGATAGGGTGAAATATGGTGATTGTAAAGGTTTAACAAACTATACAAAGGCATTACTTAAATCTCAAGGGATTGAAGCTTTTTATACTTTAGTTTTTGCGGGTAATGAAAAAAAAAATTTAGATATTGATTTCACATCCCTACAAGGAAATCATGTGTTTTTAAATGTGCCACTCGAAAATGAAACTATATGGTTGGAATGTACAAGTCAGACAATTCCATTCGGGTTTTTAGGCAATTTTACAGATGACAGAGATGTTTTGGTTGTTAAACCAACAGGAGGAGAAATTGTTCATACACCAATTTATGATGAGACAGTTAGTACGTATTCAACTACTGCTACAATTAAATTAAATACTGAAGGAGGAATGATGGCGGATTTTGAATCAGAATCTAGAGGGATGGAATTTGATAACCAATCATATAAAGAAAGGTTGAAGTCTGATGAGTTGGAAGAACAGTATTTGAACAGATGGGAGTATTTGAATGGCATGAAACTTCATGATAACAAAATATCTTTGGATAAAGAAAATGTTGTTTTTCATGAAAATTTAAATGTGACAGTAAGCAATTATGTAACTAATGCAGCTGATAAATTTTTTGTACCCATAAACCCTTTTAATAGGTTTACTAATAGACCAATAAAATATTCAGATAGAAAGTTGCCTTTTGAAACTGAACGCTCGTTTTCAGATAGTGATACATATGAATTTAAAATTCCTGATAGTTATGTAATTGAAATTATACCAGAAAATTACGAGTTGTCATCTGAGTTTGGAGAGTACAAAATAGTGATAAATAAAGTAGATAATACTACTGTTAAATACCAGAGGAAATTAATACTTAAAGAAGGCGTATTTCCTAAAGAAAAATACAAGTCGTATAGGGATTTTATTAAAAAAATAATTAAAAAAGATAAATCGAAATTTATATTAACTAAAAAAGAATCATGAGAAAAACACTATTATTAACTTTCGTGTTGTTATTTGGGGTAACGACAATAAGTGCGCAAAATTATAAGTATGGAAAGGTATCAAAAGAAGAGTTGTTAGAAAAAAACAATCCTTCTGATACGGATGCAAATGCAACCGTTTTATATAGAAAGCAACGTATTAGTTTTGATTATGAACACGGTATTGGGTTTATTCAAAAAAATGAAATTCATGAACGTATAAAAATTTACACCAAAGAAGGGTTTGATTACGCTACTAAAACAATAAATTTATATAATGAATCTAACGAAAGAAAGGAAAGTCTAGTTGGATTGAAAGCTACAACATTTAATATAAGTTCTAATAAAATTAGTCAAACAAAATTAAAAAAAGGTGGTATTTTTGACGAAGAAACAAATGATTATTGGAGTAAAGTAAAGTTTACATTGCCAAATATTAAAGAAGGGTCAATTGTAGAATACAAGTACACTATTGAATCAGAGTTGTTAGGTATTAATGATGTGTATTTTCAGCAAATGATTCCAATTAAAAAACTTGATTTTAAGTTGAGAACTCCAGAGTATTTTCAATATAAAGCTTATCAAAATTTAAAGTCTAGTTATCTGCCGGACTTACAGTATGACTATAAAGAAAGACGAATTACAGTTGCTGGAGTAGATCATGCAAGTGTTACGGCTAAAAGAAGAAAAGCAGAATACAATAGTTCGGAACTTGCTTTTAAAGAAAACTGGACAGTGTTAGAAGCTGAAAATATTCCTGCTTTGGCTGACGAGTCATATGTAACATCTTTAAGCAATTATGCCGCTTCAATAAAACTAGAGTTACAACAAATAAGATTACCAAACACACCGTATAAATCTTATTCCACAACATGGGATAAGGTTACTAAAACTATATATGAAAATGATGGTTTTGGAGGTGAGTTGAATAAAGAGTCGTATTACAAAAATGACTTAGATGCTTTACTTTCTGGTACGTCAAAACCAGAAATTATTATCAATAAAATCTTTAATTATGTGAAATCTAAAGTAAAGTATAATAACTTGAATGGGTATTATGCAGATAAAGGTGTTAGAAAAGCGTATAAAGAAGGGGAAGGGAATGTAGCGGATATAAATTTAATGTTAATTTCAATGTTGAGATATGCGGGTATAAATGCTAATCCAATTTTAGTGAGTACTATAGGAAATGGCACGCCATTATTTCCAACCAGAAAAGGATTTAATTATGTAGTTTGCCATATAGGATTAAATGGTGGTGAAATACTATTAGATGCAACAAAAAAGTATTCTACTGAAAATATAATTTCAACTAAAGCTTTAAATTGGCAAGGAAGGTTGGTTAAAAAGGATGGTAGCTCTGAATGGGTTAAGATACTTCCAAATGAAAATTCTAAACATACTACCATGATTAGCGCAAGCTTAAATGAAGATTTTACAACGAAGGGGAGTGTAAGAAGTCAGCAAACTTTATATAATGCTTTTGAATATAGAAATGAATTTCAAGGTGTGAAAGAAAGTGACTTAACAAGTAATTTGTCAAGTCAATTAGGTAACGTTGATGTTGAAAATTTTGAAATTTCTAATAAATTAATAACAGAAAAACCAATTCAATCTTCTTATAGCTTTTCTTATGAGGAAGGTGTTGAAGAAATAGGGGGTGATTTATATATACAGCCATTATTGTTTCTTACTAAGAATGAAAATATATTTAATAATGAAAAAAGGAATTATCCTATAAATTTTAAATTTCCAAAAACAGAAAAAACAATTGTCAATATAGAAATTCCTGTTGGGTACAAAGTTAAAGCATTACCTGAAAGTGTAAAACTTTTAATGTCTGATAATATTGGAGATTATAATTTGCTAGTAAAGCAAAGTGGAAGTAAAATTCAAGTGTCGCAGACGTTAAATGTTAACTTTTCTACAATTCCAGTAGTGTATTATAAAGAACTTCAAACAATTTATAAGACAATGATTGAAAAAAATGCAGAAAAAATAGTTCTAGAAAAAATATAATATGGACATTAAAAACGCACAATTAGACGTAGATAACTGGATTAAAAATCACGGTGTTCGCTATTTTAACGAATTAACTAATATGGCACAATTGACAGAAGAAGTTGGTGAAGTGGCTAGAATTATTGCAAGACGTTATGGTGAGCAAAGCGAGAAAGAAAGTGATAAAAATAAAGACCTAGGTGAAGAACTAGCAGATGTCATGTTTGTGGTGTTGTGTTTAGCAAATCAGACAGGGATTGACCTACAAGATGCTTTTGATAAGAAATTAGATTTGAAAACAAAACGTGATCATGACAGGCATCATAATAATGAAAAACTAAAGTAATGAGTCAGAAATTAGTAACAACATCATTATTGAAATTAGGGTTACGTTTTTCAACAGTGTTTTTCATTGTTGCCGTAATTATAAAAGTGTTTATAAGCGTGCTCACTCAAGAGTTTTCTGTGTATGTGCTAACACCTGAGTTTAGAAACTACATTATTGTATTAGCGATATTTTCATTAGTGTATGGTTTTTTAATGGCGCATTTTCAGCTGAAAAAACATAAAAAGAAATAATGGATTTAAGGCTCAATAGATCTGAAGTACATCCTTCTTGTAATGTGATAATCACTGGTTCTAAATCAGAATCAAATAGAATGTTGATTCTACAAGCTTTGTTTGAAAAATTACAGATTGATAATTTATCAAATTCAGACGATACTCAAGTGCTTCAAAAAGCATTATCTTCTAATGATGAAGTTATAGATGTACATCATGCAGGTACTGCTATGCGGTTTTTAACTGCATATTTATCTATTCAGGAAAGTAGAACAAGTGTATTAACAGGTTCGTCAAGAATGAAAGAGCGTCCAATTGGTGTATTGGTTGATGCTTTAAGGGTTTTAGGTGCTGATATTTCATATAAAGAAAAAGAAGGTTTTCCGCCTTTATTGATTAAAGGAAAAGAGTTAGATAAACATCAGGTGACTCTAAAAGCTGATGTGTCTAGTCAATATATTTCTGCATTATTATTAATTGCACCAGTATTAAAAAACGGATTGCAATTAACGCTTGAAGGTGAAATTACGTCGATACCATATATAAATATGACTTTAAGTTTGTTAAATGAATTAGGTGTAGAAACCGAGTTCGTTGATAATGTCATAAATGTAAATTCATTTAAAAGTAATATTGATGCATTAAAAAGCGCAACATTTGTTGTGGAATCAGATTGGAGTTCTGCCTCGTATTTTTATAGTATCGTTGCGTTATCGGATATTGGCACTACAATAGAATTATCTTCATATAAACAAAACTCATTTCAGGGTGATAGTAGTTTGGTTGAAATTTACAAAGAGTTTGGTGTAACAACTAAATTTAAAAATAACTCAATACTGCTCATAAAAACAGAAAACGGTTTAGGTTATAAATCATTTAATTTAAATAAGTCTCCAGATATAGCACAAACAATAGTTGTTACAGCTTTTGCAATGGGAATTTCGTGTGATTTATACGGATTGCACACTTTGAAAATAAAGGAAACAGACCGCTTAGAGGCTTTAAAAACTGAGTTGACAAAATTTGGTGCTGAGGTGATTATTACAAATGATTCATTACATTTAAAAACCGCTTCAAGTGTCAAGTCAGCAGTTAACGTTGATACGTATCAAGATCATAGAATGGCTATGGCTTTTGCCCCTTTAGCCTTAAAAACAGATCTTGTGATTAATGAGTCTGAAGTTGTTTCAAAGTCATATCCAGAATTCTGGAACGATTTAAAAACACTCGGAATACAAATAAATAAAATATAATTGCCAATTTACTTGACAACCCCTATGTTCAGATTGTATATTAGCAACCTAATTAAATAGATACATGAAATTATCACAATTCGATTTCGAACTTCCAGAAGAATTATTATCTGAGCATCCAGCAGAAAACAGAGATGAATCTCGTTTAATGGTATTGAATAGAGCAGAACAAACTATAGAACATAAACAGTTTAAAGATCTAATCAATTATTTTGATGAAGATGATGTAATGGTGTTAAATAACACAAAGGTTTTTCCAGCACGTTTATTTGGTAGTAAAGAGAAAACTGGAGCAAGAATTGAAGTGTTTTTATTGCGTGAGTTAAGTAAAGAACAGCGTTTGTGGGATGTTTTAGTAGATCCGGCAAGAAAAATAAGAATTGGTAATAAACTATATTTTGGAGAAGATCAAGCTTTAGTTGCTGAGGTTATTGATAATACAACATCAAGAGGGCGTACGTTACGTTTTTTATATGATGGACCTTATGAAGAATTTAGAGAAAAACTAAACGAGTTAGGTGTAACGCCATTGCCAAAGTATATTAAAAGAGATGTTGAGCCAGAAGATAAAGAGCGTTACCAAACAATTTATGCAAAGCATGAAGGAGCTGTAGCTGCGCCAACTGCAGGATTACATTTTTCTAAGCATTTGTTAAAACGCCTAGAAATCAAAGGAGTGAATTTTGCAGAAGTAACTTTGCATATTGGTTTAGGGACATTTAATCCGGTTGAGGTTGAGGATTTATCTAAGCACAAAATGGATTCTGAAGAGATGGTTATTGAAGCACCTGCTGTAGAAACTATTAATACAGCTAAAGCTAGGAAGAAAAGAGTATGTGCAGTTGGAACAACAGTGATGAGAGCTTTAGAGAGTTCAGTGTCTTCTAACCGTACATTAAATGAGTTTGATGGTTGGACAAACAAATATATCCATCCACCACATGAGTTTAGTATTGCTAACTGTATGATAACAAACTTGCATACGCCAAAGTCTACATTACTGATGATGGTTGCTGCATTTGCTGATTATGATTTCGTAATGAAAGCTTATGATGAAGCAATTAAAGAAGGTTATAACTTTTACTCATATGGTGACGCAATGTTAATCATATAATTAAAAAAAATTACAATATATGAAGCGGATTCACTAATCAAAGTGAATCCGTTTTTGTTTATATTATTTAGTACATTTACCATTCTTAAAATTGTATCATAAATTGATTTCACAAACCACCATAAATAATGTTTTTGAGACTGCTCGTTTAGAGGAGGTTATTGGTGATTTTGTACAATTGAAAAAAGCAGGAAGTAACTTCAAAGGCTTAAGTCCGTTTACAGATGAACGTTCACCAAGTTTTATGGTTTCGCCAGTAAAACAAATATGGAAAGATTTCTCTTCTGGAAAAGGGGGTAATGTGGTGGCTTTTTTAATGGAACACGAACATTGTTCTTATCCCGAAGCAATTAAGTATTTGGCTAAAAAATACAATATTGAAATAGAGGAAACGGAGCAGTCTAATGAGCAAAAGGAGCAAGCTAGTGAGCGTGAAAGCATGTATCTGGTTTCTGAATACGCCCAAAAATATTTCTCTGAAATACTACACAATAACGAGCAAGGTAAAGCAATTGGATTAACCTATTTTAAAGAACGTGGATTTACATTAGAAACCATCCAGAAGTTTAAATTAGGGTATGCTTTAGATCAATGGGAAGCATTTACTAAAGAGGCGTTAAAGAATAGTTATCAGTTAGAGTTTTTAGAAAAAACAGGACTTACAATTGTAAAAGAAACCAAGCAATTTGACCGTTTTAAAGGGCGTGTATTGTTCCCTATTCATTCAATGAGTGGTCGTGTTTTAGGTTTTGGAGGTAGAATTTTAACGAACGATAAAAAAGCAGCTAAATATCTAAATTCACCTGAAAGTGAAATTTACCATAAGAGTAAAATCTTATATGGTATTTATCAGGCAAAGCAAGCAATTGCTAAAGAGGATAATTGTTATTTAGTAGAAGGATATACTGATGTTGTTCAATTGCATCAAACAGGAATTCATAATGTTGTGGCGTCATCTGGTACGGCTTTAACAAGTGATCAGATTCGTTTAGTTAATAGGCTAACGAAAAACATAACAATTCTTTTTGATGGTGATGCCGCTGGAATGAGAGCATCATTACGTGGGGTAGATTTGATTTTAGAGCAAGGTATGAATGTGCGAATTTGTACATTTCCTGAAGGTGAAGATCCTGATTCGTTTGCTAAAAAAACACCACATGAAGACTTGGTGTTGTATTTGGAAGAGAATTCAAAAGATTTTATTGCGTTTAAAGCTGGTGTTCTAAATGAAGAAGCCAAAAATGATCCAATAAAAAAAGCGGAAACAATTCGTGAAATCATCACGAGTATTTCTAAGATTCCAGATACAATAAAACGTGAACTTTATATAAAAGAGTGCGCGCGAATAATGGATATTTCTGAACAAGTATTATTTTCAACGCTTGCTCAGTTATCAAATAAAGCTCGACAAGGCGATAAAAAAGGAGGGAAACAACAACAGCAAAGTTTTGATGTTGTTCATAAGTCTAAACAGCCAGTTAAAAAAGTTGATGAGCAATATGAATTAGAACGTAAAATCATTCAAATATTATTGTTGTATGCTACTGTTGAAACAGAATTTGAAGAATATTATTTAAAAGAAAATGATACAGGGGAACTTGAATTAGATAAAGAATTAGAGGTAAATTCAGTACATCAAAAAGTGTTTCTAAGTTTACAAGAAGATGAGGTGGAATTTGCAAATGAATTGTTTCAAGTGTTGTATTATAAAATTGTTGAAAAATTACAAAGTGACAGCAAGCTTCAAATAGATACATTTGTCAATGTTTTAGAACCTGTGCTTGCTAGTGAAGTCACTTCTATTTTGATGAATGAGGAGCGTTACTCTTTAAATGACTGGGAGCGACAAAATATATTTCCAATTAAAAAAGAAGATAATATTGGACGTCTTGTAAATGAAAACATATTGTCATTAAGACGTTTTTTAGTCACCAAAAAAATTGATGAGTTGGCAAAATCTGTTTCTCAAGAAATTTCTAATATAGAAATCATTCAAGAGATTATGGATTATACAGCATTAAAAAAAGTACTCTCAGAAAAATTAAATAGGGTGTTGTAAACTCTAATAGAGTTCTTTTGGAATCACACAAACAGGAATAGGATCCATTTTGTGTTTGTTTCGTCTGTTATAACTTGTATAAATCTTAAATACTTCCTGTTCTCTACCAGAAAAGTCATCAGCAACTTGACCTTGATTTTGCATTTTCATAGCCCATTCTAGCTCGTCATAATTAGCGCCAATTTGATCCTCGTCACTTCTAGCATCACCGAATAAGCCATCAGATGGTTTGGCAACTCTAATGCTATTACAAATATCTAATGCCTCTGCTAGTTCATATACTTCGGATTTCATCAAGTCAGCAATCGGACTTAAGTCAACACCACCATCGCCATATTTTGTATAGAAGCCTACGCCGAAATCCTCAACCTTATTACCTGTTCCCGCTACGAGTCTGCCTAATAGTCCGGCGTAATAATATAATGTTGTCATGCGTAAGCGGGCCCTTGTATTTGCTAAAGCCATGTCAACAACCTCTTGTTTGCCTTCTAAAGTAACTTCAGTTTTAAACTCTTCAAAAACGGGTGTTAAATCAGCTCGAGTATCTGTTACTTTTGGAAACTTGCGTTTTAAATCTGCAATATGTTCTTGCGCTCTACTCACATGACTAGGCGCTTGATGAATTGGCATTTCAATACATAAAACTGGTAATCCAGTTTTGGCACACAAAGTAGAAGTTACCGCAGAGTCAATACCTCCAGAAATACCAATTACAAAGCCATTAACATTAGCTTTAGTTGCGTAATCTTTTAACCAATTAACAATGTGATCTATGACTTTTTCTGTTTGCATAATGACTTTTTTTGTGATTGACTGTAAAGAAACAATCTATTGTTTAAATTTGCCTTATTCGAAAATAATTTTATTTCTTAGAAGCGTGAAATTTTCCGAGTAGTTTTTTCGTTATGACAATAAATAGCTATAAAATATGATGTATAAGTTTTTTTTATGTGTACTTTTTATTGGGGTAATTTCTTGTTCTGAAAAAGAATATGATACTCCAGAAGAAATATCTAACATTGAAATGGATATTGAAGTCAAGCGTTTTGATAAAGATTTCTTCAATACTGATATATCTTCTTTTGATGTTTTAAAAGAGAAGTACCCCTATTTTATACCACGCAATGGCGCTAATGTTGATAGTTTATGGACTATAAAAAAAATAGATACTCTTGAGCAAGAATTGTTAGAAGAATCACTAAAAGTATTTCCTGATTTCAAAGAGCAAACGGCAGAGTTGAATTTATTGTTTAAGCATATTAAATATAATTTCCCTGAATTTGAAACACCAGAAGTGGTAACATCCACATCGATGGTATCTTATAGGGATAAAATACTATTGCAAAATAATATTCTATTGATTGCTGTGGATACTTATTTAGGTGCAGATCATAAGTTTTATAATGGTATTCCGAGTTATATATCAGCAAACTTAAGAAAAGAGCAATTGATTTCTGATGTTGCAGAAGTGTATGCTAAAAAATATATTCAGAGTGGAAATCAACGATCGTTAATAAATCAAATGGTGTATTTCGGTAAGCAGTTGTATTTAAAAGATATTTTCATGCCGTTTCAGTCTGAAGCCTTAAGAATTGGGTATTCTGAACCTGAATTGGAGTGGTCTAAAGCAAATGAATCTGAAATATGGAGTTATTTTGTTGAGAAAGATTTGTTGTTTAGTACTGATACTGCGTTGTCAGGACGATTCATAGCACCTGCTCCGTTTTCTAAGTTTTATCTTGAGTTAGATAGCGAATCTCCTGGAATGTTAGGAAGGTATATAGGTTGGCAAATAGTCAGGTCATTTATGAAAAAGAATGACGTATCTTTGCGCGAACTTATCGCAATGGATGGTAAGGAATTGTTTGAAAAATCAAAATACAAACCAGAACAGTAATGTCAAAAGTAACTTCGGAAATAAAATTAAATATAGAACTTGATGAAAATCGTGTTCCTGAAAAATTAAGTTTTACTGCTAAAGATGGCGGTGTTGAAAATCAAGATTCTAAAGCAATGATGTTGTCTGTTTGGGATGCGGAAAAGCAAGAGTCTCTTCGTATAGATTTATGGACTAAGGATATGCCTGTAGATCAAATGAAAGTGTTTTTTCATCAAACTTTAGTGAGCATGTCGGAATCTTATCAGCGTGCCACTCAAGATGAGAAAATGGCGTTAACTATGAAGGATTTCTGTGACTATTTTGCAGAAAAATTAGAGCTTAAAAAGTAAAAAAAAAGCACTACTGAATCTTTTAAAAGATTCAGTAGTGCTTTTTTTTAGTGTTTCAATGATTATTTTTGAAGCGAGTTATTAATAGCTTCTATGTAATTTAACAATTCATCTTTACCATGGTAATTGCTTGAAGATGTCACAAAATGTTGAGGGCATTCTTCCCAAGTTTCTAACATGATTTCTTGGTAGCGTGCAATATTTCTTTTCAAAGCCTCAGGTTTTAATTTATCAGCTTTCGTAAAAATAATATTAAAAGGCACTTGATTGGTTCCAAGCCATTCCATGAATTCTAAATCTACTTTCTGAGGTTCATGTCTACAGTCAACTAGTACAAATGCACAAAGCATTTGCTCACGTTTTGCAAAGTAATCAGTAATGAACTTCTGAAACGTTTTCTTTGATTTCTTAGAAACTCTAGCATATCCATATCCAGGTAAATCAACTAAAAACCACTCTTTGTTAATGATGAAATGGTTTATTAATTGTGTTTTTCCTGGTCTACCGGATGTTTTGGCTAAACTTTTTTTGTTGGTTAACATGTTGATTAGTGAAGATTTACCAACATTAGAACGGCCTATGAATGCATATTCAGGGAAACGCTCTTTAGGGCATTTTTCAACTAATGAATTGCTAACTACAAATTCAGCAGATTTAATTTTCATTATAATGGAATAGTTATCAACTTAAAAGTTGAATGGTTATAATTTGCGTGTTGTTAGCCACTTATCTAGCAGCTCATTAAATTCTTCTGGGCGCTCCATCATTGCTGCGTGACCGCACTTGTCAATCCAAAATAGATCTGAGTCTGGAAGTAAGTCATGAAATTCGTCAGCGACATCAGGAGGTGTTACAGAGTCATTTTTACCCCAAATGATACAAGTGGGTTGAGACATGTTCGGTAAATCTTTCGCCATATTATGTCTGATGGCACTTTTGGCTATTGCTAAAGTTCTAATTAGCTTATTTCTGTCATTTACAGTGTCATAAACTTCATCAACAATTTCTTTTGTTGCTATTTTTGGGTCATAAAAGACATCCTCAGCTTTTTTCTTGATAAATTCGTAGTCCCCGCGTTTAGGATAACCGCTACCCATTGCACTCTCGTATAGTCCAGAGCTCCCTGTAATTACTAAAGCTTTTACGTATTCAGGATACATTTTTGAAAAATATAAGCCGATATGTCCCCCTAGTGAGTTTCCGAGTAGAATAACATTATCTAATTTTTTGAAGTCAAGAAAGTCTTTAACATAATTAGCGTAACTTTTTACGTTTGTCTTCAGTAATGACATGCTGTAAATAGGTAGCTCAGGAATAATTATTTTATAGCCTTTTTCAGGAAAATAATTAGTAACGCCTTCAAAGTTGCTTAGTCCTCCCATTAATCCGTGCAATACCACGATTGGGGTGCCTTCACCTGCTTCAATAAAATTATATTCTTTTTCTTTTTTTAGTGTGAACTTCATAAAATAATGTTGTACAACTAGCTGTTAGTTTTCGGTTAAAGCTAATGTTTTCTAATTGGCAAATCTACGGCTTTTTTTTGACATCATTTATGCTCTTCTTTTTATGAAAACATGAATTCTATAATGTTTTTAACAGCCTCATAATGCAATGTTTACGTTGTGTAAAGGTGTGAGTGGTAAAACTTATTAACAAAGTGGGGTTATGTGGTAAAATGTGGTAAAATTCTTCATATCTTTGAAAAAAGAAAAAGTAATTGAATTCGTGATAAATTTAATAGGGACATATGAGTGTAAGATTGATGCAAAGGGGCGTGTAATGCTGCCTTCTGCGTTGAAAAAACAATTGATGCCTGTGTTAGAGAACGGATTTGTATTGAAAAGGTCAGTTTTTCAACCTTGTTTGGAGTTGTATCCAATTGAAGAGTGGAATCTGTTAATGCAGAAAGTAAATAAGCTAAACAGGTTTGATAGGAAAAACAATGATTTTGTAAGACGATTAACTGCAGGGGTGAAAATGATTGAACTTGATAGTTCTGGAAGGTTGTTGGTTGCAAAAGATTTGATAGGGTATTCAGGTTTAGCAAAAGAAATTGTGATTTCGTCTGCAGTGAATATTCTTGAGATTTGGGATAAAGATAAATATGAAGCGGTCATAGATGACGCTGCTGGTGCATTTGCAGATTTAGCAGAGGAAGTTATGGGTGGAAAAAACGATGAGTTTGATGGAGTATCATAATCCAGTATTATTAAAAGAGACGGTTGATGGGTTGAATATAAATCCAGATGGCGTGTATGTAGATGTGACGTTTGGTGGTGGCGGTCATTCAAGAGAAATCTTGTCTCGTTTAAGTGATAAAGGACGTTTGTTTGCATTTGATCAGGATGAAGATGCTCTAAATAATATCATTGACGATGAAAGGTTTACACTGATTCATGAGAACTTCAGATTTATTAAGCGTTTTTTGCGTTTTCATGGCGTGAGAAAAGTTGATGGAATTCTTGGAGACTTCGGTGTCTCATCTCATCAATTTGATGAGGCTGGAAGAGGATTCTCAATTCGTTTTGATGCAGAGTTGGATATGCGAATGAGTAAGAAGATGAGTACGTCAGCTTATGATGTGGTAAATGATTATTCGGAAGAGGAGTTAAGGCGTATGTTTTCTGTTTATGGCGAGTTGACAAATGCAAAAGCTATTGCGGCAAAAATTGTCGCGTCTCGTGAAGAGAAAATAAATACCATAGAAGAGTTGAAAGATGTTGTGAGTAAATTCTTGCCACAACATGCTGAACATAAAGTGTTGGCTAAAATATTTCAAGCTATTAGAATTGAAGTGAATGAAGAGCTTTTGGTTATCGAAGAGTTTTTGTTGCAAACGCCAGAATTGCTAGATAAAGGTGGGCGATTGAGTTTGATATCGTACCATTCATTAGAAGATAGGTTGGTGAAGCGTTTCATTAGAAGTGGAATGTTTGAAGGTGAACCTGAGAAAGATTTTTATGGAAACATATCTGTCCCTTTTAAGAAAAAGGGGAAAATGATAATCCCTTCTGCAGAAGAAATTAAAGTAAATAATAGAGCGAGAAGTGCAAAATTAAGAATAGCAGAGCGTATTGAAGACTAGGTTTTTAAATATTCTAAAAGGGCGTTTTTTAGTTGATAAAGATGCGTTAGGGAACTGGAGATTTATTGGGTTTTCAATTCTCTTAATTTTAATAATGATTGCAAGTTCTCATAAAGCAGAAGAGAAAGTATTCAAGATTGGAGACCTGGATAAGAGGGTGAAAGAGTTGCGATCTGAGTATGTTGATTTACGTTCGCAATTAATGAAGTTAAAAATGGAGTCAAAAATATCAGAGAAGATGTTAGCTCGTGGGTTGAAATCTTCTGAAGAGCCTCCAAAAAAAATAAAAGTAATAGAAAAATAGTTTTTAGTTGTGTCAGTTGCCAGTAAGAACATATTGAATAGGTTGTATGTTGTAGTGCTAGTTTTTTTAGTTATTGCAATGTTTATCGTATATAAACTATTCAGTATTCAATATGTTCATGGTGACAAATACAGAGAGTTGGCTTTACAGCGTACGGTTAAAAAAGATGTAATAAAAGCGAATAGGGGAAGTATTTATGCCGATGATGGGAGCTTGTTAGCAACATCTGTACCTAAATATGATATCCGTTTTGATGCGGTAACAGTGTCAAAAAATAACTTCACAGAACATCTTGCGCCATTGTGTGATTCATTAGCGTTAATGTTAGGAAAGAATGCATCGTATTACAAATCAAAATTAAAGAGAGCTAGACGAAATAAAAACCGCTATACATTAATAGCAAGAAATCTTGGGTATTCAGATTATATAAAAATAAAGAACTTTCCGATTTTCAATTTAGGAGCTTATAAAGGCGGAATTATTGTTGAGCAGCACACGATTAGAGAGCATCCAATTGCTGAGATTGCACGACGAACTATTGGGTGGCAAGGTTCAGGAGCTGGGATTGAAGGAGCTTATGGTAATGAGTATTTAAAAGGAGTGAACGGTGAACGTCTGAAGCAAAAAATAGCAAAAGGACAATACAAACCAATTAATGATGAGAATGAAATTGAGCCAAAAAACGGTTTAGATGTAGTGTCCACAATCAATGTCAATATTCAAGATATTGCTCATCATGCGTTATTAGGGCAATTAGAAAAATTTGAAGCGGAGCACGGAACGGTAGTTGTTATGGAAACAAAAACTGGTGAGGTGAAAGCAATTTCTAACTTGAAAAGGAATTCAAAAGGAAAATATTCCGAACAATTGAATCATGCTGTTGGAGAGTCGCATGAGCCTGGATCTACATTTAAGTTAATGGTCATGGTTGCTGCGTTAGAAGATAAAGCAATTGATTCAAGTTCAGTAGTTGATACGGAAAACGGTGTGTTGACTTTTTATGGTAAACATGTTCGAGATTCTAGAAAAGGCGGCTATGGAAAGATATCTGCAGCCCGCGCTTTTGAGGTGTCTTCTAATACTGGTTTTGTGAAAATTGTGCAAAAAGGATTTGAGAACGATCCAGAACGTTTTGTGAATAGATTATATAACATGGGGCTTAATGAGAAGCTGGGCTTATCTATTAAAGGAGAAGGCCGCCCAATGATCCCTCATCCGAATGATCGTATTTGGAGTGGTATTTCGTTACCGTGGATGGCTTATGGG
>CBCXVT010000013.1:0-35643 GCA_965178635.1 Flavobacteriaceae bacterium | reverse complement strand
AAACAACAACTAACCAAAAATAATTAGTCAAAAATACCCAACATTGGGTATTTCATAACATGCATATAAATTGTATCTTTGAATGGTCCATAAGTAAGATTATGGATTAAGTAAGTTTTTTTGGGGTAAAAAGATCTGTTAGTTTTTCTAACAGATCTTTTTTTTTGAAGGAACATCAAAACCATTTATTATAAGTTGATTATAAATGATATATTTGAGTTGTAAAATGCAATTCAATAATCCCAACATATTATACGTTTTATTCGCGCTACTAATCCCCATAATAGTGCACTTATTTCAATTGCGTAAATTTCAAAAAACTGATTTTACAAACGTTAAGTTCCTGAAAGAATTAGTTGTAAAAACACGTAAAAGCTCCCTATTAAAAAAATGGCTGTTACTTGCGTGTAGGTTACTTATTTTTGTTTGCATTATTTTGGCGTTTTCTGAACCCTATTTTACTCAAAAAGATACTCCTTTACAAAAACCAGAAACTGTTTTCTATATTGACAACTCGTTTAGTAATCAAGAAAAAGGGGGAAAAGGGGAGCTTTTAAAAGTTACCATTCAAGAACTTTTAGAAAATTACCCAAATGATGAAAAAATCAGCATCATCACAAACACAAGAACATTCAAAAACAAAATACTTAGTGACATCAAAACCGACTTAATTGATTTAGAATACTCTCCATATCAATTAGACTATAAATCAGTTACTTTAAAAGCAGAACAACTATTCAAATCTAAAGTCAATAAACGACTAATCTGTATTTCAGACTTTCAAAAAAATAATACTTTAGATTCTAGCTATTTCAAATCTGATTATAACACAAAACTTATTCAAGTATTACCCGTTTCAAAAAGTAATATTAGTATTGATTCTGCATATTTTTCTACTCATAACACTACAAATACTCATTTAAATATTGTTGTTAAAAAACAGCATTGTGCTTTAAAAAATGTTCCAATTTCTATTTATAACAATGATAGCATCATTAGCAAAACTGCAATAGATTTAAAAGATGATTTGAATACTATTTCCGTTTCTGTACCAAATGCAACTAACTTAAATTTAAAAATTCAATTGACTGATCAAAAATGTGTTTTTGACAACACAATATTTGTATCAAAATCTAAACCGATTAAACAACACGTTTTAGCTATTGGTTCTGCGGGAAACAATCAATTTTTATCAAAAATATATACAACAGATGAGTTTATTTTCAAACAAAATACATCGTCTAATATTGATTTTAGTACTTTAGAAAATCAGCATATAATTATTTTAAATGAATTAAAGTCAATTTCTGTAGCCCTCATTAAGAATTTAAACACATTTTCTAAAAATGGCGGTGTGATTGTGTGTATTCCTTCTGATAATGGAAACATTACTGATTATAACAATTTAAACAATGTGTTTGGTAACGAAAATAACAATGAAACCAGATTGACCAAAATTCATTTTTCACATCCAATCTTTTCAAATGTTTTTGAAAAAGAAATCTCTAATTTTCAATACCCGACTTTTAAACAGCATTATCAATTAAAAAATTATCAAAATTCATTATTAACTTTAGAAAACGGAAATCCTCTTTTAGTAAACAATGCTAATTTTTATACTTTTTCTACTGCTCTAAACACTCAAAACACCAACTTTAAGCAAGCCCCACTTATTGTTCCTACGTTTTATAATATTGCAAAAAGTAGCTTAAAACCGGTTATTCCATATTATACAATTGGTAAAGAAAATAACATTGATATCCCTATAAAATTACAGCAAGACGAGGTATTAAATCTTAAAAAAAGAAATTTCAATTTTACTCCTTTACAGCAAATTAAATCAGAAAAAGTAACACTTAATACTTTAAAAACACCTGGCGAATCTGGTCTTTATACCATAACAAATAGAGATTATGAAACGCCGTATACATTAGCTTTTAACTATGATACCTCAGAAAGCATCATGGCGTATCATGACATAAAAGCTTTAGAAAATGATCATATTAAAACCGACACTTCGGTAACAAATACTATCAACTCTATAAATTCTGTGGCTAAAGTAGCTACTCTTTGGAAATGGTTTGTTATTTTTGCCGTACTATTTTTGCTCGTAGAATTACTCATTTTAAAATATTTTAAATGAATATCCTGATTAAATCAGCAACTATTCTGGATAAATCCAGTCCTTACAACAACCAAACAAAAGATATTCTTATTGAAAATGGAATCATTACTAAAATTGATGATACTATTAAAAACACAAACAATGCTGAAGAGGTAAGTCATAAAAACTTACATATTTCTCAAGGTTGGTTTGATAGTTCTGTATCTTTTGGAGAACCTGGTTTTGAGGAACGAGAAACCATTACTAACGGATTACAAACTGCTGGAACAAGTGGTTTCACAGATATTTTAGTAAACCCTAATACAAACCCTGTTATTGATAATAGTGCAACAGTGTCTTTTATAAAAAATAGAGGGTTTCAACATACCGTAAATATTCATCCTATTGGCGCATTAACAAAGAATTCAGAAGGAGATTACTTAGCTGAATTATATGACATGCAACAAGCTGGAGCAGTCGCTTTTGGCGATTTTCAATCAGCAATTGAAAATCCGAACATGTTAAAAATTGCTTTACAATATGCTCAAAATTTTAACGGATTGGTTTTATCTTATCCTCAAGAAAATAAAATTGCAGGTAAAGGGATTGTTAATGAAGAAGAAAACGCTACGAAATTAGGCTTAAAAGGAATTCCGAATTTAGCTGAAGAATTACATGTAGCAAGAGATCTTTTCTTATTAGAATATACCAGTGGAAAATTACATATCCCAACAATATCAACTGCAAAATCTGTAGAGCTTATAAAGACTGCAAAAACTAAAGGTTTAGATGTAACCTGCTCTGTATCTATTTTAAATTTAATTTTAACTGATAACGCCATCACTGATTTTAATACTAATTTTAAAGTACTTCCTCCACTAAGAACTGCTGAAGACAGAAAAGCATTGTTAGCTGGCTTACAAGATGGCACTATTGATTTTGTAACAAGTAACCACTCACCTATTGATATTGAATTTAAGAATATCGAATTTGATCATGCGCAATACGGTAGTATTGGATTAGAATCAATTTTCGGAGCTTTAAACAGTATTTTTACAACAGAACATGTTGTTGAATTACTAACACAAAAGAAAAACCGTTTTGGTTTGAAACCAACTTCAATAATTGAAGGTGAACAGGCAAACATATCTTTATTTGACCCTGAAAAAGTGTATCAATTTACTAAGAAAGATGTCATGTCTACATCAAAAAATTCTGCTTTATTAGGGAGTACTCTAAAAGGGCAAGCTTTAGGAGTTATAAATAATAACCAACTGATTTTAAAATAAGATATGTCAACAAAAAACACAAGTGGTAAAACTACTGCAACTATAGCTTACCTAACAATTTTTGGAACTATAATTGCTTTTTTTATGAATTTTGAAGATAAAAATCAATATGCTTATTTTCATATCAGACAAGCCATGGGATTATTTGCAACATTCTTTTTCATCTCATTATTCATAGGTTATTTTGACAGTTTAATGATTTCTGGGTCGTTTTACGTGTTTTTTATAGTACTATGGTTTTACGGCTTTATGTCTGCTTTAAACAACAGTACAAAACCAGTTCCGCTTTTAGGTGATTTTTATCAGAAATTATTTAAAATGGTTGGAGAGCAACAGACACTATGAAAAAAATTCAAAAACACACACTTCTTTATATTGCTATTTCAGTATATATTTTAAGTATTCTATTTAAAATCATGCATTGGCCATATGCTGACAAACTTCAATTCTTAAGTTTGGTTACAGCAATTATATGGATTTATACTTTTTTCAAAAACAGAAACAATGACTGAAAATTTACCATTACACCATATCGTAAGAGCTGCAAAAAGTTCTAATGAAAAAGCACCATTACTTATACTACTTCACGGTTACGGAAGTAATGAAGAAGATTTATTTTCTTTTGCAAGTGAATTACCAGAAGAGTTTTTTATTGTGTCGGTAAGAGCGCCGTATGATCTACAACCGTATGGTCATAGTTGGTATGATATTCATTTTACTGCTGATAATGAGAAATTTTCCAATGATGAACAAGCCATACAATCAAGAGATTTGATTGCTAATTTTATTGATGAAATTGTTGCGACTTATCCTGTAGACTCAGATAATGTCTCGTTAATTGGGTTTAGCCAAGGGACTATTTTAAGTTACGCAGTGGCTTTATCCTACCCTGAGAAAGTCAAAAATGTAGTCGCTTTAAGTGGTTATATTAATGAGAAGATTATTAGCGAAGATATGACCACAAAAGATCATTCTAATTTAGATATATATATATCACATGGTAGTGTTGATCAGGTTATCCCAAATACATGGGCAAACAAAGCACCTGAATTTTTAAATAACTTGAATATTAAAAATTCTTATAGGGAATTTCCTGTAGGTCACGGTGTAGCACCACAAAATTTCTTTGAATTTAAAAACTGGTTGGTAGAAAAACTATGATTAGTAAGTTCCTCTAGTTTTAATATTTGATTCACAAAGTTTAATTATTTCAGCTATGCGTTTGTCACGCGTAGCTTTTCTTTTTCCTGAATGCAAGCCAATATAAATAGCCTTTTTTATAAGATTTTGCAAAACCTGTATAATTATTAAATGCCGTTAAATTTTTATCAAACTCAAGTTGTAAATCTTCAGGTATAATTAGGTTCTCAACTTCATCAAGAGCAGTCCATGAATTGTCTTTTTTTGCTTGTTCTATTTTACGCATCCCGCTTTCATGCATCAATTTAGAAGCAATGAGTTCTTCTATATGAGTTTTATTTAACTTGCTCCAAACACTTTTTGATTTTCTTGGCGTGAATAATTGTCTACGGCGTTCATCATCTAATTTCTTAACTGTAGAATCAATCCAACCATAACACAATGCAACCCTAACGGCTTCTTCCCAACGCATTGACGGTTTATCAGAACTTACTTTATACAAAATAAGGTAAACGCCGCCTGAAGTATCATAATTTTGTGACAACCAATTACGCCAGTCATCTGCATTTTTAAAGTATAGTTCTTCACGAGTATTCATATCAAAACCACTTATCTACTCTATAACATCAATCGGATACAGAAAAGAATCTTTAGTATTAAAACTGATGGTTTTATCTTCATTATACGTACATGCAATTAGAACTTGTCCCCAATACTTACCATCGCTAAAGTCAGCAATTATCCATTTATGGTTTAACATTTTCATGGTGTTAATCATAATTCTATCACCAAACATTGGAGCATATGGCACTAACGGATTTCCGCCTTCTTCTATATTCAAACTAATTAACTGATCTTCTATATGTGGCACCAACTCTTTATAATCAATACCTTCTTTATACAAATGCTCAATAGCATAAGCATCTTCTTCTAAAGTAAACTTTCCTAACTCCATTGCTTCAATTCTTAAGTTTGCAATAGTATCTTGGTACTTATTATCCTGCTCAGAATTGAATGTTTTTAGCTTTTCTATTTTATCTTCATAAGATTTCATTTCCTTTTTGGTATTCACAAATACAAACAACAACATTAATGCAGTTAAAAGAAATAGGTATAAAAACAATTGCTTTTTCATAAGGCGATTTTATTTAGAATTCGAGAGTTAAAGTATCATAAGCCAAAAATACATTTTTTGGGAGATTTTTTTGTACTTCTTCATAAAAACCTAACTCATGACTTATGTGTGTTAAATAGGCTTTTTCTGGTTGAATCTTTTCTATAAAACTCAAAGCTTCTGAAAGTGTAAAATGCGAGTGATGTTTGCGTTCTCTTAGTGCATTAACAACTAGAATTTTTGTATTTTTAAGCTTAGTAATTTCTTGCTCAGAAATAGTTTTTACATCTGTCAAGTAAACAAAATCTTTTATTCTAAATCCAAATACTTGCAAAGAATTGTGATAAGCATTTATTGGTGTAATTACGGCATTACCTATTGTAAAATTTTGATTGTTTACAATTTCATTTAACGTCACAGTTGGTGCGCCTGGATATTTATTTTCAGTTTCAAATATATATGAAAAACGCTGTTTTAATGATTCAAAAACGCGTTGATGTCCATACAACTGGAAATCACCTTCTTGTTTAAAATAAAACGGTCTGATATCATCTAATCCAGCAGTATGATCTGAGTGTTCATGCGTAAATATAATTGCATCTAAATAATCAGGATTTTCACGTAACATTTGTGCTCTAAAATCTGGCCCACAATCAACAACCAGAATTGTTTGATCTACTTCAATCAAAACAGAAGATCGTAAGCGTTTATCTTTTTCATTAGTACTTAAACATACTGGATGTGAACTCCCAATAACAGGGATTCCTTGTGATGTTCCAGTACCTAAAAATGTAATTTTCATTTGCAAAATATAACTACTAATTTATAGACTATTTAGCATTTACTCCCTATAAATTTTAGTTTTTTACAGTAAATTAAAAATACTATAAAAAACTAATAAAATTCAACACTATTTTTATCTTTAAACCTAGTTATTTCCTATTTTTGTAATACTATAGAGAATAAACCTCAATTTAATATGACCATTAAACTTAAAGGTGATAAAGCTTTTGAAGCTGCACCCTCACTTAAAAACAAGGCACTTCGTATTAACTTAAACGAACACATTTACGGTACATTTGCCGAAATTGGTGCTGGACAAGAAACTGTAAGGAATTTCTTTAGAGCTGGTGGAGGTTCGGGAACTATAGCAAAAGCTATGTCTGCATATGACAAGGACTTTAGTGATGCTATTTATGGAATTGAAGATGATAAGCGCTATGTAACTGAGGCACGTCTAAAGAAAATGTTGGACCATGAAATGAATTTATTAGAAGAGCGTATCTCTAGAGATAAGCATCCTAATAAATTATTTTTCAGTTACGCCAACACTGTAGCCACGATTGATTTCGCTAAAAAATATAAAGGTCATGGTTGGATCGGATTGCGTTTTCAAGTAAATGCAACTGACGAGTTTAGTGATATTATTTTACACGTGCGTTTTAAAGAAAACGATGCCAGATTACAACAAAACACTTTAGGTGCTTTAGGAACAAATCTTATTTATGGTGCATTTTACAAGCACAATAACCCAAAAAAACTACTAACTTATCTATATGATCATTTAGATAAAGATCAAATAGAAATTGACACTATTAACTTTTCTGGACCACTATTTAGAAATGTTGATAACCGTTTAATGAGTTTGCAACTTGTTAAACACGGTATGACTGATGCTGTAATGTTTAGTCCTGAAGGTCATAATTTACTTGCTGGTAAAATACTATACAAGAAAAACATCTTAGCATTAAGAGGAAGTTTTAGACCAGTTACAAAAGTAAACATGGATATGTTTAAAAAATCATATGACATGTTTATTAGTGATAATAAAGTAGATGAAAACAAAACTGAAGTTATATTTGAAATTACTTTATCAAATTTAAAAGAAGGTTTAAACGAAATTAACGAACGTGATTTCTTAGACAGAGCAGAGTTGCTGTGCTCTTTAGGGCATACCGTAATGATTTCTAACTTTAAGGAATATTATAAAGTAGCACAATACTTCAATAAATTCACAAAAAAACGCTTAGGTTTAGCTATGGGTGCTTTGAATTTAATAGAGTTATTCGACGAAAAATACTATAGAGATTTACCAGGTGGAATTCTTGAGGCTTTCGGAAAACTAGCCACAAGTGACATTCGCGTTTTTGTATACCCTTTTACAAGTGAAGATGGTGACTTAATGACAATAGACAACATTAAAGTACACCCAAGAATGAAAGATTTATATAAGTTTTTCAAGTACAATGGAAAAATGTTAGACATTAAAGATGCTGATTTAAGTATTTTAAACATCTATTCACGTAAAGTATTAAAGATGATTGAAAACAATGAAGATGGTTGGGAAAACATGCTACCAGAAGGGATACCAGAAATCATTAAGAAACAAAGTCTTTTCGGCTATGAATCTGAAGAAGAAATTGATTTTGAATCAGAAGATGAAGAGTATTCTGACGCATTTTAATATATAATTAATTAACATAAAAAAAGCCACTCAATTGAGTGGCTTTTTTTATGCTGATATATTAGTAAACTACTTGGCTATGTTTACAGCTCTAGTTTCTCTAATTACAGTAACTTTTACTTGACCAGGATAGGTCATATCTGTTTGAATTTTCTGAGAGATTTCAAATGATAAGTTCGCTGCTTTTTCATCAGAAACTTTTTCACTTTCAACAATTACACGTAATTCTCTACCTGCTTGAATAGCATATGCTTTCTTTACACCTGTAAATGCGAATGCAATTTCTTCTAAGTCTTTTAATTCGCTGTATGTATGAATCTAACACTTGACGTCGTGCTCCTGGTCGTAGCTCCAGAAATAGCATCACATACCTTGAACGATTGGCGCAATTACAATGATTTCATTTCTACTTCATCATGGTGAGCTCCAATAGCATTACACACATCTGGCTTTTCACCATATTTTTCTGCCCATTGCATACCTAAAATTGCGTGAGGTAATTCCGTTTCTTCTTCTGGTACTTTACCTATATCGTGTAATAATCCAGCTCTTTTAGCTAATTTAGGATTTAAGCCCATTTCTGAAGCCATCACACCACATAATTTTGCAACTTCTCTAGAGTGTTGTAATAAGTTTTGACCGTAAGAAGAACTGTACTTCATTCGTCCAACCATTTTAATCAATTCTGGATGTAATCCATGAATACCTAAATCTATTACAGTTCTTTTACCAACTTCTACTAATTTCTTGACTCAATTTGTTTTTGAGTTTTTCTAACAACTTCTTCAATTCTTGCTGGGTGAATTCGTCCATCAGTAACCAATTTATGCAATGATAAACGAGCAATTTCTCTTCTTACAGAATCAAAACAAGATAAGAATAATTGCTTCTGGAGTATCATCAACAATAATTTCTACACCAGTTGCAGCTTCTAATCGCTCTAATATTACGTCCTTCTCTACCAATAATTCTACCTTTAACATCATCAGATTCTAAATTGAATACTGACACACAGTTTTCAACTGCTTCTTCAGTACCAATACGCTGGATGGTGTTAATGATGATTTTTTTAGCTTCTTGCTGCGCCGTCATTTTTGCTTCTTCTATACTATTCTGTACAAAAGACATGGCATCAGTTTTTGCTTCTTCTTTTAATGAAACAATCAACTCTTCCTTTGCTTCATCTGCTGATAAACCAGAAATAACTTCTAATTGCTCCACTTGTTTTTTATGCAAACGCTCAATTTCGTCATTTTTTTTATCTAAGAAATCGATTCTATAATCGTAATCCTTCTTTTTTTCTTCTACTTCTTTATTAGATTTTTTTACTTTTGATAACTCATTAGAAATCTGAGATTCTTTATCTCTAATACGTTTTTCAACATCGGCAATTTTTTTGTCTTTAGATAGAATTACTTTTTCATGCTCAGACTTTAATTCAATAAAGCGTTCTTTTGCCTGAAGTAACTTATCTTTTTTAAGAGATTCTGCTTCTTTTTTAGCTTCTTTTAAAACTAATTTGGCTTCTTTTTCTGCAGAAGCTATTACGCTTGAAGCGCTATTTTTAGCTAGTATTTTAGCTATTACGAAGCCTACTGCTACTCCAACTACGATACCAATTAGTATTGGTATAATCATGTCATTCATATCTATCATTTATTTATATAAAAAAAACCCACATCAGTATGAGTTTTGTATAAACTCCTATAAACAGGTTTAAAGCTAACGAGTTGGTCAAGGATCTGCTCAATGGCAGCTTGCTTTTACAACAAAGACTCACTTTTTTTAATTGAAACTTGTTGAGTTTATCAAAAAATAATAACTAATGCGGGCAGTAATTTTTACGTTATTTTAAAGAACTATTATATATATTTATCAAGTAGCTCTTGCATGGCTTCAAGCTTCTTGGTAACTAAAATATCATCTTCATTGGTATCCAAACTTTCTTGCTCTACTTTAGCAGCAAACTGTAAAGCACACATGGCCAATACATCTTGCTTATCTCGTACAGCATAATTTTGTTCAAACTGCTTCATAAGCTTATCAATGCTTTTAGCAGCTTTTCTTAAGCCTTCTTCCTGTCTGGGATCTATAGTTAATGGATAAACCCTATCGGCTATAGAAATTTTTATCTTTAGCTTTTCAGACATTGTTTTATTTTGAAAGCTGTGTAATACAATGATCAATTTCTCTAATCAAAGTATTTATTTTAAGCTTGGTTTCCCTTTTATAATCTTCACTACCCAACATAGAACTTGTTAACTTAAGTGCCTCATACTTGTCTTGCCAATTAGCTAAAACATTATTTTGCTGTTTGATATTTTCTTCTTTTAAAGCTAACTCTGATAAAAGCTGTTTGTTTATCTGTTCTTTTTCTTCTAAACGTGAAACAACTTTTTGTAACTTAACTTCTAAAGAATCAACAAGTTTTAATAATTCACTCATTCAACCAACCAGTTCTTATGTGTTAAACACAAAGTTAACATTTCAAAATTAATATTACCATAATATCAGTATTTTTTTCAAAGCAAAAATAAGTGGTTATTTTTGGCTTAGATTTTGCATTATTTTTAAAATAAAATTAACTTTATAATACCATTTCCCCCTAAAGTTTCCAACATTAATAAAACTTTTATATAGATGAAGAACATTCTGTACTGTATCATATTTCAATTAATATTAACTCCCCTTTTTGCACAAGACAATTATCCAGATGATTATTTTGGAAATCCATTAGAAATTGGACCTATATTAGCTGGAACATTTGCAGAATTAAGATCGAATCATTTTCACGGTGGTTTAGATATTAAAACGCAACAACGAGAAGGATTAAACGTTCTAGCTACAGCAGATGGCTATATCAGCCGAATTAAAATATCACCTTGGGGTTATGGTAAAGCCATTTATATTCAACACCCAAACGGTTACACTACAGTTTACGGACATTTAAGAGAATTAGCGCCTGAAATTGAAGCTTATGTAAAAGAGCGTCAGTATAAAAAAGAAAGATTTGCTATTGAACTCTTCCCTACTGCTGATTCCATGAAAGTTACAAAAGGGCAACTCATTGCCTACTCAGGAAATACTGGAGGTTCTGGAGGACCACATTTGCATTATGAAATTAGAGATAGCCGACAACACCCTATGAACCCTATGCTATTTGGATTCAACATAAAAGATTCTAGAAAACCTACAGTTAATGCCGTTTATGGGTATAGCTTAACAGACTCGTCTCAGGTAAACCATCATAACAACAGAGTTAAACTTAAACTCACAAAAGGTGATGATGGTAACTATTTGTCCGAAACTGTATATGCTTCAGGTGTCATTTCATTTGGCGTAAACACCTATGACAAACAAGATTTAGCACATAATAAAAATGGTGTGTTTAACATAAAAACTTATATCAATGGTAAGTTAAATTATGAAATTGATTTTAAAAAATTCTCTTTTAAAGAAAGTCGACATTTAAATCAATTGATAGACTACGAATATTTTAAGGAGAAAAAATCACGAATTCAAAAGCTATTTAAAAACGAACGCAATCCACTAAGTATTATAAAAAATGTAGAAGACTATGGTCAAGTCATAATTAATGAAGGAGAACAAATTAATTACAAAATCGTTATTTCAGATTTTAACAACAATAAACGTACAGTGACTATACCTATAGTTGGTGAAAAGAAAAAAATCACACATTTTAAAGACAAAATTGAATCGCCTCATTATATCTATGCAGACAAAGGCATCACTTTAGACGACAATAACAAACAAGTGTACATTCCTAAAAATGCGTTGTATGAAGACACTCCTTTATTATTTGAAACAAAAGGAGATACTATAATTCTTGGCGATACAAACATTCCGCTACATAAAAACATTACACTAAAATTTAATGCTGATAAGTTTTCTTCAGAAGATTTAAGTAAAATCTACATTAGTGGCTTAGGTTATAACGACAAACCGTATTTCTATATTAATACTTATAAGAAAGATGGAAAAATTATTGGAAAAACTAAATATTTCGGGAAATTCACTTTAACATCAGATACAGAAAAACCAACTATTAAACCCGTAAACACTCAAGAAGGCAAATGGATGACTAAAGCCAATTTTCTAAAAATGAAAATCACAGACAAACTTTCTGGTGTAGATAAATATCGAGCAACCATTAACGGCAAATGGGCTTTAATGGAATACGACGCAAAAAAAGATTTATTAAGTTATCAATTTTCTGATAACATACACAAATCTGGTGAAAACAAATTCAAGCTAATAGTTATCGATAATGTTGGAAATAATAGTATTTTTGAAATGACTTTTTTCAGAAAAAACTAAATAATGTACCCAAAACTAAAGACGCTTTTTAGCTTAGCGCTTCTATTTATTATATCAATTTCATTTGCTCAAAACGCTACTATAAACGGTGTGGTTTTAGATGAAATGAACATGCCAATTGAAGATGTTAATATCACATATAATAAAGATGGTGTAAAAACATCAAAAGATGGTGATTATAGTATTCAAATTCCAGTTGAGCAAGATGTTACTTTAACATTTTCACATATCAGCTTTAAAAAAGTAGTGCAAACATTTAATTTAAAAAATGGAGAGTTTTTTGAATTTAATCCTGTTTTAAAAAGCAATGAAGAACAGTTAGGTACAATTATCATTACAGGAAATAAACGTAAACGAATAGAAGGGATTACAACGATTGCTCCTAAATTATTACGTAAAATACCTGGTGGAAATGCCGGTGTAGAAAACATTCTAAAAACTTTAGCAGGTGTTAGTGGTAATAACGAGCTAAGTTCTCAATACAATGTTAGAGGAGGAAACTTTGATGAAAACTTAGTTTATGTTAACGAAATTGAAGTTTATAGACCTTTTCTTGTCCGTTCTGGCCAGCAAGAAGGTTTGAGTTTTGTAAATAGTGACCTAGTTCATAACGTTGATTTCTCAGCAGGAGGGTTCCAAGCAAAGTATGGCGATAAATTATCTTCGGTATTAGATATCACATATAAAAAACCTAGAAAATTCGGCGCAAGTGTCGATGCTAGTCTACTTGGCGGAAGCGTAAGTGTGGAAGGTGCTTCAAAAAATAATAAGCTATCGGGGATTTTAGGGGTTCGTTATCGTGATAACAGTTTGTTTGTTAGCGCAAAAGAAACTGAAACTAACTACGATCCTAAATTTGCAGATTTACAAACCTTTTTAACATATAAAGTGTCTGACAATTTTGATGTCAATTTCTTAGGAAATATGGCTATCAATAAATACAATTATGAGCCGCAAACACGTCAAACAAACTTCGGAACGCTTTCAAATCCAATTGCGCTACTCGTAAAATATGACGGTCAAGAAAAAGATCAATACAACTCTTATTTTGGAGCAATAAAAACAAACTATAAAGCAAATGACAATCTAACCTTAAAGCTTATCGGTTCTGCATATCACACCATTGAAGAAGAATATTTTGATATCATGGCCAACTATGCTTTAGGAGAAGTTAATAGTAATATTGGTGATGAAGATTTTGGGGAAGTTGAGTTTACTGAAGGAATTGGCTCACAATTAAACCATGCCAGAAACGACTTAGATGCTTTAATTTTAAGTTTTGAACATAAAGGAAATTACAAAAAAGATAGACATAAAATTAGTTGGGGTGCAAAATATAGTCATGAAAATATTAGAGATAAAATTGTTGAATGGGAAGTTATTGATTCTGCTGGATTTTCTGTGCGCCCTTTAGGCGAAATCGGCAACTCTCAACCTTACACGCCATATGCAGGGCCATTAG
Source organism: Flavobacteriaceae bacterium (assembly GCA_965178635.1). Taxonomy (GTDB): domain Bacteria; phylum Bacteroidota; class Bacteroidia; order Flavobacteriales; family Flavobacteriaceae. Next base: position 21,732 of record CBCXVT010000013.1, on the reverse strand, counting down.
AACCTTTTCAAGCTATTCATGCAACAAATGATGTGACTATAAACAGACTCGCAGGTTTCGTACAATATAATGGTGAAGGTATGATTGGTGAACATGAAATATTCTATAACGCAGGAGTTAGAGCTCATAACTGGACTGTTTCTGGTAATGGCATTACTTCTCATACGCAAACTGTATTTAGTCCGAGAGCACAATTTTCAATCAAACCAGACTGGAAAAGAGATATCACATTACGTATTGCCACTGGTATGTATCATCAACCGCCTTTTTATAGAGAATTAAGAGATTCTGAAGGAGCAGTTAACCCGAAAGTAAAAGCGCAACAATCTATTCATGCAATTTTTGGAGGAGATTACAAGTTTAAACTATGGGACAGGCCTTTTAAATTATCTTCAGATCTTTATTATAAGAGTTTATCAAATGTGAATCCGTATACCGTAGATAATGTTAGAATTCGATATGCTGCTGATAATTCTGCGAAAGCTTATGCTACAGGTTTGGATTTAAGACTGAATGGAGAGTTTGTTCCCGGAACAGAATCTTGGTTTAGTTTTGGATATTTAAAAACCGAAGAAAACATTAACAATAGAGGTTATATTTCAAGACCAACAGATCAACGTTTAAAGTTTGGTGCGTTATTTCAGGATTATATGCCAAACCTCCCAAATGTAAAAGTGTATTTAAATTTAGTGTATAATACTGGTGTCCCTGGAGGATCTCCAAGTTATGCTGACAAGTACCAATATCAAAACAGACTAAGAGCTTACAAACGTGCAGATGCAGGTTTCTCTTATGTAATTGTTGATAATAGTAAAAAGTTTGACAAAGGGCATTTGTTTCACCATTTAAAAGAATTTCAAATCGGGTTTGAAATATTTAACATGTTTGATGTACAAAACTCAATTACCAATACTTGGGTACGAGATGTGTACACAAAAAGTCAATATGCTGTACCCAACTATTTAACGCCGAGAATTTTCAATTTAAGAATGGGATTAAAGTTTTAAACTTACTAATAAAAATAACCACAAAAACCTCAAGAACTACTTGGGGTTTTGTATTTTTAAACTACTATGAAATGGAAAAATGCTTTAGCAGATTATAAACATTATTTGAAACTTGAAAGAGGCTTATCTGAAAACTCAATTAAGAGTTATGAACTTGACGTAGTCAAACTCATTCGTTTTTTAGATGAACATAATTGCACGGACTCCCCTATTTCTATTTCATCATCTAGATTAAAAGAATTTATTTATGAAATTGCAAAAGTTGTGAATGAACGCTCACAATCGCGTATTATATCTGGACTCAAAAGCTTTTTTAATTATTTAGTGTTTGAAGATTATAGAGAAGACAACCCATTAGAATTAATTGAATCGCCAAAAATAGGACGTAAATTGCCCGATACGCTATCTATTGAAGACATTGATAACATATCAAGCGCTGTAGACTTAAGTAAACCCGAAGGCGAGCGTAATCGTGCAATTATAGAAACTTTATACGGTTGTGGTTTACGTGTTTCTGAACTAACCACTCTTAAATTATCCGATTTGTTTTTTGAGGAAGGTTTTATAAAAGTTACTGGTAAAGGAAATAAAGAACGCTTTGTGCCTATCGGACCACTTACTCAGAAATATATAAATATGTACAGAAAAGAAGTCCGCATACATTTAAATATTCAACCTAGTTTCGAAGACACCTTATTTTTAAACAGACGCGGTAAACAACTTACACGCGCTATGATATTTACTATTGTAAAACGTTTAGCTGAAAAAATTGGGTTAAACAAAAATATCAGTCCGCATACGTTTCGACATTCGTTTGCTACACATTTACTAGAAAATGGTGCCGATTTAAGCGCCATCCAATTAATGTTAGGTCATGAAAGTATTACAACTACAGAAATTTATATGCATGTTGATAGAACTCATTTAGCTAACGTCATTGAGCAATTTCATCCGAGGAAGTGATTCTTACTCTCCTAAAATTTGAGCCGTATGTGCTTTGGTTTTTACTTTATCAATAACATCAACAATAACCCCCGTCTCATCAATGATAAAGGTAATTCTATGAATACCGTCATAAACACGTCCCATAAATTTCTTTTCTCCCCAAACGCCAAATGCGTTAATTACATCTTTATTTTCGTCTGCTAACAACGGGAACGGCAATTCTTTTTTATCAATGAAATTTTGCTGACGTTTAGCAGAATCGGCACTTACACCTAAAATAGCATAGCCTTTTGCTAAAAAAGATTGGTAATTATCTCTTAAGTTACACGCTTGCATTGTGCAACCTGGGGTACTTGCTTTAGGGTAAAAGAAAACTACCAATTTCTTACCCGTATAATCAGATAACTTTATAGTATTTCCTGCATTATCTAAAGCCTCAAAATTTGGAGCTTTATCTCCTACTTTTAATGTATTCATCGTTTTAATTTTTCTATTTTTACAATTGTAAAGATACAACTATGACTAAGCAAGAAAAAGTAAATTTTGTAATAAAAACATTAGCGGATACATATCCAGAAATTCCAATTCCGTTAGACCATAAAGATCCTTACACTTTATTAATTGCAGTGTTATTATCTGCTCAAAGTACAGACGTGCGCGTAAACAAAATTACGCCGTTATTATTTGCAGAAGCAGACAATCCATATGACATGATTAAGTTATCCGTTGAAGAGATTAGAGAGATCATCAAACCTGTTGGATTATCACCTATGAAATCAAAAGGAATACATGGTTTGTCACATATCTTAATTGACAAGCATAATGGTGAAGTTCCAAAAACTTATGAAGATTTAGAAGAATTGCCAGCTGTTGGACACAAAACTGCTGCTGTAGTATTATCTCAAGCCTTTGGCATTCCTGCTTTTCCGGTAGACACACATATTCATAGACTCATGTACCGTTGGAATTTGACCAATGGAAAAAATGTAGTTCAAACAGAAAAAGATGCCAAACGTTTATTCCCTAAAGAGCTTTGGAATGATTTGCATTTACAAATTATTTGGTACGGAAGAGAATATTCGCCAGCAAGAGGCTGGGATTTAAATAACGATATTATTACTAAAACTATTGGCCGTAAAAGTGTATTAGATGCTTATTACAAAAAACAAGTTTAAACACTAATAAACAACCAACACCTGTTTAATAACACTTAAAATTGTTGCTGGTTGTTTATTTCCAAAAATGGACTAAAGCTTGCTAATTCTGATGCACTTCAACTTGTAGTTTTCCTACACGTATAACGCGCATTGCTTTAGAGTAATTTAAAATAAAATTAATAGTTTCATTTTTTGGTTGTAATGTGTTCATCTTTTTTGAACCTTGAGTGTAAAGTTTTGGCATATATAAGTTATTTTATTATACCATCTAAACGTTCAAAAAACACTTTTAGTATCTATTGTGTTAAAATAATTTTATGCTCTGTAATTAGACGTCTTAAATTAATAATTGCATACCGCATTCTACCTAAAGCAGTATTGATACTTACATTGGTGTTATCAGCTATTTCTTTAAAGCTCATATCTTTATACAAACGCATTAAAACTACTTCTTTCTGATCATTTGGTAATTCATTAACCAATCTTCTCACGTCATCTGAAATCTGATCAACAATCAATTGGCTTTCTGCATTTTTACCTGAATCTTTTAACATTGAAAAAATATCAAACTCCTTATCTTTTGATTCAAATTTAGGCATACGGTTACTCTTCCTAAAATGATCAATAACCAAATTATGTGCTATACGCATTAACCAGGGTAAAAATTTCCCTTCTTCATTATAATTTCCCTTTCTTAGAGTTTTTATCACTTTAATGAAAGTGTCCTGAAAAATATCTTCACTCAAATCACGATCATAAACTTTAGAATAAATAAAATTATAGACTCTACTTTTATGGCGCAACACGAGTATTTCTAACGATTTCTCATTACCTTGAATATAGTCTTTAACTAAAATTGAATCTGGAGTGGTCACTTTCATAAACATTACTATTATAGGTTAACTAACAAACACAAGACATGGGGACGTCTTTCAATTATAATTTGTCAAAAAAGTAATGTTATGCTATAGGCGATATTTAAATTGTTGTAAAATCAAATATAACAAAAAAAAAGTGCTAATTAAAATTTTAACTCTTTTTTACGAATAATCAATATTAACCAAGCTCTCTAATTAGTTAATTCAAAACATGAAGTCCTATAATTTTCCTTAAATTCGCAGTCATATTTAAACTACGTATTAAGGATTATGTCTAAACTTGATTTATCTAAAGTTAACCCAAAGGAAAACATCATAATTAAGGGTGCAAAATTGCACAATCTTAAAAATATTGATGTTGTCATACCACGTAATAAATTGGTAGTCATTACTGGTTTATCAGGTTCAGGTAAATCATCTCTAGCATTTGACACTTTATATGCTGAAGGACAACGTCGTTATGTAGAAAGTTTATCCTCATATGCGCGTCAGTTTTTAGGACGTTTAAACAAACCAAAAGTAGATTTCATAAAAGGGATTGCTCCAGCTATAGCAATTGAACAAAAAGTAAATTCTACTAATCCAAGAAGTACAGTAGGTACAAGCACAGAAATTTACGATTATTTAAAATTATTATTTGCACGAATAGGGAAAACCTACTCGCCTATTTCTGGAAATCTTGTGAAAAAAGATACAGTTTCTGATGTTATAACCTATTTAAAAACACTTGACAACAGAGACAAACTATTGTTGTTAGCTCCGATAATTGTTGAAGAATCAAGATCGTTAGCACAAAAAGTTAGCATCCTTCAACAGCAAGGATTTTCGAGAATAAAAGTTAATAACGAGGTTCTTAGAATTGATGAGTTTAAAGAAGATGATAGTCTAAAATCTGTTGACTTAGTTGTGGATAGAGTTATCATCAATCAAGATGATGAGGATTTCTACAACCGTTTAGCAGATGCCATTCAGGTTGCTTTTTACGAAGGAAAAGGATCCTGTAGCATTGAAAATTTAACAACCAACCTGACAACAGAATTTAGTAATAAATTTGAGTTAGACGGATTAACATTTCTAGAACCAAACACACATTTATTCAGTTTTAACAATCCTTATGGTGCCTGTCCAACTTGTGAAGGTTACGGTGATGTTATCGGTTTAGATCGTGCTTTGGTAGTTCCAGACACCTCACTATCCATTTTTGAAAATGCCATTTTTGCATGGCGTGGTGAAACGTTAAGTTGGTATCGAGATCAATTAGTCAATAGTGCATATAAATTCGATTTTCCCATTCATAAACCATATTTTGAATTGACAGAGGCACAAAAAGACTTATTATGGATAGGTAACAAACATTTTACTGGCTTAACAGAATTCTTTAAGGAATTAGAAGAAAAAAGTTATAAAATTCAAAATAGAGTATTGTTATCGCGTTATCGAGGAAAAACTAAATGTGATAATTGTAACGGCAAATGTTTGCGTGAAGAGGCTGATTATATCAAAATTCAAAAGACCTCTATTTCTGATTTGGTCGAAAAATCAATCAAAGATTTAATTACATTTTTCAATACCGTAGAATTAGACACTCATGATACTCAAATTGCAAAACGTCTTTTAAAGGAAATTAATAATCGTTTAGGATTTTTATCTAATGTAGGTTTAGACTATTTAACCTTAAATAGAAAATCTAATTCTTTATCAGGTGGAGAAAGTCAGCGTATCAATCTAGCAACGTCCCTTGGTAGTAGTTTGGTTGGCTCCATGTATATTTTAGATGAACCAAGTATTGGCTTGCACCCTAAAGATTCTGAAAAGCTAATTGGAGTTTTAAAATCTTTACGTGATTTAGGAAATACAGTTATTGTAGTTGAGCACGATGAGGATATTATGAAGGCATCCGATGAAATTATTGATATTGGACCTGAAGCGGGAACTTTTGGTGGAGAGGTTGTTGCAACTGGAGACTTTCAACAATTATTAAAATCAAATTCATTAACGGCTCAGTATTTAAATGAATCGTTAAAAATTGAAGTACCTACAAAACGTCGAACTTCAAAACATCAAGTCACTATTACAGGTGCTCGTGAGAATAATTTAAAAAATATTGATGTGACGTTTCCATTAGATGTTTTAACTGTTATTACTGGCGTTTCAGGAAGTGGAAAAAGTACTTTAATTAAACAAATATTATATCCTGCATTACATAAGGAATTAGGTGGTTATGGTATAAAACCAGGCGAGTTCACTTCTATTTCGGGCAGTTACAAACATATTAAGCATATTGAATTTGTTGATCAGAATCCAATTGGACGTTCATCAAGGTCAAATCCTGTAACCTATATAAAAGCCTATGATGATATCAGGAGTTTGTTTGCAACCCAAAAAGTCTCTCTATTAAGAAACTATCAACCAAAACATTTTTCATTCAATGTAGATGGCGGTCGTTGTGAAACTTGCAAAGGTGAAGGTGAAGTGACTATCGAAATGCAATTTATGGCTGATGTGCATTTAGAATGTGATACCTGTAAGGGAAAGCGTTTTAAGAAGGAAGTGCTTGAAGCGACCTTTGATGGTAAATCAATTCATGATATTTTAACCATGACTATTGATGATGCTTTGGCATTTTTTAAAACCAACCAACAACAAAAAATAATTAATAAACTACAACCTTTACAAGATGTTGGTTTAGGATATGTGCAATTAGGACAATCCTCTTCTACCCTTTCAGGCGGTGAAGCGCAACGTATAAAACTAGCGTCATTTTTAGTTAAAGGAAAAAGTAAGGATAAAGTCTTATTTATATTTGATGAACCAACAACTGGCCTACACTTTCATGATATTCAAAAATTGTTAAAATCGTTTAATGCTCTAATCGAAAAAGGGCATTCGATATTGGTTATTGAACACAATGTAGAGTTGATTAAATGTGCCGATCATATTATTGATTTAGGCCCTGAAGGTGGTGATTTTGGTGGAGAATTATTATTCTCAGGAACACCTGAAGATCTTATAAAAAGTAAAAAATCAGTGACAGCTAAGTATTTAAAAGATAAGATTTAAGTCCTGTTCACTAAACCATTAACTCACTAAAAAACAACAAAATAGCGTTGCCGGATGGCTAGTCACTTCCCAACCGTAGTTACTAAATATCAGTTTTGGCACACTCTTTGAAATTCTTAACGTAATAGCGAAAGCCGAAAAGCTATAAATGAGTAGGCATATTCTAAAACCTTAAGTTATGAAAAAGCATGTACTATTAGCTGTCCTGATATTAGGATTTTTCAGCATTTCTAATGCGAATGAAAAAAGTAAAAAAGACATAACTGTTAGTGAGGAAAACTCTCGTTACGGTTACATGAATCCATTTAAATTTATAGAACGCGGTATAGAGTTCTATGTATTCCCAAATGGTGAGTTTGATTTCAATACACACCCAGAATACAGAAGAACACGAAGAGGACATGCTTCTGTTAATGTATCATATGGTACTCCAAGACATTATCATAATAATCATGGAGTTACTATTGAACATGACCATTTAGGGCGTGTAAGACGAATTGGTAATGTATTTGTAAATTATGATGCGTTTGATCGAATCAAAAGAATTGGTTCGGTTTATATAAATTACAGACGTAATCTAATTAAAAATATTGGCGGATTATATGTTTTTTATGATAGACATCATAGAGTTATTAGAACTTCTGGTTACATAAAACATAATGTAGGTTGTCATTTCTGTGGAAGTCGCAATTGCCATACAAATCATTATAGTAATCATGGACACGGGCATAATAATCATGGAAACTGGGATGATGATCATATGTATTTCAGAAATAAAACATCTAAAAAGAAGAAAACTAAACGATAATTAAAATGAATTAGCATAAAAAAAACTCTCATTATTTAATGGGAGTTTTTTTATGTATTATCTGTATTAAATAATTATTCTAAAATAATCTTAAATGTTTTTTGTGAGTTATTCAACTGAAGATTTATAAAATAAAAACCCTTCTCAAAACCAGATAACTCTATACTATTTAAAGCTTCTCCTGTTTTTAATTGCTGACCTAAACTGTTTACTATTGAATAGTGATATTTTATTTCTGACGCATTATTAATAAATACCAGATCAGAAGTTACAGTTGGATATAACTTTAACGCATTAAATTGCTCAAAGTCGTTTGTAGCTAAAATATTCCAATTATCTTGAGCTGTTGGACCATTCCATATTTGTGTTGCCAGGTATGGATTGTCAATAAACGGATTTCTATTGCCTTGAATTCCTTCTAAAATGTCATTTCTATTTATTTCATATTGTGATACAGGATCTTCTTCATTCCATTCTAAAAAGATATTTGGCATATCTCCAAAATTAGAATAAGACGTACTACCCACACCTACATCTGATGCTGCACATTGACTAGGATAGCGCACATACATATACATCATCATTCGTGCAACATCCCCACGCCATTCATCACCAGGGTACCAGTTACCTGTGGTTGGTGTTATACCAGCTGTTCCTGATCCATCTTCATATGGCCTATTATTTCTTGAACTATTCATTTGACCATCACACGCACGTAAATTATGAGCGTCAGTACCTGTTCCCGGGTCATCAGTCTCTAAAGGAGGTGTGGCTAAAGATTTAGGAAATACATGTTCTCTATTCCATAAACCAGTACAACCAGATTGGTGGCAAGATAATGATTCATCACGAACTCTATCATCACGTGTTACCGTATCTCCAGCATCATTTGGTATGGCATCATAACCATATATTAAAAATACATTTGCACTATTTGAAGGATCTAAATCAGTTTGTTTCAAAGCATCCCAAGCATCAAAAGCGCTAGATGTATAATAAATTTCTGTAGTATGTGTATTGGTGATTAAAGTTGTTAATTGATTTTTTAAAACATCTCCTGTTTGATTAAAATCAATACCGTTATAGTATGCTGGTGCTTGTCCGAAACCAAATAATGGTATGAATAATAGTAATAATTTTTTCATTGTAATTTTTTCAGGGAGGACAATATACATGATTTTTAACAAAGTTTATATACTAAGTTGTCTAACTGAAACATTTGTAGGTATAATTCTAAATTTCTAAACATAAAAAATCAAAATTACTTATCTTCACTCAAAATTTTATAACATGACATTTACATTTGATGTACAACAAAAAACAAGAGGTTTTTTAAACAACTATTTAGAGAAATTATCTTTAAACGATTTAAATACTATTCCTAAAGGTTATAACAATAATATCATTTGGAATATTGGTCACATTATTGTTACAGAACAATTATTGGTCTATAAATTATCTGGATTACCAATGTTAGTTAACGATGAGTTAATTAGTAAATATATGAAAGGTACTAAGCCTGAAGGTAATGTTACACAAGAAGAGGTAGACGACATTAAAGGACTACTATTTTCAACTATTCAACAAACAAAAACTGACTATAACAATGGTAAGTTTACAGACTTTCAAGAATATGTTTTGTCAACAACTGGAAACACATTAACAAAAGTAGAAGAAGCAATTAGTTTTAATTTGTTTCATGAAGGCATTCACTTCGGCTATATTATGGCTTTAGTAAAGGCTTTAAAATAGCAGCTAATTGTTCAGTAAGTTGCTTTCTATGAAACTGCTGAACACCAATATTATTAGCTCTTAAACTGTTAGTTTGATAAGCTTCAAAATAAGATAATATGTTACTTTTTATAGCTTCTTTTTCTGACTCTTTGTAATTATACGAATTACCTGAATTAGTAGAAGATAATATTGTTTTAAAATCAGCATTTTCAGGACCAAACCCAATAATAGGTCTACCCGATTGCATATATTCAAATAACTTTCCAGGAATAATACATTTTGTTTCTGGAGAGTCTATTTCTACTAATAACAATACTTGAGATTGTCGCTGTTGAATTTGAGCATCTTTATGCGACATATAGCCTAATAAAGAAATATAATCTTTTAATCCATAGGTATAAATCGATGCCAAAACATCATCACTCACAGCTCCGATTAATTTTAATTCGAAAGCATTTTTAAAAGCTGTATTTTCTTGAATCAACTCTACTAATACTTGCCACAAAACCTCAGGATTTCTCCCTGTTAACAATGACCCTATATGTGCTATTGTAAACTTCGAATCTAATTCTGTTTTTTCAAGTAAAACATCATCAAAACCATTAGTAATAACTGAAATTGGTTGTTTTGTAATCAGTTGAAATTCTTCTTTTGTTGTTGGGCTGGTAACTATAATTTTATCAGTGTTTTGTAAAACTGTTTTCTCAAAGTATTTGTGTTTCTTTTGAGACTTTAAAGTCAACTTCATTTTATTATGATAACCGATAGTAGTCCACGGATCACGGAAATCTGCCAACCAATTTACATTTAACTGTTCTTTTAATTGCATACCAATTAAATGTACGCTATGTGGTGGTCCAGTAGTAATTATGGTATCAATGTGATGTTCTTTAATATATGCCGTTAAAAACTTAACCGATGGCTTTACCCAAAATTTTCGTGCGTCTGGAATAAAATAGTTCCCTCGTATATAGAGTAATAATTTCTCTACAAAAGATTGCTTTTTAGTAGATATTAGTCCCGAAGCAATAGTTTTCGTCTTCTTCTTTGAAAATAGTGATGCGATTTTATAAGGCTCAAAAATTGGTTGTTTGATAATTGTAACTTTATCAGAAACTTCATTATGCAAAATATTATCAACCAAAGGGTAATTTGGGTTTTCTGGGCAATATACAATAGGTTCAATATCAAAATCTGGTAAGTACTTTACAAACTTCAGCCAGCGCTGAACTCCTGGCCCACCTGCTGGTGGCCAATAATACGCAATGATAAGTACCTTTTTAGCTGACATAAAAAAGATTAACCGTTCTTCTTTTTAAACTCGTAAAACAGTCCTCCGATAATTAATAAAAATAACCCTACAGATGATGCCAAAGCAATTGAACTTCCAGTTTTAATCACTTGAGGTTCAAATTTGAATTCAATTGTGTGTTTACCTTTAGGAATTTCTAATCCTCTTAACAAATAGTTTGCTCTAAAGTGTGGTTTTAAAACGCCACCAACATAAGCATTCCATCCATTCTTATAATACATTTCAGAAAATACTGCTACCCCATTATTGGTATTAGAAGTTTCATATACCAAATGATTTGGTTTATAAGATGTTAATTTAATCACTGCTGATGAATCTACTTTATATGTTGATTCTAAAGTAGAATTTCCCTTAAGAACAACAGCTTGCTTCTTTAAATCTAAAGTATCTAATAATAATAATTCTTCATCAGCTGTATTTGCAGTTTTAAGATTTTCTACAAACCAAGCGTTTCCGTTTGCATACGGGTTATTCATAGCTGTTAATCTGCCTTCTTTCTCTTGAATGATATATTTCAAGTTTAGCATATTAATAACAGACATCTTATTTCTGCTCACATAAAATTCAAAAATATCTTCAGCACGTTTTGGCTTAGCAGCGTGATAACCACCAAATGCTTTGTGAAAATAAGACGTTCTTGCCGTGTTAAACGGATTATTACTAAAATCTAACACACGGTAATGTGATGCATCTTCTAATATTTGAGCATCTGCAGACGTCATTTGAAATGGCTGATTGACTTGCTTTGCAGTTACAAAATCATCTGAATTCACATAACGTTTATCTACACCAACTAAATCAAATAGAATCAAACACCCAATAACAACAAGCGCTACATTTTCTTTGAACTTATCTTTTAAATACAACCATAAAGCTGTTGCCGTAAATATCACAAACACCAATGAACGCAACACATCGTTCGTAAACAATGCTTCACGCTCACCTTTAATTACCTTTAAGAAGTCTGGCCCATAATTTTCAAGAAGCATTCCATCTCTGTTACTTACAAAATCAAATAAAGAACCTTTTAAAAGATAAAATGCAATGGCTAAACCACCAGTAATACCTATTGTATATTTTAAAGCCTTAAGTTTCTCTTCTTTTTGTTCATAGTTATTTAAAAAACGATACAATCCGAAAACCGCTAATATTGGTACTACCAATTCTATGATAACTTGTATTGAACTTACAGCTCTAAACTTGTTATATAATGGCATGAAATCAATAAATAAATCTGTTAAAAAACTGAAGTTTTTACCCCATGATAATAACAATACCAGCACGCCACCAATAACTACCCATTTTTTCAAACGTCCTTTCACTAAAAATAGTCCTAACACGAATAGAAACACAACTACAGCTCCTAAATAAGCCGGTGCAGCAACATAACTTTGATCGGACCAATACATTAATTGTCCTGTAAATTGTTGCGCTTCAGTGCTTGAAATACCAAACATGCGCTGCATTTTCTTAACGGCCTCAGAATCTTTAGCTATTGGTTCATTATTCGACCCTCCAAATAAGCGTGGGACAAATAAATTTAAGCTTTCAGAAATTCCATAACTATACTCCGTAATATATGCTTTACTCAAGCCATCTGTTCCTACTTTCCTTGAACCATCTGGGTTGATTGTTAATTCACTTTTACTACGTGTACTTTCTTTTGCATATTCGGAAGTTGCTAAAAGATTAGTAGCGTTTAATGCTAATGAAATTACTACAGCAGTTGCTAAAACTCCAATAGATGTGAAATAATGTTTTAATTCTTTCTTTTTAAATGCATCTACTAAATACACTAAGCCAATAACTATCACTAATAGCAATAAGTAATAAGTCATTTGAAAATGATTAGCACTTAACTCTAAGCCCATTGCCAAAGCCATAATTATAAAACCAAGTATGTATTTCTTTCTGAAAGTTAGGAATATCCCAGATAACACCAATGGCATATAGGCTATAGCATGAGCTTTGGCATTGTGACCAACGCCAAGTATGATGATATAATAAGTTGAAAAACCAAATGCAAAACTTCCTAGTAATGCGTATCGCCAATCGACTTTTAACACCAATAGTAATACATAAAAGCATATAAAATACAAGAACACATAATCTGCTGGCCTTGGTAAAAATCGTAGTAAACTGTCTAATTTTTTAATATAATTATGTGGATATTTTGCACCTAATTGATAGGTTGGCATCCCTCCAAATGCAGCGTCAGTCCAATAGGTTTCTTGACCTTCAGTTTTTTGAAAATCTTTTTGCTGCTTAGACATCCCAATATATTGGGTGATATCTGATTGTTTAATTTGTTTCCCTTGTAAGATAGGAGAAAAATAGAGTACAGATGCCGTTATAAATAACAACACTGCCACTAAATGCGGAAGTACTTTTTTAAGCGTCAAGTTCATGTGATAAATCTAATCAATTTCTTCAAAATCAATGTAATCACCAACCTTTTTTGTAGAAGTTTTTTTATGAATAGGTTCTGTTTTTTTCTGTTGTTGTTCGCGTTGAGGTTGCTGATGTTGTTGGAATTGTTCTTTTACTTTCTGTTCCATTTTACCAGCTGCATATTTCATTAACATTGGCGCAAAAATTCTCATTAAGAATTTTCCAATGTAATACACGGCCATAATTATTACAATAGTTCTTAATAACTGATATATCATATACGTATGCTTTTACTCTTAATTTACCATTACAGATGGCGTTATTACTACAAAGCTACATAAAAATAGGAATGCACAAACTTGATAACACTTTTTTAACTTGTGAGGGCTTATATTTTAAAAGAAAATGTATTTTTATATCCATATTTACACAAAAACATTCAAGCATGACTTTATTTAGAGTAGTACTGTTAGTGTTCTGGCTTACCAGTTATAGCACTTTCGCTCAATATACAGAAACTATAAATTCTAACAGACCAGGAGCTTCTTCTGGAGCTTACGCAGTTGGAATAAATGTTATTCAGGCTGAAGGCGGTATTACTTACATGAAGAATAAGCACGAGTTAAAAGATGCAGAGTTTGGTGGTACAGGTTTAGAATATGAATTCAGGTATGGGATATGGAAAGAAGCCTTAGAATTAAACTTAAGCGGTAGTTTTCAATTTGGAAAAGTTACCGATAACTTTAACGACTCATCAGAATCTGTTGGGAATTTTAGAATGAATACTATAGGTGCAAAATACTTAGTTTATGATCCCTATAAAAAGAAAGAAGGTGAAGGTGAAGAAAAACCCAACTTATATAGCTGGCATGCCAATCATAAATTTCAATGGAAAACGTTAATTCCTTCTATTGCTGTTTATGGAGGAATGAATTTAAATCTTACAAACACGCCATTTGTCTATGGAAGTAATTTTAACTTCTATAATATAGATGAGCCAACTATATCGCCTAAACTTATGGTAATTACTCAAAACAACTGGTCAGGTGGTTGGGTTTTTACAATGAATTTTATTGGTGACCGCGTGTTTATGACAGATTACCCGATATACTCTTATATACTTACTTTAACTCATGCACTTAGTGAAAAAGCAGCAATATTTGGTGAACATCAAGGTATAATTAATGATATTTACTCTGACTCATTATTCCGATTTGGAGGTGCTTATTTATTATCAAAAGATATTCAGTTAGATGCAGGAATCACTTTAAACACTAAAAACACTCCTTCTGTTTTCGGTGTAAATGTTGGATTCTCATATCGAATGGATTTCCATAAAGACCCAGATAATAACAACAGTGCTGAAGACGAAAAAGAACGTAAAGACAATGCTGCAGGAAAAAACAGAAAGAAAAAGAAAGACGGAAACGGTACAAAAGAAAAGAAAACTAATAAAGATGTTATTGATTTTGACGATTAAATTACACTCATATATAACACAATATTTAAAAGCGCTATATCCAATTATAGCGCTTTTTTTAATTTAAGTACAATTAGTTAATTATCAACATATTACTTTCAGAAAACTAAAAAAAACCTTATATTTGATTACTACATTTTAGTATTCGCTTTTCGCACAAGTATAAACCTAACTTGCTAATACTATTGTATATATTACCTCAAAGAGATTTAATTACTATAAGTTTTTATTAATCTTAATATATGCACTAAAATGAGAAAATTTGCCATTATAATTTGTGTGTTTTTTGTTAGCCAACAACTCAAAGGACAATCTATTGAAGATATTCGAGAAGAAAATAATTCTGAAATTGAAACACTCAAAAAAAAATATTTTGAAAACCTTCAACAGAACCAAGATGCTAGAATCTTTTCAATTACTCAACAACGTAATGATTATACGTATAAAAAGCTGGAAACAAAAAGACAAAATGCGTCATTAAATTATATAAAAGACAGTATCAATAGAACTCTATCAAGTATTGAAAAACAAAAATCATTTGAACTAAAAGTTACAAAATACAATGATAGTATTGCAAATGCTATAGGTTTCAGGCGCGTGAGTAAAGCTATTGAAGACCGAGAAAAGAAAAGAAAAGCCAAAGAATTAGAAGCTGCTAATAAAAGGGAAGCATTTTATAGAAGTCAATCCGTAATATTAAAAAAAGATGATTGTGAAAATGATTTAAAATCAAAGCTAAATTCAAGACATGCTAGATTGAAAGAAAAGTATGCAATAAAAAAATAATTTAAAGACATACTTTTACCTATTAGACTCTAATGTTTTAATAGTGTCACGTAATTGAGCTGCTTTCATAAAATCTAACTCTTTTGCAGCAAATTCCATTGCTTTTCGAGTTTCACGAATTTTCTTTTCCAATTCAGGCTTGGTCATATATGCTGCCTCCTCCTCTGCTACTTGTTTGATATTGGAGTTGTAAAATTCATCAACATCATCTTTTGCTAATGGGTTAACAATTTTTTTATTTAATGGCTTAGGAACCAATCCATGACTCGTATTATAAGCTATTTGTTTGCTTCTACGGTATGACGTTTCATCAATTGTCTTTTGCATACTTTTGGTAATTTTATCAGCATACATAATGGCTTTACCGTTTATGTTACGTGCTGCCCTACCAATTGTTTGTGTTAAAGAACGGTGGCTCCTTAAGAACCCTTCTTTATCTGCATCTAGAATAGCGACTAATGATACTTCAGGTAAATCTAAGCCTTCACGTAATAAATTAACACCGATCAACACATCGAACAACCCCAAACGTAAATCCCTCATAATTTCAACACGTTCCAGAGTATCTACATCCGAATGTATATAACGGCAACGAATCTGTATTCTGGCCAAATATTTAGTTAACTCTTCTGCCATACGTTTGGTTAAAGTTGTAACCAACACTCGTTCATCTTTATCTATTCGCTGCTGCATTTCTTCAATCAAATCATCTATCTGATTTAGACTTGGACGAACCTCTATAATTGGATCTAACAGTCCTGTTGGTCTAATAACTTGTTCTACATACACACCTTCAGTTTTCTGTAACTCATAATCTGAAGGAGTTGCACTCACATAAATTACTTGATTCTGAATAGCTTCAAATTCCTCAAATTTTAAAGGCCTATTATCCATTGCTGCAGGTAAACGAAAACCATACTCAACTAAGTTTTCTTTTCTGCTTCTATCACCTCCATACATAGCATGTACCTGAGATACAGTTACGTGACTTTCATCTACAACCATTAAATAATCATCTGGAAAATAGTCTAACAAACAAAACGGACGAGTTCCAGGTGCTCTACCATCTAAATAGCGTGAGTAATTTTCAATACCAGAACAATACCCTAATTCACGAATCATTTCCAAATCAAATTCTGTACGCTCTTTTAAACGTTTTGCCTCTAAATGTTTACCAATATCTTTAAAATAATCTACTTGCTTCACCATATCTTCTTGAATGCTATGAATAGCATTTTGTAACACATCTGGTGACGTTACAAACATATTGGCTGGGTAAATATTTAAACGATCATACTGTCCTAAAACTTCATTTGTTTGTACCACAAAGGCTTCTATCTCTTCAATTTCATCTCCAAAAAAATGTATTCTAAACGCATGGTCTTCATAACCTGGGAAAATATCTACGGTATCGCCTTTTATACGAAATGTACCACGTATAAATTCGGCTTCTGTTCTTGAATATAGACTTTGTACTAAACGATGTAATAATTTTGTTCTAGATATTACTTGATCTTTTTCTAAAGAAATTACATTTTTTTGAAATTCAACAGGGTTTCCTATACCATACAAACACGACACTGAAGCTACAACTATCACATCTCTTCGTCCTGAAAGTAATGATGAAGTAGCACTTAACCTGAGTTTCTCTATTTCATCATTAATTGACAAGTCCTTTTCTATATATACTCCAGATGTTGGTATATAAGCTTCAGGTTGGTAATAATCATAATAGGATACAAAATACTCTACTGCATTATCTGGAAAGAATTCTTTAAATTCAGAATATAGTTGTGCCGCTAGAGTTTTATTATGCGCTAAAACAAGAGTAGGTTTTTGTGTTTCATTTATAACGTTTGCTACTGTAAATGTTTTACCTGACCCAGTAACCCCCAATAAAGTTTGGTATTTATTACCATGATTAACACCTTCTACCAGCTGATTAATAGCTTCAGGCTGATCACCAGTTGGCGCAAATTCTGATTTTATATTAAACTTCATGACTACTATACTATTTCTTAGAATGCATTTATGTCACGAAATTACAAAATCGTTAGCGATAAGTCTTAATAGTTTAGATAAACCCAACCTAATAGTGGTTTCTTAAAATCAGGATCATTTAAATGTAGTACATAGTAATAAGTCCCTACTGGCATTAATTTACCATGGTTATTAATACCTTCATTTGAAATGCCATCCCAAAACCCTTTTTTCTCTCCTCCTTGATAAATCAAGGTTCCGTAACGGTTATATATTTTTAATTCAAAATCTTCAAAAATTGTCAATAAACCTGAAATCTCAAACTCATCATTTGTACCATCCCCATTCGGTGAAAAACCTGTAGGAATCCACGGTGGGCAGTTTTTTGTTGTTAATTTAAAAGATGTAATTTGGAAACAATTTGGATTATCAACTCTTACAAATATATCTTGAGGGTCTGCAATATTTTGATAATTTGTTGGATCTATAATTGCATTCACTTGGTTTATTGCATCTAAATAACTTGTATAATACTCAATTGTATACATATCAATTGTAAGTAAATGCTCATTAGAAGTCAAATCAAATGTAGCGGTGTTAAAACCTATATCACAAGCTTCAAGATCTGGTATATTAGTTACTTCTGGTAGTAACAACATTGTTACTTGAGATGATGTACTGTTATTCATCTCATTTGTTTCTTGAACTGTTCCGTTTCCGGAGCCATTATCATCTGCAACAATTGTAAGAGTAAACACATTAGGTATGTTATCAGGTAATGTTATTATAATAGAGTTTGGCTCATTATCACCTATTAAAATATCTTCTTCTGTTTGTGAAGTCGCTACTAAAATGCCATCAGCATAAAAAGCTATTGGTGTATTTGCAGGTAATAACTCCGTAGCGTTTATATTAAATACCGCATAATTTACTTGAATGTCTTTATTGTCACATGCAACTAGAACATCATCAATTTGTACAGTTGCATCTGGTAATTGACTATTCAGTACAGTTGTTATATTGTTGATTATAATTAAATCGGCTGCAGTAGTTAATTTTATAGTAGCGGAATTATCCCCAATAGAAATAAAATTTTCAATATCATACACGTCCAAATCCATATTATAAGATGTGGAACTATTTGCAAATGAATTGGTACCATTAAAAGCATTAGTTGCCGGATTTAATGGCAAACTTTCTAATGCATTTCCATTAAAAACTAATGACTCTTCTATATTTAACGCATTATCACCTTCCCAAGCTAAAAACCCCATTTTTGCACCATCATTATCTAATACGTTTAAATTATCAATTGTGATATTAATTTCTTGCTCATTACGATTTATGATTTCTAACCCATGATAAATACTGACTTGGTTTAAAGGTAAAGACATATCTTCATAAACTACAAAGATTGACCAGCCAGCAAAATTAGTTCTATTACCACAATATCCCGGATTTGTTGCAAGAACACTAGATATATCTAAATTTGATAAAGTATAATTTATACTGCCATTAGTTTGAATAAATGTAGTAATATCTTTATAGCATGAAAAGTATGTGAGCACCCCCCAGTTTGAGTCGTCAAATTCTACATTCAATGTATCGTCAGCATTTATGTTAATACCATTTAACGTTACTTCTGTATCACCATATCCTGATCCTGCCCAATAAAGATATGCTGCTATTATATTTTGATTTGGTGTTAAATTAAAATTAGCTGAAGACTCTGGTAGTATTTCACAAAAACCTCCATAAATATTATTCTCTGCAGGATTTAATGTATTACCTATAGCTGTATAACTATACCTCCCATAATATTGTTTAAACACGTCAATATCTTGCGCATAAACAATTAAAGTACATAAATAAGTAACGAAGAATAAATACTTTTTCACATATAACATACCTCTAATGTAGTAAATTTTAACTAAACCAAAAACCTTAATATACTGGTTATAAATTATTTGATGTAAACCTTCAATAAACAACACAAAAAAGGCCCGCACATTTCTGTACAGGCCTTTATTTTTTAGTTAATTATTATACTATCTCTTTATTGAGAAATGGGCTTTAAATTCTTTTTCAGTAGGTGTAATTTGACCTTCTATGTATTGAATTGTAAACCAATAATCTCCAGCAGGCATGGCATGACCATTATAAGTTCCATCCCAACCTGCACCATCTGGATCAAGTTGTGTTAATAGTTTACCATATCTATCAAAGATGTAAATTATTGAAATTGGAATTCCTTCCTGACCAATAATATGCCATGTGTCATTCACACCATCACCGTTAGGTGTAAAGAAGTGAGGGTAATCTATAACCAATACTTCTACAGTGTCTGACCAACAACCCTTACCATCTGTAATAGTGATGTAATGTAATCCTGGGGCTACATCTGTAAATAATCCTGTCATGTTAGTTTCTACAACCTTCACCTATAGTAACATCATAATCTAAGGTGTAATAAAATTCTACACCTGGAATACTTGATGTTGCAGTTGCTTGTATTTGATGATTATCAGAAAAAGCAGTGGTTGTAACATTAGCATCATAATTTGCAGGCATTCCTGACTCCTCAACTACTATACTTGCGTAATTAACACAATCAAAATCTGTTGGACCTGATACAGTAACTGTATAAACCCCAGGTTCTGTTGCTGTATACGTCGCATTTGTTGCGCCTGATATATCTACGCCATTCAATGCCCATTGGTAATCGTATTCATCAGAATTTGGTGATGCTTCTAACACTGGTAGTGTTGCACTTGATAATGGCACTCCATTTTCATCAACACATAATACTGTGTTTCCTGACACACTAACCTCTGGTACTGGTACAAAAATATCAAACTGAACTATTGTATAACACCCTGTTCCTGCTGTTTGAGGTATTACTCCTGAACCATCATTAGTCACACGTACATAAATAGTTTGTGGGTTAGAGGTATTGGTATATGTTTCTGGTGTTGCTATGGCATTTGAACCGCCATCTGCATCATCATAACTCGTATAATAGCTTGCAGAAACTCCAGTTTCAACTCCTGGACCATTCTCTCCTGTTAGGATTAAAGTTTCCCATAATGTCAAATCGAATTCTGCAACTTGTTCTGCAATACTTCCAGAACCATCTACATCTCCATCACATTCTTCCATCACACCATCATTTCCTAATTGATCAATGATGTTTTGAGTGCTTAATGGTGTTGGGTTAGCATCGACGTGAAGTTTGATATGCGTTATCGCATAACACCCTGTTGACTCATCAAATACCCTTGCAAACACATCATCTGCTCCAGAAATACTATTTTCGTAAACTGATGGGTTTGGTATTGGATTTATTCCTGCTTCTGCTTCTCCAAAAGTTTCATGGAATGTGATTCCTAAACCTGTAACACCACCTGTTATTACAAATATTTCTGCTTCTAAATCAAACGGATAGATACCATCCATCTCATCAAAATAATCATCATCACAAGCGTACATTTCATGGAATACAGGAACGTTTGGTAATAAATCAACATGCAACGTAATTGGTCTTACTGTTGTACATAAATTTCCATTACTATCCGTATTTGTATTCGATATAGTCATATAAATCACCTGATCTGGTGTTGATACATTTGTATAACTCGTAAAGTTTGGTATGTATCCTATTGGGTTACCTGAAGCATCAAGACCTGTATAAAAATCAATCTGGAAACTTGGATCTAAACCTAAAGTATTTAAAGCATAATCCATTAAATCAAATTCTACATAACCATCGGCACTACCATTATCTTCACATAAAGCATAAATCAATTCACCTTCTGCTAATTCAGGGCTCTCCAACACATGTAATGTTAGTGTGAAATCTGGCGCTATATAATGACATCCCGTTGCTGGATCATCTACTCGAATATAAATTACTTGAGTAATTCCGTATCCATCTCCGTCTGTATCTACATTCTGGTACAATCCAGTAGTATCAATATGCAATCCTACTCCAAAATCTGCTTGAGCTTCTGTTTCATAATACGTAACTACTAAATTTGTGTTACCATTTTGAATTTGAGCAGTAGCATCTTCTAAATTGAACCAACCAAATGTATCATTATCATCATCACAAGCATATAAATCTTCCGGAGACGATAAAGCAAAAAGAGTGTTAACAGTAATCGTAAAACTTGTAGTTGTAAAACATCCTGTAAC
>CBCXVT010000012.1:0-21673 GCA_965178635.1 Flavobacteriaceae bacterium | reverse complement strand
GAACGTGATGCAAGTTTTGATGCCAGATCACAAGGTTACGGGCTCACGTTACAACAAGCAAGTAAAGCAATTGATGGTTTCGGAATTTCATCATTAAAAGAAGGTGTAGTTTCTACACGTCATCTTGTTCATACAACAGACGGAAAAGTAATTGCAGAATGGGGAATGAGAAAATGGCTGCAAACAGAAACTAAAATATCTAATAAGCGTTCAAATATTCATATTGCTAGGCAGTCTTTACGTTTGGCGCTACTTAATCAGCTGAATGGAAATGATACTGTACAATGGGGACACAAGTTAATAGAGTATAAAAGTAATACTGATAACGGTGTTGATTTGAAATTTCAAGTTAATGGTGAAATCAAAACTACTAAAGCGGATTTGATGGTTGGTGCTGATGGTATTAGAAGTTCGGTTAGAGAACTGCTAATTGGTGAGGATGCAACTCCTTTACGCTATTTGGGCTGTATTGTAATATTGGGTATTTGTCCATTAGAACAACTAAAAGATATGGCTGAGCATCCATTGCTAGATTCTGCTACAGTATTTCAAACTGCCAATGGAAATGAACGTATGTATATGATGCCTTTTACATCTGATACTATCATGTGGCAATTGAGCTTTCCGATGTCTGAAAAAGATGCTAAAGTTTTAAGTGAAAAAGGATCTCTGGCACTTAAAGAAGAAGCTATTAGTAAATGCAAATGGCATAATCCTATCCCTCAAATTATATCAGCAACTCAAGGTGTACAAGTTTCGGGCTACCCTGTGTATGATAGGGAATTACTAAAACCTGAATTGTTAAATAAAGAAAAGCAAGTAACTTTAATTGGAGATGCAGCACATCCAATGAGTCCGTTTAAAGGGCAGGGTGCGAACCAAGCTTTACTTGATGCTTTGGCATTAGCTCGTAAAATTTCAAGAGGGTGCAGACCTTTATCACAATGGCGAGAAGTCGGCATTAGAGAAAGTGTGTTGAATGAGTTTGAATCAGAAATGTTAGATCGTAGCGCATCTAAAGTTAAAGCTTCTGCTGAGGCGGCAGAGTTCTTACATTCGGAAATTGTACTGCATGAAAGGAATGAACCTAGAGGACGATGTTTGAAAAGAAAGGATAGTTCAGTTACTAATGAATAATTATAATAAAATCAGTTAGAAATACATGGTGATAAACTATGCTAATATCATAAAGAAACAAGTGTATGACTTGTGTTCTATGAGTTTTAGTAACCTTCTTTTAGAAAAGGAAAGCAAGTCATATTCTGGATGTAGTTATACTTTAGATAACATAAAAATTATTAGTAGAACGGCTAAAATTACACCAACTAAAACTGGACAATTTGTTACGTTTTGGAAACGAAATGGTGAAGGAGTTACAGAACCATATTCTGAATTTGATGCGTTTGATTTTTTAGTCATTAATGTTTTTAAAGATGATAACTTAGGACAGTTTGTGTTTCCTAAATCTGTTTTGATATCAAAAGGGATACTTTCTTCTATCGATAAAAAAGAGGGCAAACGAGGGTTTCGTATCTACGCACCTTGGGATATTGTTACAAGTAAACAAGCACTGAAAACACAGCAATGGCAGTGCGAGTATTTTTTAGAAATTCCTTTAAATAGAGTTGTAAATAAATCTCGTGTTCAGGAATTGTATAGTAGTTAATTAATTTTGAAATTAGAGTTTGTTGTAGCTAATTTTATCGCCAGGTATTAAGCCCCAAGTGTCACTAAGTCCGCCATTAATTTCTAAAACATATTTTGCAGGTGCTTCAGACGGTAATGATTTTTCATTTAATGGTTCAGCACTTTTAACGATACTGACAATATTGTGTTCAGCATTTATATAAATAAGGTCTAATGAAATGTAAGTGTTTTTCATATAGAAGCTTCTCATAATTGTGTCTTTAAAAATGAATAGCATCCCTTTATTTTGATCTAAATGCTTGCGGTACATTAGTCCCGTTTGCTGCTCATATGTATTGTCAGCTATTTCAATTTGCAACTCTTTTTTTACAACTCCGGTACTATCTATTAATTGTAGGTTTCCTTCGTGTTTGAACTCAATTTTTGCTTGTTTAACAATGGCTTTCTTTTCTTTTTTACAAGAGAATACAGTAAGGCTTCCTAAAAATAGAATAACGCAATAAATAATCTTTTTCAACATTATGCTGTTTTTTTAGTCGGACGAAACATAAAATATAATCCTATAATAATAAACGGAATACTCAACCATTGTCCGGTAGACAACAAATCACCTAAAGAATCTTCAAAACCACCTTGTGATTTTTTATAAAATTCAACTATAAAACGAACGGTCCAAAGTAACACTAAGAATAACCCAAAAATGTAAAATGGTTTTTGTTGCTTGTTTGTTTTCCAATAGGTGAACATCAAAATAGCGAATACAAAAATGTAACATATAGATTCGTATAGTTGTGCAGGGTGTCTCAACGGTACGGCTTCTAATAAGTGTGCGAATTTAGTGCTGTTCGCAATGGCGTCATAAGCTTTTGAAACATCATTAATACCAGTTAAATGTACAGCTTCCTGAGCTCTGTAGTGTTGTTGAATAAAACGAAATCCGTAATCTGAATTGGTCACTTTTCCAATAATTTCAGAATTCATTAAATTTCCTAAACGTACAAATATTGCTCCAAATGCTACAGGTACAACCACACGATCTAAAATCCATGATAGCTTAATATCCGGATATTTTTTATGATATAAGTACATAGCAATAATAACTCCTATTGCCGCACCATGACTTGCTAAACCTGCAA
This sequence comes from Flavobacteriaceae bacterium, assembly GCA_965178635.1. GTDB lineage: Bacteria > Bacteroidota > Bacteroidia > Flavobacteriales > Flavobacteriaceae. The sequence goes on along the minus strand of CBCXVT010000012.1, from coordinate 18,890 downwards.
TTCCTGTAAATTTAAAAGGGTCTAGTCTGAATGGTAAAATAATTTCTAATAAGTTATTTTGATAGTAATCCCAGTCGTAAAAAAAGACATGCCCTAAACGTGCGCCTAATAATATAGAAACAACCGCGTAAATGAATAAAGTATCTAATTTTTCTAGAGAGACATTCTCATTATTAAAGATGCGTTTCATGATTTGCAAACCACCAACAAAGGCAACAACAAACATTAAACTATAATATTTTATAGGTAATGGTCCTAATTGAATTAAGGTGTCACTCGGATTCCAATCTATTAATAATGAAGTCATATTTTATATTGTCTTTAAGGAGTAAAGATATGTATATGCGGTTAAATTACCGATATAATTTAATGTTAATTCTTTTTGTAATTTGGTATGTCAGCTAAAAAATTATAGCATTTTTCTTCAAAATCCATCTGACAATAATAATGCTGAAAGCCATTAGTTACCATCAATAAATCTGCATTTAATTTTAAATTGTATTGTGCAATTTGGTCAAAAGTTTTTTGTGTGATTGAAATATGAGGCGCTTTACATTCAATTAAAATATTAATGCTACCATCAGGGTGAAATATGACAATGTCATATCTCTTTTTCCGATCGTTTATGACTAATTCTTTTTCAACGTTTATTAACGATTTCGGATAGTGTTTTTCTTGAATTAAAAATAAAACACAATGTTGTCTTACCCATTCTTCTGGGGTAAGAAGAATAAATTTTTTCCTGATTTCATCGAAAATACTGAGCTTATTTTCGCTATTTTTGAAACGGAACTTATACGATGGAAAATTAAGTTGTTGCACTGCGTAAAAATAGAAAATTTTCAGTGAGTATTTATGGATAAAGTCAAGCAAATAGTATCTGATATCAAAAAAGGAAACTTCAAACCTATTTATTTTTTAATGGGTGAGGAGCCGTATTATATTGATGCTATTTCATCATACATTGAAAAAAATGTATTGTCTGAAGAAGAGAAAGGCTTTAACCAAATGGTATTGTATGGTAGAGATGTTACAGTTGAAGATATTGTTTCTAATGCTAAACGTTATCCGATGATGGCAGAACGCCAAGTGGTAATTGTTAAAGAAGCGCAAGATTTAAGCAGAACGATTGATAAGTTAGAGAGTTATGCTGCAAATCCGCAACAAACCACAGTATTGGTCATTTGTTACAAGTACAAAAAATTAGACAAGCGTAAAAAAGTATATAAAGCGCTTGATAAAGTTGGAGTTTTATTCGAAAGTAAGAAATTATATGACAATCAAGTACCAGATTGGATTCGTCGTGTTTTAGCGGGTAAAAAATATACCATAACTCAGAAAGCTGCACAAATGCTGGTTGAGTTTTTAGGAACTGACTTGGGGAAAATTAATAACGAGCTTGAAAAGCTACAATTGGTATTGTCACAAGGTTCTGAGATTACACCAACACATATTGAAGAAAATATAGGTATAAGTAAAGATTATAATAATTTTGAATTGCGTAAAGCTATTGGTGAACGCAATGTTTTGAAAGCCAATAGAATTATCAATTATTTTGCGCAAAATCCAAAAGATAATCCTACGGTTATGACGGTTTCTTTACTGTATAACTTTTTCTCACAATTGTTACAATACCATGCTTTATCTGATAAATCGCAATTTAGTGTTGCAAAGGCATTAAAAATTAATCCGTTTTTTGTGAAGGAATACCAAGCTGCAGGACAGAACTATCCTATGAAAAAAGTAAGTCAGGTAGTTGCCTTATTACGTGAAGCCGACTTAAAAAGTAAGGGACTTGGTGCTAACAACTTGCCACAAAGTGATTTGCTAAAAGAATTGTTGTTTAAGATTATGAATTAAGTCGTTCGTTTAACGGTTTTGTGTATGATTAGTGGCGTGTTTAAGCACGTAATTTAGCAAATAAAAACCGAATAGAAAGTCCGTAAGGACTTTCGTAAATTGGCTAAACCAGCAATTAATTATACATGGTGTTGGCAATAGTTATTGATTACAATTTCCATCTATCATATCTTGTTGAGAAGGGATAAATCCATTTGAAGAAATTGTATAAGAACCGTTAAGACCATTGTTTTGAAATAATGCTGATAAAGCACAAAAATCACTCAATTCTGAGTTTGTGTCAATGATTAAATCTCCATCTATTGAAGTTAAATTTTCTAAACCATCGAAACTTGTCATTAATAGATTCCATTCAAAAAGGGTATAATCACCAACGCTTTGTAAACTATTAAGACCATTCATGTTTTCTAAAAGATAATTAGATCTTATTGTAAGGAAACCTCCAATTGTATTTAAATTATTTAAACCAACAAGACTTGTAAGAGATTCATTGAAATTGATAGATAAAGATCCGTTAAGTTCGGTAATGTCATTAAAATAATCAATACTATTTAATGAATGATTTCCTACTATAAACAAATTGTTGCCAATGGATTCTAAATTATTTAAAGCACTAATGTCTGAAATTGACCAGCAACTTTGGATTACTAAATCATTATTTATCATCATTAGATTATTTAATCCTTCTAATGATGATAAACCTTGTTGAATATATTCAAGTCTTAAACTCCCAACTTCTTCTAGTGTAGATAAAGGAGTTAAAGTAGAAATATGTAAAACTGGATTTATTCTTAAAGTTCCAGTAATTTTTGTGTAATTATTACTCCCGAAATTATCTATTTGATTTTGATTCAAAAGATGAACATCTCCAGTAAATACTTTTGGTTCGCTAAGGTCATTTTCATCATTACTACATGAAAAAAAAAGAAATAATACGGATAATAATATTTGTTTCATAGTTTTAATTATTGCCAACAATAGAATAATAACAATTGTTATTAGCCCATTATGTTTATTCCGTGAATTTATATAAAGCTCTTATTAATCCAAAGAGTTTTTAATATTTTTAAAAGAATGGGTTGCCACATGAGTGTAAATTTCTGTAGTTTTTGTAGAGCTATGTCCAAGTAATAACTGTATATGTCTTAAATCTGTTCCGTTTTCAAGTAAATGAGTTGCGAAGCTATGTCGTAATGTATGTGGAGTTATATGTTTATTTATTCTAGCATTGTTTGATGCGTATTTTAAAATATTAGCAATGCTAGCACCATTGTATTTTCCTCCTGAAATCCCTTCAAATAAATATTCTTGAGGTTTATATTGTTGGTAATACTTTCTTAGATCAACTAAAAAGCTTTGTGCAAGTAAGGTATACCTGTCTTTATTACCCTTTGCATCATTAATTTTAATGACCATTCTTTTACTGTCTATATCTTGAATTTTTAAGTTAATCAATTCACTTCTCCTTAATCCAGCGGAATACAGTATTGATAATATACAGCGATGTTTAATATTATTTGTAGACTCAATTATTTTAACTACCTCTTCTTTAGAAAGAATTATGGGTGATTTTTTCTGTTTTCGAGGACGTTCAATACTGTAAAATCTATTTGGAAAACCTAGTACTATTTCATAATAAAATTTTATACTATTAAGGCGTATTATACGAGTCACTGAATTTGTGCTTTGACATCCCAATGGGTCTTGTGCAGTGTTGTCATCTCTAACTGATACTGAAGCTACATATATATTATCATTTGAAGGATAAGTATGTGTAGTGGTTGGCCCAGCAGTTGTTACGGTCGTTCCATCACCAAAACCCCACTCATATGCAGTTATTATTTGACCAGCATTAGCTGTTGAATTTGAGGCATCAAAATTTACAGTTAATCCTCCAGGCGTTAAAGAATCAGGGCCACAAATGTCTAATGTAGATGTATCCATAAACACTGAATAACAGCAATGCTATAAGTAACTTATGTTTCATAATTAAAGGTTAGTTTGTAGTTGTAAAATAGTTATGAAAATCATCTTTATTGATTAATAAAGATAAATGTATGCAATTCGCAGTACCGTTTACCTTATTATTAAGTAATTTGTAGTATTTTATAAGTTGGTTAGTTTGTAGTTTTTTTAGTTAATTTTTTTCAGAACTACAACTTGTGTTTTTTATCAATAAAAACATTAATTCAAGTGTTTGTTTTTGTAAAATTTGAACGAAATTAACAAATGTTTAATGACTACAAGGCTTTACCGGTAAGTAGCACATATATTTGATTAAGAGATAGTAAAGGCGGGTAATGCATCCACATATCTAGTTTTAAAGTCTTTTTGTAGAAAAAAGAGGTTTTGTCTTGATAATATAAAATATTTGTAGATTTCTCATATACAGTGCTCTAATTTTAAATTTCAAAAGAATTTTGTAGCTGAAAAGGTAACTTTCATCATATTCATTTATGAAAAGTTTTGCAGTGTTTTTATATTATATTTGTTGTGGTAAAGGAAATAACCCGTTTGATAATATGAAAAACGTTGTTTTAATAATTTTTGTAGTAGTAATGTCAGCTTGTGCTCAAAAAACTGCTGTTGATATGTTAGTTGTAAATGCTGATGTTTATACTGTGAATTCCAATCAAATGAAAGCTACTGCTTTTGCTATTCATAATGGAAAATTTGTAGAAGTAGGATCCACCGAAATATTAAAAAATAAATACTCTAGTAATACGTTAATCAATGTAAAGGGTAAACCAATATATCCAGGGTTAATAGATGCACATTGTCATTTTTTAGGCATGGGCTTAGTTGAACAAAAAGTTCGACTGGAAGGAACAAAAAGTTTTGAAGAAGTTTTAGAGAAGTTAATTGAATTTCAAGATAAATATAATCTAAATTATATCACAGGTAGAGGATGGGATCAGAATGATTGGGAAATTAAAGAGTATCCTACAAAAGAAAAATTAGATAGTCTTTTTCCTGATGTTCCAGTTGCAATTAGACGAGTTGATGGCCATGCGTTATTAGCTAACCTAGCGGCTATTGAATTGGCAGGTGTGACTAAAGATACGCCATTTTCTGGAGGAGATATACTACAAGAAAAAGGGAAGTTGACAGGTGTGTTTATTGATAAACCTATGGAGTTGATTTTAGGAACAATGCCGAAACCTACAAAAAAAGAAACAACCCAGGCTTTAAAATTGGCTGAAAACAAGTGTTTTAGTTTAGGACTAACTACTGTCAATGAAGCTGGGTTAGAACGAGACGAAATCGAGATTATGGATAGCTTACAGAAAGCAAGTGAAATGAAAATGCGGGTGTATGCAATGGCATCTGCTAATGATGCTAATTTGAATTACTATTTAAAAAGAGGGATTTATAAAACGGATCGTTTGAATGTAAGGTCATTTAAATATTATGGCGATGGGGCATTGGGATCTCGTGGTGCTGCAATGAAAGCTTCATATTCTGATAAGCATAACCATCATGGCGCATTAATTTATAGTGTTGATTATTTGAAAAAAACTGCAAGTAGGATTGCGAATTCAGAATTTCAAATGAACACACATGCCATCGGGGACTCAACAAATTATATTGTTTTAAAAACATATAAAGACGCTTTAAATGGTCAAAAAGATAGACGTTGGAAAATAGAGCATGCTCAAATAATGGATGAAGACGATTTCCAATATTTCGATGATATTATTCCTTCTGTGCAACCAACACACGCAACATCTGATATGTATTGGGCAGAAGATAGAGTTGGAGCTAAGAGAATTAAATCGAGTTATGCATTTAAAAAGTTATTAAACACATATGGTAAAATTGCTTTAGGAACTGATTTTCCAGTAGAACAAGTCAATCCAATGCTAACATTTTATGCTGCAGTCTCAAGAAAAGATGCTAAAGGTTATCCTGAAAATGGGTTTCAAATTGAGAATGCTTTATCTCGAGAAGAAACTTTAAAAGGGATGACTATTTGGGCAGCTTATTCTAATTTTGAAGAACACGAAAAAGGAAGTATAGAAGTGGGTAAATTAGCTGATTTTATTATTCTTGATAAAGATATTATGACTGTGCCGATTGAAGAAGTTCTAACTACAAAAGTACTTAAGACGTTTGTAAACGGTGAATTAGTATATGATAATTACTAATCTTTTTTTTGAAGTTGTAACAATTGATCAGCAGCATCAAAAGGAGATACTAAACCTTCTTCAACTTTTTTAGTCAATTCTAGTAATTGAATTGTAATGACAGGATGTTTGTAAAAATTATCTTTTAATTGTTCCTCAATAGTTTGTAGTAGCCAGAACTTGTTTTGCTCTTGACGTCTTTTTTTGAAACTATTATTCGACTGGGTCAATTCTAAATAGTTAGTAATAATATTCCACACACCATCAATATTATCTTTTTTAATAGCACTACATGTGGTTACTTTTGGTAACCAGCCATTGGTTTTATGAGGGTACATTTGTAAAGCGCGTTTAAATTCGGTACGTGCCAATTGAGCAGGTTTTAAATTTGTGCCATCTGCTTTGTTGATAACAATTGAATCTGCCATTTCAATGATGCCTCGTTTAATACCTTGTAATTGATCTCCAGCACCAGCTAATTTTAAGAGTAAGAAAAAATCTACCATTGAGTGAACAGCAGTTTCGCTTTGCCCAACACCAACGGTTTCTATGATAATAGTATCAAAACCAGCAGCTTCACAAAGCATAACCGTTTCACGCGTTTTTCGGGTAACACCACCTAGCGAATTTCCGGACGGACTAGGACGAATAAAAGCGTTTTGTTCTCTTACGAGATCTTCCATTCTGGTTTTGTCACCTAAAATACTGCCTTTAGTAACGGAACTACTTGGGTCAACTGCTAATACAGCAACCTTCTTACCGATTGAGGTTAAATACAACCCTAAGGCTTCGATAAACGTGCTTTTTCCCACACCTGGAACTCCTGTGATACCAAGCCGTACCGATTTATGAGGGTTTTGTAAACAAGCTTTTAAAATGGTATTTGCCTTCTCTTTGTGTTTAGAGTTGGTACTTTCAATTAAGGTAATTGCTTTACTTAAAAATACACGATCCCCTTTTTGAATCTCAGAAACATAAGTGTCTACAGAAATGTCTTTTTTTCGAATGTAGCCTTTTGCATTTACCATTTGTGGTTTTGAAATACCGTCATTTTCTGATAAAGCAGATGTATGTGATTTTTGTTTCTTCAAAAGATAACAAGGTTATAGTTTAGTGTAAAGATACTAATTACCTATAATGATTTGTAATTTGAGTTTACTTTTAATGAAGTGTAATTAATCTTTTTTTGTTGATTATATTTGTTGTCATCCCAATTTTTAATAGAAGAAAATGAAATCACATTTAGAACATATCTTGCACGAATTTAGTAATGAATCTATACATATCATCGATGGAGAAACTTATAAAGGCAATTATGCGCCACTTGATTTATCTAAAACTAATACAGCATTAAATGATTTTGATATCACAGATGCAAATGCTTTTGAGGCTTATATTAATGATATATTAAAACAATCCAATGCAAGTATAGCTTATGGAGGTTATAATGAAACCCGTGATATTTATAGCAGAAGCTCTCATTTTTATACAGAAAATAAACTAGATGAGCGTAATATACATTTGGGTTTAGATTTGTGGTGTGATGTTAACACCCCTGTGTTGGCAGCTCTTGATGGTACTGTCCATAGTTTTAAAAACAATACAAACTTTGGTGATTATGGGCCAACTATTATTTTGGAACATCAAATAAATGAAGTTACGTTTTATGCCTTATATGGGCATTTGTCTTTAGTTTCTCTAGAATATATTGCCGTAGGTGATACATTGAGAAAGGGAGATGTTGTTGGTTATTTAGGAAATGCTAGTGTTAATGGAGATTATGCGCCACATTTGCACTATCAATTGATAAATGATATGGAAGGGAGTTTTGGCGATTTCAGAGGTGTAACATCTTTAAATGACAGAGAGAAAGATTTGAAAAACTGTCCTGATCCAAACTTGTTGCTTAAAATATATTAATCATAAAAAAATCCCGAGTGAGAACTCGGGATTTTTTTATGATTAATTTGAATTAGTTTATTAAAACATATTCACCACGTTGAATTAACGGTTCGGCCTTTTTAAATTTCATAGTTTCTGTTTTACCAGTCATCACATTTTTTACAGTTACCGTATCATTTCGCCCGATTTTTGGAGCATCACGAACTATTGTTTCTGTAACTTGTGGTTGTTGTTGCTGACTTGCAGCAGCACCTGCCGCTCTGTTTTGTGCAGCACGTTCATCACTATTTAAAACCTCAGCTTTACTCTCGGTATAGTTATCTTTTTTAGCAACTTGTTTTTCTTCGCTTATTTGTGCTTGTTCTTGTACTGGTAATTCCCCTTTAAATAAGAATGAAATAATATCCTTATTCATATCAGCAACCATGTTTCTGAACAGACCAAAACTCTCTTCTTTATAAATTAATAACGGATCTTTTTGCTCATGAACAGCTAGTTGTACTGACTGTTTTAACTCATCCATTTTACGTAAATGTGTTTTCCAAGCATCATCAATAATAGCAAGAGTGATGTTTTTTTCAAAATCGGTCACTAAAGATGTTCCTTCAGAATCATAAGCATCCTTAAGGTTTGTAGACACATTTAATGTTTTTACACCATCAGAAAATGGCACTAAAATACGCTCAAATTTATCGCCTTGAGTTTCATAAACATTTTTAATAATAGGGAAAGCAGCTTCTGCAGAACGTTTTGTTTTACTTTGGTAGTGTTCTAAAACAGCTTTATAAACTTTAGCAGAGATGTCCTGAATGCTCAATTTCTTAAACTCATCTTCAGTAATTGGAGAACTTGTAGAGAAGTATCTAATCAACTCAAATTCAAAATTCTTGAAATTATCCCCTGATTTATTACCTGCTGTAATAACTTCAGAAGTATCATAAATCATGTCAGCAATATCGATATTTAAACGTTCACCGTATAAGGCATTTCTACGACGCTTATATACAACATTACGTTGCTTGTTCATAACATCATCATACTCTAACAAACGTTTACGGGTACCAAAGTTGTTTTCTTCTACTTTTTTCTGAGCACGTTCAATAGATTTTGAAATCATACCATGCTGTATCACTTCACCTTCTTCTAAGCCCATTCTATCCATCATCTTTGCAATACGCTCACTACCAAATAAACGCATTAAATTATCTTCCAATGACACATAAAACTGTGAGCTACCAGGGTCTCCCTGACGTCCTGAACGTCCTCTTAACTGACGGTCAACACGACGAGAATCATGACGTTCTGTACCAATAATTGCTAAACCACCAGCTGCTTTTACAGCATCTGTTAATTTAATATCAGTACCACGTCCTGCCATGTTTGTGGCTATTGTAACAAAACCAGCTTGACCTGCTTCTGCAACAATATCAGCTTCTTTTTTGTGCATTTTTGCATTCAGAACATTATGTGGTATGCTTCTTATTTTAAGCATTCTACTTAATAATTCAGAGATCTCTACAGATGTTGTTCCAATTAATACGGGTCTACCTTCTTTTGAAAGTTTGGTAACTTCATCAATAACAGCGTTGTATTTTTCACGTTTAGTTTTATAAACTAAATCGTCTCTATCATCTCTGGCAATAGGTCTGTTTGTAGGAATTTCTACAACATCTAATTCGTATATTTCCCAGAATTCACCAGCTTCAGTTACAGCAGTACCTGTCATTCCTGAAAGCTTGTTAAACATTCTAAAGTAATTCTGAAGTGTTACTGTGGCAAATGTTTGTGTAGCAGCTTCAATTTTACACTCTTCTTTTGCTTCTATGGCTTGGTGTAAACCATCAGAATAACGACGCCCGTCCATAATACGTCCTGTAGACTCATCTACAATCATAACTTTATTATCCATTACAACATACTCTACATCTTTTTCAAATAAGGTGTAGGCTTTTAGTAATTGGTTTAAAGTATGTATACGTTCACTCTTGATACTAAAGTCTCTGTATAGATCTTCTTTCTGAGACGCTTCATCTGCAAGGTCTAACTTTAGAGCTTCAATTTTAGCAATTTCGGTACCAATATCCGGCATTACAAAGAAATCTTTGTTGTCGCCTCCAGAAAGGTGTTCAATACCTTTGTCTGTTAATTCTATTTGGTTGTTTTTTTCTTCAATAACAAAATACAACTCAGCATCTACCTTAGGCATTTCCTTGTTGTTGTCTGCCATGTAGAAGTTTTCTGTTTTTTGTAGCAATTGACGGATACCATCTTCACTTAAAAACTTGATTAAGGCTTTGTTTTTTGGAAGTCCCCTAAACACGCGCAGTAGTTGAATACCACCTTCTTTAGTGTCTCCTGAAGCTATAAGTTTTTTAGCTTCTGCTAAAACGCCAACTAAATGTTTACGTTGTATTTCTACAATATCAGCTACTTTTGGCTTAAGTTCATTAAATTCATGACGATCACCTTGTGGCACTGGTCCAGAAATAATTAATGGTGTACGAGCATCGTCAATTAAAACAGAATCAACCTCATCAATAATGGCGTAATTGTGTTTGCGTTGTACCAAATCATTTGGTGCGTGTGACATGTTATCACGTAAGTAGTCAAAACCAAACTCGTTATTTGTTCCGTATGTAATATCAGCGTTATAAGCTTTACGTCTTTCAGGTGAATTAGGTTGGTAGTAGTCAATACAATCAACTGTTAAACCATGAAATTGAAAAATAGGAGCCATCCATGCACTATCACGTTTTGCTAAGTAATCATTTACGGTTACTAAGTGCACACCATTACCAGTTAATGCATTTAAATATACGGGTAATGTAGCTACTAAGGTTTTTCCTTCACCAGTATGCATTTCGGCAATTTTACCTTGATGCATGGCAACACCACCAACTAATTGTACATCATAATGCACCATGTTCCAAACTACAGGTGTTCCAGCAGCATCCCATGATGTTTGCCATACGGCTTGATCACCTTCAAGAGCAACATAATCTTTAGTTCCTGAAAGTTCTCTGTCATAGGTAGATGCGGTAACACTTACGGTGTCTTCATTTGTAAAACGTCTAGCCGTTTCTTTAACAACAGCAAAAGCTTCTGGTAAAATATCAAGCAATACTTGTTCAGTAACTGCGTAAGCTTCATCGTTTAACTTATCAATTTTTAAGTACAACTCTTCTTTTTTGTCAATGTCTGTAGTTGCTTCAATGTCTTCTTTTAATGCAGAAATAGTACTATTAATCTCAGAAATGGAATCTTGAATTTGAGCTTTAAAGGCAGCGGTTTTTGCCCTTAAATCATCATGGGATAAGTTAGTTAAAGTAGGTTCAATGGTTTTGATTTTATCTACTAAAGGTTTAATTTCCTTGATGTCTTTTTGAGATTTATCTCCTACAAATACTTTAAGTATTTTATTAATGAAATCCATAGTGTAAAATGTTTTAATCCTCATTTAAAGAGGAGAGTGGCTATCAGATTGTCGCCTTAATAACCCGTTGATTTGATGTAACTATAGCAGTTTACTAATACTGAGGCAGTTACTAATGATACAAAAAAAGCCTCTAGTGATAGAGACTTTTTTGCTTATTTATTTAATATTCTTCTTCGTTCCAAAGATAATCCTCTTCGGTAGGGTAGTCTGGCCAAATTTCTTCAATAGAATCATATTGATCACCTTCATCCTCAATTGCTTGAAGATTTTCTACAACTTCTAAAGGAGAACCGGTTCTAATTGCATAATCAATTAATTCATCTTTTGTTGCCGGCCATGGCGCATCACTTAAATGAGATGCTAATTCTAGAGTCCAATACATAATTGTAACTAATTTTTAATTTTAAGCAAAAATAATTTTTTAAATGAATAAATCAAGTAAAAAGTTATTTATTTCAAATATTTTTTAAAAGAACGTTTTTTTGTTGTTGAGCCGTGATGTATAATGAGTTCTTAATACTTTTTAGGAATCCATTTAATTTCATCTGCTTTCAAGTCATAGGACAACTTTCGTGCCAATACAAAAAGGTAGTCAGAAAGTCTATTTAAATACTTCAAAGCACGTTCGTCAAAAGGAGAAACGGTATACAGTTCACTTGCTAAACGCTCAGCACGCCTGCATACACAGCGTGCTATGTGACAATATGACACGGTTGTGTGTCCGCCTGGTAAAACAAAATGTGTCATAGGTGGTAAACCCTGTTCCATTGTGTCTATTTCAGTTTCCAAAGTTTCAATATCAGCTTCGTCTACTTTAGGGATATTCAACCGATCTTTTCCATTTTTTAAAACTTGTTTCTCAGGGTCAGTAGCTAAAATAGCACCTATTGTGAATAGTTTATCTTGAATGTTTATTAATACAGCTTTAGAGTTACTGTCTATAGCTTGGTCTCTAATTAAGCCTATATATGAATTTAGCTCATCAATAGTACCATAGCTGTCAATTCTGATATGATGTTTTGGGACCCTTGTACCTCCAAATAAGGCAGTTGTTCCTTTGTCTCCGGTTTTTGTATATACTTTCATCTTGTAAAATTAACGATTTATAAGATGAAAATGAAGTGTTTTTGTAGTCAATTTAGGGGGGCTATGCTCTAATAACAAAATGCTCTTTGTGTTTGTGTTCTGCTCTAAAGAATACAAAACCCCAATAAAACGTATCTATAGTGATAGTCACTTTTGGGTGGTTTTTTAGTACCGCCCATGCATCTTCCATGTCTTTAGACCAATGAATGTCGTCAAAAATAAATACCGTGTCATTGGTTACATGTTTTACCAAATGGTTAAAGTAGCTTAGTGTAGCATCTTTTTGATGATTGCCATCAAAATAAACCAAATCATAATGACGAGTAGAAGAATTCAAATAGTTTGAAAAGTCCGTAACTACAGGGCTAATGTTGTGTAGTTGGTAAGCTTCAAATTGTGCTTTTGCTACAGCAGCAGTTTCTAGGCATCCCTCTAGCGTGGTTATTGATGTTTTAGGTGTGGCAAAGGCTATAGCAGATGATGCTAAGCCTAATGAAGTGCCGAGTTCTAAAACTGAGTCAAAGTTGAAATATTGAGCTAACCTGGCAAGTAGTTTAGCTCTTTTTGAAGTGATGCCTGCGGTTTTTGCAATGGCTGCAATTTCTCGTTCTGGACTTTTAAACAGTCTGCTGCCAGCACCAAAATCGGTTACGTTAATGCGGGTTTTATTAGTCAATAAACGTGCCCTATAGGAGTCTAATTTTTTATAAACAGCTAACTCTGTTTTGTTGTAAAAACACTTGGTGATTAAGTCATACACAAAAGGAGAGTGCACACCATGTTGATTGGTTGAGGCAAATAAAAACCTGAAATATGCTATAACCTGAAACATGATGCTTTTATTCTTCTAATTTAGCAGATAATTCAAACCAACGTAGTTCTTTGTCTTCTATTGAAATACTAATAGACTTTATTTCTTTTGATACGCGTTCAATATCATCAACGGAATAGTCTTGTGTTGCAAAACTATTTTCCAGTTCTTTTTTTTGGCGTTCTAATTTTTGAATCTCTTTTTCTAAACGATTGTATTCTTTTTGTTCGTTAAATGACAATTGAACTTTTGGTTCTTTTTTCCAAGTCGTTTTTTCCTTTTTTTCTTCAGTTTTTAGTTCGGGAGTGCTACTGTCTTCATATGATCTGAAATCAGAATAATTTCCTGGAAAATCTTCTACTATACCTTCGCCTCTAAAAACAAACAAATGATCTACAACTTTATCCATGAAATAACGGTCGTGAGATACAACAATTAAACAGCCAGGATAATCTAATAAAAAATTTTCTAAAACACTTAAAGTAACAATATCTAAATCATTAGTAGGTTCATCTAAGATTAAGAAATTTGGATTTTGAATTAAAACGGTGCATAAATACAAACGTTTACGTTCACCACCAGATAGTTTTTCAACCCGATCATATTGTTTCTTTTTGTCAAATAAAAAACGTTCGAGTAACTGCGATGCGGAAATTTTCCGCCCTTTAGACAAAGGGATATAATCTCCAAACTCACGAATAACTTCAATAACTTTTTGACCTTCTTTTATCGCAATTCCTTTTTGAGTGTAGTACCCAAACTTAACAGTATCGCCAACAATTACTTTACCAGCATCTGGTGTATCAGTATTGGTAAGCATGTTCAAGAACGTCGATTTTCCTGTTCCGTTTTTTCCAATAATTCCAATACGTTCACCCCTTATAAATGAGTAATTGAATTTGTTTAATATTGTTTTTTCTCCAAAAGATTTGTACACATTGTGGTATTCAACAATTTTGTTACCTAAGCGTTCCATGTTAATCTCTAATTCCATAGAGTGTTCTTTACGTCTGGAGTGGGCTTTTTCTTTAATGGCGTAAAAATCATCAATACGCGACTTCGATTTTGTAGTACGTGCTTTTGGTTGACGGCGCATCCAATCCAATTCTTTTTTAAATAGGTTTTTAGCTTTGCCAATTTCTGTGCTTTCAGAGGTAATACGAGCTTCTTTTTTATCTAGGTAATAAGAATAATTTCCTTTGTAACTATATATTTGACCGTTTTCTAGTTCTATAATTTCGTTGCAAACACGTTCTAAAAAATAGCGGTCGTGCGTGACCATAAATAACGTGATGTTCTCCTTTTTAAAATAGGCCTCTAACCACTCAATCATACCTAAATCTAAATGATTGGTAGGTTCGTCTAAAATTAATAAATCGGGTTTGTTGATAAGAATAGTTGCTAAAGCCAAACGCTTTTTTTGTCCACCAGATAACAAACTCACTTTTTGATTTAATTGATCAAGTTGAAGTTTAAATAGTATTTGCTTGTATTGTGTTTCAAAATCCCATGCTTGGTGTTGTTCCATTAATTCAAAAGCCTTTTGGTAGGCATCTGCATCTTCAGGGTTTTCTAACGCTTTTTCGTATTGCTGTATGATTTTTAATGTCGGATTATCAGAAGCAAAAATAGTCTCTTCAATAGTTAAATTTTCGTCAAAAACATCATCTTGTGAAAGAAATGAAATGCTTAAATCTTTACGTTTAACAATTTGTCCAGTGTCAGATTCATCACGATTGGTGATAATGTTTAAAATGGTTGATTTTCCAGTACCGTTTTTAGCAATAAAGGCTATTTTTTGGTCTTTGTTTATTCCAAATGAAACATTGTCAAACAACACGCGTTCACCGTATGATTTTGATATGTTTTCTACAGATAAGTAGTTCACGTTTTTATTTTTTTACAAATTAAGTTGAAATTCCTTAGATATAAGGTATAAAGTTTTATTATTACTTCTGAAAAGTTATATTTGTGACTTACTAAAAAATGAATATCAATGAAAATTAAGTCTTTACTTATTTTTTTTACACTTATAACTCTCTCATTTACATCGTGTATTTCTAACAAACAATCTGCTTATATGCAGCAACGCGATAAATTAGTTGAAGAGCTAATGTTAAGCAAGCAATTACCTCCATACCGATTACAGATTAATGATGTGTTAAGTATTCGTGTTAAAGCTTTAGATCAAGAGTTGGTAGGAATGTTCAACCCAATTGGAGCAAGTGATAATGTGTCAGCTTTGACTAGAGAAGGCTTGTATTCTGATGGGTTTTTAATAGATGATCACGGTGAAATTAACATGCCTACGCTTGGTAAAATTAAAATACTAAACTTAACTGTTGAAGAAGTAAAAGCTAAAATAGAGGAAGAGCTATTAGCTCAATATTTTAAAAAAGAAGCTAATATTTTTGTAACGGTTAAATTAGGAGGGGTAAAATACACAACTATTGGTGAGTTTGGGTCTACAGGAACAAAGGTTATTTTTCAAGAAAAAGTAAATATTTTCGAAGCTATAGCCAATTCTGGCGATATCCCATTAATTGGTAATAAAAAAGATGTATTATTGATTCGGCCATACCCCGGTGGTAATAAAATACACCATATAGATTTAACAGATATTAATATTTTTGAATCCCCGTTTTTCTATATTCAACCTAACGATATGTTGTATGTTAAACCTCTCCCTCAGAAAGCTTGGGGTACAGGAAAAACAGGGTTGCAGTCATTCACAACTATTCTAAGTGTATTTACAGCCATTACAACAACCTACTTTTTAATAAGAACCTTATAGTTTAAAATGGAAGAAGAGTTTAAAATATCAGATTATAAACCTGCAATAAACTTTAAAGACTTGTTACTTAAAGTAGTGAGAAACTGGTGGTTGTTTGTAGTGTTTATAGCCATTAGTGTTCTGACAGCATACCAAGTCAATCTACGTAAAAAAGATAAATTTAGGGTCAAATCGCAATTTGTCGTGTCCAATGATAAGAACCCATTTTTCACATCTAATACTAATTTAACCTTTAACTGGGGAGGGGCTTCAAATAAAATTCAAACCCACATAACATTGTTCAAATCAAGAACACATAACGAAAAGGTAGTGGAGTATTTACAGTATTATGTGGATTATAAAAAACAAGCAAAATATTGGGCTTTTGATGCGTATAAAAAAACACCATTTCTTGTAGAAGTTGACACTTCGGCTTACCAATTGTTAAATACTGCAATCCAGATAAAACCTATTGATGAGTCGTCCTACCAACTTAGCTATAAAACTGATGCTCCACGAAAGCAAGTACAGCATTACGGCTCAAAGGACATTAAAGTAGTAACAGTTAAAACAGGGGAGTTCAAACGCAATTGTAAGTTTGATAGCATTGTTGAGCTACCGTTTCTTAGGTTTACACTTAAAAAAAATAAAGAAAGCCAATCATTAAATTACAAGCCATTTACAATAAGTTTTAAAAATTTCGACGCGGTTGTAAAATCATATTTAGGAATAAGTGTCAGCTCAATAGCAGCAGGATCTCCAATTATTAATATTGCCTTAAAAGGTTCAAATAAACACCGTTTAGTAGATTATTTAAACGCATCTGTAGAGGTGTTGAGTAGAGACCAATTGGCACGAAAAAATCTATTTGCAACGAAGACTATTGAGTTTGTAGATAAAATGTTGGATAGTCTTCGTAATAGTGTGTTAAATAGTGAAGATGAATTGAATAGCTTTTACAGAGGAGCAAAGTCAATGAACTTATCTAATGAAGCAAGTAAATTATCTGAAAAACTAACCAAATTAGATATTGAAAAAAACGCACTGGATAAAAAATACGACTATTTAAATGTATTAGAGAAGTATCTGGTTAATAAAAAAGAATATACAGATGTCCCTGCACCATCAATCGTTGGTATTGAAGAAACCAATATTGTAGCAAACGTTAATAAAATTATTGGACTATCAGTTGATCGGTCTAAGTTTGGGTATGCTGTGCGTGAAGATTCACCTATTTTTGCCGAAATTGATAGAGATATTAATTCTTTAAAAGCAGTGTTGTTTGAAAATATATCAAGTTACAGATCAGTATTAGATCTAGAGAAACGAAGTGTGAATAAAGATTTGTATGCCGCCGAAGGTGATTTTTCAAATCTACCAGAAGACCAACAAAAGCTAGGAAATATTCAACGTCAGTACAACCTAAGTAATAATTTATACCAATTGTTTTTAGGTAAAAAAAGTGAGGCTAAAATGATTAAAGCAGCAAGTGTGTCTGACTTATTGGTGATTGATAAAGCTAAAGTTGTTAGTGCTCTTACTGTAGGGCCTAATAAAGATATTAATTACATCATTGCATTGATTTTAGGAATAGCAATACCTACAATGATTATTGTCATCTTATTTTTATTGAATACTAATATTACAGGGCCAAAAGATGTTGAATTTTTATCTAATATCCCTATTCTAGGAGTTGTTGGTAAAAGTAAAAAATTTTACGATTTTAACGGTTTTTGAAAAATCAAAATCTCCAGTGTCTGAATCGTTTAGAGCAATGCGTTCTGGGTTAGATTTTACATTCAGAAAATTAAAAAATCAACCTGGTGCTAAAACCATTTTGGTGACATCATCTGTCAGTGGAGAAGGAAAAACATTCACCTCAATTAACATGGCAAGTTTGTATGCCATTGCAGGTAAAAAAACAGTGTTAGTAGGTTTAGATTTACGAAAGCCTAAAATCTTTGACGATTTTAAGTTGCATAATAACTTTGGTGTCGTTAATTATTTAGTGGCAGACAAAGAGTTGTCAGAGGTCACTCAACGTACACATATTCCAAATTTAGATCTAATCACGGCAGGACCAATCCCTCCAAACCCTTCAGAGCTAATTATAAGTGAGGAAATGGATCAATTTATTACTGAATTAAAAAATAAATATGATTATATCGTACTAGATACACCACCGCTAGGTTTAGTAACTGACGCCTTAGATTTAACCCGTTTTTCTAATGCCAACTTATACATGATAAGGCAAGATTATACCAAAAAAGGGATGTTAGGGTTGATTAATGAAAAGTATGAGCATAAAGAAATTAAAAACTTAAGTTTTGTGCTTAATTACTTCAAGCAAAAAACAGGCTACGGCTACGGCTACGGCTACGGTGTGTATGGTAATGGGTATCATGAGCTAGAAAATGAAACAAGCATATTAAGTAAAATTAAAAATTTTATTAAAACAAGGGTTAGAAAATAAATGCAAAACCAAACTAAAATATATCAAAAAGAGCATAGTAAAGGTCTGGGAGGTTATTTAAAAGATAGCATTGCAGACATTTATAACTCCCGTTTTTTAGCAAAACAATTGGCAGTACGTGATATTAAAGCCCAATACCGGCAATCATACTTTGGTGTTATTTGGGCATTTATAACCCCCTTAACTACAGCATTTGTATGGGTGTTTTTGAGTGTTACAGGCACAATACAATTAACTGATACAGGGGTGCCATATCCTTTGTTCGCTTTTGTAGGCACACTAATATGGTCCATATTAAAGGAAGCTATCAATGCGCCAATACAAAACACCACAGCAGCCAAAGGAATTTTAGCTAAAATTAATTTCCCAAAAGAAGCCTTAATTGTCTCAGGAATATATAAGTTGTTGTTTAATAGTAGTGT
>CBCXVT010000011.1:0-24587 GCA_965178635.1 Flavobacteriaceae bacterium | reverse complement strand
TTTGAAATTGCCAACTCTGGTGGAAATATTGATATAAAAACATTAGCCGATGGATTGTATACAGCAATGACAACTACTGTTGCGGGGTTAGTTGTTGGTATTGTGGCTTATATGGCATACAACCATTTGGTAGTAAAAACGGATAAAATTATTTATACGATGGAAGCAAACTCATTAGAGTTTTTCGATTTATTAAACGAACCTGCTTAAACGTATACTTATGAATATTAGAGGAAGAAATAAAGTTACGCCAGAATTCAATATGTCATCTATGACTGATATTGTGTTCTTATTGTTGATCTTTTTTATGATAGCTTCCACATTAGCATCAACTAATTGGACACCATAGAAGTACTAGTTGCCTCAAGCTAAAGGTAAAACAGAAAACAGGCAAAGAGTCTATAGCCTGTTAACATCATTAACGAGATTTAGATCGCTATCTTTATCGACGGACAGAGCGAATTGCTAAGGACGGCTATTACAGGCATTATATTTTAAGTAAAATAGGGGATTTAGAAAAGCCAAGTATTGTATTGCGTTCCGATGAAACTGTAGAGTTGAAAGATTTTGTGTTTGTGATGGATATTGCAAACAGAAATAAAATAAAATCAACTTTGGCTGTACGATCAAAATAAATTTAGAAGTATGAAAAAAGTAATTAAAAATGAAAATGAAAGACGCGCGGCCATGCTTACTGTATTGTCGTTGTTCATTATATTTTTATGGATGTTTTTTCATGTGATTTTATCTGCACCAGATCCCCCAGAGGAATATGGTATGGAAGTAAATTTCGGAACTACAGATGTTGGTTCTGGAGATGATCAGCCATTGGAAGAATTGAAAACACAGCCTGTAGAAGATGTAACTCCTGAAGAACCAGTTGAGGAAGTTGTAGAAGAAATCACAGAACCCGTAGAAGAGGTTGTTGAAGAAGTAGTTGAAGATGTCATTACAGAAGAAACGGTAGAAGAGGTTCCTGTAGTAACACCTGTAAAAGAAGTTCCGAAAGAACAACCTAAAGAAGTTGTGCCTGTTGATAAACCAAAAGAAATACCAAAGGTTGAGCCTAAAAAAGAGCCTACACTCCACCAAAACCAGATAAATCAACTGAAGACGCTTTGTCAAGTGTTTTAAATGGACCTCCTGCAGATGGAACATCATCAGGAAGTGAAGGTGATGATAATGAGGCTGGAGATAAAGGACATGAAAACGGCGACCCTAATGCGCCTGATTATTATACCAATCCTGGGAATGGTTCAGGAGGTAACTACGATTTAATAGGTAGGTTGCCATTACGTAGGCCAATACCTGATTATCCGTGTAAAAAAGAAGGTAGGGTTGTGGTGTCAATAAAGGTAGATCGGTTAGGGAAAGTAATTGCAGCAACTCCAGGAGCTAAAGGAAGTACAACTACTGAAAGCTGTCTGTTGGCTGAAGCTAAAAAAGCAGCTTTAAAAACCAAATGGCAGGCTGCCGCTAATGCTCCTGAAAAACAAATAGGGAAAATTATATACAACTTTAGTCTACATTAGATGACTTATAAAGAAACTTTAGACTGGTTATTCAGTCAGTTTCCTGCATATCAAAAAATTGGTAAGTCAGCTTATAAAGCTGACTTGTCTAATATCATCAGCTTATCTCATCATCTTGGAAATCCGTATTTGAAATTTAAAACCATTCATGTTGGCGGAACAAACGGTAAAGGATCGTCAAGTCATATGCTTGCCTCTATATTGCAAGAAGCGGGCTACAAAGTAGGTTTGTATACCTCACCACATTTAAAAGATTTTAGGGAGCGTATTAAAATCAATGGAGAAAATATTTCAGAAGATGAGGTTATAGCATTTGTTTCAGAAAACAAAGCTTTTTTTGAGACTCAAGGGTTGTCTTTTTTTGAAATGACTGTTGGCTTAGCTTTCGAATATTTTGCAAAAGAACTGGTTGATATAGCAATAATTGAAGTAGGGCTTGGTGGACGTTTAGATGCTACAAATATTATAAAACCAGAAGTGTCCTTAATTACAAATATTGGTATTGATCATACAGCATTTTTAGGAAATGACATAAAAAGTATTGCTAAAGAAAAAGCTGGAATTATTAAACAGAATGTACCAGTCGTTATCAGTGAACTTCAAAAAGAAATTGCTTCTGTATTTGAACATAAAGCTTTTAAAGAACATTCTAAAATCGTATTTGCAGATCAGGAGATTGACAGGGTGTACGAAACTGATTTGATGGGGAGTTATCAAGCTAAAAATTATAAAGGTGTTGTTGCGGTCTTACATCAGTTAAAAGGGTTTAAAGTATCGGAAGAGGCTATTGTTAATGGTTTAAAAAACGTTGTTATAAATACTGGTCTGCAAGGGCGTTGGCAAGTGTTGCAAGAACAGCCAAAAATTATTTGTGATACTGCACATAATAAAGAAGGTTTATCACTTACCATGGCTCAATTGCAATTGGAAACATTTGATAAATTGCATATTGTCATAGGTATGGTTTCTGATAAAGATGTTCTTTCTGTTCTACAATTATTACCTAAACTAGCTAAGTATTATTTCTGTGCGCCAAATAATAAAAGAACATTACCTGCTTTAGTGTTACAGGACAAAGCTCTAGAATTAGGTATTAGAGGAAGTTGTCATTGTTCTGTAAGTGAGGCATTTAGTGTAGCTAAAGAAAAGGCGTCAAAAGAAGATGTTATCTATGTTGGTGGAAGTACTTTTGTGGTTGCTGAAATTCTTTAAAATTTCCCCAAAAAAACATTGCAAACTTAAAAATAGATGTTATATTTGCACCCGCAATCAGTTATAAGGGCAATTAGCTCAGTTGGTTCAGAGCACCTCGTTTACACCGAGGGGGTCGGGGGTTCGAATCCCTCATTGCCCACTTAGTTTCTGATTGTAATAATAAGGGTGATTAGCTCAGTTGGTTCAGAGCACCTCGTTTACACCGAGGGGGTCGGGGGTTCGAATCCCTCATCACCCACAAAAAAAAGCGTTACATTTCTGTAACGCTTTTTTTATGTCTACTAGTGGTTTTTAAAGTAAATCTAAAATGCGTTCTAAAGCCATTCCTCTTGAGCCTTTAATAAGAATGCTACAATCTTCTAATTGATCTATTGAGTCGATTTCTAGGGCTTTAAAATCGACATATGATTTAATTTTATTAGAGTGACTTGTGTCTTTAAAATGTTTGCCTAAAATGTTACAGCTCCTTAGTGTCATAGATTCAATATAGTCTACTATGTTTTGATGTTCTTCTTTGCTTGTATCTCCTAGTTCAAACATGTCTCCAATAAAGATTACTTTGTTGCTAGCTTCAAGTTGGTTAAAGTTTTCAAGTGCAGCTTTCATGCTTGTTGGGTTAGCATTGTATGCGTCAAGGATTATTTTATTTGTCCCTTTGTGGATTATTTGTGATCTGTTATTTGAAGAATGATAGTTCTCTATGGCTTCACAAATGCGTTCAGTGTCAACATTAAAATATTCGCCCATAGCAATTGCTGCGGCAATGTTGGTAAAATTATATTGACCAATTAAATTACTCTTTATTGTCTTATTTTTATAATTCACATGTACGAATGGATTTGCCTCAATGAATTCAATTTTAGTGTTACTGTGTTGTTCTTCGGAAAAGGTGAAGCTTTTTATGTGTTCTGATTGTTTTACTTGCTCACTGTTGTCATTATTTACAAATGCCATTTTTTGGTTTTGTCTTAAATATGTGTAGAGTTCGCTTTTCGCTTTTATTACGCCATTTATGTCACCGAATCCTTCTAGGTGTGCTTTTCCAAAGTTTGTAATATATCCAAAGTCTGGTTGAGCGATATTTGATAGTAATTCTATTTCCCTGAAATTATTAGCGCCCATTTCTACTATGCCAACCTCAGTATCTGTTGTCATTAATAGCAGTGTTAAGGGTACGCCGATATGGTTATTTAGGTTACCTACAGTTGCTGTGGTGTTGTATTTTTTTGATATAACGGCATTGATTAGTTCTTTAGTAGTTGTTTTTCCGTTACTTCCGGTTAACGCTATAATAGTGGTGTTAAGTTTTTTTCTGTGGTAATTTGCTAGATCTTGTAATGTTTTTAGCGTGTTCTTTACAAGAATAGTGTTTTCAGAATGATAATCTCTGTCGTCAATTATTGCGTATAAGGCACCTTTTTCTAGTGCCTGCTCGGCGAATTTATTACCATTGAAGTTATCGCCGCTTAAGGCAATAAATAAATTATTGGTTTGAAGTGTTCTTGTGTCGGTACTTATTCCTGTGCACTTTTGGAATATTTCGTAAATTTCAGAGATGCTCATGTGTAAAAAATTTCATAAAAAAAGCTCTAATAAAATTAGAGCTTTTTTGTGTTATTATGAGAAAATCGAGATATTATCTTGGAGATTTTCTGTTTCCTTTTCCTTTTGATTTTGCTCCAACTCTTGACATTGCACATCTAAATCCGATGTAGTCAGTTGCCATAGCTTCAGGGTAGAATCTTCTTTGTGCAGGGTCTAACCAATATTCTCTATCTTTCCAAGAACCACCTTTGTAAACTCTTACTTCATCATTTACTAATGATGTTCTTTTAGAAGACTCGTCGTATTCTTTTGTCATTACTCCAGCAGAATCAACAGTTACAGAGTGTTTAGGTGAGTTATACATTTTTCTTGATTCATCACCTTTTGCAGCTTCGTCATCACTACCTTCATCATCACCTCCTGCAGCAAAATATCTACTTGAAGCTTTGTCACCATCTCTATAGTTGATGTTGTCTGATTTGTTGAAGTTAGTTCTTAAGTAAGTTTCGTTGTCATCTACAGCTACTTGAGCAATTTGTCCAGGTAATGCAGTTGCTATTACTTTTCCGTTTGGTAGAGTATCGTATCCAATTGAGTCAGAAGTAACAATTGCTACTTTTCCATCGTCACCAATCTTATTTTTCGTATAAACATTACCTCTATAGTAGTTAAAGTCACTTACTTCATCATCAACAATAGGTCTGTAAACATCAGCAACCCATTCAGCAACATTTCCTGCCATATCATAAAGTCCAAAATCATTCGGGTCGTATGACATTACTTCTGCAGTAACATCTGCACCATCATCAGACCATCCAGCGATTCCACCGTAATCACCATCTCCTTGTTTAAAGTTGGCGTTATGGTCACCTCTTGTTACTCTTTTCCCAGACCTTGTGTATTGACCACTCCATGGGTATTTTTTTCTACCTCTATGAACGTTATAACTTCTAATTTCTGACATTCCTAAGGCAGCAAATTCCCATTCAGCTTCTGTAGGAAGTCTATATCCTGGTTGTAAAATACCTGTAGATCTTGTTGCGTAGATGTTAATTTCTTCACCATCTGCATTAGTCTGAGGATTTTTACTTTTCTTTTTCCCTCCATTTAATATTTCTTCGTTTCCACCATATGTAGATGTAGGAGAAATAATGTATGTATGTGTGTTGAAGTTACTGTCTGCAGTTACATCAGTAATTTTAGCATCTTCTTTTAAATAACCGTTTTCTTCTAGAGCGCTTTCATTTACACGGTCTGTTCTCCATACACAAAATTGGTTTGCTTGAATCCAACTAACTCCAACAACTGGGTAGTTTTGGTATGCAGGGTGACGTAAGTAATTGTTTGTCATTACTTCGTTGTAACCTAATCTGTTTCTCCAAACTAGAGTGTCAGGAACAACACCGTCATATATTTTTGTAAAATTTTCATTTTCTGGCGGATATACTTTTTTAGTCCAATCCAAGTATTCCATGTACATGATGTTCGTCACCTCTGTTTCATCCATGTAAAAAGATTGAACGTGTTGCTGATTTGGAGAGTTGTTCCAATCATGCATTGGATCATCATTTACTTGTCCTTTTGTAAATGTACCACCTTCAATAAACACAACTCCTGGTGCAGTTTCCTGCTCTTTGTATTGTGTGTTGTATTGAAAACCACCTTCTTTGGAATTAATTTTCCAACCAGTAGCTCTTGATCCTCCTTTGTTTCCTTTTTTACAACTTGTTGTTGCAAAAACAGTTAGGATAACTAAAATTTTTAGGGCAAAATGTTTTCTCATGTTCATAACTTATATTCACAGATGATTCTAGTCCGCAATATAATAAATATACATTATAATGCAATACTTTGTAAAAAAAAAGCTTTTATGTTGATAAAAGTTCTGTTGTCTTCTAACGACAGATAAGACAAATATATTGTTTACTTTTGAAAAAAAAAGAAAAACACACTAAAAGTGATTTACATACGTTTTAGCACTATGAATATAAAATATACGCTTACAACTTTATTATTGAGTATTGTTTCTATTGTAACTTTTGCACAACAAAAAGAGTTTATTATTAAATGGCAAGATAATATAGAGTTACGTTATTCTAAGCATAATGTAGTTTCTGTATATGGTTTTCAATCTAAAAATTTTATTTATGATGCTGATGAACGGTCAATAAGTTACACTGATAATATTCAATTATCATTAAATAATCCGTCTTTTAAAATTACTAATGTCCAATATAGTGATGTTAGTACGAAACAATTGATAGCTTATGATATAAATAGAATCACTGAAGACATCAATTTTAAAGCTCATCAAACCAATGCAAGAGGTAAATCAGGAACATATATTGAGTTTAATCCGATAGTCAAGCGTAATGGGCGTTATAAAAAAGTAGAGTCTGTTAGGGTGAGTTTTTTTCAAAACAACCAAAGAGCTGCTGTTCCGTCTGTATCGTTCCCTGTGTCTAACTCAGAAATGTCTAATGGAGATTGGTACAAGTTTTATATAGAGAAGGATGGTGTGTATAAAATGGACAGGTCATTCTTTTCTAGTTTAGGAATTAATGTTGGTAATGTAAACCCCCAAAATATAAGATTGTTTGGTAATGGTGGTAGAGCTATTCCATTATTAAATTCTGAAGTTGATGCATATGATGTTACCGAAAATGCGGTTAAGTTTTTTGGAGAAGCTGATGGTGTTTTTGATAGTAATGATTATATGTTATTCTATGGTTTGAGTTCTAAGGGCTGGGATGAAAATAACAGATCTCACATAAACCCATATGCAGATAAAACGTATTACTATATTAATGTAAGTGCGCAAAATGGAAAACGTATTCAACCTTTATCTGAGCCAACTGCTGATGTTACTAGGGTAATTACTGACTTTGATGAATACCAGTTTCATGAAGTAGATGAAGAAAATATTGTTCGTTTAGGAAGGCGTTGGTTTGGAAATAGATTTGATATCAATTCAAATCAAACGTTTAATTTTGATTTCCCAAAATTAGATGTGTCACAACAAGTTAATTTAAGAGTTTACGCTGCAGCCTCTGCTGCTAGTACAACATATATGGGAGTAACTTTAAACGATGTTACGGTAGATAATTTTTCGTTTACCCCAATTACTTTTGCAAGGTTGGCTACAGAAGATAGCTTTCAAGGTAATAGGTCAGTGTCAGATACAAACTTAAGGGTTAACTTAACATATAACAATGCAGGTAATCCATCTGCAAGTGCGTATTTAGATTATATTTCTATTGAGGGAACATCATTTTTAAAATCATTGGGAGAGCAGTTTTCGTTTAAGAAAAATCAAGTTGCATTTTTAACAGGTGTGGGTGAGTATAGAATTTCAGATGCAGAAACTGTTTCAGAGGTCTGGGATGTTACCGATATGTATAATGTGACATCTAAAGCAAATACTGGAGCAAGTACATTTACATTTAAAGCAAGTTTAGGAGAGTTGA
Organism: Flavobacteriaceae bacterium; assembly: GCA_965178635.1. Classification (GTDB taxonomy): domain Bacteria; phylum Bacteroidota; class Bacteroidia; order Flavobacteriales; family Flavobacteriaceae. The sequence goes on along the minus strand of CBCXVT010000011.1, from coordinate 16,828 downwards.
GAAACTATGTGGCGCTTGTTGAGTCGGACTTTTACACACCTCTAAAAGATAATTCTTCAGTTGTGGCCAATTCTAATTTAAAAGGCACCATCTTCTTAAATGAATCAGGTGTTCAAGAAGATATTGATTATTTAGTAGTTACTCCAGATATATTTAAAACTCAAGCTGAACGATTAGCAGATATTAATGCTCAAGTACAAGGTTTAAGGACTCGCGTAATAACCTTAGACGAAATTTACGCTGAATTCAATACTGGAAATCAGGATATAGGTGCAATTAGAAATTTTGTAAAATATATTTACGACAACGCTACAACAGACAAGTTGAAATACTTGTGTTTGTTTGGTGATGCGTCTTTTGATATGAAAGACAGGATACCTAATAACGCTAATTATGTGCCTACATTTCATACGGTGCCAAGTTTTAGCTTAATCACATCATTCATGTCTGATGATTATTTTGGGATGATGGACGCTAACGAAGGACAAATGGGAGCTGCTGATAGATTAGATATTGCAGTGGGGAGAGTGCTTGCAAACAGTAATCAGCAGGCTAATGAAATGGTGACTAAAGTACAGCAATATTATGAACAAGACTCATATGGCTCTTGGAGAAATAGAATGACAATTCTTTCAGATGATGTTGATGAAGGTTGGGAGTTTAGGCTAGAAAATAATCTAAATAATTTGGCTGATGATATTGTTGCTGAACGTCCGTTTTTGAATATGGTAAAATTGCATTCTGATGCATTTACTCAAGAAACGTCTGCAGGAGGTGAATTGTACCCTAAAGTAAATGAAGCTCTGTTAAATAATATTCAACTAGGAAGTTTGGTGGTTAATTATTTTGGTCATGGGGGGGAAGATGGTTTAGCGCATGAGCGTATATTTCAAAAAACGGATGCTGAAGGTTTGAGTAATATTTGTAGGTATAATTTATTTGTAACTATTACTTGTGAGTTTACACGGTTTGATAATCCTTATAGAGTAACAGGAGGAGAAATAACGTATTGGAATCCAAGCGGAGGTGCAATTTCTTTAGTAACAACAACACGAGAAATCACTGTAGGCCTAGGTGAACGTGTTAACGAAAAATTTGCAGGTTATCTATTTGATTTTAATGATACAGGGTATGTGTCAGTCGCAGAAGCATTGCGTTTGGCAAAAAATGATGAAGCAAATAACTTGAAAAAAGTTGTGTTTTATGTAGGAGACCCTGCATTGAAATTGGCTATTCCTGAGCCAAATGTTAAGTTGACCAAAATTAATGGTGTTGCAATTTCCGACCCATCTGTCCCAGCTCTAGAGGCTTTAGGTCGTGTAACTTTAACTGGAGAGGTTGTAGATGCTTCAGATCAAGTTATAACGAACTATAATGGTAAATTATCAACAACTATTTATGATAAAAAGCAAAATAGGACTACTTTAGGAAATGATGGTGTTGCTGATTCTTCGGGATTATTATTACTAGATTATGAAACTTTAGGAGAAATTATCTTTAGGGGGCAAGCAACTGTTGTAAATGGTGTGTTTGAATTCGAATTTGTTGTACCTAGAGATATTTCAATTCCATTAGGAGAAGGGCGTGTGAGTTTTTATGCTAAACGTGAGAATGCATTAGAAAACCAAAATGGTGTAAACTCTTCAATTATGATAGGTGGAATTAATACGTCGGCACCTGCTGATGATTTGCCACCGCAAATTGAAGCGTTTATGAATGACGAAAGTTTTGTGTCTGGCGGAACAACCAATGATTCACCGTTTTTGTTGTTAAAACTATCTGATGACAATGGTATTAATACCTCGAGTGGAATAGGACATGATATTACTGCGGTTTTAGATGGTGATGAATCAAATCCGCAAGTGTTAAATGATTATTATGAAACCGAACCTGACGATTTTACAAGAGGAAAGGTTAAGTATCAATATAATGATTTAGAGTCTGGTTTACATACTTTAACTATAAAAGCTTGGGATGTTTATAATAATTCAATTTCTACTGAAATTCAGTTTGTAGTAGTTAATGAGAATGATGAGTTAGTAATTGAACGTGTCTTAAACTATCCGAACCCTTTTATTGATTATACAGAGTTTTGGTTTAATCATAATAGCAGTTCTGATTTAGATATTATGGTTCAAATCTATACAGTAACTGGGAAATTAGTAAAAACTTTACAAGGAAATTCATCAACAGGCAATAAAGGAGGAAATGCATCGTTATTTAGAGGGTTGCCTTGGAACGGACGAGATGATTTTGGTGATAAAATTGGAAAAGGTGTTTATGTGTATAAACTTACTGTCAAGTCAACTGGTACGAATAAAAAGGTAGTCAAGTTTGAAAAACTTGTCATACTGTAATAAAAAATTATATTTGCTAAAATTATGCGAAATAACAACTCAATGAAAAAACTTATTGCAATAGTCGGAATGCTAACGTTTTGTGTGAACTTAAGCGCACAAACAACTGTAACATTACCTTATGAAGAAGATACAAGAGCTATTACTACCGGAACTGCATTCTTATTAGTTGCAGGTGATGCGCGTGCGGCTGGTATGGGAGATCAAGGGGTTGCTACTGCGCCAGATGCATTTTCGCAACAATGGAATGTGTCAAAATATGCATTTGGTCAATCAGAGCAGGGATTTTCTATTACATATACACCATATTTGAGAGAATTAGTAAATGACATTTTCTTAGGAGGGTTAAATTATTATAAAAAATTAGATGACAGAAGTGCTGTATCTGCAAGTTTTAGATATTTTAGTTTAGGAGAAATTCAGTTTACTGATAAATCAGGTAATGATACAGGAATTGATAAACCAAATGAATTAATGCTTGACGTGGCCTATTCTTTAAAGATGAGTGAAAAATTTGCCATGGGAGTTGGATTAAGATATATCAGGTCCGATTTAAAAATACAGAATGGGGCTTTGAGTGGTGTTGATGATGCAGGAGCGGCCAATTCATTTGCGGTTGATATTGCAGGGTATTACGAGTCTGAAGAGAAGGCTTACGAAAGCTTTAATGGAAAATGGCGTGGTGGTTTTGCATTGCAAAATCTTGGGCCAAAAATTAAATATTCGGAAGATGGTAATGAAAGTTTTTTACCAACAACATTACGTTTAGGTGGAGGGTTTGATTTTATTTTAGATGGTGCTAACAAAATTGGCGTGACAGTAGAAGCGGCTAAATTATTAGTACCAACACCGCCAGTTTATGGTTTTGAATTTGAAGATTTAGATGGCGACGGTGAATATGATAGCTCTACAGAAACAGTGTCAAATAATAATGTAATTATAGAAGGTAGTGATCCAGATGTAAATTTCTTTTCAGGAATGTTTCAATCATTTGGAGATGCACCAGGAGGGTTTAGTGAAGAAATGCAAGAGTTCACTTATTCTGTTGGAGCAGAATATTCTTATCAAGATTCATTCGCGTTCAGAGCTGGTTACTTTAATGAGCATGAAACTAAAGGGGCAAGAAAATTCTTTGCTTTAGGTGCAGGATTTAAATATAACGTTGTAAATATTGATATTTCATATTTATTATCAGCTTCTAAAGTGCCAAGTCCATTAGAAAATACATTACGTTTTTCATTAGCATTTAATATCGGTGGAAAGAACTAATTTAAATATACTCTAAATGAAAGAGCTTACAATAAGCACAACATTTAAAATTTATGAACAGCTGTCGGAACTTCCATCAGCTGTTTTTAGTCTTATGGAATCTGCAATTGCTGCAAGAAATACTGCTTACGCACCATATTCAAAATTTAATGTTGGCGCAGCAATTCTTTTAGATAACGGAGAAGTTGTTATTGGTTCTAATCAAGAAAATGCAGCATATCCTTCTGGATTGTGTGCAGAGCGTGTGGCTATTTTTCAAGCAGGTGCATTATACCCTAATGCTAAAATTAAAACGATAGCAATTACCGCAACATCTCAAAAACATAAAGTTGTAGCGCCAATACCACCTTGTGGGGCATGTAGGCAATCTATGGCGGAATATGAAAGCCGTCAAGGAGAAGGTATCGAGCTGTATTTTATGGGTGAAGAAGGTGCGATTATGAGGTCAGAATCTTTAGCAGATATCTTACCGTTAATGTTTGAAAAATCACATTTATAGAAAAATTAATTATATTTATTCTAATTCATATGAAATCAACTGTTTGAAAAATTACAAATAGTTGGTTTTTTTTATAGAAACAGTTTTTTGATTCATTTTGAAAGACTATTTTTGTCTACTGTTTAAAAAATAACAACATACTTCAAAATAACCGAAGATGAGAAAAATTACAAAAGCAACGTATTTAAAATGGTATGAAGACATGCTGTTTTGGAGAAAGTTTGAAGATAAATTAGCTGCCGTATATATTCAGCAAAAAGTTAGAGGTTTCTTGCATTTGTATAATGGTCAAGAGGCTGTTTTAGCAGGGTCTTTACATGCAATGGATTTGACAAAGGATAAAATGATTACAGCATATCGTAATCACGTTCAGCCAATTGGTATGGGTGTAGATCCTAAAGCAGTTATGGCAGAATTATATGGTAAAGTAACTGGAACATCAAAAGGGATGGGAGGTTCAATGCATATTTTTTCTAAAGAAAAAGGATTTTATGGAGGTCACGGTATTGTAGGAGGTCAAATTCCTTTAGGTGCTGGGATGGCTTTTGGAGACAAATATAATAATACAGGAGCTGTAACATTATGTTATTTTGGTGATGGTGCTGCAAGGCAAGGATCATTACACGAAACATTTAACATGGCAATGCTATGGAAACTACCAGTTGTATTTATCGTTGAAAATAACGGATACGCTATGGGAACTTCTGTAGAACGTACAGCAAATCATACTGATATTTGGAAATTGGGATTAGGATATGAAATGCCTTGCCGACCAGTAGATGGAATGGATCCTATTGCTGTTGCCAAGGAAGTTGATATTGCAATGGAACATGCCAGAAAAGGTAATGGGCCAACATTCTTAGAAATGAAAACATACAGATATAGAGGACATTCTATGTCAGATGCTCAGCATTACAGAACTAAAGATGAAGTTGCTGAATATCAAAAAATAGATCCAATTACGACTGTTAAACAAACACTATTGGATAAGAAATACGCTACTGCAGATGATATTGCTGTTATTGATAAGCGTGTAAAAGCATTAGTTAAGGAATGTGAAAACTTCGCTGAAGAATCAGAATTTCCGCCAGTAAACCAATTGTATGACGTGGTTTATGAACAAGAAGATTATCCATTTATCCCACATAAATTATAAGCTATGGCTATAGTAGTTAATATGCCCCGTTTAAGTGATACCATGACAGAAGGTGTGGTTGCCACTTGGTTAAAGCAAGTTGGAGATGCAATTGAAGAAGGAGATATTCTTGCTGAAATTGAAACTGATAAAGCCACAATGGAATTCGAATCATTTAATGAAGGAACTTTATTACACATAGGTGTTAATGAAGGAGAAGCTGCACCAGTCGATTCATTGTTAGCGATTATAGGTGATGAAGGAGAAGATATTTCGGCGTTATTGTCAGGAGCAACTTCAGAAGAAAAAGAAGTTGTAGCTGATGTGCCCGAAGCTAGTGTGTCAACTTCATTAGTTGAAATACCTGAAGGTGTAGAAGTGATTACAATGCCTCGTCTGAGTGATACAATGACGGATGGTACTGTAGCAACATGGTTAAAGCAAGTTGGAGATGCAATTGAAGAAGGAGATATTCTTGCTGAAATTGAAACTGATAAAGCCACAATGGAGTTTGAATCTTTCTATGAAGGGACATTGTTATATGTTGGACTTCAAGAAGGTGACTCTGCGCCAGTAGATAGTATATTAGCTATCATTGGGCCAAAAGGAACTGATGTGACTAACATAGCTGCAAACTTTGTAAAAGCTGAGGCACAAGTTGAGGCGCCTAAAAAGGAAGAAAAGAAAACAGCTCCTAAAACTACTGTTGTTTCTGAAAAGAAAACAATAGTTGTAAAACAAAGTACTTCGACGAAATCTTCTGAAAGAATTTTTGTGTCGCCATTAGCTAAAAAAATGGCCGAAGACAAAGGGTTCAATTTGTCAAAAATTTCAGGATCAGGAGAAAATGGACGTATTATAAAGAAAGATATTGAAAATTACCAACCAGCTGCTGGAGGAGCAACTGTTGGTGTTTTTGTGCCTTCTGGAGAAGAACGTACTGAGGATGTTTCAAATTCTCAAATGCGTAAAGTCATTGCACGTAGATTAGGTGAATCTAAATTTACAGCACCTCATTATTACTTAAATGTTGAGTTTGACATGGAAAATGCAATTGCATTTAGAAAGCAATTCAATACACTTCCAGAGATTAAAATATCATTTAATGATATTATAGTTAAAGCTTCGGCTTTAGCTTTAAAGAAGCATCCACAAGTAAATTCGCAGTGGTTTGATGATCGTATTCAATTAAATCACCATGTGCATGTTGGAGTAGCTGTGGCTGTAGAGGATGGTTTAGTAGTTCCTGTAGTTGGGTTTACAAATGAAAAGTCATTACCACAAATTGGAGCAGAAGTTAAAGATTATGCTGTAAGAGCACGTCAGAAAAAATTAACGCCTCAAGAAATGGATGGCAGTACATTTACTATTTCTAATTTAGGAATGTTTGGAATTGAAAGCTTTACATCAATTATAAATCAACCAAATTCAGCAATATTATCTGTTGGAGCAATAGTTGAAAAACCTGTTGTTAAAAATGGGGAATTAGCTGTAGGAAACATGATGAAGTTAACATTAGCATGTGACCATAGAACTGTTGATGGTGCTACTGGAGCACAGTTTTTACAAACATTAAAAGAATATATTGAAAACCCAGTAACTATGTTGGTGTGATCAATTGAGAGAATAAATCTTTAAATCCCGTTTCAACTTTTTGAAGCGGGATTTTTTTATATTTATAGAAAATAATAAGCGATGTATAAAAAAATACTATTAATGTGTTTAATGGTTGTAGCATGTAAATCATCTACAGTAGTAAATGACACTCAAACTTCTAGTAATCAGCCTTCAGTAGAATCAGAACATGAAATCGTCACTGAGGTTTCTAGTAAAAAAGAAAATGAAGTCTCTCCAGAGGCAATGAAAACTATAGTGTCTTATTTAGCTTCTGATGCATTGGAAGGTCGTGATACAGGAAGTGATGGTATAGATAAAGCAGCTACATATATTTCCGATTATTTTAAAACTAATGGTGTAGGTCCATATTATTGTAAATACAGAGATGTGTTTGATGTTGATGGGAAAGAAGCATTTAATGTGATAGGCTTATTGCAGGGTACAGATCCTGTATTACAAGATGAATATGTAGTTATAGGTGCGCATTATGATCATATTGGAAAAGGAAAACAAGTTGGTGATGATGTGATTGCTAATGGTGCTAATGATAATGCAGCGGGTACAGCAGCAGTCATGCAAATGGCAAAATATTTTTCAAAAGTAAAAAGAAACAAGCGCAGTATTGTTTTTGTATTATTTGCAGCTGAAGAAAAAGGGTTGTTAGGCTCTAAACACTTGGCGAAAGAAATGAAAGAAGCTGATAAAAATGTGTACGCAATGCTTAATTTTGAAATGATAGGTGTGCCTTTAGACAAAGAGTATACGGCTTATGTAACTGGGTTTGATAAATCAAACTTAGCAGAAAAAATGAACGGCTATGCGAGTGCTAATTTAGTCGGTTATTTGCCGGAAGCTAAACAATATCAGTTGTTTTCACGCTCAGATAATTATCCTTTTTATAAAGAATTTAATGTGCCAGCACAAACATTTTGTACATTCGATTTTACAAATTTTGATTATTATCACCATGTAGATGATGAAGTAGATAAGTTAGATTTCAACCACATGGCAAGTTTTGTAAATGCGTATTTACCAGCTGTAGAAAAAGTAGTGAATTCAGCACCAAACGAAATAAAATTAAATGAGTAAAAACATTATAATAACAGGCACGAGTAGAGGCATTGGCTTTGAATTGGTACAGTTGTTTGCAAAAGCAGGGCATCAAGTGTTGAGCTTATCAAGGAATAGTAACCCTATTTCTGATTTAAATTTTAAAAATGTCACTGCTTTATCTTTTGACTTGTCAATAGAAAGTGATTATAGAAAAGTATCCAATTTTGTTTCAAAAACATGGAACAACAAAGTTGATGTGCTTATTAATAACGCTGGATTACTTATTAATAAACCATTCGATGTATTGACAATGAACGATTGGGAATCGGTTTATAAAGTCAATGTATTTGGAGTTGCAGAATTGATAAAAACAACGTTGCCGTTTATGACTAAAGGAGGACATGTAGTCACAGTGAGTTCTGTGGGAGGTATTCAAGGATCTATGAAATTCCCTGGCTTGGCTGCTTATAGTTCAAGTAAGGGTGCCGTTATAACATTATCAGAAGTGTTAGCAGAAGAATATAAAGAACAACAGATTTCTTTTAATGTGTTAGCTTTGGGTGCTGTGCAAACGGAAATGTTAGAAGAGGCTTTTCCTGGATATATAGCACCGTTAAAGGCTATTGAAATGGCAGAATATATTTATGATTTTTCGTTAACCGGACAGAAGTATTATAATGGAAAAAGTTTAGAAGTGTCAAGTACAACACCGTAACAAATATAAATGCAGGAAATTCTTCTTAAATATTTACCAGAACGTGCAGTGCCTAATGTTTTACTATTATTAGAGCAGCATTTGGTAGCGTTAAAAATAGTTAATCAGCGTGTCAGTAAACACGGAGATTATAGAAGATATCCTAACGGGCAACATCAAATTACGGTTAATGCAAGTTTGAATAAATACCGGTTTTTAATCACATTAATTCATGAAATTGCGCACTTAGTAGCTTTTGAAACTTATGGACGTTCAATCAAACCTCATGGTATTGAGTGGAAAAAAACCTTTCAGCAGTTAATGTTACCGTTTATAAATCCGTCAATTTTTCCAAGTCAGTTGTTGCCATATATAGCTCAACATTTTAAAAACCCCAAAGCGAGTAGTGATACTGATGCAAGATTGTCATTATTATTAAAAAAATTTGATGAGCAAAACGATAAAAACTATATTTTTGAAATACCTTTAGGAAGTTTGTTCAGAATTCATAATGGGAAGATTTTTAAAAAAGGAAATAAGCGTGTTAAATTATTTGAATGTTCAGAATTGAGTTCAGGTAAAATATATTTATTTCAGCCTAACGCTGAGGTAGAGTTACTAAAAATAAACTAGTTGATGAATAATAAAAATTATTACGCCATATTAATGGCAGGTGGAGTAGGGTCACGTTTTTGGCCAGTGAGTACATCAAAGTTTCCAAAGCAATTTCACGATATGCTAGGAACTGGTGAGACGCTTATTCAGAAAACATTCTCGCGGTTAAGTAACTTAATACCTAAAGAAAATATATTCATTTTAACTAATGAAGCTTATAATGATTTGGTGTTAGAGCAATTGCCAGAAGTGACACAACGTCAAGTTGTTTTAGAACCTGCAATGCGTAATACAGCACCATGTATCTTGTATGCTTCGCTTAAGATTCAAAAAGAAAACCCAGACGCCGTAATGATTGTTGCGCCAAGTGATCATTGGATAGAAGATGAACAGGCTTTTGCAAATAATGTGAAGGACGCATTTGACTACTGTTCAGAAAACAATGCGTTAATGACTTTAGGAATACAGCCAACATTTCCAAATACTGGTTATGGTTATATTGAATTTGATAAAAATTCAAATAAAGATATAAAAGAAGTCAATCAGTTTAGAGAAAAACCTGATTATGCTACAGCAAAAGACTTTATTGGTCAAGGAAACTTCTTGTGGAATGCAGGAATATTTATGTGGAGTGCAAAAAGTGTAGTGTCGGCTTTTAAGACATTTCAACCTAATTTATATGAGCTTTTTGAAAGAGGTATAAGTGCTTATAATACTACAGATGAGATAAGCTTTATAAAAGAGAATTATCCAAAAGCGGAAGATATCTCAGTAGATTATGCTATCATGGAATCTGCCAAAAATGTATACGTATCCAAAGCAACTTTTGATTGGAATGATTTAGGAACTTGGGGAAGCTTATATGATAAGTTAGATAAAGATTCAAATGATAACGCTACTGTAAATGCTACTGTATTAGCTGAAGATGCTACAGGTAACATGATTCGTACAGCAACCAATAAATTAGTTGTGGTTGACGGTTTGAAAGATTATATTGTAGTAGATAAAGAAGGTGTGTTGATGATTTATCCAAAATCAAAAGAGCAAGATATCAAACAAATTGTAAACAAGGTGAAGGCAAACTTTGATGCAAGTTTAACATAATAAGATATGATTGAAGAAACGAAACTAACACCTGAAGAAGAAAAAGCATCTGCTACTGATGTCAAAAAAGATGCTAAAGGTTTGCTTAAAAGTGTCAGTACTTTTTTATCTGAATTACTTGATATTAGAGGAGAAACTGATAAAGATCAAACTATTGATGATATCAAAAAAGATATTGCCTTTAAAGGTCACACTGCATGGATTTTAATCTTTGCAGTATTTATTGCGTCTATCGGGTTAAATGTAAGTTCTACAGCAGTGGTTATCGGTGCCATGTTAATATCGCCTTTAATGGGGCCTATTTTAGGAGTTGGACTCTCATTAGCAATATATGATATAGATACCTTAAAGCGGTCATTAGTCAATCTAGGAGTAATGGTTGGCTTGAGTGTATTTACCGCCTTCTTATATTTCTGGGCTTCCCCTTTAACTGAGTTAACACCTGAATTAGAAGCTAGAACTGCCCCAACTATTTTAGATGTGTTAATTGCTATTTTTGGAGGGTTGGCATTAATTGTAGCACGTTCTAAAAAAGGTACAATAGCAACTGTAATTTTCGGAGTTGCCATAGCAACTGCTTTAATGCCTCCCCTATGTACTGTAGGATATGGTTTGGCTATAGGTGATCCTAAATTTTATTTAGGAGCACTTTATTTATTCTGTATTAATACGATATTTATTGCTTTAGCAACGTTTATTGTGGCTAAGATTTTAGCGTTTCCATTGGTGAAGTACGCGAACGAAGCTAAACGTAATAAAATTAAATGGACTGTAACCGCCATAGCTTTATTAGCTATAGTTCCTGCTATAATCACATTTATTTCGGTACTTGAAAAAAGTAATCAAGATAGAGATATAAGAAATTTTGTAAAAAACGAAATTGAAAATAATGAGGAATTATTTTTAAGTAGGCAAGATGTCGATTATGAAAAAAAGACATTAGTACTAACCTTCTTAAACGAATTGTCTGATGCTACAATTGCAGATTTGAACAATGAGCATTTAACAGGTTATGATTATTTAAAGGAATTTAAATTGAAGTTTAAGGGTAGCAAGATCAAAAGTTTCGATTTGATATCTGATGCATATCAAGATGCGCAAAAGCGTTTAGATGAAAAAAACAATGTCATTTCAGGACTGCATGGTACAATAGATAACTTAAAAGCAGAGTTGAAAATTAAAAACGGACTAATTCCAATTGATTTTTTACAAATCTCTAAAGACACAAAAATCAACTTCGCAGATTTGACAAGCATAAGTTTTTACAATGAGTTGAAATCTAACTTTAAAAAGATTGATACACTGCCAACAGCAAAAGTTACTTGGAAATCAAAACTAAATGATAGTTTAAGTTTTGTTCGACAAAAAGAATTGACTGTTTGGTTAGAGAAACAAATGAAATTGGATACAATTTATGTTAAAGAATAAATTAAAACATAAAGGTAAATTAAGTAAAAGACTTCTTGAATTAGAAGTCTTTTCTTTTTCTGATGCAATTGAGTTTGTGAAAAATCTACCTTATGGTAGAACGACAGATAGAGCCAATCCAGATTTGGTTTTGGAAGAACTTAAAGGAACTTGCAGTACTAAACATGCAATCATAAAAAAGTTAGCTCAAGAGCAAAACTTTGAACAGGTAAAACTATACCTGTGTATGTTTAAAATGAATGAAGCCAATACACCAAAACTTAACAGTATTCTAAGTAAAAATAAATTGGAATATATTCCTGAAGCGCATTGTGTTTTAAAAGTAAACGACACATTTGTTGATGTTACAAATGCAACATCTAAATATGAGAAATTAAAAAAAGATGTGCTAGGCTCGGTAGAAATTGAACCAAATCAAATTGGTGATTTTAAATTAAATTATCATCAAACGTATTTAAAAAAATGGTTACAAGAACAAGAACTTCGGCTAACTTTTAATGAGCTATGGCAGATAAGAGAAGACTGTATTCTTGCTCTTAGCCAGTAATTATTGATTACCTTCCAAATACATTTTACGCACTTTCTTCATTAAGTTAGAAGAATATACAAAATCAGTAACGGCTTTATTATCGGTTTTAAAAATGTCCTTATTTGTGCCTTCCCATTCTTTTAAACCATGCTGTAAAAACACAATTTTTTGTCCAATTTCCATCACAGAATTCATGTCGTGTGAATTGATAACTGTGGTGATGTTGTATTCTTGGGTAATTTCTAAAATTAAATTATCTATTAAGATAGATGTTTTAGGGTCTAATCCAGAATTTGGTTCGTCACAAAATAAATACTTCGGATTCATAACAATAGCACGAGCAATAGCCACACGTTTTTGCATTCCTCCAGATATTTCAGATGGAAATTTATGATTAGAGTCAATCAAATTTACACGTTTAATAACTTCATTTGCTCTATCACGTTTTTCGCTTGCAGACATTTTCGAAAACATTTCCATAGGGAACATAACATTCTCTTCCACAGTCATAGAATCAAACAGTGCGCTTCCTTGAAATAACATGCCTATTTGCGCACGTAATTTTTGTTTTTCATTTACACTTAAGTCACTATATATTTTGTCATGAAAAGCAATTGTACCTTGTTCAGGTGTATGTAAGCCCAAGAGAGATTTTAAAAAAACTGTTTTTCCAGAACCACTTTGTCCAATAATTAAATTGGTTTTTCCTTGTTCAAAAACGGTAGAAACTCCTTTAAGAATTGGTACACCATTAAAGCCTTTATGTAAGTTTTTAACTGTAATCATTAGGTTAGCATTAATTGTGTGATGATGTAGTTTAATATGATGATAATAACACTTGTCCAAACAAATGATGCTGTTGTTGCCTTACCAACTTCTAATGCACCACCCTTCATATAATACCCATGAAACGAAGGTACAGTTGCTAGAATAATAGCAAAGAAAAATGTTTTAACATATGAGTAAAATACTTGGTAACTGTCAAATTCGGCTTGTAATCCTGTGGCAAAATCATCATGAGTAGAGAAGCCCCCATACACACAAGCAATCCATCCGCCTACAATACCTAAAAACATGGCTATTGTAATTAAAAACGGATATAATAACATTGACACTAATTTAGGAAATACTAAATAATTTAGCGAGTTGATTCCCATAACTTCAAGAGCATCAATTTGTTCTGTAACTCTCATACTTCCAATGCTAGATGTAATAAAAGAACCAACTTTCCCAGCCATAATGATAGACATAAAGGTAGGAGCGAACTCTAAAATAATACTTTGCTTAGTAGCAAAACCGACTAAGTATTTTGGAATAAGCGGATTGTCAATATTTAATGCGGTCTGTATAGCAATTACACCTCCAACAAAAAATGAAATAAAGGCAACAATACCTAATGAGCCAATAATCAAATCGTCAATTTCTTTGAAAATAAGTTTTTTCAAAGCACTCCATTTGGTAAACCTGCTAAAAACACCTTTTAGCATGATAAAATATAACCCGAAATCGTGTAGGTATTTCATAAGTGGCTAATTTAATAAATCTATTGATACAATAGATTAAGAAGTCTTATAAAATAGGTATTTTTGAAAAAAAAATAGCCATGAAAAATATAGTTACATTTCTTTTTATAGCACTTGTGTTTAGTTGTAAAGCTCAAAATCTTGCTTTTAAAAAAGAGGTTGAAAAACCAAAATTGGTTATCGGGATTGTCGTAGATCAAATGAGATACGACTATTTAACACGTTTTGAAACAAAATATACAGAGAAAGGGTTTAAGCGGTTTATAAACGAGGGGTATAATTGTAAAAACCACCATTTTAATTATGTGCCTACATATACTGGGCCAGGCCATGCTTCAGTGTTTACAGGAACATCACCAATGAACCATGGGATTATCTCTAATTATTGGTATGATAAGTTTACAGAAAAATCGGTGTATTGTGCGTCTGATTCAACAGTACAAGCGGTTGGTGTTGTAACGGAAAAAGAGCGCATGTCGCCAAGACGTATGAAAACAACTTCAGTAACAGATCAATTGCGTTTGCACACTCAGAATAAAAGTAAAGTGATTGGTGTTTCATTAAAAGATCGTGGAGCAATTTTACCAGCGGGTCATTCTGCAAACGCTGCATATTGGTTTAGAGGTAAGAAAGATGGGAAGTTTATCACCAGTACGTATTACAGAAATGATTTGCCGAAATGGGTGCAAAAATTTAATACAACTACTAAGTTATACTTAAAAGAATGGCAAACACTGTTACCAATTACGACATATACTGAAAGTGGGCCAGATGATAATAATTTTGAAGAGGCGTTTGATGGAAATACATCCGTAACCTTTCCATATGATTTAAAAAAACTTTCAAAAGAAAATGGAGGCTATGATATTTTAAAAGCTACACCATATGGAAATGAAATGACTACAGATTTCGCAATTGAAGCCATTAAAAATGAAAACTTAGGTGAAGATAATCACACTGATTTTTTAACTTTAAGTTATTCGTCTACTGATTATGTTGGACACCAATTTGGAGTCAATTCTGTTGAGGTTGAAGATACCTATATCCGCTTAGATAAAGATTTAGAAAGACTTTTCGATTACTTAGATGCTCATGTAGGTAAAGACGCTTACACCATGTTTTTAACTGCAGATCATGGGGCAGTGAATGTGCCTAATTATTTAAAATCTCAACATATACCTGCTGGGTATTTTAATAAAAAAGCATTTAAGAAAAATGTTGAGTCCGTTTTGAAGCAGCAGTTTAAAGTAGATGGTTTGGTGAAAAACATCTCTAATAATCAACTGTTTTTAAATAGAGAAGTTATTAAAACTAATAATTTAAATCTGAATACAATTCAAGAGTTTTTGGTTCAAGAAATTATACTGTTTAAACATATTGATAAAGCGTATTCAGCAAAAACCTTGTCAACTACTCAGTTTGTTTCTGGAGTAGGAGCGTTAGTGCAAAACGGATTTCATCAGAAGCATTCTGGAGATGTTGTTTTCGTTTTAGAACCAGCGGTTATTTCTTACCCAGAAAAAGGATCAACTCACGGTAGCAGTTTTAGTTATGATACTCATGTGCCTTTATTATTCTATGGTGCAGGTATTCAAAATGGGACTACATTAGATAGAACAGAAGTAATTGATATAGCGCCAACAATTTCATCATTATTAGGAATTTCATTTCCAAATGGGTGTACAGGTGAACCAATTAAGGCAGTGTTGAATTAAGCAGTAGGTTGCTGTAAAAATAAAGATCAGTATAGTAGTTAAAAACTAGATATACTGATCTTCATGACGGCTAAGTCAAATGTTATTTTAAGCTAATGTCTTGTTTGCTGTCATAAATAATGGTATTCAGTTTATAAACTGAATATTATCTTGTAAAAGCGTAAGCATCTAATTGAGATGTATTAGTTTTTATGGTCAATAAAAAAGGTAATGATTTTGAGGAGAAATCTATATTAAATATGGAGTCTCTTAAAGTTACGAATTTTTAATCCTTTTAGAAAACTATCGTTTCATTTTTTTCCAAATTCCTTTCCAACGCAATAACCTTATAAAGTTAGCTTCGTCGTTAGTAACTAGTTTTTTGATGTTGTTTTTTGAAGCTTTATAATATCCTTTTAAATAGTCGACTAAAAGAAGTGGTTGTTTCTTTAATAAGGCTAGTTTTATACTTGCTATACATGAAAGAATGCTGCCATAGCCAAGTTTATAGAACGCTTCACCTTGTTTGTACCTTGCGCTTTTATTATAAGTTATCCCTGTTGGTTTTAAGTGCTTTACAATAAGAGCTTCATCGGTTTTAATACGCCAACCATGATATTGCGCAAGTAGCTCATCTACAGTATCCCAACCCATAGAAGGTTTTAACTTACCTATGTCTAAAAAACATTGTTTTCTATAGGCTTTAAAGGCGCCTCTAATATGATCTTTGTTAGTGAGGTTTTCTAAAACCCACTGCCCCTTTTTTTCAATATAAGCAAAACCACCTATCATGCCTATGCTCTTGTCTGAATTAAAATGTCTGATTAAAGTTTCAAAATAATTGCGAGGTAGAACAATATCAGCATCTAATTTTACGATAAAATCGTAATTATCATCTAACAGTTCGTAGCCTTTATAAAATGCTTGAATGACTTTGCTCCCGGGTAAATGCATGTTACTAGAAATAGAATTTACCTGTTCGATAAACTGATGGGTTTTAGTGTAACCTGTAATTATTTCTGATGTGTTATCTGTGGAGTTGTCATTAACTACAATAACCTTTTTTGGGAGTACAGTTTGAGAAACGATACTTTCTAAAGTCAAGCTAATATGATCAGCTTCATTGTGTGCAGGTATGACAATATAGAAATTCAAATACTTTATTTTATACGCTCAGCATATACCATATAATATCTTGGTGTAAATGCTCTTAATAATGGTCTAAAACCGAGTTTTTTTACAGGATTGGTGAATTTTTCACGGGCTTTAATTTGCCACCCAGCTTTTTCTAATAGCCAATCAAATTGCCAA
>CBCXVT010000010.1:0-224108 GCA_965178635.1 Flavobacteriaceae bacterium | reverse complement strand
TTGACGAGTTTTCTCATTGGTATTGGCAAATCAATCTGTTCCTTGATAAAACGTTTGTGAACTGATTCCATAAACAAACTCTTCATTTGAAATTCCTTTAATGGATCATTCAACCAGATGTACGCTCTTATAATGAGTGCCGTTTCTGTTACCTCTACCAACCTAACATCAAACTCAGGGATATTCTTTATAATCTCTTCAGGTGTTCTATTATCAATTACAAAATCCAGTTTTGACGCTTCTTCAGTAATGATATCTTTAGCTTTATCAATATCCGCGTATAACCCTATATAAAAGTTGTTAAAACTTAAAATTTTAGTTTCGTGAATAGTAACATTTAAAACGGATTCTGTACTAATTACTGAATTTGGAATTATTAAACGTTTATTCTCAAATGTTGTTATAATGGTATGACGTAGTGTGATATCATCAATAATACCTTCTCTGTTTTCAGATAATTTAATATAATCTCCAACCCTAAATGGACGAAACAATACAATAAACAAGCCTCCAATTAAATTTGATATGGCGTCTTTAGCTGCAAAACCTATAATTGCTGCTAAAATTCCTGCTCCAGAAAAAATATAGCCTGCTTGTTTTCTGAATACCGGAACAGTAAACATAATAATTAAAAACCCTAATAAACCGAAAATAAATCGTAGGGAATTTCTTGTAAACTTTAAACGTGTTACACCAAATTTCTCTTTAGCAAGGTTCTTCCTTAAAAACAGAATCACAATTGTTCTGGATAATCTAGATAATATCCAACAAACTAACACAATAAGCAATGAATATGCAGTAATCCCTACTGCTAAATTCAGGTCGAAATAATCAAAAAAAACTGCCATAACATCAATTTAATGAGCAAAAGTAATTAAAACAATGTTGTTTGTTCACCATCTGCACCCAAATCATCACTTAAGTTTATGTCCTTTACTTCATTTTCTTCAACAACTTCAATTTCTTCAGTTTTAGGTAATTCTTTTACCTCAAATGGTAAAGGATCTAACAAATTAATTTGCTTGAGCTTATCTAACGTTAACTGATTCCCAAGAGCTTTAATACCTTTTATAGCTATAAATTGTTCAATATCTACAATCTGGTTTTCTTTTTGATCTTTCCCGCGTTTTTTAGCAAAAACTAATTCAGCTACAGGTCTATAATCTACCGCAACAATTTCTAATTGTGATTTCGGATGATCTGATATAAACTGTTCTTCTTTATCTTCTTGCTCAATAACAAAACGCTTAATATAATAGCGTTCTTTTTCTCCTTCATAGTATATTGCCGAAATTGGTTTTGAAGGCAGCCATTTTTCCAACACAATCATATCATCATCAAAATGCAATGTAACTTCAGGCGTAACAGTTTTAACTACACCTTGTTGCGTGATTATTAGTAATTTATCATCACCTTTAAATTCACCAAGCAATTCTCCTCTTCCATCTAAGTTTAAACGCTGAATAGCCTCATCAAACCAAATTTTTCGAGGTTTTAATGTTGACACACCTTTAGATTTTAAATCGATTCGCTTAACTGCATATTTAGTGACCAAGTTACCTTTAGAAGCCCTGCCCTTTACCAAAACATCAGTGAAGTCAAGGTCCCATTTTAATTTTTTAACACTACCTACTTGGCGTAAATTAATAGTTATTACTTCTGCTTCTCCATTAGGATTAGCTGAAAAATAAGTCATCATTGAGCCTTTTGTACCTTGAGTAATATTGTATTCTTTATCTCTTGTAACACTAGTAACTGCAAAGCGTTTTATATATGATGCTTTAGAAATACCATCTTTATAAATTACATTGTAAATAGTGCGTTTATCTTTCTTTTTAAACACGGCTACATGAACAATATGCTTACCTATAAAGGTTTTATTATCCACTTTTGTCACCATCATTTTACCATCTCTAGTAAATACAATTATATCATCAATATCTGCACAGTCAGTAACATACTCATCTTTTTTAAGTGATGTACCAATAAACCCTTCTTCTCTATTAACGTAGAGTTTAGTGTTTCTGATAACAACCTTTGTAGCATCAACATCATCAAATGGTCTTAATTCTGTTTGACGTTCTTTTCCTTTTCCGTAATCCTTTTTTATACGTGTAAAGAAATCAATAGCATACTCAATTAAGTGAGCTAAATGGTGTTTAGTTTCTTTAATTTGATCTTCTAAAGCGTCAATTTTTTGTTGTGCTTTATCAATATCAAATTTTGAAATACGTTTAATTCTGATTTCAGTTAAGCGTACAATATCATCTTCAACAATAGCGCGTTTTAAATGTTTAATATATGGTTGTAAACCATCATCAATAGCATTAATTACACCTTCCCAAGTCTCCTCTTCTTCAATTAAACGGTAAATTCTGTTTTCTATAAAAATACGTTCTAAAGATGCAAAATGCCATTGTTCTTGCAATTCATTTAATTGTATCTCTAACTCACTCTTCAACAAGAAAACTGTATGATCTGTTGAGCGACGTAAAATTTCTGACACCCCAATAAATACAGGTTTATTGTCGTCAATAACACAACCTAATGGTGAAATAGATGTTTCACAATTGGTAAAAGCATATAAGGCATCAATGGTTTTATCTGGCGAAATACTAGAAGGTAAATGCACTAAAATTTCAACTTCAGCGGCAGTATTATCTTCTATTTTTTTAATTTTTATTTTTCCCTTATCATTGGCTTTCAAGATAGAATCAATCAAACTTGAAGTTGTTGTTGAAAAAGGAATTTCTGAAATAACAAGTGTGTTTTTATCTTGCTGTGTGATTTTAGCACGTACACGAACCTTTCCACCTCGCAAGCCGTCATTATAGTTTGAAACATCAGCACTACCTGCTGTAGGGAAATCAGGAAATAATGTAAATTTTTTTCCTTTTAAATGTTTAATAGACGCATCTATCAATTCTAAAAAGTTGTGTGGTAATATCTTAGTAGATAATCCTACTGCAATACCTTCACCACCTTGAGCCAATAATAACGGAAACTTTGCCGGTAAATTGACAGGTTCTTTATTTCTTCCATCGTAAGATTGTTGCCATTCCGTTATTTTCGGGTTAAATACAACATCTAATGCAAATTTACTTAAACGCGCTTCAATATATCTTGATGCAGCAGCACGATCTCCGGTTAAAATATTACCCCAGTTTCCTTGAGTATCAATCAATAAGTCTTTCTGACCTATTTGTACCATGGCATCAGCAATACTCATATCTCCGTGTGGATGGTACTGCATAGTATGCCCAACAATGTTTGCTACCTTATTATACCGGCCGTCATCTTTTTCTTTTAAAGAGTGCATTATACGGCGTTGTACGGGTTTAAATCCATCATCAATAGCAGGTACAGCACGCTCTAAAATAACATATGAGGCGTAGTCTAAAAACCAATCTTTATACATTCCTGTAACTTTAGTGATGGTTTCTTCCTCACTATAATGGTTTGTGTTTTGATTTTCGATATGTTCGTTTTCCTCTATACTCATGTAATGCTACGAATTTTCACGTACAACTTTATCTAATGATAATCTTAAAGCTTTGGTTTTGTTAGTTGATAAAAAAGAAATGTCAATATTGACTTTTTTTGTTCTATCAACCTTCTGTTTACTTTTAATTTTCAAGATTATTTTTTTGTAAAAAAAATAATCCACAATAGTATAACTTACTAATTTTTCTTTTGGTAATTCTACTCTATGCTCTCAATGATTTATATAATCTGAAAGCAAAATACCTTTAGTTATAAATACCAAACCTGATCCTGCACTATCATACTCTATATATTTTGATATCTTATACCAATACATCAAGACAACAACATATAACACCAATAATGCAATAATTTCTTTATATGCAAGTATTGCTCTGTTGAGAATTAAATAATTATAAATAAGTAACATTGACACTAAAATAAGAAGCAATAAATATCCTACTTTAAATAATGGCACTATTTTTTTTATTGGTAAACTTCATCAACTTATCATATTAATCCTTAACTATATCTAACTCTACCTTAAGGTTATTAATAATAAACTTTTGTCTGTCTGGGGTATTTTTACCCATATAAAACTGTAATAAGTTTTCTATAGAAGTTGTGGTATCTAACATCACAGGATCTAAACGTATGTCTTCACCAATAAAAAACTGGAACTCGTCTGGAGATATTTCCCCAAGCCCCTTAAATCTGGTAATTTCAGGTTTCCCTTTTAATTTTTCCATTGCGTTCACACGCTCTTCTTCAGAATAACAATAAATTGTTTCTTTTTTATTTCTAACTCTAAATAAAGGTGTTTCTAATATATATAAATGCCCTTCTTTAATCAATTCTGGGAAAAACTGTAAAAAGAAGGTTATCAATAACAATCTAATATGCATACCATCTACATCGGCATCTGTTGCAATAACTATGTTATTATATCTTAAATCAGATAACGACTCTTCGATATTTAAAGCCGCTTGCAATAAGTTAAATTCTTCATTTTCATAAACAATCTTTTTAGACATCCCATAAGAATTCAATGGTTTACCACGTAAACTAAATACCGCTTGTGTATTTACATCTCTAGATTTTGTAATTGACCCACTTGCAGAATCTCCCTCGGTAATAAACAATGTAGATTCTAAGCGACGCTCTTTTTTAACATCACCCAAATGCACTCTACAGTCACGTAATTTTTTATTGTGTAAAGAGGCCTTTTTAGCACGATCTTTCGCTAACTTTCTTATCCCAGATAATTCCTTACGCTCGCGCTCAGCTTGTAAAATTTTACGCTGAATTGCTTCAGCAACATCAGCATTTTTATGTAGGTAATTATCTAACTGAGTTTTTATAAAATCATTTATATAAGTTCGAACAGTTGGTAAATCACCTCCCATATCTACAGACCCTAATTTTGTTTTTGTTTGACTTTCAAAAACGGGTTCCATAACTTTAATTGCTATAGCAGATATAATTGATTTTCTAACATCTGAAGCTTCATAAGTTTTACCATAAAAATCACGTATCGTTTTAACAATAGACTCTCTAAATGCTGCTTGATGTGTCCCACCTTGAGTAGTATGCTGTCCGTTTACAAAAGAATGGTATTCTTCTGAATATTGTGTTTTACTATGAGTTATAGCAATTTCAATGTCATCTCCTTTCAAATGAATGATTGGGTATAACATATCTTCTTTACTATTATTATCTTCTAGTAAATCTTTTAATCCGTTTTCTGAAAAATATTTT
Source organism: Flavobacteriaceae bacterium (assembly GCA_965178635.1). GTDB lineage: Bacteria > Bacteroidota > Bacteroidia > Flavobacteriales > Flavobacteriaceae. Next base: position 218,867 of record CBCXVT010000010.1, on the reverse strand, counting down.
TCTCCGTTATATATTATGGTTAACCCTGGATTCAGGTAGACATAATTCTTTAGCATTTTTACAACGTATTCCGAACGGTATTTGTAATTTTTAAAAATGGTAGTGTCCGGAATAAAAGTCACCTTAGTTCCTTTTCTTGACACTACATCTTCTACAGGAAAATCCTCTGTAATTGTTCCTTGAGAAAACTCTACTGCTTTACGTTGATTATCCCTGTTAGACTCTACTCTGAAGTAATTAGATAGTGCATTCACTGCTTTTGTACCAACTCCGTTTAATCCAACTGATTTCTTAAAAGCTCTAGAGTCATACTTACCACCGGTATTCATTTTAGAAACAACATCTATCACTTTCCCTAAAGGGATCCCTCTACCATAATCTCTTACAGTAACCTTTCCTTCTTTAGTTGTAATTTCTATGGTTTTACCAGCGCCCATAACAAACTCATCAATAGAGTTATCAAGCACTTCTTTTAATAAGATATAAATACCATCATCTGCAGAAGATCCATCACCAAGTTTACCAATATACATTCCCGGACGCATACGAATATGCTCTTTCCAGTCTAATGAACGTATATTATCTTCAGTATATTTGGTTTCTTGTGACATTAAGTAAGTGGCTATTAGGATATGTTGCTAATATAGGATAAACTGTAAAAAAATAAAAGTGAGATGACATAAAGTTAGTAACAGAGTTTTCAGCATAAAAAAAGCCTTATAATTAATTAAAACTATAAGGCTTTTTAATGTTTATTATGTGATTACACATTAAACCTGAAATGCATAATATCACCATCTTTTACGATATACTCTTTCCCTTCAACACCAAGCTTACCAGCATCTTTAACTTTAGCTTCACTCCCTAACTCCACAAAAGTATCATATTGCATCACTTCTGCTCTAATGAATCCTTTTTCAAAGTCAGTATGAATAACCCCAGCAGCTTGTGGCGCGGTAGCTCCAATAAATACTGTCCAAGCTCTCACTTCTTTTACACCTACAGTAAAATAGGTTTGTAAGTTTAATAATTTATATGCTGATCTGATTAATCTAGCAGCTCCTGGTTCTTCTAAACCGATATCTTCTAAAAATATCTGACGCTCTTCGTAATCTTCTAACTCAGCAATATCAGACTCAGTCGCAACTGCTAACACAATAATCTCTGCACCTTCATCTTTTACTGCCTCACGCACACGTTCTACATATGCGTTACCGTCTTTAGCAGACGATTCATCAACGTTACATACATATAATACTGGCTTAGCTGTAAGCATTTGAAAATCATCTACTAAAACTTGCTCTTTTTCATTAAACGTCATCGATCTTACAGAAGCACCAGACTCTAACGTATCTTTTAAACGCAATAAGGTCGCTTGTTCTAAAACAGCTTCCTTATTTCCAGTCTTTGCTGCTCTGTTTACTTTTTCCAAACGCTTTTCAACAGATTCTAAATCTTTCAATTGCAATTCAAAATCGATTGTTTCTTTATCTCTAATTGGATCTACAGAAGCATCTACATGAACGATATTGTCATTATCAAAACAACGTAACACATGAATAATAGCGTCACACTCTCTAATATTTGCTAAAAATTTATTCCCTAAACCTTCACCTTTACTAGCTCCTTTTACTAAGCCAGCAATATCCACAATCTCTACAGTTGCTGGCATAACACGCTCAGGATTCACCATACTTTCAAGTTTGGCAATTCTTTCATCTGGCACATTCACAACACCTACATTAGGTTCTATGGTACAAAAAGGAAAATTAGCACTTTGTGCTTTGGCGTTTGATAAACAATTAAAAAGGGTTGATTTACCAACGTTAGGTAATCCTACAATTCCTGCTTTCATGATATGAGACTAAAATATTAAGTCTGCAAAACTACATATTTTATTTGTTTCTCTGCAGGAAACTTGAGGTTAATTAAGAGGTGTAATGCGTTTTTTTACTAGAAAAAAGCTAAAATAAAAACACAGAAACCTATTAAAACTGAAATCGCGTATTTTACTATAGTATTCATCTTAAAATATTTTAAATGAGATTGCTAAAATAAGGTTTTTTCAACTGACTGTTAAATAATTAGTCTTTTTTTAACAAATAAAAGAGCTTAAAAAAGCTCTTTTATGATAATATAATATTGACTTAACCTTCAGGGTGCATAAATGATTGTTTAGCCAATAGCTCTTCTTCTGTTTCAATAACAGCATCGTCAGGCACACAACAATCTACTGGGCATACCGCAGCACATTGTGGTTCTTCATGAAATCCTTTACACTCAGTACATTTATCTGGTACAATATAATATACTTCGTCACTTACGGGTTCTTGAGCTTCATCAGCATTTACAGTTTTTCCATTGGTTAATACCAAATCTCCTTTTAAAGATGTTCCATCAGCATAACGCCAATCATCCGAAGCTTCATAAATTGCTGTATTTGGGCATTCTGGCTCACATGCACCACAGTTTATACATTCATCTGTTATAATAATTGCCATAGCTCTTCTCTTTTAATTAAAATAAGTTGTTTTGCTTTTAACACAATGATTATCTTTGCAGTCATTGAAAAACAAATCAAAAATCTTTGGTGCAAAAATAGCGCCAAAACTATTTAGATACAAGATAAATGAGCAAATTAAATACTAGAATTTTAGCATTTTCACAATTAGGTGATTTTTTAAGTCAGTTTACCACTAAAGGAATTATAAAAAATAATGCTATTCCACATAACGATTTGTTTTTTGATGCCTTTAAAATGCAAGTAGAACGGGCTTATGAATTTAACGGATGGTTTACTTTAGAAAACGTTTTATTTTCTTGCGAAGGATGGAGTAACACTCTTAATAAAAGCAATTTAGAGCTATTTACCACAAATCATAATCTAAACGATAATTCATCAAAAAACATAGCAATTATCATGGCAGGAAACATTCCACTTGTTGGGTTTCATGATTTCCTATCAGTGTTAATTTCAGGGCATTCTGTAATTGTAAAACAATCATCTAATGATAAGCATTTATTACCAATTTTAGCAAAATATTTACAGTATGTAAGTGATGAATTTAGAAACAAAATTAAATTTACAGAAGAAAAACTTGATGGATTTGATGCAGTAATTGCAACAGGAAGCTCAAACACCGCTAGATATTTTGACTACTATTTCGGGAAATACCCATCAATTATTAGAGAAAATAGAAATTCTGTAGCAGTACTAACTGGACATGAAACCGAGGAACAACTAAGTGCTTTATCTGATGACATCTTTACTTATTTCGGGCTAGGCTGCAGAAGTGTTTCTAAAATATTTGTACCACAAGATTACAATTTTGACAAACTATTTAACGCCGTTTTTAAACATAAAGATATCATTAACAACGCCAGATACGCTAACAATTACGATTATAACAAGGCCGTTTACTTAATGAGTTTATTTGATTTACTCGAAAATGGTTTTTTAATGCTTAAAGAAGATCAAAGCTACTCATCTCCTATTTCATCATTATTCTATGAGAAATATGACGATTTAGAAAGCTTAAAAGCACGATTAAAAATTGATAAAAATAAAATTCAGTGCGTAGTTGCAAATAATTTTATTGACACAGAAATTAAATTTGGGGAAACTCAAAAACCAAAATTGACTGATTTTGCAGACGGCGTAAATACGCTTGAATTTCTAGCTAATTTATAAGACATATGAAAATACATAATTTTAGTGCTGGGCCATGTATATTGCCGCAAGAAGTGTTAAAAAAAGCCTCTGAAGCTGTTTTAGATTTTGACGGATTAGGCTTATCTCTTATTGAAATTTCACACAGGAGTGAAAATTTTGTGGCAGTAATAGAAAAAGCAAGACATTTAGCATTAGAACTGTTAGGCTTAGAAAACAAAGGCTACACGGCTTTATTTTTACATGGTGGCGCTAGTTCTGAGTTTTTACTGACACCTTACAACCTAATGAAGCTTAACGGAAAAGCAGCATATACAAATACAGGTACATGGTCTGACAAAGCCATTAAAGAAGCAAAACTATTTGGTGAAGCAATTGTAGTTGGATCATCAAAGGATAAAAACTACTCATATATACCCAAAAACTACAGTATTCCATCGGATATAGATTATTTCCATTGTACAAGTAATAATACTATTGCTGGAACTCAAATGAAAGCGTTTCCAAAGCATAACGGTATTACAGTTTGTGATATGAGCTCAGATATATTTTCTAGACAATTAGATTTTACTCAATTTAATCTTATTTATGCCGGCGCTCAAAAAAACATGGGACCATCAGGAACAACGTTAGTCGTTGTAAAAAATGACATTCTTGGAAAAACAGGTAGGCAAATCCCTACAATGTTAGATTATCAGCAACACATTGCAAAGGACAGCATGTTGAATACTCCAGCCGTATTCCCTATATATGTGTCAATGTTAACCTTGCAATGGTTGAAAGATTTAGGCGGTATTTCTGCTATAGAAAAAGTCAATAATAAAAAAGCTGAGTTATTATATACTGAGATTGACAGAAACTCGCTCTTTAAAGGGAATGTAGCAATTGAAGATAGAAGTATTATGAATGTGACATTTTCTTTAAAAGATGAAAGTCTAAAACAACAATTTGATAACACATGGGCTAACGCAGGTATTAGCGGTTTAAACGGCCACAGAAGTGTTGGCGGCTATAGAGCTTCATTATACAATGCCTTACCATTAGAAAGTGTAGAAGCTTTAGTTAAAGTTCTGCAAGAATTTGAAAAATCTATTTAATATGAAAATTTTAATCGCAGACGGTTTATCAGAAAGCGGCATTACTCTATTAAAAGAATCTGGATTTGAAGTTTTAACGACAACTGTTGCCCAAAATCAGTTAGAAAACTTTATCAACTTAAACGTTATAGATGGTATTGTTGTTCGAGGTATCACAAAAATAACTGAAGAACTTATTGATGCTTGTCCTAGCTTAAAAGTTATTGGAAGAGCTGGTAATGACATGAACAACATAGCAGTGAGCCATGCTATTAATAAGGGTCTCAAAATTATAAATACTCCAATTGCATCTGCAAATTCAGTTGCAGAATTGGTATTTGCTCATTTGTTCGGAATGGTCAGATTTTTACACCAATCTAATAGAGAAATGCCCTTGGAAGGCGATAGTAGATTTAAAGACTTAAAAAAACAATTCTCACAAGGTACAGAACTTAGAGGGAAAACAATTGGAATAATTGGTTTTGGAAACATCGGACAAGAAGTTGCGAAAATAGCTTTAGGTCTTGGTATGAAAGTTATTGCAAATTGCACATCAATAAAAACAACAACAATTACACTTCCCTTTTATAACGGAACGTCTATAGATTTTAATATTGAAACACAAACTTTAGATACTGTTTTAAAAGAAGCAGATTTTATCAGTCTTCACGTACCAAAACAAGACAATTATCTAATTAGTCAACATCAAATTGATCAAATGAAGAAAGGTGTTGGTATTGTAAATACATCTTGTGGTGGTGTTATTGATGAAGTTGCTTTAATTAATGCTATAGAAGTAGAACAAATAAAATACGCCGCTTTAGACGTATTTGAAAACGAGCCAAAACCAGAAATTCAAATATTAATGAATCCTGAAATCTCGTTAACACCGCATATTGGAGGAGCTACAATAGAAACACAAGAAAGAATTGCTGTTGAATTAGCACAGAAGATTATTATTCAATTAACGTAAACATTTATCTATTTCTTAACTCATATTTTTGTAAATTGTTGGTCATTATTAACCAATATACAAAAATAACATGTCTGGAATATTAGATTTATTAAATAGTGATATGGGTAAAACCATCATCAATGGAGTTGCTCAACAATCAGGTCAGTCGACTGATAAAACATCTTCTGTATTAACAATGGCTTTACCTGTTTTAATGGGTGCTATGAAAAGAAATGCTGCAACTCCTGAAGGAGCACAAGGTTTAATGGGTGCTTTATCAGGTAAACATGATGGTTCAATTTTAGATAATCTTGGTGGGTTATTTAACGGAGGCGTTGATGCTAATGTAATGCAAGACGGTGCAGGTATTTTAGGGCACGTTTTAGGTGGTTCTCAGAATAATGTCACTAATGCCTTATCAAAAAAATCAGGTATGGATTCTGATACAATTATGCAAATTTTACAAATTGCAGCACCTTTAGTCATGGGGTACTTAGGAAAACAAAGCAAACAACAAAATGTGTCTAACTCAAATGGTATGGGCGATTTACTTGGAGGTTTATTAGGTGGTGGTAGTGCGGCACCCCAGCAGCAATCTCTTATCGAATCTGTTTTAGACGGTGATGGTGATGGGTCAATATTAGATGACGTTGCCGGAATGGTTTTAAATTCTGGAAGCAACAAAAAAGGAGGATTAGGTGGCCTTTTAGGAGGCTTATTCGGTAAATAAAACTTATAATATATTTTAAAAAGCTGAACTTTCTTAGTTCAGCTTTTTAATTTCATATCTTTATATAAATCTTTATTTTTTTATGAAACGCTTAATATACATTATATTGTTTATCTGCACATCCTGTGCTAGCACTGTAATTGATCCTACGTTAACAACTAATGATGATAAGTTAGTCATTGAAAATAAAGAATTAGAATATGAAGTTATCATTATTGAGCCTGGGTTTAGCAGTTGGCTAATAACACAAAAACCAATGTCTAATTATTCACAATCAGCCTTAGAAATAAAAAATCAGTCTTATATAACTTCATGGAATCAAAGAGTTTCACAACCCATTAAATACGATACTAATTTATACGAAATGAGTATTAACTACGATTCTCATTTGGATTATGGCTTAGAAGTAAATTACAAACTTTTTATGTACTTCAACTATTTTCAAAAAAAGTATAAGCAAAAATTATAATTTATTTCAACATTTCATTATTCTAAGCTATTATTTATTTTTTTTACAAAAACGATTGTATATTTTTGTGTCAAATTTCAAAGAATGCAAAAAATTAAAGATCGTTGGGACATAAAACAAAACTGGCAATTAGTATTTCCTGTTTTAGGAATTTTTGCTTTATTATTTAGTGGCTACGCCTTGGCAAAAGTCATTCTTTCAAAATTCTCTTCGCCTAATTTAATATTACTTGTATTTTTAACATTAATTGTTGCTTACGGTATTTTAAACGTGACATTAAAACTCTTTAAACATTTAGCTATAAGATGGGAAGTGACTTATCAATGGGAACTCATCGCCATATTTTTAGTGTTTGCAGTAACTGGTTCAACTGCAACTAAAATATCTGGCCCAATCATTGAATTTTTAGATTTGAAAGATTCTATTTCCAACTCATTTTTATTTTGGACGTTACGAATTTTAATTATATTCCCTATTTATCAAGTACTTTTAGTTATTTTTGGATGGTTGTTTGGACAATTTCAATTTTTCTGGGCATTTGAAAAGAAAATGCTAACTAGAATGGGATTTAAAACGTTTCTTTAATGAATAAAATTTTGAATAACATATTAAAATCAGTTGCATTAGTCGGGCTTATCTCGGTCCTACTAACACCTTCTGTGCTTAATCTTATTCATTCATTTGAACACGAAGAACATCATCTTATTGACTGTCATGATAGAAGTAATACTCATCTTCATGAAATAGAGTTTGATTGTAGTTTTATTCAGCTATATGCTACACCACAAATATACACTTCTCTTATAGTATGGTCTGAAAAAATCACATTTTCAGAATATATCTTCCTTAAAGATAATTACAACTGTATATTCGTTACAGAAACCTATATAAACAGCACTCCGCTTAGAGGTCCACCTCAATTAAATAGTTAATCGTTTTTAGAATTAAAAAAATATACCTCAGTCACAAACTTTGGTAAACTATTTAATATTACAAATTATATGAGAATTTTATATACACTGCTTTTTATAAGCACGTGTTGTTTTTCGCAACACAAACTATCTGGCTATATAACAGATGAAAACACCAAATTACCTTTAGCAAATGTTACTATTTATCTAAAATCTGCAAATAAAGGAATATCCACTTCTACAGATGGGAGCTTTACAATTACTAACATTCCATCTGGAAATCATAATATATATATATCATACTTAGGCTATCAAGAGATCCATAAAGAAATACTCATTGAGTCTGATTTAACAAAAGACTTTCAATTGCATCCAACTGCATTAGAACTAGAAGGTATATTGATTTCAGCGCCATTTCATAAGCTTCAAAAAGACAATGTAATGACTGTTGAAAAGGTAAAAACTGCATCATTATCAAATACTAATAATCTAGCCAGTCAATTAAGTGATGTTCCAGGAATCAATCAAATCGGCACAGGAAACGGTATCGGTAAACCTGTAATCAGGGGTTTAAGTAGTAACCGTGTATTAGTTTACACACAAGGGGTTAGATTAGAAAATCAACAGTTTGGCGAAGAGCATGGATTGGGTGTTAGTAGCGCAGGTATTGAGAGTGTTGAAATCATCAAAGGTCCTGCTTCTCTACTCTATGGTTCAGATGCAATTGGTGGAGTACTATTTTTAAATCCAGAATTATACGCCCCAAAAGATTCATTAGATATTGATATAGCAACTAAGTACTTTTCAAATACAAATGGTGTTTCTACAAATTTTGGAATAAAAAATTCTACCGAAAATGTAAAACTATTAGCTCGTTTTTCAATGCAACAACATGCAGATTATCAGTTTAATGATACGCACGTTACAAATTCACGTTTTTCAGAATATGATTTAAAAACTGGTCTTGGGTTCAATATTGGAAAAACAACTAATGACTTGCGTTATAATTTAAACTTCAGCCGTTTAGGTATTCCTGAAGAAATTGGTATACAAAACGATAATATCAAACCTTTATTACCAAATCAAGCAATTGAAAACCACGTATTAAGTTTACATTCGGTAACTAAACTTAATAAAGGTAAACTTGACATGACGCTTGGTTACACCTTTAATAACCGTAAAGAGTTTGAAGAAGAACACCATCATGGTGAACATGAAGACGAGCACGAGGAAGACCATGAAGAGGAAGACGAACATCATGATGAAGAGGAAGGATTAGCCCCAGCTTTAGAGATGCACTTAAACACATTAAATTACAATTTCAAATATGAGTTTGAAAAACGTAATGATTTTGAAGTTATTGTTGGTACCCAAGGAATGTTTCAAAGCAATAAGAATTTTGGAGATGAAATTTTAATTCCTGATGCAACAACTACTGATGCTGGTTTATTCGGTACCGCGCATTACCACTGGAATAAACACGCTGTTCAGTTTGGTGTGCGTTATGATTACAGAAATATTAATCTGCTAGAAACAAAACAACAAAAAGAATATAACAGTTTTAATGGTGCGATTGGTTTTAAAACAGATATTACGTCTAAAATCACAGGGCGTATCAATATAGCTACCGGGTTTAGAGCACCTAATCTTGCAGAATTAACCTCTGATGGTGAACATGAAGGTAGTAACAGATATGAAATTGGTAATATCAATTTAAAAAACGAACAAAACATTCAGTTAGACCTTAACCTTAACTACAAAAGCGAACATTTTGAAGTTTTTGCTAATGGATTCTATAATTCAATAAATAATTACATTTTCATCAATCCAACAAATGCGGTTATTGATGATGCACAAGTTTTTAGATACCTACAAGATGACGCAACATTATATGGTGGTGAAGTTGGTATTCACTTACACCCTCACCCACTTGATTGGTTGCATCTAAACAGTAGTTTTGAAACTGTTACTGGACAATTAAGTGACAACACATATTTACCATTAATTCCTGCAAATTCAATTAATACAAAAATTGCATTTACAATTGATAAAGCATCAAATAAAAAGAACGCAACAGAAGCTTTTATAAGTTTAAAGAATGTTTTCAAACAGAATAACATTAGCTATTCTGAAAAAGAGTCTAAACATTATGATTTAGTGAATATTGGTGCTTCAACACAATTTACAATATCAAAACAAGCAATTAATTTGAATTTAGGTGTAAATAACCTATTTGATAAAAACTATATCAATCATTTATCTCGATTAAAAACCGATGGCATTTACAACCAAGGACGGAATATTGTTTTTGGATTATCTTTGAATTTATAAACAAAAAAAGGCTTCTGAAATTCAGAAGCCTTTTTTTGTTTAGCCTATATCAATAATATCTTTTTTACCCAACTTATCTTTTAACACATATTGATAAATCCATGTTAAGGTAAAAGTTGGTATTACATCCAAACCAGGTGCTATTTCCTCTATAAATCCTACTAACCCAGCTATTTTACCTGTTGTACCTTTATACATTCGTGTCATGATTAAAGCCGATAAAGGTGCCCAAATAACATCTCCGAACTCACCTATTAACGGTAGTGTAAATGAAATCATACCAATAACATCAAGAACAATCCCGATTACTAGTTTCTTATATTTATTCTTGTCTTGTTTTTTGTCTGTCATATTTTATGTTATTTATCAATTAGTAAGCAAGAAGTGTGCCGATTACTGACTTTCAAACTGATAATAAAACAACTCAATTTTTATATACTTCTAAAAAATAGAAACTTAAAATTACCACATTAAGAATTATCAACTCTATTCAAAAAGTTCAATAGTTATCACTTACTATTTATGACTTAAAATGGTATATTTGTGTGCATTGATTTTTAAAGAAACAACAATCTTTTAAAATCAGTTTGTTTAACACTATAATATACAGAAAATGTCAGAAAAAGCAAAGATTATTTATACCAAAACTGATGAAGCACCAGCTTTAGCAACCTACTCGTTTTTACCAATAGTACAAGCATTTACTGCTCCTTCTGGAGTCACAATTGAAACTAAAGATATATCTCTTGCCGCTAGAATACTAGCAACTTTTCCTGATTATTTAACTGATGACCAACGTGTGTCTGATGCCTTAGCTGAATTAGGCGCATTAGCAAAAACACCAGAAGCTAATATTATAAAATTACCAAATATTTCTGCTTCTGTACCACAATTAAAAGCAGCTATTGAAGAATTACAATCTTTAGGGTTCGCTATACCTGACTATCCAGAAGATCCTTCAACTGATAAAGATAAAGACATTCTTAAAAGATACGGTAAAGTAAAAGGTTCTGCAGTAAATCCGGTTTTACGTGAAGGTAACTCTGACCGAAGAGCACCAAAAGCTGTTAAGAATTACGCAAGAAAAAACCCACACTCTATGGGGGCTTGGTCTTCTGATTCTAAAACACATGTTGCAACTATGGAAGCTGGAGATTTTGCTCATAATGAAAAATCTGTAACTGTTTCTGAAGCAACTAATGTAAAAATTGAATTTACTGATGCTAATGGTAATAAGACTGTATTAAAAGAGAATACACCTTTACTTAAAGATGAAATCATTGACGCTACAATAATGAGCAAGAAAGCTTTAATTACATTTCTTGATGAACAAATAAATGATGCAAAAGGGAACAACGTATTATTCTCTTTACACATGAAAGCAACAATGATGAAGGTGTCAGACCCAATTATTTTTGGTCACGCTGTACGTGTATTCTTTAAAGATGTATTTGCAAAACATCAAGCTATTTTAGATGAAATTGGCGTAGATGTCAACAATGGTTTTGGAAACCTTTTAAGTAAATTAGAAGAGTTACCAGCTGATAAACGTTCTGAAATTGAAGCTGATATTCAAAACGTATATAATGCCAGACCTGATGTTGCAATGGTAGATTCTGACAAAGGAATTACAAACTTACATGTACCATCTGATGTTATTATTGATGCATCTATGCCAGCAATGATCAGAACTTCTGGTCAAATGTGGAACGCTGAAGGTAAACAACAAGATACAAAAGCTGTAATTCCAGATAGTAGTTATGCTGGAATTTACACAGCAACTATTGATTTCTGTAAAAAGCATGGTGCATTTGACCCTACCACAATGGGAACTGTTCCTAATGTTGGATTGATGGCTCAAAAAGCTGAAGAATACGGATCTCACGATAAAACATTTGAAATGTCAGCAAACGGAACTGTTCGTGTAGTTGATGCAAATGGTAATACTTTAATTGAACATACTGTTGAAGCTGGAGACATCTGGAGAATGTGTCAAGTAAAAGATGCTCCAATCCAAGACTGGGTTAAGCTAGCTGTTACAAGAGCTAAAGCATCAAATACTCCTGCAGTATTCTGGTTAGATGAAAACAGAGCGCATGATACTCAGTTAATCAAAAAAGTAAACACATACTTACCAAATCATGATACTACTGGGTTAGACATCAGAATCTTATCTCCAATTGAAGCTACACATTTTACTTTAGAAAGAATCAAAGATGGTAAAGACACTATTTCTGTAACAGGAAACGTATTACGTGATTACTTAACTGACTTATTCCCTATTCTTGAATTAGGAACTTCGGCAAAAATGTTATCAATCGTTCCATTAATGAATGGAGGTGGATTATTTGAAACTGGAGCTGGTGGTTCTGCACCTAAGCATGTGCAACAATTTGTTAAAGAAAACCACTTACGTTGGGATTCTTTAGGTGAGTTCTTAGCATTGGCAGTGTCTTTAGAGCATTTCGGAAATACATTTAACAACGACAAAGCATTAGTTTTAGCTGAAACTTTAGATGACGCTACTGATAAATTCTTAGACAACAAACGTTCTCCTTCGCGTAAAGTTGGTGAGTTGGACAACAGAGGAAGTCACTTTTATTTAGCTTTATATTGGGCTGAAGCTCTAGCTAATCAAGATAAAAACGCAGAATTAAAAGCAAGTTTCTCTGCTATTTCAGAAGAGTTAAAAGCTAATGAAACAACTATTGTAAATGAATTAAATTCTGCACAAGGTTCAGCTGTAAATATTGAAGCTTACTACGCTCCTACTGAGAGTTTAGTTGCAACAGCAATGAGACCAAGTACTACATTTAACACTATTTTAAATAGTATTAATTAGATATATAATAGTTTTGTCCTAACAACATAAAAGCTTCTAATTATTTAGGAGCTTTTATTTTATACTCTAACTAATGGCCAATATTTTTAAAACATTTATCTTATTAATATTCTTCACCTCTTTACAATCTTTTGCTCAAGAAAAATTTACTTTAAGTGGTGTCATAGATGATAAAGTAAATAATGAAACTCTAATTGGAGTAAATATTATCATACCAGAATTACAAACTGGTGCAACCACTAATGAGTACGGGTTCTTCTCTATAACATTACCAGAAGGAACTTACAGGACTCAAGTCAGTTATTTAGGCTTTACTACAGTTGAGCAAACCATTGTATTAGATAAAAATCAAACTCTAAACTATTCTTTAGAAGAATCTACAGAAACTCTTGATGATGTTGTCATTACTAAAAACGTAGAAAAAATTAGTTTAAGGAAACCACAAATGAGTGTTAACTCTTTATCTATTAAAACTATCAAACAAATGCCGGTAGTTTTAGGTGAAGTAGATGTGATAAAGTCCATTACGCTTTTACCAGGTGTTACAAATGCTGGTGAGGGCTCTTCTGGTTTTAATGTTCGTGGTGGTGCAGCTGATCAAAACTTAATCTTATTAGATGAAGCTACCATTTACAACTCTTCTCACCTATTCGGATTCTTTTCTGTGTTTAATCCTGATGCTATAAAAGACATCAAATTATACAAAGGTGGGATTCCTGCAAAATATGGTGGACGTGTATCTTCTGTGTTAGATATTTATCAAAAAGAAGGTAATAAAAAAGAGTTTCACTTAAATGGTGGTATCGGTTTAGTCTCAAGCAGATTATTGGCAGAAGGTCCTTTAAAAAAAGATAAAGGATCATTTTTACTTGGAGGAAGAAGCAGTTATGCACATTTGTTCATGCCACTATTCGATTTAGATAGTAAAGCATATTTTTACGATTTAAACACAAAATTGAGTTATAAGCTAAACCCAAACAACAGCGTATATTTATCTGGATATTTCGGAAGAGATGTCTTTCAATTATCTGATAGTTTTGAAAACTCTTACGGAAATGCAGTCGTAAATTTCAGATGGAACCACCTATTTTCTACAAAACTCTTCTCTAACTTATCTTTAATTTACTCTGATTACGATTATAATTTAGACTTAAATTTTGTTGAGTTTGAATGGAAATCGGGTATTCAGAATTTCAATTTAAAGTATGATTTCAAACATTATTTAAGCAACAACATAAAGCTAACATATGGTTTAAATAGTATTTATTACAAATTTAATCCAGGGAAAATTGAACCAACATCAGATACTTCAGGTATTAACCCTTATAAGCTAATAGATAAATTTGCTTTTGAAAACGCCGTATATATTGACGCAGAACAAAAATTATCAAAAAAATTAACTGTAAATTATGGACTACGTTTTAGTTCATTTTTAAGATTAGGTCAAGATGAGTTGAGTATGTATGCTGATGACAATCCTATTCTTTTTAATGACGAATTACAGATTTATGAAACTGCTGAACCTACATCTACTGAAACATACAAAAGAGGCGATATTATCAAATCATTCGCAAATTTAGAACCGCGTATGTCGTTGGCGTATCAATTAAATAGTAAATCTGCAGTAAAAGCAAGTTATAACAGAATGTCGCAATATCTGCATTTATTATCAAACACCAGTTCCCCTACGCCATTAGATATTTGGACGCCAAGTGGAAAATACATTAAACCTCAATTACTAGATCAGGTAGCTTTAGGCTATTTCAAAACTTTTAATGATAATACCTATTCATTAGAAGTAGAAACTTTTTATAAAACCATTAAAAATAGAATTGATTATGTTGATGGCGCCGATTTAATTGCTAATGATAACATCGAACAAGTTATTTTAAACGGAAAATCTAGAGCCTATGGCTTAGAAGTCTTATTCAAAAAAACAGAAGGACGTTTTAAAGGATGGTTTGCTTACACCCTATCAAAATCAGAACAAAAAACTGAAGGAAGAACAGCTTTAGAAACAGGAATAAACAACGGAGAATCGTACAAAACACCTTATGACAAAACGCATGATGTATCATTAACAACAAGTTATGATTTGAATAAAAAATGGACTTTAAGCAGTAATTTTATATTTCAAACTGGCCAGCCTACAACCTACCCTAACGGGCAATATGAATACAATGGTATAAACATTCCAAACTATGAAGCGCGTAATTCTAGTAGGTTACCGGCTTACCATCGTTTAGATGTATCCGCTACATTTGTTCCAAAACCAAATTCTAAAAAACGCTGGAAAGGCGAATGGGTTTTTGGTATTTATAATATTTATAATCAAAAAAATGCAGCCTCAATCAATTTTAGAGAAAATCAAGATTCAGGAAATAACGAAGCATTAAGACTTGCTATTTTCGGAGCTATTCCGTCTGTATCTTATAATTTTAAATTTTAAGACATGAAAATATACATCACATTATTTATCGCAATAGTTACATTATTTACATCATGTGAGGATGTTGTTGACATTGATTTAAATTCTTCAGAGCCTAAATTAGTAATTGAAGCCTCTATCAATTGGGAAAAAGGCACAATAGGTAATGAGCAAGAAATTAAGCTGACACTTACTACGCCGTATTATGATTCTCATATTCCACCAGCAAATGGGGCGATTGTTTCTATTGTTGATTCTAGCAGTACTACGTTCAATTTTGTAGAAGACGGTATTACTGGGATTTACAAAAACACAACCTTCACACCTATCCTTAATGAAACGTATAAATTAACAATCAATTATCAATCAGAAGTGTACACCGCTACAGAAACACTTATTCCTGTGGTTGCTATTGATTATGTAGAACAAGAAGATGACGGCGGATTTTTAGGAGATGAAATAGAACTAAAAGCCTATTATACAGACCCTGGCAATGAAGAAAACTATTACTTCTTTGAGTTTCTAAATACCAATATCACAGAGATACCAAGTTTAGAAGTCTATGATGATGAATTTTCAAATGGAAATCAAATTTTCGGATTTTACTCCCATGAAGATATTGAAATTGGAGATGTTGTTGAGATTAAAAATTATGGGATTTCTGAAAGGTTCTATAATTATATGTCAATATTATTAGAACAAAGTGGTGAAGGTGGTGGCCCATTTGGCACACAACCAACAACAGTTAGAGGTAATTGCATTAATGAAACCAATGTAGAAAATTTCCCTTTGGGGTATTTTAGATTATCTGAAGTAGACTCCTTAACTTACACTATACAATAAGCATAATACTAATATGAGTTTTACAAAAATAACTGAACAAGATTCAAATTACAACCATTTAGAACAAATGAGTGTGTCTGATTTATTAAAAAACATCAATAATGAAGACAGAACAGTACCCATAGCGGTTGAAAAAGTATTGCCTCAAATAGAAAAATTAGTCGATGAAATCGTTTCTAAAATGAAAATTGGTGGGCGTTTATTTTATATTGGCGCAGGTACAAGTGGACGTTTAGGTGTCGTAGATGCTTCTGAGTGCCCTCCTACTTTTGGAGTTGCACATAATTTGGTTGTAGGTTTAATTGCTGGTGGTGATGACGCTATTCGTAAGGCTGTAGAAAATGCTGAAGATGATAAAAACCAAGCATGGATTGATTTACAAAACGAAAATATAACAGTAAATGATGTTGTTATCGGTATTGCAGCTTCTGGAACTACGCCGTATGTTATTGGTGGTTTAGAAAAATGTAATAAAAATAATATTAGCACTGGCTGTATAACTTGCAATCAAGGTAGCCCTTTAGGAGAAGTAGCTCAATTCCCAATAGAAGTTATTGTTGGACCGGAATTTATTACTGGTAGTTCGAGAATGAAAGCTGGTACTGCACAAAAATTGGTACTGAATATGATTTCTACAAGTGTGATGATTCAATTAGGAAAAGTAAAAGGTAACAAAATGGTAGATATGCAGCTATCAAATGATAAATTAGTAGAACGTGGTACACAAATGCTAATGAATTCTCTAAATATCAATCATGAATTAGCTCAACAATTACTATTACAACATGGTTCTGTAAGAAAAGCCACTAATCATTTTTATAATGAGAACAAATAAAGAACTCTTAACAAAAGGAATAAAATTTATGGCAATTGCTTTATTTTTTATGTTTTCAGGACCTTTTTTATTGCATTTAGGGTTTAAACTACGGAATTTCTTAACAATTGGTATTGCTGGTATATGTTGTATAGCTGCAATATTGCTTACTATGAAAGGTTTACATACTATCATTAAAGCGCTTTTTAACGATTAACTAGAACTTTTTTTACTGGTGTTGTTGGGTTATACCCAAAAGTTTGGTCCTTTATAACAATATCATAGGCATATAATAAATGAGATATAATTGCATAATGATGAATTGTATGTGAATTTGCTTGTACTAAAATAGCATACAAATTTGTTGGAATATTTACTGTGCCCTGTCCCAAGTCATCAATTAATTCATATCTAGCATCAAGTTTATATGTAGTAAACTCTTCTAAATCATCTAAAACTCTTCTTATTTTAGATTTTGCATAATTAATATCAATTTCAATAAGACAATCACGCTCTCTGTCCGTCAAATCAATACTATTAGAGTCTAATCCATTAAATACTGAGGTATAGAAATCTAAAATATGTCTAATATGCCCTCCAACACTTGAATAAAATGGACCAATAGAGTTATCATTATATAAATTTGTTGGTAGCTCTTCTAATAAATTAAGGGCTTTTTTCAAGGTTTCCTGAAGCGAGGAAATAAAATGTGTATCCATATGTGATGAATTTACACCAATTATCAGATTATACCAAATAATCTACTTCCTCATATTTTCTTTAAAAGTATTTCAGATTAGCACAAAAAAAAAATCCTCTATATCGTAAGATATAGAGGATTTATATAAAGAAGGCGGCGACCTACTCTCCCACATTACTGCAGTACCATCGGCGCTAATGGGCTTAACTTCTCTGTTCGGAATGGTAAGAGGTGAGCCCCATTGCTATAACCACCTTAAGTTTTAAGTGATATACTATGTATAACACTGTCACTTAATTTAAAGCAACTAATAAGTTAACATATTGAGATATAAAAAACAACTTGTATCAAAAATAAGAAAAGAGCGTACATAAGCTTACGGGTTATTAGTATCACTCGGCTATGACATTACTGCCTTTACACCTATGACCTATCAACGTAGTCATCTCCTACGACCCTTTAAAGAAATCTCATCTTGTGGTAGGTTTCGCGCTTATATGCTTTCAGCGCTTATCCCTTCCCGACGTAGCTACTCAGCAATGCTCCTGGCGGAACAACTGATGCACCAGAGGTCAGTCCAACTCGGTCCTCTCGTACTAGAGTCAGATCCACGCAAATTTCTAACGCCCACAGCAGATAGAGACCGAACTGTCTCACGACGTTCTGAACCCAGCTCGCGTGCCACTTTAATGGGCGAACAGCCCAACCCTTGGGACCTTCTCCAGCCCCAGGATGTGACGAGCCGACATCGAGGTGCCAAACCCCCCCGTCGATGTGAGCTCTTGGGGGAGATCAGCCTGTTATCCCCGGCGTACCTTTTATCCTTTGAGCGATGGCCCTTCCATGCGGAACCACCGGATCACTATGCTCTACTTTCGTACCTGATCGACCTGTATGTCTCTCAGTCAAGCTCCCTTATGCCATTGCACTCTACGCACGATTACCAACCGTACTGAGGGAACCTTTAGAAGCCTCCGTTACTCTTTTGGAGGCGACCACCCCAGTCAAACTACCCACCACGCACTGTCCTTTCAAAGAAAGTTAGACTCTAGATAAGCAAAGGGTCGTATTTCAACAATGACTCCACAACGCCTAGCGACGCCGCTTCAAAGTCTCCGACCTATCCTACACATTACTTATCCAAAACCAATACGAAGCTATAGTAAAGGTGCACGGGGTCTTTTCGTCCCGCTGCGGGTAATCGGCATCTTCACCGATACTACAATTTCACCGAGCTCATGGCTGAGACAGTGTCCAGATCGTTGCACCATTCGTGCAGGTCGGAACTTACCCGACAAGGAATTTCGCTACCTTAGGACCGTTATAGTTACGGCCGCCGTTTACTGGGGCTTCATTTCATTGCTTCGCCAAAGGCTAACAACTCCACTTAACCTTCCAGCACCGGGCAGGTGTCAGGCCCTATACATCATCTTTCGATTTAGCAGAGCCCTGTGTTTTTGATAAACAGTCGCCTGGACCTTTTCACTGCGGCCCATCCGAAGATGGGCGACCCTTCTCCCGAAGTTACGGGTCGATTTTGCCTAGTTCCTTAGCCATGAATCTCTCGAGCTCCTTAGAATTCTCATCCCAACTACCTGTGTCGGTTTAGGGTACGGGCTGCTTCTCTCGCTTTTCTTGGAAGTCGATTCGCTGGATTATCACCTTGACCGTAGTCTCAGTGTACTATCGGAGTGTTACCACTTCCTTCAACGCACTATTCCGTCAGTGCGCACCAACTATTCGCCTCCGTCACTTTTAATGAGAGCAGGTACAGGAATATTAACCTGTTGTCCATCCACTACCCCTTTCGGGTTCGCGTTAGGTCCCGACTAACCCTCAGCTGATTAGCATAGCTGAGGAAACCTTAGTCTTTCGGAGTGCGGGTTTCTCGCCCGCATTATCGTTACTTATGCCTACATTTTCTTTTGTAGCTGCTCCAGCATCCCTTACAGAACACCTTCAGCGCCACTACAATGCTCCCCTACCACTTATATTTACATATAAATCCATAGCTTCGGTGGTATATTTATGCCCGATTATTATCCATGCTCGTCCGCTCGACTAGTGAGCTGTTACGCACTCTTTAAATGAATGGCTGCTTCCAAGCCAACATCCTAGCTGTCTAAGCAGACAAACCTCGTTTATTCAACTTAATATACACTTGGGGACCTTAGCTGATGGTCTGGGTTCTTTCCCTCTCGGACATGGACCTTAGCACCCATGCCCTCACTGCTGAAAAACATTTTATAGCATTCGGAGTTTGTCAGGAATTGGTAGGCGGTGAAGCCCCCGCATCCAATCAGTAGCTCTACCTCTATAAAACTTTTAATCAACGCTGCACCTAAATGCATTTCGGGGAGTACGAGCTATTTCCGAGTTTGATTGGCCTTTCACCCCTACCCACAGGTCATCCCAAGACTTTTCAACGTCAACGGGTTCGGTCCTCCACTTTGGGTTAACAAAGCTTCAACCTGCCCATGGGTAGATCACACGGTTTCGCGTCTACCGATACTAACTATGGTCGCCCTATTCAGACTCGCTTTCGCTACGGATCCGTACCTGAAGTACTTAACCTTGCTAATATCGGTAACTCGTAGGCTCATTATGCAAAAGGCACGCCGTCACCCAAAAGGGCTCCGACCGCTTGTAAGCGTATGGTTTCAGGATCTTTTTCACTCCCTTATTCAGGGTTCTTTTCACCTTTCCCTCACGGTACTGGTTCACTATCGGTCTCTCAAGAGTATTTAGCCTTAACGGATGGTCCCGCTTGATTCATACAGGATTACTCGTGTCCCGCACTACTCAGGATACCACTACATTTACAATCTTTACTTATACGGGACTATCACCCTCTACGGTTACTCTTTCCAAAGTATTCTAATTCATTATGTATCTGATATTGTGGTCCTACAACCCCACATTTGCCGTAACAAATATGGTTTGGGCTAATCCGCGTTCGCTCGCCACTACTAACGGAATCACTATTGTTTTCTTCTCCTCCGGGTACTTAGATGTTTCAGTTCTCCGGGTTTGCTTCCTCGAAAGGATGACATGTCTTCAACATGCCGGGTTGCCCCATTCAGAAATTTACGGATCAAAAGGTATGTGCCCCTCCCCGTAACTTATCGCAGCTTATCACGTCTTTCATCGCCTTTGAGAGCCTAGGCATTCCCCATACGCCCTTATTTAGCTTATTGTACTTTTTATTACTCTATTATTCTTAAATTTGTTTGATAACTAACATCCTAGAGTTAGTTATCGCTCGTGTTTTTTAATCTCAATATGTCAATGAACGTTTTTCTTGTTATAACAGCCCTCACAAAACTTTCAGATACTAATAAGTTACTATTATCACCTAGTCATTTTACAAAAACCTTAAGAATGGTGGAGAATATCGGAGTCGAACCGATGACCTCTTGCGTGCAAGGCAAGCGCTCTAGCCAGCTGAGCTAATCCCCCATTACTAGTAGTTAGTAGTGAGTAGTTAGGTCTTAGTAATTAGCTAGTTTCCCAACTAATACTCAACTTCTAGAATTTCCTTAAGAAAAAAAATTAGTAGTCTCAGGCAGACTCGAACTGCCGACCTCTACATTATCAGTGTAGCGCTCTAACCAGCTGAGCTATGAGACTCTACTATTCTTCTTAGTTTCTTTTTGTTCTTTTAATTAATTAACAGCTAAAGTAAACACATCTCTGTGTATATAATTTTTCTAATCGTAGATTCTTTCTCTAGAAAGGAGGTGTTCCAGCCGCACCTTCCGGTACGGCTACCTTGTTACGACTTAGCCCTAGTTATCAGTTTTACCCTAGGCCGCTCCTTACGGTGACGGACTTCAGGCACTCCCAACTTCCATGGCTTGACGGGCGGTGTGTACAAGGCCCGGGAACGTATTCACCGGATCATGGCTGATATCCGATTACTAGCGATTCCAGCTTCACGGAGTCGAGTTGCAGACTCCGATCCGAACTGAGATAGGTTTTAAAGATTCGCATCCCCTCGCGGGGTAGCTGCCCTCTGTACCTACCATTGTAGCACGTGTGTAGCCCAGGACGTAAGGGCCGTGATGATTTGACGTCATCCCCACCTTCCTCACAGTTTGCACTGGCAGTCTTGTTAGAGTTCCCGACATGACTCGCTGGCAACTAACAACAGGGGTTGCGCTCGTTATAGGACTTAACCTGACACCTCACGGCACGA
The DNA here is from genome assembly GCA_965178635.1 of Flavobacteriaceae bacterium. Lineage (GTDB taxonomy): Bacteria > Bacteroidota > Bacteroidia > Flavobacteriales > Flavobacteriaceae. The sequence continues at coordinate 196,900 of CBCXVT010000010.1, read as the reverse complement.
GCTGACGACAACCATGCAGCACCTTGTAAATAGTCCGAAGAAAAGAATATCTCTACTCTATGCAATCTACATTTAAGCCCTGGTAAGGTTCCTCGCGTATCATCGAATTAAACCACATGCTCCACCGCTTGTGCGGGCCCCCGTCAATTCCTTTGAGTTTCATTCTTGCGAACGTACTCCCCAGGTGGGATACTTATCACTTTCGCTTAGCCACTCAACCCGAAGGTCGAACAGCTAGTATCCATCGTTTACGGCGTGGACTACCGGGGTATCTAATCCCGTTCGCTCCCCACGCTTTCGTCCATCAGCGTCAGTATATTGTTAGTGATCTGCCTTCGCAATCGGTATTCCATGTAATCTCTAAGCATTTCACCGCTACACTACATATTCTAACCACTTCACAATAACTCAAGATAAACAGTTTCAAAGGCAATTCTACAGTTGAGCTGCAGGATTTCACCTCTGACTTATCTATCCGCCTACGGACCCTTTAAACCCAATGATTCCGGATAACGCTTGCACCCTCCGTATTACCGCGGCTGCTGGCACGGAGTTAGCCGGTGCTTATTCATATAGTACCGTCAAGGTTTCTCACGAGAAACTGTTTCTTCCTATATAAAAGAAGTTTACAACCCATAGGGCAGTCATCCTTCACGCGGCATGGCTGGATCAGAGTTGCCTCCATTGTCCAATATTCCTCACTGCTGCCTCCCGTAGGAGTCTGGTCCGTGTCTCAGTACCAGTGTGGGGGATCCCCCTCTCAGGGCCCCTACCTATCGTAGCCTTGGTAAGCCGTTACCTTACCAACAAGCTAATAGGACGCATAGTCATCTCATACCGTAACCTTTAATACCATCCCGATGCCGAGTCGATATACTATGAGGTATTAATCTTCGTTTCCAAAGGCTATCCCTCAGTATGAGGCAGATTCTATACGCGTTACGCACCCGTGCGCCGGTCGTCATCTTTGTGCAAGCACAAAATGTTACCCCTCGACTTGCATGTGTTAAGCCTGCCGCTAGCGTTCATCCTGAGCCAGGATCAAACTCTTCATCGTTAAATTTTAAATATTATTTAAACCTAACAACTAAAAGAAATTATAACTCAAAATGGTTTACTTTAATTATTATTGTATTATTAAAAAATAATACGCGCTGTCAATCAATATGTCAATGAACTCACTCCTCTCGAAGCTCTTCTTGTAGAGCCGCAGAACTCGAACCTGCTTACTTTCCTATAACTCTCTCTTAACTATTAAGTAATACTTAATCCGTTAAGCGGGTGCAAATATACAACCCTTTTTGTTTCTCACAATGTTTTTGAAATAAAATTTTAAAAGTTTTTTTTACTCCTAAAATCAAACCCAAAACAACACTTCTTAAAGAACTTTTTGTTAGCAAAAACTTGTTTCGCTAAGCGGATGCAAACCTACACCCTTTTTAATTCCTCACAATGTTTTTCTGAATATTTTTTAAAATTTTTTTATAACCTTACAACTCAATCCAAAACTCACTATTCAAAGAACTTTTTTGCAACCCAACCTCGCTATAAACTCAGCCGTTTTGCGGGTGCAAATATACTACCTTTCTTCTTTATTAAACAAGGTTTTTAGAAAGTTATTTTGAAATAAATTATACCTCTTTAAAAATGAGCCTTTTGCAGGACGAGATAATTTTAAACCAACAGGCAAAACATAGTTATTTACACCAAAACTCTAGATAAATTGAGAATCTATTATTTACTTGTATTTCATTACGTATAGAATCCAATACCTCCAAAGCGCTCAACACAATTACTTAAAACTAATAACTTAAACGTTATACCCATTAAATAACCACTATCAAATAAACACACACAAAAAGCCATACCATATATATAACGAATTACCTTCAAAAAACACAGCATAACTATTGTAAGAGTAAAATAGAGATTCTATCTTTGTAAATTATTTAATTTTTGAAAACTAAATTTATGATTCAAATTACATTACCAGACGGTAGTATTAGAGAATTTGAGAGTGGCATCACTCCAATGGAAGTTGCTAAAAACATTAGCGAAGGGTTTGCCAGAAATGTTATTTCTGCACAATTTAACACCGAAACCATTGAAACCACTACCCCATTAACCACAAATGGTGATTTAGTTTTATATACCTGGAAAGACGATAACGGGAAACAAGCGTTTTGGCATTCTACATCACATATTATGGCGCAAGCTGTAAAGGATTTATACCCGAATGCCATATTAACAATCGGACCATCTATTGAACGTGGGTTTTATTATGACATCGATTTTGGAGAAGACACATTAACTGATAAAGATTTCCCGAAGATTGAAGCTAGAATGTTAGAAATTGCTCGTGGTAAACACGACTATAAAATGCGTTCTACTACAAAGGACGAAGCTTTAGCGTATTATAAATCATTAAACAATACGTATAAGGTTGAATTAATTGAGAACCTTGAAGATGGAACAATTACATTCTGTGACCATGATACATTTACTGATTTATGTAGAGGTGGACATATTCCTAATACCGGAATTGTAAAAGCGGTTAAAATACTAAGCCTTGCTGGTGCTTACTGGAGAGGTGACGAAAAGAATAAGCAATTAACACGTTTATACGGTATATCTTTTCCTAAACAAAAAGAATTAAAAGAACACCTAGAGTTATTGGAGGAAGCTAAAAAACGTGACCACAGAAAACTTGGTAAAGAATTAGAGTTATTTACCTTTTCTAAAAAAGTAGGACAAGGTTTACCGTTATGGTTACCAAAAGGAGCTGCTTTACGTGAGCGTTTAGAGAATTTCTTAAAGAAAGCTCAAAAGAAAGCAGGCTATGAGATGGTCATGACCCCACATATTGGGCAAAAAGAATTATATGAAACTTCAGGGCATTATGAAAAATATGGTGCTGATAGTTTTCAGCCAATAACAACTCCTAAAGATGATGAAGAGTTTTTATTAAAACCAATGAATTGTCCACATCACTGTGAAGTTTATAACACAAAACCATTTAGCTATAAAGAATTACCAAAACGTTACGCAGAATTTGGTACAGTATACAGATACGAGCAAAGTGGTGAACTACACGGCTTAACGCGAGTTAGAGGGTTTACTCAAGATGATGCACATATTTTCTGTACACCAGATCAGTTAGATCAGGAATTTAAAAATGTTATTGATTTGGTACTATATGTATTCGGATCATTAGGATTTGAAAACTTTACTGCTCAGGTTTCTGTTAGAGATATGGAAAATCCAGATAAATATATCGGATCTACAGAAAACTGGGAAAAAGCAGAAAACGCCATTATTAGTGCTGCTAAAGACAAAGGTTTAAATTACGTAATTGAAGAAGGAGAGGCTGCTTTTTACGGACCTAAATTAGACTTTATGGTTAAAGATGCCTTAGGCAGGACATGGCAATTAGGTACGATTCAAGTAGATTATAACTTACCAGAGCGTTTTGATTTAACATACAAAGGTTCAGATAATGAGTTGCACAGACCAATAATGATTCATCGTGCTCCTTTTGGAAGTATGGAACGTTTTATCGCAATTTTACTAGAACACACGGGAGGTAACTTCCCATTATGGTTAATGCCAGAACAGGCAATTATATTATCTATTAGCGAAAAATATGAAATATATGCTCAAAAAGTTTTAAATTCACTAGAAAATAACGAAATTCGCGCCCTCGTGGACTATCGAAGTGAAACAATGGGTAAGAAAATTCGCGATGCAGAAGTTAACAAAACACCATATATGTTGATTATTGGAGAGCAAGAAGCTGAAAATGGCACGATCTCTGTAAGAAAACATGGTGGTGAAGATTTAGGAAGTATTACAATAGAAGACTTCTCAAAATTGATCAATACAGAAATAAAGAGTACATTAAAAGAATTTATAGTTTAATTAAAATTTTTGAGTCATAGCAATACGTAGAAGAAAATCGAGAAGACCGATAAGGGAAATCAAGCAAGATCCGCACAGAATTAATGAGCGTATCCGAGTTCCTGAGGTTAGATTAGTTGGTGAAAATGTAGAAGTTGGAGTGTATCCAACAAAAAAAGCATTAGAATTAGCTAACGAATTAGAATTAGATTTAGTAGAGATTTCTCCTAAAGCAGACCCACCTGTTTGTAAAATAATGGAATATAAAAAATTCCTTTACGAGCAGAAAAAACGTGAAAAAGTTCTTAAAGCAAAGGCAACGAAAGTTGTTATTAAGGAAATTCGTTTTGGTCCTCAAACAGATGATCATGATTATGAATTTAAAAAGAAGCATGCTATTAAGTTCCTTGGAGAAGGCGCTAAATTAAAAGCTTATGTATTTTTTAAAGGACGATCTATTATCTATAAAGATCAAGGGCAGATTTTATTGCTAAGACTAGCTCAAGAATTAGAAGAATACGGAAAGGTAGAACAAATGCCAAAGCTTGAAGGAAAGCGAATGACAATGTTCTTATCACCAAAGAAAAAATAGCGGTCGTAAAAGGCTGATTAAAATAAAGCGAGATAATTAAAACCTTAGGAATTATGCCTAAAATGAAAACCAAATCTAGTGCCAAGAAACGTTTTAAAGTTACTGGTTCTGGAAAATTAAAGAGAAAACACGCCTTTAAAAGTCACATCTTAACAAAGAAGTCTAAAAAGCGTAAGTTAGCTTTAACACATGATGCATTAGTGCACAAAAATGATGTTCATAGCATCAAAACTCAATTACGTTTAAAGTAATTGTTTTGTAGCTTGTAATTTTTATAAGCTGGTTAAAATAAATTAATAACCCTGGAGTTAGGCTTGAAAGTGTCAACGTAATGACCGCCTGCTACAAAAACAAATTAAAATTATGCCAAGATCAGTAAACGCTGTTGCTCGTAGAGCCAGAAGAAAAAAAGTATTGAAGCAAGCCAAAGGATACTTTGGTAGAAGAAAGAACGTTTGGACAGTTGCTAAAAATGCGGTTGACAAAGCTATGAGTTATGCTTATAGAGACCGTAGAAATAAGAAAAGAACTTTCCGTGCACTTTGGATACAACGTATTAATGCAGGTGCAAGACAACATGGTATGTCTTACTCTGTATTTATGGGAAAAGTAAAAGCTAATAACATTGAGTTAAACCGTAAGGTTTTAGCTGATTTAGCGATGAACAACCCAGCTGCTTTTAAAGCAATTGTTGAAAAAGTAAAATAACGTTTAACAACATATCTCGCTTAAAAAGCCACTCTATTTGAGTGGCTTTTTTTATAAACTATAAAATAGTATTTTAAAACTTGCCCCTGAATCATTTGATAAATCCTCTATTTTACCATTCAATTGCCTGACAAATGTTTTGATTAGTCTAGCACCTGTTGTATTAGTCAATTCAGACAAAACAGAATTATGAACATCAACACAATTATCTTCAACAGTTAATTCAAACTTGCCTTCATTAAGAACTCTTAGTTTTATAGTTATTTCTTTTATTTTAACACTATTAAAATTGTTCTTCAATGAATTTGTCACTAATTCATTAATGATTAAACTTAGTGGCAATAATGTATCAATAGACATTTTAACGGGTGAAATTTTAAAATTAGAAATAATATTGTTACCAATATTGTAACTATGAATTAAATCTCTGATAAGTAATTTAAAATGGTCTTTTACGTCAATGTAGACCATGTCTTTAGTATTGTATATTTTTTCATGTAATCGAGCCATAGCGACTACTCTATTCTGAGTTAATTTAAACATGAGTTTTACATTTTCATCTTCAATTCCACGAGATTGAATACGTAATAAGCTATTGACTACTTGCAGATTATTTTTTACGCGATGATGAATTTCTTTTAGCATTACTGTTTTCTCCTCATTTTTCCTAGCTATTTCCTTTTTTGATTTATGAACAAGCGCATTATTTTTACTCATTAACCGCCCAAAAACCCCTCCTAAAAGAATAATTAGAAACATTAAGAAAAAGAAATTAAAGCCGTCTTTTGATTGTTCCGTAACATAATTATGTAATCTATAATCAGATCTATTTATTATGAATAGTGAGATGACAGCTATTGAAACTATAATCAACCATAAATCACCATAAAACATATTTGTAGCATATCCTGAGAAGATGATTAAAACTAAAAATGATGAAAACGGACTATCTACTCCTCCACTAAACAAACATGTGATATAACTAACTAAAAAAGCTAAAACTGACATTATGTTATAGGCTAATTCTAATTTTTCATGTTTAAAAAACAATACTATATTTAAGAAATTAGTAATAGCATAAAGTAAGAGTGCATAAAAAATTATGCCTTGAATATTCAAAACATAGTAGCAAAGTATAGCGTAAATTAAAGTTAAAAGAGAACATGCTAATGATACATTAATCATTAACATCGTTTTTTTACCGTAATGACGCTTTAAAAAAAGAAATCCAGACATATTATCACGCGATTAGATGTATTGGACACATCATTTAAACACATTGACATAAGCTTTTTACTAAAGATAATGAAATTGTCGCAAGAAAGCAATTTGTTTAAGTGATACTATTTGAAAAATATATTTCATAACCGGTACCTTGAGGTAAAGTCAAAACCTTTATATGCCCGTTAAGTTGTCGAGTTAAAGTTTTTATTAAAGTGACTCCAGTAGAATTTAGGCTATCGGATAATATATCTATATCAGAGGCACAGCCATTGTCACAAACGGTTAATCTACATTGACTTTCCTCTAACTCAACTAATTCAATTCTAATTTCTCCTTTAACAGAATCATTAAACGCGTGTTTTAATGAGTTAGACACAATTTCATTAATAATTAAGCTTACAGGTAATAAAGTATCAATAGACATCTCTATATGTGGTATATGAAGCTGTAATGAAATTTTTTTATCAATAGTATTGTTCTTAATTAAATCTCTAATCAGTTCTTTAAAATACCTTGTTATATTAATGTTTTTTAAGTCTTTAGCTTGATAAATATTTTCATGTAATCTCGCCATAGTTATTACTCTGTTTTGTGCAGACTTAAACACCTCTTTAACATTTGTGTCAACCATATTTCTTGACTGCATACGTAACAAACTATTTACCACTTGCAAATTGTTTTTTACCCTATGATGAATCTCTTTTAACATGACTGATTTCTCTTCATTATTCTTAACAATTTCTTGCTTAGCTTTTTTAATTTTATAATTTGTATTATTCATCATTCTTCCAAAAACACCGCCTAATAAAACAATTAAGAATAATAGAAATAATAAATTAAACTCTGCAGCATTAATATTATTTATTTCATTTTTCAAATTAAATTCAAATACTTTAAAAAGATAAAACACAAGAACTGTCAGTAAAATAACGACTAACCAAAAATGACCGTGTTCTTTCTTAATTAAATACCCGAAAAAAATAAGTAATACAAAAAAAGACATCGCCGGACTATTAATTCCATTGCTAAAACAACAAATGGAAAGCAATGTAAAATACCCTAATATGGATGATAAAATATATGTAGGGATAATATTTTTATGTAAGTAAAAAATAAGAATATTCACTCCATTTAAAACTGTAAAAGCAAATAAGCTGATAAAAATTACGCCTCTAATATTTAGTTGAAAATAACAAAATAATGAAAAAAGAAGAGTACTAATAGAAAGTGTACATAATACCTTAAGTGTTAAGACAGTTGTTCGTCCAAATTTATTCCTTTTTGTAATTGTTTTAGCCATAATAATTTTATGATGTAAAACAAAGGCTTTGGGACTACCTATGTATCAAGCAATATATAAATATATGAAATATAATTGACTCTCTGAAACTTACTTCACTAACAATCAAGTCTTCTGCTTTTTCTTTTTAGCAGCAGGAAACAATACATTATTCAATATTAAGCGATATCCAGGTGATGTTGGATGCAATTCTAACTCCGTTTTAGCATCACCTACTCTATGTTGATAATCTTCAGGATCATGACCACCATAAAACGTAAAGAAGCCTTTACCTTTAATACCATGGATGTATTTAGCTTCTGAGTTAGTTTTATTTTTTCCCATAACTAAAACATTAGCTTTAATTTCTTGAGAATTAAACGATGTGGTTTGCCCCATAAAGCCTTTTATTAACTGTGTATGGTTCTGGCATAACATTGTAGGAATAGGATCCCATTTTGCAGAAAACTCCATTAAAGAAAAGTAATCGAGCTCTTTTTTGACCTTTCGTTTGGTAGTCATGTCGATACTTGAAAACTCATACACATTAGGGTTTCGTTCCAATTTAAAATCTGTAAAAGCAAATGTGTTGTTGTAATCTAATTTACTTTGATAATTTGAAGCACTCGGATCACCATCAAACATAGGTTCACATATATCTGTTTGTGTTGCAGAAAGCGCAATATCAAAACTATCCGTTGCACTACACATAGCAAACATAAATCCGCCACCAACAACAAAATCTCTTATCTTTAAAGCTACTGCTCTTTTTTCTTCAGATACTTTTTCATAGCCAAGAGCTTGTGCTAATTTTTCTGCATTTCTCTTGTTTTCGATATACCAAGGTGCCGCTTTAAAACTTCTATAAAATTTACCATATTGCCCCGTAAAATCTTCATGATGCAAATGCAGCCAATCATATAAAACCAATGCATCATTCAACACTTCAGTATCATATATTTTTTCATACGGAATTTCAGCATACGTTAGTGCCATAGTAACCGCATCATCCCAAGGTTGATTGGTATTTGGTGCATAAACAGCAATCCTAGGTGCTTTTTCTAAAACTACAGCTTCTTGATTAACTGAAGGGCTACTAATATCTTTTAAAATTTGTTCTGCTTTTAAGTTTGATAAAATTTCAAATGACACTCCTCTAATTATACACTCCTTACGTAGTTTTTCTGTATCTGAAATTAAAAACGAACCACCTCGGTAGTTTAACAACCATTTTGCTTTTAATTGATGCTCTAAAACCCAATAGGTCACACCATATGCTTTCAAATGGTTTTTCTGGCTATCCTCATCCATAGGGATTAGAATATAAGATGCAAAACCATGCAATGAATACATTAAAAACAATAAGAAAATGATGTGCTTTTTCATGTGAGAAAAGATAAACAAAATTACTTAGCCAATAATCATATGACATAAAAAAGTCTCAATACAGATTAAACTATAATTGAGACTTTACGATTAACTATGACTTAATGTTTTAAAAAGGGACTTCATCGTCATTAAACCCTTGGTTTGCATTCATTGAACTTCCAAAGGCATCTTCTGGGCTAGGTAAAGCACCTGTTGAAAATGGATTATCTTCAGAATTCATTGATGATTGCATTTCGAATGGCGTGCTAAAATCATCTAAATTATCAAACTTACCAAGGTGACCGATAAATTTCAATCGGATATTATCCAAACCACCATTTCTGTGTTTTGCGATAATGAATTCTCCTTGTCCTTCAGTTGGTGAACGCTCATCATCATCCCACTCATCAATTTTATAATATTCAGGACGGTAAATGAATGATACAATATCCGCATCTTGCTCAATTGCTCCAGATTCCCTTAAATCTGATAGTAAAGGTCTTTTACTTCCTCCTCTGGATTCAACGGCACGTGACAACTGAGATAAAGCAATTACTGGTATTTCAAGTTCTTTTGCTAATGCTTTTAAGTTTCTTGAAATTGTTGATATTTCTTGTTCTCTATTTCCTCCTTTTTGACTTCCACCTGCTGTCATTAACTGCAAGTAATCAATCATAATAATTTTAATATCATGCTGAGATGCTAAACGTCTCGCTTTCGCACGTAAATCAAATATTGATAATGATGGTGTATCATCAATAAATAAAGGGGCTTTTTCTAAATTTTTAACTTTTACATTTAATTGCTCCCATTCGTGCTTTTCTAACTTACCTGTTCTTAATTTCTCTGAAGACAATCCTGTTTCAGATGAAATTAAACGCGTAATTAACTGTACAGATGACATCTCTAATGAGAAAAATGCAACAGCTTTATTTGCGTCAACAGCAATATTTCTTGCCATTGTTAAGGTTAATGCTGTTTTACCCATACCAGGTCTTGCAGCTACAATAATTAAATCTGAAGGTTGCCAACCAGATGTTAACGCATCCAATTTATTGAAACCTGTAGGAATACCACTAGTTCCATCTTTATTAGAAATTTCTTCAATTTTTTTCTTAGCTAATAATACTAAGTCTTGTGCAGACTCTGAAGACTTCTTTATGTTTCCTTGAGTAACTTCATATAATTTTGCTTCTGCATTATCTAATAAATCAAAAACATCTTTAGTTTCATCATAGGCATCTTCAATAATTTCACTTGAAATCTTAATCAAACTACGTTGAATAAACTTTTGTAAAATGATACGCGCATGGAACTCAATATGAGCAGAAGACGATACTTTTTGTGTTAAAGAAATCAAGTAAAAATCTCCTCCAACAAGGTTTAACCTTTCATCTTTCTTAAGTTGTTGAGAAACAGTTAATAAGTCGACTGGCTCTGAATTTTCAAACAACTTAAATATTGCTTCAAAAATAAATTGATTGGCTTGTTTATAGAATGCTTCTGGATGTAAAATATCAATAACATCATCTACACCTTTTTTATCAATCATCATTGCCCCAAGCACAACCTCTTCTAAATCAGTAGCTTGTGGCGGTATTTTTCCTTTTTCCAAATTGATAAGCGTGCTTTTATCAACTTGATATCCTTTTACAATATTGGGGTTTTCCATAACAACGAAAGTAGGCTTTTTTACTGCTTAAACTAATTATAGTAATTCACTAGCTATCAACAATTAAGGTGTTAATAACTTTGTTTTTTTGTTAATAACGCTAAAAAAACCGAAGTTATTACTTCGGTTCTTTTATTTAGTTATTGAGTTTAGTAGGACTACTCACTAAACACTCCCATTTGAGAATATTTATCCATACGTTGATCTACTAAATCTTTTGGTGATAAGTTTTTAAATTCTTCAAAAGACTTGGTGATTGCTTTAGCAACAATCTTAAATGTTTTTTCTCTATCTCTATGAGCTCCACCAACTGGTTCTTTAACGATTTCGTCAACCAATTTAAGCTTCTTCATATCTTTAGCAGTTAACTTTAAAGCATCTGCTGCTTGTTCTTTATATTCCCAACTACGCCATAAAATAGAAGAGCAAGATTCTGGAGAAATTACTGAGTACCATGTGTTTTCTAACATCAATACTTTATCTCCTACACCTATTCCTAATGCACCACCTGAAGCACCTTCACCAATGATCACACAGATAATTGGCACTTTAAGACGTGTCATTTCTAAAATATTACGAGCAATAGCCTCACCTTGTCCGCGTTCTTCAGCTTCTAATCCTGGATATGCTCCTGGAGTATCAATTAAAGTGACAACAGGAATACCAAACTTTTCAGCAGACTTCATTAAACGTAAGGCTTTTCGGTATCCTTCAGGATTTGCCATTCCGAAGTTTCTATACTGACGTGTTTTAGTATTAAATCCTTTTTGCTGACCAATAAACATAAATGACTGATCACCTATTTTACCTAACCCACCAATCATAGCTTTATCATCACGGACGTTTCTATCGCCATGTAATTCTACAAATTCATCGCCACAAATAGCTTTAATATAATCTAAAGTATATGGCCTTGATGGATGCCTAGACATCTGAACACGTTGCCAAGCAGAAAGGTTGCTATATATTTCTTTTTTCTTTTCTTCTAACTTTTTTTCAATTTGAGTACAAGTTTCAGTAACATCAACATCACTCTCTTTACCTAATACTGCACACTTTTCTAATTGTTCTTCTAACTCCTGAATAGGAAGTTCAAAATCTAAATATTCCATAATGGTTTTCTAGTCTTGTTTATAGATTAGCAAATATAAAAACTTTAGCAATCTATCAGTAGTAATCTTAGTATTTTGTTATTTTTTTTTGATGGTTTTTATAACACCATTAGCTACAACGGTTAACAAAATTAATGCGGCTCCAAAATAAAAATTAGGAGTCATCTTTTCGTTTTCAGGGAAGAGTATAATTGCCAAAAATATAGCGTAAATAGGTTCTAAATTAATAGTAAGCATTACTGTAAATGCGCTTAGTTTCTTTAATAAATCAACCGACACTATAAATGCATAAGCAGTACAAACACTACTCAATATAAAAAGCCACAAATAGTCTAATGGTTCTAGTTTGAAAAAGCTTGTATCTAATAACTCACCATTACACAATAAAAATAAAGTAATAGCTAACACGCCAAAACTAAGCTCATAAAATGAAATAACAACAGCACTTTCTTTTTTAACAAAATCAGCATTAAAGACAGAAAACACAGCAGATAAAAATGATGACGCAAGTGCTACTAACATTCCTATCTGTAAGCTTATTTCTGATTTATAAATGATATATAACCCCACAATGGCTAGAATTCCGAAAATTAATTCCTTGAAGTCAATGCGTTTCTTTTTGTATAATGCTTCAATAAATATGGTAAAGAATGCCCCAGTACTCATTGTTGCTAACGCGATAGATATGTTTGATATTTTAATAGCGTAAAAAAAAGTGACCCAGTGAGCCGCAATAACAGCCCCACCAAAAACATAATTTACTACTTGACGTTTAGTTATTTTTAAAGAGAGTTTTGTTACTTTTATATATATATAAATAAAAAAACTAGCCAAACCCATTCGATACCAAACTAACGGAATGGCATCAATAGATAGTAATTTTCCTAAAATTGCAGTAAACCCCCAAATGAATACAATAAGATGGAGATGTAGGTAACTTTTTAATTTATCGTTTGGCATTATTTAATAAGATAATTGCTAGAATACCAAACGTAATATTTGGTAACCACACTGCTAATAATGGATTGAATCCTGATTGATCTGCCATAACAGTAAATATTTTATCTATAAAAATAAACACAAAAGCTAAAGCAATTCCAAAAGCTAAATTTACTCCCATTCCTCCTCTACGCTTCATTGCAGATACAGCTACGGCAATAATAGTTAATATGAACGCCGAAACAGGAATACTCCAGCGTTTATACTTAACAATCTCATAACGACTCACATAACTAGACCCACGTTGTTTTTCTTTTTCAATAAATACATCTAACTCTCTATTGTTTAAAGTTTCAGCTATGTAATTTACAGGAGCTAAATCATCTAAATCAAAACTAAATACGGTATCTTTTCTTGTTTTTCTAATAATATCATCATGATACTTACCTATGTTTCTTTTTACATAGTTGGTTAATCTATAAGATGTATCCTTTTCTTGAAACTTAATTTTTGTTGCTTCAATTTTATATTTTAAAACATTGTCTTCAAAATGTTCTAATGTGAAGTTATAAGCTTGCTTATTTTTGGAATCAAAACTAGAGACATATAAATAATCATTGTCATTTATTTGTCTGTAAACATTAGTAGTTTCTCTTGTTTTTCTATCAGGGTTTATATACTCATATTTAAACTCATTGTACTCTTTACTAGAGTTTGGCAAAACATACATACCAACAAAAAAGAAAAATACACCTATAAAAGAAGCTCCAATTAAATATGGCCTAAGAAAACGACTAAATGAAATACCTGAACTTAGTATGGCTACAATCTCAGTTTTATTTGCCAGTTTTGATGTGAACCAAATTACAGAAAGGAATAAAAATAACGGAAATAATAAATAGCCTATATAAATGGTAAAATTAAAATAGAAATAAATAGTTTTACCAAGCGGTGCGTTATTTTCTAATAAATTATCTACTTTACTTGATAAATCTACCATAATACCAATAGGGATAAACAGTAATAGCATTACTGAAAATGTTCCTAAATAGCGCTTTAAAATATATCTATCGAGTATTTTTAACATTACAATCTGTTATTCATTTGCTTCACCATTTTCTCTTTCCACTCTCTAAAATCTCCAGCAATAATGTGTTTTCTAGCTTCACGTGTTAACCACAAGTAAAATCCTAAATTGTGAATGGTAGCAATTTGCTTTCCTAACATTTCATTTACTGTGAATAAATGACGCACATAAGCTTTAGAATAATAGGTGTCAACCCAAGTGATTCCCATTTCATCAATAGCAGAGAAATCATCTGCCCATTTTTTGTTTTTGATGTTTATAGAACCGTATGCTGTAAATAACATTCCATTTCTGGCATTACGAGTTGGCATAACACAGTCGAACATATCAACTCCTAAAGCAATATTTTCTAGTATATTAATTGGTGTACCAACACCCATTAAATAACGTGGTTTATCTTCTGGTAAAACCTCACAAACAACTTCTGTCATTCCATAAAGTTCTTCAGCTGGTTCTCCAACTGACAAGCCTCCAATTGCATTTCCTACTGCTTCTCTTGAAGCTATAAACTCTGCAGATTGTTTACGTAAGTCTTTATATGTACTTCCTTGAACAATAGGGAAAAATGCTTGGTCATGACCGTATTTTACAGGAGTTTCTCCAATATGTTTGATACATCTGTCCAACCATCTGTGTGTCATGTGCATTGAACGGCGCGCATAATTATAATCACAAGGATATGGAGTACATTCATCAAATGCCATAAAAATATCAGCACCAATACTTCTTTGAATATCCATAGAAAATTCAGGAGAAAAGAAATGATATGATCCATCAATATGCGATTTAAATTTCACACCATCTTCTTTAATTTTTCTATTAGATGATAACGAATATACTTGATATCCCCCAGAATCGGTTAAGATATTCCTATCCCAATTCATAAATTTATGCAACCCTCCTGCTTTTTCCATGATTTCCATACCAGGTCGTAAATACAAATGGTAGGTGTTTCCTAAAATAATATCAGGATTTATTTCATTCTTAAGCTCAGTTTGGTGTACCCCTTTTACAGTACCAATAGTGCCTACAGGCATAAATATAGGGGTTTCAATAACTCCATGATCGGTAGTCATTTTACCTGCCCTAGCTTTAGTCTGAGGGTCTTTTGCGTTTATTTCAAATTGCATAAATCAAATTCAATGAAGCAACAAATATAACAACTAAAACAGAAGTAAATCTTAATAAAATCAAAATTGTTAGCAAATCTATTTATTCGTTAATAATTGCACTTAAAATAGTTTTTATTATAGGCTTTAAAAATCTATTTTTGTAGCGTATTTTAACACAACAACATGCCAACACAACAATTACAAGATCAAGTTACTCAAGTTCGTAGAGATATTTTACGAATGGTACACAAAGTAAATTCTGGGCATCCAGGAGGTTCTTTAGGCTGTGCCGAATTTTTAGTTTGTTTATACAAAGACGTCATGACTCATGATACCAACTTTACAATGGATGGTTTGAATGAAGATTTGTTCTTTTTATCAAACGGACATATTTCACCAGTCTATTATAGTGTTTTAGCACGTAATGGCTATTTTCCTGTATCTGAATTAAACACATTCAGATTATTAAACTCACGTTTGCAAGGGCACCCAACTACTCATGAAGGTTTAGAAGGAATCCGTATTGCTTCTGGTTCTTTAGGACAAGGTATGAGTGTGGCTATTGGAGCAGCTTTAACTAAAAAGTTAAACGGTGAAGATACTACAGTTTATAGTTTACATGGTGATGGAGAATTACAAGAAGGGCAAATATGGGAAGCTGCAATGTATGCTGCTGGTAACAATGTTGATAATTATATTGCAACTGTAGATTACAACAAAAAACAAATTGATGGTGCTACAGACGATGTTCTACCATTAGGAGATTTAAAAGCCAAGTTTGAAGCCTTTGGATGGGATGTTTTAGATGTTGAGCAAGGAAACGATATTGATACAATTCTTAACGCTTTAGCTGAAGCTAAAAACCGCACTGGAAAAGGTAAACCTGTTTGTATTTTATTACATACTGAAATGGGTAATGGTGTTGATTTTATGATGGGAACACATGCTTGGCATGGTAAAGCTCCAAATGATGAGCAATTAGCAAACGCCTTAGCACAGAATCCAGAAACTTTAGGAGATTATTAATCTACAAGCACAACAACAATGAAAAAATATATAGATCAAGGTAAAAAAGATACACGTTCTGGTTTTGGAGCTGGTTTAGCAGCTGTAGGTAAAAAGAACGAAAATGTAGTAGCCTTATGTGCCGACTTAGTAGGTTCATTAAAAATGAATGAATTTATTGACAACAACCCTGAGCGTTTTTTCCAAATGGGAATTACGGAAGCAAACATGATGAGTGTTGCTGCCGGTATGACTATTGGAGGTAAAATTCCGTTTACAGGAACCTTTGCAAACTTCTCTACTGGAAGAGTTTATGACCAAATTCGTCAGTCGATTGCATATTCTGATAAGAATGTAAAAATATGTGCCTCTCACGCCGGATTAACTCTTGGTGAAGATGGAGCAACACACCAAATATTAGAAGATATTGGATTAATGAAAATGTTACCTGGTATGGTTGTTATCAATCCATGTGATTATAACCAAACAAAAGCAGCTACAGAAGCTATTGCAGATTATGTGGGACCAGTTTATTTACGTTTCGGACGTCCGAAAGTAGCTAACTTCACTCCTGTTGATCAGAAATTTGAAATAGGAAAAGCTGTTCAATTAACTGAGGGTACTGATGTTACTATTGTGGCAACTGGACATTTAGTTTGGGAATCTTTAAAAGCTGCCGAAGCTTTAGAAGCAAAAGGAATTTCTGCAGAAGTGATAAATATTCACACTATAAAACCTTTAGATAAAGATGCTATTTTAAAATCTGTAGCAAAAACAGGTTGCGTAGTTACTGCAGAAGAGCATAACCATTTGGGTGGTTTAGGAGAAAGTGTTGCAAGAGTTTTAGCCCTTAACACGCCTACTCCTCAAGAGTTTGTTGCAACTAACGATACATTTGGAGAATCTGGTACTCCAGCACAATTGATGGAAAAATACGGACTTGATGATACAGCAATTATTAAAGCTGTAGAAAAAGTTATTACAAGAAAGTAAAAATCGCTTTCTTCAGATATAAAAAAAGCCACTCAATTGAGTGGCTTTTTATATTATACTGATCTTATTATTTTTCAAACTCTTTTAAAGTCGATGTAATAATAGATACACAATCTAACAATTGTTCTTTAGTCATAACTAAAGGTGGTGCAAAACGAATGATATTTCCATGTGTTGGCTTAGCTAATAAACCATTGTCACGTAACTTCATACAAATATTCCAAGCTGTATCACTATCCTCAGAATCGTTAATTACAACAGCATTTAACAATCCTTTTCCACGTACTAAAGTCGCGATAGAACTAGTTTCAATAAACTTATTTATTTCCGAACGGAATAACTGTCCTAATACTTCTGCATTTTCGCATAAGTTTTCGTTCTTAACAACTTCTAAAGCAGCGATTGCTACTGCAGCTGCAACAGGATTTCCTCCAAAAGTACTTCCGTGGTTTCCTGGTTGAATAACATCCATAATGTTATTATTTGCTAATACCGCAGATACAGGATATGCTCCACCACTTAAGGCTTTACCTAAAATTAAAATATCTGGTTTAGCATCTTCATGATCAACACAAACTAATTTCCCTGTACGTGCAATACCTGTTTGTACTTCATCAGCAATAAATAACACGTTGTATTTGTTACATAATGCTTTAGCACCAGCTAAATAACCTTCAGATGGTACGTAAACTCCTGCTTCACCTTGAATTGGTTCTGCCATGAATCCAGCGATATTCTTATTGCTCTTCAAAACTTCTTCTAAAGCAGTTAAGTTATCGTATTCAATTTTAATGAATCCGTTTGTAAAAGGACCGAAATTGGTTCTTGCAACAGGATCATTAGAAAACGAGATAATTGTTGTTGTACGTCCGTGAAAGTTATTCTCACATACTACAATTTCTGCCTCATTTTCAGATAAGCCTTTTTTCTCATAAGCCCATTTTCTACATAATTTTAATGCAGTTTCAACAGCTTCAGCACCTGTGTTCATTGGCAACAACTTATCGAAACCAAATAATTCAGTAGCATATTTTTCATATTTTCCTAATACATCATTGTAAAATGCTCTTGATGTTAAGGTTAATTGTTGTGCTTGATTTACCATTGCTCCAACAATTTTTGGATGACAGTGCCCTTGATTTACCGCAGAATATGCCGATAAAAAATCATAATACTTTTTCCCTTCTACATCCCAAACATATACGCCTTCACCTTTAGATAATACTACTGGTAATGGGTGGTAATTGTGTGCACCATGTTTGTCTTCTAATTCAATTGCTTGTTGTGACGTTACGTGTTCTAAAACAGCCATTTTTTAAATAATTTAAAAATAAATAAAATAACCATTCCTTCTCTACCTTTATCCTTCCGAAGAGTACTCGAAAATTCAGCGTGGGAGAGAAATCATCCCTGAAAGTTCTGCAATTTACTAAAAACAAAACGATTTTTAAAGTATCTGTAAAACCAAATTATGCTAACCTATTAGCTAATGCAGATACCTGAAGTTCTAAACGTTTTATTTCTCTTAGTAAAGCATTTTTATCCATTTGTAACCATACAAAAAGTTTAAGCATAGATATCATTAACATGAATAACATCCCTAAAAGTCCCCACCTGATAAGTTCATTAGTAACATCAGTATTAACAATTTGAACTATACAATATATTAAACCTATGAAAGCAATTACTGTAACGATGTTCATTAATACTAACAGCCACCTCAACTTACCTCTAAAGAGCCCTCCGACCATTCCAAAAATATT
Source organism: Flavobacteriaceae bacterium (assembly GCA_965178635.1). Taxonomy (GTDB): domain Bacteria; phylum Bacteroidota; class Bacteroidia; order Flavobacteriales; family Flavobacteriaceae. The sequence continues at coordinate 178,149 of CBCXVT010000010.1, read as the reverse complement.
TTGTTCCTCTAAATCATCATAAAATTTTGCTTCTTCTTCTGTTAAAGCATTTTTTATCAACTTATCTATGTCTTCTGTATTATCTTTCATAAGTATTCGTTTTTAAAATTAATTTTAGTTTTTCTCTTGCTGTAAATAGTCTTGATTTTACTGTGCCCTTTGCTATATCTAAAATTTCAGCAATTTGATGAATCTTATAACTTTCTAAATAAAACAACTTTAAAACTGCTTGTTGCTCATTCGGTAAGTTTTTAATTTCTTTTAAAATAAGATCATAATGAAACGCAGTATTCACTTGTTCATCTGCTACTAAATTCGTTTCAGAATAAGTGTCAAGAACTCTATATTTATGTTGTTCACGATAACTATCTATAGCCTTTCTCATCACAATGCTTAATCCCCAACTACCAAATTTATCATTCTGTCTTAATAGTGGTAATTTATCAATAATAACGGCCCAACTTTCTTGAGCTACATCCTTTGCCAACTCAGCATCTTTAACATACCAGAATGCATGAGAGCAGAATTTTTTATGCCAGCGATTAACCAGAACAACCAGCACTTTGCGATTACCTAATTTATACTGTTCCACTAATTTAGCATCAGATATGTCTTCTGGTCTGTTCATACGTGTTACTCTATTGACGAAAAAATTACAGAAAGGTTCATTTTTAGAGAAACTTTAATAACTTTTTTAAGCTAATACATTAAAATACTGCTATTTTTGTTGCTATTCAAAATCAATTTATGAAAAAACTACTTTTTATTGTCACATTCTTAGCAGTAATTATCGGCTGTGAAAAAGATGATATTTGTACAGATGCAAATGCCGATACCGCACAATTGGTTATTCGCTTTTATGATATTGCTGATACAGATGCGCCCAAAGCAGTCACAAATTTATTGATAGTTGGAGAAAACAACAGTCTTTCATATGGTATTGAAAGTACAAGAGATTCAATTGCCATTCCTTTACGTATTTTAGAAAACAATACTTCATATACTTTAATTAAAGATTATGAGGTTAACAATAACGGTACGCCTGATGATGATACAGATGATTTTGCTACTGGAAATGAAGATGATATCACAATTAATTATGAAAATAACCAAGTCTATATTTCAAAGGCTTGCGGTTTTAAAAATGTGTTTGAAGATGTAAATTTTGGTTTTACCACCGATACTGATAACTGGATATTAAATTCGACTGTTGAAAATAATACTATTGAAAACTCAAACAATGCGCACGTACATATTTATCATTAGTCTCATTTGTTCTTTTACAATCAATGCACAAGAAGATGTAAAAAAAGATTCTGTTAAAACACATCGTTTTGGTTTACGTGTTGGTACAGACGTTTCTAAATTAGCCAAATCTGTAATCATAAAAGATTATACAGCATTTGAAATTAACGCAGATTATAAATTTGCAAAACGTTACTACCTTGCAGGTGCTTTCGGAAATGAAAATAGAACTATAGACGAAACACAAGTGAATTATACCACTAAAGGTAGTTACTTCAATATTGGTGTTGATTATAACGCTTATGAAAATTGGTTGGATATGGAGAATGCAATTTATACAGGATTGCGCTATGGTGTTAGCTCATATTCACATACCCTAAATAGCTATAGTATTTATAATTCTAGTGGTGGTTATTGGGAAGAAACCGGACTTCAAACCGACTCTCAGAATTTTGATACAACGTCTTCTCATTGGATAGAATTAATTGTTGGCCTTAAAGCTGAAGTTTTTAATAACTTATACTTAGGTGTAAATGTGCAATTAAAAAACTTAGTTGTTAATAACAAACCAGATGGTTTTGACAACTTATACATTCCTGGTTTCGGAAGAACTTACCAAGATTCTAATTGGGGTGTAGGATTTGGTTACTCAATTAGTTATTTCATCCCTTTTTATAAGAACTAATAATTGCTTAAATTGTATAGACCTTTATTTTAATGGTAAAGCTATGCAAAAATTATTCACCTCGAGTCAAATTAGAGCTTGGGATGCATTTACAATTACACACGAACCCATCTCTTCTTTAGCATTAATGGAACGTGCTTCAATTGCTCTTGTCAATTGGTTTATCAGTAATTATACAACTCAGCACAGTGTTTATATTTTTTGTGGCCCAGGAAATAATGGTGGCGACGGATTTGCAATTTGTAGAATATTACAACAGAAAGGATATCAAGTACACCCATTTTTAATCAATCCGAATAATACTTTAACTGCAGATTGTGCTATAAATTTAAAGAAAGTTTCTCACGTTATTCAAATTGATAACATTGATATATTGAAGCCATTTAACTTTAAAGATTCTGATATCATAATTGACGCAGTATTTGGCTCAGGGTTGTCAAGACCTCTTGATGGTATTTATAAAGATGTTATTAGTTATTTGAATCTACAAAAAAGTATTAAAGTTGCAGTAGACACCCCAAGTGGGATGTATTGTGACACTACTAATATTCCTGAAGATATAATATTTAAAAATGCTATAATTATATCATTTCAAACACCAAAACGTGCATTTTATTTTAATGAAAACAAAACAAAAATAGCATCGGTAGTTATTGTTGATATTGGACTTTCAGACACCTATTGCAATGACACTTTAACAGATTGGTTTTCAGCGGATCACCTGTCAGAAATACCAGAATTCAAATTAACAAATACGTTTTCCTTCTCACCCACTACATTTCAAGAACATTTTGGACAAGCGTTTGATTCTACAAACGGTATTTCTCTTTTAAAAACTTTCGCAAGAGAAAGGCAACAAATTGTACTTTTGAATAGTGACCAGACTTATGTAGCTATAGCAAACGAAAAAGTTTATCTTCTTTTTGATAAAAATTAAAAAGGCATAGCAATTACTCACAAACAAATTCTATTTTTGTGCTTGATGAAGCAGAAGAAAATTAACATACAGAATAAAAAAGCTCGTTTTGAATACGAAATCATAGATACCTATGATGCCGGTATCATGCTTGTGGGTACAGAAATAAAATCAATACGTGAAGGAAAGGCAACAATTACTGAAAGTTTTTGTGAGTTTAATGATCGTGGTGAGTTATTTGTCATCAACATGTATATTGATGAATATTCTCATGCTACATATTTCAATCATCAAATGCGTAGAGAACGTAAATTGTTGTTGAATAAAAAAGAATTGAAAAAGTTACACCGTGAAGTTAAAAACAGCGGATTAACAATTGTGCCTTTACGCCTGTTTTTAAATGATAAAGGTTTAGCTAAATTACATATCGCTTTATGTAAAGGTAAAAAACTACACGACAAACGAAACACATTGAAAGATCGTGATAACAAACGTGATTTAGATAGAATTAAAAAAGATTTCAGATAACAAAACAGCCGCAATTTGCGGCTGTTTTGTTATCTGAAATCTTAATGTTTATTATTCACCCTTTAGAGCGCTTTTTACATCATCAATCGCTTCGTTTGCTTTATCTTCCGTATCCTTTGCAGCACCCTTAGCATCGTCAATTAACTCATTTGCTTTATCTTCAGCATCTCCAGCAGCGTCTTTTACATCATCTACAACATTACCAGCTGCATCTTTCACATTTTCAACAGCATCATCAACAGCTTCTTCTACATTATCTGCAGCTTCATTTGTTGCGTCTTTAACATCTTCAGTAGCTTGATTTATAGTGTTTTCTACTTTATCTTCTACATTGTCGGTTTCTTTTTTTGTTTCTCTACAAGAAATAACCCCCAAAGCAACAACTAAAGCTAAGCTTAAACTTAATTTTTTCATCTTATTATCTGTTTTTAATATTAGTTTATATCAATATAGCATTTATCTAGATAAATCAAAATATTTTATGTTAATATTTACTTATTACCTTTTTGATAATCTGCTAAAAATTTCGCCAAACCAATGTCTGTTAAAGGATGTTTTAATAAGCCTTCAATAGAACTCAAAGGACCTGTCATGACATCAGCTCCAATTTTAGCACAATCAATCACGTGCATCGTGTGACGCACAGAGGCCGCTAGTATTTGTGTTTCAAAACCGTAGTTGTCATAAATTTGTCTTATTTCAGCAATTAAGTTTAACCCATCTGTTGAAATATCATCTAAGCGACCAATAAACGGCGACACATAAGTTGCACCTGCTTTTGCTGCTAATAACGCTTGACCGGCAGAAAATACTAAAGTCACGTTAGTACGTATACCTTTATCATTAAAATATTTTGCTGCTTTTATACCGTCTTTAATCATTGGTAATTTCACGACAATCTGGTCGTGTAAATCAGCTAAAGCTTCACCTTCTCTGACCATACCTTCAAAATCTGTTGAAATAACTTCTGCACTCACATCACCATCTACAATATTACAAATATTAACATAGTGTTTTAAAATGTTATTTGTACCAGTAATCCCTTCTTTTGCCATTAATGATGGGTTTGTAGTTACACCATCTAATACACCTAAAGCTTGCGCTTCTCTAATTTGATTTAAATTTGCTGTATCAATAAAAAATTTCATTGGTTTAGTTTTTTAAGTTAGTAACTCAATTAATTGAATTCTTATAATTTATAATGATTTAATAATAATTTCTCGTAAGCAGTATCAGGCAAAATACGTTTTAAAACAATAGAAAACTTCTGCATAAACGCCCCTACCTTATAATGTATTTTTGGTTTTTTAGTGTTGATAATTCCGTAGATAGCTTCTGCCATTTCAATCGGATCATTCCCATGATCTACATGCTCATTCATTAAAGCTAACGTATTTCCATAAGGTACTTTATATGGTGAATTTTCTAAAACCGGAGAATGGTAACGTCCGGAAGCAATATTAGTTGCAAAATCACCCGGAGCGATATTAGTCATTTGAATGTTAAAATCTTTGATTTCCATTCGTAATGCTTCCGTCAATAACTCCAAAGTTCCTTTAGTTGCAGAATACACTCCACGGTATGGTAAGCCCATATAACCAGCAATTGAAGTAACATTTATAATTAATCCACTGCCTTGTTTTCTCATCTGTGGTAAAACTGCTTTAATAACATCTAATAGGACCAAATACATTGGTTTGAAATGCTTTTTTGATTTCTATATCTGGTGTTTCTTCTATTGGTCCAGTAATACCAACACCAGCATTATTAATAACGACGTCTAAACGCCCTTCTTTTTTAATAATAGTTTGAACAGCAGATGCTATTGTAGTTGCATCGGAAACATCTAAAGCGATTAATTTAAATGGCAATTGTTCAGTAATTTTTTGAGGATTTCTACTCGTACCGTAAACAATAAAACCTTTTTCGGTAAGAAAATGTGCTACAGACTTCCCTATTCCTGAAGATCCGCCAGTAATCAATACAACTTTTGTCATTAGTGTCATTTAAATATTTAAAAAACACTGTAAAAATACATTTTTTGAAATGAAGTAACCGAAAATAAAATTAGAAATATTGTGATGCATTGTGAAGTTTAACTTTTGCGCACAAAAAATGGCAAGCGACCTACATCACACTGCTCAACCATCTACCTTTGCTGCGTTCCCGCCCTGGAGGATTCAACAGGAGCTAGTTGTGTAGGACTTGCCGATGCAAATATACAACCTTTTTGATAGTACACAATCATTTTTTAATCTGATTTAATTGATTTACCTTGCTAAAAAATCAAATTATTAGCATGAAATCCCTTAACACATTAACAATCATATTTTTAAGCGTTTTGTTTATAGCCTGCACAGAAGAAGAAAAAGATGTAAATAAATTATTTTCTATTGAAACTAATGCAAAAAAAGACAAATATAGCTTTGGTAAGACTGTTAATTTCTCTGTTTTAAACAAGAAAAATCTCGAAATAACCAACATGTCTTACTTTATAGATGACGTAAAAATTGAATCTCCAAAATTCACCTTTGATTCTGGTAAGTTAGGAACAAAAACTTTAAAAGCTACTTTTAATTATAATAATGACATTGTTATTATAAAAAAAGAAATTGAAATTTTAGCACAGCATAAACCTAAAGTATTAAACTTTGAAATTATTAATGAGTACCCTCATGATATTAATGCTTACACCCAAGGTTTAGAGTTTTATAAGGGTGAGTTGTATGAAAGTACTGGGCAACGCGGAAAATCATCGCTTAGAAAAGTAGATTATAAAACGGGTAATATTATACAAAAAATTGATTTAGACCCGAAACACTTCGGAGAGGGCTTAACAATATTAAATGACAACTTATACCAATTAACTTGGGAGTCGCGTATTGGCTTTGTTTACAATCCAGTTAATTTTACAAAAACAAAAACATTTAAATATAAGAAAAGTCATGAAGGATGGGGTATTTGTAATGATGGAAAAACATTGTATAAATCTGACGGAACAGAAAAAATATGGACGTTAAATCCTGAAACTCTTGAAGAGGAAGATTACATTCAAATCTATAATAACTCAAGTAAAATAAAGAGTGTTAATGAATTGGAATGGATTGACGGTAGAATTTATGCTAATATATACCAACGTAATGGTATTGCTATAATCAACCCTGTTAATGGAGAGGTTGATGCAGTTGTAAACTGTAATTCATTACGTAAAAAGGTAACTCAGCATGCCAACCTGAATGTTTTAAACGGGATAGCTTATAATCCTGAGACTAACACCATTTTTGTAACTGGTAAAAACTGGGATAAATTATTTGAAATTAAATTGATTCACTAATATGAACTATACAAACCTAGGTAATCAAAACTCGATTTTTAACACATTCATAGCTGAAATTAGAGATGTCTCTATACAAAAAGATGCTATGCGTTTTAGACGTAATTTAGAACGTATGGGGGAAGTTATTGCCTATGAAATTAGCAAAACCCTCAATTATAAAACATCTGATGTTACAACTCCTTTAGGCACTGCAACTCTATCTTCTCCAACAGATGATATCGTATTAATTACAATTATGCGTGCAGGTCTGCCATTTCACCAAGGGTTTTTAAATTATTTTGATAAAGCTGAAAATGGTTTTATTGGGGCTTTTAGAAAAACAAAAAAAGACCATAGCTTCAGTATAGAGTCCGATTATTTGGCATGCCCTAGTATTGAAGGAAAAACAGTTATACTATCTGACCCCATGTTAGCTTCTGGTGAATCTATATTAACAGCTCTTGAGGTTTTAAAATCACGTGGTGTTCCTACTAAAATTCATATTGCAGCGGTTATTGGAAGCCAAACTGGTGTTGATAATGTTGTGAAAAACTTACCTAAAAACACATCACTCTGGATTGGTGCCGTAGATAACACTTTAAATTCACATGCTTATATTGTACCTGGATTAGGAGACGCTGGCGATTTAGCTTTCGGAGAAAAGTTGTAACTAAACTTCTAAAACACAATAAAAACTCAAACTATAGGTTTTAGTTATAATAATCTTATTTTTACACATCAGTCTGTAAATCACGCTATGAAACAAACTATTATACTTATCTCTACACTTATTTTAGCAATTAGTATTGGCGCTTGCCGCAAAGACTTTAGCACAACTGCGAGTTCAGGAGATTTACGTTTCTCAAAAGACACTGTTTTTTTAGACACCATTTTTACCAATATTGGCTCAAGTACCTATAATTTAAAAGTTTACAACCGAGGGTCAGACGATATACATATACCTACCATCGAATTAGGTAGAGGTGCCAACTCAAACTTTAGACTTATGGTAGATGGTATACCTGGACAATATTTTGAAAATGTAGAAATCAAAGCTGAGGACAGTCTGTTTATATTTGTGGAAACTACAGTTGATATTATAGATTATTCAACAACAGCTACAGAATTTTTATACAAAGACTCTATCATTTTTGATGCCAATGCACATTTTCAAGATGTTAAACTGGTTACCTTAGTTAAAGATGCTGAGTTTATATTTCCTCCTACCCTAAATGAAGGATTTCCTCCTACCCTAAATGAAGGAGAACTTAATGATTTTGAATTAACATCAACCCAATTAAACTGGACCAACACCAAACCTTATGTAATTTATGGTTACCCAAAAGTCCCTACAGGACAAACCCTAACTATAAACCCTGGAGCAAGAATACATTTTCATAGAAATTCTGGATTAATTGTTAGTGATGGAGCAACAATTATTGCTGATGGTAATTTAAGTAGTGATCAAGAAACTTTAGAAAACGAAATTGTTTTTGAAGGAGACCGACTAGAACCTCTTTTTAGTAATATACCAGGACAATGGGGAACCATTTGGCTACAAGAAGGAAGTACAAATAACCTGTTTGATTACGTTACTATTAAAAATGGTACAATTGGTATTAGAAGTGATTTTAGTGATGGCAATTTAACAACCACATTTACAAACACACAGCTCTACAATCATTCGGTAAATGGTTTATTAGCTATAGATAGCAATATTGAAGGTGAAAATGTGGTTATAAGTAATTGCGGACAAGCAAGTATTAATATTACCCACGGTGGTACTTATAATTTTACACATTGTACGTTTACAAATTACTGGAATAGTGGTTCTCGCTCCTTTCCTACACTTGCCATAAGTGATTGGCTTGGTAATACTGCAGATCATTTATATGCCAACTTTACAAATTGTATAATTTATGGTAATGAATACTTAGAAGTATTATTTGACCAACAAAGTAATGGTGATTTTGATTTTAACTTTAAAAACTGTTTAATTCGTTTCAATGATTTCAATAATCAGTACGGAAACAATCCGTTTTATAATTTTAGTGACCCAACATATTACAGTAATAGTATTATAAATCAAGATCCTGTTTTTTTAAACAAGTTTAATAATGAATTTCAAATTGAAGAAACAGTATCACCTGCTGATAATACAGGCTTTGAAGTAACACCTAGTTTTCCAGATATTATAAATACCACAAGAACTACAGGTAATTATGATATTGGTGCATATCAGGCAATAGTTTTTCCTAATTAAACTGCAGTAAAAAGATTTATAAAAAAAGCGAACTAATTAAGTTCGCTTTTTTTATAAATTAAAATTTTAATTATCATTATAGTAAAGTGTTTTAACCATACCATCAGATAACCCTATTTTAGGAACGTATATTTTTTTAGAACCAGACCATTTCATAGCATTTAAATATATTTTTAACGCAGGTATTATAACATCAGCTCTATCAGGATTTAACCCTATTTCTGAAATTCTATCAGAATAAGACATGGCATTAAAAAAATGATATTGCGCATTTAAAAAGATATAAGATAACGGCTTGTCTACTGTTTTACCAGATAATTTATGAATTTTATTGATGTTTCCTCCAGAACCAATCATTGTGATTTTACTAAAATCTGCTGTATTTTCTTGAATCCATTTTTTAATTTTCTCCCAAATTACGGGTTCATCAACCATATTATTTATCAAACGAACTGTACCTACTTTAAATGATTTTGACATGATAATTCTTCCATTAGAAAAAATTGTCAATTCAGTGCTTCCGCCACCAACATCTACATATAAATAATTAGAATCTTGATTGATGAATGTTTTTAAATCTGTTGATGCAATTATTGCAGCTTCTTTTTTTCCATCAATAATTTCAATATCTATATCACTTGCTTCTTTTATTAAATTAACAACAGCTTCACCATTATTAGCTACTCTTAAAGCTGAAGTTGCACAAGCCATATATTTAATAACACCGTAAGATTTCATTAATAGCTTAAAGGCGTTCATGGTATCTTTCATTTTCTCAATATTAGCTTCAGAAATTTCTCCCGTTGTAAAAGCGTCTTGACCTAAACGAATAGGTACACGTACTAAAGAACTTTTCTTAAATTTAGGTTCCTTACCTTTATCTTCAATGATATTAGTAATTAACATTCTAACGGCATTTGAGCCTACATCTATTGCTGCATATTTTTTTATAATCATGTTACTACGGTAATTTTATTGACGTAATATTCGTATGTTTTTAATTGTGATCTTATTGGTTTCCCTTCAGTAACTCTGTAAACATTATCTTTATTTTCAGAAAGAATTCTTGCTTTAACATTGTCACTCCAGCAAATGGTAAAGGTGTCTATAAGTTCTTTTTTAATCTGATCATCATAAATAGGGCAAGTTACCTCTACTCTATTATCTAGGTTTCTTGTCATCCAATCTGAAGATGATATAAACACTTTTTCGGTTCCTTCTGTTCCAAAAATCATCATTCTTGGATGTTCAAGGTATTTATCTACAATACTTATGGCTTCAATATTTTCACTCAAGCCTTTTAAGCCTGGAATAAGACAACAAATTCCTCTAACAATCATTTGTATCTGTACGCCTGCTTGACTAGCTTCATAAAGTTTATCTACCATTTTATAGCTGGTGATACTATTTAATTTTAGCTTAATTTGCGCTGGTATCCCCTGCAATGCTTTATTAATTTCTGCATCAATTAACTTAATAAAACCATTCTTTGAATAATGTGGAGCAACTAATAAATGCTTGTATTTATTAACAATATAATTTGTTTTTAAGAAGTTAAAGACCTTTCTTAAATCTTTTAAAATCTCCTGATTTGCTGTAAATAAGGTATAATCTGTATAAATTTTTGCTGTTACATTATTAAAATTACCTGTACTAATAAAACCATATAGCTTTATTTTTTTATTTTCTAAACGTTCAACTAAACAAACTTTACTGTGCACTTTTAATCCTTTTACTCCAAAGATTAACTTGACGCCCTCATCTTGCATTTTTTGAGCATACTCCATATTTGAAGCCTCGTCAAACCTTGCCTGTAACTCAATTTGCACAACTACCTCTTTACCATTTTTAGCAGCATTTATTAAAGAGCTCGCTATGTGAGATATTTTTGCCAAACGGTAAATTGTAATTTTTATCGTTTTTACTTGTGGATCTAAAGCTGCTTGACGTAAAAATTTAATAGTATAAGAAAATGAATGGTATGGTGCATATTGTAAAAAATCTTTTTCTGCTACTTTTTCAAACAAGTTATCACTCAAAGATATTCCTTTTATAGCAAGAGGTTTATCTTTTGCATATAAGAGGTCTTTTCTACCCATATTTGGGAAATTCATAAAATCTCTTCTAAAGTGATATCTTCCTCCTGGTATTACACTATCATTAGGCTCAATACCCATTTTACGCATCAAAAATGCCAATGTATCCGCTGCTATAGTTTTATCATAAATAAAGCGTACAGGATCTCCATCTGCCCTATTTTTAACACTTTTAGATAATTTTTCTAAAAAGCTAACTCCTAAATCTGACTCTATATCAAGCTCAGCATCACGAGTAATTTTTATCATATGAGCCTCGATACTTTCGTATTTAAAAATACTGAAAATTGAATCTAGCCTATACCTAATTAAATCATCTAAAAGAATAATATAATCTTTATTATCCACTTTAGGTAAGGTAACAAAACGATAAACACTTCGTGGCACCTCTAATAATGCATATTGATTTTCGGTGTCTGATAATTTCATTTTAATTGCTAAATAGGCAGCAGAATCTTTCAATCGCGGTATAGGTGTATTATCATTTAATACAATTGCCATTAAAGCAGGGCTTACATTTTCTACATAAAAATCTGCGATAAAATCTTTGTGAGAAGGATGTAAAATAGTGCGTTCATTTAATACATATATATCTTCATCTTCTAACTTAGAATATACTTCATCAATAATTGCCAAACTTTTTGATTGTTGTACAATAACCTCTTCAGTAATCATTTCCAACAACTCATCTGCTTTATAGACTCCTAAAGCTTTTCTACCACTTTTACCAGCATCAGATATTCGCTTAACTGTAGCATAGCGAACCTTAAAAAATTCATCCAAATTATTAGAAAATATACCTACAAAACGTAACCGCTCTAAAAGCGGAACAGACGGGTCTGCAGCTTCTTGTAAAACACGTGCATTAAATTGTAACCAACTTAATTCCCTATTTATATATTTATCTTTCTGTTGTGTCATGTACTTAATATCTTATAAAATATTACCTCAGCCCTTTTGGGAATTGCATATAAATGGTTTTGCCTTTATTTAATTTTTTCCAAGAAGTTATCTCAAAATCAATCACTACAAAACCACAAGTAGGCACAGAGTTTATATCTATTGTCCCAAATGTATTGACAAAGTCAGTAACGGCAAAATTATGAGCAAAAATCATCACATTATTTATACTATCATCACATTGCCGTATGGTTTTAATCAAATTTGCTCCAGAAAAATCATATAATTCATTTTTAATGATTATTTGTGTACTCATAATCCCCCAATGTTCTTGAACTATTTTTGCGGTTTGCAAAGTTCTTTTTGAAGGAGAACATAATATTATATCAGGATTCTTAAACAGCTGCCTTGTATGTATAGCAATTAATTTTGCATCGGACACACCACGTGCTTTAAGCGGTCTATCCAAATCATTTAAATTATGTTTCCAAGATGATTTTGCGTGTCTTACAAGGTACAATCTCTTCATTTTCAATTAAATAAATTTAACTATAATTTCATCACTAAATGTAGGTATTTTTAATTTTTTAATAAAATATTTATGATATTCTTATTGTTTTAACGTTTTTTTATTATACTTTTATAGAACCCACTAAAATGCACCTTGCATTTTTAATCAAAAAACTGACTTCGTTACCCAACGAAAAAACTTCATTTATTAAATCGTACCCCTACGAGAACTTTATTTATACAATTTTTAAAGCGTCCCAAGTTTAGCTTTGAATTCAATCTCTGCATGTTATCATTTATAACAATGAAAATATCAGAGCCATGAAAAAATTATTTTATCTATTGACTATTACAGCAATGAATTTTGCGTTTAGCCAACAAAAGTCTACTCTTTTACAAGTTTCTTTACTTGAAAAAAGTAAAGCCCCACTATCTACACACATACACAAACATACCTATAGTATTGAAAACACTACTAATAAGACTATTGAATACGCAATAGTTACTAAACAGGTAGATTGTAAGAAAAAATCTTCTAAAATGAGTGTTAACATACACTCACAAACAAAATTATCTAGAATTCAAATTGAAGCAAATGCATCTAAAGCCTTTACAATTGAGATGCAAAGAAATAATTTGACAAAACTCAACACTTGGTCCTGTATTGAAATCTCAGCTGTAAATCAGCAAGGGATAACTATTTCAAATACTGTGACACATTCACAATTCATACCAGACACTAATAATTTTCAATAAACTCAACTAACCCTTTAATTAAAGATAGTTATGAAACATCTAATTACACACCTGTCCACCAAGTTGGTCTTCACTCTAATATTGTGTTGTACCATGGCTCATATGAGTGGTCAGGTAAAACAAACATTTGAGCCACGATTTTCAGAAACCGTAAATGGTAACATGACTATGATTGCTAATAATGTACTATCAAGACATGCAACTAACAGTTATAATGGTACTGAAGGGAATCATAATTTTGATGATAATGTGTTTGTTGACATAGATAACGACAATAGTACATTCAACTCAAGTAAAGCTACATTTATCAATCCCGTATCTGCTTCAAAATGTTTAACCATAAAAAAAGCATTTTTATATTGGGCAGCTGCCGATTTAGAAGAGGAAAACTCAAATAATGAACCTAATTGGAACTATAACCAGGTAAAATTAATGCTTCCTGGGCAAAACACATATACTACAATTACTGCAGACGATGTTATTTATAGAGGAAGAGATGATAATGGAGACGGAAATACTAATGACCACTTTGTTAATGACCCATACATTTGCTTTAAAGATATCACTACGCAAGTTAGAAACTTAAATGATCCATTTGATGAGTATCAAATAGCAAACGTAAGAGCCAAAGAAGGTGAATTAACAGGTCATGGTGGTGGTAATGTTGGAACTTCTGGTGGTTGGGAAATTGTATTTATATATGAAAATCCAACATTCCCAAAAAAGAATATTACAATTTTCGATGGATATGCACATGTTACTGCTGACGAAAACAATTTTAACATACTATTTGATGGGTTTTTAACAATTCCTACTGGAGCAGTAAATACAAATGTTATTATTGGAGGTTTAGAAGGTGATAGAGATTTAAAAAATGACCGATTACAAATAAGGAATGTTGCGAATAATTGGGTAGATATTTCTACAAACGATAGACCTAGTGATAACTTTTTTAATAGTAAAATAACCAAAAACGGTACAGACTTTACAGACAGAACACCTAAAAGTTTAAATACATTAGGTTTTGATGCTGCAGTATTCAAACTTAATAACACGAATAATTCAATAATTGATAATAATCAGACTTCTGCAACAATGCGTTTAACCTCTGATCAAGAAACTTATGGATTATTTCTTTTAGGACTTGCGGTTGATGTTTGGGAACCAAACATGTCCCCTATTGTACTACAGACTGACTTAGGTGCTTCTACAACAGTGAACAACAATGACACTATTATCTTTAATTTTGATATCCAAAATACCGGAAATGACAATGCTGAGAACCTAACCATTACAGCTACAATTCCTGAAGAAGCCGATTTTATAACTGTAAATAATTTACCAAATGGTATATCTTATAACTATAACAATGTAACACGTATTTTAACTTTTACAGTAACTGATGATAGTTTAACAACTGTTAATGCTGCTTTATTAGCTTTAGGCTTTGAACTTAAAATTAAAGATAAATGTTATTTCTTAGAAACAAAATGTAGCAATTCATTTCAAATTCAACTTCAAGCTACATACAAAGGAGTTGAAAATCCTGCAACAGAAACTGTTTATAGTTCATCTGGAACTGATAATTGTGGTATCGGAAATAATTTGCCTAATACTTTTAACATAAACCAACCAGCAATTGTTGATTGGCTTACAGGTGCTAATGATTTAGACAGAACATTAGATTGTAATGACACACAAGGGTTAGAAGATGCACAGAACTTAACACCACAATTAGATTCATGTAACTTAATTCCAACGAAAACAACTGGGCAATTTGAGCAGTCGAACACATGTCCTTCAAACGGAACATATACAAATACATGGATTTATACTGATATTTGTGGTAGAGTAACAAGTGTATTTACACAAACAATCACAATTCAAGACAATACTGCTCCAGTAATTGCGAGTGCTCCTGGCGACATCTCTGTACAATGTATTGATGATGTACCAGCTATGGTAGATTTAGCGTACACTGATAACTGTGATGCTACGGGAACTGTAACTGGTATTGATAGCGCATTAAATGGAACCACATGTGGTGGAACTATCACAAGAACATGGAACATTTCTGATGCCTGTGGAAATGCAGCAACTCAAGTGAGTCAAATAATCACTATTCAAGACAATACTGCTCCAGTAATTGCAAGTGCTCCTAGCGACATCTCTGTACAATGTATAGATGACCTACCAGCTATGGTAGATTTAGCGTACACTGATAACTGTGATGCTGCGGGAACTGTAACTGGAGTTGATAGCGCATTAAATGGAACCACATGTGGGGGAACTATCACAAGAACATGGAACATTTCTGATGCCTGTGGAAATGCAGCAACTCAAGTGAGTCAAATAATCACTATTCAAGATACTACCGCTCCAGTAATTGCAAGTGCTCCTAGCGACATCTCTGTACAATGTATAGATGACCTACCAGCTATGGTAGATTTAGCGTACACTGATAACTGTGATGCTGCGGGAACTGTAACTGGAGTTGATAGCGCATTAAATGGAACCACATGTGGGGGAACTATCACAAGAACATGGAACATTTCTGATGCCTGTGGAAACAACGCTATTCAAGTAAGTCAAATAATTACTATTGATGATACTATTGCGCCAGTAATTGATGCCGCTCCAGCAAACATCACTGTAGAATGTATTGAAGATGTGCCAGCAATGGTAGATTTAGGCTACACAGATAACTGTGATACAGCAGGAACCGTAACAGGTTCAGATTCTGCAATAGCAGGCGGAAACTGTGGAGGAACAATTACCAGAACATGGACGTATACAGATTCATGTGGGAATACTGATACAGTAACTCAAACAATTACAGTAGATGATACGATTGCACCAGTATTAGCAGCTGCTCCGGCAGATGTTACGGTAGAGTGTATAGGAGATGTACCAGCGATGGTAGATTTAGGATATACAGATAACTGTGATGCAGCAGGAACTGTGACAGGTTCAGATACTGCAATAGCAGGCGGAAACTGTGGAGGAACAATCACAAGAACATGGACAATTACAGATTCATGTGGAAACGTAGATACTGTTACACAGACGATTACAGTAGATGATACGATTGCTCCAGTAATGGCAGCTGCTCCGGCAGATGTTACAGTAGAGTGTATTGGCGATGTGCCAGCAATGGTAGATTTAGGATATACAGATAACTGTGATGCAGCAGGAACAGTAACAGGTTCAGATACTGCAATAGCAGGCGGAAACTGTGGAGGAACAATCACAAGAACTTGGACGTATACAGATTCATGTGGAAATGTTGATACAGTAACACAAACAATTACTGTAGATGATAATACTGCACCAGTTGTGTCTTCATGTTCTTTAGACAATTCAGTTCTAGAATGTTTAGATAGTACTTCTAATGAAACAACGGCAAATAATTGGAATGCGAATAACATTGCAATTATTGAAGCTTGCGCAACAGATAATTGTGATACTGATTTAACAATTATATCTGATTATAATTATGATAATTTAAATACAGTTTGTGGACCATGTGGAACATTAAGTGTCAATTATACCATTACTGATGACTGTGGTAATGAAAGCTACTTAAACGCATTATTATCATTTGATGATATTACTATTCCAGATTTATCAAACTGTAATGTTGACAATTTAGCATTAGAGTGTGATGGTGCTAATAATGAAACTGTAGCTAATCAGTGGAACTTAGATAATATAACCGCTTTAGAAGCTTGTGCACAAGACTTAAACATTACTGTATCTTCAAATTATAACTGGAATGACTTTAATGTATTGTGTGGCTTAAGTGGTAATTTACCTGTAACGTACACCGTAACTGATGATTGTGACAATAGTGCATTCTTAAATGTAACCATTACGTTTACTGATACTACTGCGCCTATTTTTAATGAACAATTACCACAAGATACAACTGTTGAATGTGATAATGTTCCTACAGCAATAACACTAACTGCAGATGATTCTTGTGATAATAATATTAATGTGAGTTTTAGTGAAGTCATCACAAATCAAAATGATGACTGTGCAAATAACTACACTATTACAAGAACATGGACAGTGACTGATTGTGCAGGGAACAGTACGCAACATATACAAATAATTACAGTTGAAGATAACACTGCGCCTACTTTTGACGCTAGTTCATTGCCGCAAGATATCACTTTAGAATGTAGCGATAATATTCCAGCTCTTGAAGATGTAATTCTTACAGCTACTGATAATTGTGCTAATGTGTCAGACATCGTAATAACACCTTCTGAAGTCATCACTAATCAAAATGATGACTGTAGTAATAACTACACAATCACTAGAACGTGGATAGCAAATGATTGCGCAGGGAATTCAATTCAACATGTACAAGTCATTACTGTTGAAGACAACACTGCACCAGCATTTGACGCCAGTTCTTTACCGCAAGATATCACTTTTGAATGTAGCGATAATATTCCGGCTCTTGAAGATGTAATTCTTACTGCAACGGACAACTGTTCTGATGTGTCAGACATCATTATAACACCATCAGAAATCATCACAAATCAAAATGATGACTGTAGTAATAACTACACAATCACTAGAACGTGGGTAGCTAATGATTGTGCAGGGAATTCAATTCAACATGTACAAGTCATTACTGTTGAAGACAACACTGCACCAGCATTTGACGCCAGTTCTTTACCGCAAAATATCACTTTTGAATGTAGCGATAAT
This sequence comes from Flavobacteriaceae bacterium, assembly GCA_965178635.1. Taxonomy (GTDB): domain Bacteria; phylum Bacteroidota; class Bacteroidia; order Flavobacteriales; family Flavobacteriaceae. The sequence continues at coordinate 160,209 of CBCXVT010000010.1, read as the reverse complement.
ATTCCAGCTTTAGAAGATGTGATTCTTACTGCAACGGACAACTGTTCTGATGTATCAGACATCGTAATAACACCTTCAGAAATCATTACAAACCAAAATGATGAGTGTAGCAATAACTACACAATCACTAGAACATGGATAGCGAATGATTGTGCAGGGAACACTATTGAACATGTTCAAGTAATCACTGTTCAGGATAGCTCAGCACCAGTATTGTCAGCTCTTCCTGCAGATGCTACCGTAGAATGTGATAGCATTCCAGATGCAGATATAGTGACTGCAACCGATAATTGCGACACAACTTTAGATGTTGATTTCAATGAGCAAATTGTTGCTGATCCTAACGGATGTGCTACAAATTATACCATAAACAGAACTTGGACAGTAACTGACTGTGCTGGGAATATAACTGCACACACACAAGTAATCACGGTTGAAGATAACTCAGTACCTGTATTATCAGGAGATATCCCAGATGATGTGACTGTTGAGTGTGACGCAATTCCTGAAGCAGCAGTGTTAACTGTTGCAGATAATTGTGGAAATAATATTCCAATTTCTTTTACCGAAGTATTAACAGGAAATGATGATGAGTGTGCTAATAACTACACTATTACAAGAACTTGGACAGTGACTGACTGCGCAGGGAACAGTACGCAACATATACAAATAATTACAGTTGAAGATAACACTGCTCCTACTTTTGACGATAGTTCATTACCGCAAGATATCACTTTAGAATGTAGCGATAATATTCCTGCTTTAGAAGATGTAATTCTTACAGCTACTGATAATTGTGCTGATGTTTCTGATATAATCATCACGCCAACTGAAATAATTACAAACCAAGATGATGACTGTAGTAACAACTACATCATTACAAGAACGTGGACTGCTAACGACTGTGCAGGGAATTCAATTCAACACATACAAGTCATTACAGTTGAAGATAACACTGCACCTGTTTTTGACGTTAGTTCTTTACCGCAAAATGTAACTCTAGAATGTAGTGATAACATCCCTGCTCTAGTAGATGTGATCCTTACTGCTACTGATAACTGTTCTGATGTGTCAGACATCATTATAACACCATCAGAAATCATCACTAATCAAAATGATGAGTGTAGCAATAACTACACAATCACTAGAACGTGGATAGCGAATGATTGCGCAGGGAATTCTGTAGAACATGTACAAGTAATTACAGTTGAGGATAACACTGCTCCAGTATTTGATATCAGTTCGTTACCGCAAGATGTAGCTCTTGAATGTAGCGATAATATTCCAGCTATTGAAGATGTAATTCTTACTGCAACAGATAACTGTTCTGATGTGTCAGATATCATTATAACACCTTCTGAAATCATCACAAATCAAAATGATGATTGTAGTAATAACTACACAATCACTAGAACGTGGATAGCAAATGATTGCGCAGGGAATTCTGTAGAACATGTACAAGTGATCACAGTTGAAGACAACACTGCTCCTACTTTTGATGCCAGTTCATTACCGCTAGATGTCACTTTAGAATGTAGCGATAATATTCCAGCTTTAGAAGATGTGATTCTTACTGCAACTGACAACTGTTCTGATATGTCAGATATCATAATTACGCCGTCTGAAGAAATTACAAATCAGGATAGCGGATGTAGTAACAACTACACTATCACAAGAACTTGGGTAGCTAATGATTGTGCAGGTAACTCAATTGAACATGTTCAAGTGGTTACTATAGTAGATACCACACAACCATTATTATCTGAAGGAGATGATGGCAGCGCAGAATGTACTGGAACGGACCCATCTCTTAATGAAGAATATATTATATGGAGAGATGATTTTGCTAACATCACTGCTACCGATAATTGTGGTGAAGCAACATTAAGTGTTTCTGAAGGCCAATGGGTTGAAGATGGATGTTCATACACAATGACTATCAATATTATTGCTACAGATGAATGTGGATTAGTCTCTGAAATTCAAGAAAGAACATTTGTAATATCTGATACTACTGCACCAGAGGTATTAACATACTTAGATGATATTGTATTCTATTGTAATGAAGTACCACCAGTACCTGAACTTGATATAGAAGAGAATTGTTCAGATGAAGCCACTGTAGTATTTACAGAAACTACCATAGGGACCGAAGGTTCAGAAGATTATCAAATCATTAGAACTTGGACCATATCTGACGATTGTGAAAATAAAACTATTAAAGAACAAATACTACTTGTTCAACCTGATTGCGACTGTTTAGAGGATAAATTCATTTCTAAAGCAATCACTCCTAACGGTGATATTTACAACGATTACTTTAAAGTTGAAGGTATAGACGACTGTGGAACACCTAGCTTAAAAATATTTAACAGATGGGGAGCACTCGTTTACCAAAGTGATGTATATGACTCTAAGAAAGGACGATGGAGAGGAACTGCTCAAGGAGGAGTTACTATAGGAGGTAATAATAATTTACCAACTGGAACATACTATTACATCATTGAAATTAGAAATAGGGACATCAAACCTATTACCGGACATGTTTACTTAAGCACTAAATAAATCTAAAACACAATCATTATGAAAAAAGTAATTTTAATCATGATTAGCCTACTTAGTGCCCCAAATTTAGTAAGCGCTCAACAGCAACCACAATTTTCTCACTACATGTACAATACTGTAGCTGTAAACCCAGCCTATGCTGGTAGTAGAGGAGCTTTATATGCCGTTGCTGTAAACAGAAATCAATGGGTGGGTGTAACAGATGCACCAAGAACATCTACAATTTCTGCTAACGCACCATTGCGTAATAATAAAATGGGACTAGGATTATCTGTTATGAGTGATCAAGCTGGATATGAAAACTTTACTTCATTTTACGTTGACTACTCCTATACTATTCAAATTAAAGATGAACACTTCTTATCTCTTGGTATGAAAGGAGGGTTTAGTCAATATAAAATTGATGAGGAACTATTTGGTTTCCCATCAGTTTATGAAGATCCAACTTTTCAAGAAAAACTAAACAGATGGACACCAAATGTAGGTGCTGGTGCGTATTATCATACTAATAAATGGTACTTAGGGGTTTCATCTCCAAGATTGTTATCTAATGACTATAACAAAAATGACGATTATGTTGCTTTAGAAAGAAATCACTATTATATGATTGGTGGATATGTATTTGACTTAAGCGCAAATACCAAATTAAAGCCATCTTTCTCTACTAAATACACTAAAGGGACTCCCCTATCTGTTGAAGTTAGTGCATTATTCTTACTATATGAAAAATTTTGGATTGGTGGATCTTATAGACATGATGATGCTTTTGGTGGAATATTCGATATGAAAATAACGCCACAATTTAGAGTAGGTTATGCTTATGAATACTCCTTTTCAGATATCAGACAATACACTTCAGGATCACATGAAATCATTTTAATTTATGAATTCAAGTTCCCAACAACAAAATATAAATCACCTAGATACTTTTAATTATGAAAACATATATTCTATATATCAGTATTTTCCTAACAAGCATAACACTATATGCACAGAGTGGAAAAATAAATCATGGGGATAAATTATTTGATAAATTCTCATACGTTAAAGCAATTGAATTTTATCAAGATGCTTATGACAAAGACCCAAACAATATTCATGTAAACAAACAATTGGGAGATTGTTATATGTTATTGCGTCAGCCACAACATGCAATGCAATACTATAAAAGAGTAGTTAAAAGCAAAAATGTTGATCCAAAATATTACTACGCTTATTCGCAAGCATTAAGAGCTTCTGGCGATTATAAAAAATCAGAAAAATGGATGCGTAAATTTAAAGCTACAGGAGTGGTTGACTCAAGAGTAGATCAATTCTTTAATGATTTAGACTTTATTGATGTTATACAAAAACGAAAAAAAAGATATACTGTTACTAATAGCCCTTTAAATACTGTAAATAGTGATTATGGAGCAATCAGGTACAAAGGGGACACCTATTTTGTATCAGCAAGAGAAGATGAAGATGCAAGTGTAAAACGTTTATACAACTGGAACAATCAACCATTTTTAGATATTTTTAAAGTCAATGACACTTCTAGTGCAATATCAAGATTAGAAGAAGGTGTAAACACAAAATTTCATGAAGGAGCAGCATGTTTTACTCCAGATGGAAAATATATGTTTTTTACCAGAAATAACTACTTCAATAAAAATGAAATTAAAGATGATAATAATGTCAATAACTTAAAAATATTTAAAGCAGAATGGATTGAAGGCCAATGGAGAAATAGCATCCCATTATTCTTTAGTAGTGACGCTTACTCGGTTGGACACCCGTCAATAAGTGCCGATGGTAAAAAATTATTTTTCACATCAGACATGCCAGGAGGCTATGGAGGAACCGATATCTATGTATCAGAAATTCATGAGCGTGGAGGCGTTAGAAAACCAATGAATCTAGGACCAACAATTAACACCGAAGGAAATGAAATGTTTCCGTATTACAATTCTGCGGAACAAAAATTATATTTTTCTTCGGAAGGTCATTTAGGACTTGGACAATTAGATATATTCGTTGCTGAGCATAATGATGAAACGTATAGAAATGTTTCGAATTTAGGTGAACCAATAAATAGTAATCGTGATGACTTTGCTTTTAATATTAATGAATCTGGATCAGAAGGGTATTTAGCGTCTAATAGAGATGGCGGTGTAGGTGATGATGATATTTACACTTTTACACGTGCCATAGATTTTACCCTAAAAGGAATTATTACAGATAAAATAACACAAGAACCTTTAGAAAATGCAACAATAATACTATCAAATAGTAAAGGAGAAATAGTCTTTGAAATTACTACAGGTATAGATGGGTATTATGAAAAAATTATTGAACGAGATCATAATTATCAATTAAATGGTGACAAACCAAAGTTTGAAAACACTATTAAAGCATTCAGTTCTTACAACCAAGAATCATATACCGAGATGGTAGTCAATTTAGAATTAGAACCATTGAAGGACATGAACATTTTAGCAGATTTGAGTACAGATATCATCTATTTTGATTTTGATAAAAGTGACATTAGAGAAGATGCTAAACCAGAATTGAATAAAATTATAGCAGTTATGAATAAATATAAAGATATGATTATTCATATAGAGTCACATACAGATTCAAGAGGATCAGCTAAATATAATGAACGCTTATCTTCAAGAAGAGCTGCTTCAACTTACAACTACTTTATTGAACAAAACATTGCTCCAGAACGCATCACATCTCATAAAGGATATGGTGAATATAAACTAACAAATAACTGTGGTGATGGTGTAAAATGTAGTGATGATGAACACCAAGCAAACAGACGTACAGAGTTTGTAATTGAAAAAATGAAATAAAAAAGCATTGAAAACTGCTTCGGCGTAAATACCGAAGATTGTGTAATTATTAGGGTTTAAGTTAGGTATAAACCTGAAGCAGTTTTTATTATAAAAACATAACAGAAATTACTTCGTGAATACTATCAATATTGTGTATTACTTGGGGTTTAAGCAGATAATTTCATGAAGTGATTTCTCATCATATTAAAAAAAACAAAAACTACTTCGTGTAATATCGAAGATTGTGTAATTATTAGGGTTTAAGTTGATAAATACGCGGAGTAGTTTTTAATTTAAGGCGCTAAACGATCAATTTTCCAGGTATAATCTTCCTGCAATTGATAGCGGATTCTATCATGTAATCTGTTCGGTCTGCCTTGCCAAAATTCAATTTCAACAGGTTTTACAATATAACCTCCCCAATGTTTTGGTCGAGGAATGTCTTTATCTTTGTATACCTTTTCTAAATCTTTTAATTTTTCTTCTAATGTAGTTTTAGCTACAATCTCACTTTGATTAGAAACTAAAGCACCTAACTGACTGCCTTTAGGTCGCGACTCAAAATAACCATCTGAGAGATTTTCTGCTATTTTTTCTGCCTTTCCTTTTATTATAATCTGTTTCTCAGCTGCATGCCAAAAAAATGAAATACACACATTATTATTAGCTGATATCGCTTTTCCTTTCTCACTATTATAATTGGTATAGAAAATAAATCCTTCATGCGTGTATTTTTTAAGCAACACTACTCTACTCTTTGGAAAACCATCTAAACCAATTGTAGATATTGTCATTGCATTAGCTTCATCAATAGCGTCAGAAGCATCAACTTCATAAAACCAAGTCTGAAATAACTGTAATGGATTATCAGGAACATTAGATATTAAAAGTTCCGATTTTTCGTAAGATTTTCTATAATTACTCAAGTCTTTATTCATAACTGCAATTTACAAGAATTAATTATCTTTATACAACACAAAATTGTTTTCAAATATGAAATTTAACTACTCAGTAACAATTAATAGAAATATCCATGATGTATCAAAAGCATTTGAAGACCCCGAAGTGATGAAAATTTGTCAAGACGGTTTTATTGAAATTATTCCAATATCAACTGAACAAGGTAAACCTGGAGCTAAAGCAAAATTTGTTTATGAAAAATTTGATTTAATTGAAACCATAATTGAACATAATTTACCAGATGTATTTATTGGACAATATGATCATAAATACTGTAGCAATACTATGAAAGTGTGTTTTAAAGAAGTAAATACCGAAACTACTGAGTATTATACTGAAATTGAATATTTAGAATTTAGAGGAATCTTTATGAAAATCATGTCGACAATTGCGCCTAGTTTTTTCAAGAAACAAGTTCAGAAATGGGTAGATAAATTTAAATCGCATTTAGAATCTAAAAATTAAATTCTTTACCATCATCTGCTAAAAGTACTTTGTCAAAAACAGTTTTTGCTTCTTCTTTAAAGCAATTTATATCTCCGTACCTGGTAGAAAAATGCCCTAAAATTAACTGTTTCACATTAGCCTTTAACGCAATAGTTGCTGCTTCTTTTGCTGTAGCATGTTTCGTTTTTTTACATAGATGTGCGTGCTCTTCTAAAAATGTGCTTTCATGATATAACACTGTTGTATTTTTAATTATAGGTAATATCGTTTCTGTGTATTTAGTATCGCTACAAAACGCATAACTTTTAGGAAGTTCAGGATCAAAAGTAACCTTTGAATTAGGAATTAAGTCACCATGTTTGTTTTCAACATCTTTCCCAAGTTTTATATTTCTATAGTCACACTGTTCAATATCATTATTTAAAACAGCATCGATGTTTAATTTACGTTCTCCTATTTTTTCTTTAAATAAAAACCCATTGGTATATACTCTATGGTCAAGAGGGATTGTATGTACTGTTACTTTATCATCTTCATAAATAAGTTCAGATGCTTTAGATTCCAATTCATGAAATACTAAATTATAACCACCATAAGAGTTTCCTAATTTTAATTGAAGCATAATCACATCTTTTAAACCTTTTGGTCCATAAATATGTAAATCAGCTTCTCTTCCTAATAATCTGAATGTAGAAATTAACCCAATAAGTCCAAAGAAATGGTCACCATGTAGATGCGATATAAAAACATGTTTGATTCTTGAAAACTTGACTTTAAATTTTCGCAATTGTACTTGTGTACCTTCACCACAATCAATTAAAAAGAGGTTTCCCTTAATATCTAATACTTGTGCTGTCGGATTGGTAAAAGCTCTTGGAGTTGCGCTGTAACAGCCTAGAATAGTTAATTTCATATAAGTATTATCTGAAATTTATATGAAACAAGGTTTTTAAAAATCTAAATCACGCTCAATTTCTTCCATTTCAATAATATCATGTGCTTCTTGTAATGTAGGCACAATTGATAAGTCTTCAGGAGCATTATCAATATCAATTTTATCGTTTACTAAAACAAAAGATTTTTTTGAAGCTTTATGTTTTTTAGACACCGATAAAAAGTCATTAATTGCATTGTCTTGAATATCCTTTACAGAGAATAAATTCACAATAATATTATCTCCTTTTATTTGATCGTATTTCTTATCAATATTAGCTACTAATTCAACTATAGTAGCACGTTCTTGAGTGATAACTGTAATATTTCCTGTTTTGCTAAATATCATAATTGTTTTATTTTAGAAGCTAATAAATAAATAACTGCCATCCTAATGGCTACACCATTTTCTACCTGATTTAATATGATGGCCTGATCAGAATCGGCAACATCACTTGTAATTTCTACTCCCCTATTAATTGGCCCAGGGTGCATGATTACAATCTCTTTATCAAGTGAATTTAGTAAATCCTTAGTTACACCGAATTGTTGCGTATACTCTCTAGTAGATGGAAAATAACTGATATCTAAGCGTTCATTTTGTATGCGTAACATATTGGCGACATCTGCCCATTCTAATGCTTTACGTAAATTAGTTTCTACACTAACTCCTAACTTTTCAATATGTTTTGGGATTAGTGTTTTTGGACCACAAATTTTCACATTAGCACCTTGTTTCTGCAATGCAAATATATTTGATAAAGCTACACGAGAGTGTAATATATCTCCCACAATAACAACATTTTTACCAGCTACCTCTCCTAGCTTTTCACGTATAGAATACGAGTCTAATAAAGCTTGTGTAGGGTGTTCGTGTGCGCCGTCACCTGCATTTATTATACTAGCCCCAATGTGTTTTGATAAAAACACACCAGCTCCAGGGTTTGGATGACGCATAACCACCATATCCACTTTCATAGATAAAATATTATTTACAGTATCAATTAATGTCTCCCCTTTTTTAACAGATGATTGCGCTGCAGAAAAATTAACCACATCTGCTGATAGGCGTTTTTCTGCTAATTCAAAAGACAACTTTGTACGTGTTGAATTTTCAAAAAACAAATTAGCTATAGTAATATCACGTAAAGAAGGTACTTTTTTAATTGGCCGGTTGATAACTTCTTTAAAATGATCAGCTGTTTTAAATATCAACTCAATATCTTCTGGTTGAATGTATTTAATTCCTAATAAATGGTTTACACTTAATTCGCTCATTGTCTTATTTTGATATTAAATAAACGGCATCTTCACCATCATTCTCTGCCCATTTTACAGTCACTTTCTCTTCATTTATCACATCTACTTGTCGCCCTCTATAATTTGGTTGAATTGGTAAATGCCTGCTAAAGCGTCTGTCAATAAGCGTTAGTAATTCAACATCTTTCGGTCTTCCAAAAGATTGCAACGCTGTAAGCGCAGCACTAATACTCCTACCTGTATATAAAACATCATCAATAAAAATGACATTCTTATCTTCTACAATGAAATCTATTGTTGTGGAATTTGCTGTTAAAGTTTTATCGCCTCGTCTAAAATCGTCTCTATAAAATGTGATATCTAACAAGCCTAACTGTACATTAGGAATGTTATAAAAATCTTGTAATAAGAATTTGATGCGCTGTGCTAAAAAAGCCCCTCTAGGTTGAATACCAATTAATACGGTATTAGAAAAATCTTCATGCTTTTCAATTAACTGAGATGTTAATCTGTGAAGTATAATGTTAACTTCTTTTGCACTAAGTAACACTTTTTGTTTTGCCATGAATTACAAACTGTTATTTAGATAACAAATTTAAGAAATATAACTCAATTTTATCAATTTCCTATAATACTTTTGAATGGCATTTAACCATTACTTATTCAAAAGTATTGAATAGTTAAATAATTAGAACAAAAAAAGCCTCTCGAAATCGAGAGGCTTTTAAACTTATAAATGGGTGGATAATTATTTTCCTTCCATTTTATCTTTAAGTGCTTGTAAAGCTGAGTTAGAATCTCCTAACGTTGGCTTGTCAGCAGTAGCAGCTTTCTTAGAAGCAGCTTTCACATTCTTTTCCTCTTCTTCTCTGAAAAGTGCAGTATGTGATGCTACAACTCTTTTAAAATCTTTGTTAAATTCAATGATTTTAAATTCTGCTGAATCTCCTTTTTTCAATTTAGATCCATCTTCTTTCTCTAAATGACGAGATGGAATAAATGCTACGATGTCTTCATTGATTGTTACTGTTGCACCTTTATCAACCATTTCATCAATAGTTCCAGTATGTGTAGTTCCTAAACCAAATTCAGCTTCATATTTATCCCAAGGATTATCTTGAGTTTGTTTATGACCTAAAGAGATTTTACGTCCTTCAACATCTAATTCTAATACAACAACATCTAATTTATCACCTACAGCAACAAAGTCAGATGGGTGCTTGATTTTCTTAGTCCAAGATAAGTCAGAGATGTAAATTAATCCATCAATTCCTTCTTCTAATTCTAAGAAAACACCGAAGTTAGTAAAGTTACGTACAGTTCCTGTGTGCTTAGAACCTACAGGGAATTTAGTCGTAATATCAGTCCAAGGATCTTGCGTTAGTTGCTTGATACCTAATGACATTTTTCTATCTTCTCTATCTAATGTTAATACTACTGCATCAACTTCATCTCCGATTTTTACGAAATCTTGAGCTGAACGTAAGTGCGTAGACCATGACATTTCAGATACGTGAATTAATCCTTCAACACCTTGAGATACTTCAATAAATGCACCGTAATCAGCGATTACAACTACTTTACCTTTTACTTGGTCACCAACTTTTAAGTCAGCATCTAAAGCTTCCCATGGGTGAGCGCTTAATTGTTTTAATCCTAATTGAATTCTTGATTTCTTATCATCAAAGTCTAAGATTACAACATTTAATTTCTGATCTAATTCAACAATCTCATTTGGATGGTTGATTCTTGACCAAGATAAATCTGTAATATGAACTAATCCGTCAACTCCTCCAAGATCAATAAATACACCGTAAGATGTGATGTTTTTAACAACACCTTCTAATACTTGACCTTTTTCTAATTGACCGATAATTTCTTTCTTCTGGATTTCGATATCAGCCTCAATAAGAGCTTTATGCGAAACAACAACATTTTTAAATTCGTGGTTGATTTTTACAACTTTGAATTCCATTGTTTTGTTTACATACTGATCGTAATCTCTAATAGGCTTCACATCAATTTGAGAACCTGGTAAGAATGCTTCAATACCAAATACATCAACGATCATACCTCCTTTAGTACGACATTTAACAAAACCATTTACGATTTCTCCAGTTTCATGAGCATTATTTACTCTGTCCCAAGCTTTGATTACTCTTGCTTTTCTGTGAGATAATACTAATTGTCCTGTTTTGTCTTCTCTAATGTCAACAAGAACTTCAACCTTATCTCCAACTGCTAAATTAGGGTTGTAACGGAACTCGTTAAGAGAAATTACACCTTCAGATTTTGCGTTAATGTCAATAATAGCTTCTCTTTCTGTTAAATGAACGATAGTACCTTCTACTACTGTGTCATCTTCAGTTTCAACGAAATTTTCTGCAACTAATTTTTCAAATTCCTCTAATACTGCATCTTCTACAGGGTCGATTCCTTCTTCATAATTGTGCCAGTTAAAATCTGCTAAAAATTGTTCTTGTGTTTGTGTTTCTTCAGCCATAGCTGTAGTAATAATTTGTATTCTGAGTTGTTTTGAGTGTTTAAAGCAGACAACTTCAGAAGTTGTTATAGTTATATGTTTTTTAATCCTTTTTCACTCAACTATGCTAAAAGGACTGCAAAAGTACAACTATATTACTTGATTAACAACATTTTATTACTCATAAATTACAGCACAACTTTTGAATAACAAAAATTAACAAATTAAAGTGGTTTATAACTTATATAAAAAAAACACTATATTTGAGTAAATAACAATTAAATAACAAAACAATTATGCCAGTAAAAGCAAAATATCAAGATGTACTTGATTTAGGGGAACAATTAGAAATCGAAAATGGTGATGTAAGAGTTGAAGGTGACATTTTAAAGATAAAAGGAACTGCAAAAACACAGTACGAAAAGAACTTATTATGGGATGCTATAAAAGCAGCAGGTGGTGACAACCCTTGCGACATAAAAGCAAACATAACAGTAGCTGATGATTCTGTATACCACAGACACACAGTTGTTAGCGGTGAGACATTAGGTGGTATTGCTAAACATTATTATAAAAATGCTATGAAATATAAAGACATTTTTGAAGCAAACACAAATATTTTAGACAATCCTGATTTAATTAAGGTAGGTCAAGTTTTGGATATCCCAAACATATAGAGCCTGTTTCATCTAATAAAAAAAGCAGCTCAATGAGCTGCTTTTTTTATTTCATATATTAAATTACTTATGTCTTACAAAACATCCAAACTTCCTTTACCTTCTCTAATAACCTCAGCTTCACCAGAAGAAAAATCAATTACTGTAGACGCCACATTATCGCCATAACCACCGTCAATAACTACATCAACTATATTCTGCCATTTTTCAAAAATTAATTCTGGGTCAGTTGTATATTCAATAATATCATCTTCATCATGAATAGATGTTGAAACAATCGGATTTCCTAATGTTTCAATTATTGCTTTAGTAATATTATTATCAGGCACACGAATACCAACTGTTTTCTTCTTCTTGAACACTTTAGGTAAATTGTTATTACCAGGTAGAATAAATGTGTACGGACCAGGTAATGCGCGTTTCAGTACTTTAAATGTGGCGCTATCAATTTGTTGCACATAATCACTCAAATGACTCAAGTCATTACATACAAATGAAAAATTAGCTTTTTCAAGTTTTACGCCTTTTATTTTTGCAATACGCTCTAAACCTCTTGTTTTAGTAATATCACAACCTAAACCATACACTGTATCTGTAGGGTAAATTATAATTCCACCTTTCTGAAGAACTTTAACTACTTTGTCTATTTCTTTTTGACTAGGGTTATCGTTATATAGTTTTATAAACTGACTCATACTTTTAAAGTTACTGAATAACATTCAATTTTGCAAAACGCAATAATAGTTTTTTTAATCCGCCATTCTGGAAACGAATTTCTGCTTTTTTATCAGCCCCAACACCTTCTAAACTTACTATTTCACCTTTCCCAAAACGAATGTGTTCAACTATAGTTCCGATAGTTAAACTACTTACATCAGCACCTATACTGGCTTCAGTATTTGGTTTTAATTTTCGTAATTTTCGTGTTGCAGCTTCACTAGAAAAATTTGACGGCGTACCTGAAACTGGTTTTTTCAAACGCAATTTACTTTTATCAACATCATCAAAAATATCAACATCCATCATTGGTTTAAAACGGCGTTCGTGCATTGGCGTTAAATACTCTAAGTATTTATCATCTATTTCATCAATAAATCGACTCGGCTCACCATCAATTAGTTTCCCCCAACGGTATCTACTTTGAGCATAAGTCAAATAGGCTTGTTTTTCAGCACGTGTTAAAGCTACGTAAAACAACCTTCGCTCCTCTTCCAACTCACTACGTGTATTCATACTCATTCCTGAAGGAAATAAATCTTCCTCTAAACCTACTATATATAAATACGGAAATTCTAAACCTTTTGACAAGTGAATAGTCATTAACGCCACACGATCTTCATCACCAGTGTCTTTATCTAAATCTGTCGCTAAAGCTACATCTTCTAGAAATTCTGATAAAGAACCTGTAGTATCTGCTATTTCCTTTTGCTCTTCAACAAAATCTTTAATACCATTTAATAATTCTTCAATATTCTCAATCTTAGCGACACCTTCTGGTGTAGCATCTTTTTTCAATTCTTGAAACAGTCCAGTTTTTTTAGCAACATGTTCTGCTATTTCAAATGCAGTTGCCGTTTGATTCATCACTTGAAAACTTTGAATCATTGTTACAAAATTCTCAAGTTTTGTGCGTGTCCCTTTATTTATTTTCAAATCAGGAAGTTTATGCAAGTTCTGCATTACTTCAAAAATTGAACGTTTATAATGGTTTGCAGTAACAACTAACTTCTCTATAGTTGTATGACCAATTCCTCTAGCCGGATAATTAATGACACGTTTTAGCGCTTCTTCATCAGCTGGATTAGTCAAAATTCTTAAATACGCTAAAACATCTTTTATCTCTTTCCTTTGATAGAATGACAACCCACCATAAATTCTATACGGAATATCACGTTTTCTCAGCGCATCTTCCATTGCTCTAGATTGCGCGTTGGTTCTGTATAAAATTGCAAAATCACCATTGTTCAATTGATGCTCCATTTTATTTTCAAAGATTGAACTCGCCACATAACGCCCTTCTTCTCCATCAGTCACTAAACGGTTGACTTTTATTTTTGGACCATCTTCGTTATGCGTCCAAACGTCTTTTTCAAGCTTCGTTTTATTATGCTCTATAACGGAATTTGCAGCTTCTACAATATTTTTTGTAGAACGGTAATTTTGTTCCAAACGATACATTACAACATTATCATAATCTTTTTGAAAGTTTAGAATGTTATTGATATTTGCACCACGAAACGCATAAATACTCTGCGCGTCATCACCTACAACACAAATGTTTTGAAACTTATCAGATAAAGCCTTTACTATAAGGTATTGTGAGTGGTTTGTATCTTGATACTCATCTACTAAGATGTACCTAAATCTATTTTGATATTTTGCTAAGACTTCTGGAAAACGCGTGAGCAATTCGTTGGTTCTAAGCAACAAATCATCAAAATCCATTGCTCCAGCTTTAAAACAACGCTCAACATACTCTTGATATATCTCTCCTATTCTTGGGCGTTTAGCCATAGCGTCAGCTTCCTGCAATTCGGCATTTTGATAATATGCCTTTACAGTAATTAAACTGTTTTTGTAAGATGATATTCTACTTAAAATCTGCTTGTATTTATAAACATCTTTATCTAAGCCTTTTTCTTTAATTATAGATGAAATTAAACGCTGAGAATCTTGCGTATCATAAATCGTGAAATTTGAAGGGTAACCTAGTTTATCTGCTTCCAACCTGAGTATTTTAGCAAAAATAGAGTGAAATGTTCCCATCCACAGGTTTTTTGCTTCCGAAGATCCAACAATTGCTGAAATACGCCCTTTCATTTCTCGCGCTGCTTTATTTGTAAAAGTAAGTGATAAGATGTTAAACGCATCTACTCCTTCACTCATCAAATAAGCAATTCTATAAGTTAACACTCGTGTTTTACCTGAACCAGCACCTGCAATAACAATCATTGGTCCTTCTTTATGTAAAGTAGGTTCTTTTTGTGCTGAGTTTAACTCCTTTATATATTCTTGTATATTCTTCTCCATAATCAACTTCAAAAATACAGTTCTGAAACGGAGCACACAATAGACTTCTTATAAAGTTATGAACTAAAGTTCTGATTACAACTAGTATTATAAAAAACACTATTTTTGAAGAAATAAGCTTAATAAATGGAAACTATCCTTACTTTTTTTAATTCAATTTCTTGGTGGCTTTGGGCCATTATTATTTTAATAATATTAGCGGTTAGAGATATTTTACAACGTAACCACACAATTAGCCACAACTATCCTATTATTGGTCATTTTCGCTACTTATTTGAAAAGATTGGCCCAGAAATTCGTCAATATTTTGTAGCAAATAACCGTGAAGAGTTACCCTTCAATCGTATTGAACGCGGATGGGTATATGCATCAGCAAAAAAAGAGAATAACTATGAAGGTTTTGGGACTGATAGAGACATCTATGCGCATCAACATATTTTCATTAACAATGCGATGATGCCATATCAGATAGATGAAAATCACCCAAATTCAATTGACAAAACGTTTTTGCCATGCGCAAAGGTGATGGGCGCATTTCACAAAAGACAAAAGCCCTATAGACCTGCATCTGTAATTAATGTGTCAGCAATGAGCTTTGGTTCTTTATCAGCAAAAGCTATAGAGTCCTTAAATAAAGGTGTTTTAAACTCAGGAGCATATCACAACACAGGCGAAGGTGGTTTATCTCCATACCACAGTAATGGTGGCGATGTGATATTTCATTTTGGAACTGGTTATTTTGGAGTTCGTGCAGATGATGGTGGTTTTTCTTTGGATAAATTAGTGGATTTAGTTGAAAAAAATCCGTTTATAAAAGCTATTGAAATAAAACTCTCTCAAGGAGCAAAACCAGGTAAAGGTGGTGTGTTACCTGGCGCAAAAATAACTAAAGAAATTGCTGAAATTAGAGGTGTAGAATTGGGTAAAGATGTCTTATCTCCTCCTAACCATAAAGCATTTTCTAATGTACCAGAACTAGTTGATTTTATTGAGAAAATTGCCGAAGCTACTGGTTTGCCAGTAGGTATAAAAGCAGCAATAGGTAAATTAGACCAATGGGAGGAACTAGCAAATATTATGGTAAACACCAATAAAGGCCCTGATTTTATTACTGTAGATGGTGGTGAAGGTGGTACTGGTGCTGCTCCTCCAAGTTTTGCAGATCACGTATCATTACCATGGGTATATGGGTTTACAGATTTGTATAAATTATTTAAAGACAAAGGTATTACCGATAGAATTGTATTTATTGGTAGTGGAAAGTTAGGGTTTCCTGCAAAAGCTGCAATGGCATTTGCTATGGGTGCAGATTGTATAAATGTCGCGCGTGAAGCCATGATGAGTATCGGGTGTATTCAAGCACAAGTTTGCCATACCAATACTTGCCCAAGCGGTGTAGCAACACAAAGTAAATGGTTGCAAAATGGTATACATGTGCCATTAAAATCTGAACGCTTAGCTCAATATTTTAAAACTTTCCGAAAAGAATTTATTGAAATCACACATGCGGCTGGTTATGAGCACCCGTGCCAATTTAAAATGAGTGATATTGATGTCAATGTGGATGATCATAATTTATCTAAAGAATTAGACAAAACCTATAAATACAACAAAACAAAAGTCCCTTTTACTGATGTTCAATCACTTAAGGACTGTAAGTATTTGGGAGGGCAATACTACATGAATAAAGCTAATAAAGAATTTACTTCTGTATTGAAAAAATAATACTATTTTTAACAAAAAATAGCAGACATGGATTATCAAAAATTAATTGAGTTTATATTATTTCTTTTTCCAGCAATCATCACTGGAGGTGTAGCCTTTTTATTTTTTAACAAGCATACTAAAAATGAAGAAGGTCGCCGTAGATATTTAATACAAAAAGAAGCACAAACTACAGCTCTACCTTTACGTTTACAAGCTTATGAGCGTATGTCACTATTTTTAGAGCGTGTTAACCCTTCAAACTTATTATTAAGAATTAGCCCATTAAATAACGATAAATCACAATATCAACAATTACTAACTGCGAGTATTGAGCAAGAATTTGAACACAATTTATCACAACAAATATATATTAGTGATGAGTGTTGGAATGTGATTAAAACTGCAAAAAGTACAACTATTCAAATTATTAGGAGTACAGCTGACAACCCAGAAGTTGCAGATGCCGATAAATTAAGGGAGGTAATTTTAACAAGTTTATTAGAAAAAGCTTCTCCTTCAGATACTGCTATGGCATTTATTAAAAATGAAGTTGGTGAGTTATTCTAAGAGTTGATTACTGTTAAATAGTCTTCAGTTGGGTCATTATTTTGGTCCATTTTATGCTTAGCGTATTCATAGCCCTGCTTCCACCACAACGTCATTTGTTTTTTATTAAACACCAAAGAGTTGTCTGTAAGTTTTGTGGGAGTATGATATAGATTTAAAGTTACATTGTTGTGTTCTGCACTTAATTTCCCCAGTGCTATATCTTTTTTTTCTACTTGATCTAAAATACCATCAAATAAATTTATCATTAATGAAAATGGATTTTTTCCTATGATTTTTCTATAGTTAAATGCTTCTGTCTCTAATATTATAGCATCAATTTCTGTAGCGCCGCGTAAAATAGCTTCTCTTATTGGAATGACACAAGAAAATCCACCATCAGCATATTCAAACTCGTTTTTATTAACCAAACTCATAAATGGTACATAATTACATGAAATCCATACCCACTCACAAAAATCTTCATAAGAACAATCTTTAATTGACTTATACTCAACTTTATTAAGTGTTAAATTTGTTACGGTAACAATAACATCTTTTTGAGAGTTTTTTAGTGCATTAAATTCTGAAATTGAAAAGCTTTTTTTTATCAATTTTTGCAAGTTTTTACTTTCTCCAAAGGTTCGTTTTCCCTGAATTAACTGGCGTAACACATTAAAATGGTGAATTTGTATAAACTCATCCCCTTTTTTATATTTTACTTTAAACGGCGATAAACTAAAAATACTATTCTGATTAACATTGGTGTAAATATCATGCATTTTATCAATGTTATTTAACGCCAAATTGGGTACTAAAAGACTTCCTGTAGATGACCCTAAATACAAACTGTAATCACGTTTTTTCTCGTTTATAAGATATTCAGCTACTCCACCAGCAAATGCTCCTTTACTTCCCCCTCCTGAAATGACTAATGCTTTCATATAAATACGTTTTGTTACTTAAAGATATAGTATATTTTTTAGAGTACAATTATTTTAAAAGTTTACTTTTTTACTTGTGCTAACAATTGCTTGCAATAGGATTTAAAACGCCAATTATGATGAGTTGATCCATCAGTTAAATTTTTTAAAACTTCTGAATTTATCAATTGTAATTCATTTAGATACTGAAATGCATTTTGGCGAACTTCAAAATGGTTTACAGAATGTGTATACGCAACAAGTTCATCATAGAACTTATAATATTGTTCTTTTTGAAAGCCTTTTGTATTTAACGCTAAAGCTAACCACAATGCCCTAATGTTTTTATCATTAAACCCTATTATTCGTTCTGTCGTTTTCAGATAAGATAAACGATCATTAGGGAAATTTAACCATAAATTTAATAGTGCTATTTCAATAGTTCTGTATGAGTTATCCTTTAATAAACCTTCATATTGCATTTTAAATTCAGTTGGAATTTTTTGAAAACCATCAGCTAAAGTTTGCCTAATATTAAGATTCGTAGAGGAAAACCCTTCATTTATCAAATCAGAATATGTTGGGTAATCTAGCTTCTTTAATGTTTCTTTAAGCACTGCTTGTTGCACAGTATAATGAGCTGATCTTGGCAACTGATATACTAAACTCGATGGGATATAATCATCATTTTCATCTATTCTATAGCTTAAGAAATCGTCTGTTAAATGTGTTAGCAAAAATGCAGTGTTTTCATTTTTTTCCAATGCTGCATTCACATCGTCTTCTGGTAGTTGGTAGTTCACTAACCATTTATCTACAAAACCTGATAAGTCTTGCTGACTTTCCTTCTCTACAATAGATATAAAATCTGACGTTTCAACATTTTTAAACTGGTACTTTAACACATATTTTTTAACAGAATTCTTAAACACCATATCACCTACTTGTTCTCGTAAACTATGCAATACCCAAGCTCCTTTTTGATAAAATGTTAAACTGCTAGCCTTTGGGTTCATTAACGCAATTGTGTCCCTTTCTTGAGCGAGTTTCAATTGTTGTGATGTTTCAAATAATTTAAAGTAATAATGATCATCACCGAAAATTTCTCTTTCAGCTAATAGAGCATAATACGTGGCAAACCCTTCTTGTAGCCAATGATGTGTACCGTGCGTTTCAGTAACCAGATCGCCAAACCATTGATGCGCCAACTCATGTGCATTGACATTCACATAATTTTTATCAACAAATGAAGTGCTATCAATCACAAATGTATCGGAAAATAAAGTCGCACCCGTATTTTCCATTCCTGCATATAAGAAATCCTTTACTGGTACTTGTTTATAATTTTGCCAAGGGAACTTTACACCTATTTCTTTTTCTAAAAAATCAAACATTTGTTTTGTGTATCGATAAGTTGGCTCATATTTCAATGAATCTTTTGGGTAATAATACATTTCCAACGGAATGCCGCTATTTGATATTTCGGTTTGCTTTGCATACTTCCCTATAGCAATAGCTAACAAATAACTACTCATCGGCTGCTGCATATCATAATGCCAATGTTTAAAACTTGGTGTTTCTCCAACTCCTAACAACTTTCCGTTAGCAATAACGTCATAGTTTTTATCAAATATAATTGACAAATCAAACACGACTTTTTCATTCATATCATCAAAGCTGGGAATCCAATTGGAGTTATCTTTCCCTTGCCCTTGAGTCCATACTTGTAAATTTGCTAGCGGATGTTCTTTGTGTTCCCAATCAATAAAATACATGGCTTTTTTAGGATGTGCTTCATAATTAAATGACACTTCATACTTCTCTCCAGACTCAAAGTCATTATACAACCATAATTTATTACTCGTAACTTTAAATTGTGTCTTTCTTTTTTCTAACTGGACATTATCAAATATCATGTTCTTAGCGTCAATATATATAGAATCGATTGCTTTTTTAATTACAAAAGTATATGTGCAAATACCTTTTACCTCTTGTTTAATAGGCAAAGGCATTACTTCAGCCTTACATTCTAAAAAATCAACAAAATCAGTCTGTTGAGCAATTGCGTTGTTTATAAGAAGGAATGTAATAATTAGTGGTAATAATTTCATTTAGAATAATTATCAAATACATGAGCAAAGTACAAAAAATGATTAGTAATACTGATTTTTTAGTATTTTAGTGGCTCAATAGAATATATCTTGTCTGTATTACAAACTCCCATAGATTACTTAAAAGGCGTTGGGCCAAATCGTGCTGATTTACTTAAAAAAGAATTGGGCATCTTCACTTATCAAGATTTGATGAACCTATTTCCAAATAGGTATTTAGACAAGACCAAATACTATAAGGTAAATCAACTACAACGTAATGCCGCTGAGGTACAAATAGTAGGGAAAATCATTAATCTAAAAATGGTAGAACAAAAACGTGGCAAACGTTTAGTTGCTACTTTTCAAGACGAAACAGGCACAATGGAATTAGTTTGGTTTCGTGGTCAGAAATGGATTAAAGACAGTATCAAATTAAATATACCCTATGTAATATTTGGAAAATGCAATTGGTTTAATGGATTTTCTATGCCACATCCTGAATTGGAATTATTGTCAGAACATAAAGCGAATATTCGTTCTGCAATGCAAGCAATTTATCCGTCTACCGAAAAACTAAGTGTAAAAGGCATCAGTAATAAAACTAAAATTAAATTACTACAAACCTTATTCATAGAAACAAAAGGCCGATTTCAAGAAACTTTATCTGATGGTATTTTAAGTGACTTAAATTTAATTTCTAAATCAGAAGCTTTATTCAATATTCATTTTCCTAAAAGTGCAGAGTTATTAGCAAAAGCACAATTCAGATTAAAATTTGAAGAATTGTTTTACATTCAATTGCAATTACTAATTAAAAACTTATCTCGAAAACATAAAATAAAAGGCTTTCCATTTGATCAAGTTGGCGAGTTATTCAATGAATTTTACAAAAATCATATTCCGTTTGAGCTAACCAATGCCCAAAAACGAGTGATTAAAGAAATTAGAAATGATTTGGGTAGTAATGCACAAATGAATCGGTTATTACAGGGTGATGTCGGTTCTGGTAAAACTATTGTAGCATTAATGTCTGTATTACTAGCAATAGACAATGATTTTCAAGCCTGTTTAATGGCGCCAACAGAAATATTGGCTACACAACATTACAATGGTATTTTAGAGTTGGTTAAAGATCTAAATATCAATGTTAGGTTATTAACAGGCTCAGTAAAAACGGCACAACGCAGAGTAATCCATCAAGAACTTGAAGATGGCTCATTACATTTATTGATAGGAACTCACGCAGTTTTAGAAGATAAAGTGAAATTCAAAAACTTAGGTTTAGCAATCATAGATGAACAACACAGATTTGGTGTGGCACAACGGTCTAAGTTATGGAAGAAGAATTCATTTCCACCTCATATTTTGGTTATGACAGCGACTCCAATCCCTAGAACTCTGGCAATGAGTTTATATGGTGATTTAGATATTTCAGTTATTGATGAACTACCACCTGGACGTAAAGCTATAAAAACTGTACATCGGTATGATAGTAATCGTTTAAAAGTGTTTGCTTTTATGCGTGATGAAATTAAAAAAGGGCGACAAGTTTATATAGTTTATCCTCTTATACAGGAATCTGAACAGTTAGACTATAAAGATTTAATGGATGGTTTTGAAAGTATTTCAAGAGATTTCCCAAAACCAGACTATCAAGTATCCATTGTTCACGGCCAAATGAAACCAGCTGACAAAGAATTCGAGATGCAACGTTTTGTAAAAGGTGAAACACAAATTATGGTAGCCACAACAGTTATTGAAGTTGGTGTAAATGTTCCTAATGCGAGTGTCATGATTATTGAAAGTGCTGAACGATTTGGTTTATCACAATTACACCAATTACGTGGTAGAGTTGGTCGTGGTGCAGAACAAAGTTTCTGTATATTAATGACTAGTTTTAAATTGTCTAGTGATGCTAAAATTCGTTTAGAAACTATGGTAAATACTAATGATGGTTTTGAATTAGCAGAAGTAGATTTAAAACTTCGTGGTCCTGGAGATTTAATGGGAACACAGCAAAGTGGTGTTTTAAACCTAAAAATTGCTGATATCGTTAAAGATAACGACATTCTAAAGTTAGCAAGAAGCTATGCTTATAAGGTTTTAAAAGACGACCCTACACTTGCTAAAAATGAACACAGAATATTAAATTACACTTACCAACAAATTGGTAAACACAAAAATATCTGGAATTATATTAGTTAAATAGATACCATACAATTGAGTTCTATTATACTTAACAACACATCGCCTTATTTTTTTTGCACAAAAGCCTATAAAATCGTAACATTACGAATTCAAAAAAACGCAGAACAATGCAAGACAACAAGAATCTTACCGAGATTGAAATTGAAAACCAAAATATTATTGACAATAAAGAATTAAGTATATGGGAGGCACTTATCCCTGTTGTAATTCTAATGGGTTTATTAGCCTATAATATTTTTTTTAAAGATGGTGCTTGGTTGGGTGATTATTCAAACCAATTAATCTTATTAATCTCTGGTGGTATTACTGCTGTAGTTGGCTTATACAATAAAGTAAGTATCAAAACTATGGTTAATGAAATATGGGAAAACCTAAAAAGTGTGTTTGTTCCAATTATGATTTTATTTTTAGTTGGAGCATTGGCTGGAACTTGGCTGATTAGTGGAATAATCCCTGCAATGGTATATTATGGTTTACAAGTTTTGAGTCCGGCTATATTTTTACCTGCCTCAGTTATAATTGCAGCTATTATTTCAATTGCTACTGGAAGTTCTTGGACAACCTCTGCTACTGTTGGTATTGCATTAATCGGTATTGGATCAGCATTAGGAATTCCTACAGGAATGATAGCTGGAGCGGTAATTTCAGGAGCATATTTTGGAGATAAAATGTCACCATTAAGTGACACAACAAATCTTGCACCTGCAATGGCTGGAACAGATTTGTTTACTCATATTAAATACATGGCATTTACAACTGTACCAACAATTTTGGTTACTCTAATTGCTTTTAGCATCATGAGTATGACTATTGATACAAGCGGAAGTGCAGATATCAGTGGCTTATTGAATACTATTAAAACTACATTTAACATTACCCCATACTTGTTTATCGTACCGTTAGTTGTTGTTGCATTAATTCTATTAAAAACAAAACCATTAATTGCTTTAGGAACTGGAGTTCTTTTAGCAGCAGTATTCTCAATCATATTTCAAGGAGATATTTTAACAAACTTAGCAAGTTCTAATTTTGAAGCTATTATCAATTCTATCCTTACAGATACGTCGATAGTAACAGATAATGAAAAACTAAATGAATTATTCAGTTCTGGCGGTATGAATGGTATGTTGTGGACTATATATTTAATTATCTGCGCAATGGTATTTGGTGGTATGATGGACGGAATTGGGGCATTATCTCGTATTACAAAAGCCTTATTAAAATTAGCTGATTCTGTTTTTGGTTTATTTGCTACAACAGTAATTAGTTGTTTAGGTTTAAACACTATCGCATCAGACCAATATTTAGCTTTAGTTATTCCTGGTAAAATGTTTAAAAAAGCCTATAAAGATAAAGGTTTAGCACCTGAAAACTTAAGTAGAACTTTAGAAGATTCTGGAACAGTGACTTCTGTATTAATCCCTTGGAATACATGTGGAGCTTATCAATCTGGAGTATTAGGGGTTGGTGTTGGCGAGTATTTTGTGTTTGCAATTTTCAATTGGCTAAGTCCGTTCATGACCTTATTATTTGCTGCTTTAAACATTAAAATAAGAGAGTTGAAATCCAAATAAGTATTCTTTATAACTCTATCAAAAAATTAAATAAAACTTAATGCAATAGCGCTGATTTGATATGTATATTTGCATCAAGAAATTAATTTTTAATATTAAATATATAGACAATGGCTGTATTAGTAGGAAAAAAAGCACCACAATTTAGTGCGCAAGCGGTAATCAATGGAAATCAATTTGCAGAAAACTTTTCATTAGATCAATACTTAGGAAAAAAAGATGTGATCTTATTCTTTTATCCAAAAGATTTCACTTTTGTGTGTCCAACAGAATTACATGCTTTTCAAGAAAAATTAGCAGAATTTGAATCAAGAAATGTTGCAGTTGTAGGGGTTTCTACAGATACTGAACAATCTCATTACGGATGGTTACAAGTTGAAAAAGGTAACGGAGGAATCAAAGGAGTAACTTACCCATTAGTTGCTGATACTAACAAAACTATTGCTTCAAACTATGATGTTCTTGCTGGTGAGGTTTTTTACAATGAAGAAGGTGAAAGCGTTGCAGAAGGTGAATTAATCGCTTACAGAGGGTTATTTTTAATTGACAAAGCCGGTGTTGTACGCCATCAATTAGTAAATGATTTACCATTAGGAAGAAACGTTGATGAAGCTATCCGTATGGTTGATGCATTACAGTTTTTTGAAGCTAATGGAGAAGTTTGTCCAGCAAACTGGAGTAAAGGAAAAGACGGTATGCAAGCTAGCCATTCAGCAACAGCTGAGTATTTAGCTAAGAACTAAATCTTTTTTAACATATTAAAAAAAGCGTTCTTTATAAGAACGCTTTTTTTATGCTCACTATTTACATTATCATTATCAAATAATTGATGATTTTAATGTAACTTGTTAACTTATAAATATAAAATCAATTATGGCAACTGTAACACTTAAAGGTAACGAAATACACACTTCTGGTAGCTTACCGAAAATTGGCGATAAAGCGCCAGACTTCAAACTTGTAAAAACTGATTTATCAACCGCTTCACTTTCCGACTACAAAGGAAAAGCTGTAGTATTAAATATTTTTCCTAGTATTGATACAGGTACATGTGCACAATCTGTAAGACAGTTTAATAAAGATTTAAATGATATTGATGATGTAACAGTATTATGCATCTCAAGAGATTTACCATTTGCTCAAGCCCGTTTTTGTGGTGCAGAAGGTTTAGAAAATGTCATCAATCTTTCTGACTTTAACACAAACGATTTTGGAAAATCCTATGGTTTAGATTTCATTGATGGTCCATTAGAAGGTTTACACTCAAGAGCAATTATTGTTATTGATGAAAACGGTATTATTACATATACAGAGCAAGTATCTGAAATAGTAGATGAACCAAATTATAAAGCCGCTTTTGAAGCTTTATAAAAAAGTATAAAAAAGCGACGACTACTTATCGTCGCTTCTTTTTTTGTAGTTAATTAGATACTCTCCTTTTTCTTTACTCTCAGAAAAAGAACTGAAAGGCAATGAATAAAATGGCCTAGTACCTTTTCTTGCTTCATTATTATCCATATCTTCATATTCTATTCTGTAAATAGATGAATAGATCATTGCTCTTCCTGTACCATGATAGCAATGTAACAATACTGGATATACAGTTTCGTCATCTAAAGTTTTATAAAACTTCTCTAAGTTTTCTTCAGTAGGTATTTGTGATGAAGGAATATGTACATGAGTCACCCCATCAATAGCATCTACAGCTAATTTTTCTTTTTCTATCTGATTTAAATTGGCAGGATTTAGCTCATCACCAATTTCTCCATGCCTAAAATCTACAATAGTTTTAATGCCATACTCTTTAACATAATCAGCAATTTTATCTGGAGGTATTACACCAGATTTGTATACTTTTCCATCTGTAATTTCTCCAAAATTATAATCTAAATATTTATTATAAACATGTTCACCAGCAATTACAATTGCAAGAAGTAATATTACCCCTATAACTATTTTACTTTTTTTCATATGCTTATAAATATACGTTATTTGATTGGTGTAGCAGATAAATTTTTATCAATAATTCTATTCATATAATCCTGAACAAATCCTTTTGCTTTCTGTTCTAAAAGTAACATTTCATTTGTTGGACTATCATTAAGTTTATTCTCTAAACCTTTATCATCAATATCATAAAAACCTAAGGTTTTTTTATCATCCATAGAACATATCAAATCATCATTCATGAACTGAAACTTTGAACCACTGTATGTTATTGCATAGGGTTCTTGAATTGTATCTCCTACTAAACTTCTCCCCCAACTCATAAATGGCTTGTCATAACCAACCATATCCATTATAGTAGGATAAATATCTATTTGTTGCGCTAGACTATAGTCTTTACCAAGATACTCTTTTTTAGGTGTATAAAATAAAACAGGTACAGCAAATCTGTTGACTATTTTTCTATATTCATCATAATAAATTTGATTACAGTGATCGGCTGTAATTACAAAAATGGTATTATCATACCAATCTTCTTTTGAAGCTTTATTAAAAAACTCTTTTAAGGCTTCATCAGTATACCCAACACATTTATGAATTGGCACATGTCCTTCTGGAAATTTTCCTTTATATTCTTCTGGAACTTTATAGGGTGAATGTGACGATAATGTAATTAAAGTTGCCATAAACGGCTCCTTTTTTTGCGACAAAACATCTGAAGTGTAATTCAAAAATGGCTTGTCCCATATTCCCCATAAACCATCAAAATCAGCATCATTATTATACTCTGTTTTTCCGTAATAATTGTCAAAACCTAAAATGTTACTATAACCTAAAAATCCCATTGAACCATTTGGAGCACCGTGAAAGAATGAGGTGTCATACCCCATTTCATTAAATGCAGAAACCATAGATTGCGTTTCTTGGTTTGAATATGGTGATGATGTATAAGCAACTTTAAATGATGGTATCCCTGCTAAAATTGATGACATTGCATGTATAGACTTTCTACCATTAGCATAGGCATTAGGGAAAATTAAACTGTGTTGGGCTAAAGAATCTACAAAAGGCGTATACCCTTCATAGTCTGATATTCCAGACTTTTCATTAAAGCTACCAATATATTCACGAGCAAAACTCTCAACAATTAATACGACAACATTTGGCTTCTTTTCCACTACTCTGTTATATTGCTTAATTGGATAAAAGGCATTTGCAATAACGATTTCATCTACTCCTTTGCGTTTTTTAAAATAATTCTTATTTATGGTTCTTATGATTGCAAATGGAGTATTCAATATCATATCAGAGTGTGACACTTTACTTACATGCCTGTTGGCGTCAACTAAATTAATTGGCCTTGTACTATGTTTAAAATCGCCTCTAATCCCTCCTACTGTAAGAACAGCTATCCCACAAAATATAACAATCGAACTAAGTAAGTACGTTATTATATTCGGGTATTTTTTCTCCTTAATTTCTACTAGCTTGTACAATTTCACCCAGGCAAACGCGGTGATAAAAAACAGTAAAAACACGTACCAATAGTCAACTAAAAATGTAAAAAACAAACCAACTTTATTACTTTCATTTTCTACTGATTCTAATCCGGCTGTTGTAGTTCTAGAAAAGGTAAATTTATAGTAAATAAAATCTATGAAATTTGTAGCGTAGGCTATTAAATTGGTAATAAAATACACCCAAAGTACTACTTTTTGATACCCTTTTGAAGTATTTATAAACAAGGGTAAAACACTCATTAATAGAAATAGAGAATTAATGTATAGAATTGCAGTAGTATCAAAACTTAATCCTCTATAAAAAATGTTTAAAAACTCTGAAACAGTTGTGACATCTAATAACTCATAATTAAAGGCATAAAAAAACAACCTTGACAAAAAGTAAAAGAAATATACAAGCAATAACCTGTAAAAAAATATTTTATATTCTTGAATTCTAATTGAAAAATTCATTAAGTATTTTATATTTGAAAATCGTTGCAAATATATTAATTTTAACGGTAATTTTGTATTCTATGGGGCATCGCAAAGAAAATTTTATTACAAACAGGATGAATGGTGCTAAATATGCAGTTAAAGGGGCGTTTATACTCCTTAAAACTGAATCAAGCATTCAAGCTCAGTTTTCTATTGCAATAGTACTTACTTGTGCAGGTTTTTATTTTAATATCTCAGCTACTGAATGGATGTTTCAGGTTTTAGCTATAGGAATTATTATGAGTATTGAAGGAGTTAATACTGCAGTTGAAGAAATAGCGGATTTTATTCACCCAGATTTCCATCATAAAATTGGATTAATAAAAGATATTGCAGCTGGAGCTGTATTTATAGCTGCATTAGCAGGATTAATAGTTGGTATGATTATTTACATTCCTAAAATAATAGCTATATAAAACAACTGTATTAATGGCAAAAAAAAAGAAAACTCAAACAAAAACCTCTAAGAAGTTTAAGCTACCTCAAATTAGTTTAAACAAACAGCAAAAAAACATTCTTGGTGCATTTTTAGTTTTATTTGGTGGTTTATTGTGTGTAGCTTTTATTTCTTATCTATTTACTTGGAAAGCAGATCAAAGTGAAATTGGACACTTAACTCGCTATTCAAAAACTGAAAACATCGCAAATGTTTTTGGTGCATCTGTATCACATCTATTTATTTATAAAGGTTTTGGTGTAGCGTCACTTATCATTTCTTTCTTGATTGGTTTATCTGGAATCACGTGTTTATTAGACACTAAGTTAGACTTGTTAAAAAAACGATGGCTTTGGGGCTTACTTGTTACCTTATGGCTATCTGTATTCTTAGGCTTTTTTAGTAGTTCAATTTTAAGTGGTACAATCGGATTTGAAATTAATGACTATTTACAAGGTTATCTAGGAAAACTTGGTACAGGAGTGTTGTTGTTGTTCTTTCTTCTTACCTATTTAATCACTCGCTTTAAGATTACTTTTGATGTAATTGGAGATCTTTTTAAATCAACTAAAGAATCTATACAGGAAGATATTGAACAAGATGTTAATGATACACCTGTAACACATGAAATATCTGAAGAAGATATAATTTCGGAATTTGTTTTAGAACATTCTCCAAATGATAGTAGTATAAATGAGGAAGAAGAAATTACCACTGAAATTCAACTAACTACTGAAGAACAGAATACGCCTTTAGAAACTGAAACTCCAAAAGAAGATATCATTATCGCTTCAGGAAAAGATGGTTTAGCTATGGAAGTTGAAGTCATGGAAGAAGAAAAAACCATTACTGATAATTTATCTGATAAACTTGTAGAAAACTTTGGAGAATTTGATCCAACACTTGAACTTAGTAATTTTAAATTCCCAACAATAGACTTACTAAAAGACTATACAGGCGGACAAGGTATTACCATTGATCAAGGCGAGTTAGAAAACAATAAAAATCAAATTGTTACTACACTTAAAAATTATAAAATAGAAATATCTACTATAAAAGCCACTGTTGGACCTACAGTTACTTTATATGAGATTATTCCAGAAGCAGGTGTCCGCATCTCAAAAATAAAAAATCTAGAAGATGACATCGCCTTATCATTAGCTGCTTTGGGTATTCGAATTATTGCACCTATGCCTGGTAAAGGTACAGTTGGTATAGAAGTACCAAATAAAAAACCTCAAATGGTTTCTATGCGTTCTGCAATTGCATCTAAAAATTTCCAAGAAGCTGAAATGCAATTACCAATTGCCTTTGGTAAAACTATTAGTAATGAAACATTGGTAGTAGACTTGGCTAAAATGCCACACTTATTGATGGCTGGTGCAACAGGTCAAGGTAAATCGGTTGGTTTAAACTGTATCTTAACTTCATTATTATACAAAAAACACCCTGCAGAAGTTAAGTTTGTTTTAGTTGATCCTAAGAAAGTAGAATTAACGCTTTTTAATAAAATTGAACGTCACTATTTAGCAAAATTACCAGATAGTGAAGAAGCTATTATTACTGATAACTCAAAAGTAATTAATACTTTAAACTCCTTATGTATTGAAATGGATAACAGATATGAAATGCTAAAAAATGCATTTTGTAGAAACATTGTTGAATATAATAAGAAGTTTAAAGCACGTAAATTAAATCCGAATGACGGACATAAATTTTTACCCTACATCGTTTTAGTAGTCGATGAGTTTGCAGATTTAATTATGACTGCTGGTAAAGAAGTAGAAACACCTATTGCGCGTTTAGCACAATTGGCTCGTGCCATTGGTATTCATTTAATTATTGCTACCCAACGTCCGTCTGTAAATGTTATTACTGGTATGATTAAAGCCAATTTCCCAGCAAGAGTTGCCTTTAGAGTAATGACAGGTATTGATTCTAAAACCATTTTAGATACAGGTGGCGCCAATCAATTAATTGGTCGTGGTGATATGTTATATACACAAGGAAATGAGTTAATCCGTATTCAATGTGCATTTGTAGACACTCCAGAGGTTGAAAAAATCACTGAGTTCATTGGCGGACAAAAAGCATACCCTGATGCGCATCTACTTCCAGAATATGTTGGCGAAGACGGTGGCACGACTCTTGATAATAATATTTCAGATAGAGATAAACTGTTCCGTGAAGCTGCAGAAGTATTAGTAACTGCTCAGCAAGGATCAGCCTCTTTATTACAACGAAAATTAAAATTAGGATACAACAGAGCAGGAAGATTGATAGATCAGTTAGAAGCCGCAGGAATTGTAGGGCCTTTTGAAGGTAGTAAAGCAAGACAAGTATTAGTGCCAGATTTGGTAGCATTAGATCAATTATTAGCAAACGAAAGCAATTAAGACACATGAAAAAGTATTTAGTTATCATCATCACATTAATTAGTTCATTAAGTTTTTCTCAAAACTCAGCTAAAGCTAAACAGTATTTAGAAACTGTTTCTGCTAAAGTAAAAAGTTATAAAAATATCAGTATCGATTTTAAATATAGCTTGAAAAACGAGGCTGAAAACATTGAACAAAGCACCAAAGGAAATGTCTACTTAAAAGGTGAGCACTATCTTTTAAATCTTATGGGAGTAACAAGATTACATGATGGTAAAAAATCTTACACTATAAACAGTGAGGATGAAGAAATTACAATTACCAATGCTTCTGATGAAGATGGTGACGCCATTACACCTTCAAAAATGTTAACATTCTATAAAGAAGGATACACATATGCATGGGACAAAAAACTACCTATTAAAGGACGTTCAATTCAACATGTAAAATTAACACCTATTGATAGTAATTCAGAAATTAAATATGTGCTTTTAGGTATTGACACTAATACTATAAAACGACATTTATAACTTGATAGAAAATGGTAAAAATGGTACTGTTACAACAACTTATTACTGTTAATAGTTTTAAAACAAATTTCAACCTTTATCTGTTTTTAGAAAGTTTATTTATTTTTGACAGATCAAAATACAGTGATTACTATATAAACGAGTAGACTAGATCTTGAAAATACTTGACCGATACATTCTAACAACTTTCTTAAAAACATTTTTTAGTGTTTTTACGATACTTATTTTCATATTTATACTGCAATCGGTTTGGCTTTTTGTTAAGGAGTTAGCGGGTAAAGATTTAGATTTAATTATCATCTTTAAGTTTTTAGTTTACTTACTCCCTACTCTTGTTCCACTTATATTACCGCTAACTATATTATTAACTTCAATTATGATTTTCGGTAATTTTGCCGAAAACTATGAGTTTGCAGCAATGAAATCAGCAGGAATTTCATTACAACGCGCTATGAGAGGTATTTCTGTTTTTATACTTTTATTAAGTATTACTACTTTCTTTTTCGCTAATAATGTTATTCCTTGGGGGGAATATGAATCTCGAAATTTAAGACGAAATATTGCGCAGTTAACACCTGCTATGGCTATAGCTGAAGGCCAGTTTAATACCATTGGCGACATCACAATTAAAGTAGATAAAAAATCTGGCGAAAATGGCAATCTTTTAGAAAATGTTGTATTATTTAAAAAAATAGGTAATCAGAACAAAATTGTCACAAAAGCAAAAACTGGAGAATTAATTTCTAGTGAGGAATCCAATGTTTTACAATTGGTTTTATTTGATGGAAATTACTATCAGGATATAAAATCACGTGACCCTAAAAAGAGAAAAAAAGCACCACATGCAAAAAGCTCTTTTGAAAAATACACTATGAATATAGATTTATCTGAATTTAATAAAGTAGATTTAGGTGTAAAAGGAAAAGGGGTTACATACAGAATGCTTAAAATAAATGAATTATTACCTACAATTGACTCTTTAGAACAAAAAATCACACAAGAAAACAATAAAGAAATTGATAACTTATACCATAGCTTAGCTATATCTAGACCGACTAACAAACAATACAAAGAGGAAACTTTAATTGAGCCATCAAAATCGCAAAATAAAACATCGATAGCAAATAACGAATTACAAGCAAATTCCTTAACACCTAAAAAAAACAATGATTCACTTTTAAGGAAAAAGAAAAACTCTAAAGACATAATAAAAGTTTTTAAAGGTGATTACTTTAAGTTATTTACTCAAGAAGAGAAACTTAAAATATTAGATTTAGCTATTAGCACAAGTAATACATCCTTTAAACAAATTGAAAGTAGAGAACAAAGCTTAAAAAACAAAACATCTAATTTAAACTTGCACAAAATGGCATTACAAAAAAAGTTTGCTTTAGCTGTTTCTTGTTTTCTTTTATTTTTTGTTGGAGCACCTTTAGGTGCTATTATTAGAAAAGGTGGAATGGGATTACCTATGGTTATTGCTATAATATTATTTCTGACCTATTGGTTTATTGGTTTATTTGCAGAGAATAGTGCTGAAAAAGGAGCTATACCTACATTTTTTGGAGCTTGGTTATCTACTGTGATTATGCTTCCTTTGGGTATAATGCTAACAAAAAATGCAACTTCAGATAAAGGCATAGTAAATACAGATGGTATCACAATATTTTTCAGTAAAATTTGGGCAATAATTTCTAAAGAGAAAAAAGAACACTAATTCTTTTACGACATAAAATGATGAGTACACTAAAAAAAACAACCACAACACAATTAAACAGTATTCATGACGCTATTGAAGATATTCGTCAAGGAAAAGTAATCATTGTTGTTGATGACGAAGATAGAGAAAATGAAGGTGATTTTTTAGCGGCGGCTGAAATGGTAACACCAGAAATGATAAATTTCATGGCAACTCATGGTAGAGGATTAATTTGTGCACCTCTAACTGAGTCTAGATGTGAAGAATTAAAGTTAGACATGATGACGAGCAATAGCTCAGACCCTATGGAAACTGCATTTACAATATCAGTAGATTTAAACGGAAAAGGTGTAACTACTGGTATTTCTGCAAGTGATAGAGCTAAAACAATTCAAGCATTGATTGAAGAAGATACTAAAGCACATGATTTAAATAGGCCAGGACACATATTTCCGTTAAAAGCTAAAACTGGTGGTGTATTACGTAGAACAGGGCATACTGAAGCAGCAATAGATTTTGCGCGCCTAGCTGGCTTAAAACCTGCTGGTGTTATTGTAGAGATTATGAATGAAGATGGCTCTATGGCACGTTTACCTCAGTTGTTAGAAGTTGCTAAAAAATTCGATTTGAAAATTGTTTCTATCGAAAATTTAGTTGCCTATAGAATGGAGCACGATTCTTTGATTAAAAAGAAAGAGGATTTTGAAATAAAAACACGTTTTGGAGATTATAGAATTAGAGCATATAAGCAAACAACTAACAATCAAGTTCATGTTGCTTTAACTAAAGGAACTTGGACTGAAGATGAAGCTGTAACTGTTCGTGTAACCTCTACTCTTGTTAACAACGATATACTAGATACATTAACTTTTGATACAGATAAAAAATTAGATAGTATTTTTCAATTGATAAATAAATCAAATAAAGGTGCTTATGTATTTATCAACCAGGAAAGTCCTTCTTTAAAATATTCTAAGTCGCTTAGAACAGTTAAAAAAGAATCAAGGTGAAGGAGAAATTAGAGCTCCAAGAATAAAAATGGATGTCAAAGACTTTGGTATAGGCGCACAGATATTACATGATTTAGGAATTCATAAACTGAATTTAATTTCAAATGCTAGCGCGCATAAAAAACGTGTTGGTATTATAGGTTACGGCTTAGAAATAGTTGATTATACTACATTTTAATAAACATTTTTTATTTTATAGAATGACTAAAAAAGTCACTCAATTGAGTGACTTTTTTATGTTTTAATTTTTGTAGCTATTAATAATAATAATGAGCTATAATTTGCAATTCATCACTACTACCAGAACCTAAATACATTTTTGCAGCACCAGAACCTACAGTAGACCCAACTGCGATTTGCCCAGCAAACATAGCGTAATATGTACCAGGACCTAATTTCACATAATCAGAACCTGTATTTTGAAAATTTTCATGTTCACCATGTTTACCATGTCCATTATTATAAAACTGTCCATTTATCGCTAACAACCCTCCTACTTCTGTACACCCACCTGCATTTGAGGCAATACACCAAGGACCAGAATTAATAAAATTACCATCAACATCCGTTAAAATATTTTCATACAATCCTGTACCAGTGTTAAATTTTTTAAAATATAATCCTGTTTGAATAATTCTTGCTCTATTATCACTTACTCTACCTGTAGAATTTATTTCAACCGACCACGAAATAGAATAATTTACTTCAACAATAGCATTCTTAGTTAATGTAAATATTGATCCTGGAATATCATTCTGAATACCTGTTGCAGTATACCCATTTCCTCCTCCTGTTTGCAATATTTGGTTATTAGATGCTCCATTGGTATTATTACCATCTACTAAATAATTTTCAAAATCTATTAAAAGCTCAATTGTTTCTGCTGAACTTCCTAAAACAAGGTCACCATCTGCATCTGCATAAACTCTTGTAGAAGAGCCTATTCCTAAGTTATCAACATTATTGATTGTATTTAACCCTTCAACTCTAACACTCTCTGTGGCTCCAGCAACATGTAACTCTTGAACTGGAGTCGTTGTATTAATACCGACTTGTGCTAATACAGAAATTGTAGATAATATGTATATGTATATAAAATTTTTCATGTTCTTTAAGTTTAGTTATATACTCTAATTTTTAAATAATCTTTTGTACCACCAAAGCCTACACTTGTATAACTTAACGCTGAGTCATTTACTACACCATAAAAAATTATGCTATGATTTCCAGGTGGTAAGGTTAAGTATCCTTGACTATTCATATACGGATATCCTAAAATTCCTCCAGGATATGTTGAATACATTTGTGCTTTTTGTCCATATTTCTTAGCCATTTCTGCTGGTGAAAGACCATCAGAATCTATATCAATTCTAAAGTAAGTAAATACTGTTGACGTTTCTCCACTAACGGTGTAGAATGCAGGAGGTCCAGCTTGCATATCACTACCAGCAATTACAATTGTTACCCCATATTTAACTTCAATTAAAGCAGTTTGTGGAATAGTTAATGGTATCGAAACTATTTGCCCTTCACTTGTAGAAGTCCCTATAGGGTTATTTACAACAGTTCCAGAACCAGGAAACCCTAACGGGTTATACGGGTCATCTGGAATAAAATCAGGAATATCTAACAAGAAGTTTAACGGTTCAACACCTGCAGCGCCAAAGCCTGAATCTAACGTTAAATCACCATTTCCGTCTACAAAAACTGGTGCAATTTTAACTCCATCATTAAATGTTGCACTATTAACTGAATTTAGCTTCTCTATTCTAACCGTAGAGTTTGTACCAGCAACATGCAATTCTTGTTGAGGAGTGGTTGTTCCAATTCCTACTTGCCCGTAGGCAATCAAATTTGCTAATATAAATATGTATTTAATTTGTTTCATCTGAACTTAATTTAGGGTGATTAATGTAATCTAAAAAAGATAGAGTCGTTACCTGTAGCAAATTCAACATAAGTTGATTGCACATTGGCTAAACCTGTTGGCGGCCCTCCTGATCCCTTAGTATTTGATGATACCTCACCAAAAAAGCTAACCGTATATGATCCTGCTGAAGGAAGTATAATATAACACGTACTTGCATTAAACATTGACCCAGGAACACTATTTGTAGAACCACTATAATAACACTTTGATGCCGGACCATACCTTCTTGTCATACCAGATACTCTAAAATATGTTGAAATCCTTCTTGCAACACGTTCAGTAATAACATTTTTTGCAGCGGTTTCATAAACATCAAAACTCAAATTATATTTTACTTCTAATATTGTAGATCTGTTTACCGCAATTGTATAAGATGTAATTTGTGTTTCAGCTTTTCCATCTGCATCTGTTGTCAATAACGTAACTGATGCTCCAGGTAGAACTGTGTTATCTAATGCATCTGAATCTTCACTATTATAAAGCGGAACTAGTTCTAATGTAAAATCTCCTTTATCATCTACGTATAATGGAAATGTATTATTAGTTAAATCTAAATCAGCATCAATATCTCCTCCGTTAAAAGTATTATTTATATGATTCAAACTTTCAACCCTTAAAGACCCTGTAGGTGATGCGATATGCAATTTTTGTTGTGGACTATTTGTACCAATACCAACGCCTTGCTGTGAGAAAACTAGTGAGGTAAAGAACAACGTGAGGTAAAATATCTTAATGACTACATTGTTAAGTTATTACTTAAAAATATAAATTCACATCAAATAACCAATGAAATTATTGACATATTTTCAATAAATAGACTTGTTTTTTAAATTATCACGATTAACAGATCTTTATCACAGTTAAAACGTAACTCACTAACTAAGAACACCTTAGTGTAAAATGCAAAAAAGTCGCAAAATGCGACTTTTAAAATTTTATTTAGGATTATTTTATTTACTTATTTTATCAATAAACTCAAAATGAGCACTCGTATCTCTTTGAGCATTATAGCTTTTTATTTTGTCAATAACATTGCCGTTATGATTTACTGCTATCAAGGTTGGTAATGATCTTACACCATAAGCTTTATTGAGTTCTTTATTTTGGGCTTCTTGAGTATCTGAAATCAAATCTTTATTCTTAGGGAAATCCACCAATAACAATACAAATTCACTTGATTGCGCCTTAAACTGAGTAGAATTGAAAAAAATCTTTTTTCAATAACTTACATGGCGGACACCAATCACTACCTGTAAATAGCATTAAGATTGGCTTATTACCTTTCTTAGCTTTAGTCTTTGCTACATTAAAATCTGTTTCCCAGTTTAATTGAGCGTTCCCTTGTTGCGCATAAAAAAACGTTGAAACAAAAAGAGTTAATATTAATACAATTCTATTCATCGGTTTATACTTAAACTTATTAGTTAGTAGTGTCACAAATACCTTACCAATTTAATAATCAATTATATTATTTGCTACAGATTTTCTTACTTTTTTTAATTCTGAGAACATATCGTCTTCAGCACGATACCCAATTGGTAACACTAATACAGATGATAAACCTTTAGATTTTAAATCTAATAACTCATCATATTGTTCTGGAACAAACCCTTCCATTGGGCACGCATCTATTTGCTCAACTGCACAAACTGTTAATAAGTTCCCTAAAATGATATATGCTTGTTTAGTTGCCCATAACTTGATATCATCATCAGATTTATATGAAAAATCATTTATTAAGTAGGAACGAAATCCATCAAGTACATCGTCTGAAGTTCCTCTAATATCTTTTTCATTTTCAAAACAATCTCGAATAAATGCTTCATCAATTGTATTCTCTCTACAAATCACTAACACATGTGACGCCTGAGCAACTTGCTGTTGATTATAAGAATGTGCAACCAATTGCTCTTGAATAGCTTTATTAGATATCACTAACATTTTTACTGGCTGTAAACCATATGATGTTGCCGTAAGTGTGAATGCTTCCTTTAAAATAGCTAATTTTTCATCCGACACCAATTTTGTAGTATCAAACTTTTTTGTAGCATATCGCCATTTTAAACTCTCTATTATATTCATATCAACTATATTTACTGCAAAAGTAACTATTGTAAGTGCTTTTGCATCTATAATTTCATAATAAAAATTGATGCAATTATAGCCTAAAAACATATTTATGGAAACAATGACATTAGAAGAACGTATAAAACAGTCTGAAACCCGAATTTTCAAAGCTGTATTCCCGAATACCACAAACCATTATGACACTTTATTTGGTGGTACTGCTTTACAATTAATGGATGAAGCTTCGTTTATTTGCGCCACTAGGTTTAGCAGGAAACGAATGGTTACAGTTTCTACAGATCAAATTGACTTTGAAAAATCAATACCAGAAGGAAGCATCATCGAGTTAGTTGCCACTGTGGTTAAAGTTGGTACAACAAGTTGTAAAATTAAAGTTGATATTTTCACAGAACGCATGTATGCCCCAGAGCGAGAATTAGCTGTAACAGGACATTTTACATTTGTTGCCATTAATGAATATAAAACACCCGTTGCAATAGTTTAATATGATATTGCAATACAATATAACGGTAACAGGAAAAGTTCAAGGCGTTTGGTTTAGAAAGTACACACACCAGAAAGCAAGAGAACTAAAACTTTTTGGGTTTGTAAAAAATCAATCTGATGGTTCAGTATATATTGAAGCTGTTGGTGATAAGAAGACTCTTTATGATTTTATAGATTGGTTAAAAACTGAAGGTTCTCCCCTCTCTCAAGTTACGGAAGTTACTTATTATACTACCGAACAAACCAAAAACTACACAACATTTGATATTATCAAATAAAAAAAGTCAGCTACATAATAACTGACTTTTTTAGTATGATGAAAATTGTTTTAAAACATTACTTCATTATCCAATTCAAAGTTTTGAATAAACGCTATTGAATTTTGGATATCGTCATGTAATAATCGGTCAATTTCTACAAAAGGGACTTCATTACGATACGCATCAACTAAAGTTTCTATAAAATCAGACGATTTTAAAGGTTTTCTAAATTCTAAAGCTTGAGTGGCATTTAGCAATTCAATAGCTAAAATACGTTCCACATTATCAATCACTGTCTTACATTTCACAGCTCCATTTGCTCCCATACTCACATGATCTTCCTGTCCGTTACTTGACACAATAGAATCAATACTTGATGGCGTACACAACTGTTTGTTAGCACTTGCAATACTTGCTGCAGTATATTGCGGAATCATAAAACCCGAATTTAATCCTGGTTCTTTTACCAAAAACGCTGGTAAACCACGTAATCCTGAAATTAACTGGTAAGTTCTTCTCTCAGAAATACTTCCTAATTCCGACATGGCAATGGCTAAATAATCGGCCGCTAAAGCTAATGGTTGTCCATGAAAGTTCCCTGCAGAAATCACCAAATCTTCTTCTATAAAAATATTCGGATTATCTGTTACCGAATTTATTTCTGTTTCAAATGTCTTTTTTACAAAAGATAAAGTGTCTTTAGACGCACCATGAACTTGTGGCATGCATCTGAAAGAATACGGATCTTGAACTGCCTTTCCATCTTGTTCAATCAATTCACTACCTTCTAAAAAAGAAGATATACGCTCAGCAGTTTGTAATTGTCCACTATGCGGACGAATAATATGTGAAAATGCTAAAAATGGTGATTTATTCCCGTCAAACCCTTCTAAAGACATTGTTCCAATCGCATCAGCAAAATAAGATAACTTATAAGCTTTTAATAAATTATGAACACCATAAGCACTCATAAATTGAGTTCCGTTTAACAACGCTAATCCTTCTTTAGACTGTAAAGTGATTTTCTCCCAACCCATTTTTTTAAATAAAGTTGTAGCAGAAATCTCTTGATCATTATACATTACATGACCTTCTCCAATAAGTGGTAATGCCAAATGAGCTAATGGCGCTAAATCACCAGAAGCACCTAATGAGCCTTGAGTGTAAATTACTGGTAATATGTTATTATTAAACATCGTTACCAAACGCTCAACAGTTACCAATTGTACACCTGAGTGACCATAGCTTAAGCTTTGAATTTTAAGTAACAACATCAATTTCACAATGTCTTGAGGTACTCTATCTCCTGTTCCACAAGCATGAGACATCACTAAGTTTTCTTGTAATAGCGTTAAATTATTAGCATCAATTTTAACATTACACAATGAACCAAAACCTGTATTTATACCATAAATAGGCTTTGATTCTCTTTTCATTTTTTCATCTAAATATGCTCTACACTTCTGAATATTCTCAACAGCCTCTTCAGACAAAGTAATTGTTTTACGTTCAGTAATAATGTTTTGAATAATCTCCAAAGTCAAACGACTTGTACTAATTTTATGTGTCATATCTATAAAAATAAAAGTCAAAAGTCAGCAAAGCGCCAATGATTTCCAAAACAAATGTTAAGTATTTATACATATTTATTTATTTTCTGTATTTTTAGCATCCATGAAAAATATAGAGTTTACTTATCAATAGTAAATTGCTATTATTTTCGTTAATTTAAATTGTATAAATCAAAATATCAAAATGAAAAAAATTGTTTTTGCACTAGCAACTTTAGCCGTTATTTCTTGTAAAAAAGAAGAAGCTACACCTGTAGATTACACCTTAGTTTCAGGAAAAATTACAAATAAGGTTAATGATAAATTAACTATTATTCAAGGAAGAAACATGATTAAAGAGCTTTCTGTTGATGAAAACGGTATGTTCTCTGATACTTTAAGAGTAGATGAAGGTAATTACACCATTCATGATAACAATCAAGCAGCTTCTATTTATATTAAAAAAGGAGATCATTTTAACATGACAGTTGATACCGAAGACTTTGATAAATCACTAGCCTTTACTGGTGAAGGGTCTGAAGCAAATCAGTTATTTTCAAAAATTACATTATTGCAAGAAAATTTAGATTACGAAGCTTTAATTGGTGGAGACCAAGAGAACTTTAATACTGGAATAGCAAAGTTTAAAGCTGATTACACTGCGTTATTAGAAGGTGGAAAAGCGTTAATTGACAGTACAACAATAGCAAATCAATATAAAGCTATAGAAGGTATGTCTGGACAATTTGCACAAATGTTTGCTGCAAAAACAAAAATGAAAGCAATGGTTGGTCAACAATCAGCTGCTTTTGATTATGAAAACCATAAAGGTGGGAAAACATCTTTATCAGACTTAAAAGGTAAATATGTTTATATTGACATGTGGGCTACTTGGTGCGGACCTTGTAAAAAAGAAATCCCATTCTTAAAAGAAGTAGAAGAGAAATACCATGGTAAAGACATTGAATTTGTAAGTATCTCTGTTGACAAAAACAAAGAAGCTTGGACAAAAATGGTTACTGAAAAAGAATTAGGAGGTATTCAATTACATTCTGGAGATGATAGAGAATTTTCTAAAGCTTATGAGGTAACTGGAATACCAAGGTTTATCTTATTAGATCCAAATGGTAATATTGTAGATGCAGATGCTCCAAGACCTTCTAGCCCTAAATTGATTGAAATGTTTACAGAACAAGGTATCTAATATTTTAGATTACAGTTTATAAAAAAAGCGCTTCCTAATTGAAGCGCTTTTTTTATATATTAATTATTGCTCTCATTTTGAAGTTGTAGTTCTTTTTGCAAGCTCAGGCACCGACCTGTACACATAATCAGCATGAACACCTGTGAAATATTTCCCTATTTTTTTTCCTTCAGTTTTCATTTTGGACTCATCAGAAAAACGTGCTTTATTTAACCTCTCCTGTTCTACAAATAACTTATCTATTGCATCTAACGACTCTACTGCATATACTTCAATAAAATCTCGTTTATCAGCTCCCCATGCGTGTACATAAGGATAATATGCTTTTATATATGTGTTCTTATAGATTACATCAGTTATAAAAGCTTTTCTAAGCGTTTCAAATTCTTTTTCACTTCCATCTTCAGGAAAAGCAAATTGACTTTTCCTTACATAATAAAGAATTGGATCTTTTGATGTTTCTGTATACGGTTTTGCTCCAGAGATTGTTGCGTAAATCTCATCGGAATGATAAGTACTGTAGTAGCTATCACGTTTATTCAAAAAAGCTTTGCGTTTAGCTTCATCTGGCCAAGCCTTTTTTATTAATTCATTATTTTTTTTACTAGATAAATCAATATCATTCCATGAATTAAACAACTGGACATATAATACTTCTGTATTATCTTCTGTCATGAAATGAAGTGATGTTGTTGTAGCTAAAATATGGTCGTTTTTTAATGTGACTTTATCTAAAAATTCTTTCTCAACAGCTTGCCATTCTTTCATAGAAAAATCTTCCATATCCATGTTCCAATGCATTTTAGTTACTGCTAAGTATTGCTGGTTGGTTTTTTCCTGTGCTGATAAAATACCAGAACTAAATAATAATACACCCAATACAATTTGTAATAATAAACTTGACTTTTTCATATCCCTAAATTTTGATTAGTATTATACAACTATAATCTTGGGGTATGTAATGTGAAGTAGTTCTTTTGAATTTTAAGAATTACAAAGATACAACATAATTACAAATAATTAACATTCAGGTAATTATACGTCAAATTGTTTACAACTCAGTTGATAACTATATAACTGTAATTAATAGGTTACTCCCATAAATCGTAATTTAGAGTAAACAAATACTTTATAAATTATGGACAATAGAACAAATGATTTAGTAAAGATTAGATTAGGCGTAAAAACTACAACTCTATCGGATAACATGTCTGAAGATGAGTATTTTCAAAATGCCACAATTAGGCCAGCTATTAAATTTCAAAACGACCTGTTAATTGAAGCTTTTAAAAACTATATTAAAAAACATAAAGGTTTTTATTATACTCTGGCAACATCAAAAAAAATAGACTATATAGAGAATGCCATTCAAAAAGATGTGAAATTCAGAAACTCTTTAAAAGGAATGGTCATTGGCGTATTTA
The DNA here is from genome assembly GCA_965178635.1 of Flavobacteriaceae bacterium. Taxonomy (GTDB): domain Bacteria; phylum Bacteroidota; class Bacteroidia; order Flavobacteriales; family Flavobacteriaceae. The sequence goes on along the minus strand of CBCXVT010000010.1, from coordinate 117,043 downwards.
CCGTTGAAGAATACAAACATTATATTAAAAATTCGTCAGCCCTTAATAAACGTATGATGCATTTAGTTATTGAACGCTTAAAAGATAATGCGCTACAATTTGAACAACCAGATGATTTATTAATCGCTGGTTAAGACTTTAATACCGATTCTCCATTTAAATTTGTTGTTAATACTTCGCTCATATAATCAAAAAATGGGCGGAGTGTAACAAACACTTCTACAACTTTATCAGCAAAGTCTTCAGATAATAGCTCTTCATTGGTAAATGACTTCATAACATAGAATTGCTTTTTACGAATCAACTCTATTGCCTCATTATCTTTTGAAAACCCTTTTGGTGCAGTTTTTACACCATCACCTTCAATACCACTAGGAAATGTTGCTTTAAATTTTTTACTGTTAATAATAGTTTCAATCTCAGAAGAATCAATAGCAAATTCACTTCTAATGCGCAATAAATCTTTTGGATTTGGTCCATAAAATCCACCGCCAACCATACAGTTATTAGGTTCTATATTTAAAAAATAGCCCCCACGAAGTGCTTCAGTAGAACGTTTAAAACTTCCAGCGAAACGTGCTTTATAAGGAGTTTTATCTTTTGAAAAACGGACGTCTCTATAAATACGCATTAACTTATAGGCATCAATTTCATCTGTTTCACGTAACTTCTCTAGAACTGATTGATAAAACATTTTTGCTTCCTTCTCGTGAGTTTTAAACGTTGTTTTACGCTCATTAAACCACTCTCTGTTGTTGTTATGAGATAAATTTTCTAAAAAATTAAGTGCTGATTTTGAAATCTGTGCCATGTTTTATAATGTATTTACATAGCTAAAAATAAGGTTAATTTTGAAATATAACTAATGTAACTAATACAATGCAGCTAATTAGTTATTCAACAACTCTTTAGCATGATTTATTGCAGAATCCGTCAGGTCCTTACCTCCTATCATCTCAGCAATTTCATTGACACGTTCATCAGGGCTTAGTTGCTTTAAGTCAGATCTAGTTTTACCAGAAACATCTTCCTTATACACTTTAAAATGCGCACTACCTTTACTTGCTATTTGTGATAAATGCGTAATACTAAATACCTGCATATTATCACTCATATACTGCATTAACATCCCCATTTTATGAGCTACATCACCTGAAACTCCGGTATCAATTTCATCAAACATAATAGTTGGCAACTTCTTATATTTTGACAAAATAGCTTTAATGGCTAACATGATACGCGATAATTCCCCTCCTGACGCAGCCTTTTTCAATTCATTAAAATTCCCGCCTTTATTAGCAGAAAATAAGAATAATAATACATCTTTTCCGTTTGACAAGAATGTATTTTCTTGATGTACAGTAATTTCAAACTGAGCATTTTCCATACCCAGGTTTTTTAATATTTTTTCAAGCTGCTGTATTAATTTCGGAATAGCTTTTTGTCTGTTTTCTGATAAAGTTGTTGCTATAGTTTGAACTTTCTCCTTTTGAATAGCAACCTCTTTTTTCTTATCAGCAATAGTATCATCTAAATTAGCTACAACACCAACTTTTGCATCTAAGTCGTTTTGAATAACTAAAAGTTCTTCTACAGAATCTACATTATGTTTCTGAAATAAACTCTGCACAGTATTCAAAATAGTAGTAACCTCTTCTAAACGTTGCGGATTAGCTTCAACCGATTCTTGTGCTTGCTCAATTTCACCAAACACATCTTCTAATTCAATGTGTGTAGAATTGATACGCTCGAATAACGAGTTGTAATTTTCTGAGAAATTAGAAATACCACGCAAACCGTTTTTCAGTTCTGCTAATAGGGTTAAAATTCCAACTTGTTCATTTGAACACAACTGATTAGCATGTAATAATTGCTGCTGAATATCTTCTACATTATTTAATTGTTCCAGCTCTTCTTCTAATCCTTCTTGATTTACCGTTTCTAACTTAGCACTTAACAATTCTTCTAATAAAAATGTGTTGTAATCATGAGTTTCGGTAGCATTAGCCTGCAACTCTAATAAATCTTGTAATTCCTTTTCTACACTTTTATACACCTGCAATTCTTTTGTATAAGCAGATAACTTAGCGTCATTTTTTGCCAAGGCATCAATCACTTCAAACTGAAATGAATTATCTGTTAGCTGCAAGGTTTGGTGCTGTGAGTGGATATCTATCAACTTCTCACTCACAGTTTTTAAAACTTGTAATGATACAGGTGAATCGTTTATAAATGCTCGTGATTTACCAGAAGGGGAAATTTCTCTTCTGATAATGGTTTGCGCTTCATAATCTAATTCAGACTGCTTGAATAATTTTTGAAGATTGTAATTCTCAATATTAAATTCAGCTTCAACTACACATTTTACTGTGGCGTCATTAATCACAGATAAATCTGCTCGTTTTCCTAAAATTAAGCCTAAACCACCTAATAAAATAGATTTACCCGCACCTGTTTCACCAGTAATTATAGAAAACCCATCATTAAAGGCAACCTCTAAATTATCAATCAGCGCAAAGTTTTTTATGGAAAGGTTCGTTAACAAAATGAATGGTTTATAAGATGAAATTAAGAATACTAATAACAGTTCTCTATTAAAACTTTATGTTACTCCATTTAGAAGAATTATTTGGTGACACACGATTTAACACCTCAACTAATTCTGTAATTTTAACGCTTTGTCCACCACTAAAAATTTGTTCAATTTCATCAGATTTAGCATCAAAAAACACACGTTGAATAAACGAATTTGGACGCCTAGAATTCATTTTCTTAAACTCTTTTAAACTTAAAATGATACGTTCTTTGGCTTTCTTCTGATTAGAACTCATTACATCTAACGCGTTTCTATGGTAAGAGTATAACACATTTCTATACTCCATATAAGTTGGCGATAAAATTTGATCTATTAATTGATATCTTGTTTGGTTTCCATCAGTAGGCCCCCAACCTTTTCCTCCAACAGATTGCGCTACATTTAAAATGTTTTTTGCCTGGTTATAATACTCTTCTCCCCCTTTTTTAGAATAGGTATCTGCATCTAAACCAATAATCATATAAGCGTAATAAGCAATTACAGATATTAAATTTGAATCAAATTGATTAGGATTAAATGTTAAATTCTGAAACTCAACATAATTAAAGTTAAAATCTTTATCATTAAAGTTAAAAACTGGTGTGCTATACGTTGAATTAAATGTAGGTCTTGATGATTGTACCTGTAATGTACCGGTAAATGTATCTGTTCCCATGTCAGTAATTGTAATCACCATACCACAATCAATACGTTCTTGAGGCGCGAATACTTTATCTGTCCAAGTTGTTTTATTTATAAAATCATTTAATGACCGTTCTAAAGTTTTAAATACTTGTTCATTTGGCCTCCCTGTTTGCTCTGCATTAATAGCTAAAGTACAGTTCAATTCTTGCGCATTTGTAGTAAACACAATTAGTAATAAACAAAAAAATGAGATTAATTTACGCATCTTGTTTTATGATTTCTTAAAACGCTTTTATAATAAATATTAGCGTTAGTGATTTCTATAACTTATTTAAAAGGTGGTTTAGTATGTCTTGCGCAACTTCTTTTTTTGATTTTAGCTCAAAAGATGTTAACGATTCATCAGCATCAATAATTGTAATTTTATTGGTTGCTTTACCAAAACCTGCTCCTTTATCATGTAACGAATTTAAGACAATAAAATCTAAATTCTTACGCTTTAGCTTCCCTTTTGCATTTTCAACTTCATTATTAGTTTCTAAAGCAAAACCTACAACTATTTGATGTTGTTTAATAGCACCAATTGAAGCTAAAATATCTTTTGTTTTTTCTAACTCAATTGTAAACGTAGCTGTCTTCTTTTTTATTTTCTGATCAGCAATCTGTTGTGGTTTGTAATCTGCAACAGCGGCTGCGCAAATTGCCACATCTACTGTATTAAAATACTCATGTGTAGCTGCGTACATCTCATCAGCAGAAGTGACAGGAATAACTTTTACTAATGAATTGGTTAACTTTTCTTTTGTTGGTCCAGATATTAAAATAACCTCAGCACCTAAATTTGCTGCAGCAGTAGCCAATTCAAATCCCATTTTACCAGAAGAATGGTTTCCTATAAACCGTACAGGGTCAATAGCTTCATAAGTTGGTCCGGCTGTAACAAGTACCTTTTTACCTCTTAGCGGTAACTTACTTAAAATATCATTTTCTATAAATGATAAGATATCTTCTGGCTCTGCCATCCTTCCTTCACCTACTAATCCGCTTGCTAATTCACCAGAGCCCGCTGGAATAATAATATTTCCGAAAGATTGCAATATAGAAAAAGACGCTGAAGTTGATGGATGTTTGTACATATCTAAATCCATTGCTGGGGCAAAATACACAGGACATTTTGCAGATAAATATGTTGCAAGTAAAAAGTTGTCTGAATTACCAGATGCCATTTTTGACATAGTGTTTGCTGTTGCTGGTGCAATAACAAATATATCAGCCCAAAGCCCTAAATCGACGTGATTATTCCACATGTCATTATCATCATCTTCATTAGTAAAAGATGATAATACGGGATTTTTAGATAAGGTTGATAATGTAAGTGGGGTGACAAAATCCTTAGAAGCAGGTGTCATGATAATTTTAACATGTGCACCTGCTTTTATAAAATGTCTGACTAAATATGTTGTTTTATAAGCGGCAATACCACCAGTAATACCGAGTAATATGTTTTTACCACTTAATATTGACATATATTAGTCTTCTGTTTTTGTAGTATCTCTGTAGTAAACTTTTTCGCTTAACCATTCTTCAACAGCAATTGCGTGAGGTTTAGGTAATTTTTCGTAAAACTTAGACACTTCAATTTGTTCTTTGTTTTCAAATACTTCTTCTAAACTATCATTGAATGTAGCAAACTCTTCAAGTTTCTCTACTAATTCATTCTTCATTTCAGTATTTATCTGAGTCGCTCTTTTAGAAATAACTGAAATAGCTTCGTAAATATTTCCTGTTTGCTCATCTACCTCGTTTTTATTGTACGTGATAGTTGTTGATGGAGCAGCTGTATTCTTGATATCCATAATGATTATTTATTAGTATTGAAATTTTCTAATTCTTTAGTTATAAGTGCTAAATTTTCGTCTGCATCTTCAGAAAATTCTGAATCTGTGCTAACTTTTTTCCACTTGTTATAGTATTCTATCGCTTCTTCTATACGCGTTTTCTTTCTTCTATCGGTACTATTTTTAGCCAATAAAAACGCCGTATCGAATCTGTAATATAAGGCTTTTTCTTTGTATTTCGTACCTGGGTAGTCTCTTAAAAAGTTTTCTAATGCTGTAATTGCCGCATAGTAATCATCTCTGTATTGAGTTCCACTACTAATTCTATGGTGGTATCCTTTTGCAATATTATACGCCTTATCTTGTAATTTAGCATCCATTTCTAAAGCCAAATCACTTGCTTCTTTGAAATATTCAGATTTTGGATAGGTATTCATAAAGTTTTGTAACTTTAAAATCGCTTTCTCAGTATCTTCTTGATCTAAACTTGATCTTGGAGATAAATAGTAGTTACTCTTTGCTGCTTTAAAAGCCATTTCATCAAGCTTTTCACTACGCGGATATGCTTTTACAAAACGCTCTAATTGATATGCAGATGTTACATAGTCTTCTTGCAAATAAAATGTGTTACCATACATATACATTAATTTCTCTGCGCCAGGTTTCCCTCTATATCCAGGTACAATCTGTTCAAATAAACGTTGTGCTTTTCTTAATTTACCATCATTGTATAATTGCTCACCTAAAGCGTACTTTGCAGGAACGTCATCCTTTCTAAATACTTTTTGGTATTCTGAGCACGAGCCTAAGGCAAATGCAATGGTAATTATGTATAGTAAGTGCTTCATATATAATCAAAAGATTTTGCAAAATTAATCATTTTTAATCGAACTAAAAATAATTTCTTTAACGAAGATAGGATTCCAACCGATAAAGCCCATGAAATTTACTAAAATTTAACTTTTCTATGGCAAACGTATCAATTTATGGCTTCTGTTTTACTTAACTTTTCATGATCTAAAACTGCTGTGCCATCAGCATCAAAATAATAAGCAGGTGTGAATTTTTTTTCTAATTCTAACTGATTAAAATCATATGAGTGTAATTGATATACTTTCTGAGAAAACGAATCTTCATAATACTCTAACAACACAAACATTTCTGCATTTAATTGCTTTAATTCTGTATTTGTGTATTTACATAGCGGGCTCCCATCATCAATTTCATGAACAATGGTCCACGTAGTTGGCAAATACATTATTTTTTTTCTTTCTAAAGGGAGTTCAAAAAATTCGCGTTTAAACTCTCCTTTTTTAGTTGTTGTGTTTATCGCTATTGTCACATTAATTTCGGGCTCAATCATGATGTTTTTACGCTTATTCATCAATCGAAACATCAATGCACGTTCTTTTTTAAACGGCCTTATCACAAAAGTCTCACTAAACCTAATAGCTGCTTTTGGTCTTGAAAATCGACCATATAACAATCCTGTGAAAAACGAGAACGATAATAAACCTAAAAATGCTTCAAAAGCTGCAACAAATGCTGCAAGATTACCAATAGGTGAAATTGCACCATAGCCTAATGTTGTGATGGTTTGTGTGCTAAAGAAAAACGCATTTAGAAAATCTTGTAATGAATTTACAGATTGTAGTGACAATTGGTCAATACCTACTACGTAATAAATCATTCCAAAAAGAACATTTATTGTCACATACCCTAAAAAGACAAACATAAAAAACAGCCACCACGGCATGCTTATCAAATACGTATATAATTCCGAGAATGAAAAATGCCTGTTCAAATGTTTTATATTAAACGAGCCATCTGCATTTACTAACCTATTTGGTTTGTTAGTAGAATTATACCCAAAACCAGGATCTTTAATTTTCTTTGACATAAATTCTATTTATTGTAAAAAAAATACAAAAAGCCATAACATGAGGCTATGGCTTTAGATATATTACATTTATCTTATAAATTCTCTATAAAACCATCAATTTTATTCTGTAAACTTTCACTCGCTTCTATTAACGGCAAACGCACTGTGGCTTCACATAAATTCAAGCTTTTAAACATGGCTTTAATACCAACCGGATTTCCTTCTTCAAAAATATAATCTATTGAGTCTGCAACTTTATAATGTAGATCATACGCAGCTTTTGCCTCGCCTTTTAACCCTAGTCTGATCATTTCAGAGAATTGTTTTGGCACTCCTTCACCTATTACTGATATCACTCCTGCTCCTCCAGCTAACGTCATTGGTAACGCTATCATATCATCACCAGAAATCACTAAGAAATCTTTAGGAGCGTGCTGAATAATTTTCATGGCTTGTACTAAATCGCCTGCTGCTTCTTTAACAGCAATCACATTATCAAAATCAGTTGCCAAACGCACAATTGTTTCAGGTGACATATTAGACGCCGTCCTACCTGGTACATTATATAAAATAATTGGTTTTGGTGATGCTTGTGCTACCGCTTTAAAATGCTGGTAAATTCCTTCCTGACTCGGTTTATTATAATATGGTGATACTGATAACACAGCATCAAAATCAGATAAATCTGTAGTTTGTAACTGAGCAACTACATCAGCAGTATTGTTCCCTCCTATTCCTAAAACCATTGGTAAACATTTGTTGTTTACTTCTGTAATTTTAGTAATTACTTGTTGTTTTTCTTCAGCAGTCAACACCACACTCTCACCAGTTGTTCCCAATACAACTAAGTATTCTACTCCTCCATCAATCACATGATTAACAATACGTTCTAATGCATCAAAATCAACACTTTTGTCTGTTTTAAAAGGTGTTACCAAAGCTACACCTGTACCCAAAAATTTGTTCATTATATTTTATTTAAAATGGATAAATACTTCTTTAATTCAAATGTAAATGTTTTAACATCAGAAAGCTCAGTAACCACACATAAATCGTTGATTTGTTCATGAACACCAGCAAACCCAATCTTGTATTTAGCTTTTGATTGTACAGCTGCTAAGTTCAATAATTGCTTATCTTCATTATAAAAACTCAATAAAGCATCAAAGTTCGTTGAAAGGAATTTATTGGCGTTTAAATTATTTAATTGCCCTTTAAAGCCAAGATTGTTATCTGTAAAAACTGACTCCGTAGACATCTCAGCAACCTTCTTATCAGGGTGATAATACAACAAGCTTATACTTTCTGTTGAAACACCAAACACTTCAGCTAATTCATTTAAAAATGGAAACGATTCGAAAACTGTTGCATCAACTAAAACTCCAATAGTTTTAATTTTTGATTGATCAACCACTCGCTTTTCTTGCAGTTGCTTTATCAGGTACTTTTGAGCCGATTTTCTTTTGATTCCTTTTAAAAACATTAACTTTACATTTGATTACAAAAATACATTTCAATTAGTCAGTAAACAAATTGCAATCGACTTTAAATCTATGAAAACACATTATGTCCTATTGGGGATTTTCTTGCTTTTTTTAAGCGCTTGTAAAAAGGAAACTCCAGCTAAGTTGCATCAAATAAAGGCAACACAACTCATTACAGATAGCACTACGGTTGCTAACAAAGAAATTACTGAATTTATAGCGCCATTTAAAACGCATTTAAACGAACAGTTAGATGCCGTGCTGTGTACAACACCTATCGATTTAACTAGAATTGACAGTGATCTAGAAAGTAGCTTAGGAAACTTAATGGCGGATATTTGTTTTGAACAAGGTAACCCTGTGTACAACACACAAACTGGAGGTTCAATCGACTTTGTGTTATTCAATTACGGAGGAATCCGTGCACCAATAGCAAAAGGAAATATTACAGCACGTAATGCTTTTGAAGTGATGCCGTTTGAAAACGAATTGGTAATTGCTGAATTATCTGGCGATAAAGTAAAAGACTTATTGCATTATTTAGCTGTTAACAAAAAAGCACATCCAATTTCTAAGTTGCGATTGAAATTAAAGGATACTACTTACACAGATGTTACAATTAACGACGTGAAATTTGATGCATCAAAAAACTATTTTGTAATGACTTCTGATTATTTACAAGAAGGAGGTGATAAAATGAACTTCTTTAAAGACCCCGTATCACTACATAAAACTGGCTATAAAATTAGAACCGCATTAATTGACTATTTTAAAAAGACAGACAGTATAATCCCTAACCTTGATAACCGTTTTACATATGCAAACTAGACGTCATTTTTTACAGAAAACAGCAGCCAGTACAGCATTTATTGGTTTGAGTGGTTTAGGACTAAGTTCTTTTAGCAAACCCACTGATACTAAAATTACCATTTTACATACCAACGATGTGCACAGTCAGATAGAACCATTACCAAAAAACCATTACAAGTACCCTGGTTTAGGCGGTTTTGCCAGGCGTGCAACTATTGTTGACTCTATTAGAAAAGAGAATCCAAACACCTTATTATTAGATGCGGGAGATATTTTTCAAGGCACACCATATTTCAATTATTTTGGTGGTGAGTTGGAATTTAAATTAATGTCAATGTTAGGTTATGATGTGGCAACTTTAGGAAACCACGATTTTGACAATGGTATAGATGGCTTTTTGAAACAACTCCCAAATGCTAAATTTGATTTTGTGTCTGCTAACTATAATTTTGATAACACTATTTTAGAAGGTCAAGTAAAACCGTATAAAACTTTTATAAAAGACGGCATTAAAATTGGCGTGTTCGGTTTAGGTGTAGAATTGGACGGATTAGTGAGTAAACGCTTATACAAAGAAACACAGTATTTGAATCCGATTGAAATAGCTCAAGATACAGCGCGTATTTTAAAAGAAACTGAACAGTGTGATTTGGTTATTTGTTTATCACATATAGGTTATCACTACAAAAACAATCCAGAAAAAGTGTGCGATTTACAATTGGCACGCGAAACAAAAGATATCGATTTAATTATTGGTGGACACACGCATACCCTACTCCCGAAGCCAACTATTGAAAAGAATAGTGTTGGTGAAAACGTCTTAATTAACCAATGCGGAAAAAGTGGTGTGTATATGGGACAAGTAGATTTTTACTTCTCTACTGATGGTAGTAAAACTGCCAGTGGAAAATCAATTATTGTATAAAAAAAACTCAAAATAATACTTATGAATAAAATTCAACAACCACAGCAGGTAACAGTTTCAACATTATCAGACGAAGCAAAAGTTGCCTTTTATAAAAAAACTTACAGTCACGTGGCGGGAGGTGTTCTAGCCTTTTTCATAGCAGAATACTTTTTATTACAATCTACCACAATAGTAGATTTCATGCTCTCAATGATGCAAGGTTGGAGCTGGTTAATCATGTTAATTGGGTTTATGTTTATTACACAATATGCGGAAAGTACTGCACTAAAAACAAGCGACAAGAACAAGCAATACATGGCTTACGGTTTATACATACTAGCCGAAGCTATTATTTTTATTCCCTTATTATACATTGCCATAATGTATTCTGGAGGCTTAGAACTCATAAACCAAGCCGCCATAGTAACCTTATCCTTATTTAGTGGATTAACTGCCGTAGTATTTGTAACTAAAAAAGACTTTTCTTTTTTAAGATCTATTTTAACAGTTGGTTTTTTTATTGCTTTAGGCTTAATAGTTGCCGGAACATTATTTGGTTTCGATTTAGGCTTATGGTTTTCTGTTGGAATGTGCGTGTTAGCTGCTGGCTCTATTTTATACCAAACATCTAACTTGGTTCATAAATACACTAATGAACAATACATACCAGCTGCTATTGGCTTATTTGCCTCTTTAATGTTACTGTTTTGGTATGTGTTGAGGATTTTTATGTCGAGGGATTAAACTTTTTATCAAAATGATATATAAGAAACTCTCATTTCCTATAAATGAAAATAATACTATAGGATATTGGCACGCTTCATTGATTGAACTTAAAACTAACCCAAATCACTCGTTCAATGAAGATGAGGTTAAAAAATTATTAGAGTTTGAAGAAAATAATAGAAAACAGAAAAAAGTATTACAAAAATCTCTATCAATAAACTTTCAAAAAACACAAGATAGAATCGAATCATTAAAGTTATTTATAAAAAATTCAATTCATGAACATCTTAATGAAGTAAAAAACATTGCTACGATTGGTTGGTATATAAGTCCAACCTTAGTTTCAAAACTCTCCCTTTCAGAGATTAATTATTACACTCAAAAAGAGAACCTCAAAAAATTTGAAAAGAAAATTATTGAACAAGCTGATGAACACATACCATCTATAATTAAAAATTGCACAAGTTTATTTCCAGAGAGGAAACCAATATTTGAAGAAATTTTTAAATTATATCAAAGTAAAAGCTATTATTCTATAATAAACACTTGCTATTCACAAGCAGACGGCATGTGTAATTCAATATGGAATTTTGGTTTTTTTGATAAAGAAAGGCCTAAATATGAGCTGAAATCTAAAGACATCTTTATGGAAAATAATGGTCAAATGAGCTCTTTTTTCGCTCAACAATTAGAAATCAACCAAAACGAAATTACCATAAATTCAAAAGATAAAATTTTTAACAATATTGAGTTAAAAGTAAAAAGCTATAATAGACATCTTGTTCTACATGGACATTCAGTAGACTATGGTACAAAAGTTAACGCTATAAGAGCTATCTACCTACTCGACTTTATATGTTATTTCGTTGAAAACAAAAATTAACTAGGGTGCTTTTTTAATTTCAAACTAGGACTAGTCCCCTTTTCAACCCTTTGTTTTAAAGCATTTTCATAATCTGTTCAGATATTTGTTGCAACAATAATCTAAACAATTAAAATTATGAAAAAGTTATTATGTATTGCGGTGATGTTTATGTGTACACTTGGGTTTTCTCAAAGTTCAGTAGCACCAAAAAGTGGCGTATTCAATTTTGAAACAGAAACTATTGACTACGGTACCATTGCAAAAAACGACAACGGTAACAGGTCATTCAGTTTTAAAAACACAGGAACTGCACCAATTATCATTACGAGCGTTAAAGGAAGTTGTGGTTGTACCGTGGCTACAAAACCAAACAAACCAATTATGCCAAATGAAACCGCAGAAATTGGTGTAACCTATGACACCAAACGTATTGGTGCATTTTCAAAAACCATTACTGTGGTGTCTAACGCATCTGAAAAAAGCAAAGTCTTACGTATTAAAGGGTCAGTTACAAAAGGGAACTCCACACAAGTAGTTTCTAACTAACAATTAACCTATTTAAAATTATGTTGTCACATCTCATCTGGGGTTTCTCAGTTATGGTTGTGGCAACATTTTTATGCTATAGTCTATTACAGAAATCATATATTTGTTACTCATCATATTTGTGAACATGTTAAAACAACTCCTTTATTGTAGTCTTTTCTTTTATTGCACACTACTTAACGCGCAGTTTAAATTTTCTGGAGAAGTGACCCCTCAGTTTGCAAATGCCACTGCATATTTGACTGTAGTTGATGAATATCAAAAAAGTGATCTGTTTATCACGGAGAAAATCATACAAGAATGTCAAATAGACTCGTTAAACCGTTTTACATTTTCTGGTGATTTTTTAGCAGCAAAAAACATGCTGTATAAAATATATGTGGACACTTGTAATGACGATGTATCTAACTACAAGCACCTGTTGAATCATTGTGAAACCAGTCAGTCCATCCTATTTATTGCTAATAATTCGGATAGCATACATTTCCCATTAAATGATTTATCACAACTATTTTGTGACATTACAAACTCTAGCAAGCAGAATACCGCGATTTTAGAACTCAACCAATTACAAGAACAATTATTGGCTAATTTGCAATCGTCAAAAAGTGATGCACAACGTACGGTTATTTACAACAATTGCTTTCAAAAGCTACAAGAATTTAGCACTACGTTTAATGATCCTTTAGTAGAGTTATACGCCTTTCATCTGTACGCCAATGAAACTTCATTTTGTAGACCATTTTATTTGAAAGATTTAAAACATAATGAGTATTACTTCAATTTGTTAGACCGTATTTCTGAGACTTACCCGAATTCCGAATACGCAACACAATTAGAAAACGATTTAAACAAGGACAATTACACGCTCTTAAAAGGCAAAAGCGCAGTCACAAGTATTTTTGTTTATATCATTAGTGGCTTGTTAGTGTTATCGGTGATCTTGAATTTTATCTTATTCAGAAGACAAAACGGAAACAAAGAAATAGTTCTTGATTATACAAAACTATTGACACCTCAAGAACAAAACGTGTTTGAGTTAATGCACAAAAAACACAGTAACAAAAGTATTGCTGAACAGTTGTTTATAAGTGTGAGTACCGTAAAAACCCACATCAACAACATCTATTCAAAATTGAATATTTCATCACGAAAAGATGTTGATACTTTTTTTGAGTAAGATTTATTTCAACAGATCTAAAAACTCTGTTTCTGTTAAAACAGTTACAGTTCCTAAAGCCTCAGCTTTCTTAAGTTTTGACCCAGCTTTTTCACCAACAACTAAATAATCTAGTTTTTTACTGATACCACTTATGGTTTTACCAGCATGTTGTTCTACCATTTCCTTTGCAGCATCACGTGTAAATTGGGTTAATTTTCCTGTAAATAAAAAAGATTTTCCTTCTAAAATAGTACTAGTTAATTGCTGAGTATCTTCATTCAACTCTAATTGTACTCCTGCATCTTTTAAACGCTCTAAAACCTGTAAATTTTTAACATCAATAAAGAAGGACACCACACTTTCAGCAATGCGGACACCTATTTCATCTACTTGCTCTAATTCCTCTTGAGTAGCATTTGCTAAAGCCCAAACGGTTTTGTAATGTTTGGCTAATTTCTTAGCCACCGTTGCTCCAACAAAACGAATTCCTAAACCGAATAGCACTTTATCAAATGGTGCATTTTTAGACGCAGCAACTCCATCAATTAAATTCTGTGCAGACTTTTCTGCCATACGCTCTAATGGCATAATCTGATCTATGGTTAAATCATACAAATCAGCATAGGTAGTCACCAATCCTTCTTTATACAACAAAGCCACTGTTTCGCCACCTAAACCTTCAATATCTAAAGCTTTTCTACTGATATAATGTTGAATTCTTCCAACAACTTGAGGCGCACACCCAAATTCATTCGGACAATAATGTTTAGCATCACCTTCTGTCCTCACCAATTTTGTTTGACATTCTGGACAATTCGTTGCGTAAACAGTTATACTAGAATTAGCATCTCGTTTACTTTCATCAACACCAACAATTTTTGGAATGATCTCCCCTCCTTTTTCAACAAACACATGATCATTAATACGAATATCTAATTTTTCTATCTGATCGGCATTATGTAACGATGCACGTTTTACCGTAGTACCAGCTAATAATACAGGTTGTAAATTAGCAACAGGTGTTATCGCACCCGTACGTCCAACTTGATAAGAAATACTTTCTAAAACCGTTGACACTTGCTCTGCTTTAAATTTATAGGCAATAGCCCAACGAGGAGCTTTTGCTGTATAACCTAATTCTTCTTGCTGAAATAAATCATTGACTTTTATAACAACACCATCAATCTCAAAAGGCAATTCATATCTAGCAGTTTCCCAATGAGATACATAAGCGATAATCTCATCAATCGACTTGACATTTTTGGCATGGTTAGGAACTTTAAAACCATACGATCTTGCCGACTCTAAACTTTCAAACTGAGTGTTAATTTTAGCGGAACCAAAATCCTTGACCTTTAAATTGTATAAATAACACTCTAATGGTCGTGAAGCTGTTTCTGAACTGTCCTGTAACTTTAAACTCCCAGAAGCTGTGTTACGAGGATTCATATAAGGTTCTTCACCATTTGCTACGCGAAGCTCATTCATTTTATGAAAGCCATCAATTGGTAGCATGATTTCTCCTCTAATATCAAAATCTTTTGGGTAATTACCTTTTAATTGCAGAGGCACCGATTTAATAGTTTTGATATTCGTCGTGACATCATCACCTTCAAAACCATCACCACGAGTCACAGCTCTCACTAACTTTCCATCCGTATACGTGATATTAATTGATGCGCCATCGTATTTCAACTCACAAGTATAACTGATATCATCTGTATCTAATATCTTTTGAATACGTGTTTCCCAATCTAACAAATCTTCTTTTGAGTAGGAATTATCTAGGGAGTACATTCTGTAACGATGCTCTACTGTATCGAATTTTTTAGTAATCCCACCACCAACTCGAATAGTAGGTGAATTGGCATCAAAATACTCTGGATGTTTAGCTTCTAAATCTTGTAACTCTTTTAATTTGACATCAAACTCATAATCCGAAATTGTTGGATTATCCAACACATAATAGTTATGGTTATGTTCACGCAATTCGTTTCGTAATTGCTCTATGTAATCTTGTGGATTCATATAAAAGAGGTCGTAGTTATAAACCGTAAATTTAGGTTTTTAAGATAAGTTATAAAACTTCTAAGTCTGATTTTTGTTCATCCATTTTGGTACTGGAAGCGGTTTGAATTCCCTCATTTTCTCTAACAACACTTCAGGTGTGTCTGCCACTAACAATAACTGTTTATAGTCTGGTTTTAGTAACTGTTTATCAATCATGACTTCAATAAACTGTAGTAAATCGTCATAAAATCCATTACAATTTAAAATACCAATTGGTTTTTTATGCAAACCTAATTGTGCCCAAGTGAGCATTTCAAACAGCTCCTCCAAAGTTCCGAAACCTCCTGGAAGCGCAACTATACCATCTGATAACTCATGCATTTTTAACTTGCGTTCATGCATAGTTTCTGTAATAATAAGCTGACTTAAATTAGTATGCACAACTTCTTTTGTGGTTAAAAAATCTGGAATAACCCCTATAGCATTTCCGCCATTAGTCAATATTCCTGAAGCTACCTTACCCATTAATCCTATTTTAGCACCACCGTACACTAATTGAATGTCTTCTTCAGATAATAGTTTTCCAAAATTATACGCTGCCGAGTTTAATTGATCATCATTACTATCGCTTGCACCACAAAATACAACTATGCTTTCCATATATATGTTATTTATCACCTCATCCTAGCCTTCTCTTCAAGGAGAAGAAACTCTTATTAACTCCTGAATAATCTCTTCATGAGGAGATGTCATTTATTAAAACCAAAAATCGGGAATCAGTTTAAAACCAATTCCCGATTGTATATTTAGAATGAATAATTTCTTATTCTTCCATAAATTTTTCCATAACAGCATTACTTACACCAACATTAGAGAATCCTCCGTCATGAAATAAGTTTTGCATTGTTACACGTCTTGTTAAGTCTGAAAATAAACTTACTGTATAATCTGCACAATCTTGAGCAGTTGCATTTCCTAAAGGTGACATTTTTTCTGCATACGCAATAAACCCGTCGAACCCTTTTACTCCAGAACCCGCAGTTGTAGGTGTTGGCGATTGAGAAATGGTGTTAACACGTACGTTTTTATCAGTACCAAAGAAGTATCCAAAACTACGTGCGATAGACTCTAAATACGCTTTGTTATCAGCCATATCATTATAATCAGGAAAAGAACGCTGAGCAGCCATGTAGGTTAAAGCTACAATACTTCCCCACTCATTCATAGCATCTTGCTTGTATAATGTTTGCATTACCTTATGAAAAGATACCGCAGATACATCCCACCCTTTATGTGTGAAATCGTAATTTTGATCTGTATAATGACGCTTTTTACGCACATTAATTGACATTCCAATAGAGTGTAAAACGAAGTCTAACTTCCCTCCTAAAATTTCTTGAGCTTTAGTTACCAAGTTTTCTAAATCTTCAATACTAGTTGCATCAGCTGGTATAATTTGAGCACCAGTTTTTTCTGCTAACTCATTAATTTTACCCATACGCATAGCGATTGGTGCATTAGTTAACACAAAAGTACCACCTTCAGCATGTACACGTTCTGCAGTTTTCCAAGCGATAGAGTTTTCATCTAATGCTCCGAATATAATTCCTCTTTTACCTTTTAGTAAATTATACATAATTGTTAGTTTTTATGAGTTCAAAAGTAGTAAAAACAATTTTATTGATTGCACAATATTATCTTAAATAATGCTGAGCATTATAAATCGTTAATCTACTTTAAAATCAACTGACTGTAATATTAATCCAGATGCAGGCGCTATGTAAGTGATTGGTAAAACTTCTTTTGGCTGTGACAAGGACTTCTTTATAGTTTCCAAATCAATATCACCTCTCCCTAATTCCATTAACCGAGCCATCATAATACGAATTTGATTGCGCTTAAAACCCTCTCCTACAACTCTTAATAGGTAACTTTTCTTAGGAAAAAAATTAGCTTCATAAACAGTATTTTCAACTAGCTCACATGTTGTTATTGTTCCGATGGTATTCGTTGTAGGTGTTGGTTTATAGGTGTAGTTTCTAAAATTATGAGTCCCTTCAAACAGTTTAGCGGCTTGTTGCATTAAAAGAATGTTCAATACTTCAGGAAAAGCCACCATGAATGGTGCCGCAAACGGGTGAATTTTCTCACCAAAAGTAAACACATATAGATATTCTTTCTGTTTTGCATGCTGAATGATATTGAAATTTTTATTTGTCTCTTCTATATTCAATGCTTTAATATCTTGAGGTAAATTCAGATTAAACAGCGGCATAAATTCCTCAAAATCTAAATAACCTTCATCTAAAAATAACTCAATAAAAGTTTCATTTACAGACACCTTAGCGTCTGTACGACCAGCCGCTAAGGTTTTAAATTTTTTATGCCCTAACACATAAGCCAAAGTTCTATCTACCATACGCTGTACAGTATTCACTTCAGGCTGTTTTTGCCAGCCATGAAACCGAAACCCTAAATATTGAATTTTTATAATATAATACTTTCTTTGCATGATATTTAGAATTTTAAAAACAAAAAAACTCAAACACACCTTAAGATGCATTTGAGTTTTTAAATGGTATTTTTAAGAAAATTAATCTAACTTAAACGTACTATTAGAAACCAATTTGCTCCCCCTAAATACATTTACAAAATAATTACCTGCCGTAAACCCCCCTTTTGGAGCATGTAAGTAATCACAAATATCTAAAGCTTTATTTGTATAATTAAATTCTGAACCAAAACTGTAATTTAATGTTTTACCATCTAACTCAATTTCGTAATTCTTACCTAACACATTGTTTTTAGAGTCTAAAACCTGAACATATAATGTTCTTGTACCTTGCTCAGCTATCTTATTTTCTGCTAATGTAAAGCATATCTTAACTTTATCTGTTCTTTTAGCTTTAGTTGTTGGTATTTGTTTTCCTGAAGACTTTTGTCTTAATGAAATTCCCTTCAAACCAACAATTGAAATTTCTGATGCTGTTTTAATTAAACGGTTAGCGTTAGACACTTGAGATGTTAATGAATCTGCTAATTTCAATTGAGAATCTAATTGCCCTACAAGCGTATCATTTGCTTGAGTTAAACGTGTATTTTGCAATTGTAGCTCTTCATTATCAGATAATAATTTCTTGATATCTTTCTTTAATTTAAAGTAACTGTTTTTATATTTTGATAAGGTTTCAACAGTTACCTGAGAAGCCCTTAACTCATCAAGAGTTACATTTAAACTATCTCTTTTTGCTAATAAGTCTTCATTTAAAACTTCATTTTCAGAAATCTGAACATTTAATTTTTCAATTTCATCATCTAATTTATCCCCTAAAACAGAAATCTCAGAATTCAGAGCCGTCTTAGTTTCGTTTAACTCGTTATTCTTTAAAAAGAACATTACAGATGCACCTATTAATAATAATAATAGTATCCCTAAAGCAACCTTTAATCCGTTATTCTTACTCTTGTTTTCTTCTGACATTTTTTTTGGTTTAAATTTTAATCTGCTAAATCTACTAAAAAGATTAACAATCAAAAAAAAATAGCTGTACTTTCGTGTAGATATATGTATTCTGATATGACAAGTTTGAAAATTTACACACAAAGTGATGTATTAGCGTTTATTAATAAACGTAAAGGCGAAAAGAAGTTTGGTGAGAAAGTTACTTTTATTACTGATGCACAGAATTTAGACCAGGAACTTACTAATTCTACTTCAAAATATGTATTATTTGGCATAAATGAATCTATTGGTGTTAAAGCAAATGGAGGCCGTCAAGGCACCGAAACTGCTTGGAGTAGCGCTTTAAAGAGCTTATTAAACACGCAAAACTCACCTTTAAATAAAGGTAAAAATGTTTTAATTTTAGGTAGTTTAGAGTACTCTGAAAAAATGGAACTTTCTAAAAAACTGAACATAGACACCCCTTCAGATTTACAACAACTTTATACAATGGTTAATGAAATTGATGAGGACGTTACCAATTTAATGTTCAAAATTATTTCTGCTGGTAAAATTCCAATTGTTATAGGTGGCGGACATAACAACGCGTACGGAAATATTAAAGGCAGTACACTTGCTTTAAACAAACCTATAAATGTTATTAATTTTGACGCGCATACAGATTTTAGAGCCTTAGAAGGTAGACATTCCGGTAACGGGTTTTCTTATGCGTTTCAAGAAGGTTTTTTAAACCGATACTTCATCTTTGGAGTTCATGAAAATTACACTTCAAAAAAGATTTTAAAAGAACTAAGTTCACATAACAAACATATTAACTACAATACATTTGAGGCAATTGCTATTAGGAAAGAAACGTCTTTTGAAAATGAAATGCAATACGCTTTAAATTTTATTAAAACAGAAAAGTTTGGTCTAGAAATAGATTTGGATGCCATTCAAAATACGGCGTCAAGTGCAATGACATCATCTGGTTTTAGCGCTAATGATGCAAGACAATTTGTGTCGTACTTTGGTAAATCAAAACATGTAACTTATTTACATTTATGTGAAGCAGCACCAGCTTTAGAACATACAAATGCGAATCAAACAGGTAAATTATTAGCTTACTTAATAACTGATTTTATGCGTGCTAATTAATCTACGCATTCGGTTTTAAAATCAGAAACTTTGTACTTATATGATGCATTCAAATTGTAATGCCACCACTCTGAAGTGATACTCCAAAACCCATGAGATCCCATTACAGACTTCAATAGTTTTCTGTTTTCCAAAGTTTGTTTTGGTAAATGCGTATACGCATGATGTGCTTTATTTCCAAAATGATCAAAGTCAGTTCCCATTTCCAACTCAACCCCCAAACTATCAACTAATGTAATATCTACTGCCGTACCACGGTTATGATTTGAACCTTTTTTAGGATCAGCCACATAACGTTTGTCCGGATATATTTCCCACATTTTTCGTTGAATAGATAAAGGCCTATAACAATCAAAAAACTTAATTTTATAACCTAATTTCTTAAACTCATTATGTGCTTTTAGCAGTTTTTTAATCGTAGCATAGCGCAATAAGCAATCATCACAATCGTAAACTTTCTCTTTTAAAAAATTATCTAAAGTTGCATATTTTAAGTCGTATATAAACGTAGAATCTATCACTCTTAGGCTCACAAATGTTGAATCGTTTAATTCATCTAAATTCAGTTTTGGAGTCTTTTCAATAGCTAGACTATCCTTCTCTAATTGAATCGCATCAATACTTATTTTAATTTCAGTTGGCTTTTCAAAAACACGAACGTTCTTTTTACACGATGTGACTACGATAAAAATGGTAAGTATGGCTGCTGTTATAGATTTCATAGTTCTCATATTCAACTACAAGATACTCATTTCTTAAAATTAGCGCATAAAAAAAGCCACACAACTGTGTGGCTTTTTTTATGAACTAATTAATTAAGTTTAGAACTTGATAGCTACATCAACATCAAACTCATCTAATATTGCTTTATCTTTTAAGTTATCAAAGAAACTTGCAGAACCATATTTGATACCATATTTAGTTCTATCAATTTTTAATTTCGTTGATGCTGAATTTTCAGACACATTTAAATCAAAACTTACAGGAGCTGTAATTCCTTTAATTGTTAAATCTGCAGTAACATGGTAATGTGCTTCATGCCCACTCACTTTTGTAAATTTCAATGTTGCTGTTGGGAATTTTTCAGTACCAAAGAAATCATCTGCTTTTAGGTGACCAGTTAATTTATCAGCATATTCACCTTCCATATCTGTAACTTTTATCGAAGCCATGTCTATAACTACATTTCCACCAACAAGTTTATCAGCTTCAAATGTCAACATTCCTTCTTTTAAATCAATTGTTCCATAATGCTCTCCTGTTACCTTATAACCTTTCCAGTTTATTGTACTTTCTTTAATTTTTACGTCTTTATTCACTAAAGCTGTAAATGCAAAAGATGCAAACGCAAAAATTGCTACCATTCCGATTGTTAATGTCTTTCTTGTATTCATTTTTATATATTTAGTTTATAATTATGTTCTTAATTTTTCTAATAACGAATTTAGCGTTTTAATTTCTTCAATTGATAAATTTCTAACGCCATATTCCTCTATTTTTTCTAAATCAGGGGCTATGTCTAATAATTTTTGTAGACCACTATTTGTGATTCTAACTTCTATTTTTCGTCTATTAACTTCACACTGATTACGTTCTACAAAACCTTTTATCAACAGCTTATCAATCAACCTCCCTGCATTACTATTTTTATGCACCATACGTTCTTGTATAGTAGATAAATTTGCTGGTTTCCCATTTTGACCTCTTAAAATTCGTAACACATTATATTGTGATGCGGTGAGACCTTGTGATTTAAAAAAAATAGCGTATTGATCTGCCACATGATTATTTGTACACAACAAATTCAATACCAATTGTTTTGATTCTGATAAATTTGCATTACTCTTTAATATGTTTGACAGCTTACTCATGTATACACAACTATTGTATGCACAAATATAATAGTTTTATTTCAAATAAAAAAAGCTTCACTTAAATAAGTGAAGCTTTTTTATAATTTATAATTTAGATTTTTAGTTGTAATAATGCGCAACAACAACAATTTCATCATCACCACCACCAATTTGCATTTTCACAGCACCAGTACCAGCAGTGTTAGCAACAAACATAACACCTGCAAACATTGGCGAGTAAGTACCCGGGCCTAACTTCACAAAATCATGTCCTGTCGCATAATATTTTTTATCAAACCCTTCCATACCATCTGCACCATCACGATCACCATTGGTGTAAAATTGCCCACTATACCCTAAAGCACCAACATTTCCAGCAAAATTTAATGGAAGTCCATCAACATCTTGGTTAACAATAGCTCCTGTATGACTATTTTCCCTTAAATACACATAAAACTGAACAGTTCTAGCGTGTTCATCATCAATACCTCTACCACTTTTATAAATTTCATAAGATAATGAATAGTTAATTTCTACAATGGCATTTTTTGTTAAAGTAAATGTTGATGTACCTGGACCCGTAACTCTAGGCCACCCCGCTTCACTATACCCAGAACCGACACCGGTTTGAAGAATTTGATTTGTATCTGACCCACCTGTATCTAGGGGATCTGCTAAATAATTTGCTGGATTAAATAACAATTCAACGTCCGCAGGCTCTGCACCCAATACCAAATCACCTTCTGCATCAGCATACACACGAGTGTTTTGTGATGTACCTAGATTAAGCGTGTTATTTGTTAAATTTAAGCCTTCTACACGTATTGTAGATGTTGCTCCTTCTATATGTAACTCTTCTTGAGGTGTATTAGTATGAATTCCTACTTGTGCTAAAGATACAGTAGTTGCCATCAAACCTATATATATAAATATGTTTTTCATAAATAAATTTTTTAATTGTAAATACGTATTTTTAAATAGTCTGATGACCCTCCAAAACCTACATATGTTGGTTTGTTATTTCCGTCGGCAGTTTCACCAAAAAATACAAGAGAGTGAGTTCCTGCCGGAATACTTCCATACCCTACACCATGAATAAACGCATACCCAACAGACCCCTGACTAAAAGACGTATAAGCTTCACCATGCAAACCATATACTTTAGATAACTCAGCAGCATCTAAACCATCACTATTTAAATCTATATGAAAAATAACATCTTACTGTTCTTGCAGAAATATCATTAAATGTTGACGCTGCTGGCGCAGGTAAAACCAAATCAGATAAATCTATCGTCATTACATAACGCACTTCTAACAATGCATCTTGGGGGCTAGTAAATGGTACTGAAACAATTTGAGTAGTAGCTGAAGTAATTGTTGCATCATTTGCGACTACTGTTCCATCACCATACGGTCCATTAGGTACAAAATTAGGGATATTAATTAAAAAGTTTAATGGCTCTGAATTTCCAGCGCCATTTGTATTAAATCCCGAAGGCGTTAAAGTGATATCACCATCTGCTGTAACATATGTTGGTGCCAACCTGACCCCTGTGTTTAAAACAGGTTCATTAGTAGTGTTTAAGCTTTCAATTCTAATTGTTGACGTTGCCCCTGCAACATGCAAATCTTGTTGCGGATCTGTAGTTCCAATACCTACTTGTGCAAGTGAGATATTAAAACAAAAAATTAAAGTGTAGTATATTATGTTTCTCATTGGTTGCTTTTTTTAATAGATACGAACAAAAATGGCATCAGGACCTCCAGCAAACCTTACATACGTAGGCTCATTATTAATCCCTGAACACGCACTACCATAAAACCTAAGTATATGCGCTCCTGCCGTAAGTGGTATATAAGTAGTACCTGAATTATAAATAAACCCAGTTGCCGCAGTAGGAGCTATTTCAGTTATATTCCTGTTATAATAACATTTTGAACTTTGTGCATATCGTCTTGTTGTTGACGTTAAAGATGCCTGATCTACGGTAAAGAAATTAGAAATATTTCTTGCGTATACATCTTTGATAATATCCAATGAACTATTCTCAAACACTTCCATACTTAAAGAGTATTTGAGTTCGACCATAACATCTCTATCTACAGTTATTGGTATATCTAGTATCTCAACTACTTCATAACCATCATCTGGTCCTGTATTGTCAATCGTTATTGTCCCGTTAATTCCAGCAGTTGTCCATTCATCATCACCATCACTATTTTCAAATGCAGAAATTTCAAGAGTCATATCTCCGTTAGAATCTACATATAGTGGATACGTTGTATCAACTTCACCCCCATTGTAGGAATTATTTGTCGCATTTAAACCGTCAACTCTAATGGTTCCAGTTGGAGAACCTAAATGTAATTGCTGTTCAGGCACGAGTTCATTAATTCCAACTCCTTAAATTTGCCCAAAAGACAAACCACTAATGAGAAGAAAAATAAAAAGTATGTTTTTTTGCATAGGTGCGCATATTTAAGTTAAACCAATAGCGAATATACACTTCTTAACCACTTAAGACTAAAAGCAAACCAATGAATATTAGATACTTATAAACAATTAGCTGTAATGCTTCTTTATTTAGGCAAAATACCCTTAAACATATGTTAATCTATATATTAAGTTGCATATTTCAGGCAAAAAGCCAATAAACACGATTAACAGCAAAAGCAACATCTCTAACATGCTATGATTTCAACAAAAAAAAGCAGTGTAAAACATTAACTTAATGTTTTACACTGCTTTTTCACAAAGATTATTGTTTAACTATTTTTTTAACTACAGTTGCCCCTCCTACTTTAATAGATATTACATAAAGCGCACTGCTTAAACTACCCAAATCTAAGGTTAATTCATTAGAGTTATTTGATGTTTCTAAAATCAATCGTCCTCTGATATCAAATAACTGAACAGAATGTATCGTATTTACATCTGAGGTAATTTGTATTTGTCCAGAAGCTGGATTTGGTGAAACATGCACGGTTGAATCAACCAATGAATAGTCATCTGTATTACTTAAAATATTATTGGTTATCATAACTGGATAATCTTCAACCTCTCCTAATGTGGTACCACACGGATCAAACACAGGTGAATCCCAATAGCCTAAACGAATTCTCATTCTAAGCTCTTCATTTGTTTTTGCCGTTACAGGCACAATAAAGTTTGCTGTAGCAAAATTACCTATCCCTGGCTCTGTAATAATCAATTCTGAATCGTCAAATTCTGCATCTCCATTATAGTCTATCCAAGCACCTAAATCATTATTAGACCAATTTGTATTGGCGCTTAAGGCAATTGTATACATTTGATTTAAATCAAGTTCAACTAAAGATCCTGAATAATATGTATACGCATCATTGACACTTGTATTACTCATTGTTGCGACATCTACCTGTGAAATGTATAAATTCCCATTTGCAGATTCACCAGAAGTTACACAGTATTCAAATGGCTCAATTGTGTACATGAATTTATATGTTTCAGTTGTATCGCCGTTATCTCCAACCGCAAAAACTTTAAAATATAATTTTGTCCCAGCTGGATAATCTGGTAATGGTGTATCTGACACCCAGGTATCGCCCATAGTATTACTCATAGGAATAACATTACCGAAAGTTGGATTATCTACCGACCATTCAACATGTGCACTTGTTAACGTTCCATTATAAGAAATAGTAGATGTAACTAACTGATCAACTCCTTCTTTAGGCGATTGAATTGTTGGACGATTTGTAATTTCTGTTGTTGTAATTGAAGGGTAATCTGCCCTCCCAAAAACATCGTATTCCCACAAACCACGTCCCCAAGTAGAAGCTCGAATAGTATTTGAACCCCACATGATTTCTAATTCTTTAATAGACATATTAGGTAAGTCTGTATTATATAAACTCCATGTGTTATCTGACATGGCCTTTTTGTACAATCCGATTTCTGTCCCTAAATAAATAGTTGACGTATCTGTGTGATCAATAACTACTGAACGTACTGGCATATTCCCTAAATTATAAGTGATATTTTGCCAAGTCGCTCCTTGATCATGAGTTATAAACACTTTAGAATTATCTGTTTGATACCTCGCATATGTAACTACTATTGTATTATCGTCATTCGGGTCAAACACAACATCTGTAATTGAATAATTTGGAAGATTATTTTTGATATCACCCCATGAAACACCTCCGTCTGTAGATAGTTCAATTTTTTCGTCTTGAGCTGCAACAATGATGTTAGAGTTATTTTCTGCAATTGTAGCAAACTTTACGGTTCCTGTAAAAGACGGTGTCCCAATATTTGTCCATGTTTCTCCAAAGTCTTCACTTGTGTATACATTTTCTGCTAATGAATAGAGTTTCATATGATCATTTGGATCATAAAAAATTGGACTAATCCAATACCCATCTTCTCCACCAGGCTTAATAGTTGATTTTGTTTGACCTGCGTCATGCGTAATTATTCTACCGCCATTTTGCCAACTACCAACCATCCAATCATCATTTAATGGATGAATTAAACCTTCCATACCATCAGCACCATACATTTCTACCCAACCATTTTCGGTATTTACACTCGTACCATTATCTTGTGATCCCACAATTGTACGATCATGGTTAGACTGACTAACCCCAAGATTGTAATTCATACGAATAGCAATATCTTCACTTAAAATAGACCAAGTAATACCATTATCAGCACTTTTCACCAAGAAACCATCAGTACACGCATAAAACACACCATTGATACTTTTAGCTTCTTGTACATCTGCATGAATGTAATTAGTACTTGTATCATAACTCACCTGATTACCGCTTCCTGCCCCATTTGTATTACCTAATGACCAATAGGTTACTTGATTGAACGTTAACCCACCATCAGTACTCATTTCAGCATCAACATATCCCATTAATATATTATTATCATCTAGATCACTTACTGCAAATCCTGCACTACTAGGAGATGGATCACTAATTAAAGTATAATTCACACCACTATCTGTAGATTTCCAAAGACCATTATTAGAAGCAACATAAACACAATTTGGGCAATCAGGACTGACATCTATCTTACAAGTAGCGTCATTATTCCCTGTTAATGTATTTGATGTATTAAAGGTTAACCCTTGATCTGTAGAGTAAAAAACAACATTCTGGTTTGCTCCCCAGTAATAGTTATCATACATGTATACAATGTCTGGGTTAGTAGGATGAAACTCAATATCGGTTATTACTGTATTCGTTTCAATTCTAGTCCAGGTTGCCAAGTTATCATCTGACCTATACAAACCTTGCCATGTTCCTACAAATACTAAATCAGGAATTGTAGGATGGTATTTTATGGTATAAATTTCAAAGTTTGTACCTAAACCACCATACCCAATATTTGTTGGATTAAAGTTAGATAAACTCCACGTATCTCCTCCATCTACAGAACTGTAAATTCCATGAGACGTATGATTAGTACTATTGTTTATATTAATTAATACAGCTTCAGGATTTGTAGGTGAAGCTGCAATTGTATTCACACCACTAGCAGCCAAAAAATCTGTAGAACCACCAGCCCAAGTCACTCCACCGTCTAATGATTTCCAGAACCCACCAGTTCTAGACCCAATATACAAACGCTGATCATTATTCGGATCTACGTAAAAAGATGCAATCCTTCCCATTCCAAAAGCATAGTGACCTGTTATCTGACCAGGACTTGTTGGTCCTAATTCATTCCACCCAACCAACGCATTCGATTTTGAATCGTGTGATGCAAATTGGTTGTATTGATTTTTTACAAAAAACGGATCGGTTTGACTTCTGTCACCACTTGGATAAAACTTATATTCATTTTCTACAACCCAGCGTTGATAACCCTTCCATCCAGAGCCTTTTTTACTTTTGTCTTTAGTGTCAAAATGTTTTTCAGCTGCCTTAACAACATCATAAAAATTAACAGAATTATCATTTCTTAATTGTTTCCAATCTTGCGCATCTGCCTTAACAAAAAAGAATAACAGTACTAAAAATCCGATAATTTTATTCATAATATATATTTTTTGCTAACTTAATGTTTTTAGTTTAAGTTATATAGCTCATACTTATTAATTTATACAAACCTATATAAAACAAAAAAGACCTACAGTTACCTGTAAGTCTTTCAGTGAGCCCTGCAGGATTCGAACCTGCGACCGCCTCCTTAGAAGGGAGGTGCTCTATCCAGCTGAGCTAAGAGCCCGTAGTTTTTTAGTTGCTACGACAACTGTGTCGGGGTGGCAGGATTCGAACCTGCGACCTCCTCGTCCCAAACGAGGCGCGATGACCGGGCTACGCTACACCCCGAATTAATATATTTTGCGGAGAGACAGGGATTCGAACCCTGGGTACCCGGATGGGTACGCTTGTTTAGCAAACAAGTCCTTTCGGCCACTCAGGCACCTCTCCAATAAATCAATCCACAATTATTAATTGCGGTTGCAAATATATTGCAAGTTTCCTTTTCTCACAAGGTTTTTTATTCTTTTTTTAAAGCTTTTTTTTAACCAATTAATTATCAATACTTTTAGTCAGGATACTCTATACGCAAGTGATAAATATTAATCAATTTGTGTTTCAAGACCTTCTTAATTTGCTCTATTTCTTTAAATGTAATATCAGCATTTAAAAACTGACCATCATTTTTTTGCTTTTCTATAATCTGATCTACAAACACACTAATTTTTGTGTAATCAGGATTCTTTATACTCTTTGAAGCTGCCTCTACACTATCACACATCATAAGTATAGCAGTTTCTTTAGAAAAAGGTTTTGGCCCTTTGTATTGAAAATCTTTAATATCGACAGCTTCTTTATTAGTATTTTTCTCCAAACTATAAAAATAATAAACTAAACTGGTTCCGTGATGCGTTCTTATAAAATCAATAATTCTATCTGGCAAGTTGTGTTTTTTTGCAATTTCTATACCATTCAACACATGATCTATGATAATTTGAGCACTTTCTTTTGGCCCAAGTTCATTGTGTGGATTGATATTATTGCTTTGATTTTCTATAAAATAAGTAGGATCATTCATCTTACCAATATCATGGTATAACGCTCCTACCCTAACCAACATGGCATTTGCTCCAATTTCATTTGCGGCTGCCTCGGCTAAATTTGCAACATTCAAGGAATGGTGAAATGTCCCTGGTGCTTTATCTGCTAAAAGCTTTAATAACTTTGAGTTTGTATCAGACAATTCTAATAAAGAAACATCTGAAACTAACCCGAAGACCTTCTCGTAAATATAAATCAATGGTTGTGCAAAAAGCATTGCCATACCACACAATAAGAATAACCCAAATGTTTCCCACTTTAATGTTGTGATATTACCTTCATGAATTATAAAAAAAGAAAAATATGCAATGATATAAACCATCGTAATTTGCGCTACCGAAATAAACAAGTTCACACGCTTATATAATTCTGACACCGTAAGAATAGTAATGATTCCTGCAATGATTTGTAAGAACATATATTCATAACTATTGGGTACGATAAACCCAATTAGCAACACAGTAATTACATGAGTAAACAATCCTAATCGAGCATCAAAAAAAGCTTTTAAAATCAGTGGTAAAATACATAGCGGCACTATATATAAATAGTTTGGCTGAAATTGTAAAATGACTGTTGTAATACATATCATTAAAATGATATTAAAAAATATAAAAGTCAATTTGGTATTGTTATTATAAATAGAAACACGGTATTTTTTCACGAACAAAATCAGCATTAACAACGCTAAAACCACCAAAATCACATACCCAAAAACTATCCAGTTATAATTGGATTTATTCCAAACCTGCGATTCATATATTTCTTTTAATGAGCTTAATTTTTGATATTTATCACCTTCAATAACTTCTCCTTTTGAAATAATAATTGCATTTTCTTTTAATAAACCTACAGTTGGTGAAATTTTACTTTTTTCTTGCTCAAAAACAGCATCATTAAACCCTTGATCATAACGCACATTTTCTTTTATATTATTGAAAAAAATTGACGTCAAGTAATTTTTATAGGGCTTATAAATGGAGTCTGAAAAACTATTCTGAATAGCTAACCTAACACCTTCAGTGGTCAACAATTTTGAAAATAATATTTTTTTTGCTGCATCTCCCCCTTTTATCCTTAAAACAACATCTTGTTGTGCATCTAAGTAAATATCTTCAGATAAGATTCCTGTTTCATATATATCATCTATCGTTTTATCTAATAGAGTTTTTATGCCTTCTTTTAACTCAACATTTAATGTATCTGAGAAAGTAGTATTAAAACTGTTTTTTAAATTAATTTTAGACCTGACCGGAATAGTTGTATCTATAATAAAATAAGATGGTAGATTTTCTTTTAAACTATTAATTTCATCTGCTAATTGCTTCTCCGTTTTTTGAATAGGAAAGTCAAACGGCGCATATAAATTATCATTTTGCCATACTTTTCCTTTTTCAATATTGTATTTAAAAGCCCCTCCTTTCGGAAATAAATACACTATAAAAAACGTAGATATCACAAATAAGAATACCTTATAAATGATAGATTGGTATTTATATAAACTGTTGAAGTTTTTTCTCATATTATAAGTTTCTTCCCTCAAAAATACTAAAATAAAAATGTCATTTCAGTTTCTGAAAACCTTTTTAAATCAAATTCCTCAAATCGCTTTTAATATTATTTACAATCCCGACAAAAATTCATTAAATTCGCAGACATATAATTTTATTAAAGATTTTAAAACTTAACGATATGAGTACAAAAGTTGTCATTGTTTCTGCTGCAAGAACACCAATAGGAAGTTTTTTAGGGAGTTTATCTACTGTTCCTGCTACAAAATTAGGAGCAACCGCTATAAAAGGAGCATTAGCTAAAATTAATTTAGATGCTAATGAAGTTGATGAAGTGATTATGGGAAATGTTGTTCAGGCTGGTAACGGTCAAGCACCAGCAAGACAAGCTGCTATTCATGCTGGTCTTCCTGAAAATGTGCCTGCAACTACAATTAACAAAGTTTGTGCTTCAGGTATGAAAGCGGTTATGCAAGCTGCTCAAGCTATTAAAAGCGGTGACGCAGAAGTTGTTGTAGCTGGTGGTATGGAAAATATGAGTTTAATTCCACATTACTTTCACGCAAGATCATCTACAAAATTCGGCCCAACAAAAATGTTAGATGGTATGCAAGTTGACGGTTTAGTTGATGCGTATAGCCAAGAAGCTATGGGTGTTTGTGCAGATGCTTGCGCAACTGAATACGAAATATCTAGAGAAGACCAAGATAACTTTGCTATAGAATCATACAAAAGGTCAACTGCTGCATGGGAAGCTGGTAAATTTGATAATGAAGTAGTTCCAGTAGAAGTACCACAACGTAGAGGTGAGTCAACTATAGTTTCTAAAGATGAAGAATTTACAAATGTAAAATTAGACAAAGTTCCTGCTTTACGTCCAGCTTTTACAAAAGAAGGTACTGCTACTGCGGCTAATTCATCTACAATAAATGATGGTGCAGGTGCTGTTATATTAATGTCAGAAGACAAAGCAAAAAGTTTAGGATTAACTCCTCTAGCATATATTACTGGTTATGCAGATGCTGCTCAAGAACCTAAATGGTTTACAACAGCACCTGCCAAAGCTTTACCAAAAGCTTTAGACAAAGCAAATACAAAATTAGAAGATGTAGATTTCTTTGAATTTAACGAAGCATTTTCAGTTGTTGGTTTAGCAAACATGAAAATATTAGGATTGAGTGACAGTAACGTAAACGTTAATGGAGGAGCTGTTTCTCTAGGTCACCCATTAGGATGTTCAGGTGTTAGAATTTTAATTACACTATTAAACGTATTAGAACAAAACAATGCTAAAACTGGTGCCGCAGCTATTTGTAATGGTGGTGGTGGTGCTTCAGCAATTGTTATTGAACGCGCTTAATACAGACCTGTCAATAAAATGCAATACGGAATTACACATTTAAGCATTGTCCCTTTAAGGTCTGAACCTACTGATCCTAGCGAATTAGTTTCGCAAGTACTCTATGGTGATAGTTTTAAAGTCTTGGAACAACGTAAAAAATGGAGTAAAATTAGATTGGCATTTGACAACTATGAAGGTTGGATTGACAACAAACAATATTTAGAGATTTCAGAAGACATTTATAAACAACTGTCTTCTGAGTCTTTAAAAGTTTCTGCTGATTTGGTAGAATATATCACCACAAGAGAAGGTCATTTAAATTTGATTCCATTAGGAGCAACTTTAAATGGACTGTCATTATTACAACACCAATATGATGGTGAAATACTTAGTGGTAAACTACCAAAAGAAAATATTGTTCCCACAGCATTTATGTATTTAAACGCACCTTATTTATGGGGAGGTAAAACACCTTTTGGCATAGACTGTAGTGGTTTCACGCAAATGGTTTACAAGCTTAATGGCTATAAAATTTTTAGAGATGCATCTCAACAAGCAAAACAAGGAGAAGCACTAAGTTTTATTGAAGAAAGCGAACCTGGCGACTTGGCATTTTTTGACAATAGTGAAGGTACTATTACACATGTAGGCATTATCATGAAGGACAATTACATCATACACGCACATGGAGAAGTTCGAGTAGACAGACTAGACCATACAGGTATTTTTAATACTGAACGAAACACACACACTCATAAACTTAGGGTTATAAAACGAATCATATAAAAAAAGGAGCTAATTAAAATTAGCTCCTTTTTTTGTTTTTAAACTTATTCCTCAATTACAGAGACTCTAACAATGTTTTCATTGCTTTATATTTATCCGTCTCACCTAAAACACTATACATGTTCTTTAAAGTTTGAGCAGCACTTTCGTTTTTAGCATCAACCGTTAATATCTTCTCTAAATACGGAACAGCCGCTTTATATATTGAATTTCTTTTTTCCTGTAACGCATCGTATTTTTTATTATCAGCAGCAGAAGTTCCTAAAGAATTCATCTGATCTACAACTACAGTTTCTTCTTTTAAGATTAAAGCAGCCATATTAAAGTTTGAGTTAACATCTGTTGGATTTAAATCTAAACTTTTCTGATAGTATTTTTTTGCATCATCATTTTCTCCTTGCTCTGCAGCAATAACCCCTAAATTAAAAAATAATGTTGAGTTAGTTGGATCTTGCTTAATAGCTTCTTCCATCAAAGTTTTAAATTTATCTTTTTGATCTAATTTTAAATACAAGTTAGCCTCAGTTAAAATCAAATCAATATTTGTAGGTTCTGTAACTCGAGCATCTTTGATCGCAGCTATTGCTGCTTCAGTATTACCAAGCTCCATGTTCATGAATGCAATATTCTTAACGATATCTGGTAAAACAGATGCTGATAATTTTTCTGAAGGGTTAATATGTGTTCCGGATTTAACCGCTAAAAGACGCATTGATTTATCAGAAAACACCTCTTCAGTTTTTGTCTCTTTATTGTAAGCGTAAAACTTTTTTGTTACCCCAGTATACTCTTTTTCTTTCAATTCATTAAATAAAGGTAACGCAGATTTATAATCTTTTGACACCACATATGAATTTGCTGCATGATACAAGTATTCTTGATCACCAGATAATTGATATGCCGCATGTAATTTTTTTGCTGAAGCAGCCTGATCTCCTTTTCCTTGGTCTGCAATAGCTTCATTTACCAATTTAGAAGTTACTTCTCCTTTCAATTGTGAAATTTCAACTGCATATTTTGATGTTTTATTCCCCTCAAACTCTTCAAGAGATTTTGCCATACCTATATAGTCAGAACCATTTAGCATAGCTTTAGCTTTTAAATAGTAATACTTCGCTTTAGTTTTATCATCAGCATTTGATATCACTGTTTCTGCAACTGCAATTAATGCCTTTGTATCTGCATATTTTTCCGATTTTATCGCTTTTTCCAAAGCTTTAACTTCATTTTTTTGGGCAAATGCTACACTTGTCATTCCTAACAATGCTAATGCCAATACTTGCTTTTTCATGTTTTTGGGTTTTAAATAAAAACCACATATCGCCATTACTAACATTATGTGGTTTTATAAATTCAATTATATTATTTATTCTTCTTCTTGTGTATTATCAGTTGCAACAGTTGTGCCATTATCATCTAACAATTCATCAGAATCAATTTCTTCTTCATCTTCTGGCATAACTTTAGCAACAGCCGCAATAGAATCTTTTCCTTTAATGTTTATCAAACGAACTCCTTGTGTAGCACGCCCCATAACACGAAGATCTGAAACCGCCATACGAATGGTTAATCCTGATTTATTAATGATCATTAAATCATCTTCATCGGTTACGTTTTTAATAGTAACCAATTCGCCCGTTTTTTCAGTTACAGAAATTGTCTTAACTCCTTTACCTCCACGGTTGGTAATTCTATAATCTTCTAAACTTGAACGCTTACCGTATCCGTTTTCAGAGACAACAAGAATATTACTTTCCATATCATCAACGGCAATCATACCAACAACCTCATCGTTATCATGAGCCAAAGTAATACCACGTACTCCAGAAGCACCTCTACCCATTGGTCGAGTTTTACTTTCTTCAAAACGGATAGATTTACCAGATTTTAACGCTAACATCACTTGGCTGTTTCCAGTGGTTAATTTAGCTTCTAATAATTCATCACCTTCTTTAATTGTAATCGCGTTGATACCGTTTGTTCTCGGACGAGAATATTGCTCTAAAGAGGTCTTTTTTACTTGACCTTTTTTAGTAGCCATAATTACATATTGACTATTAATGTAGTCTTCATCTTTTAAATCTTGAGTACAGATAAATGCTTTTACCTTATCATCTTGCTCAATATTTATTAAGTTTTGTATAGCTCTACCTTTAGACGATTTACTACCTTCTGGTATTTCATATACACGCATCCAGAAACATTTTCCTTTTTGTGTAAAGAACAACATATATTGATGGTTAGTACCTACAAATAAATGCTCCAAGAAATCTTCATTTCTAGTAGAAGATCCTTTTGCACCAACTCCTCCTCTATTTTGTTTTTTATACTCGTCTAATGGCGTACGTTTAATATAACCTGCATGAGAAATTGTAATCACAACCGGGCTGTTAGGTATTAAGTCTTCAATACTCACATCTCCTCCAGCATAATTAATTTCTGAACGACGGTCATCACCAAATTTCTTCTGAACTTCTAACAATTCATCTTTAATGATTTGCATTCTGCGAGGTTCACTAGCCAAAATATCTTTTAAGTCCTGTATCGTTAACATCAACTCATCATATTCAGCACGTAACTTATCTTGCTCAAGACCCGTTAACTGACGTAAACGCATTTCTACAATAGCACGCGCTTGAATTTCCGATAAACTAAAACGTTCAATCAGTTTCCCTCTTGCTTCTTCAGTATTTTTAGAACCTCTTATTAAAGCAATAACTTCATCAATATTATCAGAAGCAATAATTAATCCTTCTAAAATATGAGCGCGTTCTTCTGCCTTTTTCAATAAGTACTTTGTTCTACGCACAACTACATCATGCCTGTGCTCAACAAAATAATGAATCAATTCTTTTAAGTTTAACATTTGTGGCTTACCATTAACCAACGCAATGTTATTTACACTAAAAGATGACTGTAATGCCGTGTATTTGAATAATTTATTTAAAACGATATTTGGTACTGCATCACGCTTAAGAATATAAACGATACGCATTCCGTTTCTATCAGACTCATCTCTAATAGAAGAAATACCTTCTAATTTTTTATCATTTATTAAATCGGCAGTTTTCTTAATCATATCTGCCTTATTCACTTGGTAAGGAATTTCAGAAACGATAATACATTCTCTACCTTGAACTTCTTCAATAATAGCTTTACCTCTTATAACAATTTTCCCTCTACCAGTCTTAAAAGCATCACGTACACCTTCGTATCCGTAAATTATTCCACCTGTAGGGAAATCTGGAGCTTTAACGTGTTCCATTAACTCGTCAATCTCAATATCTTTATTTTCTATATAAGCAATTGTACCATCAACAACTTCTGTTAAGTTATGAGGTGGCATATTTGTAGCCATACCTACAGCAATACCTGAAGCTCCATTTACTAATAACCCAGGAATACGCGTTGGTAAAACTTTTGGCTCTTTTAAAGTATCATCAAAGTTCAATTGATGATCTACTGTATCTTTATCAATATCCGCCAACATATCTTCAGATATCTTACGCATACGCACTTCCGTATAACGCATTGCAGCAGGGCTATCGCCATCTACAGACCCAAAGTTACCTTGCCCGTCAACCAACATGTAACGTAAACTCCATTCTTGAGCCATACGCACCATGGCGTCATATACTGATGTATCTCCATGCGGGTGATACTTTCCTAAAACTTCTCCAACAATTCTAGCAGATTTTTTATAGGCTTTATTTGAAGCAACTCCAAGTTCATGCATTCCAAAAAGAACACGTCTATGAACAGGCTTCATTCCATCCCTAACATCTGGTAAAGCACGTGAAACAATAACCGACATTGAATAATCAATGTAAGCTGATTTCATTTCATCCTCAATATTAATTGGTATCAGTTTATCTCCGTCTATCATGTACTAATATTTATTTTTAACAACGAGCCAATATACACAATTTTAATCTAATATTAACGCATATTTCTTCACGTTTTCACTTGATTTTATCAACAACTTTTATCAAGCAAAAAGTTGATAAATTTTATAGGTTTTCCTTTGATATTCTAGCTTTATTTTGTCAATTAGCAAGGTTAGTTTGTTTTTTGTGACTAAAACAGTTCCTAAAACAACTTAATTTTAATAAATTTATAAGATAGTTTATAAGACATATGGATGATAATTTCACACCAAGAGTAAAAGATGTTATTGGATACAGTAAAGAAGAAGCCTTACGCTTAGGTCACGACTTTATTGGTACTGAACATTTAATGCTTGGTATTTTGCGAGATGGTAATGGAAAAGCTATTGAGATTTTAGATATTTTAAATATCGATTTAGAGCACCTAAGAAAAAAAGTAGAAACTTTAAGTCCTGCAAACCCAAATATATCTTTTGAAGATAGTAATGAAAAGAAGAACTTGCATTTAACTCGGCAAGCAGAACGCGCCTTAAAAACAACATTTCTAGAGGCCAAGTTATTTAAAGACACCTCAATTAATACGGCGCATTTACTGCTTTGCATTTTAAGAAACGACAATGATCCTACCACTAAACTTTTAAACAAATTAAAAGTAGCGTATGACAATGTAAAAGAACACTTTAAAAACATGAACATAAGTAATCAAAATATAGAAGATTTACACGAGGAAGATTTACCAAAAGCAGAATCTTTCCCTGATGATGAGGGTTTAGGAAGTGACAACCCAAAAGAAAACCCGTTTACCTCTGGAAGTACAGGTAAAACTACTAAAAAATCAAACACACCAGTGTTGGATAATTTTGGAAGAGACCTTACTGAGATGGCTGAAAACGGGAAACTAGACCCTGTTGTTGGACGAAGTAAAGAAATTGAACGCGTTTCACAAATATTAAGTCGACGAAAGAAAAACAATCCTTTATTAATTGGAGAACCTGGTGTTGGTAAATCTGCCATAGCCGAAGGTTTAGCGTTGCGAATTGTAAAACGTAAAGTTTCAAGGATTTTATTCGGGAAACGTGTCGTCACACTTGATCTTGCTAGCTTGGTTGCTGGAACGAAATATCGTGGGCAATTTGAGGAGCGTATGAAAGCCCTCATGAATGAGTTAGAAAAAAATGACGATGTTATTTTATTCATCGATGAAATTCACACTATTGTTGGCGCAGGAGGGGCAACAGGCTCTTTAGATGCATCAAACATGTTTAAACCCGCTTTAGCGCGTGGTGAAATTCAATGTATTGGCGCAACTACTTTAGATGAATACAGAGGTTCGATAGAAAAAGACGGCGCCTTAGAACGTCGTTTTCAGAAAATTATTATCGAGCCAACTAACATTGAAGAAACTATTGAAATACTTCACAATATAAAAGGTAAATATGAAGATCATCATCATGTTACTTATACAGATGAAGCAATTGAAGCCTGTGTAAAGTTAACTAACAGGTATATGATGGATCGTTTTTTACCAGACAAAGCTATTGATGCTTTAGATGAAGCAGGATCACGTATTCACATTACTAACATTGAAGTTCCTAAGCAAATCATCGAATTAGAAAAGAAATTAGAAGACATTAGAGCTCTGAAAGTTTTAGTAGTTAAAAAGCAGAAGTACGAAGAAGCTGCCAAGTTACGAGATGACGAGAAAAACATTGAAAAAGAACTAGAAATCGCTCAAGCGAAATGGGAAGAAGACACTAAGCTTCATAAAGAAACCGTGAGCGAGGATAATGTTGCTGATGTTGTTTCTATGATGACCGGAATACCAGTTAACAGAGTTGCTCAAAACGAAACGAATAAATTAGCCGAACTACCAAACCTTATTAAAGGTAAAGTAATTGGTCAAGATAATGCAGTAGCTAAGATTGTTAAAGCTATACAACGTAACAGAATTGGCTTAAAAGACCCTAACAAACCTATTGGATCATTCATCTTTTTAGGATCAACTGGGGTTGGAAAAACACAACTTGCAAAAGTATTGTCCAAAGAATTATTTGACTCTAAAGAAGCATTAATTAGATTAGACATGAGTGAATATATGGAAAAATTCACCGTATCACGTTTAGTAGGTGCACCTCCTGGTTATGTTGGTTATGAAGAAGGCGGACAATTAACTGAAAAAGTTAGACGCAAACCGTATTCTGTTGTTTTATTAGATGAAATAGAAAAAGCACATCCTGATGTGTTTAATATGCTATTACAAGTATTAGATGACGGACATTTAACTGACTCATTAGGTAGAAAAATTGACTTCAGAAACACAATTCTAATCATGACATCTAATGTTGGCGCAAGACGTTTACAAGATTTCGGAAGTGGCGTTGGTTTTGGTACGAAAGCAAAAACAGACCAAGCAGATGATGCAGCAAAAAGTGTTATTGAAAGCGCCTTAAAGAAAGCATTTGCTCCTGAGTTTTTAAATAGAGTTGATGATGTTATTGTGTTTAATTCTTTAGAAAGAGAACATATACATCAGATAATTGATATCGAGCTAGAAAAATTGTACAGTAGGATAGGTAATTTGAATTACAATTTAAGCTTAAGCGAAAAAGCTAAAGACTTTATTGCCGACAAAGGATTCGATAAAAAATACGGCGCAAGACCTCTTAATAGAGCCATTCAGAAATATATTGAAGACGCTTTAGCAGAGCAAATCATCACCTCTAAAATAAAGGAAGGCGATTCCATTTATATGGATTTAAATAAAGATGGTAACGACATTATCATTACCGTAAATAAAGAACAAAAGCCTACCGAAAAGTAGGCTTTTGCTTTTTAAGAGTTCTTAATTAATACAACCACAGTTTAACCGATAGAATACAAATCATAGTTATAACAAATATCTTCACCATTCTATCACCTTTCCCAACTGACCATCTGCTTGACACCCATGCACCAGATGCATTCCCTATAGCTAATATGAGCCCGTATTTCCAATCTATCTTATCATTTAAAGCAAACATAACAACTGCGCCAATTGTATAAATACAGACTACAGCTACTTTTGTAGCATTCGACCTCACTAGTGATAGTCTATTTATATAAGGCAAAATTATAAGCATCATAAAACCTATACCTGCATTTATAAATCCACCATATATTCCCAAAAAGAAAAATACAACTATAGATATATACAGATATTTACCTGTAGTACGCTCGATCATTTCAGACAATTGTACTTTTGGCTTTAATAACATCATTAAAACCACTAACACCATTATTGCAGATAGGATTTTATTAAACACCTCTCCTTTTATATCCACAGCAATTTGAGCACCAATTAAAGAACCCAATAAAGCTGAGGCCCCCAAATACACACTAAACGGATGAGTTGTTACACCTTTTGATTGAAAACCTTTTACACCTATTGCTGTTTGTATTAAAATAGCCACACGATTAGTTCCATTTGCAACACTTGGTGGTAAGCCCATGAAGATTAGCATCGGCATAGTTAATAAAGTACCACCACCAGCAATTGTATTCACAAATCCAGCAATAAAACCCACCACAATTAATAAGATATATTCTAACATATTATTATAAAAAAAAAGCCTTACAAATATGTAAGGCTTTTGCGGAGAAGGAGGGATTCGAACCCCCGGACCTGTTACAGTCAACAGTTTTCAAGACTGCCGCATTCGACCACTCTGCCACTTCTCCAGAACGTCTACCAGCTATTAGCTGATTGCGAGTGCAAATATAGGAGGTTTTTTCAATATTAAAAGCATTTTTTAAAGTTTTTTTAGCGCTTTTTTTTAAGTCCTTATAAATGAGTTTTATACCTCTGAATTATTTTTCAAATAAAGCTATTGTTTCAATATGTGCAGTATGTGGAAACTGGTCTACCATACTAATTTTCTTTAATTGATAACCTGCTTCAATCAACTGTTCTGTATCTCTTGCTTGCGTTGCTGGGTTACATGACACATATACCATACGTTGTGCCCCTAACCTAATTACTTTTCGCAATGTTTTTGGCGCTATCCCAGCTCTTGCAGGATCTAATATGATCGTTTCAATTTTTCTATTGTATTCAGGGTGTTCTAATAAAAATTTACCAACATCCGCTGTAAAAAACTGTACCCCTTCAATATTATTACGTTTGGCATTTTCCTTAGCATCTGCAATTGATGACGCAGCTATATCTACACCAACAATTTTTGCATTATCGCTTCGTGATGCTACAATTTGACCAATAGTTCCCGTACCACAGAATAAATCCATAACCACTTTACCATCGACACTTTCCTTTTTTTCTAAAACATAGTCGACAACCTTATCATAGAGTTTTTCTGCAGATTTTGGATTTGTTTGAAAAAAGCTCTTCATGCTAATTTCGAAATTTAACCCTAATAAGTTTTCAACTATTTTCTCCTTTCCATAAACCAAGCTAGACCTTCCTGCTGTAGCAAGTGTTCTATCACCAACCTCATCATTAATTGAATGTAATATTCCCGCTAAACGCTCACCAAATAATTCTTTAAATAACAACACAAAGCCTTCCATATCAAATTTAGGTAAGTCATATGATGTAGTCACTAAATTAAATAACAACTCGTTACTTTCAACTGATTTACGAACCACTAGAAAACGAAAGAATCCTTCTCTTTTTGGTGCATGCCAAGGCGCCAATCCTGATTTCTCACAAAACTCACGAATTAGTTTTAAATTATCTTCAACTTGTTTATCGAATAAACCCGAGTCTTTATCTAAGTTTTCTGCGCACCACCAAGTACCTCTTTTCTTAAATCCTAAAGCAAACTCATCAACATCAGTTTTTAAATCATGATCGTAACGAATTGCTGAAAATCCATATTCCATTTTATTACGATAATGGTGAACAGAAGGTGATGAAATAAACTCATCAAATTTATCTTCTATATCTTCAACTTTACCGATACGTTTAAACAACTGTAACGTACTTTCTTTTTTATACTTATGCTGTAAATCAATTGGCAACTTAATATAGGGTGCCCCAGGAATTATTTGATATGGCACATCAACCTCATCATCTGAAGTTTGCAACACTTCTTCTAGCTTACATTCAGCATAACGCTTGCTTGATTTTTTAACTTGAGCTTTAACTAATTGCCCTGGTAATGTATTAGGTACAAAAATAACAAACTCACCTTCTTCATTTCTTATGCGTCCAATTCCTTTTCCTCCAAAAGCATAATCTTCAATTAGAATCTCTATGAATTGTCCTTTTTTCACAAACTTATTTCGTTCTCTTCTTGGCATGTTTTCTGTACTTAAAAATTCTTGCAAAGCTAAAGAAATTATACATGTTATTTATAATATTTCAGAGGCATTTCTCTAACTATTGAAAAACAAAAAAGGCTTTGATTTTCATCAAAGCCTTTTCAATATAATAAGTTATAAAATTACTCGCCCATAGCAGCAGAAACTGCAGCAGATAATTTTTTATATGTTCCATTTTCTAAACGTTCTCTAATACCAGAGAATGCATTTAATGTAATTTCAATATCCTCCA
The DNA here is from genome assembly GCA_965178635.1 of Flavobacteriaceae bacterium. Classification (GTDB taxonomy): domain Bacteria; phylum Bacteroidota; class Bacteroidia; order Flavobacteriales; family Flavobacteriaceae. The sequence continues at coordinate 74,978 of CBCXVT010000010.1, read as the reverse complement.
TTGTATGCGTTGTCGTTGGGATTAAACGTAGTAATATTAATCCTTTTGGAATTACTGGGTACACAACTATTGAACAGAATACACCAAAGTTTTCTCTTAAATCTTTCACTAATGCCATAGCTTCAGGAATACTTCCTTTTAAGTATACAGGGGTAATACATGTTTCTGTTGTCCCTAAATCGAAACCTCTTTCACGTAATCCACCTTGTAATACTCTTACATTATCCCATAACTTATCTTTAAGTTCTGGCATTGTTTTTAACATTTCTAAACGCTTCAATGCACCAACTACCAATTGCATTTGCAATGATTTAGCAAACATTTGTGAACGCATGTTGTATTTCATGAAATCAATAATTTCTTGATCAGCAGCAAAAAACGCTCCTGTACTTGCCATTGACTTTGCAAATGTTGCGAAATACACGTCAATACCGTCTTGACATCCTTGCTCCTCACCTGTTCCAGCTCCTGTTTTACCAAGAGTACCAAAACCATGCGCATCATCAACTAATAAACGGAAATTGTATTTGTCTTTTAAAGCTATAATTTCTTTAAGTTTCCCTTGCTCACCACGCATCCCAAAAACACCTTCAGAAATCAATAAGATTCCTCCACCTGTTTTCTCTGCAAGTTTTACAGCTCTCCCTAAATTCTTTTCTATACTTTCAATATCGTTGTGTTTATATGTAAAACGTTTACCCATATGCAAACGAACACCATCAATAATACATGCATGTGCATCAACATCATAAACAATAATATCGTCTTTAGTTACTAATGAATCAATTGCAGACACCATTCCTTGGTATCCGAAATTCACCAAATAAGCAGCTTCTTTTTGCACAAATTCCGCTAACTCATCTTGTAATTGCTCATGTAATTCTGTATGACCAGACATCATTCTTGCACCCATTGGGTAAGCAGAACCATATTTCACACCAGCTTCACCATCAACTTTTCTTACTTCTGGGTGATTTGCAAGACCTAAATAATCATTGATACTCCAAGTAACAACCTCTTTTCCTTGAAACTTCATTCTGTTAGAAATTTCTCCTTCAAGCTTAGGGAATACAAAGTACCCTTCTGCTTGCTCTGCCCATTTACCTAGAGGTCCTTTATCTTTATAGATTTTCTCAAATAAATCTCTCATTATATCAATTTTAGATTTTACAAACGCGAAAATAATTAAATAAACGCTTTTATCATAATATTTTCACCAACAAAAAAGAGCGTTAACATATGTCAACGCTCTTTTTAACTCTATCTTAACGTAAATAATTACTTTACGTATTCTATTTTCTTTGGATTTTCTTCTTGAACACTGTCAAAGAATCCTTGATCTTCCATCCATTGGTCATTATAAATTTTACTCATATAACGCGAACCATGATCAGGTAAAATGACAACAACATTACTATTCTCATCAAATTTCCCTTCTTCTGCATATTGCTTTACAGCTTGAACAGCAGCTCCACTTGTATAACCCACAAATAACCCTTCAATCTTCGCCAATTCTCTTGCCGTATGCGCGCTTTCTTGGTCTGTAACTTTTACAAATTCATCAATAGCATCAAAATTTGTTGCAGAAGGAATTAAGTTTTTACCTAAACCTTCTATTCTATATGGATAAATTTCTTCCTTATCGAATTCTCTTGTTTCGTGGAAACTCTTCAAAACAGAACCAAAAGCATCTACTCCTAATATTTGAACATTTGGGTTTTGTTCTTTTAAATATTTTGCAGTTCCTGAAATTGTTCCTCCTGTTCCACTACATGCTACTAAGTGTGTAATCTGACCATTAGTTTGATTCCAAATTTCTGGTCCTGTAGAATGGTAATGTGCATCAATATTCAATTCATTAAAGTACTGATTGATATATACCGACCCTTTAATTTCCTGATGTAAACGTTTTGCTACCTCATAATATGATCTTGGGTCATCTGCACTAACATTTGCTGGACACACATAAACTTTTGCACCCATAGTACGTAGCATATCAATCTTATCAGGTGACGATTTTGAGCTTACAGCCAAAATACATTCGTAACCTTTTATTATACTTACCATTGCAATACTAAACCCCGTATTACCAGAAGTGGTTTCAATAATTGTGTCTCCAGGTTTTATCAACCCTTTTTTCTCTGCTTGTTCTAAAATATATAAGGCAATTCTATCTTTTGACGAATGTCCTGGATTAAAAGCTTCAACTTTTGCAAAAAAGTTTCCTTTTAAATTTTTAGTAATATTTTGTAATTTTATTAATGGCGTGTTTCCAACTAAATCTAAAACACTGTTATATGCTTGAATTTCTTCTCTCATAAATGATTTTAAAATTTTTGCAGTTTTATTATTTGACAATAAAACAACCTTGCAAAGGTAGTTATTTTTTTTTACTCCTTAATTCCTTCTAAATTTAACATGAATGCGTACTCTTCAGCTATTTCTTTTAAAGCTTCAAATCGACCTGAAGCACCTCCATGACCAGAATCCATATCGCATTTAAACAACAATAAATTATCATTTGTTTTTAACTCTCTTAATTTTGCTGTCCATTTTGCTGGCTCAAAATATTGCACTTGAGAATCATGAAACCCAGTTATAATTAATGTATTCGGGTAATCTTGAGCGATAACGTTATCATAAGGCGAATATGATTTCATATATTCATAATATCCTTTTTCATTAGGATTCCCCCACTCATCATATTCTCCTGTAGTTAATGGAATAGAATCATCTAGCATAGTTGTTACAACATCTACAAACGGCACAGATGCAACAACCCCATTATAAGTTTTTGGACTTAAATTCATAACTGCACCCATTAACAATCCTCCGGCACTTCCGCCCATAGCGTATAAATGATCTGCTGATGTATACTTTTCTTGAATTAAATATTTAGAACAGTCAATAAAATCAGTAAACGTATTCATCTTCTTATAGAGTTTACCAGTTTCATACCAATTTCTACCCAAATACTCACTTCCTCTAATATGTGCTATGGCAAATACAAAACCTCTATCTAATAAACTTAAACGTGTTGTACTAAAACCATCAGAAATAGTATATCCATATGAACCATAAGCATACTGTAACAATGGTGTATTCTTATTTAATTTAGTATTCTTTCTATACACTAAAGAAATAGCTACTTTTTCACCATCTCTAGCTGTTGCCCAAATACGCTCTGACGTATAATTATTTTTATCAAATTGTCCGCCTAAAACTTCTTGTTCTTTTTTAACTTCTTTCTCTTTAGTTTCCATATTGAAATCTATAATAGAAGATGGTGTTGTGAACGAGTTGTAACCGTAACGCAATATATTCGTGTCAAAATCTACATTTACAGATGTATAAGCAGAATATGTTTCATTATCAAACGGTAAGTAGTACGAATTTGAACCATCCCAACGTGATATTTTGATTTTTGATAGACCATTTTCACGCTCGCTAACAACAAGATAGTCTTTGAAAATTTCAATATCTTCTAGTAACACATCATCTCTATGCGGAATAAAATCTGTCCAGTTTTCTTGACCAGTTTTATCTTCAGGAGTAACCATTAACTTAAAATTAGTTGCTTTATCTTTATTTGTAACGATATAAAATTTATCTTCAAAATGCGCAATATCATATTCTAAACCGCGCTCTCTTGATTGAAAAATTTTAAAATCCCCATCTGGTGTATTCGCATTTAACACTCTATACTCACTTGTTAATGTACTGCTTGAACCTATGATGATAAATTTTCTTGATTTAGATTTATAAACAAACGTGCTGAATGTTTCATCTGTTTCATTGAATATTTCCTTATCATTTTTTGGGTTATCATTTAAAAAATGTTTGAAAATTCTATCCGAACGTAAAGTTTCATCATCTTTTCTGGTGTAGAATAATGTCATGTTATCATTTGCCCAAGTTGATCCACCAGTAGTGTTTTCAATTTTGTAGGGTAAGATTTCTCCTGTTTCAATATTCTTAATTTGAATAACATATTGTCTTCTACTAATAGTATCTAAACCAAAAGCAACATATTTATTATCCGGACTCACATTAATACCATTTAAATTGAAATAAGAATGCCCTTCTGCCATTTTATTACAATCAAACAACACTTCTTCAGTAGCTGTTAGTGAATCTTTCTTTCTGGTATAAACGGGATAATCTTTACCTATTTCATATTTAGTAATATACCAATACCCGTTATACTTATATGGTACAGAAGAGTCATCTTCTTTTATTCTACCTTTCATTTCCTCGAATAATGACTTCTGAAACTCTTTCGTATCTGCCGTCATTTTATCGTAATAATCATTCTCTCTTTCAAGATAATCAATCACCTCTTCATTATCTTTTTCATTCAGCCAGTAGTAATTATCCACCCTAACATCGCCGTGTTTCTCGAGCGTTTTAGGTTTCTTTTCTGCTGTTGGCGCTAAAATTTTATCTGTGATTTTCATGGGGGTATCTTTTTTACAAGCGGTTGCAAAAATAAGCGTAAGAATTAGGACTGAAAGTTTTTTTATCATTTTATTTAGTATTTTCGACCTTTAAAAATACGAAAACTATTTACTAATACTAAAAACTGACAAAAATGTTTGGAGATTTAATGGGTATGATGGGAAAATTAAAAGAAACCCAAGCCAAAGTAGAAGCAACAAAACAACGTTTAAACAGCGTATTGATAGACGAAAACAGCTCTGACAACTTATTAAAAGTAACATTAACGGCAAATAGAGAATTAAAAAATATTTCTATTGATGATGCCTTACTTAAAGACAAAGAGCAATTGGAAGACTATTTAATTATGGTTTTAAACAAAGCCATTAAAAAAGCTTCAGATCTTAATGAAGCAGAACTTGGTGCCGTTGCCAAAGAAGGTATGCCAAACATACCTGGCATGGATAATCTGTTTTAAACAAAAAGGGCTGCATTTTGCAGCCCTTTTTGTTTTTATAAATACCTTAAAACGATTTCAAAACTTGCATACAAGATTGGTGCATTTCATTAGTATAATCTAAATGCGTTACCATACGCAACTTACCACCTCCCATACTAATTAGCAATACATTATTAGCTTTCATCTTCACAATAAAGTCATCTTCACTTATACCTTCATTTATATAGAAAATAACAATGTTAGTCTCAATAGGTTCAACACGTTTTACAAAAGCACAATTTGCTAATACCTCACCTAACTCCTTAGCTTTGTTATGATCGTCAGCTAAACGTTTTACGTTGTTATCTAGTGCATAAATAGCAGCTTCCGCTAAATAACCTGCTTGACGCATTCCTCCACCAAATAGCTTTCTTATTCGCAACGCTTTTTCCATATCTGCTTTACTACCAATCAAAACAGAACCTACTGGAGCTCCAAGTCCTTTTGACAAACAAATAGAAATAGTATCAAACAACTCACCATACTGTTTTGGTGTTTCTCCTTTTACAACAAGCGCATTAAATAATCGTGCACCATCTAAATGAAAGCTCAAGTTATTTTCATCACAAACAGTTCTAATTTTTTGCAATTCTTCAAAATCCCAACACGCTCCACCGCCTTTGTTAGTTGTGTTTTCAATACACACTAAACTTGATAAAGCCAAATGTATATTGTCTTTTGGAGTCATTGCCTCTTGCAATTGCTCTGCAGTAAACATTCCTCTATCTCCATCTAGCAAGCTACAAGTTACTCCAGAATTAAATGCCGCTCCTCCACCTTCAAAGTTGTACACATGAGCAAACTTATCGCAATACATTTTATCTCCAGGATGTGTGTGCAATTTAATTGCCGCTTGGTTAGCCATTGTTCCTGAAGGAAAAAATAGTGCAGCTTCCATACCAAATAATTTCGCTACTTTATCTTGTAATTCATTTACTGTAGGGTCATCTCCAAACACATCATCACCCACTTTTGCAACCATCATTTTCGCTAACATTTCCTTAGATGGACGTGTAACCGTATCACTTATTAAATTTATTTCCATATTCAACTTTAAAAATTCTATTTTTGTGGAATAAAAGTAAACAATTATATGATATCATCAGAACAAAACAAAGACATTATTGAACGTTTAAATGCGCTGAAAAGATATCTTAATATTGATGCTAAAAAAATTGAAATCGCTAACGAAGAAGAAAAAACCTTCGACCCAAACTTTTGGAACAACCCCAAAGAAGCGGAAATAGTTATGAAACAATTACGTGTTCAGAAGAAATGGGTTTCTGATTATAACAAAGCATCTAATTTAATTGATGAACTACAAGTCCTCATTGAGTTTTATAATGAAGGAGAAATTGATGAAACCGAAGTTACAGCACTTTACACAAAAGCAAGCACACAAATAGAAGATTTAGAGTTTAAAAACATGCTTTCGGAAGAAGGTGATTCTCTAAGTGCTGTATTACAAATTACAGCTGGGGCAGGTGGGACTGAAAGTTGCGACTGGGCAGAAATGCTATTAAGAATGTACTTAATGTATTGCGAAGATCAAGGCTTCAAAACAAAAGAATTAAACTACCAAGCTGGTGATGTTGCAGGAGTAAAAACTGTAACTATTGAAATTGAAGGCGATTTTGCATTCGGATGGTTAAAAGGTGAAAATGGTGTACACCGCTTGGTGCGTATTTCTCCATTTGATAGTAATGCCAAACGTCATACTAGTTTTGCTTCTGTATACGTTTATCCATCTGTAGATGACACTATTGAAATAAATATTAATCCAGCTGACATAGAAGTAATTACTTCCCGTTCAAGTGGTGCTGGAGGGCAAAACGTAAATAAGGTTGAAACAAAAGTTCAACTGACCCATAAACCATCTGGGATTCAAATTTCGTGCTCAGAAACCCGTTCACAACAAGATAACCGAACACGAGCAATGCAGATGTTAAAATCGCAATTGTATGAAATTGAATTAAAAAAACAACAAGAAGCGCGCACAACAATTGAAGACGGTAAAATGAAAATTGAATGGGGTAGTCAAATCAGAAACTACGTTATGCATCCTTATAAACTGGTAAAAGACGTCAGAACAGCTCATGAAACCGGGAATGTAGACGCAGTTATGAACGGAAAAATTGACAGCTTTTTAAAAGCCTATTTAATGGCTACAGGACAACAACAAGAAACCGACACAAATACACTATAGAATGATAAAAATATACCATAACAACCGTTGTAGTAAATCACGTTGCGGCGTAGAATTATTAGAAAACTCAGGAAAAGAATTTGAAATTGTTAAATATTTAAACACTCCACCTAACCTTGAACAGTTACAACACATAATTGATTTATTAGGCATCACTCCTATTGAACTTGTTAGAAAAAACGAAGCCATTTGGAAAGAGAACTTTAAAGGTAAAATCCTAAGTGATTCCGATGTGATTTCTGCAATGATTGAAAACCCAAAACTAATTGAGCGACCTATCGTTATTAACGGTAATAAAGCGGTTATTGGTAGACCAACAGAGAAGATTTTAGACATTATTTAAGTCTAAGTTCTTTAACACACATTTAACTAATAACAATAGTTGTATTTGTAATTTAGTTGTTTCAAATTCACACACATGAAACACACCATCAGGTTAGCTATTACACTATTTTTATTAGGAACAGTATTAACCTTTTCTCAACATAAAATTACAGGTAAAGTTCTTGACAAAGACACTAATCAACCTTTAGAATACGCAACTGTTGTTTTGAAAAATGAAACAAACGGAACAGTTACTGGCGGGATTACTACTGAAAATGGTGATTTTTCAATTAAAGTAAAAAAAGGGATTTACGAAATTTCAATTGAGTTTTTAGGTTTTGAACCTGTTGTATTCAAAAGCAAAAATATTTCATCTGATACAAATCTTGGCACGATCTCTTTAATAACAGATTCAAATAATTTAGACGCTGTTGAAATTATTGCAGAAAAAAGTACAGTAGAAATCCGATTAGATAAAAAAATCTATAATGTTGGGAAAGACATGACTGTAAAAGGTGGAACCGCAGCAGATGTATTAGCAAATGTTCCCTCAGTTACTGTAGACATTGAAGGCGCAGTGTCTTTGAGAGGAAATGAAAATGTACGTATTCTAATCAATGGAAAACCATCAACTTTTGCTAGTGGTGCAGATGCATTAAAGCAATTACCAGCAGATGCAATACAGAAAGTAGAAGTTATCACATCTCCATCTGCACGTTATGACGCTGAAGGAACTGCCGGAATTTTAAATATCGTATTACGTAAAGGAAAAGCCCTTGGCTTTAATGGGTCATTTACTCTAAATACTGGTATTCCAACAAACTTCGGAGCTTCAACTAACCTGAATTACAGAACCAATAAAGTTAATTATTTTACAACTATAGGCTATAATTATAGTGACTCTCCTGGTAACGCCTATTTTAAAAATGAATACTTACAAAACAACTCTAGTGGTCGTTTTCAAATTGAAAATAGAACCTATGATAGAGAGCGTAAAGACTTCAATTCGCGTTTTGGTTTAGAATATTTTCTAACAGATAACGCATCACTTATGGGAAGCATTTTATATCGTGATTCAGATAGAACTACCGACACCGGAATTCGCATGAGCACTCAAGACATCAACCACAATGAAGAAGCTTATAAAAAGCGTAACGAATTGGAAAATGAAGCTGATGAGCAAGTAGAATTCAATTTTAATTTCACTCAGAAATTTAAAACATCTGGACACAAATTAACATTCGATTTTAAATATGAAGATTCAAATGACGATGAATTAGCAACTATTACAGGTAGACAAACGTTTCCATCAATTGTAAACGACACTATTGAGAAAACATCTAATTTAGAAGATCAAAAACGCTATTTAATTCAAGGTGACTACGTGTTACCTTTAGGAGAAAATGCACAATTTGAGGCCGGTTTTAGAAGTAATATGAGTAATCAGGAAACTGATTATGTATTAAAAAGAGAAACAGATCCAGTAGCTTCTCCAGGTGAATTTGAAATTGATCAAGATGTGTCTAACCTATTTATTTACGACGAACATGTTCATGCGCTATACTCTCAATACGGAAATAAATTTGGTAAATTTTCGGCACTCTTAGGCTTACGTATGGAAATCTCAGATATTACTGTTAAAGTACATGGTACAGATTTAGATGCAAAAAAGAACTATACAGAACTATTCCCTACATTAAATTTAGCTTACGAGATAAACGAAGATGAAACCCTAACACTAGGATATAACAGACGTGTAAGACGCCCGAGATCTTGGTTTATTAATCCATTTCCATCAAGAGCAAGTGAAAACAATATCTTTCAAGGGAACCCAGATTTAGACCCTTCATACTCTAACGGTGTTGATTTAGGTTACTTGAAAAAATGGGATAAGTTAACCTTTAACACATCTGTTTATTATAACTATTCTACTGATGTTTTTCAGTTTGTAAGAGCAGCTGATGCAGACGACCCTACAATTACAAGAACGTCTCCAAAAAATATTGCTTCTGAAGACCGTTTCGGTTTAGAGTTCTCCCTCAACTATAGTCCATTTAAATGGTGGAAATTAAATAGTAATTTCAACTTCTTCAGAATAACTTCTGATGGTAAAAATGTTGTCCCAGATTCAGAAACAAATAGTTGGTCTACACGTTTAAATTCGAGAGTGAAATTACCTGCTAAAATTGATTGGCAAACAACATTCAACTACAGAGGACCACGAGATGATTTTCAAAGCACCCGAAAAGGGATTGCCAGTGTAAATCTTGCCTTTAGTAAAGATATCTTAAAGGATAACGGAACTCTTTCTTTAAATGTAAGTGATTTGTTCAACTCTAGGAAAAGAATTTCTGACACGTTCATCGATGGTGTAACTAATAGCTACAGTGAGTTTCAATGGCGAGAACGTCAGATTCGTTTGAACTTTACATACAGGCTGAATCAAAAGAAAAAAAGAAGTCAAGGCCAACGAAATGATAACGGAGGTGGTGAAGGTGGATTTTAACAAAAAAGAGGGAACTAATTAGTTCCCTCTTTTTTTGTCGTAATATTTTAATTACTATTCTTTAGCTGCTCTTTCTTCTTTAAGCTCCTTTAATCTTTCCATTAAAGACCCTCCAATCCAATAAGGAACTACAAATGTTGCTAAAAAAATTAGCAACCAGAACCCTATTGTTAGAATAGTTAAAAACGCTAAAAAACCTAAGTATTGATCAAAATCAAACATAATTTCCGGAAAATTTGAATTCGGGTCAAATATAAAAGATAATATTCAAAACCCAAGCATCAAAAATCAAATTTATTAACAAAAAAGAACAATTCTATTTTGTACAAAAATAAATACTTAAATTTGCCAGTATTGAATAAAAACACAGCATATATATCATGAAATACAGAATTGAAAAAGACACTATAGGAGACGTAAAAGTACCCGCAGACAAATTATGGGGGGCACAAACAGAGCGCTCAAGAAACAACTTTAAAATTGGAGCTACTGCTTCAATGCCTTTAGAAATAGTTTATGGTTTTGCTTACTTAAAAAAGGCAGCAGCTTATACAAACTGTGACTTAGGAGTGTTATCTACAGAAAAAAGAGATTTAATTGCTGCGGTTTGTGATGAAATTTTAGATCAAAAACACGATGATCAATTTCCTTTAGTTATCTGGCAAACAGGTTCTGGAACACAATCTAACATGAATTGTAATGAGGTAATTTCTCACAGGGCTCAACAATTAGCAGGAAAAGTAATTGGTGAAGGAGAAAAAGTAATTTCTCCAAATGATGATGTTAATAAGTCACAATCATCAAATGACACCTTCCCTACTGGAATGCATATTGCAGCTTATAAAAAAATCATGGAAGTTACAATTCCTGGCGTTGAACAATTAAGAGATACTTTACAAGCTAAATCAGAAGCTTTTAAAGATATAGTAAAAATTGGTCGTACACATTTAATGGACGCTACACCTTTAACATTAGGACAAGAGTTTTCAGGGTATGTATCACAATTAAACCACGGATTAAAAGCTTTAAAAAACACTTTAGCACATTTAAGCGAACTAGCTTTAGGTGGTACTGCCGTAGGAACTGGATTGAACACCCCTAAAGGTTACGATGTTTTAGTTGCAAAATATATTGCTGAATTCACAGGATTACCATTTGTAACCGCTGAAAATAAATTTGAAGCTTTAGCTGCTCATGATGCTATTGTAGAAACACATGGCGCTTTAAAACAATTATCAGTATCATTAAACAAAATTGCAAACGATATTAGATTAATGGCTTCAGGACCACGTTCAGGAATTGGTGAAATTATTATCCCAGCGAACGAACCTGGGAGCTCAATTATGCCAGGAAAAGTAAACCCAACACAAGCAGAAGCTATTACAATGGTATGTGCTCAAGTTATGGGTAATGATGTTGCTGTAACTATTGGTGGTACACAAGGACATTACGAACTAAACGTTTTTAAACCTATGATGGCAGCTAACTTATTACAATCAGCACAATTAATTGGTGATGCTTGCGTGTCATTTGATGTGAATTGCGCACAAGGTATTGAACCAAATAACTCAAGAATTGAGGAGTTATTAAATAACTCTTTAATGTTAGTTACTGCATTAAACACTAAAATTGGATATTACAAAGCTGCAGAAATAGCAAATACAGCTCATGAAAACGGAACTACGTTACGTCAAGAAGCTGTTCGTTTAGGCTATGTAACCGAAGAAGAGTATGACCAATGGGTTGTACCAGCAGATATGACGGGATCATTATCTTAGTCAAAATCAACATCTTGTTTAAATCGCAATTCTTATTAAGGATTGCGATTTTTTTTGTTATTATACCTATATTAGTAAACTTAAACACAAATCTACCTAACATGAAACAAAAATTACTTTATGCTTTTATTGCAACTTTTTGCTTTACTCAATTGGCTTTAGCCCAAAGTCCAAATGAAAAAATTGCAGAAAACTGGATTAAAAACAATGCCAAAAAATTAGACATTCAACCTGAGCACAATTTTAAAATGCTGTTCAATAGAAAAGGACCTTCAGGTGAGACTTTACGTTATTATCAAATGATTAATGATGTTCGCGTATATAATGCAGAATTAACTATACACATCAATACTATTGGTGATGTAAGTTATGTTGCCAACGCCTATAACAAAAATGTAGAAACTATAGATACTAACCCCACTATCACTGCAGACGAAGCCTACAGCTTAACTGTAAAAAACTTAAACAATCCAGGTCACACTAGAAAAAAAGAAGATGGTTTATTTGTTTACCCGTTAAATGGTCAAACAAAATTAGTGTATAGTATTAAAACATCCTCAGAAAATTTGAACGGTTATTGGGAAACAATTGTAGATGCAAAAACTGGTCAAATCATAAGTTCAAAAGACATTGCTCTTTATCACAATCATGATAAAGAAAAAAAGAAAAATTCAAATAAAGAAAACAATAAAATATCCTCAGGTAACAACACTGCTGCAGTACAAGCTACTGGTACCGCAATGGTTTTTGACCCAGATCCACTTTCTGTTGCCCAAGTTGCATATGGAGGAAATTATGTTGATGGTAATGGACAAGGTGATACCGATACAGCTCAATTAACAGCAGCGAGAACACAGGTTAATCTTCCGGACATTGAATTTTCTGGCGGAAATTATAGATTAAGAGGACAGTATGCAGAAATAGCATCATTACAAAACCCAAATACAGGTTTATTTACTCAAGCAACAAATGCTTTTCACTTTACAAGAAACGAACAAGGTTTTGAAGCTGCTCAAGTTTACTATCATGTTGATAAAAGTATAAGATATATTAATCAAACCTTAGGTATTACTTTAGTGTCACGATTTAACGGTGGTGTAGTTGAATTTGATCCGCATGCTCATAATGGAGCTGACCAATCTACTTATGGTGGTGGCGAATTGAATTTTGGAGAAGGTGGTATTGATGATGGTGAATGCACTGATGTTATTTTACATGAATTAGGTCATGGTTTACACGATTGGGTAACCAATGGTGGTCTTTCACAACAAAATGGTTTAAGTGAGGGTTCTGGAGATTACTGGGCACAATCATATAGCCGATCAGTAAACAACTGGGGACCTGGTGACAACCTTTACAATAAAGTATTTAAATGGGACGGTAACGATACTTGGAATGGGAGACGTTCTGATGTTACCAATATGTACCCTGGAGGTTTATCTGGACAAATTCATACAGACGGACAAATATGGGCAACAGTTCTAATGGAAATATACGATCTTATTGGTAGAACAAAAATTGACGCTGCTTTTTTAGAAGGATTAGGAATGACTAATAGTGGTACAAATCAACCACAGGCAGCAACCGCAGTTAGACAAGCTGCTATGGATATGGTACTTGCCGGACGTTACGGTATGACCTGTGCAGATGTTGATGTGATGACTGCTCGTTTTAACGCTAGAGGTTATAATTTAGCACCATTGGATTGTAATGCATTAGATGTTAGTGAGTTTGAAATTAAAGATATTTCTATTTTCCCTAACCCAGCAACAAACTCAATTACAATTAATAATATAAAACAAGATTTTACTGTAGAGGTATACAATATTATTGGTCAAAAAATTAAAGATCAAAATATTACACCTGATAACAATACAATTGATGTATCAAACTTATCAAACGGCGCATATATTTTGAAATTAAAAGATTATGATGGTGCAATGAAGTTTATAAAATTATAAACTCATATTATCACAATTGCTTAATAAAAAAGCCACTCAGTTGAGTGGCTTTTTTATGCATTAAATTTTCTTTGCTTCTTCCCAATACACATCCATTTCTTTTAAAGTCATATCTTCTAACTGCTTACCTAAATCTATAGACTTTTGTTCTAAGTATTGAAACCTCTTAATGAATTTTTTATTAGTACGTTCTAAGGCATTTTCTGCATTAATATTCAAATGCTTTGCATAATTAATCAGAGAAAATAACACATCTCCAAACTCTGCTTCCATGTCGTCAGTATTCCCCTTTTTAACTTCATCTTTAAATTCTCCAAGCTCCTCTTCTACTTTCTCCCAAACTTGTTCTGGTTTTTCCCAATCAAACCCGACACCAGCTACTTTTTCCTGAATTCTACTTGCTTTTACTAATGCTGGCAAACTTTTAGGCACCCCTTCTAAAACACTTTTATTACCTTCTTTTAGCTTTAACTTTTCCCAGTTACGTTTCACATCTTCTTCATTTTCAACTTTTACATCTGCATATATATGCGGATGGCGATGTACTAATTTATCGCATACAGAGGTCAACACATCTGCAATATCGAAGTCCTTTGTTTCACTACCAATTTTTGCATAAAACACAATATGAAGTAATAAATCACCCAATTCATTTTTAACCTCCTGAAGGTCATTATCCAAAATTGCATCACCTAACTCATAAGTTTCTTCAATGGTTAAATGACGTAATGATTGTAAGGTTTGCTTTTTATCCCACGGACATTGTTCACGTAACTCATCCATGATAGTTAATAATCTATCAAACGCTTGTAATTGTTGTGCTCTTGAATTCATGGTAACTTTTATAAATCTTGTTAAAAATAAAAAAACCTACAATATAATTGTAGGTTTTAATGTTGTTATTGAATACTACTATTCTTCTTCTGATGCAGCAACAGCATCAAAGTTAAGCATTCCTCTTTTATGTAATAAATTATACCATTGTATTACTTTTTTCATATCACTTGCATACACACGGTCTTCATCATATTCTGGCAACACTTCAGAGAAATAGCTCTCTAATTCATTTTTAGATACTTTGTGACTGATAGCTTCACCACCGTTTTCTTTCTCTTTAATCGTATTAAAAATATCTCTTAACGGCACTTCTTCTGCATAGGTGTAAATTGCTATTTCATTCAACACACTTACATTATGACGCATACCAACTGAAAGTTTCTTCCCATCAATTAATGATTCTGCTAAAAACCCAGAACGTGTCTGTGCTTTTAACTCATATAAACCTGGTTTTCCTGAAATTGCTAAAATCTTTTCTAAACTCATATTTTAAAATTTGTACGCGAATATACACTTTCGCATTATAATATTATTTTATCTTTTCTTTTTTAATTGCGGGAATTTCATACGATAATCTGCATTAACTTTTCCTTTTGAAATGTTAGCCAATTTCCCTTTTATCAACCTCTTTTTTAAAGGTGATAATTTATCTGTAAACAAAATTCCTTCAATATGGTCATACTCGTGTTGAACAACTCTCGCAGCCAAACCATTTAACGTTTCTTTTTGTTTTTCCCAGTTTTCATCAAAATACTCAACTACGATAGTTTCTTTTCTGAACACATCTTCACGAACATCAGGTATACTTAAACAGCCCTCATTAAATGCCCATTCTTCACCAGACTCTTCTACAATTGTTGGGTTGATAAATACTTTTTTAAAATTCTTTAACACGTTTTGTTCCTCTTCAGACAAGTCATCATCATCTGCAAACGGGCTTGCATCAATGACAAATAATCGCAGTGACAATCCTACCTGAGGTGCTGCAATACCTACACCATGTGCATGGTACTGTGTTTCCCACATGTTTGCAATAATCTCATCTAATTTAGGATGCTCTTTTGTTATTTCTTTGGCTACTTTCCTTAAAACCGGATCGCCATATGCTATTACTGGTAATATCATTATTTTTTATTATATAAATATGATTGTAAAATTATTGTGGCACTAATTTCATCAACTAATGCTTTATTTTGGCGTTGTTTTTTATTCAGCCCACTATCAATCATGGTCTGAAAAGCCATTTTTGACGTAAAACGTTCGTCAACTCTAACTAAAGGCATTTTAGGATATTTATTTTCAAAACCATTTATAAATTTTTGAATATATACCTCACTTTCAGAAGCTTCAAAATTCATCTGTTTCGGTTCTCCTAAAACGACTGTTTCTACATCTTCGTTTTTAAAATACTCATCTAAAAACTTGAACAACACTTTAGTTTCAACAGTTTTTAAACCAGACGCAATAATCTGCATATCATCAGTAACTGCAATACCTGTTCGTTTTTGTCCGTAATCTAATGCTAAAACCTTCGCCATAAAATATTGTTGCACATCACAACAACCAATTTTGGCAAAAATACCATTAATATTGGTACTATTATATAATTGCTCTTTTTTTTAGGCTGAAACACCTTATATTTACCAAAAAATAAACATATAACAATGACGAACATACAGCAAACCATAGAAAACGCTTGGGAAAACCGAGAATTATTAAATGAACAAGCAACCCAAGATACTATCAGAAAAGTAATTGATTTACTTGATATTGGAGAGCTACGTGTTGCTGAACCAACTGCAAATGGCTGGCAAGTAAACGAATGGGTTAAAAAAGCTGTAGTGTTATATTTTCCTATTCAGAAAATGGAAACTTTAGAAGCTGGTATTTTTGAATATCATGATAAAATTCCTTTAAAAAGAGGTTATGCTGAAAAAGGTGTTCGTGTTGTACCAAATGCAATTGCACGTCATGGTGCTTATGTTTCAAAAGGGGTCATTATGATGCCAAGTTATGTAAATATTGGTGCTTATGTAGATGAAGGTACAATGGTAGACACTTGGGCTACTGTTGGTTCTTGTGCTCAAATTGGAAAAAATGTACATTTATCTGGTGGTGTTGGAATTGGCGGTGTTTTAGAGCCATTACAAGCCGCACCAGTTATTATTGAAGATGGTGCATTTATTGGCTCAAGATGTATTGTTGTGGAAGGTGTTAAGATAGAAAAGGAAGCCGTTTTAGGAGCCAATGTTGTACTAACAATGAGTACAAAAATTATTGATGTAACTGGAGATAAACCTGTTGAAACAAAAGGACTTGTACCAGCAAGATCTGTAGTAATTCCTGGTAGTTATACTAAAAAATTCCCTGCTGGTGAATTTCAAGTGCCTTGTGCTTTAATTATTGGTAAACGTAAAGAAAGTACTAACAAAAAGACATCTTTAAATGATGCTCTTAGAGAGTATAATGTAGCTATTTAACTATAATGGAGAACTATAGAAAAAGTATTCACTTACTTTTAAAAAGATTATCATTATTGATAATTTCATATACTTTATTAAGAATATTATTTTTAGTATTTCAATGGAATGTCTTTGACAATATCACGTTTTTAACTTTTTTAGGAGGTGTTAGATTTGACTTATCTATAATTTTTTACACAAATGCATTAATTATTGCCGCACATACGATACCCGGAAGTTTTAAATATTCTTTGACATATCAAGCCTCATTAAAAGTTCTTTTCTTTATTATAAATAGTATCTGCATGGCTACAAATTTTGTAGATATCATATATTTTAGCTTCACAGGAAAGAGAAGCACAATACAACTAATAACGGCAGATAGTATGCATAATGAAATTCTTAAGCTCATCCCATCTTTTGCAATTGATTATTGGTATATATTCCTGCTATCATTTATTTTTATTTTTACTTTTTGGAAATGTATACCTACAGGAAAATTTGATAGTAACAAGCAATTAAGCAAGTCTTTAATTTCTTTAAAAATGTTACCTTTCTTTCTTTTCACAGGAAGTTCAATAATTTTTGGAAGAGGTGGCTTACAAAAATATCCGCTTAGAAGAGTTGATGCAATAAAATATTCAAACTCAAAAAATTCCTCTCTAGTTTTAAACACCCCGTTTTTGTATTTTAAAAACTATCGGGAAGAATCAAGGAATTAAGAAACATAATTTTTTATCAAAACATAAATTAGACTCAATATACAACCCTATAAAGTCATTCAAAAACTCTAAAGAATTTTCAAAAAAGAATGTTGTCATCATAATTCTAGAAAGTTTTGGAAATGAAAACATAAGTTATTTAAATCCAAAAACAGGCAATACACCATTCTTAGATTCATTAATTTCCAAGTCCTTATATTTTAAAAATGGGTTTGCAAATGGAAGAGTATCTATAGATGCACTTCCCTCAGTAATTTCTGGTATTCCTAGCTTGATTGGGGAACCTTATATAAAATCTTCTTACGCTTTTAACGATATAGAAACATTACCAAAAATTTTAAATCGTAAAGGATATAGCACATCATTTTTTCATGGAGCAATTAATGGTAGTCAGAATTTTGATCAGTATACAAAAATTGCTGGTATTGATAAATATTATGGTAAAAATGAATACCCAGAGCCAGAACATGATGATGGTTGTTGGGGGATTTTTGACGAAGAGTATCTCCAATATTTTGGGAAACAATTAACAAAAGAACGGCAACCATTTTTCTCAACTGTCTTTACATTATCTTCACATAACCCATTTATTATCCCCAAGAAATATAAGGGAAAGTTTAAAAAGGGAACAACAAATTTTTTTAGATCAATTGGCTACAGCGATTATGCTTTAGCTAACTTTTTTAAATACGCAAAAAAAGAAAATTGGTACAAAAACACCATATTCATTCTAACAGCTGATCATACTTCTAGCTCTAAACCAACAAGTCACAAATCTATTTTAGATAAATATGCTATACCAATAATATTCTTTGACCCATTAAATAGTTCTTTAAAAGGTACTTCAGATAAAAATATTCAACAAATAGATATATTACCAAGTGTTCTAAACTATTTAAATTATAATGAAAGTTTTAATAGCTATGGATTTTCATATCAATCTAAAAACAACATGATCATTAATTTAATAAATGGAAATTATCATGTTATAATTGATTCTAATTACTGTGTTTTCAATGGAAAAAAAATAATTGAATTCTACAAACACAATTCTGACAAAAGCCTTAAAAACAATATCTTAAAAACCATTAATGTTAATACCATAAAAGAAATAGAATTAAAAATAAAAGCATACTTACAATCTTTTAATCAGAATATCATTGATAATACAATGATTGATAAAATCACAAAATGAAAGTTTTAGTTATACAGCAAAAAATGATTGGTGATGTACTAACAAGTACAATAATTTGTGAATCAATAAAAAAGACAATACCCAAATTGCACAACCTTTTTTTTGGTAAATTCTAATACAATTCCTGTTACAGAAAACAATCCATATATTGATCAAATTATAGAATATAAAACTACATATCGAAATAATAAAATTGAGCTTTTAAAATTTATTAAAACGTTAAAAAAACTAGAGTTTGATATTGTTATTGATGTATATTCAAAAATAGAAAGTGCCTTTATAAGTTATTTCACGAAAGCAAAAATACGAATTGGTTATAAAAAATGGTATACACAATTACTCTACACTAAAGTATATACTCAAAATAAAATTGCGACAACAAATGCTGGATTAGCAATAGAAAATAGACTTAAAATTTTAGAAACTATTACTGATAATACTACCAATGTTAATACTCCAAAAATACATCTTACTGAAACTGAATTAGATCGCGCTAAACAATATTTACAACGCAATCATATTGATCTCAACAGACCTATTTATATGATTAGTATTATTGGAAGTAGTAAACAAAAAACTTACCCCAATATATATATGTCACAAATTATTAATCAAATAACACTTCACAACCCAAAATCTCAATTGTTATTTAATTATATACCAAATCAAAAAAAAGAAGCAGAAAATATTTACAAGTTGTGCAGTAAACAATCTAAAAAACAAATACATTTTGATGTGTTTGGCAAAAGTCTAAGAGAGTTTTTAGCTATAACCAAACACTGTAACTCTATTATTGGTAATGAAGGTGGCGCAATAAATATGGCTAAGGCTTTAAATATATCTACATTTGCAATATATTCTCCTTGGATTTTAAAAGAAGCTTGGGCAATGTTTGAAGATGGTCAACAAAACATCTCAGTACACTTAAATGACTATAAACCTGATATTTATCAAAATACATCTCTCAAAGAATTAAAACCTAAGTGGAATACTTTATATGAACTATTTAAGCCTACATATGTATATGAAAAACTGAAGTTTTTTTTAGAATATAACTCCTAAGCTTTAAATTTTATTTCGGATTTTCAATTCCAAATAACGTTTGTACTAGTTTTTGAGATTTTGTAGTTGCTCTAATTGCTTTATTTTTTAACACCATTTCGGGTTTAACATATCCCCTCTCATGATCTAAATGCACACAAATAGCGCTATAACGTAACTGTTTAGATTTTATTCCTAAATTAAACATACGTTCACCTAACTCTCTATCTTCACCACCATATTGCATACGTTCATCAAAACCATTTACTTTTATGATGTCAGATTTCCAGCCTGATGCATTATGTCCATTCCAAGATGCGACAGTTGGAGTTACAAAGTTTAATATTGAAGCTAATAATGAGTTAGCAGTAATTTTAAGATTTTTAATGGAATAGCGCAATCCATTTTCCTTTAACCACTTGATATCAAAACAATTTTGCTGTTTAATATCTGATTCAGAAATTAATTGAGATATATTCATTGGTAATTTAAAATACCCACCTGATAAAAAGTACCCTTCTTCTCTATGATTAATATGAACTTGTAAAAAATCTTCTCTAACTACACAATCACCATCTGTAAACAGTAGATATTCAGATTCTGATGCTGTAATAGCCTTATTTAATATCACTGTTTTCTGAAAACCATTGTCCTCATGCCAAACATGTTTCAAAACATAAGAGCTAGATTTTTGATAATTCTCAATAAACTCTTTAGTTTCATCACCAGATCCGTCATCTGCAATTATAACTTCAAAGTTTTTAAAAGTTTGATTTTCATAACTCCATAAAACTTTCCTCAGCCAATCAACTGAATTATACGTACTTATTATGACAGAAACTTGAACCATATAATTTTATAACCTCTTTTTTATGATATAAGCCAAATATAACTATTTTTGTTACTTAATCAACTGTATATTTTGTTTTGAAAGGAAATAACAAACAACTTTCTGCTTTAATAATCACATTCAATGAGGAGGACAGAATTGAAAAGCTTATAGCTAACCTTGATTTTGCTGATGAGATTGTTATTGTTGATTCTTTTAGTACAGATAATACTGTTGCGTTAATTAAAAAACATCCGCAAGTAAAACTTATACAGCACCCTTTTGAAAATTTTTCTAAACAGCGAAATTTTGCTCTTAAACAGGTACAACATGATTGGGTATTATTTATTGATGCAGATGAAATTATTCCGGATAACTTAAAATTAGAGATCCTAGATAAACTTAAAAACCCTAATGGGTGTGTTGCTTTTAAAACCTATCGTCAGTTTTACTTTAAAGACAAACCCTTAAACTATAGTGGTTGGCAGACTGATAAAGTATATAGATTCTACAATAGAAAAAACGTATGTTTTGAACCAACAAAATTTGTGCATGAAACACTAAATGTAAGTGGTCCTACTGAAAACTTAAAACATAAATTAATACATTTTTCTTACAAAAGCTATAGTGATTACAAAGGAAAAATGGAACGTTATGCTACTTTAAGAGCAAAGGAATTATACGCAAAGAAATTGAAACCTAACTTCTTTCATTTTCATGTTAAACCTGTATACAGGTTCATTAACCATTACATAATAAGGTTGGGCTTTTTGGATGGAAAAAAAGGATATACAATTTGTAAACTTAATGCCTATGGCGTTAAACAACGTTATGTTGAATTAGAGAAATTATATCAATAACTCATTTATTTTTTTAAAAATAATTTCTTTTTCAGTTTCTTTTTTCTTCTTATTTTATTCTGAAACTCTTCTGTTAATTCCCACATTTTAGAAAATACCATTTCGAAATCTAGCCCGCTAATTTGCGCATATTCATCACTCATTACCCTTACCATTTCTTTTTTAGGGCTTAATCTTGAAAAATTTTGCATTCTATCATTGAACGACATACTTTGGAATTTCATCCTATTTAAATCAACTAAGAAAAATTCATATGCATTATTACTAGTTATTATTAGTGTATTTCCTGGTGAATGGTCTAAAAAGTTAACCCCATTCTCATGTAAATCAAACGTAAATTGTGTGAAAGCCCTTAAAATAAGTTCGTGATTAGGTAAATTAGGATCAGTTACTAATTCTCTATAAGTTAAATTGTAAGTGATGTTTTCACTGATATAAAAACTCTTTCTTAAACCAAAGATGTTTTTATACTCAATATAAGCTAGTGGTTTTGGCGTACCAATATTATACTCCAATAACTTATTTGCATATTGGAATGAGCGACTAGCTTTAGATTTTCTAATATAACCGTATATAAACTGATTTAATAAATGTGGTAATTTAAACGCCTTAACATTTAAATTCATCGATTTATAATTAACTTTTTTAATCAAATTCCTATTTGGATTCCCCATATAATCATTTGATACTTTAAAAGCATTTAATATAGCATTAATATCAGATTCTTTAACTGCAGGAAAAAAACTACTTAGTTCAATTTTTCTCATTTATAGTATAATTTAAACACGGTTTTAAGATGTTTTTCAAACGATTTTTTTTATTAACTAAAATGTGTCATATACCACTCTACTTGCTTTCTTAAACCTTCTTTAAAAGAAGTGTTAGGTGTATATTTCAACAATTTACTAGCTTTATCGATCACAGCTGTTGTTTTTAACTGATCACCATCTCTTGGTGCAGTAATTTCTAATTGTGCTGACTTGCCTATAATTTTTTCAACTAATGCTATTCCATCAGCAGTAGTATATTCTTTATCTGAACCTAAATTAATTACCTCTCCATTACAAGCAGCTACACTCCCTATACTTTTCATTAAACCATCAACAATATCGCCCACATATGTAAAACTTCTGGAATGCTCTAAACTACCTTTAAACAAAGGAAAACTTGTGTTTTCTACTATCGACTTAATAAGTTTCGTGTATAATTTCTCTGGACGTTCTCTCGGACCATAAACAGAATATAACCGAAATGAGCACGCAGGAATTTCGTTCATACGTTGAGATTTTAAAACCAGTTGTTCCGCAGAAAATTTTGTAATACCATAATATGAAATTGGTTTTACAACTGAAGTTTCAGGCAAATTTGCAACACTTCCATATACTGATGAAGTTGCGATATTTACAAAAAGTTTCAAGTTTTTATTGCTAGTTTTAACAAACTGCAAAAGGTTTTCTGTAGCATAAATATTATTATCAACATATTCCTTTAATGTAGTAGAATTAGAAATACCTGGCTGCCCCGCAAAATGAAATACATAATCTAAATCATGTGGCAAAATAGTGTTTAGATCATCACGCAAGTCAGCTTCTATAATTTTAACTCCATGAGCTGAAACATGTTTAGCGTTTAAGCGTTTTAAATTGGCATCATAATAATCATTAAAATTGTCGATTCCGAAAACTTCATAATTTTCTTTTGCTAATCTCTCAGCTAAATGAGAACCAATAAAACCTGCTGCACCTGTTACTAATACTTTCACTAAAAATAAAATTACCTTAAATACTACTAGGATTTAAGAACATTGATATATATTAAATTTTATGACGCAAAAATCATTATATTTGCGTTGATTTTGACAATTTTTATTGTCTTAAAAATACAATTTAATTTACGCTACTTTTCGTTAGCTAAAGTAGTACTTTTTTAATTGACACAAATAATTTTCTATGAGACTTTTACAAATTACTGCTTCTAGTGTATGGCGTGGACATGAGCAAAAAATAATTTATTTATATGAGGCTTTTAAAGAACATAATTATGTAGAAGATCAATATATTATTTGCCCAAACTCTTCCCCCTTATTAGAGGTTGCGGAACAAAAGGGTATGCAAGTTTCGGGTTTTGATATTAAAGGTGAGTACGATTTAAAATTCGCAAAAAAACTAGCACATTTTGTAAAAAAAAATAAGATTGATATTGTTTTCATACACAACAGCAAGTCACATACTTTAGCTGTACTTTCGTCTTTATTTTATAAGTTAGATGTGCCATTAGTTTTATGCAGAACATTAATTAAAAGGGTGGACACCAATTTTTTAAGAAAATGGAAATACAATTACAAAGGCATTAAAAAAATTATATGTGTTTCACACCCTGTAGTAAATGATCTAAAGTTTGCGGTTAAAGATCATTCAAAATTATGTGTAGTTGGTAGTGTTACCGACATTCATAAATTTACAAAAAAACATAAAAACGGGTTACTTCATAAAGAACTAAATATTCCTTCTGATTATAAGATTATCGGAAACATAGCAGAATTTACTGGATTTAAAGATCACGTAACTTGGGTAAACACAGTTGCAGAATTAGTAAAACGAAACACTCTAAAAGCCAAGTATGTTTTAATTGGTAAAGGTAAATTAGAGCAAGATGTAAGACAACAGGTAAAAGATCTAAATTTAGAGGAGCATATCATTTTTGCTGGATTTAGAAAAAATATACCAGAACTGTTACCTGAATTTGATCTGTTTATGTTCACATCAAATAACGAACCTACAGGTGGAGTTTTACTAGAATCATACGCTTGTAAAGTACCTATTGTTGCCGCCAATGCTGGTGGAATTCCTGAAGTAATTGTAGATAATGAAACTGGATTATTGGCCGAAGTTGGTAACCCAATAGATTTTGCAGATAAAGTAGAACTCTTAATTAATAATAAAGAGTTACAGCAGAAATTTACCACTAATGGCTTACAGTATTTATTAGATAACTTTACAAAAGATGTTATTTCAAAAAAAATGTATCTAGAGTTAAATCAAGTTTATGCAGACTATGCAAAATAAAAAAATCTTATTTATCACTTATGATTTAAGTGGTTATTATGATATCATTCATGAAGAATTACAGAAAAATTTTCACAGTGTTGACTATCATAATATTGCTAATCTAAAGTTCAAATACAAAAATGTTTTTCAGAAAGTGTATTCTGGACTATATAAACTGTTTACTAAACGTAAATTAAAAAACTTTTATAAACTACAGCCTATAGTAAAGTCAACTATAAATAAGAAATATGACTATGTTTTAATTATAAGGCCTGATTTATTTTTTGACTCTCAATTAAAGGAACTCAAAACTAGAACTGATAATTTTATTGCTTATTATCATGATTCCATCAATAATATCAGTCGAAAAAAAGATGTAATTACATTTTTCGACAAAGTATTTTCTTATGAAAAAAAAGATGTTAAGGATTTTAAACTTAATTTCATTTCAAACTTTATATATTTAAAAGATATTGAGAAAAAAAACGCAACGAAAACGTATAATGCGTTTACAATTATGTCAAAAGATTATAGGTTCGATGCTCTATTAAAAATGGCTGAATATTTAAAATCTATCAATATAGATTACTCATTTTTAGTCCATTCAGAAAAAAAAAACACCTCTAACCTAATAGAATATACTTCTACGAGAAAAAACAATCAACAAGTATTAAATTATATAAAAAACTCAAACATTATTGTTGATATACATAAATTCGGCGTTCAAGATGGGCTAACTTTTAGAGTGTTTGAAAGTTTATTCTTTGAGAAAAAGCTAATCACGACTAATATGGATATTAAAAACTATGATTTTTATAACCCTAACAATATACATGTAATAAAACCTGAAGAAGACATAAATATCCCTAACAACTTCTTCAGTACTCCATACGAAAGTATTGATGAAGAAATTTATACAAAGTATCATTACACTAATTGGATAAAAACTATTTTAAGCTAAAATGCACCAACACATAAAACAATGCGTTCAGCATTTAAAAAACGGCGGACTTATACTCTATCCAACTGATACTATTTGGGGCATTGGTTGTGATGCAACTAATGCAGATGCTGTAAAAAAAGTATATGCTTTAAAAAAACGCATCGACTCTAAAGCATTAATCTGTTTAGTTGCTGATGATAGGATGTTAAGTAAATACATTAAACAAATACCTGAAGTAGCATTAGATATTATTGAAGTTGCAGAAAACCCAACAACAATTGTTTATGATGCGCCGCAAAATCTAGCAGAAAACTTAATCGGTTCAGATAACACAATAGCAATTAGAATACCAGATGACGACTTCTGTTTTCAATTGTTACGTCAGTTTAACGGCGCAATTGTATCAACATCAGCAAACATCTCTGGTCAACCATCACCAAAAAGCTTTTCAGAAATAAGCGATGAGATTTTAAAAGGTGTAGACTATGTTGTAAATTCGCGGTTCGAAAAAAAGTCTGCTAAGCCATCGTCAATTATCAAATTAACAAACTCAGGTTTGGTGACAATTATTAGAAAATAAATGTCCGAAATTAATACGCATACAGAAGCTTTACAACACCCTGTTTTTAAGGTCATTCAAAAGGCAACAACCCTTTTAAATATTGACAGCTATGTTATTGGTGGTTTTGTAAGAGATTACCTTTTAAAAAGAGGTAATGCCAAAGATATTGACGTGGTTGCAATTGGTAGCGGTATTGAACTGGCTCAAAAAGTAGCTTCACTTTTACCTAACAATCCAAAAGTTCAAGTGTTCAAAACTTATGGTACTGCAATGCTTAGAACTGACGACATTGAAATTGAGTTTGTAGGTGCCCGTAAAGAATCTTACGCTAAGGAAAGTAGAAATCCTATTGTAGAAAACGGCACTTTAGAAGACGATCAAAACCGAAGAGATTTCACCATAAATGCTCTAGCAATAAGTTTATCTGAAAAAACTTACGGGAATTTATTAGACCCTTTTAATGGATGTGTACACCTAAATGAACAACTTTTAAAAACACCATTAAATCCAGATATAACGTATTCTGATGATCCGTTACGCATGATGCGTGCTGTACGGTTTGCAACGCAATTAAATTTCAGAATTGAGCACGAATCGTTAAAAGCTATTACTAAAAATAAAGAACGCATCACCATCATTACTAAAGAACGTATTGTTGATGAGTTAAATAAAATAATGGCGAGTCCAACGCCTTCAATTGGTTTTTTACTTTTAGAAGAAACAGGATTATTACCATACTTACTACCTGAATTAGTTGCCTTAAAAGGTGTTGATGAAGTTGAAGGGCAATTACATAAAGATAATTTCTACCATACGTTAGAGGTTGTAGACAATATTGCAAAAACAACTGACAACCTTTGGTTACGCTGGGCTGCCTTATTACATGATATTGGTAAAGCACCTACTAAAAAGTTTAGTAAAAAAGTTGGATGGACCTTTCACGGGCATGAATTTGTAGGCTCTAAAATGGTCTATAAATTATTTAAAAGACTCAAAATGCCATTGAATGACAAAATGAAATTTGTTCAGAAAATGGTACGCATGAGCTCACGACCAATTGTCATTGCAGACAATAAAACAACAGATTCTGCAGTGAGACGTTTGGTGTTTGATGCAGGTGAACATATTGAAGATTTAATGACGCTTTGTGAAGCCGATATCACAACCAAAAATCCTAAAAAGTTTAAAAAATACCATCATAATTTTAAAATTGTACGTCATAAAATTGTTGAAGTTGAAGAACGCGATAAAGTTAGAAATTTTCAACCTCCTGTAACTGGAGAAGAGATTATGGAGGCTTTCAATTTAAAACCATGTAGAGAGATCGGAACTCTAAAAGAATTTATTAAAGAAGCTATTTTAGAAGGCGACATTGCAAATGATCATGAACAAGCTTTCCAACTTATGCTAAAAAAAGGGGTGGAATTAGGCCTAATTTTAAACGACAAACTAAACTAATTGAGTTAACACATTACTCATGAAACAAGATAACAAAAAAGTAATATATTGGTTATTAACTGGCTGTGCCCTTATATTCATTATGGTTGTAGTTGGCGGTATTACTAGACTAACTCACTCTGGACTATCTATTTCTAACTACAAATTAATTAGTGGCACTATCCCCCCAACTGGAGAAGTTGAGTGGCAAGAAGCTTTTGAATTGTATCAACAATATCCAGAATATCAAAAACTCAATAATCATTTTTCATTACAAGATTTTAAAGACATCTATTTTTGGGAATGGCTACACAGAGTCATCGGTAGATTTATAGGTTTAGTC
The DNA here is from genome assembly GCA_965178635.1 of Flavobacteriaceae bacterium. Classification (GTDB taxonomy): domain Bacteria; phylum Bacteroidota; class Bacteroidia; order Flavobacteriales; family Flavobacteriaceae. The sequence goes on along the minus strand of CBCXVT010000010.1, from coordinate 46,989 downwards.
TTTTTCTTACCATTTGTCTACTTTTTAATTACCAAACAATTATCAAAACCAACAATCCGAAAATCAATAATACTGTTGATTATGGGAGGTTTTCAAGGATTCTTAGGTTGGTATATGGTAAAGAGTGGTTTGGTAGATAATCCGGATGTGAGTCATTATAGGTTATCTGCACATTTAACTACTGCTTTTCTAACATTCGCTTACACCTTTTGGGTTGCCTTAGATTTAATGTTTCCGAACAAAAAAGACATCAATATTAAATTAAGAAACCTGATTAGAATTGCTTTAGTTATTTTAATTGTTCAAATAGTTTACGGTGCTTTTGTTGCAGGCTTAGATGCAGGATTTATTCATAACCATTGGCCGTTAATGAATGAAAGTAAATTCATACATGAAACGGTGTATATTGAGCAAAATCCGTTATATAAAAATTTTGTTGAAGGGAAAAGTGGTGTACAATTCATACATCGAATTATAGCATACTTAGTAGTCATATCAATCGGTTTGATATGGTTTAAATCAAAAAAAGAAACTCTAACTGCTTGGCAACAAAAAGGAATTAACTGGTTACTATTACTCGTAACTGTTCAGTTTGTATTAGGTGTTAGCACATTAGTATTACATGTACCGGTTTGGTTAGGCGTTGCTCATCAAGTCGGCGCATTTTTTTTATTATCGGCCATGACTTTTACCTTACATCGTTTCAGTAAATAAAATAATTGTCGATTTTTGCACTTTTAAAAATTAAATTTTACCATGATATACCGTTTTAGAGTTATACTTGATGATCAGGAAGATGTGTTTAGAGACATCGAAATAAAAGCTTCAGCAACAGCGGAAGATTTTAACAATGCCATTGTGCAAGCATTTGGTTTTGAAGGCGGAGAAATGGCGTCGTTTTATATCAGTGATGAAGAATGGACTCAAGGTGAGGAAATTGCTTTATTTGATATGAGTGAAGGTGGAGATTCTGTACGCATTATGGCAGAAACAGCTTTAGATGATATCATTACAGAACATGAGCGAAAGCTAATTTATGTGTATGACTTCTTTACAATGTGGACTTTCCTAATTGAGCTTGCTGAAATTGCTGAACCACAAGATGGCGTGAGTTACCCGAACTTAATGTTTGCTCATGGTGAATTGCCTGATAGCCCACCAGATAAAGTTTTTGAGGCTGAAAAAGAAGAGAATGACGATGATCTAGATTTTAATGAATTCGAAGATTTAGACGATCAATCTTTTGATAATTATGACGATTTATGGAATTAAACCATTCTTAATTCATACATTACTACTTTTCAGTTTTACACTAAATATTTACACAAATGATTAACTTATACCAAACAAATATAGACAGTTTATCAATTCATAGAGTTGGAAACAAAAGTAAAGCTGAAGGTGCTTTTTTATCAAAAGAACCATATCAAATGGACGATGAGTTAATGCCTTTATTAAAGGAATTTTTCTTTAAACCGTTTAGAGAAAAAGAAGAAAATTATTTTCAGTTTTCTAATGAGGTAGATGTAGAATTTAATGAACTACACAAAATTGTTTCTGAAGTTTTCTTAAACCCTAGTACTATTCATGAGGCTTCAAGACAAATTACAAGTCATTTATATGACCAATCAATGCACCCACACATTAAAAGTGGTGAAGTGTATATTACCTATTTAAACAATTTGGTAATTGACAATCAAAAAGTTGATGGAATTGGAATTTTTAAAAGTGAATTACAACATGATTTCCTTCAGTTTAATGAAACTAAAGAGAATTTAGACGCTGTTTTACAACAAGGTGTTAATTTGAAAAAATTAGATAAAGGTTGTATTATATTTAATATAGAAAAAAAAACTGGTTATAAAATATTATCCTCAGATTCTAATAAGTATGACACCAAATATTGGTTAGAACATTTCTTAGGTGTTGATGCTTTAGCTGACGATAACTTCTTCACAAAAAAATACTTACAACTGTGTCAGAACTTTGCAAAAGATGTAGTTTTTCCAGCGGAAGATAAAAAGGAAGAAGTGATGTTTATGAATCGCTCAATGGATTATTTTGCAAAGAATGACAATTTTGAAGAGACAAGTTTCTTGAATAATGTTATTGAAAACCCAGAATTGATTCCGGAATTTAAGCACTACAAACAAGAGAAGGCGCCTAAATTTAACGTGGAAGATTTAACGGAATTTCCAATTTCTAATACAGCAGTTACAGCTTCTAGAAAAAAAATAAAAAACGTTATTGATTTAGATACCAATATTCAAATTAAAATGGATTTTATAAATCCAGAATCTGCTGAAAAATTTGTTGAAAAAGGTTGGGATGAAGAAAAGCAAATGTATTATTACTTAGTCTATTTCAATAAAGAACAAAAAGGGTCATAACAAAAAAAACTCTTAAACTATATTTAAGAGGTTTCTTTGTTAGTATAGCACTCAGAAGTGCCACTCTCTTTAATTTAGTAAAGGTTTGACACCCTAAACAAAAGTCCTATAGCTTCTATATTTTGTATTACAATATAAAGAAGATTAGCACATAAAGAGATTATTAAAAATTGTTGATAACACTTTTAAAAAGAAAAAACATTCTAATAGACTAGAATGTTTTTTTTATAAATTACACTAATTCACTACTCTCTTTAGTAAGCTTATGGGGCTGTAGCTAATGTCCTCACAGTAAGTTATTTTGTAATTATATTTCAAATATACAATTTTTGAAATCTCTTCCAAATTTTGACCATTATTTTTTCTTTAAAAAAAGAAAAACTATTTCTGTAACAAAATAACTGAACTCTCGTCTTGTTATTATAAGCTTTCAATACTATGGAAAACACAATCTTATCAATAAAAAATTTAAATAAGAAATTCGGGACTCTTCACGCAGTTAACAACCTATCGTTTTCAATTCAAAAAGGAAATGTATATGGCATTCTTGGTCCAAATGGAAGCGGAAAATCAACCACTTTAGGTATCGTTTTAAATGTTGTAAATAAATCATCTGGAGATTTTTCATGGTTTAATAACACTATTTCTACACATGAGGCATTAAAAAAGGTAGGAGCTATTATTGAGCACCCAAACTTTTACCCCTACATGACTGCTTATGAGAATTTAAAATTAGTTTGTAAAATAAAAAGTATCCCAACACATAAAATCATTGAAAAACTAATACTTGTTGGCTTAATAGAACGAAAAGATAGTAAATTTAGATCTTTTTCGTTAGGAATGAAACAACGTTTAGCAATTGCTTCTGCCCTATTAAATGACCCGGAGATATTGATTTTAGATGAACCAACAAACGGCTTAGACCCACAAGGTATACATCAAATTAGAGCTTTAATAACATCAATAGCAGCTCAAGGAACAACTATATTATTAGCATCGCATCTTTTGGACGAAGTTGAAAAAGTATGTACTCACGTTGTAATATTAAGACATGGTGAAAAATTATATGAAGGTAGAGTTGATGAATTAATTGCTACAAAAGGTTTTTTTGAGTTGAATAGCGCACAAAAAACAGAATTACTATCTTTTTTAAATGACAGTGAAACATTCGGTACTGTTAAGGAGGAAGAAGGAAAAATAATTGCGTTTTTAAATAATGATATTGCTCCTGATAAACTTAATACACTTTTACATGATAAAGGTATTTTACTCTCTCATCTCGTAAAAAGAAAAGAGAGTTTAGAAAATCAATTTTTACAATTAACTAACAATAAATAAATTGCCATGAATCGTTTACTCCAAATAGAATTTCAAAAGTTATGGTTGAACAAAATGAGTCGGTTTTTAATTGTAGTCTCATTTATTGTACCATTTTCTGTTTTAATACTCTCATCAATTAAAATAGACTTCTTTGGGTATTTCACCATAGACTTAGCACAAACTGGCATTTTTAACTTCCCGTTAATTTGGCATATTATTCCATTTTTCGCCAGCTACTTTAAGCTCTTTTTTGCATTAATTGTAGTTTCAATGGTTGCGAATGAATATAGCAACCGAACTGTAAAACAAAATTTAATTGATGGATTAAGCAAGAAAGAGTTTATCCTCTCTAAATTTTACTTCATTTTAATTTATACTGCACTATCTACATTATTTATAGGAATAGCCACATTAATAATTGGTTTAATTCATTCGTCACATACTGACATAAGCATCATAATGATTGATATTGAATTTTTAGCCGCATACTTTTTTAAACTATTAGGCTTCTTTAGTTTTTGTTTATTCTTAGCCGTATTAATAAAAAGAAGTGCGTTTGCCTTAGGAGCACTAGTAGTAACAGCGTTTGTTGAGTTAATAATTTATGAGAACCTACAGTGGAATTGGGCGAATGAAGACATTGCAAATAATATTATGATGTTTGCACCTTTTACTGCTCTTTACAATTTAATCAATCAGCCCATTCAACGTATTATCATGATATCAAGCCCTGACAAAACAAATTTAGCATACGACTATGCTGTACATTGGCATGAAATAGCAATTGTATTAGTATGGACAATCTTTTTTGTGTCTGCTTCCTTTTATTTACTTAAAAAAAGGGATTTATAGTGTTATAAAATATGGTAAAATATTAGTCTTCATTTTTTGTTTTTCTATGGTAGGGTATTTACCTTGCAAGTCGTTACAATTATGTATAACCCCTACATGAACTCAAAAAATTATTTTATGAGTAATAAAGTTTTTGCCCTACTTATTTTTTTAATGACACAACTGTCATTTTCTCAAGCAATAGATGTCAATCCTATTGGTGCTCCTGAATCTAGTCATACAATATCTGAATTGATAAATGGAACTTTAACAGACCCTTGCTCAAGCGGAACAAACATTACTTACCGCTACTGCAATGATGTTAGTAATTCTGGCGTTAAAAGTTATGGCTATTTTCAATATACGCCTCCGGCTGGACAAGACGCTAATGATACAAATTTCCCTTTTGAAGAAGGTATTATTTTAAGTACTGGAGCCTGTCTTACTGCAGAAGGTCCAAATCCTGCAGACCCTTTTAATACAACAACAGGAAACGGTATTCAAACATTTGATCAAAATGGAGCGATGACTGGAAATGGTGCTACAAATTGGATAGGAGATCCGGACATAAAAGAAATTTTAGATGATCGTTTAGGTGGTGATTTTGAAACATTTAACGCTACAGTTATTGAGTTTGATTTCGTTTCTTTAACAGAAGATCTATCTTTTGATTATTTATTCGCCTCTGAAGAATGGGAATCAGGAACAAATGAATGCCCAGGCTCAGATTACCTAGATGGATTTGCTTTTATAATCACAGGGCCGGGTATTGTACCTGATTTAAAAGCCAATGGACAGCCTTTTGCTCATGGTGGTAAAAATATCGCTCTAATACCAAATACTAACATACCTGTTAGCGCTGGGTCAATTTACAATAACGGTCTTTGCAATCCAGCTCAAGCTAATGAGAACCTTTATATACCTTATACAAATGCTGCAGCTACTAACTCGCCAATTAATTTTAATGCACGAACTGTAAAATTAACAGCGGAAGAAACTGTAATTGCTGGTGAAACTTACCATTTAAAACTAGTAGTTGCTGATAGAGGTGATGGAACTCTTGATTCTGCAGTTTTAGTAGCTGCAGATAGTTTTACTACTGCACCTACCTTAACAATTAATGGTGTAGAAGTGGGTGAAACACAACCAGTTTGTCAAGGAGGAGGTGATTCTGTAACTATTAATGGTGAAATGGTACTTGACGGACTTACTGGCGCAGTTCAATACCAATGGCTACATAACGGGGTTGAAATGACAGTAGCAAACGGTTATCCTCAAGATGAAAACCATTATGAACTAACCACAAATATTAACGGAACATATACGCTTGTTGCTTCCTTACCACTTTCAACCGGTGCCTGTGACACGATGGATTCTGCTACAATAACATTTTTACCAGACACTACTATTGGGGATGTTCCTGATATGAGACTTTGTGACTCAGGTAATGGCACAGCAAGTTTTCCAATCGATGATAATGACGTAGCACTTTTAAATGGTCAAGACCAAACTCTATACTCTGTTTCGTATCATTTAGATCCAAACGATGCCATATCTGGAGACAACCCTATAACACCTCCTTACATAGGTGCTACACAAGAAATTTTCACAAGAGTTATACTAACTAATGACCCAGATTTTTGCTTTGCAACAGGCTCGTTCCATGTTTATGTAGATGAGGTTCCTACTGCAACACAACCAGCAAATCCAATTCGTATATGTGACGACCTTACAAACGGGCAGTTTTTAGAAGAGTTTGATTTAACACTAGTAGAAAACGAAATACTTGATGGACAATCTCTAGCTGACGTAAACATTACTTATTATGACAACTCCACTACACCCCCAACTTTAATTCCTAATGCTAACGTATCTACTTATTTTAGCGGACCAAAAACTATAGGAGTTATAGTAGCTAACAATAATAATACAAACTGTACAGCTAGTACAACGTTTGAAATTCTTACAGACTTAATCCCAGTAGCAATCCAACCTTCAGAAATGAGAGCTTGTGATGATGAAGATGCTGCTACAGGTGACGTTTTTGGTGAAGAAATGTTTGATTTAACTACACAAAATGAAACAATTTTAGGAGGTCCAATTAGTGCTGGAGGTTTAGACCCTACACAATTTACAATTAACTATTATTGGGTTGATAATTCAAACCCGGCAAATCCTGTAAATGTACCTATTACAACACCAACAGCGTATAACCTAAACATACCTTACCCAGAATATTCACAAGAAATTTTTGCGACTCTTAGTAATAATGAAAATAATACGTGTTCTACCACAGTGAGTTTTTTCATTTATAGAGATGATATATACACTACAGCTGTAGCAAGTGACGAATTAAACATTACACTTTGTGATGATGTTAATCCTGGAGATTTAATAGAAGTGTTTAACTTAGATGCTCAAATACCTGCAATTCTTGGAACTGCAATTACAACTAGTGAAGCAACGGTAACATTTTATCTAACCCAAGCCGATGCAGACACAAACAACACATTAAATGCAATTACAAATACTAATGCATTTACATCAACCACAACTAATGTATCGCCTTTCACACAGACAATCTATTATACTATTAGTAATAACAACAATACAACTTGTTATTCAACGGGTTCTTTAGTATTACAAGTAGATGCCTTACCAGATATTGTAGATCCTATAGAACCATATTATGTTTGTGATTCAGGAACACCTGGTGATTTTGCAGACTTTGATTTTAGCAGCTCTGAGGCTATGGAAATTATAAATCAGATAACACAAGGAAACACTAACTATTATGTCAGTTTTTTCACCAATTCCACTGATGCACAAAACAATACCAACCCAATACCTGTAGACTATTTTAATCAACCAAGTCAAACATTACATGTTAGAGTTGAGGATTTAGTTACAAACTGTGTATCATATACGACTTTAATGTTAGAGGTTGCAGCTGCTCCTCAAGTCTATCCTTTCACAAACCCACTTATCGTTTGTGATGATGACAATGATGGTGTAAATTATTTTGACTTAAGTACTCTTGAAAATGATATTACTGGAAATATAGCAGGCGTAACTGTTCAATTTTACGAAACATTAACTCAAGCCGAATTAGGTCAAGGTGCTATTAACACAGGGGAATTATATCAAAATATTGACACAGGAACTCTCGGACTTCAAACTTTATATGCCAGTTTAACAATAAACGGGTTAGAATGCCATACCATTATTGATGTAAACTTGGTTGTTCTAGAAAGTCCTGAATTACCTTCTGGGGAACTTGTTTATGATATTTGTGAAGACAATGGTAGTGCAGATGGGTATGTTGAGTTCGATTTAATGAACTACGCCACTAATGAGTTAGGGTTAGATTCTACAGTATTTAACATCAACTTCTTTACAGGTATTGATACCTCAGGAAATCCAATAGGGTATATACCAAACTTTAATAGTTATACCAATGTAACAACACCTGATCAGGAAATTTACATGGCTGTATCAAACTCTAATCAAGATAGTAATGGCGATTTCTGTACTACAGTAAGACCTATTACGTTGCATGTGAATTTATTACCAAACGTTCCTGTATTCCATGAAATGCACGCTTGTGATGATGATTATTTTGATGAAATGGATGGTATTTATCCGTTTGATTTAGACGCAGAAATATTTGTAATTACTGGAGGTGTTACAGGTTTAGGAATCACATTCCATGAAACTTTTGGAGAAGCAGAAGCAGGAATAAATCCAATACCAAACCCATCAGTTTACGAAAATAGTATTTCTGGAGCAGATGATGTGTTTGCAAGGGTATTTGATGAGTCAACAGGGTGTTATGCGATAACGCATATCAAACTTCACGTCGATGCTAACCCAACACCATTAAGCACTCAAAACATCATTGATCAATTAGGAAATGATGGTGTGATGGAAGAATGTGATGGAGATGTAGATGGTTCTGGAAGTATTGCAGAACAAGTTGCAGAATTCGATTTGACATTATGGGAAACTTTAATCCTAACAGGAGAGAATGGTCCAGGAGTTGAAACTGGAGTTTCTGCAAGCTATTATACGAGTTATGATGATGCAGATGGCGGTTCAAATGCCATAGCAACACCAGAAACATATACAAATACAAGTAACCCACAAACTATTTATGTACGTGTGACTAATGATGGTTCAGGTGTAATACCTCAAACAGCAGGAACAGGATGTTACACAATAGTGGAGTTTGAAATTTATGTACCAGTACCAGAGGTAAGTGTATCTGGAAACACCGTATTATGTGTTGATGAAAATGGTGTACCATTATCAGGTTCAACATTACCAGTATTAACGGCATCACCAAGTACAGGAGGTTATGAATACCAATGGGCCTTGAATGGGGTGGATATTCCTGGAGCAAATACTGCTACGTATACAGCAACAGAACCTGGAGAATATACTGTAACAATATCAGGTCCAACAGATTTTGATTGTGTTAATTATGCAAGTATCACTGTAGAAGAATCAGGAATGCCTGATGGTTTTGATGCCAATGTAACAACTACAGCGTTTGCTGATAATCATCAGATATTAGCAGAAGCAACATCAAGTATACCAGGAGTTGAGTTCTATTATTCATTAGATAATGGCGACTTTACTACAGATGGATTATTTACAGATGTAGCCCCAGGATTACATTACATCACTATTACAGATGGTGAAGGTTGTTGGTCAGAAATTATAGAAATATTTGTAATTGATTACCCTCACTTCTTTACTCCAAACGGTGATGGGGTGAATGACACATGGCATATTATTGGTCAAGATGCTATACCAGTTTCAATAATTTACATCTTTGACAGGTATGGTAAACTATTAGCTCAACTAGATCCAGATGGAGCAGGTTGGGACGGAACTTATAATGGTCACGCAATGCCAGCAGGCGATTACTGGTTTAAAATACAATACACAGAAGGAGATGTAACGCCAACTCAAAAAGAGTTCAAAGCACACTTCTCTATTAAAAGATAAAACAATAATTAAGACATAAAAAAGCCACTCAAATTGAGTGGCTTTTTTATGTCTTAATTATACGTATTAAGCATACATGCTTTCACGTAATTCTTTAATTTTCAGATCATTCATGTATTCATCAAAAGTGGTGTGTTTATCAATCACACCTTTTGGCGTTACCTCAATAATTCTATTGGCAACAGTTTGACTAAACTCGTGATCATGAGTACTAAATAAAATCGTCCCTTTAAAATTCTTTAATGAGTTATTTAAGGCTGTAATACTCTCTAAGTCTAAGTGATTTGTTGGTTCATCAAGTAATAATACATTTGCTCTAGTCATCATCATTCTACTTAACATACATCTGACTTTTTCTCCTCCAGATAATACACGGCTTGTTTTTAAAGCTTCATCACCACTAAAAATCATTTTCCCTAAGAATCCACGAATATTCACTTCTTCTCTCTCCTCTTCAGTAGAAGCCCATTGACGTAACCAATCTACTAATGATAAGTCATTTTCAAAATATGCTGAGTTATCAGAAGGCAAATACGATTGTGACGTTGTTACACCCCATTTATATTCTCCTGAGTCTGCTTTAATCTTATCATTTAAAATTTGATACAATGCAGTAGTTGCTTTAGAATTTCTAGAAATAATAGCAACTTTGTCTCCTTTATTTAGGTTGATATCTACGTTAGTAAACAACACTCCTTCATCATTAGATGCTGATAATTTCTCTACATTAAGTATCTGATCTCCTGCCTCTCTATCTCTATCAAAAATAATAGCTGGGTAACGCCTGCTTGACGGTTTAATATCTTCTACTTTTAATTTCTCTAACATCTTTTTTCTTGATGTTGTTTGCTTTGCTTTAGATGCATTAGCACTAAAACGCGCGATGAAATCTTGCAATTCCTTCGCTTTTTCTTCAGATTTTTTATTCTGTTGTGAACGTTGTCTTGCTGCTAGTTGGCTAGACTCATACCAGAATGTATAGTTTCCTGAGAAATGTGTAATCTTATTAAAATCAATATCAGAAATATGTGTACAAACAGCATCTAAAAAGTGACGGTCATGCGACACAACAATTACTGTATTTTCAAAATTTGCTAAGAAATTTTCTAACCAATTGATTGTTTCATAATCCAAATCATTGGTAGGTTCATCCATTACCAGCACATCAGGGTTACCAAATAACGCTTTAGATAATAACACACGAACTTTCTGTTTTCCATCAAGATCAGACATTAACGTGTAATGTAAATCTTCATTGATTCCTAAGTTTGATAACATTGAAGCAGCATCTGAATCTGCATTCCAACCGTTCATTTCTTCAAACTGAACTTGCAACTCCCCTATTCTATCAGCGTTTTCATCAGAATAATCTTCGTATAATTTATCTAACTCTTTTTTAATAGTGTATAAATCAGAGTTTCCCATTAATACAGTTTCTAATACTGTATACTCATCAAAAGCATAATGGTCTTGTGATAATACTGACATTCTTTTACCAGAATCAAGAGTTACATGTCCTGATGTAGGCTCTTGTACTCCTGCTAATATTTTTAAAAAAGTAGACTTCCCTGCTCCATTTGCTCCGATAATTCCGTAGCAATTACCTTGTGTAAATGCTGTATTAACCTCGTCAAATAAGACTCTTTTACCAAATTGAACTGATAAGTTTGAAACTGATAACATGTATTTTGATTTATTTTTTTTGCAAAAATAGGAAATTCAACGGTAATACCTAATGCTTTATTATTATTAAAAAACTGTTATTTAACAAGCAATTAACAGCATCTTTCCAATGTAAAAATTACATTTGTTTATATATATTTGACGAAATTCATTTTATGCAGAAATTTTTACCTTTATCTTACTTACTTGTTTTAGCTACCCTATTCAGTTGTAACACGAGTAATACTATAGAAGATGCTACTTATTTTGGCGGGGAAATTATAAACCCCAAAAATGATTTTGTGCTTATTTATAAAGATGAAGTATTGGTAGATTCTGTAGCTTTAGATGAAAACAACCGCTTTTTATATCAATTTAAAAACTTCACTCCTGGCCTATATCATTTTAATCATGAAGAATACCAATATGTATTTATTGAGCCAAAAGACAGTATATTATTCAGGCTAAACACTATTGATTTTGACGAGTCGCTAACTTTTTCTGGTAGAGGTGCTGATAAAAACAACTTCATCATTAATACGTTTTTAGCCAATGAAAATCATGAAGCAAAAGCAAGAAAACTATACAAACTTCCTGCAAAGAAGTTTTGTGATAGAGTTTCAGCAGAACTTCAACAACGTTTAAACATGTTAGACGTTTATCAGGAACGCTATGAATTTTCTGATGAATTTAAAAATGTTGCTAATGCCCATATCAAATACCATTATTATAAAATAAAGGAACATTATCCGCGATATAATAAAGCGCAAGTAGACTCCATAAACGAAAATGAGTTTTACGCCTTCAGAAAGGATATTAATTATAACACAGGTAATTTAGGCTCATTTTACCCATTTTATGAATACATGTATGCGCTAATTGATAATATTAGTAGCAAAAAATTGAAGCAAGTAAGTAATCATAATGATATATTTACATCCTATAACATTAAAGTTAATATTATTGATTCATTGATTCAAAATCAAGATTCAAAAAATCAATTGCTAAAAAATACAGCGCTTAATTATTTATCAAAAGTTGAATGTAAAAAACACGCTCAAAAAATACTTGAGAAATTCAAAGCACACAATACTGATAATGAAAATGAGAAACAAATAACAAAGCTTGTCACTAATATAAGCCGTTTATCAAAAGGGAATAACCTCCCTGATTTTAATGTTATTTCTTTAAACAATGAAACTTCAAACATAAAACAGCTGATTAACAAACCAACAGTTATCTATTTTTGGACCTCTAAAAATCCGAGGCACTTAAAAAGTTCGCATTTAAAAGCGAAACATTTTGAAGAGAATAGTAAGTATCAGTTTATCAGTATTTCTTTAGATGATAGTAAAGATACCTGGGAAAACTTGACGACTAAATTTAATTCTGAAAATGAATATATTCTTGAAAAACCTTACCATACAAAGGAAGATTTATTGATTCAGAACATTAGTAAAATTTATGTTTTAGATGGAAACGCAAAAATTTTAAGTGCCGATTTAAACATTTTTGACACTAAGTTTCTTCAAAAATTGAATACTTTAGAGTAATTAGTTTCTATTCTAGTTTTAAACCTATTGTTTCAAAAAATTAAAGATATTTGTAACTCTTAATTTTACCAAAACTATATATGAGTTACAAGACGTTTATAAACATCAAACAATTATTACAAGTTGAAACCAATCTTTTAAAAGAAAAAGTATCTGGTGAGGCAATGAAAACTCTGCCAAATATTAAAAATGCGTACTTGTGTATAAAAGATGATGAAATCATTGATTTTGGTGAAATGGCAAATTTCAAACCAAATTCAGATTATGAACTTATAGATTGTACTGATAAAATTATTCTTCCAACTTGGTATGACAGTCACACACACATTGTTTATGCAGGCAATCGCGAGCAAGAATTTGTTGATCGTATTAACGGTTTGAGTTATGAAGAAATTGCAAATAATGGCGGTGGAATATTGAATTCTGCTAAAAAACTACAAGAAACTTCTGAAGAGGATTTGTACAAACAATCTGCAGTACGCTTAGATGAAGTCATTAAATTAGGTACAGGAGGTGTTGAAATTAAATCGGGTTATGGTTTAACAGTTGAAGCTGAGTTGAAAATGCTTCGCGTTATTAAAAAATTAAAAGAGAATTATAGCATTCCTATAAAGGCTACATTTCTTGGGGCACATGCTATCCCAAAAGAATATAAAAATGACAAACAAGGCTATTTAAACCTTATCATTACAAAAATGTTACCAATTATCTCTGAAGAAAATCTCGCAGAGTACATTGATATTTTCTGTGAAACTGGATATTTTAGTGTTGATGACACTGAGCAAATATTAGCTGCTGGAAAAAAATACGGATTAACACCTAAAATTCACGTCAACCAATTCACATCAATCGGGGGAATTCAAAAAGGGATTGCACATAACGCACTAACAGTTGATCATTTAGAAATTGTTACACCAGAAGATTTAGAAGCATTAAAGAAGTCAAATACTATGGCAGTAGCATTGCCATCATGTTCATACTTCTTATCAATACCATACACTCCAGCAAGAGACATAATTGATAACGGCTTAGCTCTAGCTCTTGCTACAGATTATAACCCTGGATCTACCCCTTCTGGAAACATGAACTTTGTAGTTAGTACGGCTTGTATTAAAATGAAAATGACACCTGAAGAAGCGATAAATGCAGCAACATTAAATGGCGCATATGCCATGGGAGTTTCTAAAACTCATGGAAGTATTGCTAAAGGTAAAATTGCAAACCTGATTATTACAAAACCTATCAACTCTTACAATGTATTACCATACTCTTTTGGAACAAATAACATTGATAGCGTTTATATAAACGGTCAATTAATCGCATAGATTTTGCATCCAAAAAACAAACATAATAACACTTATCAATTTGATAAACTCATAGAAAGTCATAACCTTCTTTCTAAATACGTGTTTGTTAACGATTATAGCATACAAACAATTGATTTCTCAAATCAAAATGCAGTTTTGGAACTCAATAAAGCTATATTAAAACACCATTACAATTTAACTGATTGGTCAATTCCTGAAGGCTATTTATGTCCGCCTATACCAGGAAGAGCTGATTATATACACTATATATCAGATTTATTATTAGAGGATAATATTTCAACAAATATTAAAGGTTTAGATATTGGAGTTGGTGCCAATTGCATCTACCCTATTCTTTCCAATCGTATTTATAATTGGAAAATGGTTGGTGCAGATATCAATAAAAATGCTGTTATTTCAGCTCAAAAAAATATTGAAGCAACATCCGGTTTAGCAGATCATATTGAAATAAGACATCAAAAAGATAACGCAAATATCTTTAAAGGTATTTTTAAAAAAAATGAACACTATCAATTTACAATGTGTAATCCACCTTTTCACAGTTCTGAAAAAGAAGCGCAAAAAGGCACACTTAGGAAGTTGAAAAATATTGGTCAGGATACTAAATTAACATTGAATTTTGGCGGACAGTCAAACGAATTATGGTGCAACGGTGGCGAAGCATTATTCATAAAACGAATGATCAAACAAAGTGTTGAGTTCAAACATCAAGTTAGCTGGTTTACATGTTTGGTGTCAAAAAAAGACAACCTACCAAAACTCTACAAACAACTTAATAAACTTAAAGCCATATATAAAACTATAGAAATGACTCAGGGGCAAAAACAGAGCAGATTTATTGCTTGGAAATTTTAATTTACAAATGAGTCAACCAACAATAAACTTAGGAGTATTAGCACATGTTGATGCTGGAAAAACGACATTAACAGAACATTTTTTATACAATTCTGGTGCAATAAGATCTTTAGGAAGTGTTGATAAGGGATCTGCAAGTACAGATAATTTAGCCATTGAAAAGGAACGCGGTATTTCCGTAAAAGCTGCAACCACTTCATTTGTTTGGAACAACACAAAAATTAATTTAATTGACACTCCTGGACACGTTGATTTTTCAAGTGATACAGAGCGTGCTCTATGTGTGTTAGATGCTGCTATACTTGTTATTTCGGCAGTGGAAGGTGTACAATCACACACCATAAACATATGGGAATCGTTACAGAAACTTCAAATCCCAACAGTAATATTTATAAATAAAATTGACCGCCAAGGTGCCGATTTTGAAACTGTACTGACACAACTAGAAACTGACCTCAAACTTACTGCTGTTGTTTTAAACAGCTCAATTAATGAAGGTCTAGAGAATGCCTATATTCAGGAGACATTTAACACGTCAACTAGCTCTTCTTTTAAAGAAAAAACAATTGAAAACATCTTAGAAAATAGCGATCAATTATTAGAACGCTATCTCAATTCTGAAGAAATTACAGATAACGACTACTTACAAAACATTAGAGAACATACTATAAACAACAAAATTGTGCCTGTATTTTGTGGTATTGCTAAAAGTAATCTTGGTATAACTGACCTTTTAAACGGAATCATAGAGTATTGTCCAACGTCTAAAACTAATACCTCAAAAGAATTATCTGCCTATGTCTTCAAGTTAGAACACCATAAAACTTTTGGCACAATGGCCTATGTAAAAGTGTTTTCAGGAAGTTTATCATCTAAATCTGTAATCTATAATTTTACTCAACAGTTAGACACAAAAATAAATCAAGCTAAGGTTTTAGAAAACACCAAATTTGTTGATAATGTTATTTTATACTCTGGTGACATTGGGGTTATTACAGGTGTTTTAGGTACTAAGGCAGGAGATATACTCGGAACTCCAGAAGGTATTCCTAAATTACCACAACTTCACATTCCTGTTTTAACCGTTAAAGTCGCTCCAAAAAAAGATAGTGATTACAACAAATTAACAGAGGCATTGTTACAAATTGATAGAGAAGATCCATCATTAAATTTCAAATGGCATAAAGCAGAAAAAGAGTTGCAGTTATTGTTGATGGGACAAATGCAAATTGAAATTTTATCACATATTTTAAAAGAACGTTTTCAAATAGACGTAGAATTTACATCGCCAGAAGTGGTTTATAAAGAAACCATAAGTAATGCTGCAGAAGGGTATATCAGGTACTGGATGCCCAAACCATGTTGGGCTATAATGACCTTTTTAATTGAACCAGCTCCTTTAAATTCTGGTATAACTTACAAATCAATAGTCTCACAAAATGATGTGCATATCAAATATCAGAATGAAATTGAACGCACTATACCTAAGGCCTTAGTACAAGGAATTCTGGGCTGGGAAGTGACAGATGTCAACATCACTCTAATAAAAGGAGAAGATCATAATGTGCATTCAAGACCAGGCGATTTTAACTTAGCAACACCGATGGGAATTATGCAAGGTTTAAAAACTGGAGGTACACATTTACTTGAGCCAATATTAAATTTTGACATCAAAGCAGACGAAACTGTTTTAGGAAAAATCACATCAGAACTAAGCACAAGACGAGCTAGATATGAATCTCCAGTATTTACTGACGATCAATTTCAATTAAAAGGAAAAATTCCAGTAGCAACATCATTAGATTTAGGTATAAAATTAAACACCATCACTAGTGGTAAAAACCGACTACTATTACAGTTTCATGGTTACGACAAATGTCCAGAAGGACAAGGTGAAATTCGTGATTACAAAGGTGTAAATCCTTTAGATGAAGCACAATGGATATTACACAGACGTGGCGCTTATAAAGCAGATGAACGTGTTATTTAAATAAAAAAGCATCAATTAAAATTGATGCTTTTTTATATGTGTTTTGAAAAACCTATTCAGGTAATCGTCCGTGAATTTCTTCAAACATCGTATCAAAATTATCACGTAAATAGGCACGTAATTTTTTACGATAATCGTCTTTTAACCAGTCTACAAAATTGTACGTACTTCTACTAATACACTTTGTATAGCGCTGAATTCTATGGTCAATATCTTCCGTAAGCAACTTCATTAATGCTAAGGCGTCATAAACATCCTCACTGTTTTCAACACAAATTTTAGCATGTTGCGCAATTGAACGTTCTAAAACTACTTTTGAAGACTCTCCTTTTTTAACTGAAATGGTATATGTCTTTTTAATATCAAAAGCGACTTTTTCAGAATTCGCAAACTCCTTACGAATATCTTCAGGCATTTCATACTTGAAGTTACTTTCTAACTCTTCATCATTTAATAAATTGTCTAGAAAGTAATTAGGAGATTTGAAAATCTTTTGCCAATCTAAATCTGCTCCCCATGGTCCAAATCGATGTAAATTATTACCTAAATCGATAATTGAAAATTTAGACTTTCCTTTTATGATACGAGATCCTCTACCAATCATTTGATAGTAAAGCGTTAACGACTTTGTAGCTCTATTTAAAATAATTGTGTCTACAGTTGGCTCATCAAAACCAGTTGTTAAAATACTAACTGAGGTTAGAATTGCATTTGGTGTTTCTTTAAACCATTTTAATATCTGAGCACGTTCTTTCTTAGAGTTTGTATTATCTAAGTGCATTACCGGATAGCCAGCAGCTCTAAACGTATCATATACATGTAAAGACGTATTAATTCCGTTATTAAATATTAGAGTTTTTTTACCCTTAGAATGTGTTTCATATGAGTATAATAACTTACTCAACATGTCTTGGTTTGTATATAAATCTTCTGAAGATTTTACCGTATAATCACCGTTTGCACCAACAACTAAAGAGGTTAACCCAACATTATAACTGAAGGTTTCTGCACGAGATAAAAACTCATTTTCAATTAACGATTCTATAGTTTCACCAACAATCAGCTCCTGATAGTTATCTGTCATTGGTAACTTGATATTAGAACTTAACGGAGTTGCTGTTACTCCTAATACAAAAGACTTATCAAAAAACTTAAACAATTTTGTAAATGAATTGTAATGTGCCTCATCAATAATCACTAAACCAATATCAGAGATATCTAACTTATCATCATTTAACCTATTATTTAAGGTTTCAACCATGGCAACGAAACAAGAATATTTTTGCTGGTCATCAAGGTTTGCTTTACTATCTACAACTTTATTTTCAACGCCAAATTCTGTCAACATTTTTGAAGTTTGCCTACACAGCTCTATACGGTGCGTCATAACCAAAACTTTCTTTTGATGATGCTTTAAATATTGACGAACAATTTCAGAAAATATTACGGTTTTACCACCTCCCGTAGGTAACTGGTATAACAAGTGATAGTCTTCAGGAGACTCTTCAAAACTTTTAAAAATTTTGTTGATGGCTCCTTGCTGATAACTATACAGCTCTTTTCCCGCTTTTCTTTCCTCTCTTTCTGAAGTTGTTCCTGACATACTTTATTGAAAATTTGTAGGCTGCAAAAGTACGGCGATTTTAGAGTGAATTACAAATATTTCTAAGAAATAATAAGCTTTTTCATCGTTTTAGTTTTATTACAGGTTTCTATAAACTCCTTCTCAGGGTTAGAGCTTGCTGTAATGCCTCCGCCTACATATATTTTTACAGTATCATTTCTCAACTCCATACAGCGTAAATTCACATACAAATCAGAAGATTTTGTAGTGATTCTATATGCAAAGTTTTCAGTATTTCTTCTATTTTTATGTCGTTGAGATGTTTTATTCAACTCTCCTAAAAAACCTGTATAAAAGGTCCTGTCGTACAGTTCATTTTGTAAGACAAAAGCTTTAGACTCCTGTTTAGGAAAACCACAAACCGCTGGTGTTGGGTGTAATACAGAAATTATATCTCCTAAATTAGCTCTCCCAAAACTCCCCGTAATATCTGTTCTTATGTGTGCAAGATGACCGGCTTTAAGCGTGTAGGAATCACTCAAATTAGGGGTTATATGCCTATTCTTTAAACTCTCAACAATATAATCTGTAACAATTTGCTGCTCTTCTATTTCCTTGTTTTTCCATACAACATTATTAGAAAACAGTTGCGTTCCAGCCAAAGCCATAGTTTTAAACTGATTGTTTCTAGTAGTTAACAATACTTCTGGCGTAGCACCTAACCAACATCCAATTTCTGGATGATACCACACATACACAAATGCATTTTGATAATGTGACATTGCCCGTTTGAAAAGTATAATTGGACATGTTTTATTTACAACATTCTCTTCTACTCGAGACAGTACAACTTTTTTTAAATCAGTTTGTTGAATTGTAGAAATGGCATTATTCACCAATCCTTCATACGATTGTTTGTCGGAGAAATTTAATTCAACATCTTCAGTATTTGTAATACTTTCATCTTTAACATAGATGGTTGACAGGCAATTATCAAACGGAATTAATATTGATTTCTCTTTACTATCAAAAGGTGCGAACACAAAACCACTTTCAGAATAATCATTTACATAATTAATTGTAGAATCAGTTTGAAACAGTGCATTAACAGACGATTCATTAGGTTTCCTATAAGCAACAAACGGCAATTTGTTTGCAAATTGATCTGTAATTTTAGTAAAAAAATCTGTCATGAAAATTACTTTTCTAATACAATGTTAGTCAGCTTACATAATGAAATTAATACATCATTTTCATCAACTATTTTAATTTCCCATAAATGTGTGGTACGTCCTTTATGCATAATTCTTGCAGTTGCAAAAATCTCGCCTTCAACTTTACTTTTTAAATGATTAGCAGAAATTTCCAGTCCTTTTACTATATACTTATCATGATCAATAAACAACTGAGATGCAGCACTACCAACACTTTCGGCGAGTGCAACAGAAGCGCCTCCATGCAATATACCCATAGGTTGATGTACCTTTGGAGTTACAGGCATTTTAGCTGTTAGAAAATCTTCTCCAGCATCTATATATTCAATATCCAAAGTTTCCATTAATGTGTTTTTAGAATATTTATTACAATATTCTAAAATAGCTGCTCTATCCAATTGCATTGTTCTATTTTTATACCGCTAAAATACAAATTCAAATTCACTAAAATGAACTCTACCGAAAAAGAAGTGTCTTACACCATAAACAACTCCTACTCTACTTTAAATACGTTATCTCACAACACAAAAAACGTATGGATTGTTTGCCATGGACTTGGTTTTTTAAGCAGATATTTCATTAAATATTTTAATGAATTAAATCCTGAAGAAAATTACATTATCGCACCACAAGCACAGAGCAAACATTACTTGAAAAATCAATTTAAACATGTAGGCGCTTCTTGGTTAACAAAAGAAAATACTCAAAACGAAATCAAAAATGTTTTGAACTATTTAGACAGTGTGTATGAGCAAGAACGGATTAGTATGATAAATGCCAATGTAATTGTTTTAGGGTTTTCTCAAGGCGTTTCTATAGTCACCCGTTGGATTGCTCAACGCCATATAAAATGTAATACAGTATTGTTATATGCAGGAAAGTTACCCCGAGAATTTTCAAAAACTGATTTTACTACTATAAAAGACATCAAACTAATAGTTGGTGATACTGATGCATATGTTACTCCTGAAATTTTAGAAAATGAAAAAACATATGCTCAACAAATTTTTGGAGATAAAGTGACTTACATAACCTTTAACGGAGGACATGAAATGAAAAGAGATATTATTAATACGTTTGCTTAACTTAGATAATATCTATTTTATCAAAAGTTAATTTAAAAACAGCACCCTGCACATCTAACTGCTCTAATGTTCCGTTGAGTTGTTTGGTAAATATTTGAATTAAATTAACTCCAATACCGGTTGATTTGTGTTCTTTGACAACGCCATCACCATTATCACCAATAATCATTTCAAAACGTTTTCCTTGTAGATGTCTTATACGTACTGAAATTTCTCCCTCACTTTTATTTTTAAACCCGTGTTTCAAGGAATTTGTAATCATTTCATTAATAATTAAACCTAATGGAACTAATGTTCTCATCATTAAATTGACAGGTTCAATTTGTATATTTAGATGTATTTTTTTACCCACAGCATAACTTTTCACCAAATCTTGCACTAATAGCGATATATAGTCTTGTACGTTAATTTGATGAATATCATCCGATCGATACATTTTTTCATGTAACAAAGCCATAGAGACCACTCTGTTTTGCGTTTCTTTAAACATCGTTACAGCTTCCTCACTTTTTAATTTCCTTGATTGAAGCTTTAATAAACTGTTTACAACCTGTAAGTTATTTTTCACCCGATGGTGAATTTCTCTAAGCATTGCTCTTTTTTCATCATTCTTTTTTTCCAATTCCAAAAGAGATAATTCTAGTTTTTCTTCAATAATATTTCGTTTTAAAATTTCTCTTTGAAGACTTCTATTCCATAGCAGAATAGTCGTAATTATTAACAGGACAACTAACAACAAAATTCCTACTATATAAACAATTTTTTTAATGTTTACACCGTACTCATATCTTACTTGTATCCATTTAGTTTTTATTTCATTATGCTGTTCTGGCGGGATTGCATCAATTACTTTATCAATAATACTAACCAATTCTGGCCAATCTTTTCTTACACCAAAAGATAAATCAGAATTTTTATATCGGGTTGGTGCTGCTATTTTTATATTAGTAAATCCCTCTTTATTTATATAGTAGCTTACCACAGCAAGGTTACCTACAAAAGCATCCGTTTCACCAAAACTGACACTCTCTAGCGCTTCTTTAACCTCTTTTTTATGATGTATTTTAATTTTAGGAAAATCTCTAGATATCATTTCAGAAGTATAAAAACCTACGGGAAGTGCAATTTCTTTACCTATTAAATCATTTAACCCCCCAATAAACTGATAGTCTTTTCTAGTAACTATCACCAACGGGAAAGACATGTAAGGTTTTGTGAAATTTAAAAATTGCTTTCTTCGCTCATTGGCTGTTATTCCAGTAGCCAAATCTACTTCTCCAGTTTCTAATGTTTGTATCGTTTCTTCCCAAGTGATATTGGGTATAGGTCTAAAATCAATACCAGTTTTATCTTCTACTATTTTTATATACTCTGAAATGATACCTGAATAGATTGTGTCTTTTTCATCATAAAACTCAAAAGGATGCCAAGTAGCATCATAGCCATGGTAAATTATGGGGTGCTCTTTTATCCACTTATTTTCAGCCTCTGTAAACGTTATTTCCTGGGCGTTTACAATGCCCGTTAAAGCGAATAAGCCGAGTACTACTATTAGAGTCTTTTTAATCATTTAAATAACGTAAAAACAACCTATAATGACACTGTATTGAAGAGATAACCTTCAAAATAAATTACAGGAAAATCGGTTGTTGTATAGGTCATTAAAGTTAATGAAATATATTCATACCTAAATACTTTGCAGCAATTAAAACCCTATAATTTAATAATAATCAAAAGAGTATGGCGATACAATTGACAACATAAAAATTAATTTTTATCTTCTAACATTGGCACAAATCGAAACTCGCCAAAGGTTTCTTTTTTAAATTCTGTTGCAGAAGTTCGCACGTATAAATGCATTATTTGCGGGTCATTACCAATTGGGATTATTAACCGACCACCTATTTTTAATTGAGAAAGTAGCGGGTTTGGCACATAAGGCGCACCTGCAGTTACAATAATACTATCAAAGGGGGCGTATTCTGGTAAGCCCTTATAACCGTCACCAAAAATTAGCTGCTTTGCTCTATAACCCAGTTTAGGTAAAAACAATTTGGTTTTTTTGAATAATTCTTGCTGACGTTCTATAGAATACACCTTTGCTCCCATTTCTAATAGAACTGCAGTTTGATAGCCACAGCCAGTACCAATTTCAAGCACCACATGGTTCTCTTTTAATTGCAATAATTCCGATTGAAATGCTACTGTAAAAGGGTGAGAAATAGTTTGATCTGCACCAATAGGAAACGCTTTATTCTGATACGCATGTGCTTCAAAACTAGAATCTAAAAACAGATGTCTTGGCACTTTATTCATGGCGTTCAACACATTGTCATCAAGAATCCCTTTGTCTTTTAATAATGAAACTAATTGTTTTCTTAAGCCTTGATGTTTAAATGTGTCTTTCAAAGTATTGGTTATAGTTTAATGCAATTGTTATTCTATTTCTCGGTATCAGAAAAAAGATAGGTAATAATCAAATCTGGTTTTCAGCGGTAAAAATATTTAATTTCGAGCATATTTAAACAAATAATCTTATTTTTGTTTGCATTACAAAAAAACAAGAACACTATGTTAAAAGCTGGAGTATTAGGTGCGGGTCATTTAGGAAAAATCCATTTGCGTTTATTAAATCAATCAGACAAATATGATTTGGTAGGGTTTTACGACCCAATCAAGGAAAATGCTACCAAAATAGCTGCTGAATTTGGATACAAAGCTTTTGATACAATTCAAGAATTAATTGATGCCGTTGATGTTGTTGATATTGTAACACCAACATTGTCACATCATGATTGTGCCCTACAGGTTATCAAATCAAAGAAACATGTGTTTATAGAAAAACCGATTTCTAATACTGTTGCCGAGGCTGAAGAGATTGTTGCCTTAGCAAATTCAAATAGTGTGAAAGGGCAAGTTGGTCATGTGGAGCGTTTTAATCCAGCGTTTATAGCGGTAAAGGATAAAATTAATAGCCCGATGTTTATTGAAACACATCGTTTGGCAGAGTTTAATCCGCGCGGTACAGATGTTCCTGTGGTTTTAGATTTAATGATTCATGACATAGATGCTATTTTAAGTGTGGTGCAATCAAAAGTTGTTAATGTATCTGCTAGTGGTGTTTCGGTAATTAGTGAAACACCAGATATTGCCAATGCGCGTTTAGAGTTTGAAAACGGTTGTGTGGCAAACTTAACATCTAGTAGAATTTCTTTAAAGAATATGCGTAAGTCGCGTTTCTTTCAAAAGGATGCTTATATTTCTGTTGATTTCTTAGAGAAAAAATGTGAGGTTGTAAAAATGAAAGATGCTCCAGAAAATCCAGGGGATTTTGATATGATTTTACAAAATGCTGAAGGTGTTAAAAAACAGATTTATTTTGATAATCCTGATGTTGACACAAACAATGCAATTCTTGATGAATTAGATACGTTTGCTGACGCTATAAATAATAACACTAGGCCTATTGTTACTTTAGAAGATGGAACTGAAGCCTTACGCATAGCGCATCAAATCATCAATTGTTTTAAATCTACAAGCGAGAATAAATAAAAATAATCAAAACCTTTATTTAAGGTTAAAAGATATAAACTAACAAAAGATTCCCATTTTTAAGGGAATGACAAAAATAATTTTAGATATGAAAAACGTAGCTGTAATTGGAGCTGGAACAATGGGAAATGGTATTGCACATACATTTGCACAATGCGGATATAATGTACAATTAATTGATATTTCACAAGATTCTTTAGACAGAGGAATGGCAACTATTGCCAAAAACTTAGACCGTATGGTTGCTAAAGAAAAAATTACTGAAACTGATAAATCTAATACTTTAGGGAACATTACAACTTTCACATCAATTAAAGATGGAGTACAAAACACTGACTTAGTTGTTGAAGCTGCTACAGAAAACCTGAATTTAAAATTAAAAATATTTAAAGATTTAGATGAATTATGTCCTAAAAACACCATTTTAGCAACCAACACATCATCTATATCTATTACTCAAATTGCTGCTGTAACATCAAGACCAGAGATGGTTATTGGTATGCACTTTATGAACCCTGTGCCAATTATGAAGTTGGTAGAAATTATTCGTGGATACAACACTTCAGATGAAGTGACAAACACAATCATGAACCTATCTAAGGATTTGAAGAAAGTTCCTACAGAAGTTAATGATTACCCAGGTTTTGTTGCCAATAGAATTTTAATGCCAATGATTAACGAAGCTATTGAAACTTTATACAATGGTGTTGCTGGTGTTGAAGAAATTGATACCGTAATGAAGTTAGGAATGGCTCACCCAATGGGACCATTACAATTAGCTGATTTTATTGGTTTAGATGTGTGTTTATCTATTTTAAATGTGATGCATGATGGATTTAAAAATCCTAAATACGCGCCATGCCCATTATTAGTAAACATGGTTATGGCTGGTAAATTAGGTGTAAAATCTAAAGAAGGTTTTTACGATTACTCAGAAAGCAGAAAAGCAGAAAAAGTAGCAAAGATGTTTGCTTAAAACACTTATATTATCATTTAAAACCTCATAGATATCACTATTTATGAGGTTTTACTATAATTAAAAGTGACTAATCACTAAAAAAAGTATACTTTTAAGTAGAATAACATTTCATGGCCATATTAAAACCTTTTAAAGCAGTCAGACCAACTCGTGACAAAGCCAATTTGGTGGTGTCTCGCTCATATCATATTTATGACAAAGAAGGTTTGGAGTTCCGTTTAAAAAACAATCCGTATTCATTTTTACAAATTTTGAATCCAGGCTATAAATTTGCTCAAGAAATTTCTACTAAAAAGGAATTCAATTTGGTCCGCAATCGCTATCATGAATTTAAAGACGAGCAGTTTTTTATTCAAGATGAAGTTCCTAAATATTACTTGTATAAAAAAGTAACTCGCACACACACATTTGTAGGTATTATTGGCGCAACAGCTGTTGAAGATTATAATAATAATGTGATTAAAATTCATGAAAAAACTATAGAACAGCGTGAGCAACTTTTTAAAGAATATATTGATACTGTTGGTTTCAATGCAGAACCAGTGTTATTAACTTATCCGAAAAATGATGTACTGGAAAATTTGTTCAGTGCAATTATGACTGAACGTTCAGAGTATGAATTTTCAACAACTGATAGAATTTCTCATTTCTTATGGCTGATTGATGATACCGAACATATTGCAACAATTGAGCAAGAATTTTCTAAAATTGACAGCTTATATATTGCAGACGGTCATCACAGAAGTGCATCTTCTGCATTATTAGCAAAAGATTATCCAAATCCAGATGCCTCCCAAAAGCACTTTATGAGCTGTTTGATTCCGGAAAAAGATTTGAAAATTTATGAGTTTTATAGGCTAATAAAAGATTTGAATGGTTTATCTAAAAAGGAATTTTTAATTCAATTAGATGAAATATTCACTATTGAAAATTGTGGTTCACACCCTAGAAAACTAAAACAACAACATCACTTTAGTATGTATCTTGATGGTGAGTTTTACACCTTACATTTACGCTCTAAATTTTCAGTTTTTGAAAACGCTCTAGAGGCATTAGATACTCAAATACTTTATAAATTAGTATTAAAACCAATTTTAGGAATTGAAGACTTAAGAAACGAAAAACGTTTAGATTATCTTCCTGGCACTAAGAAAACTGTAGAATTAAAACAAGAAGTTGATACCGGTGGTTTTCAGGTTGCATTTGGTATGTTACCAATTAAAATTGCACAAATGAAACAAATTGCAAATGAGGGCTTATCCATGCCTCCAAAAAGCACCTATATTGAACCTAAATTAAGAAGCGGTTTAACTATTTATGAGTTTTAACAAACTCAAAATTCCAACAGTAAAAACTCAATATGAGCATTCAAGATAATTTAATCCACATTCAAAAAACTATCCCTGAACACGTTACTTTAGTAGCGGTATCTAAAACAAAACCTATTGAATTACTTCAAGAAGTTTATGATGCCGGACAACGTGTTTTTGGGGAGAATAAAATACAGGAAATGTCTGAAAAGCATGACCTTATGCCAAAAGATATTGAATGGCATATGATTGGGCATGTACAACGTAATAAAGTAAAGTACATGGCGGCTTTTGTAAGTTTAATTCATGCTGTAGATAACTTAAAATTATTAGCAGAAATTAACAAACAAGCACAAAAACACAATAGAATCATCAACTGTTTGTTACAATTAAAAATAGCATCTGAAGATAGTAAATTTGGTTTGTCACAAAGTGAATTAGACCGTATCATACATTCGGAAGAATTAAAATCTTTTGAACACATAAAAATTGTTGGACTTATGGGAATGGCAACATTCACCGAAAATCAACAACAAATTGAAACCGAATTTAAGTTTCTGAAAACAACTTTTGACTCACTAAAAACCTATCAAACTACAAACTGTAACCTAGAAATACTTTCTATGGGAATGAGTAGCGATTATCAACTCGCAATTAATACTGGTAGTACCATGGTTAGAATAGGAAGTAGTATATTTGGAGCACGAACATATAATACATAAGATATTTACGCGATAGTAGACATAGAAACCACTGGAGGAAAATTTAATGAAGAAGGCATTACGGAAATCGCTATATATAAATATGATGGTCATGAAATTGTTGACCAGTTTATCTCGTTAGTTAACCCTGAAAAACCAATTCAACCCTTTGTTGTAAACCTTACAGGTATTAACAACAAAATGTTACGCAATGCGCCTAAATTTCATGAGGTTGCCAAACGTATTGTAGAAATTACTCAAGATTGTATTTTAGTTGCTCATAACACTTCTTTTGATTACAGAATATTACGTACAGAATTCAGACGCTTAGGCTATGATTTTGTAAAGCAAACTTTATGTACAGTTGAGTTAAGTAAAAAATTAATTCCTGGTCAGGAAAAATACAAATTAGGAACCTTGGTTAAAGCACTGGGTATCCCCATGTCTGACAGACATCGTGCTTCAGGTGATGCTTTGGCTACAGTAAAACTTTTCAAACTATTATTAGATAAAGATTCTGACAAAACTATAGTTAACGCCGCCATAAAATCAGGTATTGATGTTGCCAAAAAAATTGCACCAAGACTATCTGTAATTGTTAATGATTTACCTTCAAAAACAGGTGTGTATTATATACATAATGACCAAGGAGATATCATTTATATTGGTAAAAGTAAAAATATTAAAAAACGCGTCAATCAACACTTTTTAGGTACAAATAGAAAGTCTAAAAATCTTCAAAAACTAGTTGCTACAGTCACTTATGAAGAAACAGGTAATGAACTTATTGCCTTATTAAAAGAAAGTCATGAAATTAAAAAGAATCAACCTTTGTTTAATCGTTCTCAGCGTAAAACAAAATTTGATTTTGGCTTATATAAAAAGAAAAATACTGAAGGTTACATCGGTTTAACTTTCGAAAAAATTGATCATAGAAAGAAGGCTATCACATCTTTTTCATCTATGAGTGAGGCTAAAAAATTCCTGTTCAAAATTACAGAACAGTATCAATTATGCCAGACTATTAATAAATTATCAGTTAGTAATGGCACTTGCTTTCCTTACAAAACTAAAGATTGTAAAGGTGCCTGTTGTAATGAGGAAGGTCAAAAAATATACAATAAACGTGTTGATACATTTATAACGGATTATTCTCATAAAAACGCTAATAAACTAATTATAGATAGCGGACGATCTCAAGAAGAGCGTAGTGTTATCTTAATTGAAAATGGTGTTTATAAAGGCTATGGATTTTATCAATTAAACCATCAAATTAATAATATTGATATTTTAAGAGATATCATAACGCCTATGGATGATAACAGGGATACACAGCATTTGATACAAAGTTTTTTAAGGCGTAAAAGAGTAAAGAAGATTATTCAATTATGAGAATATTATTATTAGCATTTATAATGTTACCAACAGTTATATATGCGCAACTTACAAATGGTCATGAATTTGGCAATCCTGGATATGATGAAATAGAATTATCCCATTATAAAAATGATAGTACAGCAAATGCATTAGTACTACATGAAGAGGGACAAAATTATTTTGAAATTATTGATGGGTATGTTAGACTAATTACTAAGAATTATTTTAAAATAAAAATTTTTAATAAAAACTCCTTTGATCAGGCTAATATTAAAATCCCTTTATATATTGGAAATAGTGATGAAAAGCTTTCTAACCTAAGAGCTATAACTCATAATGGCGGGGTAAAAACATTTTTGCAGAAACAACATATTTATACCGAAAATGTAAATGAAAATTGGGATCAAGTTACTTTTACTTTTCCAAACCTTCAAGAAAACTGTATTATTGAGTATGAGTACACAATAACTTCTCCCTATTTATTTAATTTAACAGGATGGAGTTTCCAGTCAAATATTCCAAAACTTTACACGGTATTTACTGCAAAAATACCAGGGAATTACAAATATAATAGAAAACTGAATGGCGGATTAAATTTACATATAAATGATGCTAAAATAGAAAAAAAATGTTTCTACCTACCTAATACTTCAAAATCTGCTGAATGTGAGTTTTTACAATATGCAATGAAAGATGTACCTGCATTTAAGGATGAACCACATATGCTATCTGAAAAAAATTACATCTCAAAAATTAAATTCGAACTCTCAGAATACACAAATTTCCAAGGTCAAAAGTTTGACTATTCAAAAACATGGAAAGATGTTGATAAAGAATTTAAGTCTAATAAAAATATTGGACGTCAAATAACTAAAACAAGTTTTTTTAAAAACAATATTCCCGAAAATCTTTTAACAGAAACCAACTCATTAAAAAAAGCTGAGCAAATCTATAGTTTTATTCAAGAACATTTTATGTGGAATGAAAATTATGGTGTTTTCAAGAACTCAAAAGTAAAAACTGCCTTTGAAAATAAGACAGGTAATGCTAGCGAAATAAATTTATCATTAGTTAGTGCGTTAAACTCTGCTGGCTTATCAGCACATTTTGTACTTCTTTCAACTAGAGATAATGGCTTACCAACATTAGACTATCCTGTAATTACAGATTTTAATTATTTAATAGCACAAGTTGAAATAAATGGAAAAAAAATGTTGCTAGATGCTACAAACAAAAATATGCCATTTGGCTTATTACCATCCCGTTGTTTAAATTATTTTGGTAGAGTAATGGATTTTGATAGAGGAAGTTATTGGACAGATATTGTCGCATCAAAAAAAAATGTTTCTAATTCTATTTCAGAAATAATCATAAATAATCAAGGAGAAATATCAGGAATAATTAACAATACTAATACAGGTTATTATGCATTACAAAAACTATCAGACATTAATCAAAGTACAAAGGAGAGCTATTTAGAGCAAATTAAAAACACAAAAAACAATTTAAACATAATTAACTACACCTCTTTAGTAAATATTAAAAAAGAAAATACAATTACTGAGAATATCACTTTTAATATTGAAAGTGATAATGATGACTATTTAGTTATTCATCCTTTTTTAATAAATGCTTTCTATGAAAATATTTTAAATTCTAAAAGCAGGAATTTTCCAGTAGATTTCACTTATTCAGGAAAACAAATTTTTAAATCTAGCATTACAATACCTGAAAATTATAAATTAGTAGATGGTTTGCAAAATCAAACTTTCCAATTAGAAAAAAATGCTGGACATGTTAGTTTTATCTATCAACAAAAAAATAATAAAGTAGATGTACTTTTAAGATTTAGCCTTAATACACATATATTTGAAACAAACAGTTATGCAGATTTAATGCTTTTTTTAAATAAGTTTATAATTTTACAAAAAGAGAGTCCTTTAATATTTAAGAAAGTATAAATATTATGAGTAAAATAACCAAAAACTGGAAACATAAACTTCATGAAGTCATTTATGAAGCAGATACTCCTGCAGGAAAATGGTTTGATTTGATATTACTCATTTTAATTATTGCCAGTATTGCAGTAGTTATGTTAGAAAGTATTGAAAGTGTTGAACTGCGTTATGCTCAAGAACTTAATATTACAGAGTGGGTTATTACAATTCTATTTACTTTTGAATACTTTGCCAGGATAATATCAATAAAAAAACCTAAAGAGTATGTTCTAAGTTTTTATGGTATCATTGATTTGTTATCGACAATTCCAAAATATTTATCTTTATTTTTTGTAGGCTCACATGCTCTAATAGCATTACGCGCTTTGCGTTTGTTACGTGTATTTAGAATATTAAAATTAGCACGTTTCATAGGTGAAGGTAATCAGATGTCAACAGCATTAAAAGCTAGTAGAGCACGTATTTCTGTATTTTTACTTGCCGTGTTCATGCTTTGCATTATTTTAGGAACCATCATGTATATGATTGAAGGAGGTTCAGATAGTGGCTTTACAAGTATTCCAAGAAGTGTATACTGGGCTATTGTTACGTTAACAACAGTTGGTTATGGTGATATTGCTCCTGTTACTGGTTTAGGGCAATTTATAGCTTCAATAATTATGATTTTAGGATATGCCATTATTGCAGTTCCAACAGGTATTGTAACCTCTGAAATGGCTAAGAAGAATAACAAAGTGCATTTGAATACTCAAAATTGTAGCAGCTGTAGCTCAAGTAACCATAGAGATGATGCTCGTTTTTGTTACGATTGCGGTCATAAACTACATTAATAATTAGGTGTTTTATTTAAGATTTAACTTATCAATTTTATTTCCAATTGTAACTAATTTCATTTCTCTTTCAAGTTCATCAAAATTTTCTTTTAAAACTCGTCTTACTAACTCTCCTTTATCAAGTAAGTATATCACGTCACAAGTATCCGATAAAGTTGAAAAAATATGTGATGACATAATAACAGTTTTACCTAACTTTCTAAGTTTTAGTATAATTTCTGTAACAATGATATTACTCTGAATATCCACCCCATTAAAAGGTTCATCTAAGATATAGCAATCATTCTCCTGTAAAAGAACTGCCAATAGTCCTAGTTTTTTTTTCATACCAGTTGAGTAACTGGATGCGTACTCATTCAACGGCAAATCAAAAATATTTTTCTCTTCAATATTTTGTAATTTCAATCCTCTTGCATTTGATAATAGCTGAATATATTCCTTTCCTGTAATTTTAGAAAATAAATATGGTTCAGTAAACAAAAGACCAAGGTTATTTTTTAAATTTTCGAAATCTGAAATAACATTCCCTTTATACTTTTCCAAACCTGCAATACACCTAAAAAGAGTAGTTTTTCCTGATCCATTCTCTCCTACAATACCATATACTTTACCTTTTTCAAAGGAAACACTAACATCTTTAATGACTTGCTTTTTCCCATAAAATTTATTTAATTCTTCAATCTTAATCATTCAAAATGGTTTTAAGTTGTTTAATTGACTGTAAATAAAAGTAAGGTATTATGCCTATAAAAATTGGAGGCATCAATAATCCTAAAGATATAAGTACCCCTTGTGATATATTCATTTTCCTTGGATAGTCTGAATATTTCGCAAGTATAATTGCAACAAGAAAACAAATACTTATTAATAAAAAAGATAATATTAACTCTATTTCTCTATAGAATGATATACCTAGAGCAACAATCACAGGAGCACTTAATAAAAAAGAATTATAAATTCCAATTTTTATTTTTTTTAATAAAAAATCCTTCGCGGAAAGTTTATATAACCAAACATAATATTCATTTTCAACAAATGCATAGTACGATAAAATTACAGCATAAATTAATACTATTGAGAAGATGCCTAAATTAAAATTACCTACAATAATTGACTCATAAGAAATATAATAGGCTATTGGGAAAATATAAAATGTTTTTCTGAAGCCAACAGAGAATTCAAATGGATTTTTACTAAATGGTGTTGGGATAGTGTAATTAAAAATATTTTTAAATTTCACCAATGTCATTAATATAGCCAAAACAGCCATTATTGGGATAAATATAAACATCTTTTTATAGAATAAAAAAACTGCAAAAGGGAAAATAACAATACCGTTTTCAATTATTCTGAGTTTTTGATACTTAAAAAAATATGCTTTTAAAAAATCATTCCTATCCGTGTTACTCAATTTAGAAACTAAAAACAAACTCAATAAAACATATAAATAGACTGCTAAATCAGTTTTTGAAAACAGATATTCTGACCCCCAAACAAAACCCAATATTAATGATAAATAACAAATTATAATAGGAATCCCAATTGCTACAAACATTCTATTAATCATTTTATATTGTAAGATAAAATAGTCTCTCATGAGCATTCAAGTTCCTTTTCTATCAAAAATAATTTTTAAAATTTATTTTCTATTTACTTTAACGAATATTTATCTTTTTATAAAATCTAAATTATCAGTAAAAAAAACACCAAAGCTATCCCATAAATCTTTTATATCTTTGGGTTTTAAAATTTAACTCTTGCATAACAAATATCTAATAAGCATTGTTGGTGCTACTGCCATTGGTAAAACAGCATTAAGTATAAAATTAGCGCAACATTTTAATACTGAAATTATTTCCTGTGATTCTAGGCAATTCTTTAAGGAAATGGCTATTGGTACAGCAGTACCAGACCCAGAAGAGTTAGCTGCCGTACAACACCATTTTATCCAAAATAAATCGATTTTTGAAGACTATAATGTCGGAAGTTTTGAACGTGATGCAATTACAAAGTTGGATGAGCTCTTTCAAAAAAACGATATTGTTATCATGGTTGGTGGCTCAGGAATGTATGTAAATGCTGTGATAAATGGTTTAGACAACTTCCCTACAGTAGATCCTAAAATCAGGGCGAAACTTACTGAGCGCTTAAAATCAGAAGGTTTAGAGAGTTTACAAGAGCAATTAAAAGTTTTAGACCCTATTACATATGATAGGATTGCCTTAGATAATCCGCAAAGAGTATCTAGAGCATTAGAAATATGTATTGGTTCTGGACACACCTACTCTTCTTTTTTAAACCAAGAGAAAAACAAAAGAGCATTTACAACCATTTCTATAGGTATTACAGCTGAAAGAGAACTCATGTATGAGCGTATTAATAAACGTGTGGATATCATGATGGTAAACGGTTTACTAGAAGAAGCTAAAGTATTACACCAACACAAACACCTAAATGCATTGAATACTGTTGGCTATAAAGAGCTAATAAAATACTTAGATGAAGTATGGGACTTGCCTTTTGCTGTTTCAGAAATTAAAAAAAACACGCGTCGTTTTGCAAAGCGACAGGTTACGTGGTTTAAACGTAACAAAGACACCAAATGGTTTGATTACAATTATAATTTAGACGACATAACCGATTTTATTAGTATTGAAATGCAAACGTAAACTATTCAAACATTTAAAAAAATTATACCTAAAATATAACGATACTATTTAACTCCATTGATTTTGCTATATTTTTAGTTTAATAGTTGATTATTCAATTGGTATTTACTTATCAAAATCCTCGTAAACTTACAATTCCATTTTTATTTGCTAAATTACGAATGAAAACTGGTACTTAATATCGTAAGTATAATATTAAGTATTAATTCAAAATCAAACAAAAATGAAAGTTACAGCTGAAAAAAATGAACAAGTAGCTAAAATGATATTTGCTTCAATTTACCCACTTTATATGAATAGGCTAGTGAAGAATGGTAGAACAAAAGAAGAATTTCATCAAATAATAGAATGGTTTACTGGTTTTAATGAAGATAAATTACAAACACTTATTACAGACAAAGTAACGTTTAGAACATTTTTTGAAAAAGCAAACATCCATCCTAATGCACACATGATAAAAGGCGTTGTTTGTGGTTATCGCATTGAAAACATAGAAGATGAATTTGAGGTTTATAAACAATGCCGACGTTTTGAAAAATTGATTGATGAATTGGCTAAAGGACGTAAAATGGAAAAAATTTTACGCATAGAAAAAAAATCTAAGTAAAAAACTTACTTTAGTTAACAATAAAGTTATAACCATGAGAGTAACGCTAATTAGTATACCTGTTAGAGACCAAGATAAAGCTCTTGATTTTTACACTAAAACATTAGGTTTCATAATAAAAACTAATCAATTATTAGAAAATGGGCACCGTTGGATTACTTTGGTTTCTCCAGAAGATCAAGATGGTGTTGAATTATTATTAGAGCCTGCTCCATTACACTTTGAACCTTCAAAGGTTTTTCAAGATGCACTTCTTGAAGCTAACCTACCTTATACTCAATTTGATGTTGATGACGTTCAATCAGAATATGATAGGCTAACCCAACTTAACGTCAAATTTAACTTAGCACCAACTAAATATGGAGAAGTGAAAGTTGCAGTATTTAATGATACATGTGGGAATAATATCCAATTAGTTGAGAAATTATAAAAAGTATAAACACAATACTTTAAACAAAATCAATTATGAAAAAAACACTAACACTTCTAGTTATCATTTTATTAGGCACTACCCTTAGTTCAAATGCTCAAAAATTTGCAGGTCTTCAAAAAAGCCCGACAGATATTTCTTCAGCAAAAGCCGATAGAGGACAAAAACCTGATATTAAAGTCATATATAGCAGACCACAGAAAAAAGGAAGAACATTATTTGGAGAATTAGTTCCTTTTGATAAAGTGTGGAGAACTGGCGCTAATGAAGCTACAGAAATAAAATTATTTAAAGATATGATGCTTGGTGATACAATGGTAAAAGCCGGAACATACTCGTTATTTACTATTCCAGGCGAAAAAGAATGGACTATCATTCTTAATTCTGACATAGATTCATGGGGTGCATATACTTATGATGAAAATAAAGATATTGCTCGTATTAAAGTTCCTGTAAGTGAAGCTAAAGAATTAGAAGCTTTTTCAATTTCTTTCGAAAAAACAGATAACGGATATCATATGTTTCTTGCTTGGGATACAACTCTAGTTAAGGTTCCTTTCGTGATTACTAAATAAGAAGAACTACTCATAGAATTTAGACCTATAAACTTAAAATGAAATACCAATTTTTATTCTTTTTAATAGCATTAAACTTCACAACTAAAGCACAAACCATTACCGGACAATGGGAAACCTATGATGACAAAACAAAAGAGAAAAAAGCCATCATAGAAATTTATAAAACTAACAACAACTATTCAGCTAAAATAGTTAAAAGCTTTGTTGGAGAAAAAAATGCTATTTGTGAAGAATGTGAAGGTGATAAAAAAAACAAGCCTATAATTGGGTTAGTGATTATTGAAGATGTTAAAAAAAATGACAATGAATATAATGGCGGTACAATTCTTGACCCAGAATCTGGGGAAGTCTATAGCTGTAATTTAAAGCTTGTTAATAATGATAAACTTAAAGTAAGAGGTTTCCTTGGGTTTTCTCTTTTTGGGCGAACTCAATATTGGTTAAGAAAATAAAATTTAAAGACAGTATAGTATTTAATGTGTATAATAATCATCAAGTTGATAATCTAAACTAGTAACCATTGTGAAAAAGTTATTTAATATATTAGTTTATCTTACTTGCTTAACATTTGTGTTTTGTCAAAATGTTACAGAAGTAGATTCTACTTCTATTATGTCATTCACAGATAAGGTTTTTTTCAAATTTCATTTAGATACAGAAATTGATAGTTACAAAGCGACTACCGATAATAATCCTGATTTACACATAAACACAAATAACCAATACAAGTTTGTTATTTCTGTAGATTATGACTTTTTTGGTGCAAGTATTGGATTTTCACCTAAGTTTATCCCAGGTAATAATGACAATGATTTAAAAGGAGAATCTTCATTTTCTGATTATAGCTTTCGATTTTTTCCAGGAAAGTGGATTCAAAAAATTCAGTATAAAAAGACTCTAGGATATTATATTGAAAACACTCATGATTTTATCCCTAATTGGATAGAAAACGAAGATGCATATATTCAATTATCAGATTTTAAAACTACCTATTGGGGAGGAGCAACATCATATATATTCAATCCAGACTTTTCATTAAAAAATGTCATTTATAATTCTGAATGGCAACGGAAAAGTTCGGGAAGTTTCATACCTTCAATAAGTTATGGTTATTTACGCCTCTCGTCAACTTCAGGTGGTGTAAAATCCTATGAAAATAATTTTGAAGTTAAATTATCTCCAAGTTATTACTACACATTAGTTGTTCATAAAAACTGGTTTACTTCTCTAGAAATATCTCCAGCAGTGGCGCTTCGTTTCACAAAAGAGGGTAAAAGTAATAGTTCTACAACAAATACCTATACTAGGGTTCCGTTTTCAATTAATGGAGGGCTACAAATTGGTTATAGCTCAGAAAAAATAATTTTTGGAGCCAAATGTAACCTTGAATCAAATTACTATAATGAAAGTCATCAGACACATATTACCAATGATATTATATTCACCACAGTATATTTAGGGATTAGGCTAACTCCTCCTAAAGCAGTAAAAA
Source organism: Flavobacteriaceae bacterium (assembly GCA_965178635.1). Taxonomy (GTDB): domain Bacteria; phylum Bacteroidota; class Bacteroidia; order Flavobacteriales; family Flavobacteriaceae. Next base: position 9,698 of record CBCXVT010000010.1, on the reverse strand, counting down.
AAATATTTGATAAAGCTCACAAAAAAACGGGCATATAAAAACCTTAGTAAACAATTACTAAGGTTTCATTTTGTTTTCAATAATTTAATACCTCTATATAATCTCAGCACTTAAGCCAGCTTCCAACAATTGTGTACAGCGTGGTTTTAAGTCTTTCAACTCACCTGTTTTAACAGTACATTTCCCATTGTAATGTACAATTAATGAACACTGTTCTGCTTGTAACGGACTATGATCACATGTAGCTATTAAGCAATCAATCACATGGTCAAAACTGTTAACATCATCATTATATAATACAATTTCATTGCTTTTTGTTGTTTTCTCTTGTGATAAAACGTCTTCTAAAATTTGTTCTTGTACACTCATAATTAACTAATTAACACTACAAATTTACATATTTTACGGCAACCCAATTATTTCTTTCTATATTTTCTACAAATTGCAATTGATGTTTTCTACATTCTTCAGAAATTAATGGGATATCTTCAACATAAAACCCACTTAACAATAAGGTTCCACTTTCATTTAAACAAGATGCGTAAGTAACAATATCTTTTAATAAAATATTTCTATTAATATTAGCAATAATTACATCATATTTTTTACCTGATAACAAGCTCGCTTCACCTTCATAGGCAGTAATATTATGACAGTTATTACGTTCAATATTTTCAACAGTATTCAAATAACACCAGTTATCAATATCAATGGCGTCTAATGATTTTGCACCGCGCATTTCTGCTAAAATAGCCAGAATACCAGTACCACACCCCATATCTAAAACCGATTTATTTGTCAAATCTAAATTCAAAATGTGTTGAATCATCATATGAGTAGTTTCATGATGTCCGGTACCAAAACTCATTTTTGGTTCAATAACAATATCATAAGCCACATCTGTTTTTTCATGAAAAGGAGCTCTTACAGCACATTTCCCATCAACTTCAATAGGTTGGAAATTCTTTTCCCATTCTTTGTTCCAATTAACTTGCTCTATCTCTTCAGATGTATATGTAATTGTAAACTCATCATTTTTTAAAATGTAGATGTCATTTAAAATATCTTCATGCCATTCAGGTTTTTGAATGTATGCAATTACACCTGCTTGATTTTCTACGAAACTTTCAAAGCCGGCATAACCTAACTCAGCAATTAATATTTCTGTTCCAGGTTCTCTAGGCGAGATATCAAACGTATAACCTATATATATTGGTGTACTCATATTAAATGGCGTCTATTATTGCTAAAAAATCTTCTGCTTTTAAGGCTGCTCCACCGATTAATCCGCCATCAACATCTGCATTAGAAAAAATTTCCTTTGCGTTAGCAGGCTTTACACTACCTCCATATAGAATTGAAACGTTCTCCGCTATTTCTACAGTATACTTCTCCGCTATAGTTTTTCTAATAAATGCGTGCATTTCTTGTGCTTGTTCAGGTGATGCAGTTTCCCCTGTACCAATTGCCCAAACAGGTTCATAAGCTAATACGATTTTCTTCCAAGAAGATTCAGGCAAATGGAATAAACTATTTTTAATTTGACTTTCAACCAACTTGAAATGAGTGTTGCCTTTTCTATCAGAAAGTTCTTCTCCGAAACAGAATATGATTTTCATGTTTTGAGCTAAAGCACTATCAACTTTTTCTTTTAAAACGGCGTCTGTTTCTCCAAAGTAAGCGCGGCGTTCACTATGCCCTAAAATAACAGTTTTTACTTTTAAAGATTTCAGCATATCCGCTGAAACTTCACCAGTAAATGCACCGCTTTTAGCAGCACACATGTTCTGTGCAGCTATTTTTACTTTTGTGTTTTTAGTTGCTGAAACTGCTGCACTTAAATTTGTAAAAGATGGCGCGACAATGACTTTCTTATTTTTTAAATCTATCTTTTTTAACCCTTTATTTATCTCTTTTAATAATGATTTTGTGTCCTTTAAATCATTATTCATTTTCCAATTTCCGGCAACAATTTGCTTTCTCATATCTTATTATTCTATTGTAATATTGGTTTATTTATCAGCGTTAATAGCTTCTAAAATTTTAGAATCGTTTGCTTTAATTGCTTTATATAATTTGATGCTTCCATCTTTTCCTACTACCATGTAACGAGGTATCCAATCTAAGTTAATGGCTTTTCCAAAAGACCCTTTCATACCTGTTGGTACAAAATAATGGTCTCCATTTATGTTACGTTTTGTAATCGCTGCTTTCCAGCTTTCTTTCTTTTTATCTACAGACAAAAACACATATACCAAATCATCGGCAGCTGTTTTTTCTTGTAATTCTTTCACTAAAGGCAAACCTTTTAAACAATCACTACACCATGAAGCCCAAACATCAATAACAACAGTTTTTCCTTTATGCTTATCTAATATGTTCTGAAGCGTAACTTCAGTACCATCTAAAGCCATAAATTTCTCTGACAAAGTAGTTGTCTCAAATGCAGTTTTTTCCTGTGCACAAGCACTCATCACGATAGCTACTAAGGCTATCAATACTATTTTTAATTTCATGATTCTAATTGATTTTTAATTTAATCTAATTTTCGGATCTAACCATCCGTAGATTATGTCGACAAAAATATTAATAATTACAAACATACTTGCAATTACTATAACAGACCCCATAATTACTGGCAAATCTAAGTTATTTAGGGCATCTACAATTTCTTTTCCTAAGCCATTCCAGTTGAATATATATTCTACAAATACCGCTCCAGCTAATAGTGATGCAAACCATCCGGATATTGCAGTTACAACCGGATTCATTGCATTTTTTAAAGCGTGTTTTTTGATAATGTTATATTCAGATAGACCCTTAGCTCTTGCTGTTCTTATATAATCTTGATTGAATACCTCTAATAACGAATTTCTCATTAATTGAATGACTACAGCTAATGGACGTATGCCTAAAACTAAGGCTGGTAATATCAAGTTTTTCAATTGCAATACTAATTGCTCACCGTAATCATCTAATTCATATAAACTACCGGTCATTTCTAGGTTAGTGAGGTCATGCAACACATATCCAAATAACCAAGCAAATAATATGGCACTGAAAAACGATGGCACACTCATCCCGAATGTACTGAATATTTGAATGGACTTATCTATCCACGTGTCTTTATATAAAGCTGAAATAACACCAAAGACAACTCCAATTAATAAAGCTAAACAAATTGAAGCAATTGCTAAAATTGCGGTATTTGGTAGGGTTTCTGATATAATTTGACTTACAGGTTTCCCTTGCTTGGCAAATGATGTTCTTAAAAAGGGTTGCTTAATAGCCACATCAGTCGTACCTAATGAAAATAAGTGAATACTGTTATATTTATTAGTTGCCAAACTTGTGTAGTCTTCAGAATTTATGCTATGGAATGAAATAGGCGACAAATCATTTAAATAATATACATATTGTGTAGATAATGGTTTATCAAATCCGAATTTCTTTTTAATAGCAGCTACTTGTTCGCTATTTTCATTTTGACCCAACATCATTTTTGCAGGATCTCCTGGGAGAATATTAAACAAAAAGAATATTACCGTAATCACTCCAAAGAGTGTTAACAGAGCATAGCCTAATTTATTGAGTAAATACTGTAGCAATTAATGTTTCGATTTCTTGGTTAAATCTTCTGAAAAAGCATCGAAGTTTTCAAAAAATATAAAACCAAAATCGTCTTTGGTTTTTACATCAGATTGGAACCCTTTACTATTCATAATGTTATAAACAGACGAGGCGTCTTTATGTAATAACCACAACTCTTGCTCTCTGTTAAATTCAAATGTGATAATGCGTGTCCATCTATTTGCTTTTCCTGCTTCGTGCTCTATTGCGAATGTATTACCTGAAAACACAACTGATGTTAGCGGACTTCCATAAGGTGAATCACATCTGTAACAGTACACTATATCGTCATTTTCTAATGTTTTTTCAAGTACACCGCTATCATTTCTCTTTAAAATCAACACTTTACGCTTAGAATGCGTTTGATCTTTTTTAAACTTACTTACTTCATCTAATTGAGCTATGACAACTATAGCATCAGTTTGCTTGTCGCCATTAAAATCTCCAGCATCATAAGTTACCAAATATTCATTCTCCCCAACAAACGCGTCAATTTCTTCTATAGGAATAGTTGGTTTTTCTTTTACAACATATGTATCGGACCAATGCTTTTTCTTTTTTTGTGCCATTCCTAATGTGGACAACACTAAAAATAATAATGTAATTTTTTTCATAATTATTACAGTTTTAAATTATCAATATCATTCCAATGCAACTTTTGTTTAATTGTTGCTTTATCCATTTCAAATATACCAGGATTAGCACGTACAATAGTTTTTAAAGTTGTACCGTCACAGAAAAAGAAATCAAAATTCAACCCAAACTCCGCTTTTTTAGCAGCTCTACTTTCAACTGACTCAGCTGTTAACCCAATAACAGTAAAGCCTTTTTTCAATGCAGCATCAGTAGTTGCTTTAACACGCTTAAAACCTTCATCACTTGATTTTGAAAAATCATAAGCCACTATCACTAACACGTTATCTTTTGATAAATACAACTGTGTATCATCTTCAGCACCCTCTATTGTGAAGTCGTGAATTTTTGGTGCTTCTGCTTCTCTTATAATCTTTGTATCTACACCAATAAATTCCCCTCCTTCAACAGATGGGTAAGATCCATTAGTTACAAATATTTTTTCTTCACCTTTCACTTTAAATTTCCAACTGTATTCTGTCAATTCAGGTAAAGCGTCTGGAGACACCTCCGTACCTTCTATAATATTAGCAGAAATTTTATAAGGTCTAAAATCTTCAATTGGTAAATGATTGTATGTATAAAACATAAATACTAAAGCAGCAATACCACTAACACTTAACAAGCGCCATTGGTTGTTATCAAATCGTTTGATTATAAACTTAAGGCCAAATACCAATACTGAAAATAATACTGGAAACCACCAACCAATTACACCCACTGAGAATAATGTGATTAACACTAATGATGGTAAGATGTACTTTACATCTTTAAACTTTAAATTTGGTACTAACTCCTTTCTGTAGACAAATAAGATTATTGAGAAAAACAGCAACACAACATCTTTTGTAAAGGACTCCCAAGGTGTTAGTTTTAAAGCATCTCCAAAACAGCCACAATCAGTTACTTTGTTATAATACGCTGAATAAAACGTTAGAAATGTAAAGAATAACATCATTAACAAATTTAACGCTGTGGTTAATTTTGCTTTTAATCCGAATATTAAAGCTGCTCCTAAAACAATTTCTATCAAACAAATCACTACAGCCATAATAATAGTATAGGGTTGTAAAAACTCCATCCCTAAAACTCCATCTGTAAAATAATCGTGTAATTTGTATGAGAATCCAACAGCGTCATTTGCCTTAATAACCCCAGAAACAAGTAACAAACTCCCTACTAATAATCGCGATATATAAACTATACTATTCTTCATATACTATAAAATAAATGTTTTAAGCGTCTTGTTCTTTTAATAAAATCAAAGCAAAAACTGAGTAGTTTATCATGTCTTGATAATTAGCATCAATCCCTTCGCTTACTAAAGTTTTTCCTTGGTTATCTTCAATTTGTTTCACACGTAATAGTTTTTGCAAAATCAAATCAGTTAATGAACCAATACGCATTTCACGCCAAGCCTCACCATAATCATGGTTTTTAGCTTCCATCAATTCTTGTGTGATTTTAAATTGCTCGTCATATAACGCTACAGCATCTTCCAAATTTAAATCTGGTTGTTCAACTACACCTTTCTCTAATTGTATCAACGCCATTACTGAATAGTTTATAATCCCAATAAATTCAGAGGCTTGCCCTTCATCTACTTTTTGTTCAGCATTTTGTTGTAACCCTCTTATGCGTTGTGCCTTTATAAATATTTGATCGGTTAATGATGGTAAACGTAAAATTCGCCACGCACTTCCGTAATCTTTCATTTTATTGATAAACAAGGTTCTGCAAGTATTTAAAACCTCATTGTATTGTTTCGCTGTTTTTTGCATCGATACTATGTATAATTTGCGTAAATTTCGTTGATTTTTTGCTGAATAGCAACAGTATATAGAAATAATATTGAAATATCAATGATGACAATTAATTGCAACGGACAACTGATTGATTTAAGCACTCCTAAAGTCATGGGGATTTTAAATTTAACACCAGATTCTTTTTATGACGGTGGAAAATACCGCGATGAAAAAGACATCTTAACTCAAGTTGAAAAGATGTTAAACGATGGAGCTACTTTTATTGATATTGGCGCTTACAGTTCGCGTCCAGGTGCTGCTCATATTTCTGAAGAAGAAGAATTGCAACGCATTGTTCCTGTTATTACTTTACTGCACAATGCATTCCCTGATATTTTAATTTCGATTGACACCTTTAGAAGCTCAGTTGCCAAAACATGTGTTGAAGCAGGTGCAGCGCTAATCAATGATATTTCTGCTGGAGAAATGGATAGCAATATGTTTAAAACAATTGGAGAATTAAATGTTCCTTATATCATGATGCATATGCAGGGGACTCCTCAAAACATGCAACAGAGACCAACATATAAAAACGTTACACAAGATGTATTATATTATTTTTCTGAAAAAATTGCATTAGCAAGACAGTACAATATTAATGACATAATTATTGACCCTGGATTTGGGTTTGGTAAAACTACAGCACATAATTACCAGTTGTTAAGTGATTTGGAATTATTCATCAACGTAAACCTACCAATCTTAGTTGGTGCCTCGCGAAAATCTATGATTTACAACACTTTAAAGACTGATTCAGAAAATGCTTTAAACGGTACAACAGTAGTAAATACACTTGCATTACATAAAGGCGCTTCAATTTTAAGAGTTCATGATGTTAAAGAAGCTATGGAATGCGTAACTTTAGTTAATCAATTGTAATTAAGTATGAAAAAAATAATTGTTTTAGTGTTTATTCTATTGGTTTCTTGTCAAAAGGATGCGCTTCAAATTTCTGAAAATAGTATCTTAAAAAATCTCCCTGAGCATTTCTTTAATGAGAAGATAAAACACACTATTCATTCTAAAAAAGAAGATTTTAAATACACAAACGAGTTTAAACGATTACCTAATACTGAGTTTTCAAAATTCTATTTAAAAAAACATCCAGACACTTATTTACCATACTTTAATGTGACTATAAACCTAAATAAAGATTCTAAAATAACACTCGAAGGTGTCAAAGTTTTAAAAGACGAATTGATAGAATACACCAAAGAATTTATTGATTTTGCTGCTGAAGGCAAACAAGCCATGATTCACCTAAATTTTGACGAACAATTGCAATTGAAAGATTATATTGAATTTATAACATTTATAAACCCCATCACATCACCTGAAATTATATTAAACCCTAATGTATTTATATACAATACAACCCTTTTACCAGATTGTGATTGTACACTTTAAATTACCACATTCTAAAACAGTAGTCTTTAATATTTTTCTATTTTTACATAAATAATTTATCACTTGGAAATATTTAATTTTTTAGAATTTAGTTTTACTGACGCTATAGATATTACTCTTGTAGCCTTACTTCTTTATTATGTCTATAAACTTATTAAAGGGACCGTTGCAATTAATATTTTTATCGGAATTATTGTCATCTATTTAATTTGGGAGCTAACCAAAGCCCTTCACATGGATGTTTTGAGTAGTATTTTAGGTAAATTTATTAGTGTTGGTGTATTTGCCTTAATTGTTGTGTTTCAACAAGAAATAAGAAAGTTCCTGCTACTTATTGGCTCTACAAAATTTTTCACTAGTAATAAATTCCTTAAAAACATTAATTTTTCACAAGCAACAACAAAAGCCTCTACAAATATTGATGCCATTTTAAGAGCCTGTAATAAGCTAGCGACAACAAACACAGGAGTACTTTTAGTTTTTGAACGCAAAAACAATTTAGAGTTTGTTAAAAATACTGGTGATGAAATGAATATAACCTTAACACAACCCATTCTTGAAAGTATTTTTTATAAGAATAGCCCATTACACGATGGTGCTGCAATTGTTGAAGGAAATGCCATTACTGCAACTCGAGTAATTTTACCAGTGTCTAACAGCAGAACAATTCCGAGTAGATTTGGATTACGACATAGAGCGGCTATTGGTATTACAGAAAAAACAGATGCTGTAGCATTAATTGTTTCTGAAGAATCTGGTAAATTATCTTATGTAAAAAATGGTGAATTTATATTATTTGAAAACACTGATGAACTCACACAATTGATGAGTGAAGATCTGGGCTAGTATAAAAAAAATCCTGTTAATATAAATACTAACAGGATTTTTTACCCCAAAAAAAAACTTACTTTACCTACTGTTAAAAAGTAGTTACTCAAATATACTACATTATTCTTCTTTATAAAATACCCAATATTGGGTATTTTTAACACACCCCAATACTCTACATCGATGAAACATGATGTTCAACGATATGTTTATTTTTTAACCTTCATGACCAATTGTAAAATCAGCTTTTACTAGGAATCTAAGAACTTGAATATATGTCAAAAAAAATATCTGTTAACTTATAGCTAACAGATATTTTTACCCCAAAAAAACTTACTTAATCCATAATCTTACTTATGGACCATTCAAAGATACTGGTTTTATGCTTAACATAAAATACCTAGTATTGGGTATTTTTGACTAATTGTTATTAATGAGTTTTGTAATTACACTTCATTAAACTGAACATCGTATAAGTTTTTATAGCAACCATTTTCAATCTGTAGTAAATCATAGTGCGTACCTTTTTCAACAATTTTTCCTTGATCCATAACAATAATCATATCGGCATTTTTAATTGTAGCTAAACGATGTGCAATAACTATAGAAGTTCTGTTTTTAGTTATTTCTGTAGTGGCATCTTGTATCAATTGTTCTGAATAAGAATCTATTGATGATGTGGCTTCATCTAAAATTAAAATTTCCGGATTACTCACATAAGCTCTCAAAAACGCTAATAATTGTCGTTGACCGGTTGACAACATCACACCTCTTTCTTTAACATTATAATGATAGCCGTTTGGAAGTTTTTCAATAAATTCAGCTACACCAATATTTTTTGCAGCAACTTTAACTTCATCTAAAGAAATAGAGTCATCATTTAAAGTGATATTATTCAATATAGAATCTGAAAATAAAAACACATCTTGTAAAACAACAGCAATCTTTGCTCTTAAGTTATCTAACTTATACTTATTAATAGCAACACCATCTAATAAAATTTCTCCACTATTAATTTCATAAAACCTGCTTAACAAGTTTATTATAGTGGATTTCCCTGCACCAGTTGCACCAACAATTGCTACAGTTTCTCCAGGGTTCACTTTGAACGAAATGCCTTTTAAAACTTCCTCTTCCTCAACATATGAAAAATGAACATTCTTAAACTCTACGACACCCTTAACATCTGTAACCTCAACAGTACCGTTATCAACAATTGCTGTATTAGTATCTAATACTTCAAACACCCTATTTGCAGCAACCATTCCCATTTGTAAGGTGTTAAATTTATCTGCTAATTGACGTAATGGTCTAAATAACATTTGTGTCATTTGTACAAACATGGCGATAATACCAATTTTAGACAAGTCATGATCCATTACTGCATCTACCCCA
>CBCXVT010000009.1:0-36344 GCA_965178635.1 Flavobacteriaceae bacterium | reverse complement strand
AGAAAAGGCGCTAAGTAAGGTTTGTCCGAAGCAATGAGCCAATTATTCTGCTCTTCAATTGCATTAAACACACGCAATACAGGAAGCGGATTTAATACAGAGATATTTAATCGTGATTCTATTTCATTATAAAAAGGAATAGCATACTTTAATTGCGGAAGTGCATTCCATGGCGATGTAAACCGTTTTAATATTACAGGATTATACATTCCCCCTGCAACTATTGAAGAGGACTCCTTTTGCTCTGAAATAACTACAAATGATTTATTGTGTTTACGCAACTGCTCTGCAAAAGAAACACCCGCCAAGCCAAAACCTACAATTAAATAATCCAACATGCTATTTTGTGTTTTATGTAAAAAAAAACTCCTACAAATGTAGGAGTTTTTATGCTTATAATAAATTGGAGAAATTTATTAGTACTGCCATTGATCTAACTCAAAGTCTCTGATTTTTGTTCTAATTCTTTCAGATTCTAATAATTGCATTAATGCATTGTTAGGAATGTATTCCTCAATTTTTCTATCTTGATACACGTTTTCTTCTTTATACATTGTAGAACTAAATCGTCTAGAGTTCAACATATGATCAAAAGAAATTGGCATAGCTGTATTTTTATTATTGAAGCTCATTGCATCATTTAACACTACTCTAGTATCAGGGAAAAATTACCCAAAACTGTTCTACCAAATCACCGTCTTCTGCATCAATAAAGTATACATCAGGTGTTACTGGTGATAAACCAATTAATCTATAACGTAATTGTCCTTGACGCTTATCAAAATACCATAATCCTTTAATTCGGTATTCTTTAACGTCATATGACGTGATTTCAGTTGTATCAATATACTCTGGAGAAATAGGCTCACCAGCATTATACTGCTCATAACCTAAATCTAAAGTATCTATTTTTAACAACCCTTCTCTAACTTCAGAAAATGTTTTTTTACCAGTAAAATAAGAATCTGTATATAGGTTTTCTATATTACCGTTTTTAATGTTCTTTATCAGAACATCATATAAACTTCTTCTTTCTTTACCAATATTCATTGTGTCTACTGGATAGTATAAAGGAAAATTTGCTCTTTCATCAAGAACCACTTTTTCCCATACCATTTTTGACCAAAGCACATCTTTATCATCAATAAACCCATATTCTAAGGGCTTATTATTATCATAATTTTTTTGCGCTTCTGTTTTAACACCAATTTCCTCAGGATTTTTAGCGTTTAAAAGATTGTATTGTGCAAAAACTCCCTGAGTTAATGTCACCAATGTAATCGTTAATAAAAAATTTCTCCAATTCATTTTTTAAGTATATTTCTTAATTACAATTTTTTAAGAGAATTCACTAAAAACAGTTTTTTTACTGGACTTAGTGAATTCAATTTTAATTAAAATTTCTTAGTTAGAAATTTCAATAATACAAGGTGACGCATCTTTTAATTTAATTGAACTTCCAACTACAGAAGCTTTTAAACCAAATATAGAAACTTGATCCCCTCTTTTTGCTCTAGCTAAAGCGCTTTGAGCTCTTGCATTCAATTTACTACCATTACAAACAATAGTTGGTTGTCCTGGAACTTTAAATTTGAATGAGTTTACTTTTAATTTTAAATCGAAAACAAAGTCTTCTAACATTGCCGTAACAGTTGAACTTTTTAAAGAACTCTTAGATTTCTTGATAGATCCTCCTTGTCCAGAAACTGCTGCTTGTGGACGTGGGATATCTTTGATTCTAAATTTCTTTTTATCAGTAACCTTAGATCCGTCAGGTAAAGTACCAGTTACATTAATTGAAACCTCTCTACCTTTTGTTGGTGTCATAACATATCCTTTACCAGATTTTCTTAATCCTGCCGCAGATGCATTTACTTTATCAGCAGAAACTCCTGCAAATGAGATTGTCATTGGGTTAGGAATTCCACGATATACTACGTTCATCTTATCTGCAGAAATAGTTGCAGAATTTGGTTTAGGAACTACTGCATAAGAACTTTCGATAGCAACCTCTACTGGCTTTCCGTTTTCTAAGAATACGAATTTACCTTTTAAGTCACGCTCTCCAACTGCTCCAGCAGGAAAATCTAAAACAACACCACCATCTTTAAAGTTTTTCTTGTCAACTTCATTACCGTTTAATGTAACCGAGTTAGGTTTAGTTGATGCATCAACACGTCCTAAAACTATTCTACCTTTAAAGTTTTCACCGTTAAAGAATGCAGTTTTTTCAGGCACAACAATAGCTCTATAGTTACTAAAAGATAAAGCAGACTCTTGTTGACCAGATAATAATCTAGATAACACATCAGACTCTAATGCTTTAACATTAGATTGCATAGAAGATAACTTCGCTAAAGATGCAATTGCTGGGAAACCTTTAAAGTTATAGTCTAACCATTTCTTGTTAGCACCATCATTAGCTTTTACAGGATCAGTATTAAATTTAGAATTTAATATATCTATTAAAGCTTGGTTCATTTGCTTTCCACCTTTTCCTTTAGAATCTAACAATTTAAACATGTCAGTTCTATATTTATCAAAAGCTGCAACAACTTCTTTTCCTTTTGGAGAAAGGTTATCTCCAGCAAACCATGCTTCATCAATAGCATCACCTTTATCCATAGATTCATATGGTAACTGCCCACTTTCATCTCTATTTTCCTCATATGGTGCTTGAACCTCAGTTTTAACACCTTCTAAGAATGCATAGAATTCATTTGAAGTTTTTGAAATATTTTTTGCTTTCGAATTTACAACACTATATTGCTCTGGCTCATCTTGAGCTTTTTGAGCAATCTTAGCTAAGAAGTTTGTATTCTTACTAGCTGAAGCTTGGTTGTTTTCAATAAATTTATCGTTCATGATACCAAATGCTGTCAATACTTCTTTTGACATATTTAGCGCTAACATAGCAATTAACACTAAATACATTAGGTTAATCATCTTCTGCCTTGGGGACAATTTTCCACTAGCCATATTCTAATTAGTTTTTTTAATTAATAAAATTTGATTTAAAAATAGTTTTATTAAAAACTAATTATTTTCCTCCCATAGCAGATAACATTCCACCGTATACTCCGTTTAAAGAAGATAAGTTAGAAGTTAACGACTCCATTTGAGCTTTTAATCCTTCAGCGTTGTCAGCAGCCATTTTGTTAGCTTCAGCCTGGCGTGCAGCAGATTCCATTTGTACTTTATAAAGAGAGTTTAAAGACTCCATTTGTCCAGCAGCTAATGACATTTGCTCAGAGTATTTTTTAGTTGCAGCGATAGAATCAACAGCTGGTTGAATATTATCAGCAGCACCTTTAAAGTTCTGAATTGACGTACTTAAAGAAGACATTAAGTTAGCATCTAACTTCGCATCTTTTAACATGTCATCTAATTTTTGAGATAACATTCCTTGAGCATCACCTTTTACTTCTTTCTTTCCTTTAGGACCTGCTTGACCTCCAGCTAATTCTGGATAAACCAATGACCAGTCTAAATCATCTCCTACTGGTTCAAATGCAGATAAAGCAAAAATTGCTGCTTCAGCTCCAAGACCTACAATAAGCATTATACTTGCTCCAGGCCAGTGCATTAATTTAAAAAGTGCTCCTAAGATTACAACTGCAGCTCCTAATCCGTAAGCCATTGCCATAAATTTTTTGTATCCTTTTGATTGTGCCATAATAAATAGTTTTTAGTTTAAGTTAAGTTAATAATAAATTTGTTGGTTATAGTTAATAATAATTATCTAGCTGAATTTTTTGAAGGCGTTACATCAGTTCCCATATAATCTTGAACTGTTCTAAAACCTACATAGCTTCTTGCAGAATCCGCATATTCAAAATCACGAGAACTTACCTGTAAAAAGAAGGCTACATCCTTCCAAGACCCACCACGAATTACTTTACGCATATTTTTCTTGTCATTTACACTTGGATTCATTGTAGACATGTACTCATATGCATTAGCTTCATAAGATGACGCAGTCCATTCAGACACGTTTCCTGCCATATTATACATGTTATAATCGTTTGGTTGATATGCATCAGCTTCTACAGTATACAACGCCTGGTCTGCTGCATAATCCCCTCTTAAAGGTTTGAAGTTAGCCATAAAACAACCTCTGTCATTTTTAGCATAAGGTCCTCCCCATGGGTAAGTACCACCTTCTAGACCTCCACGAGCAGCATACTCCCATTCTGCCTCAGATGGCAATCTGAAACTATTTACATGCGCTCTACCTTTTTTAATTACTGCATTTTTATTTAAAGTCCTCCAGTCACAAAACGCTTTAGCTTGCTCCCAAGACACACCAACTACTGGATAAGACCCATATGCATCATGCCAGAAATAATCATTATGCATTGGCTCATTATATGAGTAAGCAAAATCTCTAATCCAAGCTGTTGTATCAGGATACACCTCTACAGTGTCAGTTTTTATAAAATCTCTTCTTCTCTTTCCTTTATTCTTTGCTTTTGCAGCCTCTTCAATATCCAACCACTTGTATCTGTAAACAAATTTCTTTACATCCCAAGGACGGTTACCATTAAATGCCTCATCAATTGGCAAATACATAGTATCCATAACTTCTGAATAGTATTCATCTGGATATTCTGCACTATCTAATAAAAGATCTACATCGTGATTCAACTTTCTACCTTCATAACCATCCATTAAGCTGTAGTAGTTATCAAGCATATACTTATCCCAAACACTTAAATCTGTAGTATCAGCATCTTTAAATGCATACTGACCAATCCCTCCTTCTTTACTTTTAGAACCAGACTCATCCATTCCAGTTTCACCAAGCTCATCTGCTAAAATTGCCAATCTTGTTCTTACTATAGAATCTCTAACCCAAAAAACGAATTGCCTATATTCACTGTTTGTAATTTCCGTTTCATCCATATAGAAAGAACGCACCGTTACGGTTTTTGCTGGAGCATCTTGAACAGCTGGTCTATCTTCATCAGATTTTCCCATTGTAAAAGAACCACCAGGTACTAAACTCATCCCGTAAGGTTTTTCCGGATGCCATTTCTTACCCTTAACACCTACAAGTTCTCCGTTAGAACTATTGCTGCTACAGCTTGTAAGAAGTGCAAATACCATTGCAAACAAAATAAACTTCTTCATAGAATTGATGTCTTATATTAATATCTTATTATTTTCAAAGGCGTAAACATATCTATATATTTCTTAAAAAACAACTTTTAATTAAAAAAAAAGTTGATAATAACTCGAAATAAAACACGCTCTTTATCATAAAAAAACACCGTTTTATCGAATACGACAGAAATACCTAAATTAAATTTTTCCTAAATGCTTTGTAAATTCGTTTCGGAATTTGTTGATCACAAGCTATCAAATAATCTTCTTGCGTGCAAGATAATAACGAATGTTTTTTGATATTATTATTACCCTCCTCATTATCAGGTAATTTTACCCACCACCTACGACTCAGTAAACTCTCATAGAATACGAAATCATAATCTTGTGATGGCACTATATATTTTTTATAACTGGACTCTGAACTCAAAGAAGGTTCAGTAATCTTACAATGTACACCTTCAATAAAATACCAGAGCATTTGCGCCGTAAGCATAACACCAGAGTCTGACATCTTATTACTCAACTCAAACAAACCAAAACTAGATACTGAGTTACTCACCCCTGCATACCTAGCAATAGCACAAGCTTCTTTTCCGCTAAACCCATTTGGGGAATTATAACCAAACCCATTAGAAATTTCTGAAGCTTGTATTGCTGTCATATCAAAACTAACAATATCTGCATCTCGGGTTATTGGCTCAATGACACTAATATCATTAGACACCTCACCCAGACGATAGGTTTCAAAATACAACTTCTCTAACAGATCTATTTCTTCTTGAGAATTGTAATACGTTTGAAAACCTATATTTGAAAAGCTGATCAGATTATTTGGTTCATCAACAACAACACTATTCATATAGTTGTTATTCTTGATACCCTCTGTTGGATCTTTTAAATCGAATTTTGCATCAACACAAACCAAATTTACCATCTGATCTAGGTTATCATATGCCCGATACATGGCATAGGTTAAATCATGAGACCCACCTAAAACTACAGGTATTGCCCCAACTTTAACAACCAACTCTACAACCTTTCTTAACGCGAAGTAAGTATCTGAAACTGTTTCTCCAGATTGGATGTCACCAATATCAATAATTCTAGAACTCCAGTTTCCCGGAAACAACTCTGCAAAAGATTTTCTAATATTATTAAAAGATGGCTCTTCTCCTAAATAATTAACATCGTTCCTATTTTCCCTAACACCAACAATAACAATATCATCCTTTTCTACCTCTGGAAAATCTTCGTTAACTCTAAAATAAGAAATTACACCCCCTAAAGACTGTTTGTCTTGCAGTTTTGCATGAGCAATTACTTCTTCTGTAACAGGCGATAGAAAATCTATTATCATTATTTCTTAGCAGTTTTTTTAGTAGCCTTTTTTGTTGCGGTCTTCTTTTTAGCAGTCGTTTTCTTTTTAGCTACTTTCTTTTTTGGTTTTTTAGCCTCTATTAAACCTTGAGCATCTTCTAATGTAATTTTTGACACATCAACAGTTTTAGCCAACTCAACCTTTATTTTTCCTTGAATCACATTATGACGTCCCCAACGGGCTTTCTCAATACGGATTCCTTCTTCTTCCCAATTAACAATAAGCTTATCAATCTCTTTTTGTTTCTTTACTTCAATTAATTCTTCTAAATCAGCAATTGACAAATTATCGTAATCGTATTTTTTATTGACATTGATAAAAATTCCATTCCATTTAATAAATGGCCCAAAACGCCCAACACCTTTAGTCACCTCATACCCTTCATAATGATGAATTGGCGCATCGGCTTTTTTCTTTTCTTCTATCAATTCTATAGCGCGATCCATATCAACATCCATAGCATTTTCTCCTTTTGCTAAAGACACATATTTTGCACCGAATTTGATATACGGACCAAAACGACCGTTACTCACAATCACTTCTTCATTATCATAATCACCTAATGTTTTAGGCAATTTGAATAAATCCATCGCTTCTTCAAACGTAATTGTTCCTAAACTTTGGTTCTCTGTTAAACTTGCAAATAATGGCTTTTCTTCATCTTCTACAACACCAATTTGAACCATCGCCCCAAAACGTCCTAAACGCACACTCACACGGCGCCCGGTTTCCGGATGCACTCCTAAAATACGCTCGCCATTACCACGTTCTGCATTTTCCTGAACATCTAGCACTTGTGGATGAAATTCTGTATAAAAATCTTTCATCATCACTTTCCAGTCCTTGTCTCCAGAAGCAATCAAATCAAAAGTAGCTTCTACATTTGCTGTGAAATTATAATCCAATACATTTTCGAAATTTGCAACTAGAAAATCATTCACGATCATTCCTACATCAGTAGGCACTAACTTTCCTTTATCTGCACCAACTTTTTCCGTCAATTGCTTATCGTCTATTTTATTTGACTCTAATAACAATTGACAATAGTGACGCTCAACACCTTCTATTTGTCCTTTTTCAACATAATTTCTATTCTGAATTGTTGAAATTGTAGGCGCGTATGTCGATGGACGACCAATACCCAATTCCTCCAAACGCTTTACCAAAGATGCTTCCGTAAATCGATAAGGCGGTCTTGTAAAACGTTCTGTAGCTGTGATGTAATTATTATTTACCTTGTCACCAATTTTCATTGTTGGCAACATCCCATCTTGCTCTTCATCTTCATCGTCGTTACCTTCCAAGTATACTTTTAAAAACCCTTCAAACTTCACCACCTGTCCACTAGCTGAAAATAACTTATCATGTGTTGACGCTTCAATTTTTACATTGGTATTTTCCAATTGTGCATCACTCATTTGAGAAGCCAGTGTACGTTTCCATATCAAATCATACAAACGCGACTGATCTCTTTCTAAATCCGCAGAATGACGACTCATGTCTGTTGGCCTAATAGCCTCATGCGCTTCTTGAGCACCTTTGTTTTTATTCGAAAAACTTCTTGTTTTCGCGTATTCTTTTCCGTAATAGTTTTCTATTTCTGTTTTTGCAGCCTCTAAAGCCTCTCCAGATAAGTTCACACTATCCGTTCTCATATAGGTAATTAACCCTTGCTCATACAAACGCTGAGCAACTTGCATTGTTCTACTTACTGAAAAATATAATTTTCTGGAAGCTTCCTGCTGTAATGTTGATGTTGTAAATGGTGCAGCTGGCGATTTCTTTGCAGGTTTCTGAGTTAAATCTGACACCTTAAAATCAGCTGATTTATTATTCTCTAAAAACTCTTGCGCTGCCTTTTTGGTTTTAAAATCTTTTGGCAACTTAGCTTTAAATTTCTTACCATCAGATGTTGCGAATTCTGCAACTACTTTATAAGATGCTGTTGTAGTAAACGCATCAATTTCACGCTCACGCTCAACAATTAACCGTACAGATACAGATTGTACTCTACCTGCAGACAATCCTCGTTTGACTTTCCTCCATAATACTGGAGACAATTCATATCCTACTAACCTATCTAAAACACGCCTTGCTTGTTGCGCGTTTACAAGGTTGTAATCTATTTCTCTTGGATTCTCTATTGCAGTGGTTACTGCTTTTTTGGTAATTGAATTGAAAACAATTCGTTTTGTTTTGCTTTTATCTAGCTTTAACGTTTCTGCTAAATGCCATGCAATTGCTTCTCCCTCGCGATCCTCATCCGAAGCCAACCAAACAGTTTCTGCTTTTTTTGCTAAAGATTTTAGTTTTTTAACAACTGCTTTTTTATCATCAGAAACAATGTATTTCGGATCAAAACTTCCTTCTACATCAACCCCTAATTCCTTTGAAGGCAAATCGGCTATATGCCCATAACTAGATTCAACTTTAAAATCTTTTCCTAGAAATTTTTCAATTGTTTTCGCCTTTGCAGGTGACTCTACTATTACCAAATTCTTTGCCATCAATTCCCTTTTTAGATTTTGCAAAAGTATATCAAATATTCTGATTCATAAAAAAATTCTGCTTTTTACCTCAAAAAACAAAGGAAAAAAACAGAATTAAACATCGCTTTTACACGACATCTATTACTTTATATTTAATTAACTTCAGTTGAATTATCATCAAAACCTATCACTTCTTTGTATATATAATAGGTTGGTAAATAAATGAATGATGCTGTTGCAAAAATTCCTATACCACATAATAACAAACCAACAACCTCTGCTAAAATTGATGATATTATCACCAACCCAAACGTTACCAACCATTTTTTCGTTCCTAATTTAAAACTCAATTTTATCAAATCCATAGCAGGCATATCTGGATTAAATGCAAAAACAACCACGACAAATGTTAGCGGAATCATTACATAAAACAATGGTAAGTAGCACGCTAACATTGCAACAATAGCAATAACCATAGTTAAAAGTGATAACACAAAAGCTTTTATAACATATTGAGATTTAAAAAACATCCCGAATGAAGCTACCGGACTCTCCAGTTCTTCTAAATCAATTTGTTTAACAATTCTGTAAAACGCAGCATTTAATAACATCGAGAATGTTGCTGCAATAAAAATTGCAGGAAACATAGCTAAATATAATAATATAATCCCTTCAAAATCTGGGTTTCCGTTTTCAAAACTTTCAAACACAGACGGATCAAAAATCCCCATCGCAAACATTGGAACCATAACTATTGCCATAACTCCTAATACAACAGCTATCGATAATAACATATGTAATAATCCTTGCTGCCAGGTTTTCTTAAACAATTCAAAAGACTTGTTAAAGATATCTCCAAAATCTACACTTTTATTCTCATTAATTTTTTGCTCAATTTCTGAATAGTTCATTTTATAAGTTTTGTTAGTTATCGCTAATATAGATAAAAATACCCTGCCACTTTGTCATATTTTTAAATTAGCATTATCTTTGCAAGGTAACCTCGAGAGAAATACACCCAAATGGAGAAGATAATAGACGAAAGTAAACAAGGAGAACACTTAATCACTGAGAATAAAAACGGAAACACTCGTAAGCTTTTTATTGAAAGCTACGGTTGTCAAATGAATTTTGCAGACAGTGAGGTTGTTGCTTCTATTTTAGCAAATGACGGGTTTGACACAACTAAAAATTTAGAGGAAGCCGACTTGGTTTTAGTGAACACCTGCTCCATTAGAGATAAAGCTGAACAAACAGTTCGTAAACGTTTAGAAAAATACAATGCCGTAAAAAGAGATCATAACCCAAAAATGAAAGTTGGTGTTTTAGGTTGCATGGCTGAACGTTTGAAAGAAAAATTCTTAGAAGAGGAAAAAATAGTTGATTTAGTTGTAGGACCAGATGCTTACAAGGATCTCCCAAATTTAATCTCCGAGGTTGAAGATGGTAGAAATGCTGTAAATGTTATCCTTTCCAAAGAAGAAACTTATGGTGACATTTCTCCTGTAAGATTACAAAGTAATGGTGTTACCGCATTTGTTTCAATTACAAGAGGTTGTGATAATATGTGTACATTTTGCGTTGTGCCTTTTACACGTGGTAGAGAACGTAGTAGAGAACCACAATCTATTTTTGAAGAAATATCAGATTTAGTCTCAAAAGGCTTTAAAGAAATCACACTTTTAGGTCAGAATGTTGATAGTTATTTATGGTACGGTGGCGGACTGAAAAAAGATTTTAAAAACGCTACTGAAATGCAAAAAGCAACTTCAGTAGATTTTTCTAACCTTTTAAATACAGTAGCCACAAAGTTCCCGAAATTACGAATTCGCTTTTCAACATCTAATCCGCAAGATATGAGTATGGATGTTGTTCATACTATGGCAAAACATAAAAATATTTGCAAGCACATTCATTTACCAGTACAAAGTGGAAGTAATCGTATTCTAAAAGAAATGAACCGTCAGCATACTCGTGAAGAGTATATGACCTTAGTTGATAATATTTATAAAACCATTCCGGAAATTTCTTTAACTCAAGATATGATTATTGGTTTTCCAACAGAAACAGAAGAAGACCATCAAGACACTCTTGACTTAATAAAACATGTAAGATATGACCACGGATTTATGTTTTCATACTCTGAACGACCAGGAACAATGGCTGGGCGAAAACTAGAAGATGATGTGCCATTTGCAATTAAAAAACGTCGCTTACAAGAAGTTATTGATGTGCAACGCGCAATTGGTCATGAACGTTTAAAATTGCATTTAGGAAAAACTGAAGAAGTATTAATTGAAACAACTTCAAAAAAATCTGATGCGCATTGGGCAGGAAGAAACTCACAAGGAAGCATGATTGTATTCCCTAAAAAACATTACAATATTGGAGATTTTGTGAATGTGAAAATTAACGATTGTACTACAGCAACATTTTTAGGAGAGGCTGTAGATTATTCTGATAACAACTAAAAAAATATGGAGTCAATTCAGGCAATAAAACAACGTTTTGAAATTATAGGTAACACACCTAAACTAAACCGTGCACTCGAAAAAGCTATCCGTGTAGCGCCAACAGATATTTCTGTTTTAGTTACTGGAGAATCTGGTGTTGGTAAAGAAAGTGTACCTAAAATAATTCATTCGCTTTCTCACAGAAAACACGGTAAATTTATAGCCGTAAACTGTGGTGCTATTCCTGAAGGAACTATTGACAGTGAGTTATTCGGGCATGAAAAAGGCGCCTTTACAGGAGCTACGCAAACCAGAAATGGGTATTTTGAAGTTGCTGATGGCGGTACTATCTTTTTAGATGAAGTTGGTGAATTGCCTTTAACCACACAAGTCCGTTTATTAAGAGTTATTGAGAATGGTGAATTTATGAAAGTAGGTTCTAGTAAAGTACAGAAAACAAACGTCCGCATTGTTGCCGCTACAAACGTCAATATGTTTGAAGCCATCAAAAAAGGACAATTCCGTGAAGACCTATACTACCGTTTAAGTACTGTTGAGATTTTATTACCTCCATTGCGTGACCGTCAGGAGGACATTCATTTATTGTTTAGAAAGTTTGCTGCTGATTTTGCATTGAAATATAAAATGCCAACTATTAAATTAGATGAGCAAGCCATACAAGTGTTATTGAATTACAGATGGAACGGGAACATTCGTCAATTGCGTAATATTGCTGAACAGGTATCCGTTTTAGAACACAATAGAATGGTAGACGCCGTGACACTTCAAGGCTATTTACCTCATGTAGGTAATAACTTACCTGCTGTGATTAGCGATAGTAAATCAGAAAGTGATTTTAGTAACGAACGCGAAATATTGTATAAGGTTTTATTCGACATGAAAGCCGATTTGAACGATGTTAAAAAACTTACGATGGAGTTAATGAGATCTGGCAATTCTCAACAAGTTCAAAAAGAAAATGAGGACTTAATTAACAAAATATACAGTTCAGACGACGAAGTTGATATACCGGAACCGCAACAAGATACTGTAGAAGTGCTACGTATTCCTCAAGAGAGTAAAAACTCATATAAAGAAGACACTGAAACTTACGATTACATTCAAGATATTACAGAAGAAGAGACTTTATCAATTCATGAAAAAGAATTAGAACTAATTAAGAAATCATTAGAGCGTAATCAAGGAAAACGAAAATTAGCTGCTAAAGAATTAGGTATTTCCGAGCGTACTTTATATCGTAAAATCAAACAGTTTGATCTTTAACATTATAAACTGACAATTTTTTACATTTAATAATGTATTTTTATCCCATTAACGGACAACTTAACAATGGCATTGAAACAAATTAAACTTATTCTTATCACAATACTTTCTACTATAGTTTTACAAGGTTGTGGTATTTATTCATTTACAGGAGGTGATGTAGGAACAGCTAAAAGTTTTCAAGTCAACTTTTTTCAAAACAATGCCCCAATTGTAGAACCAGGTATTGACAGAACTTTTACTCAAAATTTACAAGATTTAATACAGAATCAAACCAACTTAGAATTGACAAATTCAAATGGTGATTTGATTTACGAAGGGGAAATCACAAGTTTTAACATCGCACCGATGTCTGCAACCGCAGATCAAACTGCCTCTCAAAACAGATTAACTGTTGCTATAAATGTGCGTTTTATAAACAATACAAAAGAGGAAGACGACTTTGAAAGAAAGTTTTCTTTTTATTATGATTATCCTGCTTCACAACAATTAGTTGGCTCTACATTAGACTCTGCAATTGAAGTTATTTATGAGCGTATCACACAAGACGTGTTTAATGCATCATTGGCAAAATGGTAAGTCATGAATAGAACTGAGTTATCAACCATTCTAAATCAACCTGAGCGTATTGACGAGCAGCAAGTAATGGCGCTTAAAAGTGTTTTAAATGACTTTCCATATTTACAATCCGCTCGTGCATTGTATTTAAAAGGGTTAAAAAACCAAGAGAGTTACTTATACAATTATGAGTTAAAAATTACCGCTGCACATACTACAGACAGAAGTATTTTGTTTGACTATATTACATCTGATGACTTCAATCAAAATGATATTTCAAAAACTCAACAACAACTTCAAAAGCAAATATTAAGTGAAACAACAGTTGATGTTGAAGAAATTGAAACTTTTGACACCGAAACAAGTGTTTTTGATACCGCAGTTTTAGATCCAGATTTGTTTGAAGAAAAAACAACTGTTCATGCCGAGGAAAACTTAGAGATTGGCAAACCTTTAGAGTTCAATAAAAAAGAAACACATTCGTTTCAAGAATGGTTACAATTAACAGGGGTATCTCAAATTGACAGAACAGTTACTCCGGAAGAAAAAATTGATGAATCAACAAAAGAATTAAGTCATATTGATCTAATTGACAAATTCATTACTACCAAACCAAAGATTAAACCAGTTAAAAAAACAGTCTCTTTAAAGAACTTAACACAGGAAAAAAGTTTCAATTCTGATGAGTTAATGACAGAGACTTTAGCTAAAGTTTACTTGGAACAAAAAAATTATAAAAAAGCAATTCAAGCTTATCGCATTTTAAGTTTGAAATATCCAGAAAAAAATAGTTTCTTTGCAGACCGTATTTCGGATATAGAAAAAATAGAAATCAATAATACAAAATAATAATACCGTTATGTTTAATATCTTTTTAGTACTTATAATGATCGTTGCCTTTTTACTAATTGTAGTAATTATGGTACAAAATCCAAAAGGTGGTGGTTTAGGTTCTTCATTCGGAGGAGGATCACAACAAATTGGTGGTGTTCAAAAAACAACTGACTTCCTTGACAAAAGCACATGGTGGTTAGGAATCTTAATGATCGTTTTAATCTTATTATCAAACGTAACAATTTTTGGTAACCAAGGAGCAGCATCAAAAGCTTTAGATGGCGCAAATGATCAACAAATAGAAGCTCCAGTATCAACAACTGATGCACCTGTTTCTACTACAAATAAAAAAGAAGGAGAGTAATCTTCATCAAATTATAACATTTAAAATGCCAACCTCAACAGTTGGCATTTTTTTGTTTGAATAATGTTCTGAGCATTAAAAGTGAAAAAATGTCAGTCTAACCGGATTGGTATAATTTCTGCCTATTACAAATCAACATTAATAAATTTATAAAATACATAAATAATGAGCTTAAACATTACACCATTAGCAGATAGAGTTCTTGTAGAACCAGCTGCTGCTGAAACAACTACCGCTTCAGGATTAATCATTCCTGACACTGCTAAAGAAAAGCCTCAAAAAGGAACTGTAGTAGCAGTTGGTAATGGAAAAAAAGACGAACCTTTAACGGTAAAAGTTGGTGACACTGTATTATACGGAAAATATGGTGGTACTGAACTTAAGTTAGAAGGAACTGATTATTTAATGATGCGTGAAAGCGACATTTTAGCAATTATTTAAAACAAACTAGATCATGGCAAAAAATATAAAATTTGACATCGAAGCACGTGACGGATTAAAACGTGGCGTAGATGCATTAGCAAACGCTGTAAAAGTAACATTAGGGCCAAAAGGTCGTAACGTTATTATTTCAAAATCTTTCGGAGGACCAACTGTAACTAAAGATGGTGTTTCTGTCGCTAAAGAAATCGACTTAGAAGATGCTTTAGAAGATATGGGAGCTCAAATGGTTAAAGAGGTGGCCTCTAAAACTAATGACCTTGCAGGAGACGGGACAACTACCGCTACAGTTTTAGCACAAGCTATCGTTAAAGAGGGCTTGAAAAATGTTGCCGCAGGTGCTAATCCGATGGATTTAAAACGTGGTATTGATAAAGCTGTTGAAGCTATCGTTACTGAATTAGGTAAACAAGCAAAAGAAGTTGGTTCTGATTCTAAAAAAATCAAACAAGTCGCTTCTATTTCTGCTAACAATGACGACATTATTGGTGACTTGATCGCTACAGCTTTTGGAAAAGTTGGTAAAGAAGGTGTTATCACTGTTGAAGAAGCTAAAGGAACAGATACGTATGTAGATGTCGTAGAAGGAATGCAATTTGACAGAGGATTTTTATCACCATATTTTGTCACTGATGCTGACAAAATGATTGCTACTTTAGACAATCCGTATGTGTTATTATTCGATAAAAAGATTTCTAACTTACAAGAAATTTTACCAATATTAGAACCAGTATCGCAATCTGGACGCCCTTTATTAATTATTGCTGAGGATGTTGATGGTCAAGCATTAGCGACTTTAGTTGTAAATAAATTACGTGGTGGATTAAAAATTGCTGCTGTAAAAGCGCCAGGTTTTGGAGACAGAAGAAAAGCTATGTTAGAAGACATCGCTATTTTAACAAATGGTACTGTAATTTCTGAAGAAAGAGGTTTCTCTTTAGAAAATGCTGATTTATCAATGTTAGGATCTGCAGAAACAATCACAATTGACAAAGACAATACAACTATTGTTAATGGTGCTGGTGATGAAGAAAACATTAAAGTAAGAGTGAGTCAGATCAAATCGCAAATTGAAACGACTACTTCTGATTATGACAAAGAAAAACTACAAGAGCGTTTAGCTAAATTAGCTGGTGGTGTTGCTGTTTTATATGTTGGTGCTGCTTCTGAAGTAGAAATGAAAGAAAAGAAAGACCGTGTTGATGATGCTTTAAATGCTACACGTGCCGCAGTTGAAGAAGGAATTATTGCAGGTGGTGGAGTTGCTTTAGTAAGAGCTCAAAAAGTACTTTCTACAATCAAATCAGAAAATGCCGATGAAGAAACTGGTATCAATATTATTTCTCGTGCCATTGAAGCACCTTTAAGAACTATCTCTGAAAACGCTGGTAAAGAAGGATCTGTTATTTGTGCTAAAGTTATAGAAGGTAAAAAAGACTTTGGTTACAATGCAAAAACTGACGAGTATGTAGATATGCTTAAAGCTGGTATTATCGATCCTAAAAAAGTAACAAGAGTTGCTTTAGAAAATGCAGCTTCTGTTTCAGGAATGATTTTAACGACTGAATGTGCTTTAATTGATATTAAAGAAGACAACACTCCTGCTATGCCTCCTATGGGTGGCGGAATGCCAGGAATGATGTAGTGGTGAATCATCACAGATAAAAAGAAAAAGCCCTCAATATTCATTGAGGGCTTTTTACTTTATATTCTGACTAGTTATTTTTTAGATTGACAACTTGCAGTTTCTTTCTTATTGCTAGACGAGCAACACGATGTTGATTTTACAGCTTTATCCTTACAACATGGCTTATCACAATCTGTTTCACAGTTTGGCTTTAATTCACGTTCATACTTACAGCAATTATGTAAACCATTATAAGCATCATCAGTTGCAAAAATAGCCTCTGTATCATGACCTACTGAAGCCATTTTAGTTTGTACAGTTAACACATCTGTTTTATGTTCGTTGATAATTAAGTGTAATATTTTATCATCAACATGCCATTCCGCAGATTTTACTCCTTTTACTTTAAAGGCTGCTTTTTCAATACGTGCCTTACACATTTCACATTGACCACTTACTTTTACTTCAACTAATTTACTTTTAGACTTTTCTTGTGCTGAAACAGCAATAATCATAAAAAGAAATAGTACGGTTATTATTTTTTTCATCTTTATAGTATTAAAATTATTCTATATTAAATCGTAATCCAGCATATACATTTGTACCTTGAATTGGCGCGTGTATAATTGTACTATCAAAATACGCTCCAAACGGGTCATCTGATGCTAAAATAGGATTATCCTGTTTATAACCCAAAAGGTTTTCCCCACCCAAATATACTTCAAATTGCTCAGAAAACACTTTCGTTACCTGAGCATTTATACGGCTGAATGGGTTTGAAAATTCTTTTAATTGATATTGCGTAGGGTTTGTACTTGTGTTTGGCAAACGTTGCTTACCAGTCCAATTCCATGTGGCATCAAATTTCCAACGTGCACCTTTATCATTCGAAAAATGCGTTTGATAAGACACATTTGCCAACACTCTATTTTTAGCCAATAACGCTTTTGTTAAGTGTTGATTCTTATAATCAGATGTGACGTCATAATATTTATATGACAAGCGCAAGTCAAGATGTTTAGCAAGATTGTAATTCACATCTAATTGTGTACTATGCGCAACAGAAGCTCCATCTAAATTATAAAATGATACCTCACTAGGGTTTGTATCAACATCTACCACAACTTGATTTGTAAAGTGTGTTGCATAATAATCTAAAGACACGTCAGCTCTTTTTGAAAATAGTTTGAATTTCTGTAAAAAACTTACCCCGAAATTCCACGCTTCCTCTGGATCAAGTCCGTAGATTTTTCCACCAGAATCTTCTATATTAAACGTTCTTGACGATGCAAAATAACGCTGATTTTCTGCAAAAACACTTGCGCTACGTGTACCTTTACCAGCTGAAGCCCTAAACACAGAATTCTCCCAAGGATTATATCTTACATGTAAACGTGGTGTTATAAAGCCCCCTAATTTGTTGTGAACATCTCCTCTAATTCCAGCAACAACGCTAAAATTATCACCATTATCATACGTGTATTCAAAAAAAGCGCCAAGAGATTTTTCTTGTCTATCAATATCGCTATTCAACACAAATTCTTCATATTGATCATAGGTAAAACTTAACCCAGTTTTAAATTTATTTTGAGTATTACTTAAAATAGAGTTATATATAAAATTAGAGTATAGACTTTGATGATTGATATCATAACGTCTTAAGCCATAATATGCTTTTTGATCATGGTTACTATATGATGTTTGCAATCCGAAACTTTTGTATTTCTGGTCTTTAAACACAAAACCAGTTTTATTACTCACATCAATTCTTCTGGTGGCAATTTCACTTCCCCAAGCATTTGTTGTTAGCTTATCCGTTTCAGGGTCAAAATCCATTTGCCCAGCTAACTTATCATCTTTCATATATCTGAAATCGAAAAAACTCACCCAACCGCTTTCCGTGTTTGCATATTGCCAACGATTCATCAAGTTAATTTGGCTGGCTAATGGCGCATCCATAAACCCGTCATCATTATTATCTTTTTTCCAACTTCTGTGATTCGCATGAATGTACATTCCTGTACTCCATTTATCGTTTAATTTCTGATTAAAATGTGTGTTAGCTTCTAACCTTCCATCCATAGATGCATAGGTGTTTAAAAAAAAGGCATCATCCGTAAGAGGTTTTTTTAGCTCTGTATTAATTTGTCCGGCGATACTTTCATATCCGTTGACTACAGCACCAGAACCTTTCGTTATCTGAATGCTTTCCAACCAAGTTCCTGGTGTAAATGTTAACCCGTAGGCTTGAGAAGCACCACGAACACTCGGGATATTCTCTTGAGTGATTAATATGTACGGATTAGTTAACCCTAACATTTTAATTTGTTTGGTTCCTGTAACACCATCTGAGAAGTTGACATCAATAGCCGCATTAGTTTCAAAACTTTCAGACAAGTTACAACATGCTGCTTTTAACAATTCTTTTTCATTTAAAGTAATCAAGTTCTGATTAGCTTTTAATGATATTTGCGTAGCTTTTCTTTCTGCCGTCAACACTACCTCATTAAGCGTACTATTAGCTTTTAAAACAACATTGACATGTTGTGCAGAAGTTATTTGTAATACTTTTTGAGTATAGCCCACATAACTTATCACCAGTTGTTCATTTTCTGGAGTAAATGGAATTTTAAAATCACCATTTTCATTTGTGACTGTTCCTATGTTTGTGCCAGACCAATAAATGTTAGCACCAAGAATAGGCTCTTGTTTTCCGTTGAATACTTCTGATACATTACCTGTAACATCATTTTGTGAAAAGCTGATGAATGGTAATATCAAAAGTATTAGAATACTTTTTTTCATGTTTACATATTTTAAACTAACCAAGCAGGTTAGCTGTTAAAATCACCCAAAAGGGCAATGTTAATCAATCATTATACCTTTATAATAAAGATCAAGAATGATTAACCGTAAAATATGTATGTACTGTAGAGTTTATAGAGCGGTGGCGCATTACTTTGAAACGTATAATTTGGTAATGCAACCTTATTTTCGAATACTATCGTTTTAAAAACAATTGAAGACAACTCAGGGATAACTGCTATAAATTGCTCAGATAAATCAACGCTAGAAAATAACGAATCATCTTTTACTTCAGATAAATCAATAATCGCGTCATTACAACAATCTTTATTTGTTTTAGCTTTTGCTACACAACATGCTTCTGTAGCTGGAGCATCATCATTAACCTCAACTTGAGTTATTGCAGAAACACCAGCTAACATTCCACCACAAAAATGTACGGTTAATGTCAACCCAACACATATCATCATATAATAACATGTGAACGCAATTGCTATGTTTCTTTTAAACTTCATATTACAAAAATACCTAAATTATATTTAAGTGTTCTAAATGATTTCATAAAAAGAATATTATTTAAACCAACTTGAATATTCAACATAGTTTTCTGCTATTCTATCAATTTCTCCAGAGCTTAATTCTTTAGAGATATCTTTTACTTTTTTAGCAGGTACACCAGCATAAATACTTCCTGACTCAATAACTGTATTTTGAGTTACAACAGCGCCTGCCGCTACTATTGAATTAGAATGCACAACGCAATTATCCATCACAATACTTCCCATACCAATTAAAACATTATCATGAATCGTACAGCCATGCACAATAGCATTATGACCTACAGAAACATTATCACCCATAATAGTTGGGTATTTTTTATACGTGCAGTGAATCACTGCGCCATCTTGAATATTAACACGGTCGCCCATTTTAATGTAGTGAACATCACCACGTAATACCGCATTAAACCATACACTACACTGCTTACCCATTTGCACATCACCAACTATTGTCGCGTTTTCTGCAATGAAACTATCTTCTCCTATTTGTGGTGATTTCCCTCTTATTTCTTTTATAATCATAACGCAATTTTAAATAAAAAATGCCCGTTAAAAACGAGCATTTATATATAATTATTTAATTGAATTTTAGTTAATACCAGGACAGTTACAGTCGTATTTTTCTGGTCTACAGTTCAAGTTAATCCCTAAAGTAATTTGATGGTAACCACCTTCAAACTGAACTTGACCAGTTTGATGAGAATATGTATATCCAAACATGTACTTGTTGTAATTAACACCAATAAAAGGTGTTATATACTGTAGTTTTTGACCTTCTGCAGATCCAGATTGAGTTGCATATTCAGCACCATCTAAACTTCTTCTATATGACAATCCCCCCCATACTTTACCAAAGTCCATTTTTCTATACACTTTAGCATTCACATCAAATTGTGTTTCTTGAGTTTCTGATACATGGTTAAACATTACAGATGGCTCAACAGACCAATCACTATTAAG
This sequence comes from Flavobacteriaceae bacterium, assembly GCA_965178635.1. Taxonomy (GTDB): domain Bacteria; phylum Bacteroidota; class Bacteroidia; order Flavobacteriales; family Flavobacteriaceae. Next base: position 15,482 of record CBCXVT010000009.1, on the reverse strand, counting down.
TGGAGATATTACATATCCCATAGAAATTAAAAAACGCTGTAAGTTAGAACTTTCTTGATCTGTATATAACTTTCTAGCTGTACCCATTAAGTTCTTAATAGTAATATGTGCATAGAAATCTAAGAAATGGTAAGATGCTCCAAAATCTACGTTATAATATGTACTTGAAACTTTATCATTAGAATTAGCAACCGGATCTGGAGTTCCTGATCCATTTCCGCCATTCCATAATAAATCCCATTCATTCTGATCTAATCTACTTTGCATCAACCCAACACTTAAACCAAATGACACCTGGTTTAAATCAATAGTGTTTCTTCCCAACATGATATGATGTGCATAAGTCAAATAAGCACCTGTTTGTGAATGGTACCCGTTTTTATCATTAAATAATATGATTCCAGCTGCAGATGGTGCATTTTCATCAAACCTCGTATTGAAACTTGCAGTCATCAAACTCGGTGCATCTTCTACACCAAACCATTGTTGACGACCAGTAAGTCTTAACTTAGAACAGTTAGATGCTCCAGCCATTGAAGGGTGAATCAAATATAAATTATCTGTTAAATAATCAGAATATACCGGTATTCCTTCTTGCGCATTAGTCTCAACAACCAGGAATAAAGCGATTAAAATGTAAATTTTTTTTATCATTTTCAAATGTCATTTCTAGCAACATTAGTTATAATTATTGCCTTTCTTTAATATTGGGATAATGTATAATTCTCAAATATAGAAAAATTTAGAAAAGTAGTCCTATAAATTTCAATTATTATCATCTGTAGTAGAATTTTAAGGGTTAAATAATTACTCTTAATTACGAGTACACAACCAAGTAATTGCTTATTTTTGCAAAAAAAAATTTATGTCAATTCATACAATATCAATAGTTAAAACCTCTTCACCAAATATTGTGAAGTTTGAATCTAATCATTTTTTAACTGAGCATCAAAATTTTGAATTTAACAATATCGACGAAGCTAGTAACTCACAATTAGCAAGAGAACTGTTCTATTTGCCTTTTGTGAAAAAAATATACATATCCGGAAATTTTGTGGCAATTGAAAAATACAACATCGTTGAGTGGGAAACCATCGAAACTGATGTTGCTGAGCAAATAACTGAGTTTTTAAATTCTGGAAAACCTGTTGTTGACAATGACATTGCTAGTAAAAAAGTAGCCGTAACTGTTTACGCCGAAAGCACTCCAAACCCTTCTGTTATGAAGTTTGTTGCTAATAAAAAATTAGTTGACAGTATTTTTGAATTTAAAAATATTGATGATGCGAAAATTTCACCATTAGCTGCTAAATTATTTCACTTCCCATTTGTAAAAGAAATATTTATTGATGAAAATTATGTTTCTATCAATAAGTACGACTTAGCAGAATGGAATGATATTGCCAATGAACTACGTGAAGAAATCAGAAATTTTATAGCTGAAGGCAACACAATTATTGACGTTACTGTAGAAAAACCTAAACAAGAAGTTGCGCCAGAAATCAATTTAAATATTGATGATTTGGATGACGTCTCTACAGAAATCGTTAACGTTTTAAATGAGTATATCAAACCTGCTGTAGCCAGTGATGGTGGTAACATCATGTTTCAATCTTACGATGAAACTACCAAAGAAGTTAAAGTTATTTTACAAGGTGCTTGTAGTGGTTGCCCTTCCTCTACTGTGACTTTAAAAAATGGTATTGAAGCAACTTTAAAAGAAATGATTCCTGGAAAAATTAACTCCGTAATCGCAATTAACGCTTAAACTAAACCAAATAATTATGCAAACAAACGATTTAGAAACAGCTCAAAATGAAGCTGGAATATGGCTTGACAGAGGCATGGATTTTGTAACCGAATTTGGCCCTAAGATAATAAGTGCAATACTTATTTGGGTTATTGGTTCATGGGTGATAAAAAGCATTTTAAAGCAAACTAAGAAACTAATGAATAAAAGAGGTTATGAAGAAAGCCTCAAGAAATTCTTACTAAACTTATTAGGCTGGTCTTTAAAAATTGTACTCATTGTCACTATTTTAGGCGCACTTGGTATAGAAACCACATCTTTTGCTGCAATTTTAGCATCTGCTGGATTAGCGGTTGGATTAGCGCTTCAAGGATCATTATCTAATTTCGCTGGAGGTGTTTTAATAATGATTTTTAAACCTTTTAAAATAGGTGATTTAATTGAGGCTCAAGGAGAAATTGGTGCTGTAAAAGAAATTGAAATTTTTACAACAAAACTAACTGGTCTTTCAAATAAGGAAATTATCATTCCAAACGGATCTCTTTCAAATGGAAATATAGTTAATTATTCTTCTGAAGGTACGAGAAGAGTTGATTTAACTATTGGTATTGGTTATGATGAAGATATCAAACAAGCGAAAGCTGTTTTACTTAAAGTTTTAACTGACAACCCTAAAGTATTACAAGACCCTGCACCGTCTGTAAACGTATCTGAATTAGCAGATAGTTCTGTCAATTTTGCTGTTAGACCTTGGTCAAGTACAGCTGATTATTGGGAGGTTTATTTTAGTACAATGGAAAACTGCAAACTTGCTCTTGATGCGGCTGGAATTGAAATTCCTTACCCACATTCTGTTGAAATACATAAAGACGCTTAAACTTTCTTTTTTGCAGGAGTAACCAAAAAGTCTTTTAAATAATAAGGTTCAAAATAAGCGACATCTTCGATGTCGTTTTTTTTGTACTTATTGTAGGCTCGTAAACTCATCTCATTAGCTGAGGGCACACTATCAACAAAACGAGCGTTTTTGTGAATTATAATTTCTTGCGACTTTTCTCTTTTATTACCTACAAACACAACCTTTCCTTTTTCCAAATATTCTGAAAAAGAAGTTTCATCAAGAATCTCTGCCTGAATCTCTCTAACACTATTATAGTTAGCATCATACACTTTTGTGTAAGCCTCCATACGTCTTGCATCAATCATTGGTACAATAAAACCATTATCAATAGTCACTTGTTGCGCTAACACCTCTAAGGTTCCTATAGCTATTAACGGAATATCTAATGCGAAACAAAATCCTTTTGCAGCAGAAACACCAATTCTTAACCCTGTGTAAGAACCAGGACCTTTACTAACCGCTATTGCGTTTAAATCAGTGAATTCAAGATTGTTGTTCTCAAGAACTTCTTTAATGAACACATGCAAGTTTTCCGCATGTGAATAACCATTACTAATTTCTTTAACGGCAATAGTCTTACCGTCTTTAGATATTGCTACCGAACAATTTGTAGTTGATGTTTCTATTTGTAAAATGTGTGTCAAAGCAATTATATTTACTACAAAAATCGATAATTATTATGACTTCTATATTCATAAAACAAAAAATCTACTATTTGTGTTTGACACACAAATAGTAGATTTCATAAATTGATTGCATCTACTTAATCAAGTAATGATTTTCCTGCATAGAAATCTAATACTTTTGACTTAAACACGAAATTATATTTTGCGTTTATTAAAGCTGATTGAGCAGAAACAAACCTACTTCTCACTTGTTCAAAATCAAAAGAAGTCATCACTCCTAAATCATATCTCCCTTTTGCATTATTAAATGCTTCTTCTTGAGCAAGAACAGATAATTTTGCAGATTCGAATTGTTTTAGAGTTGCCTTTGTATCTGCATATGCGTTTTCAATTTTCACTCTTAAATCTTGCTTAGCCTCAATTAGACGCGTTTTACTTTTTTCAGCGTTAATTTTTGCTCTATTCACTCTAGCTTTAGATTGATTTCTATTAAAAATTGGGATGCTTAGGTTAATTCCAACATTATACCCTAAATTATCTTCTAATTGAGTTCCAAAACCATTAGATACAGTTGAAAATCCTGTTGGACTTGTTGCGTCAATTATAACCCTCTCATCCTTTTGTCCTTGCCTGTGCTGGTATGATGTCCCTGCGCTTGCGCTTGCGCTTAATGTTGGCATATAAGCACCTTTAGCAATTTCAATACTATACTCGGCATCCTCTATACCTAACTGAGCACTTTTTAGCTCCGGCCGACCTTCAACAGCAATATTAAAAATGTCTTCCGTATTATCATACATTAATGCCACTGAAGCTATATCCAATTCCATACTTTCCACATCAAAACCTATATGTGACGTTTGTAATAGTTGTGCTAAATTCAATAATGCAATATCTACACTATTTTGAGAGTTAACAAGCCCTTGTTGATCAGAAGCTAATTGTGCTTTAACTTCTGACAAATCCGCTACAGCTCTTACACCAGCATCAACCAACTTTTGTATCTGCTCTAATTGTTGCTCAGTAACTTTAATTTTATCTTCAGAGATTCTTAAGCTCTCTTTATTAAACAATACATTCAAATAACTATTAACAACATTCAAAGAAATATTATCTTTCAAAATAGCTAATTGTAGTTTACTTGATTCAAAACCTAGTTTTGACTGTTTATAAATATTAGTGTTTTGAAAACCATTAAAAATCGTTATCCCCGTATTTACACCAAAATTATTACCTCTACTATCTGCAGCAATACGACTACCATTTTGGTCAATATAAGATCCAAAATTAAAATTTTGTGACGCTGAGGCATTTACTCCAGGTAAAAAATTTCCTTTTGCAGTTCTAACATTTTCATTTGCCAGTTCAGTATCCAGCTCAGATTGTCTAACCGAAATATTGTTTTCAAGTGCATAATTAACACATTCTTGAAGTGTCCATTGCTTTTCTTGTGCGAAAGAAAATGACACAATAGACATTGCTAAAATCAGTATACTTTTTTTCATATTATTCTGATATGTATTAGTTATTCTTGTCTTCATCTTCATTATCTTTTGAAGCTTTATTCCAAACTTTAATGTTGTCACCGTCTTTTAAACCTTCTAATATTTCAACATTAATTCCATCAGAAATACCTAAAACAACATCAACTTTTTCAAATTTCTGATCTTCTTTTTCTACTTCAACAAATGGTTTTTCTGTTAATCTGTCAAACTGTAATAGTGACTCTTTTATAGAGAATACTGAATCTTTCTTTTCTAATTCAATTTCTGCATTAGCACTATAACCAGCTCTAACGTAAGTTCCTTCATCTATAGTTACATCTGCTTTAATTGTAAATTGTACAGCTCCAGATTCTTCTTTTCCTTTAGGCGCTACAAACGTTAATTTTGCAGGGAAATCTTTATTTTCAATGGCCCCTAATTTCACCATGATTTCTCTACCTTCTTTCAATTTTCCTACCTCAGCTTCATCAACCTTTCCTTCAAAAATCATTTTACTCATGTCTGCAATTGTAGCAATTGTAGTACCTGCATTAAAGTTATTACTTTCAATAACTTGATTACCTTCTCTAATAGGAATCTCTAAAATTGTTCCTGGTATTTGAGCAATAATGTTTGTGTTAGCTTCAGACCCTGAGCCAGCTGCCGATCCTTTTTTAATTATTTGATAATCTGTTTGACTTTGGTTTAAACTTTGTCTTGCTTGATTATAAGACAACTCACTATTTTCAAAATCTTGTTTTGAAATCACACCTTTTTCAAATAATGATTTGTTACGATCATAAAGAGTTTTAGAATTATCAAAAGATAATTTAGCAGAACGTACTCTACTCTGAGCACTTGCTAAGTTCTGTGCGTTAGGCACAACTCTAATCTTGGCTAATAATTGTCCTTTTTTAACTAAATCTCCTTCTTCAACAAGAATTTCAGAAACAATACCAGAAATTTGAGGTTTCACTTCAATTTCTTCTTCAGGATTAACCTTACCGGTTGCTACTGTTTTTGTTGCAATACTTGCTTTAAATGGTTGTTCAGTTTTGTATTCTACAGATGCTTTCGAGTTTTTATCTGCGAAAAACTTCATTACAACTACTAACAAAACAAGTCCAACTACTGCTAATGCTATTTTTAGTCCTTTACTCATTACTTTTAATTTTAAAACTTCTATTTGAATTGATTTCTATTATTGATCTAATTTATTCTTCTCTTAAAGCGTCAATTGGTTTAACACTAGTTGCTTTATGCGCTGGTATTAATCCGATTAAAGTTCCTAACACAATTAATACACCAAGCGCGAGCCATACAACTGGTATGGATACTGATGCATTTACCAATGCTGCGTCATCTCCTTGACCAAATGCTGCATCTATAGCCATCAGTATTAAGCCTCCAGAAATGATTCCCATTAATCCTGCTACTAATGTTAATAATACTGCTTCCATTACTATTTGACGTTTAATTTCAAATGGGGTTGCTCCTAATGCTCTTCTTACACCAATTTCTTTTGTACGCTCTTTTACAGTAATTAGTAAGATATTTCCGATAGCAAAAACCCCTGCTATTAATGTGGCAATACCTACAAACCATGTTAAAAATTGCATACCTACTAAGAACCCTGTAAACTTTTTAAACTCTTTACCCAAGTTGAAACTTCCGAAAGCACGCTTATCTTCTGGGTGAATTTTATTCAGTGTTTTTAACAACAACTTAGCGTCCATCTCAATTTGTTTGATGTCATACTCTGGTTTCCCGGTAAGCATCATCCAACCAATATCTTCTCCTTTATTATAAATTTGTTGAAAGGTTGTAAAAGGTATATGCATATCTGATGATGGCCCCATATTCATTGACCCAGACTCAAACATACCCACAACTTTAAAGTTGATGCTATTTACTTGAATATATTGCCCTATTACCTCTTCATCTTTTTCAAACAATTGTTTGTATAGATCTTCCGAAATAACTGCTATTTTCTTTTTATCATCAATATCACTTTGGTTGATAAACCTTCCATGAACTAATTTACTTTTCTGTACTTTATCTAATAATGGATAATCACCATTAACACTAAAATTACCAGATTGAAACCCTCTTACTACACTAGCTCCGGTTTGATTTCTAGGCACTACGAACTCTATTCCTTCAACCTCTCTTTCAATAGCTTTTGCATCTTGTAACGTTAAACGAACACTTTTTCCTTCCTGAAACCCTTTAAATGGTTTGCTGGTAGATTGCCCCCAAATGAAAACACTATTTGTAGCGAAATCACCAAATAATCTGTTAAATGAATTCTCCATACCTCTTGCAGCTCCTAAAAGCCCAATAAGTAATAGGATACCCCACCAAACACCAATCATTGTAATGATTGTTCTAAATTTATTCTTGCTAAGACTATCATATATTTCTTGCCAAGAATCTCTATCTACTAAAAATCTAAACATATTATTCGTCTCTAAGTGCTACAATTGGCTTGATACTAGCGGCACGTTTTGCAGGTAAATATCCTGCTATTGCGCCCGCAATAATTAAAACTATAGTGGCCGACACAATTAAACTTGTACTAACACTTGGGTCAGTTATAAAGTATTCTACTAAACTATCGCCAATCAATTCTAAAACCCCCATTCCTATCAATAACCCAAAATACCCTGCTAAAGACGTTACTAAAACTGACTCTAACATAATCATAGTTACGATAGATTTAGGCTGTGCCCCTAAGGCTTTTCTAATCCCTAATTCTTTGGTACGTTCTTTTACTACAAAAATCATAATATTAGCAATACCAACAATTCCTGCAACCAAAGTTCCCATACCAATAATGATGATTAGTACTCCTAAAACAGATGTCATTTGATTAACACCTTTAGATGCTTCTGCCATGTTCCTTACACGAACTGCACGTTGATCTCTAGGTGACACATCAAACTTATCTTTAAGTTTCTTTGTTAGTAAGCTACTAAACGACAAAGCTTCATCAAAGTTCATTTTTGGATTATAGGTCAAGTTTATCTGATCTATATAATCGTTATTTCCATAAATTTTTTGTGCTGTACTTATCGGCATATAAATAAGGCGCTCTTCATTATCTCCACCGTCGTCACTATAAACACCTACAACTTTATATTGTATACCACCTAAATTAACATATTTACCAAGAGCGGTAGTTTTTGAAAATAAATCTTCTTCCACTAACCTACCAATAATAATAACCTTTGATTTTTCATGTAAATCTTTCGCAGTTACATAACGTCCTTCATAAACCTTCGTTTTTTCTAAGTATTGATGATCAGGATGTACTGCTCTAATTGAATACGACCCTTTTTCGTTTTTATATGATGCTGGCAAGTTTTTATATACACGAGATGTTATGTATTGTACTTTATCACCAAACTCTTCTTTAATATAATCGAAATCTTCATTTTTAAACTGAATATCTCTACCAGCTTTAAACCCTTTATATGGTTTAGTAGTTCTTCCAGATTGCACAAAAATAGAGTTCTGAGCATCATCTTTAAAAAAACTATTGAACGTGTTCTCTAAACCATTTGCAATACCAAAAAGCAATGTAAATAGTAATATTGCAAAAGCAACTGTAAAACCAGAAAGCATACTTCTAAGCTTGTTTTTACTGATACTCTGAAATATTTCTCTCCAAAGATCTAAATCAAACATATTGTGAAGCTCTTACTTGGTTTACAAATTTATCTTCTAATATCACACCATCTTTTAATCTTACAACACGTTTACACATTTGTGCAATATCGTCTTCGTGTGTTACAATTAATATAGTTTTCCCTTCATCATTTAAGTGTTGAATGAAGTCCATTATTTCGTATGATGTTTTAGTATCTAACGCTCCGGTTGGCTCATCTGCTAATAATAATTTCGGGTCAGCCGCTAACGCTCTAGCAATAGCCACACGCTGTTTCTGACCACCAGATAACTCATTTGGCAAGTGATGAGCCCAATCTTTTAAACCAACTTTTTCTAAGTGAAAAATTGATTTTTCTTGGCGTTCTTTTCGTCCTACACCTTGATAGTAAAGCGGTAATGCTACATTTTCAATAGCATTTTTATAATTGATTAAGTTGAACGATTGAAAAATAAATCCTAAAAATTTATTGCGGTATACAGCAGCTTTTTTCTCATTTAAATTTTTGATTGCCACTCCATCAAGCACATATTGTCCTTCATCTGCTTCATCTAACATCCCAATAATGTTTAACAGTGTAGATTTTCCAGAACCTGAAGACCCCATGATCGCTACCAGTTCACCTTCTTTAACAGAAAGGTCAATTCCTTTTAAAACATGTAAACTTGAATCCCCAATTGGGTAAGACTTGTGTAATTTTTTTATTTCTAACATTGAATTAATGTGCTAGTTAGTGCTAAACAAACTGAACCTATTTTTATAGATTTAGTTATAAGACTACACAATCATAAATTTGTTACAACTGAAATGTGAAAAAGATGTTAAATAAAACGAGTCTACAACAAAACATAGCAAGAGAAGCTACTTAAGCAGCTTCTCTTGCTATGTTTTATAAAACTATGATAAGTTAATTTTGATTATTTATCTCACCAATTTGATCAATTGTACTATCAATTAAACCAACATATATTCTAAGCTCTTTTGGTATATTACTTCTATTTAAGTCTATCAAATATTGTTTATGTGTATTAACATCTTGATATTCTAAATATATACCTCCCCAATCTCCAGCATTGGGCTGACCAATAGTATTAAATATAGGTTTATTATTCAATAATGTTTTTGGAAAATCTGATAACACCCCATCAATCTTTACGGTTGTCGACCCCTTAAAATCTACAAAATTCCCACTATAAAATTCACCATTTACAGGCAGATGATCTGTATTATCTTCCCTTAATATATTTTCTTGCAACATGAAGATTTCCACACAAGAATTTCCTTGGCATTTTCCAAAATACCTACCAAATTTTAGAGTCACACCTCTCGCTTCTATTACTCTTGAATCAGATTCTAAACTTGTGACCCCTTCATCATCATAACATGAATTTGTTAAAAATAATGACATTACTACTAAAACTAAAATTTTAAAATTTCCCATGGCGCATACTTTAACGATTAATATTTTGTAAACACCACTAAAAAAAGAAGAATAGCAATATTTTACAACAAGTAAAGTTCCTTGAGAAAGTGAGTACAAGTTACGAAAATAACATGTAATTTACTAACATTCAATTGTTTACATTTTTATTTTTGTTCTTAAAACTCCTATAAATCATAAACCCTACGAAAGCCACTAAAATATAAGGTACAGCCATAAGGTATACAATACCATCATTAACACTTTCAGCCAATGAATTATCGTCCATGCTCTCCAATTGTGCTCTACACATAGCACATTGTGCATTTGCCAGAAAAGACACCAAAATAAAAACGGAAAGTAATACGGTTTTTTTCATTATGACACGTAATATGGAGAAATCATCAAATATACAACCACGCCAGTAATTGCTACATATAGCCATAATGGAAATGTGATTTTTGCAATTTTCTTATGTTTATCAAAGCGTTTAGACAATGCTTTTACATAAGTAATCAAGACTAATGGTATAACGGCTACCGACAAAACAATGTGAGATATTAATATAAAATAGTAAACAGATTTAATAGCGCCTTCGCCACCAAATTTAGTAGATTCAGACGTCATATGATACCCGATGTACAATAACAAGAAACAGACTGATAATGCAATCGCCAACTTCATTAAGCGCTCATGAGCTACACGATTACCTTTTTTTATCATGATTACTGCCAATACTAAAACAACAGCCGTAAACCCGTTAATTGTAGCATAAATTGGCGGCAAAAAAGTTAATGGTTCAACATGAAAACCCAAACGTTTTAAATTAACTCCAAACAACGCAGCTACCGCTAACGGGATTACTATTGATAATAACCAAATCCATTTATTATATTTTTTTTCTAAAGCAGTTTGATCTTCCATTTTATGTGAATTAATCTTCTTTTAATAATTTAAGAATATCTTGTTTCAATTCTGTAATTTGATGCAATGATGTATCTATGACTTCTCCAGCTTCATCTTTACTTGTTTCCGTTATTCCTCTGTAATACAGAATCGGATTACCAAACTCATCTTGTCTTGATCTGATGACACCATTTTTATCTACTAAAGCAAACATCCCAGAATGTTCAAAACCACCAGGTGCTTTTTCTTTTGCCGCGGCATATAAATCAAAACCTTTATTAGCCAAGGTCATGATATCAGATTCATCACCAGTTAACATCTGCCAGTTCTTTGAAGTTACTCCGTGATTTGCCATATACTCTTTTAAAACTGATGGTGTATCATGTTCAGGATTGATTGTAAATGATGCAATTGCAAAATTATCCAAATCACCAAAAGCTGATTCAATTTGCAACATACTTTGTGTCATAATCGGACAAATGGTTGGACAGGTTGTAAAAAAGAATTCAACAACATATACTTTGTCATCAAAAAATGAATTGTCTACCTGTATACTATCCTGATTGATAAACTTAAACCCTGGCACTTCACCAAACTTTGTCAATTCAGAATCTCCTTCGGTTGTTTTGACTCCGCGTTTAACTGTATTCAGTCTGCTACCGTCAAGTACTTTATCATTTGATATTCTATCTATAATTTTTGGCACTGCAAAAATTCCGAAAATCAGAATAATGAATGTAATTCCTATGTATGATTTATTTTTCATCTTTAGCTTCCGTTTGATTTATCTTTAAAAATGAATCTCTTCTGTTTATTTTGTAATTACTTTTTAAAGCGGCGTTGTACTCAAACAATAACACCGTTACATCATTATCCATTTTTTTATGCAAAACAGAAACTGATGTTGCGTCATAGCCATGAATACCATTAAAGTCTTTGTCATCTGCACACCTTAAACTTTGCTCTTTATCTACAATAAAAACATAGTTGGTACCCAAGTTATTATCTAAAGGTAAAGATGTGTTTAATGATTTAAACACAGTTTGAATAGCATCAGGCGTACCGAATGCAAATTCCCATTTATCAACTTCTGCATATCGTGATAGTTCTATAATAATGTCTTCTATTTGTGGTTCAGTACCATTTGGCAAAAGCATTAACATTTGAAAATCTTCATCAGAACTATGAATCCCTTTGTAGATTTCTTCATGTAAGTTGTAAACGTTAATCTTCCTGTTTGTTAAATCACTACCTAAAAACCCTAAAACTGTAAGTTTATTTTTCAAATGAACTGGTTCACCATTCAAGTTTTTTAAAAAGCTGATACTTCAGACACATTATCTGACACTATTGGTAAACTAGAGAAATTGTAGACACCTGTAGCAAAAAACAAATAAATGATAATTGGACAGACAAATAGAAGCGCTAATACGACGTTTTTCTTATTCAAAATATTGATTTTAAAACTATACAAAAATAAAAAAGACGGTTATAATAACCGTCTTTTTTATTGTTAAATATCTTTATGACATTAAAAGTCTTTTGTGATAAATGAAGCTGTCATGATATCATAAATATAACCACCTTCAACCAAAACGATAAAAGCTAGGTACATAATTAAGAAAACACCAGTCCATACAACAGAACGTCTAAACCATTTTTTTCTCTCCATCCATGTGCATGAATGCCCATGTGATATAATAAGCTTTATAAATTGTTAAGATAATGAATATCCAATTTAACAATTTCATTCCAACAAATCTGTTTTGAACTAATGATTCTGGCTTAATAATACCTAAAATAACTTCAATAATAGTTACTACAGATAATAACCAAAATACCATCCAGATTCTGCTAGTATTTGTTTTTGGTTTAATTAATCCTCCAAAAATAGGTTTAACTTCGTGTCCCATTGCTATATATTTTGTCGTTAACTAATTTTATTTTTTTATACTAAGTAGAAGAATGTAAATACGAATACCCATACTAAATCTACAAAGTGCCAGTATAATCCAACTTTTTCAACCATTTCATACTGTCCTCTTCTTTCGTAAGTCCCTAAAATCACATTGATAAATATGATGATATTAATTACAATTCCTGAGAATACGTGAAATCCGTGAAATCCTGTAATAAAGAAGAAGAAGTCTGCGAATAATGGGTGACCATATTCGTTTTCAACTAAGTTAGCACCTTCAACACTTCTTACACCTTTATTTAATACTTCAATTGAAGCTTCTCTTGACAATACTGTTTTCTCTCCAGTTTCTGTTAACTGCTGAGTTCTTACACGTAAATCTGGTCTAGCAGCAAAATGAAGATACAACATCTTTCATTGCGTAAGGTGGTAACCCAGCCTCATTAACATGCCATAACCCTTTACTTGCTTCGTGTTGTACTCTTTCTGCAGCAGATGCTACAACAAAAGTATTCATTGGAACTCTGTGTCCATCAGCATCTGTAAATTGCAATAATTTACCAGATTTAGTTGTTACAGCTCCGTATCCACCAGCAATAAAGTTTTTCCACTCCCAAGCTTGTGATCCAACGAAAATAAGACCTCCAATAATAGTTAAGAACATGTAAGTAATTACTTTGTTCTTTTTCATGTGATGACCAGCATCAACAGCTAATACCATTGTTACAGATGATGCAATTAAGATAAACGTCATCAAAGCAACGTAATACATTGGCGCATCTACACCGTGTAAAAACGGAAAGTGATTAAACACTTCATCTGCAATTGGCCATTCTTGTATAAACTTAAATCTAGAAAATCCGTAAGCAACGATGAAACCTGAGAATGTTAAAGCATCTGATAAGATGAAAAACCACATCATCATTTTACCATAACTGATCTCAAAAGGTTTACCAAAACCTTTACTTGTATCATGTCCAGAATTTACATTTACTGTAGCTCCCATACTATTATTATTGAATTATAAATTATATATTTTTTCAGAAAAAAACAAAAATAAGTATTTTTCTTATCTAACGAAATAGAAAAACAAAAACAAATACACCCAAAGGAAATCTAAAAAGTGCCAAAACATTACACCTAGCTCTAACCCAAGTGTTTGTCCGTTATTGTAGCGCTGTTTATAATGGTTATAAATTACAACCAAAAGCACAATAACACCAGAAAACAGATGCGCAAGATGCAATGCTACTAATATATATATGAATGAAATAACTACGTTACTTGTTGGTCCCGTAAAATTATAACCTGATTCAGTCACCATGTAAGAAAACCCTGCCCATTGTGAACCAATAAAAACAATACCTAATACTAATGTTGAAATCAACAATAACATCCCTTTTTGGTATGCTTGCTTTTGAATAGCCGTTTTTGCAAAGTGTATAGTGACACTACTTATTATGATAGCTATTGTACTCCATAATAACATTGGCGGTAAGTCAAAGTCTTTTTAGCCAATCTGGACGCGAACTACTCACTACGTAAGCACTAGTTAAACCAGCAAATGTCATCGTCATACTAATCATAGCAAACCATAACATCGTTTTTTTAGCACGACCTATTTTTTCTACTTCTGTTCCTTGAGGTTAAATCCATTTCTTATTGTAAAAATTTATCTACGATATATACTATTTGCAATAATGTGATGTAAGACACACTAGCTAACATTAATTGGCGTGCAGTTTTTGCATCCATTCTTTTGAAGAGTAAAATAGCAAAATACAACATCCCTAAACCTAATAAAAACACAATTACCGCTGCTACAATTGATAACTTCAAATCGCCAGTAAATCCGAATACCGGAATTATAGATGCTAAAATCGTCCAAACTGTATACATAATAATTTGTACTGCAGTATTTTTATCTTTCTTACCTGTAGGCAACATAAAGAATCCTGCCTTTTCATAATCATCATACAGGAACCAACCTATTGCCCAAAAATGTGGGAATTGCCACAGAAACTGCATTAAAAACAAGGTTCCTGGCTCAATACCAAAATCATTTGTTGCAGCAACCCAACCCAACATAAACGGAATTGCTCCAGGAAAAGCCCCGACAAAAACCGCTAATGGTGTTTTCGTTTTTAAAGGTGTGTATAAACTCACATACATGAATATAGATATCGCGCCGAACATTGCAGATTTCGGGTTAATCATATATAATACAACTAAACCAATTATCGTTAATACTGTTGCGATTACAAAAGCCGCCTTAACAGATATTGTTCCTGATGGAATTGGCCTATTTTTAGTCCTATCCATCAATTTATCTAAATCACGTTCTATAATTTGATTATATGCATTTGACGCGCCAACCATACAATACCCACCAACTGCTAACATGGCAAGCACTAGAAAATCTACCTCTCTACCAACAGCTATTAAATATCCAGCTACAGAAGAAAACACAACACTTATTGCAAGTCTGTGTTTTGTAATGGCTTTAAAATCTTCAAAAAGATTACTCTTACCTGTATGTTGTATTGTTGTACTCAACTTTTTATACTTAAAAATTGACTGCGAAATTACAGTTTTTTATTGAATTAGTAATCAGTATAATTATTAAACAGATCTGTTCTGAATCCTAAATTGAACCATGTGGTATTCTTTTCAAAATCAGCAGGAACATTTTCTGGTGAAAAACTACGTTGTGTTAAATTTACAAATGCTTTCAAATTAGTTGAAGGGTTTACCAAATATCCCGCTTGCAAATCAGCAATAAACACATTTGTAGTATTCCCTTGTAA
>CBCXVT010000008.1:0-76708 GCA_965178635.1 Flavobacteriaceae bacterium | reverse complement strand
AACACCAAACTATTAAACTAACTAAGGTTTCCCAAAGTGCTAGAATAGCCTACATATCTATTTTAGTTTTAATACATCATTTAGTTTTGTTTATTTCTAGAAACATTTAATTTTAGTTTCTTTTTATTTACATTAAAAAGTATTCTTTTCAGTAGTTTGTATACTATTTTTATGTGTTTACTATTGGTAGCATTATTTAAAAATAGAAAAGAGTGAGGAAGGCGTTATTATATATATTAGTAATTATTACTGGAATTCTATTTGTAGGGAGGTTGTTTTATTTGCAAATATTTGACGATAGTTTCAAACATCAATCCGAAAGTAATGCATATAAACGCATGCGTATATATCCGGAAAGAGGGCATGTTTATGATAGAAATCAAAAGTTACTTGTAGCTAATCAGCCTTCTTATGATTTAATGGTGATTCCAAGAAACGTCAAACCTTTTGATTCTTTAGTACTTTGTGATTTATTAGATATCAGTAAAGACGATTTTAATTAAGCGATTTTAAAAAAAAAGCACGTCATTATTCACCTAGATTACCGTCACCTGTAGTCGCACAATTATCAAAAATAGAATATGCGTCATTACAGGAAAAAATCAGAAAATTTAAGGGATTCTATATTCAAAAAAGATCTTCTCGTGATTATCAAACTCCTATAGGAGCTAATGTTCTTGGTTATATTGCAGAGGTAACGCCACAGCAAGTTAAGAAAAATCCATATTATCAATCAGGTGATTTATATGGTAAATCAGGCGTTGGAAAAATCATATGAAAAAGAATTGCGTGGTGTAAAAGGTGGTTAAATACATTCAAAAAGATAAGTTCAATAGAGATATAGGTTCTTATAAAAACGGTGTGCTTGATACACTGCCCAAAAACGGAAGTGATATCACAATTACTATTGATGCTGTTTTACAAGAATACGGTGAGCAACTTATGGTTAATAAGCGTGGTGGTATTATTGCAATAGAACCCTCTTCAGGAGAGATTTTATCATTGGTTTCTGCCCCTAGTTATAACCCCGCTTTATTGGTTGGTAGGCAACGATCAAAGAACTTTACAAAGTTATATTTAGATACAATTGCTAATCCGTTATTTGATAGAGGTTTGCAAGGGCAATACCCGCCAGGATCGCCATTTTAAAAATTAATGAATGCCTTAATAGGTTTTAGAAGAAGGTGTTATTAATGAAAATACACGAGTAACCTGTAGGCATGGGTTACATTATGGTGCAAGAAAACCATTTGGATGTCACTGTCCATTTGGAGCTAGTAATGATTTAAACAAAGCAATTTTTGCCTCTTGTAACGCTTATTTTGGAAAAACGTATTTGAATATTTTTAAACAAATATTCAACTGCGAGTATAGGAGTTCATAAATGGAGTGAACATGTAAAGAGTTTTGGTTTGGGGAATTATTTAAATAATGATTTGTCTGTAGGTAACAAAGGTCGAATACCAGATAGTATATACTATAACAGTAGGTATGGGTATAATAGGCTAAGAAGTACCTATATAATTTCAAACTCTATTGGACAAGGAGAAGTGGAAACGACACCAATACAATTGGCAAATATGACCGCAGCAATTGCTAATAGAGGTTTTTATTATACGCCGCATATTGTTAAGGATATTAAAGGACAAAAGTTAGATGAGAAATTCACTACAAAGCGGGTTACAACAATAAGTCCGCAATATTTTGAACCTGTTATCCAAGGAATGTTTGATGTGTATGAAAAACCAGGTGGAACAGGGTATTACGCTAGAATAAATGATATTGAAATATGCGGTGAAAACAGGAACATCTGAAGTTTATGGAGTGATAGATGGAGAGGGTTTAGAACTCAATTAGATGATCATTCTATTTTTTGTAGCATTTGCACCAAAAGATGATCCAAAAATCGCAATTGCAGTTTTTTGTAGAGCATGGGTTTTGGGGAAGCAGATGGGCTGCTCCGATGGCAAGTTTAATGATTGAAAAATACTTGAAAGGAACAATCTCAAGAAAAGATCTAGAAACAAAAATGTTAGATGGAAGTTTGCAACATGTCTATGATAGTTTTATTAGCGGAGAACCATTTGAAAAATAAATAGAAAAAGACCAAGATAATGCGTAATAAAGGAAACATATTAGTGCGTATTGATTGGTTAATGGTAATGCTGTATTTTGCATTAGTGTTAATAGGTTGGATGAGTATTTATTCAGCATCATATGTAGAAAACTCAACATTGGATATGTTGTCACAACCGCACGGTAGACAACAAATATTTATAGTGTTAAGTATATTTCTTATTATATTAATTCTATCTATTGAAGCGAAATTTTACGAACGTTTTTCAAGTGTAATCTATTTAGTGTCACTTCTATCCTTAGTAGGGTTGTTTGTTTTCGGGAAAACAATTTCGGGTGCCACATCTTGGTATTCATTTGGAGGGTTTAGCTTGCAGCCAAGTGAATTCGCAAAATTTGCAACGGCTTTAGCTTTGGCTAAGTTTTTGAGTGATACACAAACAGATATTAAACTGTTAAATCACTTAATTAAGATATTTATAATAATATTCTTACCAGCATTAATTATCATACCACAACCCGATCCAGGAAGTGCTTTGGTATATGCAGCTTTTTTCTTTGTATTGTATCGAGAGGGTTTATCTCCAATTTATCTGTTATTAGGATTTTCTGCTGCAACATTATTTGTGTTAACTTTGGTGTTAGATCCTTTGATTATATCATTAATATGTGCTGTACTTGCTCTTTTAATTTTTTATAAAAACAGAAAAAAGAAGCCGAATAAATTACTTTACAGTTTTGTTTTAATTGGTTGTATAGGGTTGTCATTTTCTGTAAATTATATTTTTGAAAATGTATTTGAACAGCGTCATAGGGACCGGTTCAATATTGTTTTAGGTAAAGAAGTAGATACTAAAGGTATTGGGTATAATACAGCACAATCTGAAATTGCAATTGGTAATGGAGGATGGACGGGTAAAGGCTGGTTACAAGGAACTCAAACTAAAGGAGGTTTTGTGCCTGAACAGCATACCGATTATATTTTTAGTACAGTTGGAGAAGAGTGGGGGTTTTTAGGAAGCAGTTTTGTAGTATTTCTTTTTGTAGCGTTGATTTTAAGAATTCTTCATCGCGCTGAACTTCAAAAATCAACATTTGCAAGAGTGTATGGATATTCGGTTGCGGCTATCATATTTTTTCACTTTTTAATTAATATAGCAATGGTAATGGGAGTTTTTCCTACTGTTGGTATTCCTTTACCGTTTTTTAGTTACGGAGGGTCTGGTTTATGGGGATTCACCGTATTACTTTTTATATTCATAAAGTTAGATGCGAATAGGATTAATGAATGGTAAGTGTTAAAAACTCCAGTTTTTATAGTTTGTGCTGGCTTCTAACCGATTTTCAATTTGATCATCTAATTCTTCAAAGAAATCTATTCCAGTTAACATTTCTATCTCATCAACGGATACAATAAAATTATACAGAGGTCTGTTAGAGTCTTTATGGGGTATTAAAAAGGCAATCATTTTAATGTGCTGATTGCTGTTGTCAAGAAGTATTTTATAGAAATACTTTGGTACAGTAACTTTTTCATAACCAATAGTCTGGTTAGTGTTTGTTAGAATTCCTCCAGTTACTACAAAAACTCCATTGTATTTATTTGCCCAATAGCGTGTTTTCTGTTCTAATCTATTCCAGATTCCAGCATTAAAATCGTGTTTTTGAGGCGAAATATTTGAGGTTAAAAATGTATTGTCATGCGCTAATTTTGAGAACTTTCGGTCTGCAGCTGGGCATAAATGCCCTTTGTCATAGCCAGAGTTTTTATAATTCCGCCAATCGGCAGATTTTGTGTCAACTTTAGCATCACTAATGAAATATGGACGTTTAAATTGTTCTTTTGATATATGATTTTTCTTTAACTCATAAGCAACCCATTCAGCTTGTTCGTGATTTTCGCTATAGGATAGTGAATAATGATCATGATGTATAATTGTTCCAGTTGTTGAGGTTGGTTGAAATGTTGTATTGGTAATACTTGTTTCTGAGTTTGTAGTATTGTGTTCTTGTTGCGCTAGGTGTTCATCTACTTTATCATTTAATACATAGAAAAGAATAATTACAAGAACAGATAATACGGTGTAAATTTGTTTCCTTGTCATATCAATTTTTAACATCTAAGGCATCTCTTAATGCGTTACCAATTAGCATAAACGCCATCACTAAACTCATAATAGCTATACCTGGAATTATCGCCAAATATGGTTTACCTAGAATAATGTATGAGTAGTGATCTTTTATCATGCCTCCCCAACTTGGCATTGGTGGTTGGGCTCCAATACCTAAAAAACTCAAGCCACTTTCAATAAGTATAGCGCCTGCAAAGTTTGCTGCAGAAATAACAATTAAAGGAGCTAATACATTTGGTAAAATATGTTTAAAAATAATCCTGAAATCACTAAAACCTAAAGCTTTAGCTGCTGTTACATATTGCATTTTCTTTGTTCCTAAAACTTGACCTCTAACAACTCTAGCAACTTCTACCCACATGGTTAAACCTACGGCTATGAATACTTGCCAAAATCCTTTTCCTAAGGCTAAAGTGATGGCGATGACTAATAACAACGTTGGTGTTGACCATGAAATATTAATAACCCACATGATAATAGCATCTATTTTACCACCGTAATAGCCTGCAATCGCACCAAATGTAACACCTATGACTAGTGAGATAAATACAGCAATAAAACCAATAAAAAATGAAATACGAGTACCAACTAAAATTCTACTTAATAAATCTCTACCGTATTTATCAGTTCCTAAAATAAATGTTTTTGAACGGATATATTTTTCTGTAAGCGCTTTTATATCAGAATTATTCTCAAATGGTTTTAAGTCTATTTTTTTTTCTAACCCTGGGCTGTTTAATTCAGAATATGGTGTAATGAATAATTGATTTTTTTCAATTCTAAACGAGTTAATAGGTAGCTCAGTTGACAGTGTTTTGGTTCCTGAAAAGATATGATTTACAAAGCTTTGTTCGGTTTTGCTTTCAGAAGGTATAGTCAATATATCAACTTTAAATCCAGGAGATTTAGAGTGAATTGCCAAATGCATTTGATTCGCATTTTGAGAATTATCCGGAGCGAAAGTATAAGCAAATAAGGCAATAATACCACAAACGATAATATAGCTCAAACTTAAAACGCCCCAAAAATTTCGTTTGAATTTTTGGAGCGCTAAACTACTTAATGAGTTTGATGTTTTAGTCATGAAAAGATTAGTCTTTTAAAACTACTTTTTGTTTTATTTTAATATTGTTTACTTGTAAATCTTCTAAAACATGCACAGCTTCTTCAACATATACATCTTTAGTTAAGTATTTATGCCAAGTTTCTCTTTTCTTACCTAAAACAGAATCCTTTTCAATTAATGCAGTTTCATATGGTAATGATGAGAATGTTAAGTTATTCTTGTAATTTGATAATAAATCAAATTGTTTACCAAAGTTTTCAACTTTAGTTTTTTCAGCTAAATAGTCATTGTAGTTTAGTGAAACTTCTTTTTCGTCTGATCGTGTTTTAATCCACTTGGCTTGTTTCTCAATAAGCTGTAATTGTTTGTTGTCACTCATACGTGCTTTACTTTTACTAATGGTCTCTTCGTAGTTTATAAAACCATCCCAAGCCGTATAGTTAGCAGGATCTATCTTATCCCATGGTAGTGGGTTTTCTTGATCTTTCTCTCCAACATCAATAAAGCTGTATCTGTCAACCACAACAACATCACTTTTTACACCTTCTAATTGTGTAGATCCACCATTGATTCTGTAAAATTTCTGAGTTGTTAACTTTAAAGCTCCAACATCTCCCATTGAGTTGTTTCTCATGAATCTGTTTAAATCTACAACATTTTGAACAGTTCCCTTTCCAAAAGTTTGTGCGCTACCAATAATAATAGCTCTTTTATAATCTTGTAAAGCGGCTGCTAATATTTCGGAAGCAGAAGCAGATAGCTCGTTTACAAGTATTACTAATGGTCCATCCCAAATTATGTTGTCATCAGTATCATTTAAAACCTCTTGTCGTTTACCGGCTGATTTTACTTGAACGATAGGTCCTTCTTTTATAAATAAACCAGCCATGTCAACTACAGTTTGAAGTGAACCTCCCCCATTGTTTCTTAAATCCATGACTAAGCCTTCCATGCCTTCTTTCTTTAAACGAATAATTTCTTTTTTGACATCAGAAGAAGCATTTCTACTTTCAGAGTAATCATTAAAATCAACGTAAAATTTAGGTAGATTTATGATTCCAAATGTATTGTTCTCTTTTTTAATAAGAGATGATTTAGCATAAGTTTCTTCTAGTTCAACTATATCACGTTTAATTTGAATCACTTTAGTTGTTCCGTCTACTTTTTTAATAGTCAATTTTACAAGTGTTCCTTTTGGTCCTTTTATAAGTTTAATAGCATCATCTAAACGCATACCAACGATACTTGTTGGTTCAAGATCTTTTTCTTGAGCAACTTTTAAAATGATATCACCAGCCTCTAATTCTTGACCTCTCCATGCTGGGCCACCAGAAATAAGTGACATGATTTTAACTTCATTTTTTCTTTTTTGTAAACGCGCACCAATACCTTCAAGTTTTCCAGACATGCTTTGGTCAAATCGTTCTTTGTCTTGTGGTGCAAAATAAAAGGTGTGAGGATCAAAAACTTCTACAATTGCATTAATGTAATTTGAAAACCAATCTTTACGTTCTAAATCCTTCATAATTGCATAATAATCAATTAAGAACTCTTTAGTTTTTTCACGTGCTTTTTTTTCAGCATCTTTTTTCGAAATAACTTTTATTGGAGTCGTATTTAAACTGTCTTTTGAATTTTCATCAACAGTTAATTCATCGTCATAATTATCAATTGTTGAGTATTTTAACTGTCTACGCCATCTGTCTTTCATTTCTTTTTTAGACGATGCATATGTGTTTTTGTCATAATCTACACTAATAGTTTCTGTTGCTGTGTAATCAAATGGTTGTTCAATGATTGTCAAGGATAACTTTTCACTTTCTTCCATGCGTTGCATTAATCTATCATAGACTAAATTGAAAAAAGTCAATTCTTTATTTTTTATCTGATCATCTATTTCAGATTTATACCTTGAAAAGTCTTTAAGGTCAGATTGGTAAAAATAACGCTTTAAAGGATCAACAGCGTCAATAAAATCAGTGTACACATGTTCAGAAAAATCGTCATCCATGATTTTTGGGTCATAATGCCCTTTTTCTAAAACATAAGTTATTAAGTCTAGTAAAAGCTTGTCTTTATCAGGGTCGTCAAATGTTTTGTTTGTAAAGCTACAAGATGTAATCGCTATTAAACTTGTAAGGATGGCTATTTTAAAATTCTTCATCATAAATCGAGTCATATTACTATTGATGTAAGTTAATGAAAAAATCAGACCAAAGTGTTTATGTTGTTCCTAAAATTTTCTTAAATGTGATGTACCTGCTTTTAATCGCTATTTTTGTACTTTAGCAACCGAATAACAAATATAAAAAAATGAGTGACAAACCTCTTATTTTAGTGACTAATGATGATGGGATAACTGCACCAGGTATACGTACTCTGATTGAGGTTATGAAGGAATTTGGTGATGTTGTAGTTGTTGCACCTGATAGTCCGCAAAGCGGAATGGGGCATGCAATTACATTAGATTCAACATTGCATGTAGAATCAATTACTATCAAGGATGGTAGTCAAGTTGAATACAGTTGCTCTGGTACACCAGCAGATTGTGTAAAACTTGCTGTAAATGAATTATTGCCAAGAAAGCCAGATTTATGTGTTTCGGGAATTAATCATGGGTCTAATTCTGCAATTAATGTGATTTATTCAGGTACTATGAGTGCTGCAATAGAAGCTGGAATTGAAGGCATACCCTCTGTTGGTTTTTCTTTATTAGATCATTCTTGGAATGCTGATTTTGAACCACTAAAGAGTCATATAAAAACTATTGCTAAAAATGTGATTGAAAACGGGCTGCCAGAAGGCGTAGTTTTAAATGTTAATTTTCCAAAGGGAGATGTTAAAGGTATAAAGGTTTGCAGACAAGCCAAAGCAAATTGGATAGAAGAATTTGATAAAAGAACGAGCCCTCAAGGAAAAGAGTATTACTGGCTAACAGGTAATTTTGTCAACCTTGATAATGGTCAAGACACTGATTTATTTGCCTTAGATAATGGGTATGCAACAGTGGTTCCTGTTCAGTTCGATTTAACGGCACATCATTATATACAACAATTAAACACGTGGAATTTTGAAAATTAAACAAGAAGTATTTAAAGGTTTCTTTATAGGTGTAGTAACAGCTTTCTTGGGAGTTGTTATTTGTACGTTAATAATATCAAGTTTAAAATCTTCAGATTTTTCTTCAACCTTTAATGGTTTTGTGCAACAAGGAAACTTATGGATGTTACTTGCATTAGGTGCTTTACCTAATTTAGGTGTCTTTTTCTTATTACTGCAAAAAGATTTAGAATATAAAGCAAGAGGAGTGGTTTTAGCCACGTTATTAGTGGCGTTTGTAACATATGCCATTTATTTTATTTAATTTACTCTAATGAAATATTACATTATAGCAGGAGAAGCGTCTGGCGATTTACATGCGTCTAACTTAATGAAGGCAATTCAGAAGAAAGACCCAGCTGCAGAATTTAGGTTTTGGGGAGGTGACTTAATGCAGGCAGTAGGTGGGACTTTAGTAAAACATTACAGAGAACTTGCCTTCATGGGGTTTATTGAAGTTATCATGAATTTGAGGACTATTGCTAAAAATATTTCGTTATGTAAAAAAGATATTTCCGAATTCAAGCCAGATAAGCTTATCTTCATTGATTATCCAGGGTTTAATTTCAGGATTATGAAATGGGCAAAAGTACTTAAGTACGAAACTCATTATTATATTTCTCCTCAAATTTGGGCATGGAAAGAAAATAGGATAAAAGCAATTAAGCGTGATGTGGATCAGTTATATGTGATTTTACCTTTTGAAAAAGACTTCTATGAAAAGAAACATAATTTCCCAGTTCATTTTGTTGGGCACCCTTTGTTAGATGCTATTGCAGATAGAAGACAAGTTAGTGAGTCAGAGTTCAGAACTAACCACAAATTAAGTGATAAGCCAATTATTGCGTTATTACCAGGTAGTAGACAGCAAGAAATAAAAAAGATGCTCTCTATTATGCTGTCATTAGTAGATGATTTTAAAGAGTATCAATTCGTTATAGCTGGAGCTCCTAGTCAAGATTATATATTTTACAAGCAGTTTATCAAAACTGAAAACATCAGTTTTATATCCAATGAAACCTATGATTTATTGAGTTTGTCTACTGCGGCTTTAGTAACTTCAGGTACCGCAACTCTAGAAACAGCGTTGTTTAAAGTGCCTCAAGTTGTCTGTTATAAAGGAAGTAATATCTCTTATCAAATTGCTAAACGCATAATTAATTTAGAGTATATATCCTTGGTCAATTTAATTATGGACAGAGAAGTGGTTAAAGAATTGATTCAAGGTGAATTTAATGTAAAGAATTTAAAAACCGAATTACATAAAATTTTATCTAATTCAAATAGATCTCAGATGTTTAATGATTATTACGAGTTGGAGCAAAAGCTAGGCGGAAGTGGGGCGAGTGATGAAACTGCAGCATTAATTGTAAATAATAAATAGGTTTTTTATGATGAAATTGACTAGAGTAATACCAATTGTGACTATTCTTTTATTGGCATCGTGTAAGTCAAAGCATAATGTTGTAACTAAAAAATCATCGTCTAGAAAATACACTACTAAGCGTACGGTTCCACAAGTAAAGAAACAATCTACAAATGAAGTTAATACATTACCTGGCCCAACTACAGTTTCAGCTTCTATAACAGATAAAATTATAAGAAAAGCACTCAGTTTTAAGGGTACGAAATATAAATACGGAGGTACTTCTAAATCAGGAATGGATTGTTCTGGTTTGATGTTTACCTCGTTTAAAGCTGTAAATATTGTGTTACCTCGAACATCATTCGAGCAGTCTAAAAAAGGAGTAAGAGTATCTAAAAACTCTGTTCAAAAAGGCGATTTAGTTTTTTTTAAAACTAATGGTAAGAGTAGGATAAATCACGTAGGTTTAGTAGTTAGTGTAGATGTAAGAGATGTTAAGTTTGTACATTCATCGTCTTCAAGAGGAGTGATGATTTCTTCTTTAAAAGAGGGGTATTGGTCTAATGCTTTTTCTGGGGTTAAAAGGCTCACAAATACGCAGTCTAATACTGATACAATTGTGGAGAATGTATCTAGTTCTAATAAAGTTTATACGGTAAGAAAAGGAGATACGCTTTATGCAATTGCTAGAAAATTTAATGGTGTTTCAGTAGCTGATATCATGAGTTATAATAATTTAAAGTCTACAAGTTTAAATTTAGGAATGAAACTTCTCATACCTTTTAAATAGTAAGGAACCTCATTGATTATGTTAAAAAATACCCGATATCGGGTATTTTTTAACATATGGATATTTTGTATCTTTGTATAATCTGTAAGTTATTTTACAGATAAGTAAGTTTTTTTGGGGTAAAATCCCTGTCGTAAGGCAGGGATTTTTTATGTTTTAAATTTAGGTATAAAAAAAGCCTCACAATATTGTGAGGCTTTGGTGTTTATAATAAAGCTATTTTGTTTTTAGTAAAAAGTAGCTCTGTTGTCTTCAATCACTGCTTTCTTCTTTAAAGCATCAATAACTTTTGCACCAACGGCATTAATGTTATTGTTTGGGTCCTTAGCAAAAGACTTGTAAGAATCCATTTTAGGAGCTAAGGTTTGTTTAGTAACCTCAATCATATAAACTCCTTTTTCACCATCAATTAAACCAGATGTTTGTCCGTTTTCTAAAGCAAATGCAGTACCAACAATTTTTGGTTCTCTACCAGCTCCTGGAATAGTAGGGTTTGCCATACTAACAGCGTTTGCAGTTCTTACAGTAGTATTGTTACTGCTAGCAATGTCACTTAAAGTACTTGCTGACATTTTTGCTCTTAATTGTGTTGCTTTTTCTTGATTTCTTAAAATAGGTAATACTTTAAATGAAGCATCATCAGTCGACATTAATCCTTTTTCTTTTCTAGAAGTTACTTGTATAACGGCGTAGTTTCCGTTGATGTCAAATCTTTTAATATCTCCAGCTTTAGTTTCTTCATCAAATAACCATTTTACGATTTGACGTTGAGATCCTTGTAAACCAGGTAAGTTTTCTGATAAATTAGTAATTGTATTTACTGGGCGAACTGTATAGTTTTTTTCAGTAGCTTTTGTAGTAAAATCACCTTCGTTAACATCAACTTCAAACTGACTTGCATCAGCGTATAATGCGTCAATAGTTTTTTGAGAAGCTTCGACTTTCATTGCTAAAGTAGCAACTTGATATTTTTCTTCTTCTTTAGTGTCAATTACTTTAATAATATGAAATCCGAAATCAGTTTCAACTAATCCAATAGATTCTTTAGCGTTATTAAACACATAGTCGTTAAAAGCAGGAACCATTTGGTTTTCGTAGAACCAACCTAAATCTCCACCTTTAGTAGCAGAAGGTCCGTCTGAATTTTCTGTTGCAAATGCAGCAAAGTCTGTACCAGAAGTTTTTGCTTTTGCTAATAATTCTTCAGCTAATGCTTTTGCTTCTTCTTTAGTTCTCGTAACTTCAGGTTTAGCTCTTTGTGCACCTTCATATGAAATTAAAGCGTGACTTGCTTTTACAGATGGTGCCAATTTCTTTCCTGTTAATTTTACAATTTTTGTAAATCCAGCAGCAGCATATGGACCGAAAGTGTCACCTATTTGCATAGAATCTACTTTAGCTTGAATTGGAGCTTCTAAAGCAGATTTTAACTTGTAAATTGTATCGTGTTTAATTGCTGAATTTTCGTTGATGAATTCTGCAATTGAAGTAGTGCTTTTAAATTCTGGTAATAAAGCGTTTATTTTAGTTTTGAATTCATTTTCATCTTCTAAAGATGGCTTTTCTTCAAAATATACATACTGTACAGCAGCGTTTGCTTCTTCTTCAAACTGACTCTTATGCGCATTTACATAAGCTTGAATTTTATCTTTTGAAATAGTGATTGTAGAATCAGCGATTTGAGTGTATGGTAAATATACATATTTCATATCTACTAAATCATTTTGCATTTTGTACGCAACTTCACCTTCCTTTTCGGTTGGTAAAGAACCAGCTTTTACTAAAGCGTAGTATAATTGTTGTTTTCCTGAAAATGCAATACTTTCTTCTTGGTTTTCCCAGGCTTTTGGATTTGCTTCAACCTGAGCTTCAATAAATTCTTTCAATTTACCTTCGTCAAATTCTCCGGCTTCATTTTTGAAATCAGGAACATTTCCGTAGTTGGTTTTAAAAAGATCCCACATTTGATCTTTCTCAACTGTAATACCTAATTTATCTAACTCTTCGTTTAATAATATTCTAGTTACTTCTTGGTCATAAACTCTGTTTGCAACTTGCATAGTACTTTGTTGATTACCTCTTTGGGCAGCTTCAACTTGTCTTGCGAATGCTTCGTTGTAAATAACTTCGTCGTTTACTTTTGCTAAATACTCTTTAGTACCTCCATTAGCGAAAAAATCGATTAATTTTGTTGGGTCAATTAGGAATGCAAATAAACCTAATGCGATAATAAAAATTAAAAAAACTGATTTTTCACGTATCTTACTTAAGATTGCCATCTTTATTCTTTTTTGTATAATTAAGGTAGCGAAAATAACATTTTATTGCATAAAATAAAAGTAGTTTGAAGTAATAATGATATAAATTATTTTAGAGCATTTTTATAAAGCTGTTTAGCGTGTTTAAACATCTCAATTAAAAGAAGTTGAGCTTATTCTTTTTCTCTAATTTCCAGCTTAACAAGGTCGATTTTGGTACTCGATGCTTCTAGGATAGTAAATGTAAAGTTCTCTAAATGTATGTGTTCTCCTTTGTCTGGGATTTCTTCATTGTTAAAAACTATAAGTCCTCCTAATGTTTCATACTGTTCTGCTTCTGGAAGATTTAACTTAAACTTTTCATTGATATAATCTACTTCTTGACGTGCTGAAAAATGGTAAGTAGTGTCATTTATTTTTTCTTCAGTGAGTTCGATTGAGTCGTGTTCATCTTCAATTTCACCAAATAGTTCTTCAATTATGTCTTCTACGGTTAGCATACCCGAAGTACCACCATATTCATCTAATACTACGGCTATACTTTTTCTTTTTTTTGTTAACGAGTCTAAAACATCGCTAATAAGCATTGTTTCAGGAACAAATTCTATAGGATGAATGATTGATTTTATTGTTCGTGGTTTCTTGAATAAATCAAATGAGCGTACGTAGCCAACGATATCATCAATGGTATCTTTATAAACTAAAATTTTGGTATAACCAGTATCTGTAAAAAGTTTGGTTAATTTTAGTGTGCTTTCATGAAGTTCTACAGCCATTATTTCAGTACGTGGCACCATAACTTCTCTTGCTTTAACTTCTGCAAATTCTAAAGCATTCTTAAATAATTGTATTTCCGAATCTACTTCATCAGTTGTGTCAACGGTTTCCATTTGTTCAGTGATGTAGTTTCCGAGTTCTATTTTTGAGAATGTTAGTTGCAGTTCATCACCTTCAGTTTTAAAGAATTTTTTCAACACAAAATCTGAAATTTGCATCACAAATGTAGATATGAAATAAAATAAGATGTAAAATAGATATGCAGGTATGGCAAAGAATTTTAACAATGTATTGCCGTAAATCTGAAAAAAAACTTTAGGTATAAATTCTGCAGTGACTAATATGACTAATGTTGATATTAGTGTTTGAATTAGTAAACCGAAATTAGTGATAAAATAATTTAATTGTTCATTTGCATTTGGCAACATGTTTTCCAGCCATGCCATTATAGCGTCTCCCATGTAGAGTCCGTATACTACTAAAGCTATGTTGTTTCCAACCAACATGGTTGCAATAAATTTTGATGGATTTTCTGTTATTTTAGCCAGAACCTTTGCAACAATCCCTTTCTTTTTCTTTTCTAACTCAATGTGAATTTTATTAGAAGACACGTAGGCCATTTCCATCCCTGAAAAGAAAGCAGAGAGCAATAACATGGTTACAATAATTGTAAGTTGAAATAACATAATGTAAATGTAATAAAAACTTTAATGTGTGCGAATAGTTACAGTTTTGTTTATCCTATTGAGTATAAAAAAACCCTTTAGAAAACTTTCTAAAGGGTTTTTTAGTATGAGTTAAAACGTGATTAGCGCTGTTTTTTAAGTGTCTTTTTAACTTCAACTTCTTGGTAGCATTCAAACACATCACCTTCTTTAAGGTCGTTGTAGTTTTTGATTTGCATACCACAATCGTATCCTTTAGCAACTTCTTTAGCGTCGTCTTTGAAACGTTTTAATGCTGCTAATTCACCATCAAATATAACTACAGATTCACGTATGATACGGATTTTTCCGCTTCTTAATATCTTACCAGATACAACCATACAACCTGCAATAGTACCAACTTTAGATATCTTGAATAACTCACGTACTTCTGCAGTACCAGTGATTTCTTCTTTAATATCTGGAGATAACATCCCTTCCATGGCATCTCTTAAATCATTAATTGCATCGTAGATGATAGAGTAAGTTCTGATGTCGATTTCTTCCATATCGGCAACTTGTCTTGCTTTACCAGCTGGACGTACATTAAATCCGATAATAATTGCTTCAGAAGCAGATGCTAATAATACATCAGACTCTGTAATTGCTCCAACACCTTTATGGATGATATTAACTTGAATTTCTTCAGTAGATAATTTCTGGAATGAATCAGTTAAGGCTTCTACAGAACCATCAACATCACCTTTAAGGATAATATTTAATTCTTTAAAGTCTCCAAGTGCAATACGACGTCCAATTTCATCAAGTGTAATATGACGTTGTGTTCTAACAGATTGTTCTCTATGTAATTGTGTACGTTTTGTAGCAATTGATTTTGCTTCTCTTTCGTCTTCAAATACATTGAATTTATCACCTGCTTGAGGAGCGCCATCTAATCCTAGTATTGAAACTGGTGTAGAAGGTCCTGCAACTTTAACATCGTCTCCGCGCTCATTTTGCATTGCTTTTACTTTACCAGTATGCTTACCGGCTAATAAGTAGTCACCAATTTTTAATGTTCCAGCTTGTACTAATATTGTAGATACATATCCGCGCCCTTTATCTAAGAATGCTTCAACTACAGTACCTGTAGCAATTTTATCTGGATTTGCTTTAAGGTCTAATAATTCAGCCTCAAGTAATACTTTTTCTAATAATTCATTAACACCTAATCCTGTTTTTGCAGAGATGTCATGAGATTGAATTTTACCTCCCCAGTCTTCAACAAGTAAATCCATAGCGGCTAAGCGCTCTTTTACTTTATCAGGATTTGCAGCAGGTAAATCTACTTTGTTTATTGCGAATACAATTGGAACTCCAGCAGCTTGTGCGTGAGAAATTGCTTCTTTTGTTTGTGGCATGATGTCATCATCGGCAGCAATTACAATAATTGCGATGTCAGTTACCTGAGCACCACGTGCACGCATTGCAGTAAAGGCCTCGTGACCAGGTGTATCTAAGAATGCGATTTTTTGACCGCTTTCTAATTCTACACCATAAGCACCAATATGCTGCGTAATTCCACCAGATTCTCCAGCGATTACATTTTCCTTACGGATGTAATCTAACAATGATGTTTTACCGTGATCAACATGTCCCATAACAGTTACGATAGGAGCTCTAGTGATTAGGTCTTCTGGTTTGTCTTCTATTTCTACAATTGCTTCTTCTAAATCTGCAGATACAAATTCTACTTCAAATCCGAATTCTTCGGCAACAATTGTTAGTGTTTCTGCATCAAGACGTTGGTTCATGGTAACCATGATTCCAAGTGACATACATGCACCAATAATTTTTGTGTTTGGCACATCCATCATGGTAGCAAGTTCATTAACAGTAACAAATTCTGTTACTTTAATTTTGTTGTCAGCATCTTGAGCTTCAATTTCGTCTTGTCTTTTCTGACGGTGTAAATCTCTCTTATCTCTTCTGTTTTTAACACCTTTAGATTTGCTTGATCTCCCTTGAAGTTTTTCTAAGGTCTCTCTAACTTGTTTTTGTACATCAGCTTCAGATGGCTCTTCTTTTACAACCTGTGCTCTACGTCCTTTGCCACCACGTTGGTTGTTAGATTTGTTTCCTCCTCTGTTGTTTCCTCCACGGTTTCCAGGTCCAGTATTTGTTCCTGTACCAGGTTTAGTGATACGTTTACGTTTTGGTTTTTTATCTGCACCAGCGCCTTTTTTAGGATCTGCTTTTTTCTTTGGTTTGTTAAATTGAGATAAATCAATTTTCTGACCAGTCATTTTTGGTCCAGATAACTTTTGATATTGAGTAGTTACTTTCTCGTCAACTGGCTCTTCTGTTTTATCTTCGCTAGCCGCTTCCGTAGCTTTAGGAGCTTCGGGTTTAGTTTCCACAGGTTTTTTAACAGCTTCTTTTTGTTGAGGTTTTTCAGCTGTTTTTTGTGGTGTTTCTTTTTTCTTTTTCTTTTTCTGAACAGGTTTAGTTTTCTCTAAATCTATTGTTTTTAAAACTTTTGGTTTTTGAACTTCGGCTTTGCGTGTTTCAATAACTTCTGGTTTTGGAGTTGGTTCAGCTTTAGGCTTAGTCTCCTCTTTAGTTGTTTCTGTTGCTTTAGGTGCAGTTTCTTGAGGTTGCTCTGGCTGAGTTTTATCTGCATCTAAATCAATGGAACCAACAGTTTTTGGGCCAGAAAGCTTAGCTTTTGCCTTGATGATTTCTTGCCTTTTAGCCTCTTCGGCTTTTTTGCGTTCTTCTTCTTGCTCGCGCTCTAAACGCAATGCTTCTTTTTCCTTTCGCTTTTCCTCACCTACTTCTTTAGATGCTACTTTTTTATTAGCATCTGTTTGAAATTGATCTGATAACACCTTATAAATGTCGCCAGATATTTTTGTAGTAGGACGTGCTTCAATTTCAATTCCTTTAGAATTTAAAAACTCCACAGCTCTATCAAGAGAAATATTTAATTCTCTTAATACCTTATTAAGCCTCATTACTTTATTGTCAGCCATATAACTTTATTTACCTCAACTTTTATTTTTATTTGAATACTAGTGTTTAATTAGTCTTCAAATTCTTCTTTTAATATTCTGATAACGTCAAGAACAGTTTCTTCTTCTAAATCTGTTCTTTTGATTAAGTCGTCTACATCACGGTCAAGAATACTTCTTGCAGTATCTAAACCAACTTTTGAAAATTCTGCAATTACCCATCCTTCTATTTCATCTGAGAATTCTGATAATTCAACATCTTCTTCAACACCTTCTCTAAATACGTCAATTTCGTATCCAGTTAATCGTCCAGCTAATCTGATGTTTTGACCACCTCTACCAATTGCTTTTGAAACCTCTTCAGGTCTTAGCATTACTTCTGCTTTGTTGTTTTCTTCGTCAATTTTAACAGAAGTAACACGTGCAGGGCTCAATGCTCTAGTAATTAATAATTGTGGATTTTCAGTATAATTGATAACATCAATGTTTTCATTACCTAACTCACGAACAATTCCATGAATTCTAGCACCTTTCATACCAACACAAGCTCCAACAGGGTCAATTCTATCATCGTAAGAATCTACAGCTACTTTTGCTTTTTCACCTGGAATTCTAACTACTTTCTTAACATTAATTAAACCGTCAAATACTTCTGGTATTTCTTGTTCAAATAATTTTTCTAAGAAACGTGGTGACGTTCTTGAAAGTACAATTGAAGGTTTATTTCCTTTTAACTCTACGCTTTCAATAATAGCTCTTACGTTTTCACCTTTTCTGAAAAAATCAGATGGAATTTGGTTTTCTTTAGGGAGTATCATTTCGTTACCTTCATCATCTACTAAAATGATTGCTCTGTGACGAATATGGTGCACTTCTGCAGTGTAAATATCTCCAATTAAATCTTTAAATTGTTTGTAGATATTTGTATTGTCGTGTTCGTGTATTTTAGAAATTAAGTTTTGTCTTAATGCTAAAATTGATCGTCTTCCTAAGTCGATTAATTTTACTTCTTCAGATACATCTTCACCAACTTCAAAATCTGGCTCAATTTTTCGAGCTTCAGCTAATGAAATTTCCTGATTAGGTTCTTCAACTTCTCCATCTGCAACAACAATCCTGTTTCTCCAGATTTCTAAATCACCTTTATCAGGATTAATAATGATATCAAAGTTATCATCATCTCCAAATTTCTTTTTTAAAGCATTTCTGAATACATCCTCTAAGATCGCCATTAATGTAACACGATCAATCATTTTGTCATCCTTAAACTCAGAAAAAGACTCTATTAATGCAATGTTTTCCATAACATTTATTTAATTAAAATTTTATCATCACTTTTGCTTCAACAATATCGCTGAAAGCTATTTCTTCTACTTTATGAACGGTTACTTTTCCTTTACCTACTGGTTTAGGTTCGCGAGCGTCCCACTCTAAAGTTATTTTATTTTCGTCAACTTTGGTTAATTCCCCTTCAATGTTTTTACTTGAAACGAGTTTAACCTCTAATTCCCTACCAATGTTTTTGGTGTATTGTCTTGTAATTGTTAATGGGCTAGTAGCACCACAAGACGTAACATCTATAGAAAATTCATGTTCATCACGATCTAGATTGTTTTCTATAGCGCGACTGATAAAGATGCAGTCTTGAACAGTTACACCGTTGTCACCATCAATAACTACATTTATTTTATTACCAGCATCTACAGAAAAATCGATTAAAAATAAATCTTGTTTTTCTTCGAGTCCAGCGTGTAATAATTGAGTAACCTTTTCTTTAAACATTGTAATTGGTTATAAAAAGAGGGGACATCTGTCCCCTCATTTATCATATTTTACATAAAAAATGCGAGGCAAATATACATCTTTTTTTAGAACAATAAAAACAAAATATTTTTAGTCTGTGAATTAGACTAATTTTTGTATATTTATATCATAATAAACTACTAATCTTTAAAATTTAATATGAAAAAAATATTAGTCCCTACTGATTTCTCTTCAGGTTCAGAATCTGCTTTAAAAGTAGCTGCGCAATTAGCAAAAAAGTATAATAGTGAATTACATGTACTTCATTTATTAGAGTTACCATTTGATATGGTTGACCCTATGATTGAAACAAGTGAGCTTCCGGGAGCTATGTTTTTCATGAAAATGGCGCATCAAAAATTTGAAGCGTTTCTTGATAAAGACTATTTATCAGGAGTAGATGTTCATGAAGGTATTCAAAATAGCACAGCGTTTGAAGGTATCATTGATACTGCTCATGGTAAAGATATTGATTTAATTGTCATGGGGTCAAGAGGGGCTTCTGGATTTAAAGAAATGGTAATTGGATCAAACACAGAAAAAGTAGTAAGAACTTCAGATGTGCCAGTTTTAGTTATCAAAAGAGAAGATGAAAACTTCAAGATTAATGACTTTGTTTTTGCTTGTGAATTTACTTCAGAGTATAAAGCATCATTCTTAAAAGCTATTGAATTTGCTACTAAATCGAACGCTAAAATGCATTTGTTAATGGTGAATACGCCGTCAAGTTTTGTGACTACTGGAGAAGCAGAAAAACGTATGAATGCGTTTTTAGAAGGTGTGAAGTTAGATAATTATACATTAAATATTTATAATGATGTTAGTATAGAAAAAGGAATTTTAAATTTCGGAAACTCTATTAATGCTGATATTATTTCAATGAGTACTCATGGTAGAAAAGGGTTGTCTCACTTCTTTAATGGAAGTATAAGTGAAGATTTAGTAAATCACGCAAAAAGACCAGTGGTTACTTTTAAAATATAAGTGAACTTTCACTAGATTTGAAAGCCTCTCATTTTTGAGAGGTTTTTTTTATATATAAAAAGCAAAATATGTACTTTTGCCTTTCTAAAAATAATTAACAATGTTACAAGTACAGTTTATTAAGGAAAATACCGACTTAATTGTAGAAGGTCTGAAAAAAAGAAATTTTGATGCCGCTCCAATTTTAAAAGAGGTAATAGCTTTAGATGATAAAAGAAGAAGCACTCAAGTGTTATTCGATAATACACAAGCTGAATTGAATAAATTGTCCAAAGAAATTGGAATGTTGTTTAAGAGTGGGGAGACTCAAAAAGCAAATCTGTTAAAAGAAAAAACAGTTCAGCTTAAAGAAAAAACAAAAGCGCTAACAGAAGTTGTTAATGAGGTTCAGAAATCTTTAAGTGATTTATTATACACTATCCCAAATGTACCACATGAATTAGTGAAGGCAGGAAATAGTGAAACTGATAACGAAGAAGTATTTGCAGCCGGAGAAATACCAACTTTACATGAAGGGGCTTTACCTCACTGGGAGTTGGCAAAGAAATATGACATTATTGACTTTGAGTTAGGGAATAAAATATCAGGTGCTGGTTTTCCTGTATACAAAGGAAAAGGCGCACGATTACAACGTGCATTGATTTCATACTTTTTAGATAAAAATACAGATGCAGGTTATACTGAAGTTCAGGTACCACATTTGGTGAATGAAGCTTCAGCAACTGCAACTGGGCAATTACCAGATAAAGAAGGACAAATGTATCATGATGCTCAAGATGATTTGTATTTGATTCCTACTGGAGAGGTTCCTGTGACAAATATTCTAAGAGATGAGTTGATTTCAGAAAAAGATTTCCCAATATGTTATACAGCATATACACCTTGTTTTAGAAGAGAAGCAGGTAGTTATGGTGCACATGTTAGAGGGCTGAACAGATTACATCAGTTTGATAAAGTTGAAATAGTACGTTTTGAGCATCCAGATAAATCTTATGAAGCTTTAGATGGAATGGTAGATCATATAAAAGATATTTTAGCAGATTTAAAATTACCATATAGAATTTTACGTTTATGCGGCGGTGATACTGGATTTGTTGCTGCCATGACTTACGATTTTGAATTATTTTCTACAGCACAAGACCGTTGGTTGGAAATCAGTTCAGCGTCTAATTTTGAAAACTATCAAGCTAACAGGTTGAAATTGCGTTATAAAGATGCTAATAATAAAAAGCATTTAGCACATACATTAAATGGAAGCGCATTAGCATTACCACGTGTTTTGGCAGGAATATTAGAAAACTACCAAACGCCTGAAGGCATTAAAATACCTGAATGCTTAGTGAAATATACCGGATTCGATATTATTAATTAAGATAAATAAATACACTAAAAAAGCATGCTTATTTCAGCATGCTTTTTTTTGCTACTTTTGAATATGCTTCAAGAAGAAATTTTTAAAATCACTACAGACGAGGAGTTTACTTCCTTGGCACTACAAGTATTTCAATTTCAGTTTGAGAACAACAAAGTATATCGTTCGTTTTGTGATTTACTATATAGGCATCCAAGTGATGTGAAAACAATTTCTGACATTCCATTTTTGCCAATTGAGTTTTTTAAAAGTAAATCAATTTTATCTTCTGATGAAGACGTAAAAGTTGTTTTTACAAGTTCCGGAACCACAGGGTCTGTGACCAGTAAACATATGGTAACTGATGTTTCAGTATATGAAAACAGTTATTTGAGTGGCTTTGAATATTTTTACGGTGATATTGAAGATTATGTCGTGCTAGCCTTATTGCCATCATATCTAGAGCGTGAAGGCTCATCATTAATTTATATGGTGGATGATTTAATCCAGAAATCAAATCATATAGATAGTGGATTTTATTTGAATAATTTGGAAGATATAAAACAGAAGTTAATTGCGCTTGATAACGCAGGGCAAAAAGTATTGCTTATAGGTGTGTCTTTCGCGTTGTTAGACTTAATTGAATACCATCAGTTTGACTTATCACATGCAATTGTAATGGAAACTGGAGGTATGAAAGGGAGAAGAAAAGAACTTATTAGAGCTGAATTACACCAAGAACTTAAAAACGGATTTGGAGTTTCTGAAATTCACTCTGAATACGGAATGACAGAATTATTATCACAGGCCTACTCTAAAGGGAACGGTGTTTTCAATTGTCCACCTTGGATGAAAGTGTTAACCAGAGATACTGAGGATCCATTAAGTATTCAGGTATCAGGAAAAACTGGAGGTTTGAATGTGATTGACTTAGCAAACATCAATTCATGTTCGTTTATCGCAACTCAAGATTTAGGGAGAAAATCGCTAAATGAAGATTTTGAAGTTATCGGTAGGTTTGATAATTCAGATATTCGCGGTTGTAACTTGATGGTTTTGTGAATGTTAAAAATGTTAAAGTTTTGATTCAAGTGTAATAAATTATAGATTATTACGTCTTATATAGTGTGAAAAGGGAATACTTTTTTCATAAAGTTAGTTAGTTTAAAAGCCCAAAACAAATTTTGTTTTGGGCTTTTTTTATGTTTTAAGTATTTGTTTGAGAACTATTATTTTACTGTAACAACGTAGTAGTTTTTCTTTCCGCGCTGTAGCAACACAAACTTGTTATTGATTAAATCTTTAGCAGTAATACTATAATCTTCTTTAACCTTTTCTTTATTTACAGAAATAGCATTTTCTTTTAAAGCACGTCTAGCATCACCATTAGATTTTAAAAACCCAGTTTTTGCGGCTAAAGCACCAATCATATCTAAACCGTTATCAATATCTTCTCTTGATACTTCAGCTTGAGTAACGCCATCAAAAACATCAAGAAATGTTTGTTCGTCTAAAGTCATTAAGTCTTCAGAAGTTGATTTTCCAAATAAGATATTAGAAGCTTTTATAGCGCTATCTAAATCTTCTTTAGAATGTACCATAGTAGTAACTTCTTCTGCAACTTTCTTTTGTAGTAGCCTTAAATGCGGCGTTTCTTTATGTTCAGTAGTTAAAGTGTCAATAGTTTTTTTATCTAAGAATGTGAAAATTTTAATATATTTTTCAGCATCTTCATCAGAAGCGTTTAACCAATATTGGTAAAATTTATATGGTGAAGTTCTGTGTCTGTCTAACCATACATTTCCACCTTCAGTTTTTCCGAATTTTGTACCGTCAGCTTTAGTGATTAAAGGGCAGGTCATTGCATATGCTTTTCCGCCTGCAACACGTCGTACTAATTCTGTACCAGTAGTAATGTTACCCCATTGATCTGAACCACCCATTTGAATTTTGCAATTCTTTTCTCTAAACAAGTGCAAGAAATCGTAACCTTGAAACAATTGGTATGTAAATTCGGTAAATGACATCCCAACTTTTGATTCTGCACTTAAACGTTTTTTTACAGAATCCTTTGCCATCATGTAGTTGACAGTAATGTGTTTACCGATATCACGTGCAAAATCGATGAATGAATAATCTTTCATCCAATCGTAGTTATTTACCAATTCTGCTTTATTAGAGATATCAGAATTAAAATCGATAAAACGTTCTAGTTGACCTCTAATTCCAGCGATATTTTTAGCTAAAATTTCTTCGTTTAATAAATTACGTTCAGCAGATTTCCCAGATGGATCACCAATCATTCCAGTAGCACCTCCAACCAATGCAATAGGCGTGTGACCAGCTTTTTGAAAATGCATTAAAATGATGATTTGTACCAAACTACCAATGTGAAGAGATTCACCTGTTGGATCAAAACCAATATAACCAGCTGTAGATTCTTTTAAAAGTAATTCCTCAGTTTCTGGCATTATATCATGGAGCATGCCTCTCCAGCGTAATTCTTCTACAAAATTCATCATGTTTCTACTAAAATTTACACAAATATAATTGTATAAAATGAAAAAAGACTAATTTGGTCTTATGATTTTAGTCACAGGAGGAACAGGGTTATTGGGTGCACATTTGTTATATAAGTTAGCAGTTCAGCAAAAAAGAGTTAGGGCTATTTATAGGGCAAAAGAAAAAATGGAACACACAAAAAAAATATTCTCATATTATTCAGATACACCAGATGATTTATTTAATACAATAGACTGGGTTGAAGCTAATGTCACAGATGTTCCTGCTTTAGATATAGCGTTTAAAGGTATAAGTCAAGTGTATCATTGCGCGGCTAATTTGTCTTTTAATCCTAAAGATTATAAAACGTCAAGAGACGTTAATGTTGTGGGAACTGCAAATATTGTAAACTTGTGTTTGAGTCATAAGGTTGCAAAATTGTGTCATGTGAGTTCCATAGCTACTTTAGGTGAAGATGTTAATGCTCTAATTAATGAAACTACGCCATGGAATCCTGAAAACAACAAAAATAATATTTATGCTATTACAAAATACGATGCTGAATTGGAAGTGTGGCGAGGCACTCAAGAAGGTTTAGATGTTGTTATCGTAAATCCAGGTGTTATATTGGGTTCTGGGTTTTGGACCTCTGGTACAGGAGAGATTTTCAAGAAGGCAGCAAACGGATTTCATTATTTCACAACTGGTTCAGTAGGTATTGTTGATGTGAATGATGTTGTTAAAGCAATGGTTGCTCTTACAAATTCAGAAGTTGTAAACGAGCAATTTATAGTTGTTTCCGAAAATATAGCGTACAAAAAATTACTAAGAATTATAACAGATTCAATAGGTGGCAAGAAACACTTAAAAGAAATACAACGTTGGCAATTGTTAGTGTACTCACAATTAGATAAAATAAGGAGTTTGTTCACTGGAAGTAAAAGAAGTCTTTTTAAAGCGAATGTCAATTCTGCTTTTAAACAATTACATTACGATAATTCTAAATTAAAAAGCACACTAAATTTTCAATATTTACCTATAGCCGATAGTGTTTTTGAAATAGCTAAGAACTATAAACAAGGCGCTTAGTTACTAGCTAATAACTCTTCAATAAAATTCCTAGAGTTTGATAAACGAGCTATTTTATTTTGTCCGCCCAGTTTACTGTTGTTTTTCAACCAATTGTAAAATAAACCAGTTTTAGCAATATGTACTTTGGGTTGATTTAAGGTAATGTTATTAAAACGTTTCGCTTCATAATCTGAGTTTAACGATTTTAAAGCGTTATCTAATAGTTC
This sequence comes from Flavobacteriaceae bacterium, assembly GCA_965178635.1. GTDB lineage: Bacteria > Bacteroidota > Bacteroidia > Flavobacteriales > Flavobacteriaceae. The sequence continues at coordinate 51,548 of CBCXVT010000008.1, read as the reverse complement.
AGAAAAGTAAGCAATGTTTTCGGGTGCGGTTTTAAATTCAATAAGCCATTCGTGTGCGCCTTTGTCTTTGCCTTTCATAAAAATTGGCGCTGCGGTATACTCTTTAATTTCTGAATTTGTTTTTTCGCAAGCAATTTTTAAAGCTTCGTCGGTGTTTTCAATCATCAATTCTTCTCCAAAAACATTGATGTGATGTTTTGTGCGGCCAGTGACTTTAATTCTATACGGACTAATTGAAGTGAAACGTACAGTGTCACCAATTTGATAGCGCCACAGCCCAGCATTAGTGGTGATAATTACAGCGTAATTCACTCCAATTTCAACTTCACTTAAGGGCATCATTTTTTGCTGACTGGTGCCATAAGTTCGCATGTCTGAAAACTCATAAAATATCCCGTAATCTAACATTAAAAGTAATTCAGATGAATCATTTCTGTCTTGTATGGCAAAGAAGCCTTCGGAGGCATTATAAATTTCATAATACTTGAAATTACTTTTTGGTAATAACTTTTTGTACTGGTCGCGATAAGGCTCAAAACTCACCCCGCCATGGAAATAGACTTCTAGGTTTTCCCAAACTTCTAAAAGATGTTTGTTTTGTGTGGTTTCTAGAACCTGATTAAGTAGCACCAACATCCAAGAAGGCACTCCTGCTAAACTGGTCACATTTTCATTAATAGTTTCATCAACTATTGCCTGAAGTTTAGTTTCCCAACTGTCCATTAAAGATACTTTACTGCTAGGTGTAGAGCTAAATTCTGCCCAAAATGGCATGTTATCAATAAGTATTGCAGATAAATCACCAAAAACAGTACCGTTTTCCTGGTATAATTCTTTACTGCCGCCTAGGCGTAAGCCCTTTCCTGTAAACAATTGTGAGTCTTCATTGTTGTTTAGGTAAAGGCACAATAAATCTTTACTACCTTTGTAATGACAATCATCAAGAGATTCTTGACTTACGGGAATAAATTTGCTTTTTGCATTTGTAGTTCCACTAGATTTTGCAAACCATTTTATAGGTGATTCCCAAAATAAGTTTTGTTCTCCTTGTCGTGATTTGGTGATTAATGGTTCAATATCTTCATAGTTTACAACAGGAATACGTGCAATAAAATCTTCATAAGTTCTGATAGATTTAAAGTCGTATTGCTGACCTACAGTAGTGTGTTTAGCCTGTTGTAATAAATTAAATAACAACTCATGCTGTACTTCATTCGGGTACTTTGAAAAGAATTCTATTTGATGAATTCGTTTTTTCAAAAACCAAGAGACTACAGAATTTACTAAAGGAATTGGCATAAATAATTTATCTTTAGCCCTAAATTTACTATAAAAATATTGATATGCAATACCACGGAGTCTTACAAAAAATGCAAACTGATTTACAGGAAACAATACAGTATTATTTGATGTTTGAGAATGATGTGTTGAATGTGAATCAGTTGTTGGACAAGAAAATATCTATATCTTTTGACAAATACCAATGTATGAATTGTGCAAAGGACAAAGAAATTTACCGACAAGGGTTTTGTAAATCGTGTTTTTATGATGCACCTCAAGCAGGAGAGTGGATCATGCATCCAGAAAAATCTACTGCGCATTTAGGTATTGCAGATAGGGATTTAGAATTTGAACAGCGCGTACAATTACAACCGCACATTGTGTATTTGGCTTTAAGTAGTAATGTAAAAGTTGGAGTAACGCGCAAAACTCAAGTGCCAACCCGTTGGATAGATCAAGGAGCAGTACAAGCTTTGCCAATAGTTGAAACACCAAATAGATATTTAGCCGGAATTGCAGAGGTGGCTTTAAAAAATTATGTAGCCGATAAAACCAATTGGCGCGCGATGCTTAAAAATGAGGTTGCGGAAGCTAATTTACTAGAAGTAAAACAAGAACTTCAAAATTTTCTTCCTGAAGAGGTTATGTCTTATGTTTTAGAAGATGCAGAATTACTCAACTTAAATTTCCCAGTTATTACTCATCCATTAAAAGTTAAAAGTTTAAACCTGTCAAAAACACCAGACTACTCCGGTGTTTTAAAAGGTGTCAAAGGACAGTATTTAATTTTTGAAGATAATACGGTGTTTAATGTACGTAATAATGAGGGTTTAGTGGTTGATTTTAATGTGTCTTAAATCATTATTTGTTTTATAAACTTAGCTTTAGGTACTGATAAATATCATAATAATAATTGTTTTTGTTACGTAACTTTGAGTATATAATTAAAACAAATTAATATGAACAAAGTAGAGTTGAACCCAGGAGAAGTTAAAGTAAAACTAAGTAAGCAGAATAAAGGGAAATTATCATTTTCTGAATTAGGTATTGATAATGAAAGTAATAGTTTAGAGAGTGGTTTACTTCGTTTAGTATTTGACTTAAGTGAATTAGGAGATTATAATTATTATCAAGTTCCAACTATAGAGGTTGTATACGAAGAAAACATGTCTGAAACTCATTGGATTTGCGAATTTAACGGAAAAACAATTTTAGATAAGTTAGACCATCATGGGCATTCTACAGTTTTATTGTTAAATAGAAAAGTATTAGATAATTTAGAGCAACATCATGAAAATATATTAATTGTTCACGCTGAATTCCCTCAGTCAGCTAATCTAAATTTAGATAAATCGTACATTCATATTTTTAAATAATACCGATGTTTGTATTGTAAGGATTCTTTAAGATGGTTCAGAAAGTATTTTCTTCTCTGAACCATTTTTTGTTGCACAACATAGGTGTAGAGTAAACGGTTTTAAAGGGCAGTACTTGATTTTCGAAGACAACACCGTTTTTAATGTGCGAAATAATGAAAGGTTAGTAGTGAACCTTGACGAGCAATAATATTCATCGGTTTATTCAATTGCGAAATTAACATTTAAAGAGCTTGATAGTTTTATTTTTTCAAATTCTATGTCAATTGGTGTGTGTGCTTCTGAGTCTTCCATGTTAGCATAACCTTTCACTTGTATTCCATTAGTTTTTCTATACATATGTGATATGTTAGACGTCATGTCAGAAATAAATATGGCTTTTCCTAATTTCTGATCTAGTGGCAAAAGCATGGCCTCAGCTTGTGCTTTAGCTTTAATAATAGCTTTTTGTTTTAAATGTAGTTTTAACGCTTCTATTTTTGAATACTCAGTTTTGGTTAAATACACATTTGAAATATCTATAGCTTCTAATGCCACCATAACGTTTCCTGCGGTTACAGCATCATAAACTAAAAGAGTATAAGTTTTATTCTTCAAGACTTCTTTGCCTCTTAAAAAGTATTTTTTAAAATTACTGGTTACATCAGAAAGTGACAGCAGTTTTTTAGTGTCTATACCAAGGCTTTTAAGTTTTGCGTTCATTTTATTCTCAAGCTCTTCAACAGAAGTTCTATCCTTAGTGTCTTTCTCGGTAATACGTATAGATAAATATATACGGTCTGGCACAACTAAAGTATCTACTTTTGCAGTAGTTTCAATATAGGATTTGTCTAAAAAGTTTTTTGATTGTCCGTTAGTATTTAATGTTAAAAAAAGCACGGCAACTAGTAATGCAAAATGTTTCATAATGTTTTGATATAAATTGATATTGGTTTTAAAATAGCAATAACCAATCCAAACTAATGTATTTTAGAATTTAATAATTAAATACCCCCATAATAAAAACATAATGATGTTAAAATAGATTAAATTTAAACGGGCGTTTTCTGCTATTTCTTTTGCGATAAAAGTATAGCATAGTGAAATCAAAATAATAGCGTTACTGAAAATTAATAGAAACTTGTTTATGCCATTAAACCCAGATTCTATTTTAACTTTTTTATGTTGACTTTCTACAGTTTTTACAATATTAAACATGGGAGATATTGTCATGGTAACTTCAGGCGCTCTGAGATATTTTTTTAAGGTGGAAAATTTAAAGTTGTTTGTTGTACTATAATTATAACCTACTTTTCTCTGACTACTTGAATAACCAAATGCGTCGCGCTGGGTAACAGTTATCGCGCTAATATGAGAAATCTGTTCTGTTGTATTGAATTCTGGCAGAAGCAGAATATCTGTTAAATAAATAAGGCTTGATATAAACGGAATTGAAATAGAAATAATGAATTTTCGTTTAAAGTCCGTTTTGAAAAAACCATCAATTTTTGATGTTACATCATGCATTTGAATTGCTGAATTTAGATATTGTTAATTTGCTAACTGTTTTATTCTTGAAACAAATACTCAACAATTAATTTTGCAGCTATTTTGCTACCTTTTATAGACGGGTGAAATCCATCAGAGCTGTAATATTCATAATTATTAGTTGAATCAAAGTATTCTTTCCATTTGGCACCAACAGGTAATAAAACTGAATTATTAATTGTTGCAGCATCTTTATGATTTTTTATCACTTTATCAAAAGAATGAAAATAGTTTAATGATGGCCATACCATAAAATAACAAAGCTGAGTATTATTTAATTTGCAAAGGTCACTATATTTTTTTCCGTATTCAATTAACATTTTTCTACCTTCATATTGAGAAGATGGCCCCTGTTGGATAATTACATAGTCAAATTTTTTACTCGAAATTAATTTTTGTGTTGTCCCATTGTTCCAATGGTCTTCAATAGCATAGTTAGGAAATGCTATCATTTTAGTTTTAATACTAATGCCATTTAGTTTGGCATATTTTTTTACAAGTTGTGGGAGGTTATTTGTATATGTAAGGCTGTTACCAATAAACAGAATGTTAAATTCTGTAATTTTATGCTTAGAAGTTTCTTGTTGACTATAAGAACGAGAAAAAGTAATTATTAATGCAAAAAACAAAATAAGTGATTTTTTCATGTCTTTTAGTAATTATAGGTTTTAGTTTTGATTTGACACAAACCTGAGTATGTGTTTTATATGGTGTAGGATACCGGTTTTATTTTCCTTTATAGTTAGAGAACCTATTATTTTTAATAAATTTTAAATTCTTTTCTGAAACTTTTAAAATAGACATAGAATCAATTCTATTAACGCCATTAATTTCTCCTTTGAAAATATAGTCAATGAGTTCATATTCGTTTTGATTTTGCCCATATCCTGCTTGTATCAGTACGATTTTTTGGTGTGTAATTGTAATTTCGTCTTGTCTTTTTTTTATTCGAAATTTTGAGTTTTCTACTTTTTGTTGGTCATATTCAAGTTGTACTAAATATTGATCCTTCTCTTCAGTATTCAAATTAATTAGTCTGTTCCTATTGCTAATGTTTTTCTCATAAAGTACAACATTCTTTTTAAGGCTTTCAATGATTAACCTATTCAAATAAATGGTATGTTTCAAATTGTTAACCCTAATATTTTGGACAAAGTCAAAATCTACGGTTCTTTTTTTGAGTATTTTAAAACTTTCAATTCGAAGCGTATCTTTTTCACTTTTAGCGGAAATTGTATATGCGTATTCTAATTCTGTTTTTAATCCTTTACTTTGGCAAGCAAACAATATTATTAGTAGAAAGATGTAATTTAATTTCTTCATATTTCATCATGTTCCAACTAAATTTTAAACACAACTGTATTTACTTAACGCTATCTTTTTTCTTTTTCTTCTTACCAAATAAACCACCGAGTACATTCTTTACACCATCTTTAACTGGGTCTTTGGTTGAAGTTGTATCTTTTGGTGTGCTATTGTTATCATTAGAATTTGAGTTGTTGTTGCCGCCTAAAACACCACCAAGCATACCGCCTAAAGCATCTGTACCTTGCCCGATTAATTTATCTTTTTGAATTTGAATGAGTTGTTTCGTTAAGTTGCTTACAGATTGTTTCATATCTGTTTTAACTTGTGGGTTGGTTACTGTACCACCAATATCAGCTATTAATGGGACTTTTATGTTTTTAACATCATCATCATTTAGTTTTGATAATAAGTTACCAACTTCTTTACCAAAGTATTTGGCTGGCACATCAAAAGTTGCGGTGTACGCTAAATCATTATTAAACCCGTGAGAACCTCCAATTTCAATATTGATATCTTCATACTTTACAGTAAATGGCTTTATAGCAACTTTACCGTTTTCAAAAGATAAGGCTGTTTTTAAATCTTTTAAATTAAGTTTGTTAAAGTCAATAAATGATATTTGATCATTTAACTTTGTTAATGCTGGTGAATTTTCGGTATTTATTTTCTTGGTTAACAATTCTGCTAATGCATTTCCTGTAAGTGAATTTAAATCTGGAGAAAATTCATCATCTAGATTTCCTTTTAAGTTTAATGTGGTGTTTAGCTTCCCTTGCAACATATTAGCAATAGGTGCAATACTTGTAAGTAAATCCATTCCTTTAAATGATTTTGAAATATCAAATTGGTCAATTCCTAAATCTAAATTAAAATTTGGTTTCGTATTTTTAGTAGATACATCACCATTAATACTCATACTACCGTCAAACATTTGCGTTGTTAAGTGGTTTAATGCTACGGTTTCATCTTTGATAACCAAATCACCTTTTACATTTTCAAGCACTAAGTTATCATAAATTACTTTTTTGGCGTCAGCTGTAATTTTTGCATCTAAAAATGCAGGTATTTTTAAACCTTCTCCTTTTTCAGATTCTTTTTGACTATTATCTTCTTCGGTGGTATTGTCTACCATGAAGTCGCTAATATTGAACAGGTTTGAATTAACTTTAAAATCACCTTTAAGTGTTTTTTTGCTAAATAAAAACCCCATTAAATTATCTATAGTTCCAGTACCTCTAATATCACTGCTACCACTTTTCATATCTAATTTTTCTAAGGCGATGCGTTGCGGCGTAAAAGCAACTTTAGCTTCAGAAATTTCTATAGGGTTCACAATGTCTTTAGAGGCAAATTTGAAATCAGTAATGCTAAAGCCGCCATTATTTTTCATTTGCTCGTAATTGCTAGTTTCTATAGCGCTTTGAGAAAATTCAGTATGTAAATTGGCTGTTACAATTCCGTTTAAATCTTGTTCTAACTGAATAGGGTAAGCTTGTGAAAGGTTTCCTAAGTTTAGAGTCCCATCCAAATTCATATCTACATACATGTTACCTAATAGGTTCGAAACTTTTCCGTTTGCGCTAAATTTATCTTGATCTATTTGTAAGGATAATTTTTGAAGGTCTACAAAAATATCGTCTTGTTTACCTGTTGTGTTAGCAATAGCAACATCTAGATTAATGTTTTCTACACTCTTTGGTAAATCAGGATATTTAAAAGATGCATTTTTAGACACAACACTCACATTAAATTTTGGAATGTTAGTACTGTCAATAATACCTTTAGCTTCTCCTTTAATTGTAAAGCTCCCGTTAGTTTGTACTTTAGAAATATCTTTAGAATATTCTGCCGGTAATAAAGCTAAGAAGTTTTTAAAATCAGATGTTGGTGTGTTGAATTTTAAATCAAGTTCAGTATTCGATTCGTTTAATTTCACAAAACCATCAAACACTAATTGCAATTGATTTAGAGTAAAAGAGTTTTCTAAGAAACTATATTTTTGTTGTGCTTGATCAATCTCTAAATCAGCTTTTAAAGCAAGCGTATTGTTGTTTAAATAATTAGATTCTCCCATACTCACCGAAATATTTGAAGTGGTATTGGTTTTTAAGCTTGATAACACCGCAGATAAATCTCCTGAACCTGAATGGTTAAATTCAGATAAGCTTGCATTCAATTCTGATACTTGATCAATATAATTAATGCGTGTGTTAGTAATTGCATATTCTTGTACAGTAAGTGACAGTCCAGGATCTGAAGTTTCAGTGGTAGTTTCTTCAACTGTTTCAGTATGACTTAACGCGATATCGTAATTGGTAACTCCTTCTTTATTACTAATAATGTTTACTAAAGCATTATCAATAGTAAAAGCGTCAATTGCAATACCCTCTTCTGCAGATTGCATTAATCCGTTTAAAGGAAGTTTTAAAGCAATTTTTTGAGCATACACTAAAGTGTCACCTTCAAATGGTGCGTGATTGATAATGCTTAGATTTTCAATAATTAAACCGGCTTTTGGAAAGGTACTGATAATGCTAATATCAATATCAGAAAAATCAACTTTAGCCTTTAAGTTGTTATTGATTTGCTCTTTGATGATATCTGCAAATTTATCTTTAAAAATTATTGGTGCTGCAATTGCAGAAACAATAATTAGTACGAATATAATCCCGAATATTTTTAATCCCTTTTTCATAATTGATTATGATAGTTTAATATAGATTCTGAACTCACAAAAATACACTAAAAAAAATACAGTAGTGTTAATCGATGGTTAATGTTTGTGCATCACTATTTATGATTAACTAAAAATAATGACATTAAGATTATCAGTAACTTTAAGTATGAAGTGGCTAAATTTTACAATTATAAAACTGACCTGCTGTTTAATTTCAGGAATTCTTATTGGAATTTATTATCCTATAGATTGTAATGCAGTTCTAACAAGTGTTGGCATTGGTTTAGTATGTTGGATTGTGTTTTACTTATTTACAGATAGAAAAGTAAAACAACCAGTTTTATTGGGTATTACAACATATATGCTTATGATTTCTGTTGGGGTATTGGTGGTCACATTTCACACTCATAAGAATCATAAAAACCACTACTCTAAAGTTATTGATTTTTCAATAACTCAAGATGTTAAGATACATGTTTTTAAAACTTTAAAGCCTACTAAGTTTCATCAAAAATTTTTAGGGAAAATTATTGTGGCTGATTCTAATGTTACAACTGGTGTTGTTCTAATTAATGTTGATTCAACTCAAACAGTTGACATCGATAATGTGTTGTATGCCACAATAAAACCAACTGAAATTAAAAAACCATTAAATCCACATCAGTTTGATTATAATGCTTATATGAAACGACAACAAGTATATCATCAAGTGTATTTGAATGCTAAAAACAGCTTAGTTATCACACAGAAACAGTCGCTATTTGGTAAGGCTAATGATATCAGAACACGTATTAACAAGACTTTAGAAAATCATTCAATTTCTGAAAAGAATTTAAGTATTATAAATGCATTATTGCTAGGGCAGAGGCAAGAAGTCAGTAAAGATACCTATAAGAGTTTTACGTCTTCTGGTGCAGTACATATTTTAGCTATTTCAGGTTTACATATTGGGTTACTGCTTTTAATGTTAAGTATTTTGTTTAAGCCAATTACTTATTTTAAACATGGAAAAATAATTGTATCCATAACTATTGTGATGTTGTTATGGACTTATGCTTTTATAGTCGGTTTGTCGGCTTCCGTTGTACGTGCTGTAACTATGTTCTCTTTGTTTACAATAGCACTCTATAGCAATAGGATATCCAATACCTATAATACATTGGTTATTTCTGCTTTTTTGCTTTTACTATGGAATCCGTATTATATATTCGATATCGGTTTTCAAATGAGTTACTCTGCTGTTTTTGCTATTATTTGGATTAAACCTTCGTTTGATAATCTTTGGCAACCAAAGCTCTATATAGGTAGAAAATTCTGGGATGTACTTAGCGTCACACTTTCAGCTCAATTGGGAATTTTACCACTATCATTATTTTACTTTCATCAGTTTCCAGGTTTGTTTTTTATCTCAAACATGGTAATTATTCCGCTCTTAGGCTTTTTACTTGGTTTGGGAATAATCACTTTAATTTTTGCTTATTTTGGATGGATTCCAGATTTGTTGTTCCAGCTTTTCAATCAGTGTATTACGTGGTTGCTTAGTTTTGTAGAATTTATTTCTACTCACGAAGATTTTGTTTTTTCTGAGCTCCCTTTTAATACTTGGAACTTAATCACTTCATTCCTGTTTATAATAAGTGTGATACTGTTTTGGAAAGCACAGTCGTTTAAACGTTTGATGTATGTATTATTAAGTATTGTTTGTGTGCAATTGGCATTTATAAGAAATGACTGGCATTCTCAGTCAGAAGAATTTATAGTGTTTAACCAGTATAAAACAACTTTTATAGGGCAAAAATTAGGAAGGAATTTTAGATTTTCAGCAGAACAGTTAAAATACAACACCAGTTTAGATGCTTATGTGGTAAATGAATTTATAACATCTGTAAAACGAGATTCTATAAAAAATGTTTACAAGTTCAAAGAGAAGAATATTTTAATCGTCGATCAAAAAGAAATTTACAGTACATCTTTTAAGTCAGACATAGTAGTTTTAACAGCGTCGCCAAAGGTAAATTTAGAACGTCTCATTTCTGTTGTAAGCCCTGAATTGATAGTGATTGATAATAATAACTATAAAAGTTATGTGAGCAGATGGAAAGAAACATGTTTGCAAAATCAAATCCCTGTTCATATTACTAATGAAAAAGGCGCATATTTACTGCAATAAAAAACCCCTTCTGCATGGTGACAAAAGGGGTACAGTTGTAAATCGTAAATAACCAATAAATATTCATTACAACATATTCTGATAAATCAGTTTTGTGATTTATTTAATTCTTTGGTAATGCAGATGCAATACTAGCAATCCACTTTTCAGCACCACCTTTTACATAGCCGGTTTTTCCTAATGGGGTAATACCTTCTGTAGGTACTTTTCCGTCACCAGGACTCATTAGCCAAATTGTTGGAAATCCTTGTACTTGAAAAGCACGTTGTAGAGCGTTGTTTTGTTCAGTGATATCAGCAGCTAGTTGTTTTCTTTTTGGGAAATCAACAGTTAGTAATACTACATTTTCATCAGCCCATTTTTTAAATTCTTTTTTACTAAACACTTCTTTGTCTAAACGAATACACCATCCGCACCAATCACTACCAGTAAAGTTAGCAAGAATAGGTTTGTTTGTTTTTTGAGAAACTTTAGCAGCCTCATCAAAGTTATCATGCCATTTCAGTTCTTGTGCTTGAAGGCTTGTGAATCCTATGAATAACACTGTTGCAAATATTATTTTTTTCATTGTTTATGTTTTTTAATACAGTCGCAAATAACTTGCCACAATTACAAATTACTAAAAATGCCTCATACTGAAGCATTTTTAACACAGATTTATTTTACTCCGTGCATTAGTTTTTTAACAATTGGTGTTAATCCAATTAAGATGAATCCTGCCAAAATAGGTACTATTGTGAAAATTAAAAAGAAAGTAGCCATTGAGTATTCAGCAGTGATTTTATCAATCATACCTCCCATAGAACCAGCTGCTTTATTACCCATACCAATAGCGATATACCATAATCCGAACATCATACCAATTTTTGTAGCTGGTACAAGTTTAGAAACATATGATAATCCTACTGGTGATAAACTTAATTCTCCTAATGTGTGTAATAAATATGCTAAAATTAACCAGATAATACTAACTGATGCTGTTTGCGCGCCTTGTGGAATTGTTGAAGATCCGTAAGCAAGAATACCAAAACCTAATCCTAATAAAATTAATCCTGCTCCAAATTTTACAGTAGCTGAAGGGTTGTATTTACTTTCCCATATTTTAGAAACTAAAGGTGCAAATGCAATAATGTAAAATGAATTTAATATTCCAAACCATGATGCTGGAATTTCAGTAGATGTTTCGTTAAATTGATTGTTCAGCATCCATAATACGATAATCCAAATAATTACAAAACTAAACCCTAATGCAATGTTTGAAATGGCATATTTTTTAAAAGTTATTTTGAACAATTTTAATAATACATATGTGATGATGATTAAAGGAACTATCGTCAATAAAGTATTTGCTATTCTAAATGCATTTGCAGCATTACCAACTAAGACTCTATTGGTGTAATCTGCAGCAAAAATAGTCATGGATCCACCTGCTTGTTCAAAAGCTGCCCAAAAGAATACTGTAAAGAATGCTAAGATACCAACTACGATATAACGATCACGTTGTACAGCTGGAGTAACTTCTTCTGTTTTGAAGTCATCATCATTACTATCTATGGCGTCAGAAAGATCAACTTCTTGACTTGGAGCTAATCCGATGTTCCCAAAAATTCCTTGTGCAAACCAGAATTGTATCATTCCAATAAACATGAAAATTCCTGCTAAACCGAATCCCCAGTGCCATCCTTGAGTTTCACCTACATAACCACATAACATAATTCCTAAAAATGCCCCTGCATTTACTCCCATGTAAAATATAGTAAATGCACCATCTTTTTTACCTTGTGCGTTTACATAAATCCCGTTAATGATAGACGTAATATTTGGTTTAAATAATCCGTTACCTGCAACTAAACATCCAATTCCAATATATAATCCCCAAGGTGTATCTAAAGCCATGGATGCATGACCGATGGTCATAATTAGCGCTCCGATAGCAACAGCCCAACGGTAGCCTAAAAATTTATCGGCTAAAAACCCTCCAAGAATAGGGGTGAAATACACTAACAATGTGTAGGTTCCATATAACCCTAAAGCTTCTTCTCTGGACCATGCCCATCCACCGTCCATTAAGGCTGATGTTAAAAATAAAACTAATAAGGCACGCATTCCGTAATAAGAAAAACGTTCCCACATTTCAGTAAAGAAAAGAATGAACAATCCACTTGGATGTCCTAAAAGTAATTGTCGGTTCATCTCAGAACCTTCAAAGCGATATTTTGCCGTTGTACTCATAAAATAATAATCTATAGTTATAAAAAATCCTCATTCATTAATATAAAATGAATGAGGGTAGTATTGTTTTTTAGTTGTTATCTGCTATTTCAAACCCTTCCGCTTCTTCATAGCTTGTACCTTGAATATCTTCAGCACCATGAGTTAAACGTTTTAATGGTTTTAATAAAGCTAGAATTAGTAATCCGAAAATAGTACAAGTCACACCAATTCCAGTGAAAATTTCAAACTCTCCAGCTTCTTGAGAGAATTCTCCAACCAATCCGGCTACTTTATTTCCTAATCCTGTAGCTGCAAAATAAGCTCCCATCATGAATGAAGCATATTTTACAGGCGCTAGTTTTGTAATGAATGATAAGGCTACAGGTGAAGCACAAAGTTCTCCAATAGTATGTAATAAGTAGGCAAGAATTAACCAAATCATAGCAGATTTTTCTGCAACTTCTGAACCGTTCATAACTACTTCTGTACTCGCTTTACTCATAAAGAAGAATCCGAATGCCATAATGATAACACCGATTGCCATTTTAAATAAAGATGAAGATTCTTTTCCTTTACGTCCCCATTTGTACCAAAATCCACCAATTAATGTTCCTAATGTAATGATAAAAAATGCATTTACTGATTGGAAGGTTGCTGCAGGAACTTCATAGTTTAACCATGAAATGAATCTATCAGTTTTTTGTTCTGTATATAAACTCATTAATCCTCCAGCTTGCTCAAAAGCACCCCAAAACACAATGATAATTAAGAATGATAAGAACATTACTAACATTCTGTCTTTTTCAACTTTATTCAATGGTTTCTTCATCAACTCAGCATCTGGTGAATCTTTCTTTCCTAAAAATTCTCCAACACCATCTAAGTATTTTAATCCGTACATGTAAACGATTTGCCCTAAAGCCATTCCTATACCTGCTAAACCAAAACCATAGTGCCAACCGTATTCTGCTGCAACTATACCTACTGCTAATGCACCCAAAAACGCACCTAAGTTAATACCAATGTAAAAAATGTAAAATCCTCTATCTCTTCTATCATCGCCTTGTTTATATAATCCTCCAACCATAGTTGAAATGTTTGGTTTTAAGAATCCAACACCAATAACAATTAAAACTAATCCTGTGAAAAATGCCCATTGTGCATCTACGGCTAGAATACCGTGACCAAGGCATAATAATACACCACCAAGCATTACTGCTTTTTTCTGGCCAATAAATTTATCAGCAATTATACCACCAGGTATAGATGTTAAGTATACAAACATGGTATACGTACCGTAAAACGATAATGTTTCAGCGTTTGACCATCCATATCCTGATTGTGGACTTCCTAAAATTACTGGTGCAGCTAAGAATAATGTTAAAATTGCTCTCATACCATAGTAAGAGAAACGTTCCCACATTTCTACAAAAAATAGAACATATAATCCAGCAGGATGCCCGAATAATTGTTTTTCAGTTAAGCTTGTTGAGTTTTCCATAGTGATTATAAGTTTTCTTTAATAAAGTTAGTCATCTTTTTATATAGGTGTAAACGTGTGTTTCCACCGTAAATACCATGATTTTTATCTGGATAAATCATCCATTCAAATTGCTTGTCTGCCTGAATTAATACTTCAACCATACGCATAGTGTTTTGTACATGTACATTATCATCTGCAGTACCATGAATCAATAAAAAGTTTCCTTTTAACTTGTCTACATGTGACATTGGCGAGTTGTTATCATAACCACTTGCGTTTTCTTGTGGTGTTTGCATGTAACGCTCTGTGTAAACAGTGTCATAAAAACGCCAAGATGTAACTGGTGCAACAGCAATTGCCATTTTAAAAGTGTCAGCTCCCTGAAATAAACAGTTAGATGACATGAATCCTCCATAACTCCATCCGAAAATTCCGATACGTTCACTATCAATATAGGATCTTTCGCCTAATAACTTAGCTGCAGAAATTTGATCTTCAACTTCGTATTTCCCTAATTCTTTTTGTGTCACTTTTTTAAAGTCACGACCTTTTAAACCAGTTCCTCTACCATCAATACAAACAGTAATGTAGCCCTGTTGCGCTAACATTTGAAACCAATAGTCATTTGCTGAATTCCAACGATTTGCTACTTGTTGACTTCCTGGCCCTGAATATTGGTACATAAATACTGGGTATTTCTTTGTAGCATCAAAATTAAGAGGCTTGATCATCCACATGTTCAAGTCATTACCATTAACATTGATTGTAGAAAATTCTTTAGGAGCAAAAGCGTATCCTTCAACTTTTGATTGTAATGCAGAATTGTCTTTAATGTTTCTGATGACTTTTCCAGTTTTTGCACTGTTTAAAGTGAATTCATTTGGCGTAGTGCTATTTGAAAATGTATTGATGTAATATGCAAAGCTGTTGCTAAACGTTGCATTGTTAGTTCCTGTTTTAGAAGATAAACGTTTTTTACCTTTACCATTAATATTTACAGTGTAAACGTCTCTATTAATTGAACCATTTTCAACAGATTGGTAGTAGATAGTTCCTTTTTTGTCATTAAAACCATAGTAGTTGGTTACTTCCCAGTTTCCTTTGGTTACTTGATTAATTAATTTTCCTGATTTTGAATAATGGTAAATGTGATTATAACCGTCTTTTTCACTTGTCCAAATAAAACTATTGTTATTTAAGAATGTTAAGTTATCAGTTACATCAACATAAGCATTATCTGTGTCTGTCAAGATGGTGTCAGCAGATAAATCAGTAGCGTTTACAAACACTAAATCTAATTTATTTTGATGTCTGTTTAATAATTGAGCACTAACGATGTTTTCATCATGAGTCCATTTAATACGTGGAATATAATAATATTCAGGCAACGTAATAGCTGAGTTTTTAGATGAGGTAACATCAAACATATGCAAAGATACTTCTGCATTGTTTTCTCCTGCTTTTGGATACTTGAATACTGTTTGAGTTTGGTATAGTTCAGAACCATAAACATCCATAGAGAACTCAGGTACTTTTGTTTCATCAAATCTGATGTACGCAATTTTTGTTCCTGTTTTATTCCATTCAAAAGCTCTTACAAAAGCAAATTCTTCTTCGTAAACCCAATCAGTAACTCCATTGATGATTTCATTTTTCTTACCATCTGTAGTAACTTGAGTAACTTTTCCTGTAGCTAAGTTTTTGTAATAGATGTTGTTTTCAAACACATAGGCAACCTTTTTTCCATCTGGAGAAAACGTTGGTTCTTGAATTTTTTGATCTGAAACTAAGCTAGTGGTTTTTGACTTAATGTTGTAGATGTAATATTTCCCAATAGAAGAATGTCTGAAAATAGGTGTGACATCTGTAGCTAATAATAATTGAGATTCATCACTACTAAATGTATAATCACTAAAATAAGCAATATCTTCAATGTTTTTAGAGTCTACTAATGTCGCTGTTTTTTGAAGCGTTTTGTAATTGTATTTGTTAACAGATGTACTTCGTGAAGCTCTATCAAAATCTAATACAGAATAATGTTCCCCGTCTGTCATTGAATGTAAGGCATCCATATACTCACCACGGAATTCACCGCCCCATATCTCTTCTAAAGTAACTTGTTTTTCCTGTGCATTTATAAAACTAATTGATGCGATGAAAAGCGCTATAAAAAAAGTAAGTTTTCTCATATTTATTATTAGGTCTTGATTGATATAACTTTTAATAGCCGACAATATAATAAAACCAAATGAATCTAAAACTCTTGTAGACTGTTAAATAATAGCATTTATAGTATATTTGTGCACATATTTTATAGATTGTATATCATGATAAAACCTGTAAAAGGATTTTCTAAGTTAAGTAAGAGTGAAAAAGTATCTTGGGTGGTTACTACGTTTTTTAAAGACAACCCAAATGCTGAGGCGTTAATTAAGCGTTATTGGAATGAAGATGATGCGCTTCAACAACTCCATGATGAGTTTATAGAAAACACAATCACGAATTATTATTTGCCACTAGGTGTTGCGCCTAATTTTTTAATAAATGATAGGTTATACACCATACCTATGGCAATTGAAGAGAGTTCAGTAGTAGCAGCAGCAAGTAAGGCTGCAAAGTTTTGGTATGATAGAGGAGGTTTTAAAGCTGAGGTGATTTCGACGACTAAAATTGGTCAAGTACATTTCATGTATACTGGTGATATAAATACATTACATGATTTTTTCACTTTAGTAAAACCAAAGTTAATTGAAGCTACTAAAGCCATTACGGCGAATATGGAAAAACGTGGTGGTGGTATTTTAGATATTGAATTAGTTAATAAAACTGATGCTTTAGATAATTACTATCAATTGCATTGTTCTTTTGAAACGCTAGATGCAATGGGGGCTAACTTCATAAATTCTTGTTTGGAACAATTTGCAAAAACATTTAAATCTGAAGCTTTAAACTATCCTGGTTTTTCTGAGGGAGAGATGGTTATAGACATTGTGATGAGTATTTTATCTAATTATGTGCCAGATTGTATTGTACGTGCTGAGGTGTCATGTCCCGTAGAAGATCTTAATGAAGATAAAAACATTGCTCCAGAAGAATTTGCTAAGAAGTTTGTTAAGGCAGTAGAAATTGCTCAAATAGAGCCATACAGGGCTGTCACTCATAATAAAGGCATCATGAATGGTATTGATGCTGTGATACTAGCAACAGGAAATGATTTTAGAGCAGTTGAAGCTGGTGTTCATGCATATGCAGCCAAGAATGGTCAATACAGTAGTTTGACGCACGCTTCTGTTGAGAACGGCGTGTTTAAGTTTTGGATAGAATTACCTTTGGCGTTAGGAACTGTTGGTGGGTTAACTAATTTACATCCGTTAGTGAAATTAGCCTTGGAAATGTTAGAAAAACCATCCGCTAAAGAATTAATGCAAATAGTTGCTGTTGCTGGATTGGCGCAAAATTTCGCAGCTTTACGTTCATTAACAACTACTGGAATTCAAAAAGGACACATGAAAATGCACTTGATGAATATTTTAAATCAGCTTGGAGCAACAACAGAAGAGAAGGATGTGGTAGCTAATCATTTTGATGGAAAAACAGTAATTCATAGTGAAGTTGTTAATATGTTTCATCAATTAAGAGCAAATTAAAGTGTCTGCAAAAGTTTTTTATAGTCACGGAAAATTATTGCTAACGGGAGAGTATCTGGTGTTAGATGGCGCTAAAGCTTTGGCTGTGCCCACTAATAAAGGTCAGTATTTAACCGTAAAGCCGAACGCTACAGGAAAGTTAACTTGGAAGAGTTTTGACGATCAAAATAATGTTTGGTATGAAGACGAATTCTTTTTAGATAATTTAAAAAATATACATACAACTAATACAATTTCTAAAACTTTATTAGAGATTATATTAGTAGCTCAGCAATTAAATCCGAAATTTTTAAAAGAGTCAAAAGGGTTGTGTGTGACTACTAAACTCACGTTTTCAAGAGAGTTTGGTTTAGGGTCATCATCAACATTGATAGCTAATATTGCCAAATGGGCAAATGTAGATCCGTATCAATTGCTGTGGCAATCTTTTAAGGGTAGTGGGTACGATCTGGCTTGTGCCACGAGTAATAGTGCTTTGGTGTATCAACTTGAAAATTTATTACCCAAAGTAACTTCTGTAAGTTTTATGCCGCCTTTTAAAAAACACTTGTATTTTGTGTACTTGAACAAGAAGCAGAATAGTAAAGAGGGTATTGCACATTATCGTGAATTACCATCATTTAAAAAAGATGCTGCTATTAATCGTGTTAATGTTATTACAGAAGCGTTGTTGACATGTAAAGCTTTATCAGAGTTTAATTCTTTATTAAATGAACATGAAAGATTGCTTTCTGAGGTTTTACAATTACCAACGGTAAAAAGTCAATTATTTACAGATTATAAAGGTATGGTAAAAAGCCTTGGTGCTTGGGGAGGTGATTTTGTTTTGGTAATTGTAAATGATACAGTAGATTTAAAATATTTCACAGACAAAGGCTACGAAACTATATTTAGTTTTGATGAAATGCTATTGACTTAAATAAGAAAAACAAGCGAAATAAAATTAAGCTTGTTTTAAGTGATTAGTTGTTGTTCTTTTTGTCTTCTTCTCGTTTTTTATAATGAGATTCAAAACGTTTTCGATATTTTCTATTGAAGAAAAATTTGAATAAGGCTACAACTACAATTGCTAGGTATAAATACGATTTTCCGCCTGGTGCTCCCCAGTTAATTATCGCTTGGTATAAAAATAATACTGCAAACCCGATGTATGCTGCTTGAAATAAGCTCCCTAATTTATTCATAATAATTAATCATCTATGTATTGTTGTCCGTCGTTGTCTAATGAGCTAAATATACTCATATCTTGATTGGCGTCAAAACCGCCTTTACCAATATTGTAACCACCATCTTCAGCTTCATATTTGTATTCGTCATTAGTGAAAATCCATTCAGCTTTTTGGTCGTAATACAACTGTTCAGCCTGTAAGACTTTGCCGTCATGAGTGACAATTTTCACATTACCTCTTAAGTCGATTAAATCAGTTTCAGAATAAATAATAGCGTAATCTGACGTGATGGTTGTTTGCTGTTGTTCGTCATCAAAAATATGAACTTCTAAGCCTTTAGGGAAAGTAGTGTATGAGAACTCTTTGTTAGAGAAATCCATCATTTTATCACTAATCAAGTGTAAGATTACTTTTCCTGAATCGGTATGTTTCAAGTTCATATGCTCTGCAATTCCTGCAGGTTCTAATGATGCACGTTGCATGCGTTTGATGTCGTCATAATTGTCTTGGCAAGAAAAAAAGACTATTGCGAAAAGTATCGCAATAGTCTTAGTGTATATGTTATGTGACAATTTTATCATTATAGGTTTGGTACAGTAACAGTTTTGTTAATCCAACATCCGATTGTAACAGTTTTTCCAGCCATACCTTCTGTAAATATATCTTGTTTACTTGGGGCTTTAGCTCTATAGTTAGCAGCAGTTTTTGCAGCGGCTTTCTTTAATGAGCCATCAACTCTTCCAGCTTTTTCTGCAACGTTTGCAGCTAACCAGAATGTAGCTCTTTTTTCAAATTGTGTTGTACCACAGTTGTTTGCAGAGCTTGCGTAAAGACCAGCAATCAATAAATGAGCTTTACCAAAAGAAGGTTGTGCTGCTAATGTTTTGTTAGCGTAGTTATAAGCTTGAGAAACTCTACCTCTTTTCTTATTCATTACGGCTAAACGGTAATATAACTTAGCTTTTTCAAAACCTTCAGTATGTAATTTAGCAGATTCATTGTAGAACTTTTCAGCTTCTGTAGTACTACCTTTCTTTTCGTTTAATCTACCTAAGTAGTATGCAGAGTTTGCAGAAGGGTCTATGTTATGAAAAGCTTCAACTAATTTCACAAATACAGGAGCGTCATCACAATCTTTACCAGCTAACCTACTTGCTGCACTTTTTAACCAGGCGCTGTTAGTTTTGTTTTCTTCAAAATTCTTTTCGAATAATGGTACTAATTTATCACAATTAGCTCTATCTCCTAAGTCTTTATCAATTCCTCCAGAAATTTGATCATAAGCAGTTAAGAAAGAGTCATAACTTTTTAATCTTCTTTTTTCTTTAGAAGTAATAGATCCATTCTCTTCTTTTAACAATAAAGCGTCTTTCTTTCCTGAATAATTTTTTTGTTCAGCTTCTACTTTGTCTGTGATAGTACTGTATAAGTCAATTAAGCTTTGAAAGTCTTTCTTTTTAGCATCAAACATACCAACCATTAGTTTAAAGTACGTGTAAAGTGCTTTAGGGTTGTTGAATGTTTTTGCATCTTTTTTAAACCCTGCATCAAATGTGTTGAATTGAGTTTCTGCAGTACCTAACTTTGCATCGTACATTAACTGTCCGATTTTAGCTTCAGTTTTTCCACAAGGGAATTTGTTAGGCATATTTGCCATACTCTCTTTGTACATGGCAACTAAATCATTTGCAAAAGCAGTTTTTTCAGCACCAGTACTATTTTTGATTTTATGTTTTAGGATTTTTTCACCATAAACATAAATAGCATTATTTAGTTTCGGACAAGTTTTTCTAACAAACATCCAGGTGTCATAAGCTGCATCGTAATTTTTCACTTTTGCAGATTCTGTAAATATTGACAATTTCTCAATGCATTCTTCATTTTGAGCGTTTGCGCTAAATAAAGCAAGAAAGGCGACTATTAAAGATAATTTCAGTTTCATAGTTTTAGGTTAAGGTTGTTTTAATCAATTTTTCTTTTTTGGAACCATTTATCATTTAATGACAAACTTATATTTAGGTTTATAAAGTTTTCTTTTACTAAATTACTAGTTGTTGTCCCGCGTGAACCGTATTCAAATCCAAGATTTACATTAGATAGTTTACGTCCTACAGGTAATCCAACTCCAAAAGATATGCCAAACTCGTTTATATCTTCATTTCTTATAACTAATCCAGTATTTTCATAACGCATACCAGCCCTATAGGTTATTCTTGAGCCGTAGTTTGTTAATGAGTTGTATTTAGGAATGTAAAACCCACCAAGAGCTACTCTTGTTGCGTTTTTGAAATCTGTTTCAGAATTATTAAATGTTCTGTTATTTAGTTTGTTTGTGCCAATTGTAGATATGTCAATACCTGCGAACCATTTTTTATGTTTCCCAATTCCAGCTCCTAATGTTAACTTAGATGGTAAATCAATATCTATAACTTCAGTGTCAGATTCGATAATATCACGTACTCCGGAAACCTGTCCGTTAGAGTTAAATTTTATAGAAGATAGTCTTCGGTAGTTTTCAGAATCTAAATTCACTTGTGGACTATATGTTAATCCAGATATAAATTCTAAGTTGTTATTAAGTTTTGTAGTATAATTTATACCTAAGTTTAACCCAAGGCCATTTAAACTAGTCTCGTTTGTTTCCATAGTATCATAATGGTCAGGTTCGTCACTAGTAATTTCTATAGCTTCAGTAGTGATTTTACCAAAACTGTAGTTCAATTCAAGTCCTAATGAAAGTTTATCAGTAAGTTGATATCCAGCAGCAACAAAACCTCTGTTGATTCCGCCAGATCCTTCGTAACGTCCTTCTCCAATCTCTGCAGTTGTAGGGTCTGTAAAACCTGTTTTGTATCCTACTGAACTGTATGGCATCAATCCGAAACTCATGGCTAATTTGCCCATAGGTAATCCGACAGCTATATAGTCTAAAGTTGTAGTAGATCCTTTAGCTTCTTCTTCAGATGTTTTTAGAGTTGTGAACTTTTGATTTCCACCAATATTAAAGTTGGTCATTTTCAACTTCCCTAATGAAGCAGGGTTAAGCATATTTAAGTGTATGCTGTCTGAGTACATACTAATCCCACCCATACTTTTGTTTTCCACAGTCCCTCGGAATTTAATTTCTCCTACACCGTAAAATGAATATGGTGAGGCTGAACCCTCTTGAGCTACTGTGTTTAAAGAAACAAGCGCTACGAATACTATTAAAATATGTTTTAACATTTAATCGATATTGATTTTTAATAAATGATTCAAACCTTCAAGTAAGAAATTTGAATTCGCAAATATGCTACTTTTTAATCTTTTAGCCAAGAAATTAGTGTCCCCACCTGTTAAAATAACTGTTAAATCTGTATACTGTTGCTGATACTGTTGTATAGTACCATCTATCTCATTTACAAGACCGTTAATTACACCAGAATGAATGCTGTTTTCAGTTGAATTTCCGATTAAAAATGTAGCGTCTTTAATTTTTAATAGCGGCAATTTAGCAGTTAAATTATGTAAAGCTTCATAACGAATTGTTAAACCTGGAGATATTGCGCCGCCTAAATAGGCGTTTTCGTCGTTTAAAAAGTCATAAGTAACACATGTACCGGCATCAATAATTAATGTGTTTGAGTTAGGGTATTGTTGTACTGCCGCAGTTATTAGTGCTATTCTATCTACTCCTAAAGTTTTTGGTGTTGCGTAGTTGTTTGTATAAGGTAATTGTAATTTGTGTGATACTATAGTTAATTCCACCATAGTTCTTAACTCTAACTCTTCATCTTTTGTGAAAAAATCTACTGAAGAAACAATTGCATTTGTAATTTTAGGTTGTGACGAAATAATTTTTTTCACTTCTAGTAAAAAAACTTTTTTGTCAACAATAACTTTTTCTAAAAGTCTATTTGCTTTAAAAACAGCAAGTTTCACGCGTGTATTTCCTATGTCAATTATGAGATTCATATGTTTTTAATCTTGAGGCAAAGGTAGTGAAGAAAAAAAACAAAAAAATGTTTTGCGTATCTAAAAATCCGTCTTATATTTGCACCCGCAATAGCAATGGTGCCTTAGCTCAGTTGGTAGAGCAAAGGACTGAAAATCCTTGTGTCCCTGGTTCGATTCCTGGAGGCACCACCACTAAAATTGTTAATCCTTGACAGTCTGATGATTGTCAAGGATTTTTTATTTAACAGCGTTTTTTACGGCGTCAAAACAATATCTAAGAAAAAGAAATCAACCACTTCAATTTCTTCATGCTTGTAATAGTATTTCTTTCTTTCTTACTTACTAGCTGATGCTATTTTAGCAGATATATAGAATAAAGAAGAGATTTATATTATAGTGATTTTTGGAATCGGCGAATTTATATTAATTTAACGAAGTCAAAAATAGAACTATATGTTAGAATTAGCAGGGATTATTATACTTGGGATATTAGCTCAGTGGGTGGCTTGGAAATTTAAAATACCCGCTATATTACCGCTTATCTTGATTGGTTTACTGGTGGGGCCTATAGCAGCTGAATACTTAAGTGATGATGGAAGTAAATGGATTGAACCAGTTTGGAATGGTACGAAAGGGTTATTTCCCGGAGAAAGTTTGTATTATTTTGTTTCATTATCTATTAGTATTATTCTTTTTGAAGGCGGTCTGACTTTAAAAAAGGATGAAATTAAAAATGTTGGACCAGTAATTACCAAGTTAATAACATTAGGTTCTGCAATAACTTTTTTTGGTGCTGGTATAATTGCTCATTTTATATTTGAGTTAGGATGGGAATTATCATTCTTATTTTCGGCATTAATCATTGTTACGGGCCCAACTGTTATAACACCTATTTTAAGAAACATACCTTTAAAAAAAGATGTGTCTGCCGTATTAAAATGGGAAGGGATATTAATAGATCCTATAGGAGCATTAGTAGCAGTTTTAGTTTTTGAATTTATAAGTGTAGGCGGCGGCGGCGGATTTACCAAAACAGCATTAGTAGAGTTCGGGAAAATATTACTTTTCGGAACTACTTTCGGGTTTACTTTTGCGCACGCATTAGCATTTGCAATTAATAAGAAGTTAATACCTCACTACCTATTAAACGTAGTATCATTATCTACGGTACTACTAGTCTTTGTGCAATCAGAGATTTTTGCGCACGAATCTGGTTTGTTGGCAGTTGTGGTTATGGGAATGGTTTTGGGTAATAGTAAATTAAAGAATATAAAAGAACTATTATACTTTAAGGAGTCATTAAGTGTATTGCTAATATCGATACTTTTTATATTATTATCAGCAAATATTAATATTGACGATTTAATGCTATTGTATACATGGAAAACTGCTGCCTTATTTGCGTTAGTGGTTTTCTTGATAAGGCCAATAGCGGTGTTGTTAAGTACTACTAAATCGAAATTAAAACTCAATGAAAAACTCTTTATTAGTTGGGTTGGGCCAAGAGGTATTGTAGCTGCAGGAATAGCGTCTTTATTTGGAGGTAAATTAATAAAACAAGAAGTTCCTGGAGCTGAATATATTACGCCATTAGTTTTTATGATTGTTTTAGGAACCGTGTTGTTAAATGCAACAACAGCAAGATTATTTGCTAAGCTAGTAGGAGTTTTTGTTAAGGACTCTAAAGGAGTATTGATTATTGGAGCTTCCAAGCTGTCTAGATTAATAGCAATCTATTTACAAAACAATAATAGGGAAGTTGTTCTAATAGATACAAACGAAGAGAATGTAGATATGTCATTATCTCAAGGTTTAAATGCATTGAATGTTGATATTTTTTCTAATGAATTAGATGATGATATTGAATTAAACGATATTGGGTATCTGATTTCTCTTACAGGAAGTTCTAGCATTAATTCTTTAGCAATTTCTAGATTAAAAAATCAATTTGGAGAAAATGGTGCATTTAGAATTAGAACAAATGGTGAGATTGAATCTGAAGAAGAATTGGCGAGCCTTTTTCCAGCTAATGATGATTTCATAACACTCTCTAATATAGTAAAGAAATTCCCTTATATAGGAGAGGTGGAATTGATAGATAATGAAAGCTATAATGAGTTAATTCATCAGATTGAAAGTAATGATAATATTGCTCCATTATTTATAAAAGATAATGAAGGTGATTTAAAAGTGATTTCAAATAATACCAATGTAACTGAGATAAAAAATGGTATGAAATTAGTATATCTGGGAGAAAAAATAGATTTATAAATCTATATTAAACTCCATCACAGGTATGCAAATTCTGTTTTCTATGGTGGCACTTCTATTCGAGGAGCTTTTATAATCACATAATACTAAAAAGACCTTGCGATAAACAAGGTCTTTTTCATTCAAAGTAAATGGTAAGCTTATTTAATTTCTATCGCATATGGTAACAGCATTTGTGTGCCTTCCATTTGTGTGATTGTTTTCATTTTGTTAAGAATGTGATAATTGTACTCACCTAATTCAGCTTTTAATAACTCTTCCTTGGTTTGGAATAAACCAAAGCTTTCTATCATTTTCTCAAAGTCTTTATCGTAAATAGGTAATTCTTTTATTTTGTAAGTCTCTAACTCAGCAGCTTCAGCGGCGTGCTGTAAAGCTACATCTAAGCCTCCCAATTCATCTACTAAACCAATATTTAGGGCATCAGCACCAGTCCAAACTCTCCCTTGAGCAATCTCATGTACTGCTTCTTGAGCCATTCCTCGTCCTGCAGCAACTCTGTTTGTAAATAACTCGTAAATATCTACAACGCCTTCTTTTATAAAGGCACGTTGCTCTTCAGTCATTGGTTCGAAAATACTGTAATCCACTGAGTTTTTGTTTGTAGTAACTTGCTCGGCGTTAATACCAATACCATTCATAAATTCATGAGCATTTGGTAAAGTTCCAAACACACCAATACTTCCTGTAATAGTACTTGGCTCTGCAATAATTTTATTAGCATTACAGGCAATGTAATATCCTCCAGATGCTGCTAAATTCCCCATTGAAACAATCACGGGCTTTACGGCTTTTGTTAGTTCAATTTCTCTCCAAATCAACTCACTCGCTAATGCACTACCTCCTGGTGAGTTGACACGTAAAACGATTGCTTTTACTTTATCGTCCTCACGAGCATTTTTTAGAGCCTTGTTAATAACACCCTGTCCAATTTGTTTTTCATCACCTTCACCATACATGATTTGACCTTGTGCATAGATCACAGCAATTTTATCTTTTATTTTAAGTTGTTTTGAACGGTTTTTACCAGCTGTGTGTTTAGCGTAATCATAAATGCCAATTTCTTCATAATCGTCATTAGTATCTACGCCTAATTTGTTTTTGATAATAGCATCAAACTCATCAACATAAATTAGTTTGTCAATTAGTTTTGAGTTCACTGCCATTTTACTATTTCGTGCTAATAAATTGTCCGCAATGGTGTCTAATTGTGCAACATCAATTTGTCTGCTCGCACCAATTTCTTTTTTCATTTCATTCCAAATCGAATTTAAGAAAACAGAAATTTGTTCACGATTAGCATCGCTCATTTCTTGCGCTAAGTATGGTTCTACTGCACTTTTGTATTTTCCGTGACGGATAACTTCCATTTTTAAGCCATACTTGTCTTGAAAATCTTTATAATATAAAATTTCTGTTGCTAATCCTTTAAAATCTAATGCCCCAACTGGATTCAAGTAAATTTCATCAGCAACAGAATTTAAGTAGTAGTCTTTTTGTCCGATAATATCGCCATAAGCAACAATAAACTTTCCTGATTTTTTAAACTCTAATAAAGCGTCTCTTAATGCTTTTGTTTGTGCCATTCCTGCACTTAAAGTGTTGTTTTTTATGCTAATACCTTTTATGTTGTCATCTGTAGTAGCATAGTTAATGGCATCTATTACGTTAAATAAACCATTGTATTTTTTATTGCCTTTAAACAGTTCATTTAACTCACCATAATCAAACTTACCAGCATAGTCTGGCATATCTTCGTCTAAATTTATGGCCAATACTGAGTTTTTTTCCACGGTGATTTTGTCTTTATCACCACTACCAATTGCAGCTCCAATCAGTATTAATAAAAAGAAGAATAAACCGAAGAATACCCCAATTCCGACAACAGTTGATAAAACACGTTTTAAAAAATTCATTTGTAATTTATTTAGGTTATACTCCTTAAAAAGGAGAGATTAAGATTAAAATTTCTGTAGCTTTGTGAGCTATCGTAATAATTAAATAATAAGTCTGTATTTCATTGAATTCGTTACAAAAAATATTTATTTCATTAGGTACAAATCAAGGAGATAGGTTGCAATACCTTCAGAAAGCTATTGATGCATTGTACGTAAACATTGGTAATACCGTTGCAATATCACCAATTTATGAAACAAAATCTTGGGGATTTGATTCTGCAAATTTTTTAAACTGTTGCGTTTGTTTAACAACAGATTTACAGCCAGAATTTTTATTAAAAGAGCTACAACAACTAGAAATATCCCTAGGTAGAGCAGAAAAAACAACAACAGCTTATGAAGCGAGATGTATTGATATAGATGTGTTGTTTTACGCAGATGTTGTCATGAAAACTACAGCACTTTCAATACCACATATTGCTTTACAAGATCGGAACTTTGTGTTGGCGCCTTTGGCAGATATTGCTTCTGGAATTATGCATCCTGTTTTAAAGAAAACAGTTTCAGTGTTGTTAGACGAGTGTACAGATACTAATGAAGTGGTTAAAATAACTGAGACATTGAACAATCCGTTTGATGCTCATGTCTTCTCTAAATTTAATTTTATAGCTATTGAAGGAAATATTGGTAGTGGAAAAACGTCTTTAGTACATAAAATTACAAGTGATTTTAATGCTAAATGTATATTGGAACGTTTTGCTGATAACGCATTTTTACCAAAATTTTACGAAGACCAAGCACGTTTTGCCTTTCCGTTAGAGATGAGTTTTTTAGCAGATAGATATAAGCAATTGTCTGATGACATTGCGCAATATGATTTGTTTAAAGAATTTGTTGTGGCAGATTACCATATTTCTAAATCATTAACCTTTGCAAAAGTAACGTTGCCAGAAGACGAATTCGTTTTGTACAGAAAGTTTTTCAATGTGATTTATAAAGAGATGCAACAACCAGATGTGTATGTGTATTTATATCAAAATACGGAACGTTTGTTACAAAATATTGAAAAGCGTGGTAGAGATTACGAACAAGATATTCAACCAGAATACTTAGAAAACATCAATAAAGGTTATGTGGAGTTTATCAAATCTCAACCGCATTTAAATGTGAAAATTATTGATGTGTCTGAGTTAGATTTTGTTAAAAATAGAAAAGACTATCTTTCAATCATACAGCAAATAGTAGCTTAAATACTTTGATAAAATGACAACATTACAACTCGTTTCTTTATACTGCATGGCGGCCATTTATGTAATAGCTGGAGTGTTTCATTTTGTAAAACCAAAATTCTATTTAAAAATCACCCCAAAATGGGTGCCTTTTCCTGAGTTTACAAATATTTTAGAAGGTGTAATAGAAATTATTTTAGGATTAGCACTACTGTTTACAACTACAAGACAGTATGCTGCAATAGGCGTTATTGCATTGCTGATTGCTGTGTTTCCTGCAAATGTGTATCATTTTCAAAAAGCTAAACACAAACAAAAGCTTGTATTAGTAACCTTATTGCGTTTGCCAATACAAGTGTTATTAATCTATTGGGCGTATACGTTTGTTTAATATAGTTTAAAGCAAGGAATACTATGTTTACGTGTAATATTTTAGTCTTTTTTTAATGTAAAGATTAAATCTGTGACTTGTTCAAATTCATCTATGGAAGAAAAGATATGCTCAGTATCAATTCTTATAAATTCGTCTTTCAAAGTAATATTATGACCATTAAACTTATCAAGCTGGTTTAAAAGACGTCTCTCAAATTCACTATTAATTTCATTGGTTTTATGAATTTCGAAATTTTGTATGTTTAACCTGTTGTTAAACTCTACAATTATTGATGTTTTATCAGTGATATGACCTTGGGAGGACTTAGATAGCATGCCGATAAAAGTAAAGGTAGCTAACTCATCAGTATAATTTATTAAATAATTAGATTGTATGGCGTTGTTTATAGTACGTTCTTTGTGCTTCAATTCTGTCTGTTTTACTGCAGAGAATCTACTCCAAATTTTATTTATATGATCTAAATTCATTTTTTAAAGATATGGGGTTATTCATTATCTATTTGAGAACTTCTTCAAAATCAAAGTTAATTTACAGGGAAGTTTCCAATCAGCTTTAGTCAACTCTTATTAAATTACAATTTGTTTAATAAATCCCATAACACTACACCACAAGTAACTGAAATATTTAACGAATGTTTTGTACCTAATTGCGGTATTTCAATACAGGTGTCTGAAGCCGTAACCACATCTTGTTGTACGCCTTTCACTTCATTCCCCATGACTATAGCTATTTTCTGTCCGCTTTCAGGGTTAAACTCGTCAAGCATAATAGCATTTTCAGCTTGTTCAATACTAGCCACATAAATACCTTCTGCTTGTAATTTTTGTACAATGCTTAAAGTGTCTTTCTGGTATTCCCAATTTACAGAATCTGTTGCACCAAGTGCTGTACGTTGTATGTCTTTATTAGGCGGTGTAGCTGTAATACCACACAAGTATATTTTCTCAATCAAAAAGGCGTCACTTGATCTGAATACAGAGCCTACGTTGTTTGAACTCCTAATATTATCAAGTATAACGATGATAGGTGTTTTTTCTGCCGACTTAAATTCAGTTACAGATTTCCTGTTTAATTCGCTGTTTTTTAATTTTCTCAAAATACTACTGTTTTAGATAGTGCAAAAATCAATAAAATAAGTCATAAAAAAAAGCACTCCTTAGAGTGCTTTTCTTGTTTTGTGTATAAAGTTGCTTATTTAGCAGCAGATGCTAAAGGCTTTTTTAATGTTACTTTTTTAGAATTAGGGTTTGCTAATACTTTTCCTTTAATCTTCACAACTTTTGTTGGGAAGTTAACAGCGTTAGATGTTACTGTAATACTCTTTGAGAACGGTTGGTTAGCTCTTTTAGTATCATACTTTACTTTCATAACCGCTGATTTTCCTGGTAAAATAGGCTCAGTTGGTTTTGTAGGCACTGTACATCCGCAAGACCCTTTAGTTTTAGTGATGATTAATGGCGCATCTCCTGTGTTTTTAATAACAAATTCACGCTCTCCGTTAGATGCATATTCAACTTCTCCGTAATCAATTACTTCTTGTTCAAATTCTATTTGAGCACCTTTAGTTTCTTGTGCGTTTACTCCAGTGAATAATGCTAATGCAAATACAAATGTGATTAATTTTTTCATGATAATTTAATTGTTTTTATGTGGTGTTAATATTTTCAATAATGATGCCAAAATGGGCAAGTTTTCCAAAAATACTAAATCTTGAAGTAATTCAAAATATAATTGTCCTAATTTCATTAAATTCGCACATTACAAACTTAAAAGCACACACTTTGGCAGCTAAAGAGAAGAAAGTCACTCCATTAATGAAGCAATACAATACCATCAAGACGAAATATCCTGATGCGATGTTGCTATTTAGAGTAGGGGATTTCTATGAAACTTTTGGTGAAGATGCTATTAAGGCTGCGCAAGTTTTAGGAATTACGTTAACCTATCGTAATAATGGAGGCGATAAATTGGAGTTAGCAGGTTTTCCGCACCACTCAGTAAATACCTATTTGCCTAAATTGGTAAAAGCTGGGATGCGTGTTGCCATTTGTGATCAGTTAGAAGCACCAAGTAAGGAAAAGAAAATTGTAAAACGTGGGGTAACTGAATTAGTAACTCCTGGTGTCGCTTTAAATGATGAAGTGCTCAGTTCAAAAACGAACAACTTTTTATGTGCACTCCAGTTTGGTAAAAAACATATTGGAATTTCGTTATTAGATGTTTCAACTGGGGAGTTTTTATTAGCACAAGGTAATGAAGAGTATATTGATAAATTACTTCAAAATTTTAGTCCGAGTGAGGTTTTAGTGCCAAAAAATAAAAAGAGTCAGTTTTTAGAAGCATTTGGAACAAATTACCATTCGTTTTATTTAGAAGATTGGATTTACAAGCAAGATTATGCTAAGGAGGTTTTAACGAATCATTTTAAAACAAGTTCTTTAAAAGGTTTTGGTGTTGAACATTTAGATGAAGGTGTTGTAGCTGCAGGAGCTATTTTGTATATTTGTCAGAAACTCAACACAATAAATTAGAACACATTACGGCAATCAATAGGATAGCAGAAGATGAATATGTATGGATGGACCGTTTTACAGTGAGGAATTTAGAGTTATATGGTTCTCAGTCTGTTAATGCGGTGACACTTTTAGATGTTATTGACAAAAACCATTTCCCCGATGGGAGGACGTTTGTTAAAACGTTGGTTGGCCTTGCCGTTAAAAAATGTAGCACGAATTCAACAACGTCATCAAGTGGTGTCTTATTTATTAAATAACAATCAAACCTTTGATAAAATAAGAAATTATACCAAGCAAATTGGCGATTTAGAACGTTTGATTTCTAAAGTGGCCACTCAAAAAGTGAGTCCACGAGAGGTAATTCAATTAAAAAATTCTTTGGAAGCCATTGTGCCAATAAAGGCTTTAGCAACACAATGTGATAATGATGCCTTAAAAGCTATTGGCGATAATTTGCACAGTTGTGATGTGTTACGAGCTAAAATAAAGGAAACTTTAAATGAAGAAGCGCCAGTTAACATAGCTAAAGGAAAAGCAATTGCTACGGGGTTTTCCGCTGAGCTTGATGAGTACAGATCTTTGGCCTATTCTGGAAAGGATTATTTAGATAAAATGCTGCAACGTGAAACTGAAGCAACGGGCATTACATCTTTAAAAATAGCATCCAATAATGTATTTGGGTATTATATTGAAGTTAGAAATACACACAAAGATAAAGTTCCAGAATCGTGGGTAAGGAAACAAACTCTAGTTAATGCAGAACGATATATTACAGAAGAGCTTAAAGAATACGAAGTCAAAATACTTGGAGCCGAAGAAAAGATAGGAGTTTTAGAACAACAACTATTTTCAGATTTGGTGTTATGGATGACGAGTTATATCAAATCTATTCAGCAAAATGCCAATTTAATTGCACAGTTAGATTGCTTGAGTTCTTTTACTGAACTGGCAAAAACAAACAATTATGTGTTACCAATTATTGATGATTCGTATGATTTAGATATTACAAATGGTCGTCATCCTGTTATAGAAAAACAACTGCCTTTAGGGGAAACATATATTGCTAATGATGTGTTTTTAGATAATAACACACAACAAATGATTATGATACTGGGCCTAACATGTCTGGTAAATCGGCAATTCTACGTCAAACTGCATTAATTGTGTTACTTGCTCAGATGGGAAGTTTTGTGCCAGCAGATAGCGCAAGAATTGGTTTGGTAGATAAAATATTTACTCGTGTAGGAGCAAGTGATAACATTTCTATGGGAGAATCTACATTTATGGTAGAGATGAACGAAACAGCTTCCATATTGAACAATCTTTCTGATAGAAGTCTAGTATTGTTAGATGAAATAGGGCGTGGTACAAGTACTTATGATGGCGTGTCTATAGCTTGGGCAATTTCGGAATATTTACATGAGCACCCTGCAAAAGCAAAAACGCTTTTTGCAACTCATTATCACGAGTTGAATGAAATGACCGAAAACATTCAAACGTATTAAGAACTTTTAATGTTTCAGTTAAGGAAACAAAAGATAATGTTCTTTTTTTAAGAAAGTTAGTAGAAGGCGGGAGCCATCATAGTTTTGGTATTCATGTGGCGAAAATGGCTGGAATGCCACAGCAGGTGATCAGAAAAGCCAATAAAATTTTAAAGAAATTGGAAAAGTCACATTCTTCGGAAGAGTTAACTGATGATTTAAATGCAGTACAAGATGAGATGCAATTAAGCTTCTTTAATTTGGATGATCCTTTACTTTCAAATCTTAAAGAAGAAATTTTACATACTGATATTGATACACTTACGCCAATTGAAGCCTTGATGAAATTGAATGAAATTAAGCGTATGTTGGTAAAAGCGTAAATCTGCTTTTGTAGTTCATCGGATAATTAAACGCTTTTAACGAAAAA
The DNA here is from genome assembly GCA_965178635.1 of Flavobacteriaceae bacterium. GTDB lineage: Bacteria > Bacteroidota > Bacteroidia > Flavobacteriales > Flavobacteriaceae. The sequence goes on along the minus strand of CBCXVT010000008.1, from coordinate 18,538 downwards.
ATGCTTTTAGGTTGTTGCGAAACTACTCTTTTGTGTTGTGAAAACAACAAATTTATATATATTTATAGTCTCCCGGAAAACATAACTCATTCAATTTTAAAAAGTTATGTTATGAAAGTAATTTATGTTTTCTTATTAAGTATATTGATGTTGTCATGTGAAAAAGATAACGCTACTACACATCAAAGTTCTATTTCTGAAAATGATATTTTAGGAACCTGGAAGGTAACTTATTTAAAAGCATGCAGATGTTACAGAGTTATCAACTTATGTGTTTGAATTCACACCTAATAATGTGTTGTTAATTACAAAAGGAGGTAATGATACATCGGGAACATGGAGAATTATGGGAAGATTCAAAGAGTTTGAAAATATTAATTCCTGAAAAAGAATACCCACTAAGAACCATGCATAGTTTATGGAAAGTGAATTCTGCTACAACGCAAGAATTAGAACTTTCAGAATTAGAAAGCGAGCATGAGTACTTAGAAAAGTCGGAGTTTACACGTTTATAAATAGTTTATTTTGAGTAAAAGAACACGGTATTTCGGTATCGTGTTTTTTTTTATGACTAGTTCTGAGATTTTAAATACCTCATTATTTTTCCTGTAGCACCTGCTTTTTCAGTAACGTAAGTTTGGTTAATATTTCCAATAGCTGTTCTTAAGTCTTCAGAATTTAGAAGTTGTTCAATGGTCGTTAAATACTCAGTTTTTGAATTGACTACAAGTAATCCTTTTAAATTCACCAAATCTTTAGCTTCTTGAAATTTTTTAAACAATGGTCCTGTGACTATAGGGATTCCAAAAGTTGCAGGCTCAAGTGTGTTGTGTAAACCCGTTTTAAATCCGCCGCCAACAAAAGCAATATCTGCATAACTGTATATTTTGGTGAGCAAGCCAATGGTATCGATTATAAACACATCATAATCTGCTAAATTCTTTTCATCCATTTCAGAATACAAAATTACAGATTTAGATATGTTAAGCTTTAGCCTTTCAATTTGTTGCGTATTAATGTTATGTGGTGCAATAATATGTTTTACGGATTTAGAAGAAGTGTTTATAGCATCTAAATAGACAGCTTCATCTTCAGGCCATGAACTTCCGTAAACTATTGTGATTTTATCATCTTTAAATTGCTTAATGTATTCTAAAGAATTATCGCGCGACAGGATTTCTACAACGCGATCAAATCTAGTATCACCACTAAGGGTTGTGTTTTTGAAGTTAATATTATGCAGTAACTGTTCAGAAACCTCATTTTGCACAAAGAAATGAGTAAATGTTTTCAATGATTTTCGCATTGGTTTACCAAACCATTTAAAAAAGGCTTGTTCTTTTCTGAAAATACCAGACACCAAATACGTGTCAATATTATGACTTTTTAGCTCAGCTAAATAATTAGGCCAAAATTCATATTTCACAAAAATTGCAAACTCTGGGTGTACTGCATTAATAAAATTTCTTGCATTTTTTTTGGTATCTAATGGCAAGTAAGTGATAATATCTGCTGCACCACTATTCTTTTTCACCTCATAACCAGAAGGAGAGAAAAATGTTAGTACAATTTTATGAGAGGGATATATTTTTTTTAAGTTATCAATTATGGGTAGGCCTTGTTCAAATTCACCTAAAGATGCACAATGAATCCAAATTGTTTTGTCATTTGGTGTAATGTGCAGTTTCAAATGCTGCCATACATTTTTCCTGCCATCAACAAAAAGTTTAATTTTCGGATTAAATAGCGCTATTAGTTTTAATAGCTGTTGTGCAAGTTGCGTAAGAATAGTGTAAATAGTAATCAATGTAATTTGAAAATAAAATTCTATAGCTAAAATACATTTCTTAAGTCAAAATCAAGATAGAAACAGATTTGATTTTGTATTTTTGAACAAATTCTCAGTGAAAATTGATATGAAAAAGATTCAAATGGTTGACTTAAAAGGTCAATACGAAAAAATAAAAGATCAAGTTAATACTTCAATATTAGAAGTGTTAGATTCTACAGCATATATTAACGGGCCAGAAGTAAAAGGCTTTCAAGAAGAATTAGAAGCATATCTAGGAGTAAAACATGTGATACCGTGTGCAAACGGAACAGATGCGTTGCAAATAGCTATGATGGGACTTGGCCTAAAACCAGGAGATGAAGTTATAACTGCCGATTTCACTTTTGCTGCTACAGTTGAAGTAATTGCGTTATTGGGCTTAACGCCAGTTTTAGTAGATGTTAATCCGGATGATTTTAACATTGATATTGAAGCAGTAGAGAAGGCTATCACGCCAAAAACAAAAGCCATTGTACCTGTGCATTTATTTGGACAATGTGCAAATATGGATGCTATTATGGCTCTTGCTAAAAAGCATAATTTATTTGTTATTGAGGATAATGCTCAAGCTATTGGTGCGAATTACGATTCTGAAAGTGGGCTACAAAAAGCAGGAACTATTGGTCATGTGGCTTCAACATCATTTTTCCCTTCAAAAAATTTAGGTTGTTACGGTGATGGTGGTGCTATATTTACAAATGATGACGCTTTAGCGCATACCATTAGAGGTATTGTCAATCATGGTATGTATAAAAGATACCATCATGATGTGGTTGGAGTAAACTCTAGATTAGACTCAGTTCAAGCTGCAGTGTTAAGAACAAAATTAAAGAATTTAGAAGCGTATAATTCAGCAAGACAATCTGCTGCTTCTAAATACGATAAAGCATTCTATTCGGTTGAAAACATCATCACGCCTGTACGTAATGGTCATCATGTATTTCATCAATATACTTTAAAAGTAAAAAACGTAGATAGAGATGCTTTGGCTCAATTTTTAAATGATAATGCTATTCCTTGTGGTGTGTATTATCCAATACCTTTACACAGTCAGAAAGCTTATGTCGATGAACGTTATGATGAAGCAGATTTTCCAGTGACTAACCAATTGATAAAAGAGGTTATTTCGTTGCCTATGCATACAGAATTAGACGATGAGCAAATTGCGTTTATAACATCTAAAGTTATTGAATTTGTCAATAAATAATTGTATATTTAAGTTACTTTAAAAGCCTTGTTTCAAGGCTTTTTTTATTAATAAGATTAAGTAATATCTAAGTTTTATGAAAATATTAGTTACTGGGGGAGTAGGTTTTATTGGGTCACATACTGTTGTTGAGTTACAGGAGAAAGGACATGAGGTTATTATTATTGACAATTTGTCAAATTCTTCTGAAGATGTTTTAAAGGGTATTGTTGCAGTTACCGGAATAGCCCCAGAATTTATAAAACTTGACTTGCGACATAAAACTGATGTAAGTCGCTTTTTTGACACTCACAAGATAGATGGAGTTATTCATTTTGCTGCTAGTAAAGCTGTTGGAGAAAGTGTAGAAAATCCGTTGTTGTATTATGAAAATAATATTAGCACATTGGTTTATGTGTTACAAGAATTGGAGAAGCATCAGATTTCAAATTTTATTTTTTCAAGCTCTTGTACAGTTTACGGTCAAGCAGATGAGTTGCCTATAACTGAAAATGCGCCAGTAAAAAAAGCAGAATCACCATATGGTAATACAAAACAAATAGGCGAAGAAATTATTCAAGACGTGTGTCATGTGTCGCCTCAATTGAATGCTATAGCCTTACGTTATTTTAATCCAATTGGTGCACATCCGTCTTCTGAAATTGGAGAATTACCTTTAGGGGTGCCACAAAACTTAATACCATATATCATGCAAACAGGCATTGGTATTAGAAAAGAACTATCAGTTTTTGGTGATGATTATCCAACAAAAGACGGAACATGTATAAGAGATTATATTCATGTGGTAGATTTAGCTAAAGCTCATGTAGTTGCACTGGAGCGTCTATTAGAGAAAAAAAATAAATCAAATTTTGAAACGTTTAATGTTGGTACAGGTAAAGGAAGTACGGTGTTAGAAGTAATACAGTCTTTTGAGCGTGTGTCTAATACATCATTAAATTATAAGATTGTGCCTAGAAGAGCTGGGGATATCACAGCGGCATATGCAGATACTACAAAAGTTAATGCCGATTTAGGTTGGAAATCTGTATCCACTTTAGACGACGCTATACAGTCAGCTTGGAATTGGGAAAATAAATTAAAAAAATAATTCCCCTCAAGATACTAAAAATCAGTTCTTAACGTTATATAATAAAATAAGCCCCAATTGGTACATCTGTTCTTAAGAAAATATCTTTACCTACTTATGTGTTTTATGGGGTTTGTATGTTGTATACAATGTATAGGAGAACAAACTTCACAAAAACATTTTCCTAAGAACAGGTGGTATCAATCAGATGTGTTAGAATTTCAACACACTGTTACATCTGAAATTAATCAAGTAGATATATCATTAAAAATGAGTTATGTGCATGGATTTCAATTTGCAGAGATTCCATTAGAATTGTATATCACTTCACCAACTCATCAAATAGAATCCTTCCCGTTTATATTACAATTATTTGATGAAAACAATAATGAAAAAGGAGATTGTATTGGCGATTATTGTGATATTGAGCATACCATAAAAAACAATTATACTTTTTCTCAAGAAGGTGTCTATACTGTTCAAGTATTGAATGCCTTCCAACATACATATCTTCCTAATGTGTTTTCTGCTGAAATAATAGTAGAATAACCCCTTTTTAGTTTTATTAATGCTTCACCAATGTAGGTGTGATACATAATTTTCTTATGTAAAAATTTGCATACATTGTTTTCTTATGTATATTTGAATTATGTATACGAGAAATTTATAAATAAACTTAAAACACATTAATTATGAAAAAGAGAACTTACATTATCGCATTTTTAACTTTTTTTTCTTTCGGAATAGGAACCATGTTTGAATTTTTCCATTGGCCATACAGAGGATTTATAATGTTTGCAGGATTTGTATTATTAAATTTTGCATTACTTCCGTCATTCTTTATGGACAAGTATAAAGGGATCAAAATAAATAACTAAACAAATGTCTTTTTCTTAGTTTATCATTTTGATGAATAAGCTAAGTTGTAATTTAAAATAATTTATAACGATGATAAGAATAATAACACTTTGCTTCCTCTGTGCTCTAAACCTTTGTTTTTCACAGGAAAAAGCGCCTTCGTCTAAGCGTATAGATTCGTTGTTCAATTTTATAAACAATGATGGTCCGGGTATTTCAATAGGAATTGTAAAAGATGGTAACCTTATTTACTCATACCAAAAAGGGTTGTCAAATTTAGAATATGAAATTCCAATAAGCTCAAAAACTGTTTTTGGACTTGCCTCAATAACAAAACAAATGACAGCAGCCTGTATAGGTGTATTGATTCAAAATGGAAAACTAAGTGTAAATGACGATGTTAGAACATATATTCCAGAGTTGCCAAATTACGGTCCTGCAATTAAAATAAAGCATCTGTTAAATCATACAAGTGGTTTAAGGAATCATAATGTGCTTTTAGATTTACAAGGGTTTGATTATGAACATATGGGGTATACTAATGAGAGTGTTCAAAAGCTTATTTTTAGTCAAAACGGAGTTAATAATTTACCAGGAGAAAAGATGCTGTACACTAATTCAAATTATGTATTGTTAGCATTAATTGTTGAGCGTGTTTCTGGGAAAAAGATAGATGCATTTGCTAAAAAAGAGTTATTTGAACCTCTAGGCATGAAACATACATTTTTCAAAAGTTCACTAGAGCAAATCATAAAAAATAAAGCTAATTCTTATTATAAAAAAAGTAATGAATATGTACAAACTAAGTCTTTAACACACTGTATAGGAGCTGGAGGAGTTGGAAGTACAATTGAAGATATGGCTAAATGGTCAAATTTATTTACTGTTAAAACACCTGAGTTGCCATATTTACCTAAATTTATTTCTACACTTGATACGTTGAATAATGGAGATTTGCTGAAGTATGCACGAGGTGTGTTTGTGTCTCCTTATAAAAATCAAAAAACAATTAATCATAGTGGTCGCGACTTGGGTATGCGTTCACAACTTATTTGTTTACCAGAAGCAAATTTATCAGTTATCATATTTACAAATTCAGAACATATTAATGTTGTTGATCTCTCCTACAAAGTCTTAGATTTATTCATAACTTCAAGTGAAGAGGAACAACAAAATAAAGAACTGTATACTCATTCTAAAACCGAGTTATTTAAGTTTACAGGCGACTATCAAGAAATTAACAGTGATTTAGGAATGAAGATCCTTTTTGAAAATGATACATTAAAAGCAAAAAGTAGTTTTGGAAGAACACCAATTCCTTTAAAAGAAGATGGCAAGCATCAATTTCATAGAGCACAAAATTCTAGCGTAAGATATCATTTTTTTAATGATGAAAGTAGCATGTGCGATTTGGCAATAGATTTTGGTGGTGCCAAATTTTATTTTGAAAGAGTGCAATTAGAAAATTCAGATGCAGTTAATTTGAATGATTATATTGGTGAGTATTACTCAGATGAGATAAGTGTAACTTATCAAGTTTTTATTGAAAACCAAAAACTTTTTTTACGACTTCCAAATAATCCAAAAATAGAATTAATTTTAGGTCAGAAAAATGAATTTGGTTCAGGTAAAAGAACACGATATATTTTTAAAAGAGACAAAAGTAAAGCGATTAATAGTTTTACTGTAGCTTCAGAAGGAACTGTAAAAGATATTTTATTTCAAAAAATCAACTAATTATGTACTCATCAGAATTAATAAAAGGCACATTAAAAACTATTATTCTAAAGCTTCTGAAAGAGCAAGGAAAAATGTATGGGTATGAAATTACAAGTAGAGTAAAAGAATTGACAGATGGAAAAATTCAAATTACTGAAGGCGCTTTATATCCTACTTTGCACGCATTAGAAAAGAAAGGGGAGTTAGATACAGAAAAAGTATATATCGGTAAACGTGTGCGAAAATATTACACACTTACAAAATCGGGAAGTTTAGTGGTTGAAGAGAGGTTAACTGAATTTTCTGAATTCATGCAAACAATGCAAACGTTATTAGATATTAAATTAGAATCTAAATAATGGCTATTATTAAGGATGAACATATTGACTTCATTTTAAATGACATTAGTAATAGAGGTGTAGTTATAAGTGATTTGAAAGAAAACATATTAGATCATGTGTGTTGCATTATAGAAAAAGAAATGCCTGCCGATGCTGATTTCCATGCCTTCTATGAAGAAGTTATCCCAAGGTTTTTTAATAATGATTTAAAAGAAATCCAAAAAGAAACAGATTATTTATTATCAAGTAGATACATTGATGTTTTAACCATTGTTTTAAAAATAGCTGGATTTTCTTCCGTAGTTATTTTAATGTTGGGTATGTATTATAAGCTAAACCATTTACAAGGGACTGGAATATTGTTACTTATTGGTGTGGTAATATTTTCTTTAATTTTTTTACCGGTATTGATTCTTTTAAAACTAAAGGATAAAGATTTAAAAACTAATAAATTAATAGTTATTGTTGGATTTTTACTTGCATTTATGGCTAGTATAAGTTGTTTGTTTAAAATAATGCAATGGCCTTGGGCAACATTGATGAGAGAAATAAGTACAATAGTGTTTTTAGTGCTGTTTGTGCCACTCTACTATTTTTCTACATCTAATTCTCCTGAAAAAAAACTTACAGGATTAATCAATACAATTATAATGTCGGTCATTGGATTATTGTTATTTGGTATGACAATTTAAATCTAAAACCAGTATAAATATAAAAGCTCAGTTAACTATAATTAACTGAGCTTTTTATTGTTAAGGATAGTTTGTTTGTTACGCTTCAATATTCAAGCTTGCACCATTTGCATCAACAGTTCTGTCAATTTTACGCATTAAACCTTGTAATACTTTTCCTGGTCCTACTTCAGTAAATGAAGCACCACCATCAGCAATCATTTGTTGTATAGTTTGCGTCCATTTTACAGGTGCGGTTAATTGAGAAATTAAGTTCTTTTTTATTTCTTCAGGATCAGTTACTGCACTTGCCGTAACATTTTGATATATTGGGCAAGATGGCGTACTAAATGTTGTGTTTTCAATTGCAGCTGCTAATTCCTCTCTAGCAGGTTCCATCATTGGCGAATGAAATGCTCCTCCAACAGGAAGTACTAACGCTCTACGTGCGCCTTCTTCTTTTAAAGTTTCACATGCTGTGTTAACAGCATCAATCTCTCCAGAGATTACTAATTGTCCGGGGCAGTTGTAATTTGCTGCAACTACGACACCTTCAGTCATTGCACAAATTTTTTCTACAACATCATCTTCTAATCCTAAAACGGCTGCCATTGTACTTGGTTGTGCTTCACAGGCTTTTTGCATAGCTAAGGCACGTTGAGAAACTAGCTTTAATCCATCTTCAAAAGATAATGCGCCATTAGCAACTAATGCAGAAAACTCTCCTAATGAATGTCCTGCAACCATTTCTGGCTTGAAAGATTCTCCTAATGTTTTTGCTAAAATTACAGAGTGTAAAAATATAGCTGGTTGTGTCACTTTCGTTTCTTTTAACTGCTCAGCTGTTCCTTCAAACATGATATCAGTGATGTTGAATCCTAATATGTTATTTGCTTTTTCAAATAGAGCTTGTGCTTCGTCAGAGTTTTCATATAAGTCTAAACCCATTCCTGAAAATTGAGCACCTTGTCCTGGAAAAATATATGCTTTCATAATAATATTGTTATAAACTTTTCTTGATAAAGAAGTTGTTAATTTAAATTTTTAAGCTACAAAAATACGTAATTATATATAAACCTCATTCTGTGTTTGAAAAATGGTTATATGTATTATTACTATCAATACAATTGTGAACTATATAAATGATATCTTTACTATTAGATAAACGAATATTAGATTTTGAGCGTAATGGCTAAAGAAACACATAAGGAAATCACAATTCTCGGTCAGAAAATAGAACCGGGAAAAAGCTATCAAATTAAGATTGATATTGCTAGATTACATACAAGAACTAAAATTGAAGTTCCAGTAATTATTAATCGAGCCAAAAAAGAAGGCCCTTGTGTGTTAATTAGTGCTGGAATTCACGGTAACGAAGTTAATGGTGTTGAAATTGTAAGGCAGATGGTGTCTAAAAAATATAACGTTCCAGATGCCGGAATGATTATTTGTGTGCCTGTGTTAAATGTATTTGGATTCTTAATAAAAACACGAGAATTCCCTGACGGAAAAGATTTGAACAGATTTTTCCCTGGATCAAAAAGTGGCTCTTTGGCAAGTAAATTTGCCCATGTTTTTATGAGTGAAATTGTAGTGCATGCAGATTATTGCATTGATTACCATACAGGAGGAGATGATCGGTTTAATTATTCACAAGTTAGGATTTCTGATAATGATTCAGATGTTTTAGAATTAGCAAAAGTATTTGATGCGAAGTTTATAAAATACTCTTCACATAGAGAGAAATCTTACAGGGAAGCCGCTACTAAATTGGGGAAAAAAGTACTACTGTTTGAAGGAGGGAAGTCTCTTGATTTAGACAGACAAGTAACCTATTCTGGAATTACAGGTGCGTTAAATGTTTTGAATTACTTAGGCGTTAAGAAGTTTCCTAAGGATTATGAGTTTAATAAAAAAGAGGTTAAACAAGTTATTTTTGAAGATTCAATATGGGTGCGTGCTAATTATTCTGGCATGTACCGCTCAATAATTAGAAACGGAACAAAAATTAATAAAGGTGATATCATTGGTTTGATTACTGATCCTTATGGTTTTTTTGAACGTAAAGTAAAAGCATCTAAAACAGGTTATATAATTTGCTTAAACCATTCACCAATTGTAAATCAAGGTGATGCAATTGCACATATAGCAATTACATAAGATTTATAAATAAAGTAAATGTCTTTACTAATTAAGCTCTTTCATAAGTGATAAAGCTATAGTCATAATCGTGTTTATCGTCTTTAAAACAATCTTCACGAGCTACCTCTTTCCATGATTTGTTTAATTCTGGGAAATAGGTGTCAGCTTCAAAGTTGTGATGGACACGTGTCAACTCTACTCTGTGTGCAATACTTAAGGCTTGCTTGTATATTTCACCACCGCCAATAATAAAAGGTTGTGCATCCTCTTTTGTGACTTCTAAAGCTTCCTGTAGTGAATGTACAACTACAGCGTTTTCTGCAGTATAGTTTTTGTCTCTTGTAATGACAATATTAGTTCTGTTTGGTAACGCTTTAGGGAAACTCTCAAATGTTTTGCGCCCCATAATGATAGCGTGACCAGAAGTCAATTTTTTAAAACGTTTTAAGTCGTTACTTAAATGCCAAATTAGTTTATTGTCTTTTCCAATTTCATTGTTTTTTGCAGCAGCAGCAATTAACGTGATGACTTGATTGCTTTTTTGATATGATTCGGTATCAGTTTTAATGCCTTGTTCTTTTAAAACCTTCTTTTCTAATTTTGCTACTTTTTTATCGTGCTTTTCAAGAATTTTTTCCGTTTGTATACGTTCCCATTCCTTGTTAAAAAACCTATTGGTGATGTAAACATTAACAACATGTAACACCAAGAAAAAACCCCAAATAAGAATAGCAAGTAAATACCAATTTGGGAAGATAGCTTCTCCGTAACCTAAAACTTTATTAGCTACAGCAATAAATACTGCACCAACACAAAATAGTATAAAGTGGAAATACAAACGTTTTTTCTGTTTGGTACGTTTACGTGCGTTTTCGTATTGTTCGTGTTGGTTTTGCATTTGATTTAGTGTTGGTGGTTGTGATGTCTGTTTTTACTTGAAGGATATCCGCCTATTGGACGATTGTTTACTTCCTCAACTCTAAAAATAATTGGTATGCTATATATTGAGGGAATAAATTTCCCATCTTTTATAGCTGGAGTGAATTTAGGAAGATCTTTTATAACGCGTTCAGCTTCTTTTTGTAATGCTGGATGGTGTGCTCTAACCCTTATGTTTGTGGTTTCCCCATTCGTGTCAATTGTAAATGCAACAAGAATTTTTTGTCTACCACTAAGCCCTAAGTTGCCAGCTAAATGAGTGTCAAAATTTTTATTAACAAACTTGCTGATTTTTTCAGATGTACATTTTTTTATTGCATCATTATTGTTTTTTCTCTCACAGCCTTCATATATGGCAACCTTATCTGGGGTCTCAAATTTAAGTAATGGATTTTTTGATGGTTTATGAATCCTTACATTAACAGAATAATTTTCATTTCGTATTAATTCGGAATAAATACTGGGGCATAAAGAGTCTAAATTTTTTATTTTATGTGTTAACAAATCAATTGTTGATTGTTGATTTGATGAGGTTCTAATGTCTGTTATTTCTTTGTCAAAATTTGTAGAGAAATATACAACATTGTCTTTTTGGTGTTTAATGTTTTTATCTTCAGCAGAAATGTTTAGTCCCTGAGGTATTTCCTTTCTGTAAATTGGTATAAAAGAATAGGCCTCATTAACATAGAATTCTGAGTTATAACTAATTTGATACGGGTACGGTTCTTTAGTCCTAATTGCAACTGCAGGTTGAAATTCAGGAAGAATGTTTATGATGCGTTGAATTTTATTATTAAAAAACTCATATTGTGTATTGACTTTTGTTTTATTTGGTGTTGGGTGACCATTTACTCCAATGACATATTCGTAACTAAACTCAATGCTGTCACCAGGTTTTAATATTTTTTTTACAAAGTCAACTCCAATTTTTTTAGAGATGAATAATTGTGTTTTGTCCTTAATATCTTGAGTTTTTTTATCAAAACTCAGATTAGTGTTACTTCCGTTAAAAGTAGGAATGCCTTGACCTAAATTCATTGTTTGAGAGAAACAAAAACTGCTAAATAAAATGAATATTGGAATAAAAAAATATTGTTTTCTCATATAATTAAATTTAGTGTTTTTTGTTTAAAATAACAATACTCGTTTTTAAATGTAAGGTTTTGTTAACGTTTAAAAATCTTGGAAATTAACTTTCATTAATATACTAAATGGCGTATCTACAGGTTCACCATTTGAGTAACCTGGTTTTTTAAACTTCGGAATACGCTTTAATACTCTAATGGCTTCTGCTGCAATTGCTCTATGGTTGGCTTTTGCGTTTACTTGTTCAACCTTTCCTTTTTTATTAACTACAAATTCAACTTTAAATTTTGTGTATTGTTGTTGAGGGAATAAATCACTTGCAAGTTCAACATCAAAACTAACCTTTATAAAATTTATTATTTTTTCTGTTGTACAATCTTTTAAATAATCATTTCCGAAGTTTTCTTTACAGTTTCTAAAAACAGGGAATACTTCAGGTTCATTTAACGCAATAGGTTTCTTTTTAATAATTGATTTTATTGGCTTTTCAATCTCAAAGATAATAGGTAAAGAGTACGGAACTGTAACAGGGACTCCTTTCTGATAGCCAGGTGTAAATGTTGGGAGTAGTTTAATAACTCTTATAGCTTCTTGTTCGAGTAATTTATGAGGAGCCCTAGCTTTGATATCTGTAATTTCCCAGTTTCATTTATTTTAAATACGACGAGAATTTTTACTTTTCCGCTAAGCCCAATATTTGTTGCAATTCTGGTGTCAAATTTCTTTTCTACATGCTCAGCAATTTTAACTGACATACATTTTTTACGCTCAAAATTACTTGCGTCTTCGGTGCAATCAGGGTGAAGAGGGACGTGTTCAATGATTTTAAAATCTGATTCCTTATCTGAATTCTGTGAGTATACAACGCTAGATAAAATACAAGAGATGATTAAAATAAGTTTCTTCATAAAATTATACTGCTACTGCGCCTTTAATTCCTGGGTGTGGATTGTAATTCACTAATTCAAAATCATCAAAAGTGAAATCTTCAATATTTGTAATATCCGGATTCATTTTCATTGTTGGTAACGCTCTTGTGTCTCTTGATAGTTGTAAATCGAATTGTTCTTTGTGGTTATTGTAAATATGTGCATCACCAAAAGTGTGTACAAAATCGCCAGCTTCTAAACCACATACTTGAGCAATCATCATCGTTAATAAAGCATACGACGCAATATTAAAAGGGACTCCTAAAAAGATGTCAGCACTACGTTGGTATAACTGGCACGATAATTTTCCGTCAGCTACATAGAACTGAAAAAAGGCATGACATGGCGGTAATGCTGCTTTGTTGTTGGCAACATTCTCACTGAATGAAACAGATGTATCTGGTAACACAGAAGGATTCCATGCAGCTACTAACATACGCCTACTGTCAGGGTTGTTTTTGATAGTTGAAATAACCTCTTGTAATTGGTCAATGTCGTCTGAATTCCAGTTACGCCATTGGTGTCCGTAAACCGGACCTAAATCACCATTTTCATCGGCCCAATCATTCCAGATTTTCACACCATTATCTTGTAAGTATTTGATGTTAGTGTCTCCTTTTATGAACCATAACAGTTCATGGATGATTGATTTTAAGTGTAGTTTTTTTGTGGTTACCATAGGGAAACCTTCACTTAAATCAAATCTCATTTGATAGCCAAATACACTTTTAGTTCCTGTGCCTGTTCTATCTCCTTTATCATTTCCGTTTTCTAAAACGTGCTTTACTAAATCTAAATACTGTTTCATTTTGATGCTTATTCTAAGAAGAAACTAAACTAAAAAAAAAGCTTCAAACCATAACAGTTGAAGCTTTTAATATATTATAAAGTTATTAACTTTTTAATTGTCTGTAACGACGCGTTATTAACCAATAATCATACCTGCAATTGTTGCAGAGATTAGAGAAGCGATAGTTCCACCAATTAACGCTTTCATTCCAAATTCTGATAAAGTTTTACGTTGCCCAGGTGCTAAAGATCCAATTCCACCAATTTGAATACCAATTGAAGCGAAATTTGCAAATCCACATAACATATAGGTTGCCATAATAACCGACTTGTTATATGTTAAGTGTGTGGCATTAGCTACGTTTTTAAGATCTGCTAATTGTATGTAACCTACAAATTCGCTGGCTGCTAATTTAATTCCTAATAATTGTCCCATCATCATCACATCTTCGGTAGCAATACCTATTAACCACATTAATGGAGCAAAGATTGTCCCTAAAATAGCTTCTAATGATAATTGCTCGTATGGCGTTTTTGATATTATGAAATCATTTAGTGTCGTGATGTCACCAACCCAACCTAGTATACCATTAATCATAGCAATAAAAGCTACAAAAACTAATAACATAGCTCCAACATTCACGGCTAATCTTAATCCGTCAGTTGTTCCGTTTGCTATGGCGTCAAGGATGTTAGAGCCTATTTTTTCAGAAGATACTTTTACGTCAGTATTTACAGCTTCAGTTTGTGGGTATAGCATTTTTGAAATTACAATAGCTCCTGGTGCAGCCATAACCGATGCTGCTAAAAGGTGTTTTGCGAATTGTAATCTGAGTACTGGGTCATCACCTCCTAAAAATCCAATGTATGCAGCCAATACAGCTCCGGCAACGGTTGCCATACCACCGATCATTACTAATAGGATTTCTGAGCGATTCATTTTTTCTAAATAGGCTTTTATCAATAAAGGTGCTTCTGTTTGTCCTAAAAAGATGTTTCCAGCAACACTTAAACTTTCTGCGCCAGAAATTTTCATGATTTTCGATAAAGCCCAAGCCATTCCTTTTACCACTTTCTGTATCACTCCTAAATAAAATAATACTGAAGTAAGTGCTGAGAAGAATAAGATGGTTGGTAATACCTGAAAAGCGAAAATAAACCCGAAAGTATCCATATCTACAACTAAACCTTGAAACAAAAATTCACTACCAGCTCTTGTGAAATCTAATACGCTGACAAATAGTTGGCCTATCCATTCAAAAACACCTTGAATAAAAGGGACTTTTAAAACAGAAACTGCTATGATTAACTGAAACGCTAATCCAATTCCTACAGTTTTCCAATTGATGTTTTTGCGATCGCTACTAAATAAAAATGCGATGAATATTAAAGAAACCATTCCTAATACACCACGCCATAAACTGTTAAAAGAAAATCCTTGACTCGGAATGATATCATTATCAGCTGTCGCAACAATAGCTTCATTTGTTTCTGTTGGTTGACTTACAAATGAATATTTCGTTGAATTTTCTGTAAATACCAAAGTAGAATCGGTGTGTTCTGTAATACGATATCTTCTGATGGTATCTTTGGGGTGTGAGTAATAGAAGATTAATAAGTCATTTTGTAAGATATAATCTCCTTTTGCTTTTAGATTGTTTTTTGCAGCTAATTGGTACTCAAACGTATTGTTCTCGAGGTTTAATATATCAGTATCTGAAATTGAAATTGACTCTGAGTTATTACTGTTTTCAATTGCTTCAAATTGCCAGTTGTTTGTAATGTCTTGACCAAAAGAAATGGAGCACATTAATAATGTTAGGCTAAATAAAAAGTATTTCATATTAAGTAAGATTTATGGGTAATTTGATGTACAATAAAATAAAAACCACTAGTAATTTATTGTTCTCTTTTTGAAATTTCGTCTCTTATTTTTGCAGCAGCTTCATAATCTTCGTTGGCAACTGCTTCTTGTAGATTGTTATGTAATTCTTGAAGCGATAAGTGTTTAAGCTCGCTAATTGTTTCTTGTTCTTCAAAAATTATGTCCTCATTCAATACATCTTCTGGATCATCTTCTTTTGCAGGAAGATTTAAGTATATACCAGCTTTATCAAGAATGTTTTTGTAAGTAAATATAGGTGCGTTAAAGCGTAGTGCTAAAGCTATAGCGTCAGAGGTTCTGGCATCTATAATTTCTTCAATTTTATCACGTTCACAAATTATACTAGAGTAAAAAACACCATCAACCAGTTTGTGAATAATCACTTGTTTGACTACAATTTGAAACCTGTCTGAAAAACTTTTGAATAAATCATGAGTTAATGGGCGTGGCGGTTTAATTTCTTTCTCTAAAGCTATTGCAATAGATTGTGCTTCAAATGCACCAATTACGATTGGTAATTTTCGCTCGCCATCTACTTCGTTCAATATAAGTGCATACGCGCCATTTTGTGTTTGACTGTATGATATTCCTTTTATATTAAGTCGTACTAAACTCATTGTTACATTTTATGAGATTGAATTGTCAATCTGAAATTTGTATTAAAAGCAAAAAGCTATCTAAATCTACAACGCTATTGGTTAGAAATTTAGATAGCCTTTTAAGGGCACAATTTATAAAAAATTATGCGTTTTGAGCTTTAAAAGCTTTTAATTTTTCGATTAGAGTAGGTACAACTTCAAAAGCATCACCAACTATACCGTAATCTGCAGCCTTGAAAAATGGTGCTTCAGGATCTGTATTGATAACTACTTTTACTTTAGAAGCGTTAATTCCAGCCAAGTGCTGTATTGCTCCAGAAATACCAATTGCGATATATAAGTTAGAAGCTACTGGTTTTCCAGTTTGTCCAACGTGTTCGCTATGAGGTCTCCATCCTAAATCTGAAACTGGTTTAGAACATGCAGTTGCAGCACCAAGTACATCAGCTAACTCTTCTATCATTCCCCAGTTTTCTGGTCCTTTCATTCCTCGTCCTGCAGATACTACAATATCAGAATCAGCAATAGTAGCTTTACCCGTAGCTTTATCTACTGCAGTTACTGTTGTTGCTAAATGTGCATCGTTAATTTCGGCATCAAAACTTTCTTGAGTTGTTGACACGGCGTTTTCTTTTAATCCAAAAGCGTTTTTAGCTAAAGCGATAACTTTATTGTCACTAGAAATTTCTGTGATGTTAAATGCTTTGTTTGAAAATGCAGTTCTCTTTACCGTAAAAGGAGACGTGCTTTCTGGTAAAGCAATAACGTTTGATGCAAATCCTGCATTTAAGTTTCCTGCAACTAATGGTGCTAAGTATTTACCATCGTTAGTAGAAGACATTACAACAAGAGTAGAACCTTCTTTTATTGCAGCTTGCTTGATGATATCAGCGTATGCGCGTGCGTTAAAGTTTTCTAAACTTGCGTTTGTAACAGTTAACAATTTATCAACACCATATTGAGATAATTCTGACGTTTCTGAAGCATTAACTGCCACAGCTGTTACAGAAGTTCCTAAAGTGTTTGCTATTTCTTTTGCGTATGATGCAATCTCTAAAGTTGCTTTGTTGAATTTTCCGTTGTTTGATTCAGCGAATATTAAAACAGACATATTTTTTTATTTTAAAATTGAAGTCCGATTACTTAAAAAAGGACATTGAAAAATGTAATTTAATCAGAGATGTCTAATTATATTACTTTAGCTTCATTGTGTAATAAACTAACTAACTCATCAATATTATCAGCGCTAACTAATTTTACTGCTGATTTAGCTGCTGGTTTTTCAAACTTCACAGCTGAAGTTAATACATCGTTCCCAACTGCTTCAACAAACTTGTAAAGGTTTTTTACGTGCCATCATGATTCCTCTCATGTTTGGGATACGTAATTCACTTTCTTCAACTAATCCTTTTTGTCCACCAACTACTAAAGGTAAACTTGTGCTAATTGTCTCGTTTCCTCCGTCAATTTCTCTAACAACTACTGCGTTGTTTCCATCTAGCTCTAAAGATGTACAAGAGTTTACAAAGTTGTAATCTGTAAATCCTGCTAACATTCCGGGAACCATCCCTCCGTTGTAATCTAAAGATTCTTTCCCAGCAATTACTAAGTCAAAGTTTCCGTTTTTTACAACGTCTGCTAATTGTTTCGCTACAAAAAATCCGTCTTTAGCTTCTGCATTAACTCTAATAGCGTTATCAGCACCAATTGCTAAAGCTTTTCGTAAAGTTGGTTCAGCATCTGCGCCTCCAACATTTACTACAGTAACTGTTGCACCGCTTTTTTCTTTGATAAACATAGCTTTTGTTAAGCCAAACTCGTCATTCGGATTAATTACAAATTGTACGCCATTTGTGTCAAATTCAGTATCACCATTTGCAAAGTTAATTTTTGATGTAGTGTCTGGAACGTGACTAATACACACTAATATATTCATGATATTTATATTAAAAAGTTCGATTAATTTTTCAAGTTCCCAAATATACAGTTATTTTTTAAGAATACTACTATGCGTGCATAGTAAATTTTATTCCTTTTTTTTAGAGAAGATATTTTTTGAAAAGCGTATTTTTGTCTGTTTTTTAAAATTTCAAATAGTTAATAAATGAGAACAATTCAGTTTAGAGAAGCAATTTGTGAGGCAATGAGTGAAGAGATGCGCAGAGATGAATCTGTGTATTTAATGGGAGAAGAAGTTGCTGAATATAATGGGGCATATAAAGCATCTAAAGGAATGTTAGATGAGTTTGGTGCTAAAAGGGTAATTGATACGCCAATTGCAGAACTTGGTTTTGGAGGTATTGCTGTAGGATCTACAATGACTGGTAATAGACCAATTGTTGAGTATATGACGTTTAACTTCTCACTAGTTGGTATTGATCAAATTATAAATAACGCTGCTAAAATCAGACAAATGTCTGGTGGGCAATTTCCTTGTCCGATTGTGTTTAGAGGGCCAACAGCTTCTGCTGGA
>CBCXVT010000007.1:0-21286 GCA_965178635.1 Flavobacteriaceae bacterium | reverse complement strand
GATTTTCAAAATCTTGTCCCATCATAATCATCCCTCCTCTCGGACCTCTAACGTCTTATGAGTTGTTGTTGTTACAATATGACAATGTGGTAACGGATCGTTTAAAATTCCTTTAGCAATTAGTCCTGCAGGATGCGATATATCTGCTAAAAGAATAGCGCCTACTTTATCAGCAATAGCTCTAAATTTTTTGAAATCGATATCTCTTGAATATGCAGATGCACCAGCAATGATTTAATTTTGGTTGCTCTTCAATAGCCTTCGCTTCTATTTTATCATAATCCAACATCCCTGTAGCTTCTTCAACTCCATAGAATGATGGTGTGTATAATCTACCAGAAAAATTAACTGATGAACCATGAGTTAAATGTCCACCATGCGATAAATCGGAATCCTAAAATTTTATCTCCTGGTTTTAAACACGCGAAAAACACAGCAGTATTTGCTTGTGATCCTGAGTGTGGTTGTACGTTTACGTAAGCAGCTCCAAATAAAGCTTTAGCACGATCAATAGCCAATTGCTCTACTTCATCTACTACTTCACATCCACCGTAATAACGTTTTCCAGGATATCCTTCAGCATATTTATTTGTCAGTACAGAAACCAGCAGCTTCCATAACTTGGTCACTTACAAAGTTCTCAGAAGCAATAAGTTCTAAACCTTCTAATTGTCTGTCTTTCTCTTCTTGAATTAACTCAAAAATTTGTTCGTCGCGTTGCATAATTGTTGTTTTATAAATAATGCTCAAAAGTATAAAATTCATTAGTTTTTATAGGTGGAAAAATAAAAAATTATGTAGCTTTGAATTACACGTATTTTTATAAAAAACATAAAACAATAAAATGGATATTACTGCAAATAACCCAAAACGTATAAGTTGGTTAAAAGTAGACGAAGATTCTCATTTTCCTATACAGAATATTCCGTTCGGAGTATTTATTACAAAAGATGATATTATTACTATTGGTACAAGAATTGGCGATTTTGCCATTGACCTTGGTGCTTTACATCAATTAGGGTATTTTGAAGGTGTGCCTTTAACAGAAGACATCTTTTTACAAGACACCTTAAATGATTTTATTGCTGACGGGCGTAAAACTTGGCGTTTAGTACGAAATAGAATTGCTGAAGTTTTCGATACTAAAAATGGAAGCTTAAGAGATAACCCTGTTCATAAAGACAAAATTATATTTAGAATGGAAGATGTTGAAATGCAACTTCCTGTACAAATTGGTGATTATACCGATTTCTATTCAAGTATAGAACATGCCACAAATGTGGGGACTATGTTTAGAGATCCAAATAATGCATTACTTCCTAACTGGTTACACATTCCAGTAGGGTATCATGGTAGAAGTTCTTCTATAATTCCTTCTGGCGTACCAGTACACAGACCAATGGGACAAACCCTACCTGCTGATAGTGACACTCCTGTTTATGGACCATCACGATTAGTTGATTTTGAATTGGAAACTGCATTTATTACAACTGCAGCAAATCATTTAGGAGAACCAATTCCTGTTGATGAAGCTGAAGAGCACATTTTCGGAATGGTCGTATTTAATGACTGGAGCGCAAGAGATATTCAGAAATGGGAATATGTACCATTAGGGCCATTCTTAGCAAAAAACTTCGCCTCTTCAATTTCACCATGGATTGTAACTTTAGATGCTTTAGAACCGTACAGATGTGCTGGTCCTAAACCTTTAAAACCACAATTAGACTATTTACAATACTCCGGAGATAAGAGTTATGATATAAATTTAGAAGTGGCTATACAACCAGAAAATAGCATGCCAACTACGGTTTCTAAATCTAACTTCAAATACATGTATTGGAACATGTCACAACAATTAGCTCATCATACAGTTAATGGCTGCCCCGTTAATTCTGGTGATATGATGGGATCTGGAACTATTTCTGGAAAAACTCCAGACTCGTACGGTTCTATGTTAGAATTATCATGGCGAGGTGAAAAACCTGTGAAACTAAATGATGGTACTGAACGAAAATTCATCAATGATAACGATACTGTAATCATGACTGGATACTGTGATAATGGTATTACACGAATTGGTTTTGGTGAAGTATCTACTAAATTATTACCTGTTTGGGATAAATCAAAACATAAATAAAAATTCACTATCAAAATAATTGTATATTTAAGCCGCTAAATAGCGGCTTTTTTTTTGCTTTTGGCATAAGATTTGGATTGTTAGCAATCACATAAAAACACCATCATGAAAAAACTATTACTTGCAGCATTCTCGCTAAGTTTAATTATTGCTTGTAGCTCGGTTAAAAAAACTGAGGAAGCTCTAAATTCTGGAAATTATAACCAAGCCATAAACATTGCATTAAAAAACCTGAGGACTAATAAAGAAAAAAAAGGAAAACAGGCCTATATTACAATGTTAGAAAGTGCTTATGCTAAAGCAAATAAACGTGACCTAGAACGTATCGATTTTCTAACAAAAGATGGTAATGAAGCGCAATTAGAGGAGGTTTATAACATCTACCAACAATTGAATAGCAGACAAGAAAAAATAAAACCTATCCTCCCATTATATATCATGGATGAGAATAGAAATGCACAATTTAAATTCAATAACTACTCTTCTAGGATTATTGACACTAAAAACCAATTATCCGCGTATTTGTATAAAAATGCAAATAAATTAATGAACTCTACAAGCAAGTTTGGATACAGACAAGCTTATGATGATTTCACATATCTAGATAAAATCAATCCTAACTATAAAAATACGAGGAGTTTAATTGATGAGGCTCATATTAAAGGAACTGATTTTGTTATTGTTGATATTAAAAACGAAACTAACAAAGTAATCCCTAAGCGTTTAGAAGAAGACTTATTGAATTTTGGAACATATGGATTAAATGATTTATGGACCGTCTACCACAATACTAAAGTGAAAGGAAATCCCTATGATTTCAGTATGCAAATCAATTTAAGAGATATCAATATTTCGCCTGAACAAGTAAAAGAACGTCAAATTATTCGTGAGAAACAAATTGCCGATGGTAAAGAAACCTTATTAGATAATAATGGAAATGTCGTAAAAGACAGTTTAGGTAACCCTATAAAAATTGATAAATACAAAACTATTGTTTGTGAGGTACATGAGTTTACACAATTTAAATCTGTACAAGTAACAGGTCAGGTGTTTTATAAAGATTTAGTAACCAAGCAACTTATTGATACCTTCCCTTTAGAAAGCGAATTTATTTTTGAACATCGCTATGCAACTTATAATGGTGACAGAAATGCTTTAGATGATATTTATACGGGGTTAATAAATCAAAGAGTTGTCCCGTTCCCTACTAATGAACAAATGATATTTGATTCCGGCGAAGATTTAAAAGCGAAACTCAAACACATTATTACCAATCAGCATTTTAGGTAATTTATAGTACTAATTATCAGTAAAGGGATTTCAAATTTGAAATCCCTTTTTTTATTTATGATAAAATATAATTAGTTTAAATCATAATTCATATACAAATTATTGATATATTTATAATATCATTTTGATATCACTTTAAATTTACACTTATGAAAGAAGAAAAAATTATCACATTAGCTAATGGCTATTTAATGTTGTTTTTATTTTTTGCAATGGTTGCAGGAAGCATTACAGCAATGATAATAACAGAAAATCCGTTATTTATAATTACCATTGTATTGCCTGTTTTTATTATAATTCCTGGTTTTGTATTAGTACAACCAAACAACTCTAGAGTATTATTGCTATTTGGTAAATACATCGGTACAGTGAAAAAAAATGGGCTGTATTGGGCTAACCCTTTCTACACAAAAAAGAAAATTTCTTTACGTGCTAGTAACTTTGATAGCGAACGTTTAAAAGTTAATGATAAATTAGGTAACCCAATAATGATTAGTACAATTTTAGTATGGAAGGTTGAAGACACTTATAAAGCCGCTTTTGATGTGGATAATTTTGAAAACTTTGTACGAGTACAAACTGATGCTGCGGTTAGAAAATTAGCTAGCATGTATCCTTATGATAATTTTGCAGATGAAGGTCATAAAGAAGACATCACATTACGTTCAAGTGTTAATGAAGTTAGTGATGCACTTGAAAAAGAAATTGAAGAGCGATTATCTATTGCAGGTATTCAAGTATTAGAAGCTAGAATTGGTTATTTGGCTTATGCTCAAGAAATTGCAAATGCCATGTTAAAACGTCAACAAGCAACCGCAATAGTTGCAGCGAGGCATAAAATTGTTCAAGGTGCTGTAAGCATGGTAGAAATGGCTTTAGAAGAATTAGGAAAAAAAGAAATTGTTGATTTAGATGAAGACAGGAAAGCAGCTATGGTTAGTAACTTAATGGTTATATTATGTGGTGACAAAGACGCTTCACCAGTCTTAAATACCGGGACTTTAAATCATTAAAATATGAAAGAATATAAAGTTGTTAAACCAAAACTCGGGCTTGGAAATTGGAATGGAAAAATGGAAGAGTTATTAAATAAATATGCAAGAGAAGGATGGGTATTAAAACATGTTGGCCCTAACTATAGCATGGTTATTATTGAAAGAGACAAAAACAGATAAGATGTCTAAGAAAAAAGCATTCGCTTTGCGATTAAACGAAGATATGTTAAAAGCTATTGAAAAATGGGCTTCCGATGAATTCAGAAGCACGAATGGTCAAATAGAATGGATGCTTATGCAAAGTTTAAAACAGGCCAAACGAGCTGCAATTAAAAAAGAATCTGATAAAAATTAACAAAAAAGCGACCATAACTTGGTCGCTTTTTATTCTTAGAACTGTTTTTAACTTTGGGGAAAGTTAAATCACTTCTAAAATCTTATGCGTTTGTATTGCATAGTGTGACGCATCATAAACTGCAGCACCATCTTTAACAACAATAACTTGTGGTGATTGATGCTGTATTTGAAACTTGTACCCTACCTCATTAGAAACCTCCCTGTAATTCAATAAGTCTAAATAGTACAAATCGGCATCTTGCTGAGCAATGTTATAGTTTTTAACAAATTTATTCATCGATATACTACTAATACTACATCGTGTAGAATGCTTGAAAATTATTTGAGGTTTTTTAAATGATTTTCTTTCTATCTCTTCTAACTGATCAACAGACGTTAAGAAAATCCAAGGCAATACCTTTTCTTCTTTTTGCTCACCTGAATTTCCAAATAGTTTTGTAAATAATCCCATATCTTACTTTTAGCTTATAGTCCAAAAATAATCTAATTCCTTACAATTACAGTCAAAATGGCTGCTATTTTACAAAATAACAAGTCAAAATGACGGAAATCATGTTTGGACTAAAAGTTGATATTACCCTAATGAACATTAAAATTAAGTATTATGAACTTTAATAATTTCACTATAAAATCTCAAGAAGTAATTCAAAAAGCACAACAATTGGCTCAAGAATTCACGCATCAAGAGATTCAAAATGAGCACATTTTCAAAGCTATATTAACTACTGATGAGAATGTAACTCCTTACCTTTTAAAGAAATTAAATGTGAATATTCAGTTATTTGAACAACTTATTGATAGCCAATTGAAAAGTTGTTCTAAAGTTTCGGGAGGGCAAATTCAATTGTCTAGAGTTGCTTCGGAAACTTTGAATAACGCAGCAATCATTGCTAAAAAAATGACTGACGAATTTGTTTCTGTTGAACATTTAATTGTAGCTATTTTCAAATCAAAAAGCAAAGTTGCACAAATTTTAAAAGATCAAGGTGTCACTCTAAGTGCTTTAGAAAGCGCTATTACTGAATTGAGAAATGGCGAACGTGTCACCTCTCAATCAGCCGAAGAAACCTACAATTCATTAAGTAAATACGCTTTAAATTTGAATGAATTAGCAGAAACAGGTAAACTTGATCCAGTAATTGGTCGTGATGAAGAAATCCGTCGCATACTTCAAATATTATCCAGAAGAACAAAAAACAACCCTATGCTAGTTGGTGAACCTGGAGTAGGAAAAACTGCTATTGCCGAAGGATTAGCACACAGAATTATTCAAGGTGATGTACCCGAAAATTTAAAAGATAAAGTTATTTATTCCTTAGATATGGGAGCTCTTATTGCAGGGGCTAAGTTTAAAGGAGAGTTTGAAGAACGTTTAAAAGCTGTAATTAAAGAAGTAACATCTTCAGATGGTGATATTGTTTTATTCATAGATGAAATTCATACACTTGTTGGTGCAGGTGGCGGACAAGGTGCTATGGATGCTGCAAATATTTTAAAACCTGCATTGGCCAGAGGTGAATTACGTGCTATCGGAGCAACTACTTTAGATGAATATCAAAAATATTTTGAAAAGGATAAGGCTTTAGAAAGACGTTTTCAAAAAATTACTGTTGATGAACCAGATACAGAAAGTGCTATTTCAATTTTGAGAGGAATAAAAGATAAATACGAAGCACATCATAAAGTTCAAATAAAAGATGAGGCCATAATTGCTGCGGTAAAATTATCGCAACGGTATATTACCAACAGATTTTTACCAGATAAAGCTATTGATTTAATTGATGAAGCAGCGTCAAAATTACGTATGGAAATGAATTCTAAACCAGAAGATTTAGATGCTCTTGATCGTAAAATCATGCAACTAGAAATTGAAATTGAAGCTATTAAGCGTGAGAATGATAAAGTAAAACTTAAAGCATTACATCATGAATTAGCTAATTTAAAAGATGAGCGTAATGTTATAAACGCCAAATGGGAAAGTGAAAAATCTGTTGTAGAAGAAGTTCAAGCTGCAAAAGAAGCCATTGAAACTTATAAATTAGAAGCTGAACGCGCGGAAAGAGAAGGAAATTACGGTGCCGTTGCAGAATTACGTTATGGTAAAATTAAGGAGACCCAAGAAAAACTGGATGCTTTAAAAATAACTTTGGCTGCACAGCAAAAAAATGCGTTAATAAAAGAAGAAGTCACCAATGATGATGTTGCAGAAATTGTTGCTAAATGGACAGGTATTCCAGTAAGTAAAATGCTACAATCTGAACGTGAGAAATTATTACAATTAGAAACTGAATTACACAAGCGTGTGGTCGGACAAAATGAAGCTATAGAAGCTGTATCTGACGCTATCCGTCGTTCTAGAGCTGGGTTACAAGATCCTAAAAAACCAATCGGGTCCTTTTTATTTCTAGGGACCACAGGAGTTGGTAAAACTGAGTTAGCAAAATCTTTAGCGAACTATTTGTTTGATGATGAAAATGCTATGACACGCATTGACATGAGTGAATATCAAGAAAAACATGCCGTGAGTAGACTAGTTGGTGCGCCTCCTGGTTATGTAGGTTATGATGAAGGTGGACAATTGACTGAAGCAGTTAGACAACGCCCCTATTCTGTTGTTTTATTAGATGAAATTGAAAAAGCACACCCAGACACTTTTAATATTTTATTACAAGTATTAGATGAAGGGCGATTAACTGATAATAAAGGTAGAATAGCCGATTTTAAAAACACCATTATCATCATGACTTCTAATATGGGGAGTAGTATTATAGAAGATAAATTTACGGCTATACCAGATTTAGATACAGCTATTGAAGTTGCTAAACTTGAAGTTTTAGGTTTGTTAAAACAAACTGTCAGACCAGAGTTTATAAACCGTATAGATGACATTGTATTATTTACACCACTTAGTAAATCTGATATTGAACAAATTGTTCACCTACAATTAAACTGGGTGAAGAAATTAGTTGGAGAACAACAGATTACTTTAGATGCTACTCAAGAAGCAGTTACATTATTAGCTGATAAAGGTTATGATCCGCAATTTGGGGCAAGACCAGTAAAACGGGTTATACAGCGCTTAGTGTTAAATCAATTATCTAAAGATATCCTTTCTGGTAAAGTGACAACTAATAGCGTAATTCTCTTAGATGCTTTTGATGGTGAATTGGTATTTAGAAATTAATTTTATTAATATAAAAGCCTCATGCTTTCACATGAGGCTTTACTGTTATAATTAACAATACCCGAATTGACATTATAACACCCGAATTTTAAATCTTTTACTTTTTTTCAGAAATTAGTTTATTTACTAATTCTTTTAATTCTGAAACTTCAGATTTTAATGTTTCTATTTGTTCTTGTTGTTCTTGAATTGCTTTAACAGTTACCGGGATAATTTGTAACATTTTGATTCCTTTTGGATTTTTTTTAACAACCCTTGTTCGTTTTCCTGATTCATCTAACGCTACCCAATCTGAGGTTTTAACCGCTTCAGGAATCACTTTTACCAATTGATCTGCGTAAAACCCTAATTTCATTTCCTTTAAATGATCAGGAATAGCAGTTTTACCAACCATATTAACTTGTTCTTTGTAAGAAACTGGATTTAAAAGTAATAATTCTTTTAATCCTTTCATTTCTGGAGATGACAACCTACCTCCACCTGGAGCTATTGGATAAGTAGCTGTTTCTGTTACAAAATCACCAGCATACACATCATCCCACCACCTAGTTGTTCCTGAAAACGAGTCACCACCTAAATCTGCCCCAAGATGCGACATAGGGCTTAAAGCTGAACCTTCATAAAATAATTCATCTGTACCATCAACAATATACTCTATAGACCCTAATGCTATTGCTGTTCCACCAGATGAGCCATTATGCGCACCTAAAACAAAATCTTTTGTATATGGTCCTCCACCAAAAGTATCAGAGAAAGTTTGTCCATTATCAGCATCTACAAAAGCATCACCACCAAAATTTATATAATCTTCATCTACTTCTGTTTCAAAAATAATTCTACTATTACCATTCAAAGTCATTTCTCCTGTATAACCAGTTGTACTATTTCCGTTAATAATAAAATCATTATCGCCGATATTGATGGTTGTATCTTTAATTAAATCTCCGCCTAATTGAATGGTAGATCCGGTTAGAGTTAATCCATTATTGGCTGAGTTACCGCCACCGCCACCTGTAGGAATAGTCACTGTATTTCCGTTAGAAATTGTTAACTGATCTCCCGTGATACTTAATGTTTGACTATCTGATCCTCCAGAAGAAGGTTCCCAAGTTGCATTTCCATTAGCGTCAGAAGTTAACACATAACCATCTTGTTGTTGGCCATCCTCTAAACGAAAGATATATGTTCCACCAGAACCTAAACTAGTTTCTGTAACCAAAACATTATCTAAAGAAGCGCCATAATCATAATTACCATTATATTCAAACCTCAAAGAATAATTATTTCCAGCAGTTACTGCTATTGATCCTGAATATGCCGTGTTTGCATCAGCAGTTGTATTTATCAAATCTGCACCTTGTTGTGATCCTAAAGTATTATTATATAAATATACCCTAAATGAATCTCCTGATGCACCAAAATTATTGTATCTATAATCAAAAGTAACATTTATTGCTGTTGATGTAGGAGCAGAAGTTAAATTTATTAATGCAGTAGCGTTTTGTGTACAACCACTTTCGTCAGAATCTATATACAGCCAATTACCTGTACAATTACTACAATTAGCATTTACATTACCAGTAGTTGTGTTTTCCCAACCATCTACAGCACACCCTGTACTTGAATTGTTTTCTACAACGGCATATCCCGTAAAATCTTCATTTAGTAACTCTACGGTGCCACCTGAACCGCCTGGAGAGGCAGTACCAGTTATGTGAAATTTAGCCGTTGGCACTGTATTACCAACTCCTACATTTCCTGTATTGGCATTATACATGTCGTTTCCGGAAACTGTCCAATCATTATCTACGCCTCCAAAAGGCACCCAAGCAGATCCGTTATAATAATAAAACCCCGGAGTATTATCAGTTTGATAAATTAATAATCCAGTTGCAGGAGTTCCTATAAGGTCTCTTTCTGACTGCAACATTCTAGGTGTTAACATTCCTTGAGTTGTAGATTCCAATTCTAATATAGAACTTGCGTCTGGTGTAGTTGTTCCTATTCCTACTTGGGCATATGTAGTAATAGTAATTAATGTAAGTAAAGTAAATAATAAGTTTTTCATAATCGGGTTTTTTAATTCTGTTTCAAAAATATTTTAATTCTCAATTAATAATGTACCAAAACAAGTAACACATGTACTAAAACCATTAAAAGACGTGTCAATTCATTGAATTGACACGTCTAAACAGCACTATTTCTCGAGAAAAATTTTGCATTAATGTCTATATTAATTGTATATTGTCTTTCCAATTGAATTTGTTTTTATGCAATTATTTGCCTTATTTATTCCAATACTAATTACATTTATTTTAAGTTTAAAACTATTAATTGCACCAAAACACAAATCAATCTCTTCAAGGCTACTAGGTGTGTTTTTTTTCTGCTTTTCTATTGCATTATTTTCTATATTATTTCAATATATAAGGAAATTTGAACCAGTGTTAAATCAGTATTTTTACATCTTTGAAATGTTTTTTTACACTGTAATGTTGGCATTACCAATAATCATATTCTTTTATGTAATTTCACTGACTGATAACATAAAAAATTACAATACAACATGGAAAGTTATACCACATTTCTATATACCAATTCAGGCATTGATATTTAATGTGTATAGTTTTATAAATAACACTTCAGAGAGTCAAGTAATTTCAAGGGCGTTAGATTACACAAACTTCTTTAGCTTAAAAATTATATTCGTGCTACTAAACTTAACCTATTTGAGCGCAACCTTATACATATATAGAAAACACCGTTTAAAAATTAAAGAAGTATTCTCTTTTGAAAGAGGAATTAGTTTTAATTGGATATCAGTCTTTATAACAGGGTATTTACTTTTTGTGGGGTGCTTCTTCACATTAAACCCAAACTCCTCTCCTTTTATTGTCTATTTACCATTACTTTTAATTATTTCTTATATGTTATTTCAAAGAAATACTCAAGTTAACACCACACTTATTAATAATGATATAGAGATTAAAATTGAGGAAAAAAGTAATAAATTAGATGCTGCTAAAAGAAATGTTTTAAAACTACGAATTAATGACTATATGAGGAATCATAAGCCTTATTTACAAAATGATTTGACCTTATATCAATTGGCAAAAATGTTAGACACTAATTCAAGTTATTTATCAGCTGTAATAAACGCCGAATTCAATACAAGTTTTGTTTCATTTATAAACTCATATCGTATAGACGAATCTAAAATATTATTGACAGATATAAATTATAATGACATTACTATTGAAGCAGTTGGAGAAAAAGCAGGATTTAACTCAAAATCAGCGTTCAATAGGGCGTTTAAAAAACACACTAAAATAACTCCATCAGAATACAAAAAAAATAACCATTAAAAAATGGAAAACATTAGTTTTAGTTTAATTAATCTAATAAACATAATAACTTTATGTGTTACTATGTTGTTTATTTTTCAGATTTACTTTTTGAAAAATAGAAGTAAATCAAATACTTTTTTTTCCATTTACTTAGCCAATATTTTTGTTATTTTAATCTTCTTTTTAGTTTTAGATTTAGAATACAATATGGTAGCGTATAGTTTAATACCAGTTTTATTACTAGCAGTATTATCAATCGGTCCAATGCTATGGATATATGTTAAACTAGTTACTGGAGGTAAGCTTGACAAAATAAAGAGGCACCTCTACATACCCATATCATACGGGTTAATCACCTTTATACTAGTAGCTACAGATTACATCTTGTCAAATGATGTTTTTTCGAAAAATATAAGACAAATTATCATTTACATAGTAATGTCCGGACTTACAGTTGTATTTATAATGCAGAGTATATATTATTGTTATCTGTCATTAATACTATATAAAAAACATCTAAAAAAAATTGGTGAAACTTTTTCTTATACTGAAAAAGTTAATTTAAGTTGGTTTAAATTATTTATATATGGGTACCTATTTTTTATTACTGGATTAATACTTTCACATGTAGTTGATGACTCAATATCTTATATAATGTTTTATATAACATTACTTACTTATGTGATTTTTTCTGGGTGTAATGCATTAAAGCAAAACCCTATTTTTGAAGAGATTCAAGAGGATTTTAAATTAGAAGACTATGAAATTAATAATAGAATAATAGAAACCAACATCGATTATTTTACCGAGCTTAAAGCCAAATTATTAATGATCATGGATAAAGATAAATTATTCCTAGATTCCTCTTTAACAATACACTCTCTAGCAAGTAAATTAAACTCTAACACTAAATATGTTTCGCAGTTAATTAACAATGAGTTAAATAAAAACTTCGTAATGTTCGTAAATGAATATAGAATTAATGAGGCTAAGGAATTACTATTAAGTGAAGAAAACGACAACCTAACTATAGAGTCTATTGGTTATGAGGTAGGTTTTAAATCTAAAACTGCATTTAATAGGGTGTTTAAACAACTTACTTCCAGTACACCTACACAATTTAAACAAGATAACAGATAACTAAAAAAGCCACTCAATGAGTGGCTTTTTTAGTTATCCAAAAGAAACTTGATTAAGCTTTCTTAGTACAAGTTTTCTTAGTCTTAGAGCAAGATGCTTTAGACTTAGAACATGCTTTAGTTGCTTTACCAGGATTCCCTTCACTTGATTTCTCAGATCCAGAAACTGCTTTTGATGCTTTACATTCTTTTTTTGCTTTTGCTGAACACTCAGTTTTAGACTTAGAACATGCTTTAGTTGCCTTACCTGCATTTCCTTCAACAGACTTATCTGCTCCTGCTACAGCCTTACTAGCGCAACATGCCTTTTTAGCTGTACATGCTTTTTTTGTTGTTTCAGTTTTTACTGCTACAGCTTCAGTTTTTTCTTGAGCATTTGAAAATGCAACAAAAAATAAACCAAATGCTAATGTTAAAAGTACTTTTTTCATATCGTATAAATTTGTGGTTAAACTAAGTTTTTGTAAATATATCAATTAAATTATTTATTTGATATAATTTAATGTTAATTATCTGCTAAAGGTTTTTGTTTTTTAGCTTTTTTACTACCTTCATACATTTCATATTTTACTAAACGAGATTCTAATTTACCATTAAATACTTTAATTTTTCTTGATGGTCTCAAACCTACAGACTTTAAACCTTCCAAATTAGAGGTAATAAACCAAGCGTTTGTGTTAGGATACCCCTGTTTTAAAGTATCCCCTATTTGTGCATAAAACTCTTTAACATCTACAGGTAAACGTTCTCCATATGGTGGATTGAACATGATATGTAGTTTCCCTTCTGTTCTTTTTTGAGTTTTGAAAAAATCTTCGTGAGATACACTTATATATTCTGATAAGTTTGCATTTTCAATATTATCTTCGGCTTTACGAATTGCCGAAGGCGCTTTATCATAACAAATAATATTATGATGAAATTCTCTAATTTTATTCAAACAAGATTCTTCAATTTTGTTATATAACTCTTCATCAAAATCCATCCATGTTTCAAATCCAAATTGTTTTCTGTTAATATTTGCCGGTATATTACACGCAATCATTGCTGCTTCAATAGCCAATGTACCACTACCACACATAGGGTCTAATAAATCTGATTGCCCATCCCAACCAGATAACATAATTAAACCTGCGGCTAAAACTTCATTAATTGGTGCAATATTAGTAGATGTTTTGTATCCTCTTTTATGCAATGATTCACCAGAACTATCTAATGAAATTGTACATTCATTTGCTTGAATATGTACGTTAATTCTTAAATCTGGATGGTCTAAATCAACATTTGGTCGCTCCCCTTCTGTATTCCTAAATTTATCAACTATTGCATCTTTAGTTTTATAGGCAATAAATTGTGAGTGGCTAAACAAATCTGAAAAAATAGTAGCGTTTATAGCTAATGAATCTGTCGCTTTTAAATATTCATGCCAAGGCATTTTATAGACTTGGTCGTACAAATCTTGTTCATTTTTAACTCGGAATGTTTTTATTGGTTTTAGTACTTTTATTGCTGTACGCAAACTTAAATTTGCTTTATACATAAAGCCTGTATCGCCTTCAAAACTAACATTTCTAGTACCTTCTTTAACGTTTACTGCGCCAAGGTTTCTTAATTCATTTGCTAAAAGTTCTTCAAAACCATATAAGGTTTTAGCAACCATTTTAAAATTATGTCCCATAGGTTGCAAAAATACAGTATTTTTGCTTTCTGATTAAAAAAGAATTCAACTAAAGTGTATAATTTGTATTGATTATTTATGCAAATTAACATCCCATAATTATTATGACCGAAAAAACACCGGATAATTGGTTTGCTTCATGGTTTGACACCAAATATTACCATCTGCTTTATAAAGATAGAGATGATAGTGAGGCCGAATTGTTTATGACTCATCTTACAAATTTTTTAAATCTTCCTGAACAAGGAGAAATTCTTGATTTAGCTTGTGGTAAAGGACGTCATGCTAAATATTTAAATTCATTAGGTTATAAGGTTACAGGTGGAGACTTATCTAAAAATAGTATTAATACTGCTAAAGAATTTGAAAATGATTCGTTACATTTTCACGTGCATGATATGCGAGTACCCTACGCACAAACGTTTGACGCCGTTTTTAATTTATTTACTAGTTTTGGTTATTTTGATGATGAAAATGACAACATAAAAGCCTTACAAGCTATTCAACAAAGTTTAAATAATACTGGATTTGGTGTTATTGATTTTATGAATGTTGACTATATTATTGAGCACTTAGTTCCTGAAGAAACAAAAACAGTAGAGCATATTGACTTTCACATTAAACGTTTTGTAAAGGATGGCTTTATCTATAAAGAAATACGATTTACTGATGCTGGTAAAGCTCATTTTTACACTGAAAAAGTACAAGCCATAACTTTAAATGATTTTGAACGTTACTTTGAGAAAACAGATATTAATTTATTGGCTATTTTTGGAGATTATAAATTGAATACATTTTATTCAAAAACATCAAAACGTCTAATTTTATTATTTAAATGATCACCTATTTACTTCCTATATTATCCGTATTAATTGGGTTTTTATTTGTGGTGTTATTTAAACCTCAAAAGAAAAAAAACTTAAAATTACTACTTGCCTTTAGTGGTGCCTTTTTATTAGGGATTACAATTTTTGAGATGTTACCCGAAATATTCCAACAGCATCACAATACTAAAACAATAAGTCTATTTATCGTTTTTGGTATTTTATTACAAATATGTTTAGAGTTTTTCTCTGAAGGTGCAGAACACGGTCATGTACATTTACATGAAAGTGATTCCAACTTCCCTTGGATGCTATTTATAAGTTTAAGTTTACACTCATTAATAGAAGGAACACCTCTTAACCACCATGATAACATCCTTTACGGTATCGTTATTCATAAAATACCCGTAGTTATCATTTTAACTACATTTTTTATGAATTCTGCTTTAAAAAAATCAGCTATTGCATTCTTTTTAATTCTATTTGCTTTAATGACTCCTCTAGGAACATATATAATTAGTGAGTTCCCTAATCTCTCAGTGTATTCATCAAATATCATGGCTATGGCAGTAGGTATCTTTTTACACATTTCAACAACTATATTGTTTGAAAGTAGTGAAGGTCATAAGTTTAATTTAGTCAAACTTATTGTCATATCAATTGGTTTGATTTCTGCGTTTTTTATATAATAAAACATATGTTTAGTAGAGAAGAATCACGACAATTAAGAGAGCTATTTTGGACTAGTTATGGAAAATCATTTCCGAGAAAATGGTTATTATATAATACAAAAATTAAAGATGTATCCTTGAAGTTTCAAGCTGATAGAAAAACAGCATTAGTTTGTATAGATATTGAACATGAAGATGACTATAATCGATTAGAGCAATTTGAAAAATTTGAATCTTTAAAAACAATTTTAGAAACCGAATACTTACCAGAGATCATATTCGATGATGATTATTATTTAGAAAAATCAGATAAAACTATCTGTAGAATTTATGTAAAGCATGATCAAAAATTTAGTATTCATAATAAAGACACTTGGAGAGCTGCTTATGAATTCTTTAATAAACATATGGATTTATTAGAAGCCTTTTTTATAGAATATAAAGATTTCATAGAAATAAAACTCTAAAAAAAAGCCGCTCAAATGAGTGGCTTTTTTTATATCTATATGTTTAGCATTTCTTGAATAATTGGTTTGAATTCTTTAGATACAGGAATCATTTTGTCATCGATAATAACATCTCTTGAGTTCATTGCTTGTACATGTCTGATATTAATAATATATGATTTACTTGTACGTAAAAAATCGTCTTGTGGTAATTTTTTAAGAAAATCTTTAAGTGTAGATCTCACTACATAGGTTTTGCCTGTGGTATAAATCTCTATATAAACATTATCAGATTTTATGTATAAAATGTCTTTAAAAATTATTTTACGGTATAAGTGACTGTCTTTTACAAAAATGGACTTCTTTAAAACACTCTTATTTTTCTTGCTTTCTGCTTTAGTCTCACTTTCTTCAAAATTAGACATTGTAATTTCAATAGTTGTATATAAATCTTTTTCTTCAAAAGGTTTCACTAAATACCCGTTAGGCTTTACCTCCTTTGCTTGATTCAGAGTTTCTTTGTCTGAATTTGAAGTTACAAATACAAAAGGAATATCATATTTATCTCTAATATGTTTACCTATATCTATTCCAGACTTTTCTGTTGCTAATTGAATATCTAATAACGCTAAATCAATCGTATTTTTTTCTAAAGCAATAACAGCTTTTTCATAAGAAGTTACATTAGCTACAACATTGTAACCCATGTCTTCTAAAATCATTTGCATATCATCTGCAATTAAAACGTTGTCTTCAACAATTAATATGTTTATTGCTTTTTCCATTCGTAAATTAATTCTATTTTTTACAATTCACAATTTCAATCATTTACACAAATATTGTGGTGAATGATTACAATTAAGTTGTAATATACTGTTTTTTTGTGGTAAAACAGATATACCTAACCTAAAAAATTATTTTTTTACCATAAACTTAAAATTTAACTGTAAACCGTTATTATTTTTAAACACTGGTTTTGCGTTTAACTGACTTGACAACCTTGTTATCAAACTCATTCCTAAAGACTTTGTAGAGTTTAAGGTGTCAATATCTATACCTACTCCATCATCTTTATATTCAAAAAGATAGTCTAGATTTTCTTTTTGAATACTAATATCAATTTGCCCTACGCTATTATTTTTAAATGCATATTTATAAGAGTTAACTAATAATTCATTTAAAATTAATCCAAGAGGAATAGCGTCATCAATATTTAAATTAATTTGTTGTGCATCAACAGTAATAATAACGTCTAAATTTTCTCTTTTATAAATACTATCAATAGTATCTTTTAAAGTAATAATGTAGTCTTGGATATTAATACTATTAAAATTTTCTGATTGATATAATAATTGATGTACTAAAGAAATTGCTTGTATTCTTGTTTTACCTTGCGCTAAAACTTGTCGTGTATACTCATTTTCAATATTTCGTGATTGCATATTAAACAAACTTTGAATCATTTGCAGGTTATTTTTTACACGATGATGTATCTCTTTTAAAAGCGTTTCTTTTTCTTTATTTTTTTCATTTATAATATTTAAAGAAGTCCTTAATTCATCCTCTATTATTTTTCTGTATTTAATTTCTTTTCTTAATGTTTTATTCCAATAGTAAAACATTGAAAATATAATTATAAAACCCAATGACGCATATAACACATAGTTTAATACTTCATGTTTGTCAATACCATGATTATATCTTATTGCAATCCATTTATTTCTAATAATTTTACGCTCTTCATTAGAAATATTTTTAAATACTTTTTGAGAAATATCTCTAAATACTACCCAATCCTTAGTTGTTGCTAATCGGAACTTTATATCACCTAATTCTACAGAACTAGCTATTTTTAAATTATTGTAACCAGAATTATTAATGTAGTATGACACTACGCTTAAACTACCTACAAAAGCATCTGCTTTACCCGAACTCACATCAGATAATGACTCTTCTACGTTTCTAGTCGTAATAATTTTTATACTTGAGTTTAGTTTTTTAATTTTTTTTATACGTGAATACCCCTTGAGGTTGGGATACGATTTTATGGCTTAACCCTGATAATCCTTTAATAACATCTGAATCTACTCTTGTCACCAATACTTGTGGATCTGTTAAATATGGGTCTGTAAACTCTAAAAACAAATTTCTATCTGGAGTCATACCAACTTCAGGTGCTACATGTATTTCTCCTGAACGCAGTTTATCAATAGTTTCCTTAAATGAATAAACCTCTACAGGCTCCATTTTTATACCTGTATGAATTTCTATTTGATTTATATAATCGGCAATAATTCCTGAATACTCACCATTATCATACATTTCAAAAGGCGGCCAATTGGGATCAAAACCAAAGCGCACAACGGGATGGTCAGCAATCCACTCTTGCTCTTTTTTAGAAAATTTTATTTTCTCTTGAGCTACAAAACTTGGAGCATTAAAGAATACAATTAGTATAAAGAGAATCTTTAAATTGATCATTATATTTATAGAATACTATAAATATACTTAAAAAAGCATAAAACTACGTAACCAACTAATAATCAATAAAAAAAGGGATGCAAAATAATACTGCACAAAAAAATGTACTTAATGCTACTTTTTTCAACTCAACATCTAGCTCTCTGAATATGATGTTCTTAAAAACTGTGATTAGATTTAATAGCAACGGAATAAAGGCTAACAGAAACAACCAACTACTAATTGATAGATTATTCAGTAAAACCCTATAAATCAATAAAAGTAATAAAGCGCCTATTATTAAACAGAAATGATAAATTTTAGCCATTTTTGCACCAATATTCACTACTAATGTATTTTTATTAGCTTTTTTATCTTGTATTTGATCTCGCATATTATTCAAATTCAAAACAGCTGTACTTAACAACCCAATAGCTGAAGCAGGCATTAAAATTGTCCAACTCGCAATAGTATGTGTGTATAAATAATAACTCCCAATAACACTCAATAAACCAAAAAACAGAAAGACAAACACATCTCCTAAACCAGAATAGCCATAAGCAGATTTCCCTACGGTATATTTAATAGCTGCATAAATACTTGAAATCCCTAATAATAAAAATAGAATTGACTTAAAGAAGTTATTTTTTCCAAAAGCACTATAAATTAATACTAAAGCAATAAGCATTGTTACAACCCCAGTATAAATCATTGCTTTTTTCATTTGTTTTGGTGTAATTAAACCTGCCGCAATCAAACGTTGTTCTCCTACTCTATCATCATCAGTACCTTTAATCCCATCGCCATAATCATTTGCGAAATTTGACAATACTTGAAAGCCTATAGTTGTTAAAATTGCCAAAACGAAAATCAATATATTGAATTTATCTTCAGCAATAGCTATGCCTGAACCTACTATAATCCCTGAAACCGACAAGGGCAAAGTTCGTAATCGCGCAGCTTGGATATAATGTTTTACTGATGCCATAAATTGGTATTAGATGAGATAGTAAAGATTACGCCTATGGCAACCATTTCTTTTCAAAATTTGGTTTACGTTTTTCTAAAAAGGCATCTCTTCCTTCTTTTGCTTCATCCGTCATGTATGCTAAACGTGTTGCTTCACCTGCAAATACTTGCTGTCCTACCATACCATCATCTGTCAAGTTCATTGAGAATTTCAACATTTTAATAGATGTTGGCGATTTCCCTAAAACTTCTTGAGCCCATTCATAAGCAGTGTTCTCTAATTCTTCGTGAGGTACAACTGCATTGACCATTCCCATTTCAAAAGCTTCTTGAGCAGAGTAATTTCTTCCTAAGAAAAATATTTCTCTTGCTTTTTTCTGTCCTACCATTTTTGCCAAATATGCAGATCCATAACCGCCATCAAAACTGGTCACATCTGCATCTGTTTGTTTAAAAATAGCATGTTCTTTACTCGCTAAAGTCATATCACAAACAACATGTAAACTGTGCCCGCCTCCTACTGCCCAACCTGGCACTACACAAATAACTGCTTTTGGCATAAAACGAATCATACGTTGTACCTCTAGGATATTTAAACGGTGTTGCCCGTCTTGCCCAACATAACCTTGATGACCACGTGCTTTTTGATCTCCACCACTACAAAATGAGTACACACCATCTTTAGAAGATGGGCCTTCAGCAGATAATAATACAACACCAATTGAGGTGTCTTCTTGAGCATCATAAAACGCTTCAATTAATTCAGAAGTTGTATGTGGTCTAAATGCGTTACGTACATCTGGGCGATTAAACGCTATACGCGCCACACCATTACATTTTTTATAAGTAATATCTTCAAACTCTTTGACAACTTTCCAATTAATTTCGCTCATAATGTTATATTTTGCGTAAAAATAACAGATTTTTAAATTCACAATCAACAAAATGTTCAATATGCGTCAATTAATTATTAGTTCAGTAATTCTATTAAGTTCATTTATAGGGTTTTCACAAGAATATCAATTTACAGATGTTGTTAATTTAGAATGCTCTGATGTAAAAAGCCAAGGAAATACTGGAACGTGTTGGAGTTTTTCTACATCTTCTTTTCTGGAAAGTGAAATAAAACGAATCACTGATAGAAACATTGATTTATCTGAAATGTATACCGTAAGAAACACATACCCAAAAAAAGCGTGGAACTACGTGATGCGTCAAGGAAAAGCACAATTTAGTGAAGGTGGTTTAGCTCATGATGTTTTAAACTCTGTAGCTGATTATGGTTTAGTCCCTGAATCTGCTTTTAATGGTTTGGACAATGATGTTACAAAACATAACCATTCTGAACTGATTGCTGTATTAAAAGGTATGCTAGATGTGTATATCTCTAATCCTGCAAGGCAATTAAGTCCGCGTTGGAAAACTTCTGTTGAAGCTATTTTAGATATTTATTTAGGTACGAATGTGTCAACCTTTAAATATGATGGTAAAGATTACACGCCAAAGTCATTTCAGAAAATGGCAAAGATTAACCCGAATGACTATATCACATTAACGTCATTTACACATCAACCATTCAATTCAAACTTCGTTTTAAATATTCCTGATAATTTTTCAAACGGTAGCATGTATAACATTCCTTTAAATGATTTTGAAACAGCAATAGTTTCTGCTTTAGAAAAAGGATTTTCAGTTGAATTAGATATAGACGTGTCTGAAAAAACATTCTCTTCTAAAAATGGTGTCGCTGTAATTCCTGCTGATCCTAATTCAACAAAAGAATCTTTGA
>CBCXVT010000006.1:0-31851 GCA_965178635.1 Flavobacteriaceae bacterium | reverse complement strand
GCAAAGGAAATTATAAACTTTATATCATAAATGATGATTTTACAAGCTTTAAAATCAGATGTTTCGAAACTCATACAAGTGACTAGAGCCTGTGCAAAGGACATGATTTCAAAAGGTATTTACCAATGGAATGATGAATATCCATCTGCTGAAGTGTTTGATAATGATATTGAGTTAAACCAATTATGGGTTTTAAAAGAAGATGATAAAATTATTGGGTCTATAGTTATTTCAAATATCATTGATGAAGAGTACAAAACTGTAGATTGGTTAACACCTACTCAACATAATTGTTACATACATCGTTTGGCTGTGCATCCTGATTATCAAGGTCAAGGTAGGGCTCAGCAATTGATGAACTTTGCAGAAAATTACGCTATAGAACAGAATTTTATTTCTGTTAGGTTAGATACCTTTAGTGTAAATGATAGAAATAATAAATTTTACCAAACACGTGGTTACCAAAGATTAGGAAAAATATATTTTCCTCGCCAAAGTGAATACTCATTTCACTGTTATGAATTAGTTTTATAATATCAGGATTATTGAAAGTAGATTTAAGTTTTAAGAGCATTAATAAATTAGCAATTCCTGCGTTAATAGCTGGAATTGCTGAGCCAATTATATCAGCTACTGATCTAGCCATTATTGGTAATTTACCAAAACATAGCGCAGAAGCCGCCGCCGCCGTAGGTCTGGTTTCTGTATTTTTAAATGCGTTAATTTGGATGCTAGGGCAAAGTAGAAGTGCTATATCTTCTATTGTATCGCAATATTTAGGTGCTGGAAAGTTAGATGACGTTAAAAATCTACCAATTCAAGCCATATTAATAATTGTAGGTATTAGCTTATTTATTTTAGGAACAACCTATCCGTTTGCAAAGGAAATTTTTAGTCTCTATAATGCTAAGGGATTAGTGTTAGATTACT
Source organism: Flavobacteriaceae bacterium (assembly GCA_965178635.1). Classification (GTDB taxonomy): domain Bacteria; phylum Bacteroidota; class Bacteroidia; order Flavobacteriales; family Flavobacteriaceae. Next base: position 30,921 of record CBCXVT010000006.1, on the reverse strand, counting down.
GTGTAGATTATTACCAAATAAGAGCACTCGGGTTTCCTTTGCTTTTAGTCACATTCGCTATTATTGGTACTTTCAGAGGTTTGCAAAACACTTACTACCCAATGTTAATTGCCTTAGTGGGTTTAGTATTTAATTTAGGTTTGGACCTACTTTTAGTTTTTGGAATAGATGGGCTTATTCCTGCCTTAGGATTAAAAGGCGCTGCTTATGCTAGTGTTATTTCTCAAGCTGTGATGTTAATTATGTCATTTTATTTCTTGACTAAGAAAACACAAATTCCTATTAAGTTTAGTCTACCTTTTAATAAAGAGATTAAAAATTTAATGGGGATGATTGTCAACCTTTTTGTGAGGACATTGGCTTTAAATATTGCATTAAATGTGTCAAGTTATTATGCAACCAGTTATGGTATTGAGTATATAAATGCTTACACCATATCAATTAATATCTGGTTTATATGTGCTTTTGTTATTGACGGTTATGCTAGTGCTGGAAATATGATGTCGGGAAAATTATTTGGCGCAAATGATTTTGAAAACTTAACTATTTTAAGGAGAAAACTAACCAAATATGGTGTTGTTGTTGGTGTTATGTTATTTGTAGTTTTAGGGTTGTTTTATTTCCCAATAGGAAGGTTATATTCTAATAATGAATTGGTAAGAGCTGCTTTTTATGACACGTTTTGGTTAGCTATTGCTATGCAGCCTTTGTGTGCAGTTGCCTTTATTTATGACGGAATGTATAAGGGTATGGGTAAAATGAAAAAATTGCGAAATGTATTATTGATTTCAACTTTTTTTGGATTTATACCTGTTGTATTATTCACTGATTATTTCGATTTAAAACTTCATGGTATTTGGATAGCTTTTATCGTTTGGATATTCCTTAGAGGTTTATTTTTAAAACTAGACTTTAAAAATATTGGTCAGAAATTATAAGTGTTTAAAAAATTCCCAAATAAATATTCCAGCATAAACTATTGCTACAAAGAATTTTAAGAATACTGAGGTAAGTAAACCAAGCAAGGAACCGAAAGCAGCTTTTATAGCTATGTTTGATTTTGTGCCGTATATTAACTCTCCTATTAAAGCACCTACAAAAGGCCCAATAATGATTCCGAATGGCGGGAAGAATATGAGTCCCAAAACTAATCCAACAGTAGTACCAATTACTCCATATTTAGAACCTCCAAAACGCTTTGCGCCCATGGCAGGTATAAAATAATCCAAAATAAAAATACCAATTGCGATAATAAGGGTAATTACCAAAACGATATAATTAATTGGAACCATACTACTTAAGTATAAAAATAATAAACCAAACCAACTGGTAATAGGCCCAGGTATAACAGGAAGAAAACTTCCGATAATACCGCCAATAATTAAAATAAATCCAATACTAATTAGTAGAATATCCATGTGTTGTTTTAAGTATTTGACGTCCTATTTTAATATTTGTTACAAACTTTGTAACTAAAAAATTAGTTTAAACTATATTTTTAGTTACATTTGTATAACTAAGTTTTTAGTTTGAATAATTACACGTAGTAAAGCATGAAGCAATTAACACGAGCAGAGGAAGACGTAATGCAATATTTATGGAGTTTAAAAGAAGCCTCTGTAAAAGCGATAATTGAACTGTTTCCTGAGCCAAAACCAGCTTATAATACGGTATCAACTATTATAAGAATCTTGGAAACAAAAGAGTTTGTAGACCATAGGAAAAAAGGTAAAGGCTATATTTATTTTCCTTTAGTAGCTAAAGAAAACTATAGTAAGCAATCTGCACAGAAATTAGTTGAAGGGTATTTTCAAGGCTCTTTCAAGAGTATGGTATCATATTTTACTAAGAATAATGATATTTCTGTAAGTGATTTAGAGGCCATATTGAAAGAGTTAAATTCGAAACAATAAGTTATGGAAACAATACTTTTACAAATAGTTACATTTCAACTTATATTTTTAATGATTTATGAGTTGCTATTGAAAAAGGAAACTTTTTTTAACTGGAATCGTGCTTATTTATTAGGGACTTCGCTGTTATCAATGATTTTGCCATTTATAAAATTGCAATCGTTTTCTAAAGTCATCCCATCGGAGTATGTTATTAACTTACCTGCTGTTATAATTGGTCAAACCACACCAGGAAATTTACCTGTAACTGAAAACCTTGATACAATAATTTTGCATAATGCATCAATTAATTATGTCTTGTTATTATGGTACACAGGTGTGATTGTGTTTTCGGCAGTATTACTTTATAAACTTGTTAGAATTGGGTTGTTTAAATATTTAAATACATCAATTAAAAAGAGAGGGTATTCTATAACAACTCTTGAAAATTCTGAAGCTGCATTTTCATTTTTAAATGTCATTTTTTTAGGTGATCAATTAAAAAAGGGGCAAAAAGAGAGTATTTTGAAACATGAAAAAGTTCATGTAAAACATAAGCATACTATAGATTTATTATGGTTTGAAGTGTTAAGAGTCCTCTTTTGGTTTAACCCATTAATTTATATATATCAAAAAAGAATTACAGAAGTACACGAGTTCATCGCCGATAAAAGTGCTTCAAAATACCAACAAAACTATTACGAAAGCCTGTTAGCAAAAACCTTTAACGTCGCACAGTTTTCGTTAGTCAATCAATTTTATTCATCATCATTAATCAAAAAACGAATTATTATGTTAACAAAAAAACAATCAAACAAAATTTCAAAAATCAAGTATGTATTAACTGTTCCGGTTATAATTGTTATGCTCTTAGTTACATCTTGTAATTCTGGTAAAAGCTCGAATGATATAGAGTTGATTACAGTATTGGAACATGTTGAGGCACTTAAAAACTCTATTACTAGAAATGGGGTTGTCACAGAGGAAGAGCGAATAGCAATTCAAGAAATTTATAAATTAACAGCAAATGAAACTGAGGAAGAAACAACAACATCTGAAATCTCATTTAAAACTTTAGATCAGTCTCCAATATTCCCTGGCTGTGACGAAAATGCAATGTCAGAAGAATTGAAAAAATGTTTTAGTAAAAGCATATCAACACATGTGGCTAATAACTTCAATACCAAATTAGCGAATGATTTAAATTTAACTGGCCGTCAAAAAATATTAGTTACTTTTAAAATTGATAAATTAGGTGAAATTACTGATGTAAAAGTTAGAGCGCCACACACAGGATTAGCAGAAGAAGCGAAACGTGTTATAAACACATTGCCAAAGTTACAACCTGGTATACATGACGGAAAGGCTGTAACTGTACCTTATAGATTACCAATTGTTTTTCAAGTAAATTAAATAATTTGATACACCAGAGGTTAAAGATAATTGACTTTTATCTCTGGTGTAATGATTAATAACTGTTGGTTATTAATGTGTTGCTATAATTTTGTATTTTTCCAGTCTAAAACTTATACTTGAAAACATACTGTTACATATTTGGGTTGTTATTATTGTGTTCTTGCAATTATTTTGAAAATAAAAAGATACACGCAACTAATGATCTCGTTCAAGAAAAATTACTTGAAGTAGATAAAACTTCGGTTGATAAATACCCAGTGTTTGAAAGTTGTGAAACTGAAAATAGCAATAGTGATATAGAGAAAGCTTGTTTTATCACAACATTAAGTCAGTATATATCTCATTCTTTTTCTGAAGAAGACCTGACATTAAGTAATGAATTGGATGCAAGTTTTCAAGCAACTATTGAGGTTACAAACTCAGGAAGTGTAAATATCATTAATTTAGAAATTACACCTTTATTAAAAGAGCAAATACCAAACATTACAGAACTAGTAACAAAGAGTATTGTTGCTTTACCAGAAATTAAACCAGCGTATAAAAAAACGCGTTCAGGAGAACTGATAGCTGTCACTACTCAATTTACTATTCCAATACGTGTACTTGGTAGTTTTTCTGAAGAGAGCGGTTTAGACTGATATCAATTATAGAAGTAAAAAGTAATCGTTTTTATTCGGTAATTATTACCCCGTTTTTCATTTCAATTTTTGTTGGTTTTTCAAACCAATTTTCCATGAAATCAAAATCGTCTTTACTTACTTCAAATTCAAAGGTATCTCCTTTTTCAGTGTTTCGTTTTATAACTCTGTTATATCGCGTTTCTTTTGAAATGTCTAAGAAATGAGTTTTTAGCTGAAAACCATTCAAGCTTGCAAATTCTCTAAACTTGTTTCTGTGTTCAATTTTTGATAGGCCTAAGTCAAGGATAGAATCAGTTTTAGAGTTTTCTAATTGCTCAACTAAACTCATTATAATATCTTCTGATCGTTCAATCCTTTCAAGAAACCATTCTAATCCATCAGTTGATTTTTTGTCTGGTATAAATAAGGTATTATTCCATTTATCAATAGAAAAGATTACACCATTAGTTTTCTTTTTCAGTGTATTTGAATACGTCGTTTTTCCAGAACCAGTATTCCCAACAATTAAATGTATCACTAGGTATTAGTTTTATAAATTCAATTTATACCCTAATCTGATATCTATTGGTGTGTTGCCTTGGTTTTCAAAATTAACCAATGCTGCTAGTTCATTTGCAGATAAAGTAATATAGCCATTTCCTAATTTGATATCAGCACCTAAACCTAAAATTACAGGAGCATCTAAAGCAGATCCAGATTCCTTGTGAGTTGTACCTATCCCTGCTACTTCAGTAGTATATTCTATTGATGAAAACGTGTAAGTTGCTAGAGTCACTTGTGGATAAAGCGAAAAAGATTCTTTGTTTAATATTCTAAATCGGTAATGAATACCAAACTGGCTTGATGAATATTTAAAATCATCAGATTTCAAGCTTTGTTTAAAACCAAGTGCTAATGAATGACGTGTTCTCTTTTCATCATATACTTCAATTTCTGCTCCAAAAACTGGTACAAACGTATTGTCAGGGTTTGAAACAAATGGATTATTAGACATTCCTGCAAAAGCGCCAAGTCTAGCTTTGGCTTTCGGACGTTCTGCTTGTAACCTATAATCAATGTCAGATTTTTTATTGTATTGATCAATAAACGTTCTTAAGCTATCTAAAGTCAAGTTCACATCTGCAACTGCCATGGCAGCATCTGCAGTTAGAATGCTTAAAATTTCTTTGTATTCACCTTGATACGTTCCATTTTCATCCTTCGTGTTGGTTAATTCCGTTATTGTATCATCTTTTTTAATAAAATAACGAAATTGTCCATCAATAACCGTATGAAATAATGAAGCGTTTCCTGTAATTTCTTCAGTTAATTGAACTTCTTTTCCATCAACTGAATGTGTGATTTGTGCATGAGATGTTGCGCTAAAAAATAAGGCAAATAGAACTATAGTTAGGATTTTATTCATCGAAATAAAATTTTATATTATTTAATAATAGACCTCATTTTGAGGAATTTTGATAAAAGTAAAAAATATATTTCTAATTGTACCAGATTACTTCTTAAAAGCCCTGTCTTTCCATTTAAAAGTAGTAACCATACTTGTTATGGCAATATATGCGGTGAAAAATGGATAGAATATGAGAGTTTTAAAATATGCTAGGGTGTTTATTCGTTGCTGATAAAATTTTGCAGTTTTATAAATAAGAATCGTATCAATTGCAGTTTTCAACAGAAATAACCAAATGAAATTACTATTGAAAATAGCTAATGGTAAAGATAATATGGAAACACAATTTGCAAAAAACACGAGTACACCTACAATTTTTGTAAATGAATTTGAAAAATGGGTTGCTTTTGCTGCCCAGCGTTTACGTTGATTTATGAGTGTATTCCAAGTTGATACAGAAAAGGTTGTTACTAAAGCTGCTTTGTCTTTTAGAAATAAGACTTTATCCTTTTGATAGTCCATAAAGTTTTCTAATAAAAAGACATCATCACCACTAGCAATTGTGTTGTTGTTTTCAAAACCATTTAATTTTAAAAAGAGTTCTTTTTGGTAGGCAAGGTTAGCACCATTTGCCATAAATGGTTGCTGTATACCAAAGCCTCCAATAGTTGCGCCTTGCATACTTAAAAAATCAATGAGTTGAAATTGCTGTAAAAACGTAGTATTGCTTTCTAAACTAACTGGTGCAACAATCATATTGGGATTGTGTGCGTCAATAAAATTAGAATAACAATTCAGCCAGTTTTTTGGCAGAATACAATCGGCGTCAGTGCTAATAATCCAATTGAATTTTGTGTGATTTATTGCTGTGGTTATCGCATCTTTTTTAGGTGAATTAGACTGTCTCTTATTTTCAATTATTGAAATGGAAAATTGCGGATTCTGAATTCTAAATGCTTTAATAAGTTGAACAGATTCATCTGTAGAGTCATCATCAACTAATAAAATTTCAAAAAGAAATGTGTCATAAGCTAATTCTGAAATAGATTGCAATAAACCAGGTAAATTGTTTGCTTCATTTCTGAATGGAATAATCACAGAAAAAGGAATACATGATTCATTATTTTTCTGATTGTTTTCTAATTTATCAAATCCGATGATAAACATCAGAATTAATAAAAAATAGCTTCCAATAATACACAAAAATAGTATGTAACTGAACATCATTGGCTTTTTGGGAGTTTAAAATTCAATACAAAATAACTACCGATAATGGATGGTAATGCAAAGTTTAAAAACCACATTATAGTAATACAAGTTACAATTATAAATTCATTAGCATTTACAAAACTAAACAGCCAAACAGCGATACTTCCTTTTACCAAAACATCAAATACAAAAACAGTTGGTATAACAGAAACTAACAAATACATACTCGCTATTAAAGCTAAAGCCTCAATGTAAGTGACATCAATTCCTAACAGACATATTAAAAAATAGAATTGATGTGAAAAACAAATATACCTAAACACAGCTATAAGTATAGATTTGTAAAGCGTGTTGCGATTTAAGTTGCTAACAAAACGATTCAGTTTTTTAAAAGAATGCCCTTTAATTTCGAACTCCTTTTTTGATAAAAATTTATAGTATGTAATAATTACCCCAGTAGTAAGAATAACAAAACCTATTAGTTTAAAATACGAAATTGGGAGCTTGAAAATGTTAATGGTATATATCAATCCAATAACACCAAAAAACAAAGTAGTACTCAGTTGTGATAAATTTCCAACGAAATTTAAACCCATTATTTTTTTTCGATACGTCTTTTTAAAGTAGATAGCTTTCGCCCCGTATTCCCCAATTCTATTAGGAGTAATAATTGAAGCTGTTAATGATCCTAAGGATTGTTCAATTGCTTTTTTTAATGAAATAGTTTTTATTTCACGAACAAGCAACTGCCATTTTAAGCATTCTAAAAACCAATTACATCCACTAAAAAGGAGCAAAATGAATAGATTGCGAATCGTGATAATGTTATATTTATCTATGTAATATAGCAGACTGTTAATATCAAGAGTATCGTTATGAACAAGCTTGTTATAAATGAAAAAAAATGCTACAAAAACTAAAGTAAACTTTACCAATAGCATTGCTATTCGTTTTATGTAAAGATGTAAAAAAGGTTTACTATAAGGCTTGCTCATTAGTTTTTAGTAAGTTTGTGTTTAAGCAGTTCGCAAATTATAAAATTTATACAGATGAACAGATTTACAGCACTACTATTATTACTGATTGTTTCTAATCTAGCCATAGCACAAACTCTAACTATCGATTTAGGATTGGGAGTTAATAGTCCTTCAGATGATTTTGTAACACCATACGAAGCAAAACCAATAAACGGTTTAACTGTAGATGCTGGTATCCGTTACATGTTTAAAAAGAAATTGGGAGTAAAAGCAGATATGGGTTTTAATCGTTATGGCTATGATGGTGATTCGCCTGAATTTAAAGCCAACTATACGCGTGTTAATTTACAAGCCTATTATAATGTGTGGGATCATTTGTACAATTTTCAAATTCCATTACCAGAACGCTTAGGAATATTTGTACATGCCGGTCCGGGTATGGCGTTTATAAAACCCTTGAGTGAACCAAACTTAAATCATAAGAGTAGTAACTTTAATGTAATGGCAGGTTTGGCTATTCATTACGGAATTACAGATAGAGTTTCAGTATATGTTGATGGTTCAAACATGTTTAACATGGGGCAAGAAACAGGATATGAAGGAACTCCTTTAGCAGATAAAATTAACACTAGCATGTTAAACATAACTTTTGGTGTGAGTATTTCTATAAACTCAGATTGTTATTTTTGTGAAAAACCAGAAATGGAATAAACAATCAATAAAAATTTCACGGCTTTATTGCCAATAGAAACTAAATAGTGGGGAAAGAAAAAATCATATTAGGTGTAGATCCTGGAACCACAATTATGGGTTTTGGGCTTATAAAGGTGACCAATAAAAAAATGGAGTTTTTGCAAATGAATGAATTGTTATTGCAAAAGCACAAGGATCCTTATGTGAAATTAAAGCTGATTTTTGAGCGTACTATTGAGTTGATTGATACGTATCATCCAGATGAAATGGCTTTAGAAGCACCTTTTTTTGGTGTTAATGTACAATCCATGTTAAAATTAGGTCGTGCTCAAGGTGTGGCTATGGCAGCAGGATTATCACGACAAATCCCCGTAACCGAATATGCGCCAAAGAAAATAAAAATGGCAATTACAGGAAATGGAAACGCTAGTAAAGAACAAGTAGCAGGGATGTTAAAAAATCTTTTAAACTTAAAAACCTTACCTAAAAACTTAGATGCAACCGATGGTTTAGCAGCTGCAGTTTGCCATCATTTTAACTCAGGAAAAACCGTAGGTGAAAAAAATTACGGAAGTTGGGCAAGCTTTGTCAGTCAGAATGAAAATAGAATTAAAAAATAAGCTGTCATGCAAGATTTAGAAGCTATAAAATATCCGATTGGAAAATTCAATTGCCCAAGCGAAATTACCGACAACCATATAAAACAGTGGATTGCAATTATTGATGTTTTTCCACAGCAGATAAAACAAGAAGTTAAAGAGCTTTCAGTAACAGAATTAAAATATAAATACAGACCAAATGGATGGACAATCAAACAAGTTTTAAATCATTGTATTGATAGTCATATGAATAGTGTTGTAAGGTTTAAATTGGCATTAACTGAAGAAAACCCAACTGTAAGACCTTATAATGAAACTGCATGGGCTGAGTTGTCAGACACTTTAGCGTATTCAGTATCAGAAAGTGTTGTATTGTTGCAGAGTATTCATAACCGCTGGGTGTTTTTATTAAACGAATTATCTGTAGAACAATTTAACCGAACATTTGTACATCCAGATGGGAATGAGGTTGTATCTTTAAAAGTGAACTTAGGTATTTATGCATGGCATTGTCAACACCATTTGCAACATATTATTAACGCTAAAAAAATGCAATTTTAATTGAGCGGAGTCTACCTTCATATTCCATTTTGTAAACAAGCGTGTCATTATTGCGATTTTCATTTTTCAACATCACTTGCTAAAAAAGAAGATATTGTAAATGCAATAGCAAAAGAATTGGTATTGCGTAAAAACGAAATCTCTACACCAATAGAAACAATTTATTTTGGAGGAGGAACGCCTTCTTTATTGTCAGTTTCTGAACTGCGTTTTTTGATAACTACAATTTATGAAATATTTGATGTTATTGACAGTCCAGAAATAACATTAGAGGCAAATCCGGATGATTTAAGCCCGTTATTATCAACAGAAAATAATTCAGATACCATATTTAAGCACTACAGATCTATCGGAATTAATAGGTTAAGTATCGGGATTCAGTCATTTTATGAAGATGATTTGAAATTGATGAATAGAGCTCATAATGCAGAAGAAGCATCAAAGTGTTTATCTGAAGCGACTCGTTTTTTTGATAAAATTACAGTAGATTTAATTTACGGAATTCCTGGAATGAGTAATGAAAAGTGGCGCAGTAATATAGAAAAAGCATTAAGTTTTGGTATAAGTCATATTTCTAGTTATGCTTTAACAGTTGAACCAAAAACCGCACTTGAGAATTTTATTAAAAAAGGAGTGATTGAAGCACCAAAAGATGATGTCACTCATGAACATTTTCAGTTGTTAGTTAAGACTCTTGAGGCAAATGGTTTTGTGCATTATGAATTGTCTAATTTTGGGAGGTCAAATTGTTTTTCTAAACATAATACATCATATTGGTTAGGGAAACCCTATTTAGGCGTTGGCCCTTCAGCACATTCGTTTAATGGAATTGAACGTGCTTGGAATGTTGCTAATAATGCCCAATATATAAAGAAACTACAAAATAATATTCTTCCAATTACAAGAGAAGTGTTAACTGTAAATGATCGGTTTAACGAGTACGTAATGACTGGTTTAAGAACTATTTATGGTGTATCATTAAACAGGGTTAGAACAGATTTTGGAGAAGATATTTATGAGCATCTATTAAACTCATCAGAGAAGCAAATCAATCAAGAATTATTGATTGTGAAAAATAACATATTACTTACAACAGAAAAAGGTAAGTTTTTATGTGATGGGATTGCTTCAGATTTGTTTTTAGTTGACTAGTTTTCAGTGATTTATTGTTTGTTTTTCGTAACTTGTAAAGAGCGCCTATAAAAAACAGTTAATGAGGTACTTCTTAACACATGTATTATATTTCATTTTATTATCAAGTACTCTTACTACTTGTTTAAACGAACTGTATGCCCAACAATTTGCTGATAAAAACTATTATTTAATTGATAGTTTACAATTGAATGAATTGTCAATTAATGAAAAAAAAATAATTGATTCAGCATTAACACAATACCACCAAGCAAAGCATGATACTTTAAAAATAAACGCCATTAACATTATTGTTGAAGAATCATGGAATGATTTTGTTTGGCCAAAATATAATGAATGGGTTTACGCATTAATTCTTGAGAAATTAGAAAAAAAATCACTGAATAGAAAAAAGAATAAGAGAGTTAAAGAGTTTCTACTAAAAAATAAATCGTCAGCCTTAAATAATTTTGGGGTATACTATTATTCTAAAGGTAATTATGAAAAGGCAATAGAATACTATTTAAGAAGTTTAGCTTTAAAAAAATCAATTAATGATCAGAAAGGAATTGCATCTGTATATAATAATCTTGGTGGAATTTATGATAATAAAGGTAATAGCCCTAAAGCCTTAGAATATTATTTGAAGGCATTAAAGATTAGAGAAACGAAATATCCAAACGATTTAAAAGGACTGAGTATATCTTTAAATAACGTAGGGCAAAGTTATTACAATCAAGGGGATACAGAAAAAGCGCAATTTTACTTTCAAGAAAGTTTAAAAATAAACCCGAAAGCAAAAGACAATTACGCAAAGGCTGCTATATTAAACAATATAGGTGTAATATTTTCCTTACGTGAAGATTTTGAAAACGCATTTATACATTTTGAGAAGAGCTTAAAGATTAAACAGAAAATTGGTGATCAGAATGGACGTGTGATCTCTTTAAATAGTATTGGCGGTTTATATAAAGAACAAGGAAAGTATGATGAAGCTTTAGAATATTTTAATAAAGCTTTGAATACAAGTAAAGATAATAATAATAAAGACGGTCTTTCAAGATCATTAAATAATTTGGCTGAAGTCAGTTACTTAAAAGGAGATTTTATTCAAGCTAATAAATTTGGAAGAGAAAGTATGTTGTTAGCTAAAAGCTTGCAAAAGCCTTTACTTATAGGTGACGCTGCTAACATATTGAACAAAATTTATAAAGAAGAAGGTAATTGGAGTGATGCATTGTCAATGCTTGAGTTACATATTAAAATGCGAGATAGTATAAATAATAAAGAAACAGAAAAGGATATCATCAAACAAAAAGCTGCATATGATTTGAGTAAAAAGGAACATGAAATTGAATTATTATCTGCACAAAATGAAGTACACACATTAAAGCTAAAAGAAAACAAAACATTAGTTTATTTCATCACTGCAGCATTTTTGTTTACACTTATTTTGGCAATTGCCATTTATTTTGGGAACCAAAAAAAACAAGTGATTAATGAATTGCTCGAGCAACAAAAAGAAGAGATTAGTTCTCAACATGAAGAGAAAGCTATAATGTTAAAAGAAATCCATCATAGGGTGAAAAATAATTTACAAGTTGTAAATAGCTTGTTGCGTTTTCAATCAAGAAATATAGAAGATAAGAAAATATTAGAAATGTTTGAAAAGGCACAAAAAAGAGTGTTGTCTATGGCAATGTTACACGAAAAAATGTACCGATCTGACGATTTAAAACACATTAATGTTAAAGAGCATTTTACCCACTTAATAGAAGATTTAATTGAAAACTATACAGTTGGTAAAAAAATTGAGTTAGATGTTAAAATAGATGATATACCAATTGATATAATGGTATTAACACCACTAGGTTTGATTATCAGTGAATTAATTACCAACTCAATTAAATACGGATTTCCAAACAAGATTGAAGGCCAAGTTAACGTGTCATTAAAGCAGCTGACTTCTGAGAAAATTGAATTAATTATTTCTGATAATGGTATAGGTTACAATCCAGATGAAATTAATGATGGTTTAGGTACAAAATTAGTAAAGATGTATGCTAAACAATTAAACGGTAAACTTGAAAAATTAAATCAGATAGGTACCGCATATAAACTAGTCTTCTAATATACAAAATGATGTTTCAATAGTAAATTGAATATAGTTTGTATATTGTGTGATGTCATTATTTTGATACGTTTAAAAAATGCAAAAGAACAAGTTATACTCTTCTTTTTTTATATTTATATATATACAGGTTTTCTTTTCCTGTACAACTATTTCCGCCCAAAATTTTGCTGACAAAAATTATTATTTAGTTGATAGTTTAGAGCTAGAGTCCATTTCTTCAAAGGACCAACTGTTAATTAAAAATTCATTAGAACAATTTCACAATGCAGAAAACGACTCTATAAAGATTGACCTCGTCTATAATCTAGTAACAAAATTAAAGAACAAAATAGTTCAGGAGAAGTACAATTTTTGGATTCTTGATTACATTAAAAATAACCGTGAAGCCTATCAAAATAAAACATTAGAAGAAATTGTCTTAAAAAACCAAGGTAAGTTTAATAATGTAAAAGGAGATTATGATCAGGCTATCGTATACTACTTAAAGTCATTAGAATTAAGAAAGAAATCAAATGATATAGATAAAATTGTTGCTATTAAAGACATGATTGCAGGCATCTATAAAAAGAAAGGTAATTTTATTAAAGCACTTGAGTATTATAATGAAAACCTTACGTTAAGAAAAAAAACTGATAATAAAAAAGAGGTTGGAAGGTTACTTAATACTATTGGGTTTTTGCACTTAAACTTTGGAATGCACACCAAAGCTTTGGAGTATTTTCACGAAAGTTTAAAGTATAGAGACGAGGTAGATGATAAAATTGGCGCGTCTTATTGTTTTAATAATATTGCCTCAGTTTATAAACAACAAGGTAAACCAAACGTTGCTTTAGAATATTACTTTAAGTCTCTGAAAATACGAGAAGGGCTTAGAAATAAAAAAGCAATTTCTATCACCTTAAATAACATTGGTGTAGTTTATAAGAATCAAAAAGAGTTTGATAAAGCGCTAGAGTACTATCAAAGTAGTCTAGTTTTAAAAGAAGAAATAAAGGACAGAAGTGGAGTTTCTCATGTGTTAAATAACATTGGGACTATATATAATGAACAAGGAAAATTGGATATGGCCTTGGTTAAGTATAGGGAGAGTTTAGAAATGACGACAGCTGCACATGATGAAAAATGGATGGCGATTACCCTCTTTAATATGGGGAGTGTACATTTAAAACAAGGTAATTCTATCAAAGCACTTTCTTGTGCATCAAGAAGTTTAACTTTAAGTAAAAAGATAGGTCAACCAGAGTTAATTAGGGATGCAGCAGATGTATTAAAAAGTATTTTTAGCTATCAACATAATTGGAAGAGCGCATTTGAAATGCAAGAATTATATGTTACTATGCGTGATAGTATCAGAAACAAAAAAACAGAAGCTGACGCTACAGAACAACGTGTTACTTACGAAGTTCAAAAGAAAGAGCAAGAAATAAAACTATTATCTGTGCAAAATGATGTGCTATTAAGAGAAAAAGAAGTACAGCAATTAAAACTTAATAAAAATAAAATTGTAAACGCTATGTTTCTTGTGGGAGGAATTGTAGCCTTTTTACTAGCGCTTTTCTTTTATATGGTATCTATGAAACGAAAATCAGTAAACCAATTATTGCAAAAACAAGATGAAGAGAAAGCAATATTATTAAAAGAAATTCACCATCGTGTTAAGAATAACTTGCAAGTTGTTAATAGCTTATTGAGATTACAGTCCAAAGAAATTGATGATGAAGAAATAGTTGCCAAATTTAAAGAAACTCAAAAGAGGGTAATTACAATTGCTGCACTTCATGAAAAGATGTATCGTTCAGAGAATTTACGTCATGTGAATCTAAAAGAGCATGTAGAGTCCATCGTAGAAGATCTAATAACCACTTATGCCATAGATAAGCAAATTACTACTCAAATAAATATAGAAGATATAAAGGTAGGTTTAAGAACATTGGTGCCATTGGGTCTAATTATAAATGAAGTTATAGTTAATTCTTTGAAATACGCATTTAATGATAATAATGAAGCTGTTATTAATTTACAAATAAAGCAGTTAAATGATAAAACCTTTGAGATGTTAATTGGAGATAATGGTGTAGGTATAAGTAGTCATAAAAAAACATCTGGACTAGGGTCTAAGTTGATTAATATTTTCACAAAACAACTGAATGGTTCTCTAGAGGTTTTAGAAGATTCCGGTACAACATATAAAATTGTGTTTGAAAAAATAGATCCTCAATAAGAGTTAAATAGATCCTGTTATAGGGTTAATTTTAAAATGTCTATATTCGTGACAACCCAAAATTAAATTTAGTAATGAAAAGCGTAAAAAAATTAATGTGCTTAGGAGTGGTCACTTCTCTAGCATTTGTGTCATGTAAAAACAATACAGAAAGACCTGAAGAAACCACAGTTAAGAACATTGGTATTAATACAGAATTTATCGACGATTCAGTAAGTCCAAAAGAAGATTTTTTCCAATTTATTAACGGAAAATGGCTGAAGAGTAATGAAATTCCAGATGATAGAACGCGTTGGGGGAGTTTTGATGAGTTAAGAAAAATGACAGATCATGACGTACTTTCAATTTTAAAAAAATCTATGGATGACGCATCAATTGATGCAAATTCAGATCAAGGTAAAGCCGTTAATTTATACAAATCAATTTTAGATTTAGAAGGAAGAAACAAACAAGGTGTAGCGCCAGTTTTACCTGAATTAGAAAAAATAGATGCCATTACATCAATCACAGAATTACAAAACTATTTAACTCAAGCTGCCCCAAAAGGAGGTAGAGGGTTCTTCAGTACTTATGTGGGTGCAGACTCAAAAGACAGTAATAAGAATGTCGTGTATCTTGGTGCCGGAAGTTTAGGATTACCTGATAGAGATTATTACGTAAAAGATGATGAGGATTCTAAGGAAAAAAGAGAAAAGTATGTAGCACATGTTTCTAAAATGTTACAATATATCGGCTA
The DNA here is from genome assembly GCA_965178635.1 of Flavobacteriaceae bacterium. GTDB lineage: Bacteria > Bacteroidota > Bacteroidia > Flavobacteriales > Flavobacteriaceae. The sequence continues at coordinate 15,324 of CBCXVT010000006.1, read as the reverse complement.
TACTTCAGATGAAGCGTCAACTACAGCTGCACAAATTTTAGCTTTTGAAACAACGTTAGCTCAACCAAAAATGGATAAAGTTGAAAGTAGAGATGCTCGTAAGCGTTACAATCCAACAGCAGTTTCAGATTTACAAAAAATGGTGCCAAGCATCAATTGGAAAACCTATTTTTCTGAAATAGGAATTAAACAATTAGATACTGTAATTGTGAGCCAATTAAAGTATACAAAGGAATTGAATACTGTATTTCAAAAAAACAATATTGCTGATTGGAAAGCCTATTTAAAATGGACTGTATTTAACAGTGCTGCTGGAAAATTAAGTGAGGAGTTAGAAAAAGCAGATTGGGAATTTTACTCAAAGACTTTAAGAGGAGCAAAAGAGCAACGTCCACAAGACGAAAGAGCTTTATCTACTGTAAACAGAACCTTAGGAGAGGCTTTAGGACAATTATATGTATCGGAAAAATTTCCGCCTGCTGCCAAAGAGAAAGCTCAAAAAATGATTGCAAATGTGTTACAAGCATTTGAGTATAGAATTGAGAAATTATCATGGATGAGTGCCGATACCAAATTAAAGGCTGTTGAGAAATTAAAAGCTACAACAGTTAAAATTGGATACCCAGATGAGTGGAAAGATTATTCAGCTTTAAACATCACTAAAGAAAACACGTATTATCAAAACATGAAAAATGCTTCTGCTTGGAGTTTTCAAAAAACAATTGATAAGTTAAACAAGCCTGTTGACAAAACAGAATGGCATATGGCTCCACAAACGGTTAATGCTTATTTTAATCCGTCATATAATGAAATCGTATTTCCAGCGGCAATTTTACAACCGCCTTTCTATGATTACAATGCCGATGATGCTGTAAATTATGGTGGAATTGGAGCGGTAATTGGTCATGAAATATCTCATAGTTTTGATGATTCTGGAGCGCGTTTTGATAAAGACGGAAACCTAAACAATTGGTGGACAGAAGAAGATGCTACGAAATTTAAAGCGTTGGGAGATTCTTTAGCAAGTCAATATTCAAATATTGAAGTGTTACCAGAAACTAAAATTAATGGTGCATTTACTTTAGGGGAAAACATAGGTGACTTAGGAGGTGTAAACGTAGCTTACGACGCTTTACAATTGCTTTTTAAAGAAGAAGGAAAACCAGATATGATTGATGGTTACACTGCTGAGCAACGTTTTTTCATGTCATGGGCTACAGTTTGGAGAACAAAGTATAGAGATGAAGCTTTAAAGAACAGAATTAAAACAGATCCGCATTCTCCAGGTATGGTAAGAGCAGGTCAGCCATTAAAAAATGTTGAAGCGTTTTATGAAGCCTTTGATATTAAAGAAGGTGATGGAATGTATTTACCAGAAGAAGACCGTGTGAAAATATGGTAATTCAAATGGATTAAAATAAAAACCCGAAGTTTAAACTTCGGGTTTTTTTATATATTATCTTATTAAAGAAGTACAATAAATTATGTAATTTTGCGCTCATTATGGCAAAACAAGAAGATCAATTTAAAAAAGTTGTTGCTCATGCAAAAGAGTATGGGTATGTATTTCAATCAAGTGAGATTTATGACGGATTGAGTGCAGTGTATGACTATGCGCAAAATGGTGCGGAATTAAAGAAAAATATAAGAGATTATTGGTGGAAATCAATGGTGCAATTGCATGATAATATTGTAGGTATAGATGCTGCAATATTTATGCATCCAACCACTTGGAAAGCGTCTGGGCACGTTGATGCGTTTAGCGATCCGTTAATAGATAATAAAGATTCTAAAAAGAGGTATAGAGCTGATGTTTTAGTAGAAGATTTCGCAGAGAAATTAGAAACTAAAGCGCAAAAAGAAATCAAAAAAGCTGAGAAGCGTTTTGGTGACGCTTTTGATAAAGCTGAATTTGAAGCGACTAATCCTAAAGTATTAAAGTATCGTGCTGAAAAGCAAGAACTTTTAGATAAGTTAGGGCGATTATTAGAAGAAGAAAAATTGGATGAGGTTAAAACCTTTATTGAAGAATTAGGAATCGCTTGTCCGGTGTCTGGATCAAAAAACTGGACTGATGTACGTCAGTTTAACCTGATGTTCGGAACAAAATTAGGAGCTTCTGCTGAAACTGCAATGGATCTGTATTTACGTCCGGAAACAGCTCAAGGTATTTTTGTAAACTTTTCTAATGTGCAAAAAACTGGACGAATGAAAGTCCCTTTTGGTATTGCACAAACTGGTAAAGCCTTTAGAAACGAAATTGTTGCCAGACAATTTATTTTCAGAATGCGTGAGTTTGAACAAATGGAAATGCAATTTTTTGTACGCCCTGGAACTCAAAAAGAATGGTACGAACAATGGAAAGAAACGAGACTGAAATGGCATAAGTCATTAGGATTAGGTGAAGACAATTACCGCTTCCATGACCATGAAAAATTAGCTCATTATGCTGATGCTGCTTCAGATATTGAATTTAACTTCCCATTCGGATTTAAAGAATTAGAGGGAATTCATTCAAGAACAGATTTCGATTTGAAAGCACATGAGGAGCATTCAGGGAAAAAATTACAATATTTCGACCCTGAAATTAATGAGAGTTATACACCGTATGTTGTAGAAACTTCTATTGGTTTAGACCGTATGTTTTTAGCGGTATTCTCTAAGTCTTTACAAGAAGAAGAGTTGGAAAACGGAACTACAAGAACGGTTTTAAAATTGCCAGCAGTTTTAGCACCAACAAAAGCAGCGATATTTCCATTAGTTAAAAAAGATGGATTGCCAGAAGTTGCAAAACAAATAGTTGCTGATTTAAAATGGGATTTCAATGTTATCTACGATGAAAAGGATGCCGTAGGAAAGCGTTACCGTCGTCAAGATGCAGCTGGAACACCATTCTGTATTACTGTAGATCACGATACTTTAGAAGATAACATGGTGACCATCCGTCATAGAGATACGATGGAGCAAAAACGTGTTAAAATAGAAGAATTAAAATCTATAATTGACCAAGAAGTGAATATGAAAAATTGGTTAACTAGAATGTAGTTTAACCCAAATACGATATAAAAAGAGCAGCTGTAATGGTTGCTCTTTTTTGTTTTAATTAGTTTGATTCAAGCTTAGAAAAATGCTTTCAGTTGGATATTACCATTATGGATGGTTTTAGAGGTTTCTCCTTTTCTTCCAAAATAAGAGATATTCAAATCTAAAAACTTTGTAATTCGTTTTTGAACAAAGGCATTCCAAGTTAAGTTCTTACCTTTTTCCAAACCTTCTAGCATTTGGTACGCTACCGGAGAAAATGAACTTCCTGTAAAATCATTAATGTAATAATTAAACTCTCCGTTTAAAGAAATTTTATCTTTTTTAGCAACAGAAAACGATACTCCCATACGTTGCTGTTCTAAATTTTCTAATGCGCCAGTGGTATTTTCTTGCACAGAATATTTATAAAAAGCATCTAGTTTAGTGTTTGCAGAAGCTAAAAATGAAATTTTCGGATTTGTACTCCAATGGTTAAGTTCATAATTATTTGTGCTAAAGTTTTCCGAAGCATTGTCTGTAGAACCTATATTATTTCTCAATTCAAATAACCATGTGTTCAAAACTTTATGTACGAACAATAACTGTTGGTTTTTCGATTTATTTTCTTGAAAACCAATACTTAAAATATTTCTACTTCTGTTTTGTAAATAGGTGTATGAAGTAGAGTAACGTTGTTTTCCTCTGTTAAAATAAAAAGTGTTTTTAAAGCTTGAATTTATAGTTCGTAAATCATCTCCTTCTGGTTTAAAGATGTTAAACTTAAATGCACCATCACGAGTAGTTTTCTTATCAATTAACAAAGTGGTCTGATTTGAAAAATGAGACAATACTTTTTTAAAACCATTTTCAGAATCTACCCATGATTTCGGATTGATGTGTAAAGATGTACTCAATTTATTTTGTTGTGTTTTTATAAACACTTGATTTGGTAATAGAATTTTCACAAAATTCGCTTGATCTTGAAATTGTGCTATTTCAAATTCATTGAGCTCTTGAATACCATTGTTGTTATAATCAATCCACGTGTAATACCCTTGTCCTTCATCAACGGCAACGTAAGTGAAATCTTGCTGAGGTACAACACCAGAATTAACTTCAAACGCGGTATTCAATTGTAAAAATTGTTTGAAGAATGATTGGTTGTATAATAAACGAGAGTTTAAAGATTCCTCATTTTCAATGGCGTCATCTTCATGATGTAATGTTCTGTAATTAGCATGTAAGCTCAATTTCGACTGTGGGCTATTTAAAATTCGAGACTTTAAATAATAAGTGTTTGAATTATTCACACGTTCAAGAGCGCCGCTTTTTAAGCTATCATTAACACGATATTTATAGCCTACCTCTGCAAAAATCGCGGTACTATCTCCGACACCAATAAATACCTCATAAGCATTGTATTTCTGACTGAACCCAGTTAATAATTTGGTGCTTTTATCTTTTTGTTGATTATCTTCAAGACTAGTTTTTGTGCCAATCCATCCGTTTTTTAAACTGTATAACAATCGTGCAGAAACTCTTAAAAACTTAGAGTTATAATTTTCAGATGTATTTTTTAGAATACTTGAGTTAGATGCAATTTGAAATTTATTTAAACGTAAATCGTTTGTTAGAATATGTCGGTTTCCATTATAATTTTCAGAAAATTCTAAATGTTCAAAAGCATAATTGATATAACCTTTTTTATAATGATTGTAAGAAAGCCCAGAACTTATAATATTTTGATTGCCTAATGGGTTTTCTAAATTCCAATCTCTATCAAATTCAACACGATACAAACGCTCTACAGTTTTGAAGTTTTTGTCAATATAATCGGTATCAATAAACGCATTCAGATTCCAAGCGCTATCCCTTTTGATAATGTGTCGTTTAACAGTTAATTTTCCTGCAAAACCATTGTTGTTTTCATCATCAATTGATGAATATAAGTTGAGGTCGTTTTTACTTCCAGCCAATTCAAAATCAATTTCTGTTTTATCATTGGGTTTAAAACTAGCATCAATTACAGCCATCTGTAATTTTGTTGGTGCTATTAATTGAATTATGGGTTGGAAATTTCCTTGAGGAACACCGCTAATAGGAGCAACGTACTCATAAATATTACTAATAGCGTCACTATTGGTTATGATATAGTCACCTTGATTATCACCGACTAAACTAAAGTTGACTTGAAATAGTTCGTCGTTAGGATCAGTAGAAAACACAAAGGCTTCAATACCACTGATGAGTTCTTTTTTATAAAGAATTCTATTTTCAGAATAAGCTTCAGGTATGGCTGATGGCGCAGTCATGAGTGTAGTGTCGTTACCGGCCGCTTGTAAAATAGCGACTTGTTCATCAGATAAACTTTGTTGTAACGGCTGATTTTTTGCATCATTTTCAGAATACACATGCGCGTTAATACTGAATTTTTTATCCTGATGTTCCCCACCACCGTATGCAATTATCCTACTGTAATTTCTATCACTGTATTGGTATTCAACAGTAACTCTCATTTCTGAGGTTATCGGATATGTGGCATTAAATATTATTTCACCAGCATTATAGTCAATAATATAATCGTTGTTTTCACCTCGTTTTACGGGCAATCCATTTACATAAACCGTTTCACTACCAGAAACTAATAACACGTACAATTCACCGTTTGCACCAGCTAATTTATATGGGCCTTGGTTACCTTCTTGTCCTTGAAACGTACTTTTGGCATATTGTCCTCTTACCAACGCTCCAGATACAAAGGCAGTTGATGAACTGCTATCACGTTCTATAGTTCCCGTAGCATATAATCCTTGAACTTTTTTATTGAATCGTCCAAAATAAGATGAAGTGTTTTCTAAGTTGACATCTCCAGCTCTTAGCAGCCAATTGTCGCTAAAGAGTTCTACAAATACTTGGTCAAATTCATTAATTTTCTGTGAATAGCCACCTTCTTGTAATGGAATATTAGAATCTTGTAAAGACGCTCTCAAAGAAATTTTCTCAGATATTTTTCCAGAAATTTGCAAATCTAGTTCAGAATTTAATACAGAGTTTTGGTTGTTTCCAACAGAGATGCCTCGTGAAATACTTCCAGAGGTTTCTAAACCATCAAAAGGGGTATAGTTTCGTTTGATATTTGATTGCCCTAAACTATACAATTTATCAGTGTTTTCGGTGTTTTCTACAATGACGCTTTCATCAAATAAGAAATATTTTTTGGTGACAAACTCAGGATATTTGGTGTAATGGATGTATATGGAATCGGTAAGAATTTCAGATTTATCCTTAAACCGAAGCACACTTTTCCCGAAATCTATAGTGTAATGTGTAGAATCAATCGGTTTTAAATTTTTGTCTAAAACTTTAAATTGAAAAGGTGTGATGCTCACAGAATCTACTAAAACACTATCTGAAACGCGTATTTTTTTTTGCACACGATTAGAGTTGTTCTCTTGAGTAAACCCCAAAAAACACGACAACAAAAAAAAGTACAATATTCGAGTATTCATCAACACTAAAACGCAATTAAAACAGTTTTATTAGGGTGCTAAAGTACATTTTTTTATGCTTCCATCTTTGAAAGACAAGTATCAGTACTAAATTGTTAAAATTTATGAAGCTCTTAACACAAATTACCGCAAAGGATTAGTTATTTTAGCGCAACGATGTTTTAAAAACAGTACGAGTGAAAATAATATCATATAACGTAAACGGTATACGAGCCGCTTTAAAAAAAGGCTTTATTGAATGGTTGCAACAGGCTAACCCTGATGTCATCTGTATTCAAGAAACTAAAGCACATAAAGAACAATTGGATTTGTCATTGTTTGAAGATGCTGGTTATCCGTTTCATTACTGGTATAGTGCCGAGAAAAAAGGCTACTCAAGTGTGGCTATTTTATCTAAAACAGAGCCAAAACATATTGAATACGGTACAGGTATTGATTATATGGATTTTGAAGGACGTAATTTACGTGTAGATTTTGATGATGTGTCTATCATGAGTTTGTATTTACCATCAGGAACAAACGATGCGCGTTTAGACTTTAAGTTTCAATATATGGCAGACTTTCAAGACTATATCAACGAGTTAAAGAAGGATATTCCGAATTTAATTATCTGTGGTGATTATAATATATGTCATGAAGAAATTGATATTCATAACCCCAAAGGATTAAAAAACACCTCTGGATTTTTACCAGCAGAACGCAAATGGATAGGCGAATTTATTGATAACGGATTTATAGATTCGTTTCGTCATTTCAATTCTGAGCCAGATCAGTACAGTTGGTGGAGTTATAGAGCAAACGCCAGAAACAATAACAAAGGATGGCGCTTAGATTACGCAATGGTTTCAGAACCATTAAAAGAGAGACTGTCTAGAGCAGTGATTTTACAGGAAGCAAAACATTCAGACCATTGTCCGATTGTAGTTGAAATAGATTAAATTAAACACCGAAAAAAAACAAAATAAAATGATAAAACAAATTTCATTAGCATTAGTAGGAGCAGCATTAGTAACATCTTGTGTGTCAAAAAAAGTGTTTACAGATTTGGAAAGTGATTACGCCAAATTGAAAAAAGAAAACAGAGCTTTAGAAGATAAAAATAAAGACTGTGATGAGTTAACGGCAAAATTACAAGATGAGTTAGCGACAGCTGAATGGGCAATAGAACAATTAAAAGCCGATAAAGCAAAATTAGCAAACGAGATTGCTGAAACACAATCTAAGGTTGATGGTTTAGGACAATCGTATAAAGAATTAGAGAAAAATAGTTCTTCGGAATTGGCTAAAAACGCCGCGAAAAACAGAGAGTTATTACAGCAACTAGAAGATAAAGAAAAAGCTTTAGCTACAGAAAACGCGCGATTAATTGCATTGCAAAAAGAATTAGACGCACGTTCAAAAAGAGTTGACGAGTTGGAAAGTGCATTAGCAGCCAAAGACGCTAACATGAAAGCATTGAAGAATTCAATTTCTAAAGCCTTAACTAATTTTGAAGGAAAAGGATTAACTGTAGAGCAACGTGACGGAAAAGTATACGTGTCTATGGAAAATAAATTGTTATTCAAATCAGGAAGTTGGAATGTTGGTACAGAAGGAAAACAAGCTGTAAAACAATTAGGTGAAGTGTTAGCAGTTAACCCAGAAATTAACGTGTTGATTGAAGGACATACCGATAATGATGCGTTTAATAGTAAAGGAGATATTTCTGGTAACTGGGATTTATCAACAAAAAGAGCTACTGCAATTGTAAATATATTACAAGAAAATACAGCTATTAATGCAGAAAGTTTAACTGCAGCTGGAAGAAGTGAATTTGCCCCAATAGCATCTAACGACACTCCAGAAGGAAAAGGGAAAAACCGTAGAATAGAGGTGATTTTAACACCAAAACTAGACGAAGTATCTAAGTTATTAAACGACGTAAAATAATAGCCTTCAAACGTTTTAGCAATGACTGTATTTTAAAAATACAGTCATTGCTTTTTTATTAAATCCAACTGAGAAATGAAATACACCACACTACCAAATACAGATATTAAAGTCAGTAAAATTTGTTTAGGAACAATGACTTTCGGTAATCAAAATACCGAACAAGAAGCTCATGAACAAATGGATTATGCGTTAACACAAGGTGTAAATTTCTTTGATACTGCAGAAATGTATGCTGTACCACCAGATGCTGCTACTCAAGGAAAAACTGAAGAATACATTGGTAGTTGGTTTACAAAACATGGGAAACGAGATGAGGTTGTATTAGCGACTAAAATTGCTGGACCGAGCAGAGGTATGGATTGGATTCGTAAAGATTTAAATTTTTCGAAAGCAAGTTTAACAGATGCCTTGCATACAAGTTTAAAGCGTTTACAAACTGATTATATTGATTTATATCAATTGCATTGGCCGGAGCGTAATGTAAATGTATTTGGAAGACGTAATTATGTTCATGATACTACTGAACAATGGCAGGATAATTTTGAAGAGGTATTGCATGTTTTGGACGGTTTTGTAAAAGAAGGGAAAATCCGTGAAGTAGGATTATCTAATGAAACGCCATATGGAACAATGAAGTTTTTAGAAGCTTCTAAAAAAGGCTTGCCAAGAATGCAAACTGTACAGAACGTCTATAATTTGTTAAACAGAGCTTATGAGGTTAATATGGCAGAAGTGTCTCATAGAGAAAATATAGGACTATTGGCGTATTCTCCACTTGGTTTTGGATCTCTTTCAGGTAAATATTTAGATAACCCAAAAGCAAAAGGGCGAATAACTTTATATGAGCGTTATGGACGTTATTTAGAACCTCACGTTGTTCATGCTACTGCTGAATATAAAAAAGTAGCAGATAAGTACAATTTAAGTTTAACTCATTTGGCATTGACGTTTATTAACCAGCAACCTTTTGTAACAAGTAATATTATAGGAGCGACTACAATGGCGCAATTAAAAGAAAATATTTCTAGTATTGATGTAACGTTAACACAAGAAATGCTTGCTGATATTGAAGCTGTAAATTATGTATTGCCTAATCCGGTGGGGTAAATTGTTTTAAAAAAAATTGATGTTGCTAATCATATCAATTCCAGCACCATTGAAAAATGGACTAAATCGTTTATTTTACTAGTGTCTGTTTTTTTGTAAATTTTTTTACGATGTGTGTGAACTGTATGTACAGAAATAAATAACAAATCACTTATTTCGGAATTTGAGTGTCCTTTTGCTAATAAGCGTAACACTACTTTTTCTTGTTTGGTGAGCGATTGAAATTTCACCCAAGTTTGTTCACTTTTGGTTACAGGATCAAATACTTTTTTAAACACATCACCAATTAAACCCAAATCATCTGTAAAGCTTCCGATGTTAAAATACAGGTTGTCATCTAAGAATAATTTATGCGCATAAAAATATCTCATTTGTCTATTGGCACGTAAATTTTGCAAATAGGAACAAACGTTATTGTTGTCATTTAATAATTGAAAAGTTCTGGCTTTATTCTTTGCGACATTTAATAAAATAGGACAAGAGATCTTTTGTAAATGACTGCTACCCAATTCTACGAGTTGTTCTAGTTCTGGGCCTTTATTTTCTAATTGATTATTAGAATAGGTAATATTAAAGTTATCTTGTCTATTTGTAAACACAGAAAAAGGAAGGTAGTCATTCACCTGATTAAACATATCATTATTAGTCAAGTATAAGTTTCTTAACCGATATGCAAATTCTTGCGTTTTTATGATTTTCTCTTTTTCAGTATGAAGTATCATTATTTAGTTAATTAAATAACTGTGTTGCTATTTTATTAATAGTGTTGTTGAATTTTTCTGGTTGTTCAATACTGGGGTAATGCCCACAATTTTCAAATGTAATTAATTCACAATTACCATTACAAAGGGCAGTTATTTCTTTTAAATAATTTAGGTTTATAGAAATATCATGATCGCCAGCTATAATGTATTTGGGTGTTTTAGTAGTAGTAAAATAATCAAACTCGTTAGAAAAATTACTATTAGCTGCATCATTAGCTATAGCTTTTCTAACTAATGGGTTTGATTTTTTAAAATCAGAAATTAATAGAGAACTTGCTTCTTTGTTATTAACAATTGCATTGATTGTTGTTTCAATTTCACTATGACTAGGATCTTCTTTAAAAAAAGTTTGTAATTCTTCAACGGGTAAAAATCCTTCGTCAAAATTTAAAGGTTTTTTAAGTGGTGGCGTACCAAAAATAACTAATCCTTTCAAATTCTTTATTTGTGATGCAATTTCTATAGCTATATGGCCACCTAAAGAATTACCAACTAATAGAACATCGTCTTCAATATGTTCTAATTGTTTAAGGATATCTTTTTTATAGGCTACTATTGAAAAATGCTCTTCTTGATTTAGACTTTCAGGTTGATTATTACCATGACCTAATAAATCGATGGCTATTTTGTTATAAGGAATCAAATCTGATTCTGTAGTTGCTTTAAATATTTCCGAAGAAGAAGAGTTTCCATGTATAAGGACAATTGTTCCTTTATGTTGTTTAGCTGTATTTTGTTCCATCATTTAAATATAGGGTTTTATATTTAAAATCAAAAACTACACCTATATTTACACTAATGAATACGTACAGCGAAGCATTTATAAAAGCATTTACCGGAAGTGTACATTGGACATGGAAATCAATAGTGTTTGATGTGCCTTGGTATACCAATTTTTTCTGGGGATTAACTGTAATTTCTCTCGCGGTTTGGATTTTGGAAGTGTTATTTCCATGGCGAAAAAACCAATCGATATTTAGAAAAGATTTTTGGATTGATGCCTTTTACATGTATTTTAATTTTTTCGTGTTTTCAATTGTTATTAGTGGGTTTTATAAACTAATAGGGCTTGGATTAAAAGACTTAGGTTTAAGTAAAACCAGTTTGTCAATTTTCGATATTAGTAGTTTGCCCAATTGGTTACAATTAATCGTGTTTTTTATTGTATTAGATTTTGTGCAATGGTTCACACATGTATTGTTACACAAATACAATTTTTTATGGCGATTTCATCAAGTGCATCATTCCGTAAAAGAAATGGGATTTGCAGCACATTTGCGTTACCACTGGATGGAAAACATCTTATATAAACCACTAAAAACTTTAGGTGTTTTAGTTCTTGGGGGGTTTGAACCAGAACAAGCATTCATTGTTCATTTTATAGCAATAAGTATAGGGCATTTGAATCATGCGAATATTAAAATTACTTGGGGGCCTTTAAAATACGTGTTTAATAATTCCGTAATGCACTTATATCATCATGCACAAGTTCTTCCAAACAACAGACGTCAAGGCGTGAATTTTGGCATAAGTTTAAGTGTTTGGGATTATATTTTTAAAACAGATTATATTCCAGAATCATCAGGAACACTTCCTTTGGGTTGGGAGCAAGATGAGAAGTTTCCGAAGAGTTTTTTGAAACAACTTTTTGTAGGGTTTGTGAAATATAGGAAATAAAATGTACAGAATGAAAGAAAATAAAATAACCAAAAGAGTTCTTTACTATATAATAAATCATATTCTATATATTTTTGGTTTTATTCTGTTATTAGTTGTTTATAAATGTTCAAGTCATTATTATAATAAAATTCCACGAAATAATATTAAAGAAGTTATAGGTGTAGTTACTAAATATGAATTTGGAGGTAAAGGTTCAAGGCATTCTGTATTAAGTTTTCAATTAAATACAAAAGTTTATGAATCTAATTCATGGAGTAGTTTAGTATTAGGTGAAAAATTTATTATTGAATATGAAGAAAATAATCCATCTGTAAATTCAACACGTTTAGATAAACCAGTTTTTTTAAAAGAAGAAAAAATAGATACTGTAATTGGTAAGGTAACGAAGTATAAACGATGGTTCTCAGATAGAATATCTTTTTATTATTATGTGAATAATGAAATTTATGAGCAAGAGTATAAAGTTTCAGAAAATTCTAAAGAAAAGTATCCGAATTTGAAAGAAGACAATTTGTATAAAGTAATTTATTGGAAGGATGACCCTAGACGGTCTATAGTTTTATTTGATAAGCCACTAAGTCTTCGAGATATGAAATCAAATAATTTAAAACCTTAATAAGGTTATTTTTTTTCTAACTTCATAAACACTTCTCGGTTAGCTCTATTTGGGATTGAGTTATAACACTTCTCAAAAATAGCTAGTGAATAAAATGGCTTAAGAAGAGAGATATACTCTTCAGAACTGCCTCCAAAAGGCGGTTTGTCAGTATTTAATGCATCATCAAATAATAGTCCGACTAATTTTCCATTAGGTTTTAATAGGCGATGGGTTTGAGTAACGTAATTGTGTCGTAACTCAGGTGATATGGCACAAAAAAATGTTTGCTCTAAAACCAAATCAAAACTTAAATTTGGATGTAAATCGTGTAATTCAAAAAAATCAGCCTGAATTAAGTGAGAGTTTGGAAAAGAAGCCACCCTTGTTTTAATGTTTTCTAAGGCAGTTTCGGATAAATCAACAACATATACGTTTTTAAAACCTAAGCGGTGTAAATATTCTGCTTCATAAGAATTCCCGCCGCCAGGAATAAGGATGTGTAAATCTTTATTGGTTAATTGGTCTATATAAGTTTTTAACGGTGTAGAAACTTCACCAATATCCCAGTCAATAGTGCTGTTTTGGTATTTTTCTTCCCAAAAATCAGCATTCAAAGACATTATAATACACTGTTTATTTCGTTTATAATTACATCTTTAGGTACGACTCCAGATTGCCTCCAGACTTGCTTCCCGTTTTTATAGAGTATTAAAGTTGGTACGCCTCTTACATTAAGTTTTGTTGCTAAAGCTTGATTTTTGTCAATGTCTATTTTTAACACACTAGCTGTGTCAGAAACGGTGTCTTTCACTTGCTTCAATACAGGAGCTAAGGCTTTACAAGGTCCGCACCAAGTGGCGTAAAAATCTATTAAAACAGGCTTATTTTGATTAATGATGTCTGAAAAACTACTCATGATTATACATTATTTAATCTTCCAGAAGCACAACTTACAAATGATTTTGCTTTAGAGCTTAACGAGTTTTTTTCTCCTACTTCTGGATAGCCTATTGCCGCTAATTTGTTTTTCGCAGCTAAGAGATCTTGTTCAGTAGTGTAGTTAAATGTTACAGTATCAGTTTCGTTATCTACAGTTACATCACTAATATTTTCAATTGCTGAAACTTTTGTTATGATTGTGTTTGCACATCCACCACATTTTAGGTTTTGTATGTTAATTGTTGCGGTCATCTTGTATGGTTTTATGTTTCAAATTAGTCGTGTAAAAAGGAAATATCTTACGTATAATATTAGTTTATATGACTTGTTTTTCCTGTCCACTTCATCATACCGCCAATAAGGTTATATGTGGTGCCGAACCCGATTGAATCCATAACCTGACAGGCTTGACCACTTCGCCCACCGCTTCTGCAATAAATGTAATAGTTTTTGCTTTTATCTAAGTTTTCAATAGATTCCATAAACGACTGTGCTTCCATAATATTAATTAGAACAGCATTTTCAATAATACCTTCTGACCATTCATTAGGTGTTCTCACATCAAGGATAACTTTATTATCATCTTTAGACGTTAACTCTTCCCATTCAGTTTGTGTAATATCTTTCATATGTATGTTTTATAATGTTGTAGGACAGACAAAATCAGTTAATGTAATAGCTGTTTTTTTAATAGCGCCAAAACCACCTTTTATATCGGTTAAGTTATGAATACCTCTACTTTTTAAAATAGATGCAGCAATTACTGAACGGTAACCACCTGCGCAATGTATGTAGATGTTATCGTCAGATTTATAAGTATCTAAATAATCATTAATAGCACTTAAAGGCGTGTGAATTGCATTTTCGATATGCATAGAACTGTATTCACCATCTTTTCTGACATCACAAACTTTAGCATCACCTTTTTCAGAAGCAAATTCCTCAGCACTAATAGAACGCAGCATATCGGTTTCTTTTCCATCATTTTTCCAAGCGTCAAAACTGCCTTTTAAATAACCAATAGTATTATCAAATCCAACGCGTGACAAACGCGTGATAACTTCAGTTTCACGACCTTCTGGGGCAACAATCAAAATAGGTTGTTTGACATCACCAATTAAAGCACCAACCCATGGAGCAAAACCACCGTCAATACCAATAAATATAGATTTTGGAATATGTCCTAGCACGAAATCATTTTGGTGGCGTACATCTAAAATTAAGGCGCCAGTATCATTTGCTTTTTCTTCAAACTCTGAAGGTGATAAGCCTTGAGTTCCACGAGCAATAACAGTATCGATATCGTCATAACCCTCTTTGTTCATTTTCACGTTTGCAGGGAAATACTTAGGAGCAGGCATTAATCCGTCTGTAACCTCATTAATAAATTCATCTTTAGTCATGTTTGCACGTAGTGCGTAATTAGTGTTTTTTTGATCACCAATAGTACCAACGGTTTCTTTACTCATGTTTTTACCACATGCTGATCCTGCACCATGTGCTGGATATACAATAACGTCATTTGCTAAAGTCATTATTTTAGTTCGTAAACTGTCGTATAAATACCCTGCTAAATCACGTTCTGTGATGTCTCCTTTTTGCGCCAAATCTGGTCGTCCAACATCTCCTAAAAACAAAGTGTCGCCACTAAATATTGCGTGGTCTTTTCCATTGCTATCAATTAATAAAAAGCTACTGCTTTCCATAGTATGACCAGGAGTGTGTAACACTTTGATGGTAATGTTTCCTAGTTTGAATTCTTGGTTGTCAG
>CBCXVT010000005.1:0-105695 GCA_965178635.1 Flavobacteriaceae bacterium | reverse complement strand
AGCCATCGTTTGAATATCAGCTTCATACGTTTTTTGTAACTTTTGTAATTGATTTTGTGCCGACTTCATTTCTGGCATCGCAGCTATCAATTCTTGAGTATCAATATGTGCTACTTTACTTTGTGCTGACGTTAAACTTGTTGCTCCTAAAAATAATATTGCTGCAACTAATAGAGTTTTAATTTGTTTCATTTTATAATTTATTAAGTGTTAATTTATTTTTCTTCTTCTACATCTTCTGTTGGTGGCGATGGAGGACCACTATTTTTATTCTTTTTAGCTTCACGAGCTTCAAGCATTTTTCTTCGTTTTTCTTCAAATGCTTTTTTCTTTGCTTCACGAGCTTCCAAAGCTTTTTTCTTTCTTTCTTCTAGCAATTGAACTCGTTTAGCTTTATTGTCCGCTTGTGCTTTTTGCTTTGCCTCTAACTCTTCATTAATTACAGGAACCACCTTTTCTGTTTCTGCATCTTTTTTTGCCTTTTTATTTTTAGCCTGTTGACGCTTTGCTGTACGTGTTATTGTTCTAACAATGAAGTCACTCAAATCATAACGCTTATTAGAGTACATCATAACAACATCAGCGGACTTATCAAAAATGAAATCATACTTCTTAGCTTTTGCTAATTCTTGTACTGCTGTTAAAACCTGGTCTTGTATTGGTTCGATTAATTTTTGTTTTTGAATAATTAAATCACCATTAGGACCAAATCGTTTTTGTTGGTAATCTAAAATCTCCGATTCTTCAGCTTTTATATCTTCTTCTTTTTCTTCAATTAACTCTTTCGTTAATAAAACACGTTCATTTCTTAAATCTAATTTTTTCTTATCTATATCACGAAGTTTTAAATCAATTTCACCTTTCCATTTTTGCACTTTAGCATCTAACTGACTTAATGCTTCGTTGTACTCAGGTATATTTTCAAGAATATATTCTGTATCAATATACCCTATTCTAATATTACTTCGTTGTGCATTACTACTAAATGCTGCAAGCATTAATACAACCGCTAAAAAGATCCTTTTTTTCATAACTTATGGTGTTTATTGAAAATATCGTGCCAAAATTAAAAATCTCTACCCAAAATAAAATGTGTTTCCCATCCATGATTACCAGATTCTCCTGGCAAACTATCAAATCCGTGAGCAAAATCAATTCCTAACAACCCAAATGCAGGCATAAATATACGCATTCCTATCCCAGCAGAACGATACATGTTGAACGGATCATAATCAGAATAGCTATCAAATGAGTTACCAGCCTCAGCAAATGCTAAAGCATAAATACTTGCAGCAGCTGATTTCATTGCGATTGGATGACGTAACTCTAAAGAGAACTTATTGTAAACCACCCCACCATTATTACTTGACAATGATTGATTTGGATATCCTCTTAAACGAATTGACTCTCTACTATCTAAACTATAAGAACCTAATCCATCTCCTCCTAAATAGAAACGTTCAAACGGTACAATACCTCTATCACTATTATAGGCTCCAAGGTAACCAAAATTCACATTAGAACGGTAATACTAAACGCTTATACAAACTTGTATACCAATCACCCTCAAACTTAATTTTATAAAATTCTAACCATTTATAACGTTCTTGATCTACTTTACTAAGATCTGCAGTTGCGTCTTGATAATTAGCTACCACATTATTGTTTTCATCAACATAATTACCGTGGCTATTTTTTAGTTTGTATGCTTCCTGATTCCCTAAATCTCCGTAATCAACACCGTTTATTAATGAATATGGGATTGTAAATTTAGCAGCTAATTCAAATCTCGAACCACGTTCAGGGTATATTGGATTAATCGCTTTACTATCTCTGGATAAAGCTACGTTAAAAGCTAAATTATTAGAAAACCCATTACTTATATTTTGAAAAATTCCTACGTTGTAGTTTTTTAAATTATAATGTTGAAAAGAAATAGAATTACTCAGTGTAAAATAATCATCTGGCACTTTTAAACGTTTAGCAAGACCAACTGAAATAGCCGAAATTAAGAAGCGTTGATCTTTATCAACTCGTCTAGCTCTAAAGTCATACTGATAGTTTATAGACTGAGATAAAGACACAGAAAACTGCTGTGGTTTTTTACCACCAAGCCACGGCTCCATAAAAGAAAAACTGTAGGTTTGGTACGCTTGACTTGCTTGAGCTCTTAAAGACAACCTTTGACCGTCCCCCATTGGTAATGGGTGATAAGCATCTTTATTAAAAATATTTTTTAATGAGAAATTATTAAATGACAACCCAAGAGTTCCTACAAAACCTCCTCCTCCAAAACCACCTTGAAGCTCAACTTGACTAGACCCTTTTTCTACAACAGAATATTCAACATCAACTGTACCTTCATTAGGATCAGGGTTTTTAATATGTGGCACCAATTGTTCAGCGTCAAAGAACCCCATTTGCCCTAACTCACGTAAACTTCTTATTATTTTTTGCTTACTGTATATTTGACCAGGTTTTGTTCTTAACTCACGATACACAACATGATCATTAGTTTTATCATTTCCAGTAACTGTAATATTCTTAAAATGAGTTAACTTACCTTCTGAAATTCTGATTTCAAAATCAATAGTATCATTCCTTACACCAACTTCAACAGGGACTACATTTGAAAACATATACCCATTGTTTTGATATAAATTTGTAATATCATCTGCATCTGGATTTGAAGTATCTGCAATTTGCTTATCTAAAAGCACTCCATTATACACATCTCCTTTAAAAAGTCCTAGTTTTTGTTGTAAGTATTTATCTGTATAAATTGTGTTCCCTACAAAATCAACGTTTCCTATGTAATATTTTTTACCTTCTTTAATATCAATTTTTAAAGACACAGTTTTATCTTTATCTGCAATAGGATCGCCCCCCTTTACATCAACATCTCTATACCCTTCTTCTTTATACGCGTCGGTTATTGCTTGTAAATCTTCTTCGTAGTTTTCCTTTATAAACTTAGAGCGTTTGAATGCTTTTAATGGATTTTTAAGTCCACGCTCTTTAGTGTTTTTCATTTTACCACGCAATTTACTTGCCTTAAAACTTTCATTACCGGTAAAATCTATACTACTTACTTTAACTTTTTTACCTCTATCTATATTAACAACTAAATTAATTGTCTCTTTACCTGTAGAATCCTTTTTTGAAATAGGATTTAAATGAACTTTACTATTTATGTAACCGTCTTTAGCGTATTTGGTTTCTAGATAGTTTTTAGTTGTTGTTAGTAAGTTTTCAGTTACCTTAACACCTTTTGTTAATTTATTCTCTTTTATAACTTCCTCTCGTTTAGATTTTTTAACTCCAACAACACTTACTTCGTTTAAGCTAGCCAATTCTTGCACCTCAATCTCTAAATAAATAGCGTTTCCTTCTACTTTGGAAACAAACATATTTACATCGCTAAATAGGTTAGAAGACCATAATTTTTTAATTGCATTACTTGTTTTCTCTCCAGGAATTAATATCTCTTGACCTTTTCTAAGCCCAGAAAAAGTAATGATAGTTTGTTTATTAAAACTCGCATTTCCCGAAACAATAATATCTTCAATTACATATTTTGTTCCAGCTGCATAATTTCCGTTCTGCGCATTTACTTGAGTAGCAATTGCTAAAAAAATACATACTAAACTAAAATATATCTTTCTACTAAAGTTGTTCACTTGTTTTTCCAAATCTTCGTTCTCTATTTTGATAATTTATTATAGCCTTATACAAGTCTTCTTTCTTAAAATCTGGCCAAAGCACATTTGTAAAATATAGCTCTGCATAGGCAATTTGCCATAATAAGAAATTACTTATTCTCTGTTCTCCACTTGTTCTGATAAGTAAATCTACGTCTGGTAAATTTTGCGTGTAAAGATGCTCATTAATAATTGAATCATCAATACTTTCTAAAGAAATTATGTTATTTTTAACTTTATCTGCAATTTCCCTAACTGTTTTAACAATTTCATCTCTAGAACCATAACTCAAAGCTAAGGTTAGCACTAGTTTTTCATTGTTTTTAGTTTTTTCAATAACATCAAGTAATTCTTTATGCGCTTTTTGAGGCAATTCATTTAAGTTACCTATTGCATTGAGTTTGATATTATTCTCGTGAAGTGTTTTGAATTCTTTTTTAAGTGATGACACCAACAAATTCATCAACTTATCGACTTCTGCTTTTGGCCTATTCCAATTTTCTGTTGAAAAGGCATACAGTGTTAAATGAGTTACTCCTGTTTTTCCGGCTGCCTCAATAGTTTCTCTAACCGCTTTCGCTCCTTTTTCATGACCAAAAACACGCAACAACCCCCTTTTTTTAGCCCAACGTCCATTACCATCCATTATTATAGCAACGTGTTTTGGAACTTTTTTTAAGTCAATTTGATCTAGATTACTCATACACAATTTAAAAATTACAGAAACATGGGTTTTTGCCAAAAGTGTACGTTAATGTAAAACCTGTAAACACATACCAATCGTTACTGTTCACATTCCCAAACTTCAATGACTCAAACTCTTCTTTATCACGCACTGGATTACTTCCATCCAAATCATCTGTAAATGTGTATCGAGCACTCACTTCAAAAGCCAAAATAAATTGTTTCGTGATTGCTGTTTTAATACCAACCGTCATTGGTATTGCAAATGTACTATGAGAATTATAGCGTTCAATCGTATTTGACGATGTGATAGCTAATGCATCATAATGAAAAAAAGTAAGACCCGTAAACAAGTAAGGTGTCGTTTTTCTAGAATAATTATGCTGATCATGTAAATCAAAATCAAGAAACGTAAACTCCATTCCCGCAGTAAGTTCCTTGATCGTATTTTCAAAAGTATAACCTCTTAATTTTCGTCTTGAGTCTTTTGATTTTGAATCATCTCCATTTAACTGTGCATAAATAGCAGAAAACCTATATGAATGCCTCGGACTTCTATTCCATTTGTACACTCCTCCAATAGCAATGTCATTCGGATTAATATACAGCCCAGAACCCACATCTGCAATAGCATTAGCTCCCCCAACAAACAATCCAACTTCATGAATTTGCCCATAAGATAAGCTACCTAATAGCATTAATAGTAATGTGTGTATTCGAAACATAGTACTCATAAAAGTTTGCAAATATATAAAATTGACTTTGTTATAACAATTAACATCGTCACTATAAAACATCATTTAAATATATTTATTGTACTAATTTCTTTTATCTTCTCCCCACAGTAATTTATTTCGGAGTGTGTGCAGGAAACTTTCACCTTTTGGCTCTATCATTTTTATTGAGAAGTCGGCTTTCTGAATCATAAGCTCAGTACCGTTTTCTACTGTAATAATTCGAGAATCTAATGATGCTAAATGCAACTGTTCTCTCCCTCCAACAATTAATTTTATTTTAGTGTTTTCAGGAATCACCAATGGCCTAGCATTTAAATTATGTGGCGCAATTGGCGTTAATACAAAACTATCGGAATCCGGTGCCACAACTGGCCCACCACAACTTAACGAGTATCCTGTAGAACCCGTTGGCGTCGCTACGATTAAGCCATCTGCCCAATACGATGTTAAATAATCGTTATTTAGGTAAGTTTCTACTTTAATCATAGATGTCGTATTTTTTCTACTAACTGCTATTTCATTTAAAGCAAAGTTGAAGTTTTCATCTAGACCATCAATCAAACTATCGCTACTCAGCTTCAATAAGCTTCGTTCTGATATCTGATAGTTTTTATGAACAATGTCATCAATTGACGATGTTATCTTATCTTTTTGAATAGTTGCCAAAAAACCCATTCTACCTGTATTAACCCCAACAATAGGGACGCCTGAATTTCTTACATACGATATAGACCTCAAAATTGTTCCATCTCCTCCAATACTTATCAAACAATCAAAAGAGTCGTCTAAATCTTTATATGAATCAAACGATTTATAATTTTCAGTAGATACTTCATTAACATGTACTAAGCAAGATTTTTCCACATATATAGTAGCCTTATAACTACTTAATTGCCTTAAAACAATGCTGACATATTCTCTTGGAAAATTTTCATTAAACCGCCCATATATTGCAACTTTTATCATATTAAATATTCAAGTATTTTTTTAAATAATCAGATCTATCTTTTAAATTCTGAATATATGTATCATCTTCAAACCCAGCCAAAATCTCATAGCCATAACGCCTGAAAGTTTGTAAAATATCTGACAAACCTGTATTATTTATCTTCAATGTTATTTCAGCAGAGTCACCTTCTAAATTGGTCAAAAAAGCCCCCAATATCTTAGCATTATTTGACTCTACTATCTGAGACATTTCACTAAACGAATAATCCTTAACTCCTTTCTTTACAATTAAAACAGCTCCTTCTTGATAGAAAAAAGGGGTTTGGTCAAACAGACTAATAATATCTTTCAATTCATAATACCCTATATATTTACCATTTTTTAATACCGGCATTATATTAGCTGAATTTTTAGCAAACGCCTCCAACACCTCTAACCAGTTAGTTGTCCAGTCAACAAAAAAGCCCTCTATAGCATATCTACAATCTCCAACTGTAACCCCTGACTCAAAACAATGAGAGTCATTTTCAGATATACACCCCACATAGGTATCATCATCACACACAGGAATATGCGAGTAAGTTAAATTACTAAACACCTGCTGAATCAGACTAATTTGCTGATTTAAGCCCATCGGTGTAATATCATTTATTATAAGTTCACCAAGATTCATCTGCAATAATTTTACAATGCAAATTAACTATTTTATACTAATTAGCCTTAAATTTGCCTCTCAATTTTAAGAAGATGACAAAGCTAAGTGTAAACATTAATAAAATTGCCACACTAAGAAATTCACGTGGCGGAAACACCCCTAACCTTTTAAATGTAGCAAGTGATGTTGAACGTTTTGGAGCTGACGGTATTACAATACACCCAAGACCAGACGAAAGACACATTCGCTATCAAGACGCGAGAGATTTAACTAAAATTGTAACTACTGAGTTTAACATTGAAGGAAACCCAAATCCAAAATTCATAGATTTAGTTTTAGAAACAAAACCCACACAAGTAACTTTGGTGCCAGACGCAGTTAACGCCATAACATCAAATGCAGGATGGGACACCATAACTCATAAAGGTTTTTTATCTGAAGTTATTTCAGAATTCAAAAGCAATGGTATTAGAACATCTATTTTTGTTGATCCTACACTACAAATGATTGAAGGCGCTAAAAACACCGGGGCAGATAGGATAGAATTATATACTGAAGAATTCGCCGAACAATACACAAAAGGAAATCATTCTGCCATAAAGCCATATACTGAATGTGCAACTTTAGCAAATCAGCTAAATATTGGTGTTAATGCAGGACATGATTTAAGCCTCGACAACATTAAATTTTTTAAAGATAATATCCCCTACTTATTAGAAGTTTCTATTGGCCACGCCCTGATAACCGAATCAATCTACTTAGGAATAGAAAATGTAGTTAATATGTATCTTAACAAATTGAAAGGATAAAACAAATGGAGATTTTACATTCTAAAATACTTGGTTCTGGACAACCACTATTGATTCTTCATGGTTTTTTAGGCATGTCTGATAATTGGAAAACCTTAGGAAACAAATACGCTAAAGATTTTGAAGTTCATTTAATTGACCAACGTAATCACGGAAGAAGTTTTCATAGCAATGAGTTTTCCTATAGCTTATTAGTAGAAGACTTAAAAAAGTACATTGACTTTCACAAAATTGACAATTGTATTTTACTTGGCCATTCAATGGGAGGAAAAACAGTTATGCAATTTGCACTAACTTACCCTGAATTAATTTCAAAACTAATTATTGCCGATATAGCACCAAAAACTTATCCCGCACACCATCAGTATATTTTAAAGGCACTCTCAGAAGTTGACTTTTCAATTCAAAAATCACGCAAAGAGATTGAAGCAATCTTAAGCTCTTACATCAAAGAGAATGGCGTTGTTCAATTTTTAATGAAGAACGTTTATAGAAAGGACAAACAACAAATGACCTATAGGTTTAACCTACCTATACTACTAAATAAATACAATGAGGTTGTCACCACCTTTAACACTACCAAAACTTTCGCAAAACCTACGTTATTTTTAAAAGGCAGTAATTCGAATTACATCACCACAGAAGACAGTATCCTTATTAACAGCAAGTTTACAGATGCTAAAATTGAAGAAATTTCAAATGCTGGCCATTGGCTACACGCCGAAAACCCGCAAGAATTTTATTTAAAAACAATGCAGTTTTGCTAAATTATTGTATTATTGCGATGCATGAATAATAAATTCATGCTGAATTAACATAAACTGAAATTAAACTTATTATGAAAAAACTTTTATCATTTGTATTGTTTTTTCTTGCAGGATCTACACTTTACGCAGGTGGTTACAGAGTCTCAATGCAAGGGCAAAAACAATTAGCAATGGGACACACTGGAGTAGCTGTAATCAGCAGTGCCGAATCAGTATTTTTTAACCCTGCAGGTATGTCTTTCTTAGACGGGAAAATGAATTTCTCACTTGGTGGTTCAGCCCTTATGGCAAGTACAAAATATGAAAACAGTGAATTTGGTCATTCTTATGAAACTGAAACTGGTTTTGGTACACCTTTCAATTTTTACGCTACTTACAAAGCTAACGACTGGTTAACTTTTGGATTAGGAGTTTATACACCTTTCGGAAGTTCTGTAGAATGGGAAAAAGACTGGACAGGTTCTCACCTAGTAAACAATATTGATTTAAAAGCAATTTTTGTACAACCAACTGTTGCAGTAAAAATTAGTGATAAATTTAGTATTGGTGGTGGACCAATATACGTTAACGGATCAGTTAACTTAAACAAAAACTTAAGCCAATCTTTATCTGATGTTGATGGCAACAGAACTAATGTAACTCTTGACGCAAAAGGGGTTACTGCTTGGGGATACACTTTAGGAGTCATGTTAAAACCAATTGAAAAATTAAACATTGGTGTAAACTACAGATCAAAAGTTATTATGCAAGTTGAAGGTGGTGAAGCAGACTTCCAACATGTACCAGAAGGCTTACCAGCTGATTATTCTGATGGTGATTTTAATGCAGAATTACCTTTACCTGCTGAATTAACTTTAGGATTATCTTACGAGTTCTGTGACAAATTCTTATTCGCATTTGACTACAACTTCACGCAATGGAGTGAATACGAAGCTTTAGTTGTTGAATTTGACAATGATGCTGGAGTATCTTACAACGCAAGAAACTACAAAGACTCTGACACTTACAGATTTGGTTTACAATACGAAGCTACTAAGAAGTTTACAGTTAGAACTGGTATTTACTTTGACCAATCTCCTGTACAAGACGGGTACTTCGCACCAGAAACACCTCGTAACGATTCTACAGGGTATACAGCTGGTTTATCTTACAAAATAAACGATAAGTTATCAATTGACATGTCTTTCCTTTATGTACATTTTGATGAAATAGACAACTCTTATGATTACTATACAGACAGTACAAGCGGACAAGTTGCAAAATTTGAAGGGACATACAAGTCATCTGCTTTCGCACCAGGTATTGGATTATCTTACAAATTATAAGACCTTAAAAAAACAGACATTATGAAAAACATAAAATATATAGCAATAATGGCTTTAGGTTTAGTAGCCTGTGAGCCTGAATTAGATAATTCAGTTGAAGATTCTGGAACATATTCATCAGGAACTGCTGACTTTAGTAAATTTGTAACAATTGGTAACTCATTAACTGCTGGTTATGCAGATGGTACAGTTTACTTAGAAGGACAGAAAAATTCATACCCAAACATCTTAGCTGAAAAATTTAGCTTCGTAGGCGGTGGTGAATTTACTCAACCATTGGTAAATGATAATATTGGAGGTCTTACCCTAGGTGGAAATCAGATTGCAAACACAAGACTTGTGCTTTCAGGTAACCCATTAGGACCTAATTACATGGAAGGAACACCTACAACAGATGTGAGTAACATCTTGACCGGTCCTTTTAACAATGTTGGTGTACCAGGCGCAAAATCTTTCCACTTATTATCTACAAGTTACGGAGATGTTTCTGGAGTTTTAGCAGGAACTGCTAACCCATACTTTGTAAGAATGGCATCAAGCTCTTCTGCATCTATGTTAGGAGATGCTATGGCTCAAGACGCTACTTTCTTTTCTTTATGGATTGGAAATAACGACATTTTATCTTTTGCTACATCTGGTGGAGTTGGTGTTGACCAAACTGGTTTTTACAATCCAGCGTTATATGGTAGTAATGATATTACAGACCCAACTGTGTTTCACGGAGTATATAATGATCTATTAAATGGCATGACTGCAAACGGCGCTAAAGGAGTTGTTATGAACATTCCAACAGTTACGTCAATACCATATTTTACAACTGTGCCTCACGCACCGTTAAGTCCTGCTAACCCAGCTTTTGGACCAATGATTCCAGCTTTAAACGCACAGTTTGGCTTATTAAATCAAGTATTTGGCTTCTTAGGATACCCAGAACGTGCAATTGTTTTTTCAGAAACTGGAGCTAGTGCAGTTGTAATTGAAGATGATTCATTAACAGACATTTCAACAGATATTACAAATACAATTTTAATGTTTGACCCTACTTTTAACCCAGGTACCGCGTATGTATTAGGGCAATTATACGGTCAAGCAAGACAAGCTAATTCAAATGACTTACCTGTTTTAACATCTCAAACTGTGATCGGTCAACCAAATTCTGACGCTTATGATTACTTAGTTGGATTAGGAGTACCTGCTGCAGATGCTGCACAATTATCAATAAATGGTATCACTTACCCATTAACTGATGAGTGGGTATTAACCGAAACTGAAGTTGATATGGTTATCACTGCACAAACTGCTTACAATAACTCAATCGCTATGTTAGCTGCTGCTAATGATAACGTTATTTTAGTAGATGTTAACGCGGCTATGAACCAATTAGCAAATGGAGGTATCTTTTACGATGGTGGGATGATTACTTCTGAATTTGTTTATGGTGGAGGATTCTCTTTAGATGGTGTTCACCCAACAGCAAGAGGATACGCTGTTATATCTAACATCATTTTAGACAGAATTAATGAAGAATTTGACGCTACTATTCCAGCAGTAAATCCTGCTGACTACCCAAGCGTATACTTTGGAGACTAATTACTAGTTTTAAATACAAATACTAAAAGCGTTGTCAATATGACAGCGCTTTTTTTGTGGTATAGTTTTGGTATTAAACATGAAAAGAAATAATATGAATTACATTTTAAAAACATTACTGAGTGCCATAGCTGTCTTTGTGCTTTCCAACATAGTGCCAGGAATAGCCATTGAAAGCTACACAACCGCTATACTTGTCGCTATAGTATTAGGATTATTAAACACCTTAATACGTCCGGTTTTAATTTTCTTTACAATACCATTAACTATCGTTACTTTAGGATTATTTCTATTAGTCATTAATGCATCAATGGTACTTTTGGCAGATTATTTTATAAGTGGATTTTCTGCATCTGGATTATTTTCAGCACTACTCTTTAGTATTTTATTATCCATAACACAATCGGTATTATACAAATTGATTGACAACAAGAACAAAACAGATTAAAAACCAACAAATTAAAAATTTGCAAGCTCACAAATTTGTGTTATTTTTGCACCCTAATTTTAGCTATTTTAAATAGATTATCATGAACATTACAAGAGAAAACATTGACGCACTTAATGCGGTTGTAACCGTAGCAATTGAGAAGAACGATTATAATGAAAAAGTAGAAAAAGTGCTTACAGATTACCGCAAGCAAGCTAATATACCAGGTTTCCGTAAAGGTCATGTACCAATGGGAATGGTAAAAAAGCAGTACGGTAAAGCTATTTTAGTTGATGAAGTAAATAAATTAATACAAGAAAACCTAAACAAGTATTTAACTGAAGAAAAGTTAGACTTACTAGGTAACCCTTTACCAAGAGCTCAAGAAGATTTAAACTGGGATGCTGAAAACTTCTCTTTTCAATTTGAATTAGGTCTTGCCCCTGAGTTTGATGTGACTTTAAAAAACAAAAAAGCAATTACGCAATACAACATTGTTGCTGATGATAAAACTATTAACGATCAAATAGAAAACATCAGAAAACAATACGGTAAAATTTCTCCCGTAACTGAAGTTTCTAAAGAGACTGAATTTACTGGAATTTTCAAAAATGAAGACAATAGCATTGAAAACACAACTACAATTACCTTAGATAAAATTAAAGGTAAACGTAACACTGATAAGTTTTTAAACGCTAAATCTGGAGATGTTATCACATTAAAAACTAAGAGTTTATTTAACAATGATCATGACTTGACAGGTGCTTTAAAAGTGAGCCCAGAAGTAGGTAATGGCTTAGATACTGAAGTAACTTTTGAAATAACTGAAACAAACAAAAGAGAAGCTGCTGAAATGAATCAGGAATTCTTTGATAAGTTATTTGGTAAAGACGCTGTAACTTCAGAAGATGAATTAAAAGCACGTTTAAAAGACGATGCTGCTAAGCAATTTGCTCAACAAGCAGACCAACGTTTATTAAACGATGTTACAGAACACTTAGTTGAAAACACAAAGTTTGATTTACCACAAACATTCTTAGAAAAGTGGATGCAAACTGCTGGTGAAAACCCACTAACTGAAGAACAAGCTAAAGAAGAGTTTGCTAAATCTGAAAAGGCATTACGCTACCAATTAATTGAAGGAAAGCTTTTAAAAGAAAACGACATTCAAGTTCAGTTTGAAGATTTAAAATCTCACACTACTGAAATGGTAAAAGTACAAATGGCACAATTTGGTCAAACAAACCCATCTGATGAAGAATTAGAGGGAATTGTTGCTAGAGTATTATCTAACCAAGATGAAGCTAGAAAATTAAGCGAACAATTAGTGAGTCAGAAATTATTAGCGTTCTATAAAGACAACGTGAACTTAAAAGTTAAAGAATTGAACTACGAAGAGTTCATTAAGGAAGTTTACAGTTAAAAATAACACAAAAATTTGAGTATCTTTAAGGCGTTAAACTTTCTGTTTGACGCTTTTTTGTTTAAATTGATAAAAAATATAGTTTAAAATATGGATTACGGTAAAGAATTTGAAAAATACGCAACTAAGCACCATGGCATAAACAGTATGCATTATGATAAAATATTAAGCTCAATGTACCCACAAGGTATGACGCCTAATATTGTTGAAGAAAGACAAATGAACGTTGCTATTTTTGATGTATTTTCTCGTTTAATGATGGATAGAATTATCTTTTTAGGAACAGGAATTAATGATCAGGTTGCAAATGTTGTTCAAGCTCAATTATTATTTTTAGAAAGTATTGATGCTTCAAAAGACATTCAAATATATATCAACTCACCAGGAGGTGGCGTTTATGCCGGTTTAGGCATTTATGACACTATGCAGTTCATCAAACCAGATGTTGCAACAATCTGTACTGGTATGGCTGCTTCAATGGGAGCTGTATTATTATGTGCCGGAGCAGCAGGAAAACGATCTGGATTAACACACTCAAGAGTAATGATTCACCAACCATTAGGTGGAGCTCAAGGACAAGCTAGTGATATTGAAATTACTGCTAGAGAAATCTTGACTTTAAAAAAAGAGTTATACGAAATCATCTCTAAGCACTCAGGTCAAGAGTATGATAAAGTGTATAATGATTCAGATAGAGATTATTGGATGAGAGCAGATAGAGCAAAGGAATATGGAATGATTGATGAAATTTTAGTAAGATAAAAATGGCGAAAGAAGAATTATCTTGTTCATTTTGTGGGAGAAAAAAACCCGAAACTAGCTTATTAATAGCTGGTTTAGATGCGCATATTTGCGACAAATGTATTGAACAAGCACATGGTATAGTGTTAGAAGAATCAACAGAAGATGATAATGAAAACCTATCCGCAGAATTAAGTTTAAGAAAACCAAAGGACATTAAAAACTTCCTTGACCAATACATTATTGGCCAAGATTACAGTAAAAAAGTAATGTCTGTGGCAGTATATAATCACTATAAAAGATTATTGCAACCAAGCAGTGATGATGATATTGAAATACAAAAATCAAACATCATCATGGTTGGGCAAACTGGTACTGGTAAAACATTAATGGCAAAAACCATTTCTAAAATGTTAAACGTACCTCTGGCCATTGTTGATGCAACAGTATTAACAGAAGCTGGTTATGTTGGTGAAGATGTTGAAACTATTTTAACACGTTTACTACAAGCAGCTGATTACAATTTAGAGAAGGCAGAAAAAGGAATCGTTTTTATTGACGAAATTGATAAAATTGCACGTAAAAGCGATAATCCATCCATCACCAGAGATGTATCTGGAGAAGGTGTACAGCAAGCTTTATTAAAGTTATTGGAAGGAACTGTTGTAAATGTACCACCAAAAGGAGGTAGAAAGCATCCTGATCAAAAATTCATTGAAGTGAATACCGAAAATATCTTGTTTATTGCAGGAGGTGCATTTGATGGTATCGAACGTGTTATTACTAA
The DNA here is from genome assembly GCA_965178635.1 of Flavobacteriaceae bacterium. Lineage (GTDB taxonomy): Bacteria > Bacteroidota > Bacteroidia > Flavobacteriales > Flavobacteriaceae. Next base: position 91,098 of record CBCXVT010000005.1, on the reverse strand, counting down.
GCGTTTAAATATGCAAGCTGTTGGTTATAGTGCTTCTAAAGATGATGATAAAATTGATGAGGAAAATTTATTGCAATACATTACCCCAAAAGATTTAAAAGATTTTGGATTAATCCCTGAGATTATTGGTCGTCTACCTGTATTAACCCACATGAATCCTTTAGACACTAAAACGCTTAGAGCTATACTAACAGAGCCTAAAAATGCCATTATCAAGCAATATCAAAAATTGTTTGCTATGGATGACATTACCTTTGAAATTACAGATGACGCTCTTGAGTTTATTGTAACAAAAGCAATTGAATACAAGTTAGGAGCAAGAGGCTTGCGTTCATTATGTGAATCTATTTTAACTGATGCAATGTTTGAATTGCCAAGTTCAGAAGACAAAGAACTAACTGTTGACAAAGCATACTCAGAAAAAAAGTTAACAAAATCTAAATTAAGCCAACTGAAAGCAGTTTCTTAGTTTATAAATTACAATTCATAAATGCCATTACAAATAACTATGTTATCTTGTAGTGGCATTTTAAGTATGACACACAACAGTAACCCTATAGGCATTTTTGATTCTGGTATTGGTGGAATTTCCATATGGAAAGAAATCCATCAATTACTTCCAAATGAACATACAATTTACTTAGCGGACAGTAAAAACGCGCCTTACGGACAAAAAAGCAAACAAGAAATTATTAATCTTTGCATAAAAAACACCGAATTATTAATTGAAAAAGGTTGTAAAATTATTGTTGTCGCATGCAATACCGCCACAACAAACGCAATAAAATACTTAAGAGCTAACTATGACGTACCTTTTATTGGTATAGAACCAGCCATCAAACCTGCAGCATTACAGACCAAAACAAAATCTATAGGAATCCTTGCTACAAAAGGCACACTTACTAGTGAACTATTTTACAACACATCAGAATTATATTCTGAAAACATTAAAATTACTGAACAAATCGGAAAGGGTTTAGTTGAGTTAATTGAATCTGGCAAAATTGAGTCTGATGACATGACTAAATTACTCCGTGAGTATCTAAAACCAATGCTAGCAAATAACATTGATTACCTTGTGTTAGGTTGCTCACATTATCCATTTCTTATAAAACAAATTGAGCAATTATTACCTGGAGATATTACTATTATTGACTCTGGCAAAGCAGTTGCTACACAAGTAAGAGCAGTTTTAAAAAAAACTAACTTCAGCAACAATGATATCATTAAACCAGAGAATAGTTATCAGTTTTACACAAATACAGATAAAACTGTCTTAACTAGTTTTCTGAAAGGAGGCTATGTAATTACCGAATTAGAATTTTAAAAAATAAAAAAGAGGATTAGCAACCACTAATCCTCTTTTTTATTTTTATGTAACATACTTCATTTAAGGTTGAACAAGAACAACTTTTTCAGGAAACATTATTTCTTTTTTAACAATATCAACTTTTTTGATATCACAATAACGCTTTTTACAACTCCATCCGCTTCCCCCACAAGACGCTAATAAAATTGACAAAACTGCTATTAATACTACTGATCGTTTCATTTTTACTCTTTTTAATTGGTTAGATTAAATTTACAATTACAAACTTATGGTTTTTATAACATATAAAAAAACACCACCAACACTTAATCTGCTGATAATCAATGTTTCGACTTTGATATATTCAAGAAAACAAATGATATTACCACAAATACTTATTAAGTATTAATATCTGTTATATTATCTTTAACAGAATGAGTGATTAGATGAAATACATATAAAATCGACGAAGTGTTCATTTGTTTTTTTGACATAAAAAAGCCACACAAAATGTGTGGCTCTTAACAACTCTAAAACTTAAATTGTTATTCAGGAACAATTACAAACTCAATCCTTCTGTTCAATTCATGTTCTTCATCAGAACATTCTCTTCCTTCACAGTTAATTATTGTCTGTGATTCTCCATAACCTTCTGACAACAATCTCTCTTTTGCGATACCCTTAGAAATCAAATATCTCATAGTTGAAGCTGCTCTTCGTTTAGACAACTTTAAGTTATATGGCGCAGAACCTCTAATATCGGTATGGGCATTAACCTCAATTTTCATTAATGGATTATCATTTAACACACTAACAATTTTATTTAAAGACACTTTGGAATCTTCTTTAATTACAGCCTTATCAAATGCGAAATAGATGTTTTCAATTTTAATCATTGATTTTCCATCAACCTCAACAATTTCTGGAGGTGTCTGCTCTAAAGCCACATCAGCTTTAAATACCCTTTGTGTGGCTGAATTTGTTGGTAAATCTAAAACATTCTGATCATACCCTTCTTTATCAGTTACAATAGTATATACTTCATAAGGATCTACATAAGCAGAAAACTCTCCTGTTTTTGTAGTATTAATTTCTACTTCATTACCATCAGTATCAATAACTTTAACATTTGCAGTTGTAATAACCTGATTTGTTAGCGCATCTTTAACTGAACCTTTTAATAACTGTTTATTATAGTTTAAACGTAATTTATATACATCTGACCCACCTTCTCCGCCTTCTTTTGCAGAAGTTACATAACCACGTTTCTCATTAGCTAACATAAACGCATAATCATCTTCTGGGGTATTAATTGTAGGTCCTAAATTTAAAACACGTATATACTCCCCTTTTGTGTTTCTTGCTCTAAACACATCTAAACCTCCCATTGTGTTATGACCATTAGATGCAAAGTATAAATACTTATTATCATCATCAACATATGGTGTACGTTCATCATTAGCTGTGTTTACAGCTTTACCAAGGTTTACAGGATTATCAAATGTTCCATCTTCATTAATATTTACAGAATACAAATCATAGCCTCCTTCACCTCCAGGCATATCAGATGAGAAATACATAGTTTTACCATCTTCTGACACATAAGGGTTTTCGATTGAATATTTAGAACTACTAAAATGAATTTTCTTCTCCTCCATCCATCGTCCATTTTTCAATGGATCTTTTGCTCTAAATAATTGATAATTTCTTTTATCACCCAATAAACTTCTTGTATAATACACTACTTGTTGATTTGGAGAAAATGTAATAGTCCCTTCGTTATCATCTGTATTTAAAATAGTTGAATATAAAGATGGCCTATCTAAATCTCCTGTTTTTTTAATTGTAGCACAATAAATTTGCGTATGAGGCTCACCAGTTAATGGGTCTTTCTTTCCTCCAATTCCTCCGATTTTCTTTGCTGATATAATGATGTATTTTTGCTTAAAAAACCCTGAACCATACTCGTGCTGTTTACTGTTTACTCCAGTATCTGTCACAACAAAATCAAAATTAGCAGTTAACACATCTGATTTAGCACTTTCAATCCCGGTAATCGTTTCTCCAGTATTAGATTCAATAATATCTTGAGCATGCATTGTTAATGTACATACAAACAATAAAACAAATAATATTCCTTTTTTCATTTTCATCAATTTAAACCAAATTTGGCTAGTTTAGTCTATTCAGTTTGCAAAAGTAAGTCAAAATACACACATAACAAACTGAAAGCCAACAACTAACACTACTCATTATACAAATAATTTAACTCTCTAAACAAACAACACAGTTATATTTATTTTTAAACATTAAAACCTGTAAAATATGCATTGTTTGTGTTTGATTATTGATTATTTAACAAAAATGCAAATCGTCGATAAAAAATAAATTTTATCGACGATTTGCATTTACCTGAGATTTATAAGTAATTATTACTTTACTGAATCAAGACTATCTTTAGTTTTCTTTAAACTATCTCTCTCTTCAATCTCTTTTTTAATTTTTTCCTTTTCTACTTCAAAACGAAGTTTAATATTGTTTTCTATTTCTTTATATGTTTTAAAAGACCCTGAAGCATAATAAGCTATGTTTTCTCGAAGAGTAATACTATCTAGTTTATACTTCTCATAGATATAAGCATCAACCTGTATGTTATTATCTTTTAAAACTCTATAACTTTTACTTTTTGAAGCTTTAAGTAGTTTTATATCGTACAATATATCTTCCATAACATTTTGCTCAATAAGCTGTTCAGGCTCCGGAGCTTTAAACGTTTTATCACAAGAGATAAAAACAAGAAAAATTATCATCAGAATTTTATTCATAACTACCTATCAAAAGTTAATCGTTGGCCGTTTTTAATATCATAAAACTTAAAGTTTTTATACACTAACTGTCCGTTAACAAAAGTGTGTGAAACTCTTGATTTAAATGTATTACCTTCAAAAGGTGACCAACCACATTTATAAAATATATTATCTTCAGTAACAGACCAAGGTTTATTCATGTCAACCAAAACTACATCTGCAAAATAGCCAGGTTTAATATAACCTCTATTTTCTATTTTAAAAAGTTTAGCTGGATTGTGACACATTTTCTCCACAATCTTTTCTAACTTAATTTTACCATCATGATAAGCCTCCAATATACTCACTAAAGCATGTTGCACTAAGGGCCCACCTGAAGGCGCCTTAGTATAGATATTTGCTTTTTCCTCTTTCGTATGTGGCGCATGATCAGTAGCTATAACATCAATTCTATCATCTAATAAAGCTTCCCAAAGTGCAGCTCTATCTTGTTCTGTTTTTACTGCAGGGTTCCATTTAATAAGTGTTCCTTTTTCATGATAATCTTTATCGGAAAACCACAAATGATGTACACATACTTCAGCTGTAATTTTCTTTTCTTCTAAAGGAATATCATTTCTAAACAATGCTGTTTCTTTCCCTGTTGATAAATGAAAAATATGTAATCTTGCCCCGGTCTTCTTAGCTAATTCAATTGCCTTTGATGATGACAAGTAGCAAGCTTCCTCACTTCTGATAATTGGGTGGTACTTCATAGGAATATCATCCCCAAACTTCGCGACGTATTCTGCTTGGTTTTTTCTTATTGTCCCTTCGTCTTCACAATGCACAGATATAAGCATATCTGTACTTGAAAATATTTTTTCTAAAACATCTTCATTATCAACTAACATATTACCTGTTGAGGATCCTAAAAACAATTTTAACCCAGCTACGTTTTTGGGATCAACCTTTAAAATTTCATCTAAATTATCGTTTGTACCACCAAACATAAAAGAATAATTAGCGTAAGAAGATTCTTTGGCTATATTAAATTTCTTATCTAGTTCTTCGATAGTTGTGGTTTGCGGATTCGTATTCGGCATTTCTATGAACGACGTGATGCCGCCAGCTACAGCTGCTCTAGATTCAGTTTCAATTGTTGCTTTATGTGTTAAGCCTGGTTCTCTAAAATGAACTTGATCATCAATGACACCAGGTAATAGATATTTCCCCTCTGCATCATAAACATTAACATCAGCAGATTTTGCACTTATTTGACTAGCCACTTCAATAATATGCTCGCCTTCAATATAGACATCTCCTTGAAAAATTTTATTTTCATTTACTATGTTAGCATTCTTAATTAATACTTTATTCATGATACTTTTTTCTTTTATTTAGAAAATAAACTTTTTAACTTCATTAAAATAACCCCAAAAACCGCCTCTGAAATTATTGAACCATCCATTTTTGATGTGCCTTTGGTTCTGTCTGTAAAAACCACAGGAACTTCTTCAATCTTAAAACCTTGTAAATAAGCTTTAAATTTCATTTCTATTTGAAAGGCATAACCAACAAATTGAATGGTATCAAAATTAATGGTTTCTAATACTTTACGTTTGTAACAAATAAAACCTGCAGTTGCATCGTTTATATTCATTCTTGTAATTAATTGCACATACTTTGATGCAAAATATGACAACAACACTCTATTCATAGGCCAATTAACCACATTCACTCCGGATTTATAACGTGAGCCGATTGCTAAATCTGTATTGTTTTCTCTACACTCAGTATAAAGTTTTTTCAAATCGTTTGGATTATGAGAAAAATCGGCATCCATTTCGCAAACATATTTATATTCACGTTTTAAAGCCCATTTGAACCCATGAATGTATGCAGTACCTAAACCTTGTTTCCCTTCTCTTTCTAATAAAAATAATTTGTTCACAAACTCACTCTGCAATTCTTTTACTTTTCTTGCAGTTTTATCTGGCGAATTGTCATCAACTATAAGAATATCAATTTCAGGCACTGCAGTGATTGTAGCCCTTATAATTGCCTCTATATTTTCTATTTCGTTATACGTTGGTATAACAACTAAAATATCTCTCATAATGATAGCAAAAGTAAACTATTAAAATTTTAATTATATTAATATTTTCTAAAATTGTAACTCCATATAAAAACAGTAGTTTTGTAGTGATGGAATTCTTATTACGCGATATCAATTATAACGAAACCCTAACTTATTTAATTATAGGTTCTCTTCTCATAATCACATGTATTAAGTTAACTTACCACATTCAGTTTAATGATTTCTTAGGCAAACTTACAAACGGAAAATATTTCCTTTTGCATAACAAAGGGGAGAAAAAGAAAAACGTCTTTAATCTCTTATTTTATGTTTTCTTCAGTATAAACTTTACTGTGTTCTCTTATGTATCACTTAGCTCATTAAACTTATTACCTAATAATAGCTTCTCAACACTTGCTGTTTGCGCAATATTTATAAATCTTTTTTTTACAGCAAAATACCTTATAGAGAAAATCATTTTTGAAGTTTTAGACTTAAAATCAGTCTTTAACAACTTGAACTTTCAAAGAATCACATTTATCAACTTTATTGGGATTTTATTATTATTTCTGAACTTTATTATCATATATGTTTCTCCAAACCCAAGTCATTTTTTCATCTACTCTTGTATTGGGTTATTGTTCTTTACATATATCCTAAGTATCATTATAATAATTCTTTACAATCAAAAAGCAGTTTTAAAGCATTGGTTTTATTTTATTTTGTATCTTTGCGCTCTCGAAATTTCACCTTTTTTAATAGGTGCAGTTTTAATACTAACTAATATTTTAAAATAATCTGGGAGTATGAAAGTGAAAACTATCTTAGTTTCTCAGCCAGAACCAAAGGTTGAAAATTCACCTTATTTTGATTTGGTTGAAAGACAAAAAGTAAAAATTGACTTTAGATCTTTTATTCATGTAGAAGGAATTGAATCTAAAGAGGTGCGTAAACAGAAGGTTGATTTATCTCAATTTACTGCAGTAATCTTAACTAGTAGAAATGCTGTTGACCATTACTTTAGAGTTGCTGAAGAAATGCGCTTTAAAGTACCCGATTCAATGAAATATTTCTGTCAATCTGAAGCCGTAGCTTATTATTTACAGAAATACGTTGTTTACAGAAAACGTAAAATATATGTTGGTAAAAGAACGTTTCCTGAACTAGTGCCTTTAATCAAGAAATACAAAACCGAAACTTTTTTACTACCATCTTCTGACAAATTAAAACCTTTAATCCCATCTACTTTAGATGAATTAAAAGTGACTTGGAAAGAAGCTACGCTATACAAAACTGTAGTAAGCGACTTGTCTGATTTAGAAAATGTAACTTATGACATTTTAGTGTTTTTTAGCCCTTCAGGAATTGATTCTTTATTGAAAAACTTCCCGGACTTTAAACAAAATGATACACGTATTGCTGTGTTTGGAAACACAACTGTAAAAGCAGCAACCGATGCTGGATTACGAATTGATATTAAAGCGCCGTCACCCGAAACTCCATCTATGACAATGGCTTTAAAAAAATACATTAACGAAGCCAACAAATAACATCTCGTTAAATACTCGCAAAAAAGCCCTAAACTAAAGTTTAGGGCTTTTTTATGAGTGTTATGTACACGGCTTAACAAAAATAATTCATTGGAATCAAATCATATGTGGTAACACAAGCAAATAATACGCTATCAACAATACTACTGCAAATATATTTAAGATTATTCCTGCCTTAACCATTTCATTTACTTTCACGTAACCACTTGCAAAAACTATCGCGTTTGGCGGTGTAGCCATTGGCAACATAAAAGCACAACTAGAAGCCATCGTTACTGGAATTAGAACGTTTAAAATCGGAATATCTAATCCGATTGCAATCCCTGCAACAACAGGTGCTAGAACAGATATTAGCGCTACATTACTCATTAATTCAGTAATAAACAATATTAACAGAATAAGTAATGACACTGTTATTGTTGAGTTAAACTCTCCAGACTGTATAGTTTCTGTTATAACAGAAACTAATCCACTAGCATCCATTCCTTTTGCTAGCGCCAATCCACCACCAAATAGAAGTAAAATTCCCCAAGCTAATTTTTCAGTATCACTCCACTTTAAAATAAAGTTTCCTTTTTTTACATTTAATGGTATTGCAAATAAAGAAATTGCTCCTATTAAACTTATTGCCGTATCTGATAATCTAAGTTCTAGAAATAATTTATTAATAACAGTTCTGGTTATCCATAAAAAAACAGTGATCGCAAAAACAATCAATACTCTTTTTTCTTCTTTTGAGATTATTCCTAACTTTTTTAGTTCTACAGAAATTAAATTGGCAGATGATGTAAACTGAATATCACTACACGGAAACATCCATTTCACCAAAACTACATAACACAACCCAACCATAACAATTGTAAATGGCAAACCAAAAGTCATCCATTTTAAAAATGAAATCTGAATTCCATATTGATTTTCTAACAAACCTATTAAAACTGAATTTGGTGGTGTACCAATAACTGTAGCAATCCCCCCTGCATTAGCCCCAAAGGCAATCCCCAACATTATACATAAAGCAAAGTTTTTATCGCCTTTTGTAAAACCATCAGCATCATCTATCAACAATTTAATTACTGATATTCCAATTGGTAACATTACTACGGTGCTAGCTGTATTACTTATCCACATACTCATAAATGCAGTGGCAATCATAAACCCTAAAACCACTTTTTCGGGTGTATTTCCGGTAAACCATATAATATTTAACGCAATCCGTTTATGCAGATTTACTTTTTCTAAAGCTAAGGCTAAAACAAACCCTCCAAAAAACAAGAAGATAATTGGGCTCCCGTAATTATTACCAACAGAAGCAATAGGCATCACACCAGTTAAAGGAAATAATATTAGTGGCAGTAATGCGGTAACTGCAATATTTACAGATTCAGAAATCCACCAAATAACCATCCAAAGCGCCACAGCAATTACAGAATCGGCTTTTTCTGAAATAAATGTTATTGGTAAAACCTGAATGCAAAAAAATAAAATTGGCCCTAAAAAGAGCCCTAGTTTTTTTGTTATGCTCATTATATATCCTGTTGGTTCGCATAAAAATACACAAAAAAAGCCCTCACAAAAAAATGCAAGGGCTGAATAGTATTATTAAAATATAACTTTTAGTACCTGTAGTGTTCTGGTTTAAATGGACCATCAACAGTTACACCAATATAAGAAGCTTGTTCTTCACGTAACTCTGTTAATTCAACACCAATTTTAGCTAAGTGTAATTTTGCTACTTTTTCATCTAAATGTTTTGGTAACATATACACATCGTTTCCGTATGCTTCTTTGTTATTCCATAATTCGATTTGTGCTAGTGTTTGGTTTGTAAATGAATTACTCATTACAAAACTTGGGTGACCAGTTGCACAACCTAGGTTTACTAAACGTCCTTCTGCTAAAATAATGATATCGTTTCCGTTGATCATATATTTATCAACTTGAGGTTTGATAGTATCTTTTGTGCTTCCGTGGTTTTTATTTAACCAAGCCATATCAATTTCATTATCAAAGTGTCCAATATTACAAACGATAACTTTATCCTTCATTGCTTCAAAATGACGCCCTTGAATAATGTCTTTGTTTCCTGTAGTAGTAATAATAATATCAGAATTACCAACAACAGTTTCTAACCTCTTAACTTCAAACCCATCCATAGCCGCTTGTAACGCACAAATTGGATCTATTTCTGTAACAGTAACGATAGAACCTGCACCTTTAAAAGAAGCAGCTGTACCTTTACCTACATCACCATAACCACAAACTGTAACACGTTTACCTGCTAACATAATATCCGTTGCACGACGAATTGCATCTACTGCAGATTCTTTACATCCGTATTTGTTATCAAACTTAGATTTTGTTACAGAATCGTTTACGTTAATAGCTGGCATTGGTAATGTTCCTGCTTTTACTCTATCGTATAAACGGTGAACTCCTGTTGTAGTTTCTTCTGATAATCCGTTGATTCCTGCTGCTAATTCAGGGTAACGATCTAATACCATGTTTGTTAAATCTCCACCATCATCTAAAATCAAGTTTAATGGTTTTTTATCTTCACCAAAGAATAACGTTTGCTCAATACACCAGTCAAATTCTTCTTCAGTCATATCTTTCCAAGCGTATACTGGCGTTCCTGCAGCTGCGATTGCAGCAGCAGCTTGATCTTGCGTAGAAAAAATATTACAAGAACTCCACGTCACTTCAGCTCCTAAAGCTTGTAATGTTTCAATCAAAACAGCAGTTTGAATTGTCATGTGTAAACACCCAGCAATACGAGCTCCTTTTAAAGGCTGCTCGTTTTTATACTCCTCACGTAAACTCATTAATCCTGGCATTTCTGCTTCAGCCAATAAAATTTCTTTTCTTCCCCAATCCGCTAAAGAAATATCTTTAACTTTAAACGGAACATATGCAGCTGTTTTTGTACTCATAATATGCTGTTTTTTTTTATTTTTATAATCCCTACTTAAAAATTATGTAGGTTTGTTATATAGCAATTTTTGCGTGTGCAAAGGTAGGAAATAACTTTTAAAAACCATTAGGTTTCACAATATTCTAACATACACAACAAGAGACAATACTATTATAAATGCCCTTATACAAGACAATTACACATAATGCTTCAACCGCAATATTTACATGGAAAATAGACGAATCACTACAAGATTTAGAGTCTACTGTTTTACTAAATGAACGAAGTCAAAAAAGAGTTAGTGGTATGCGATCAGAATCGCATAAAAAAGGGTTTTTAGCTGTAAGAAAATTATTAGAAATAGCAGGGCTATCTGATTTTGATTTATTTTATACTGAAGACGGCAAGCCACACTTAAAAGATGGCAGAAAAATTACTATTTCGCATTCTTTTGAATTTTCAGTTATAGCAATTTCTGATACTGAAATAGGTATAGACATTGAAAAAAACAGAGATAAAATTCAACGTATTGCATCAAAATTTATTGGCAATGAAGCTGACTATTTAGTTGATGAGCATCTTACTGAACAACTTACTGTTATTTGGGGCGCTAAAGAAAGTTTATTTAAAATACATCCGGATGGCGGTTTGTTGTTTATTGAACATTTACCGATTGATGCATTTAATTTATACCGAAAAAAAACAACTGGCCATATTCTAAAAAAACCTTTAAAAGAAAGTTACGCTATCTATTTTGATATATTTGAAGGTTATACTTTAGTATATGCCACCAATGAAACAAAACTATAATGCAGCAAATCTATAAAGATATTCTTCAAGCAAAAGCTAAACAACGCAAGCTACTCGCCATATTATTAGACCCTGATAAACTTGAAGTCGACTCCATTAAAACACTTGTTTCAAAAATAAACACAAGTCCAGCCACACATATTTTCGTTGGTGGTAGTATTGTCGCAAGCCATCAAACTGAAATCATTGTTAAGGAAGTTAAAAGGCATACTACATTACCGCTTATTTTATTTCCTGGCGATTCAAATCAAATTACAAATGCCGCTGATGGCATTTTATTTTTGAGTTTACTGTCTGGTAGAAACCCTGAATTTTTAATTGATCAGCACATAAAAGCAGTGCCTTTATTACAAAAAAGCAATTTAGAGGTTATTCCAACAGGATACATTTTGATAAACGGAGGCGTTGAAACCGCTGTTCAAAACGTAAGTAAAACCACTCCTATTCAACGTGACAATACTGAGTTAGCACTTCACACAGCACTTGCTGGACAGTATTCTGGGAAACAGTTGATTTATCTTGAAGCTGGCTCTGGTGCTAAATTAGCAATTACAACAGAAATGATCTCTGAAGTTTCAAAATCATTAGACATTCCATTAATTGTTGGCGGCGGAATTCGTACAAACTCTCAAATTCAAGATGTCTATAAAGCTGGAGCAGATATTGTTGTTATCGGTACTGCTTTTGAAGAAAATAATAGTTTTTTAGAAAATATACACTAACTTTTACCTTTCTAACGTTAGAACACATATACCATATTTTATTATGAAATTATTTTTCCTACTAACAATTTTCACATTTAATATATCCTATAGTCAAACAAAAATAATTGATAAAGAAACTAGTTTTCCTATATCTTATGCTACAATATCTTTTGGTAATGGAAATGGGATTTTTGCTGACGACGATGGCAAATTCACATTTACTAAAAAATTATATCGTGATATAGATACACTCTATATTTCATCTTTAGGTTATAAAGAATTAAAAATTGCAACAGAAAACCTTCAAGACATCATCTTATTAGAATCATTATCTGAAGAATTACAAGAAGTTATTGTACAAGTAAAACCTACTGGGAAATTTAAAATAGAAAAACTAAAACCTACTTTACATGACGATTATTTCAAATGCTGGCTACCAACTATAGAGTCTGAAATAGCAGTATTTTTTCCAAATGAAAATCAGAAGCCAAAACAAATTACCACATTATATTTACCTATAAAAACGGAAGCATCAAACTGGAATGACCGAAAAAAATCTAATGCAAAAAAACGCTCTTTTTCAACTTTATTTAAGGTTCATTTCTACGATAATAATAACGGTTTACCCGGTGATGTTTTAAGTTATGAAAAAATAATCTTTAGAGTTACTGAACAAAGTGAAAATGTTTTTGAATTAGACATTACTGAAAACGATATTTTTATTCCAAAAAACGGCATATTTGCTTCAATACAAATACTTGGCTACACCGACAAACAAGGAAAATTACTACCTAACAAAAAATATCAAGAAGTTAAAACTCGTAAAGGGATTGTTAAAGTTTCAACGACATTTAGACCTCTACTTCCGTTTACAAATAAAATCTCTGCTAAAAGGACATTCATTAAACGTATCTTTTTAAACAACAACGAATGGGTGAGGTACGAAAAGAAAAACATCCCGCGTTCAAAATTATTAGCAGAGGGATTAAACAACTACGGTATGGGTTTGAAAATGAAAGTTTATCAACGATAACTAACCAATAGTATAGATTACTTTCACAATACGATAGCATCTTCTCAATAAATAGTTTATTTTGCATCAACTATTAAAACTTGATTAACCACTTACAATAAGACCTCTTGTGATTTTTATAAAAAAAGATATAAATCAAATAAATTCAAACGGATTAACAGTCGAGCAAGTTATGTCTCAACTGCATTATTTTGAATCTGGCATTAGAGCTATAAACTTGAAAGATGCTGCTACAATTGGTAACGGAATCTTAAGTTTTAACAAACAAGAACAAGACACCTACTTTAAACACTACGAAAACAATAAGTCAGAATATTCCATCTTGAAATTTGTGCCAGCTTCTGGGGCGGCTACGAGAATGTTCAAGTTTTTATTTGAATTTCTAAAAGAATATAATTCAAGTAAAGAGTCTATTAATTCTTATATCAACAAAAACAAGGTTCCAGAATTAGCCTTATTTATTATTGGTATGGAAAAATTACCATTCTATTCTGAGGTGTTAAATGCTGTACCTTCAAATTACAATCAACTTGATAGTGATGGAAAAGTAGTAGCTTTTATAGAAACCATGTTGAACCAAAACGGGCTTAATTACGGAAAATCGCCAAAAGGCTTACTACCATTTCATCAATATAAAAATGAGACTTCAACTGCATTTAAAGAACATTTATATGAAGCCACTCAATATGCATCAAATGATGGGGTTGCAAAACTACATTTTACCATTTCTGAAGATCACGACAATAAGTTTAAAGAGGAACTAAATGACATTCATCAAAGAATTACCGAAAAAACCGACACCAGTTTTGACGTTAGTTTCTCTTATCAAAAACACAAAACTGATACGATTGCGGTAACACCAAAAAAATGAATTTTTCAGAGAAGATAACGGACAATTATTATTTCGTCCATCAGGACATGGGGCGTTAATAGAAAATCTTAATGATGTAAATGATGACATTATTTTTATAAAAAACATTGATAATGTTGTAACTCCAAAATTGAAGAATGATGTTATTGTTTATAAAAAAATTCTTGCAGGGGTTTTACTAAAAACTCAAGAACAGATTTTCAACTATTTGAACAAATTAGAAGATGATTCAATTTCAGAAGTAGAAATAGTGACTATCGCCAACTTTCTGACTAGTGACTTAAATATTATTATAAACCCTGAGTTTGAAAAATATTCAAAAAAATATCAAATTGAGTACTTAGTCACTAAATTAAATAGACCTATTAGAGTTTGCGGAATGGTTAAAAATGAAGGCGAACCTGGAGGTGGCCCATTTTGGGTAAAAAATGAAAACGGAGCAATCTCTTTACAAATTGTAGAGAGCGCCCAAATAGACACAACAAACAAACTTCAAAAGAATATCTTAAAAAAAGCAACACACTTCAACCCTGTTGATATTGTTTGCGCCATTAAAAATTATAAAGGAGATAAGTTTAACTTATTAGATTTTGTAGACCCTAACACTGGATTTATATCTTCAAAAACACGTTTAGGTAAAAGTTTAAAAGCGCTGGAATTACCAGGGTTATGGAATGGTGCTATGGCAAATTGGAACACTATTTTTATTGAGGTTCCATTAGACACATTTAATCCTGTGAAAAATGTCAATGATTTATTAAAACCTGCACACCAACTCAATTGAATTTTAACACCATCATACAGGAATGCTCTTTTAAAGCCGTAAGAAGTTCTGGGGCTGGCGGTCAGCACGTCAATAAAGTATCTTCTAAAATAGAACTCACATTTCCACTACTTATTTCTAAAGGCTTATCAGAATCAGAAAAAGCACTATTACATCAAAAATTAAACAACAAACTGACTAAAGATGGAGTATTGCTATTACAATGTTCAGAAAGTAGGAGTCAACACAAGAATAAAGAATTAGTTATTAAACGGCTTTTAAACCTTTTGAAAACCGGCTTGGCTGTTCCTAAAAAAAGAGTGAAAACAAAAATACCGAAAAGTGTTATTAGAAAACGCTTGAAGAGCAAAAAGTTTAATTCTGAAAAAAAGATTAGCAGAAAAAAGCCATCGCTTGACTCTTAATTATACACGCTCAAAATCAGTCCGTTTCTTTCCACACGATAAGCTCTTAAACAGTTACCCGTATCACCTTCTGTTTGCTGTCCAGTTAACAATTCATAAGAGTTACCATCACCGCATTCACAAGTTACTTCAATACCAGAAATTGACATTCGTGAGCACGAACTTGGTCCGTGTGCAGGATCACTGGCTTCAAAAGCAACAATTGAACTTCCTGTATTATACAAATAAACTCCTTTTACACCAATGTTATTAATATACACAGAATTCCCTGCAAATTGCAATCCACCATACAATGGTAAACTCATATTTATTTCAGCGCTAAATCCGTAATTTGGCAACAAATTACTTACGCATCCATTTTGAGAGATATCATCTTCTTTACAATTCACAAACAGTAACACCGTAAAAACCAATAGCAATATCTTTTTCATATACTCAATTTTAAATGAATTCAAAAGTACAATAAATGCTAAAATTTATTATATTTGTTAGAAGAAATCCTGTTTTTAACGGGATTTTTTATGTTTTAGTATAGAATAAGTAAAAGATTAAAAAATAGAGATTATGAGTAATGTATCTTATTACAGTGAGGAAGGATTGCAAAAATTAAGAGATGAGTTAAATCAACTTAGAGATATTGAACGCCCAAAAGCGTCTCAAGCAATTGCAGATGCAAGAGACAAAGGAGATTTGTCTGAAAACGCTGAATATGATGCCGCAAAAGAAGCTCAAGGAATGTTAGAAATGCAAATTTCTAAACTAGAAAATGTTGTCGCAAATGCGCGTATTATTGATGAATCACAACTAGATACTTCAAAGGTTTTAATTCACTCTAAAGTGAAAATAAAAAATCAACTAAACGGCATGGAAATGGTGTACTCATTGGTTGCAGAAAGTGAAGCCGATTTAAAAACGGGTAAAATTTCTGTAAGTTCTCCAATTGGAAAAGGGCTACTAGGAAACTCTGTTGGCGATATTGCTGAAGTAACTGTACCTAATGGAATTATAAAATTTGAGATTTTAGAAATCTCTAGAATATAGATTAATCTAACCAAAATTTGTAATGGCAACACTATTCACAAAAATAATTTCTGGAGAATTACCATGTTATAAAGTAGCGGAAACTGAAAAATTTTTAGCATTCTTAGACATTAACCCAAATGCAAAAGGACATACACTTTGTATCCCTAAAAAAGAAGAAAATAAAATTTTTGATTTAAGCGAAAGTGACTACCTAGAACTAATGGCTTTCTCTCGTAAAGTTGCTAAAGCCATAGAAAAAGTAGTTGATTGTAAACGTGTCGGAATGACTGTAATTGGTTTAGAAGTTCCTCATGTGCATGTTCATCTAATTCCTTTAAACACAATGGAAGATGCGCGTTTCATAAACAAACAGCAATTAACTCCTGAAGCTTTCTCACAAATTGCCAACGACATTAATAAAGCGTTATAATCAGTTTTAAACTATCGTTTTTAGTTTAAGTTGCATAACGGTTCCTTTATCTATTTCTGAAGATAACACCTTAATTTTACCATTATGGTAATCTTCAATAATACGCTTTGATAAGGACAAGCCAAGTCCCCAACCTCTTTTTTTACTGGTAAATCCAGGTTCGAATATTTTAGAAAACTGTGCTTTTTGAATTCCTTTTCCAGTATCATGAACCGATACAAAAACTGAATCTTCAAGTTGACTTATGGTTACTTTCAACTGACCTTTACCTTTCATGGCGTCAATAGCGTTTTTTATTAAATTTTCAATTGTCCAACTGTACAATTGCGAATTTAACTCTGAATATATTTCAGTTTCTTTAGACTCAAATACGAAACTTACCAACTTTGATGAACGGGATTCTAAATAGTTAAAAGTCAATTTAGTCTCTTCAATAATATTCTTCCTTTCCAATTTAGGAACAGACCCAATTTTAGAAAAACGCTCTGTGATCGTTTGCAATCTTGAAATATCTTTATCCATTTCAAATATGGTGTCTTCAGAAACGTTTTCAGTTTTTAATATTTCCAACCAACCAATCAATGACGATAATGGGGTTCCTATTTGATGTGCTGTCTCTTTTGCCATTCCTGCCCAAAGTTTATTTTGAACTGCATTTTTTGTAGACTTATAAAAGAAAAACACAACACTACCGAATAAGAATAAAATAAGTAATAACGCTAATGGGTAATACTTCAATTTATTAATTAGTGATGAATTACCATAATAAATTGTTTGCAACACCACACCTTTAAACTTAGCTTCAATAGGAGTATTTTCTGCTTCAAAGACTTTAATTAACTTTTGAATTTGTAACGAATCTTTTACTTCTATATTTTTAAGATTCTGTAAATCATATTCACCCTTATTATTTACAATAATCATAGGAGTAGAGCTATTACTTTGCAAGACTTCTAATGACAATTCGTTAATTACTGCATTTAAGTCATCATTATTATTTACATCTTCAAAAGCTTTCGCCCAGATATTCATCTTAGCACGCTCTTCCTCTTTAAAGTTTTGAAAAAACGTATAGGTGTTCCATAAAATTAGAGACACAATCACGAATGACACCAAGATGCTAATCCATCTGAACAAATTTTTATTTACTATCATATTTGCAAAATAGTTTAAGTGAACTAAAATAAGGTTTTTTGTTACATCTTTTATAGTTATTTTTGTGTTTCAAATTCACAATGATGCTATCAATAAATCCAAACGAAATTTCTGTACCTAAATTGCATGGGTACTTATTAGGGAGCGTAGCCCCAAGACCTATTGCTTTTGCAAGTACAGTAGATACTGATGGAAACCCGAACTTAGCGCCATTTAGTTTTTTCAATGTATTTAGCGCCAATCCACCAATTATGGTATTTTCACCCGCAAGAAGCGTTAGAGACAACACTACCAAACACACATTAGATAATTGTATAGCTACAAAAGAGGTTGTGATTAATGTCGTAAACTATGATATGGTGCACCAAATGTCATTAGCAAGTACTGCTTATGCAAAAGGGGTAAATGAATTTGAGAAAGCTGGATTTTCTATGTTGGCTTCAGAGAAAGTAAAACCATTTAGAGTTGCAGAAAGCCCAGTTCAGTTTGAATGTAAAGTCACTAATGTATTTGCTTTAGGTGAAGAAGGCGGCGCAGGAAATATGATTGTTTGTGAAGTTGTAAAAGTTCATATTCAAGAAGATGTTTTAGATGACGACGGGAAAATAGATCAGCATAAAATAGATTTAGTAGCCAGAGCTGGTGGAAGTTTCTATAGCCGTGCAAAAGAAGGTTTTTTTGAAATACCAAAACCAATAGCTACTTTAGGAATTGGGGTAGATGCTATTCCTGAACACATAAGAAATAGCAATGTTCTTACCGGAAATGATTTAGGAATACTAGGAAATAGTGAGGCAATGCCAACCCCTGAAGAGGTAAAAACATACATGAAAGAAGCTAAGGAAGCTTGCCCTCATATTGAAAAAGCAAGCATTGAAGACATGCACAAAAAAGCACAAGACTACTTAAAGAAAGGGAATGTTGATATTGCTTGGAAAATATTATTAGCATAAGCTATAAAATGCATAGTTTTAATTACTTTTGCCACAATATATTATTGAAATACACATACAATGGAGATACAAGGGAAGATTAAATTAGTAGGAGAAACTCAAACATTTGGGAGTAACGGGTTTAGAAAAAGAGAAGTTGTATTAACAACAGAAGAACAATATCCACAATCAATTTTGGTTGAATTTGTTCAAGATAAATGTGATTTATTAAACTCTTACCAAGTTGGTCAACAAGTAAAAGTTTCAATCAACTTAAGAGGAAGAGAGTGGGTAAACCCACAAGGAGAAACTAAGTATTTCAACTCTATTCAAGGATGGCGTATTGAAAACTTAGCCGCTGCTCAAAGTAGTTCAGCTGGAATGCCTCCAGTAGCACCTGTAGACGCTTTTGAACCTACTTCAAACTTTAAAGAAGAGGAACACGACGATTTACCTTTCTAATTAATTTAGACAAATCAATACTGAAGCCATTTTGTAATTCTCAAAATGGCTTTTTTATTGCGCAAACTATAAATTAATAGTAATTTTCAACTATAAAATTATTTCAATGAACTTTACTAAAACCATAGAAACACTCTTTAAAAAACTACTTCCATCTCCATTTACAATTGCTGTACTTCTGACTTTACTGACAATTATACTAGCGTATTTTTTTACCGAACCAAAAGACGAACAACATCTGGTAAACATATTGTCTCATTGGGAAGATGGTCTCTGGAATAGCAAACTTTTAGTCTTTGCTTATCAAATGATACTAATTTTAGTTTTAGGTCATGTTTTAGTATTAAGTAAACCTGTTAGCAGACTCATTAACAAATTAGTTGTCTATACAAAATGTACATCAACAGCTGTATTAATTGTAAGCTTCTCAACTATATTAGTTGCTTTTCTAAATTGGGGATTAGGGCTAATTTTCGGAGCAATTTTAGCTCGTAAAGTTGGTGAATATGCACAACAAAATAACATTTCCATAAACTATCCGATAGTTGGTGCTGCAGGTTATGTTGGATTAATGGTTTGGCATGCAGGAATTAGCGGCTCTGCACCTTTAGACGCTGCTGGAAACGGTAGGGTTCAAGAATTGCTAAGCAACTCTACAATAGCAAATAATGCTGATATTCCATTGCAAATTGCCACTAACAATACCATATTCAGCTATTGGAACTTAATCATATTTGGCGCAATCTTAATCATTATTCCATTGTTTTTATATTTCATAGCAAAGAAAACGTCTCCAACTACTTTAAACCTTCCAAAGTATAAATTTGACACAACTCCAAAGGAATTAGTTGGAGCAGAAAAATTAGACCATTCAAAACCATTAACTTATTTATTTGGGGCAATTGTATTACTCGTATTCGGTATAAAATACGGGGCAGAAGCCTTACAACTTAACTTTACTTTAAATTCTATCAACTTTTTAATGCTAGGTTTAGCTTTAATATTTCATGGCAAATTTCACAGCTTTTTAAAAGCACTTGACGAAGCAATAAAAGGAGCTTCAGGCATCTTAATTCAATTTCCTTTGTATTTTGGTATAATGGGAATTATGACATCAGCAGGAATGGTTACTGAAATTTCTGATTTCTTTGTATCCGTCGCAAACAAAACTACATTACCTATTTTTACGTTTTTTAGTGCTGGTTTAGTCAACATATTTGTCCCAAGTGGTGGTGGACAATGGGTTATTCAAGGCCCAATAGTTTTAGAGTCAGCATTAAAACTTGGCGTATCATTACCAAAAGCAATTATGGCTTTAGCATATGGCGATCAAATAACAAACATGTTGCAACCCTTCTGGGCATTACCTTTATTGGGTATTACAAAACTGAAAGCTAGAGAAATTTTACCATACACATTATTAGTTATGCTGGTTGGTTCTGCAATTTATATTTTAGGTCTTTTAATATTTTAAGCGATGTATTTATTAACTCAGAAAATAATTTTCCCAATCCATTCAGAGGCTGACGAAAACGGCTTACTTGCTATTGGCGGTGATTTATCAACAGAACGCTTAATACACGCTTACAACAACGGCATATTTCCTTGGTATAATGAAGATGAACCGTTGTTATGGTGGTCACCTGATCCAAGAATGGTTTTGTTTCCAAAAGACCTACGCGTTTCAAAAAGCATGAAAACCATTTTGAAACGAAATCAGTTTCAAATAACATTTAATACCGCATTTGAAGACGTTATTCATAATTGTGCAAACATAGAACGTGACGGACAACCAGATACGTGGATTACAAATGATATGACAGAAGCTTATATTATGCTACACAAACAAGGTATAGCTAAATCTGTAGAAGTATGGCAAGAAGATGAATTAGTAGGCGGACTTTATGGAATCGATTTAAAAGCTAAAAAAGTATTCTGTGGCGAAAGTATGTTCTCAAAAGTCAGTAACGCTTCTAAAGCCGCGTTTATCAATTTAGTTGAACATTTAAAAACCTTAGATTATAAATTGATAGATTGCCAAATGCACACAGACCATTTAGAAAGCTTAGGAGCTCATGAAATCCCAAGAGATGATTTCTTAAAGTACCTAAAATAAAAAAGCATCCTGAAAAATCAGAATGCTTTTTTAATATGATTATGTTAAAAATATTATTGAGCAGGTTTAACTGACAAATAACTAATTTTTAACATATTCTCTTTTCTTAATTCTTGCTTAATATCAGAAACTAATCCCATATTAGCATTTCTATCTACTTTTAAAGCTGTAACCATGAAAGGTACAATTGCTTCATCTCTTAATGCAATTTCAGAGTGAATAAATTGTTTTAAATCTGATGGCTTTGCAATTTTATCATTCAATTGAATAACTGCTTCAGTACCAAATTTTTCATATCCAGATGCTGGTTTCCCTGCATAGATATACATTACTTTATCGTTTTTACGATCTAACTTTTCAATATCATCTGCTGCTGGTAATTTATTTTCTACCATTAGCGAACTATCTTTCATAACTGTTACAGTCATGAAAAAGAATAATAACATGAATACGATATCTGGTAAAGCCGCCGTAGAAGCCTGTGGCAATTCGCCATCTTTTTTCTTTTTAAACTTTGCCATAATTCTTAATTAGATTTTGATTCAGCTTCAGAAATAATCTGAGGGTACATCTTTTTCAACTTATCCAAACGCGTTTTTAACTTCTCTTTTAAAGATTCGTCTTTCACTTTTGGATCTTTGTAAATAGCATTCATCACAGTATATGTGTTTCCTGCACCGTACATTCTAACAGCTTCTCTATTACGTAACTCAGTATAAGCAGCACCTAATTCATTTTGAATTGACACATACGTACTATACGTTGTTTCTCTTTCGTTTTTAAGAGCGATAATTGCTTTAGCAGGGTGATCTGAAGATTCTGCACTTCTTGCGCCTTGGCAATAGTCACATTTTTCTCCTTCAGCACTAGTTCCTCCTCCGTTGTCAATGAATTCCATGGCTGCCTTTTTCAAGTCTTTTAATTCCATTAATTCATCTTCAACTAACATTTGGTCGTTCTTATTAACAACAACTGTAAAGATGTTCTTCTTTTTAATTACTGGAGGATTTGGTGGTGGCACTTCTTCCCAACGAGGAAGTTTACGCGTGATACCATTATCCTGTTCAATAGTTGTAGTTACCAAGAAGAAAATAAGTAGCAAGAAAGCAATATCTGCCATAGATCCTGCGTTCACTTCAGGTATTGATCTTTTTGCCATAATTTATTTGTTTAAAGCTTTCTTTACTCCAGACGCTACCATTGCACCTAATGCAACAATAATTAAAAGATAGAACACTCTTAAACCTGTTCCTACCATTTTAGATCCAGACTCAGAAACCATTTGTTCTCCTGTATCACTTAACACTTCTTGTCCTGTAGACAATGCGTAACTAATTCCTACCATCACTAATAAAGCGACAAGTGCAATTCCTGCAACTTTAATTTTTGCTGGGTTAGAAGCAATATTCTTTAATGATAATACAACTGCAATTGCACCTGCACCAAACACTAATATTTTCCCTAACCAAAGCATCATATCTATTGCTGAACTATCATCACCACCTTTAATGATCATAATCCAAAACGCAAGACCGATAACACTAATAACTGCAATAGCTACTGTTAATGCTTTTTGTAAATTCATATTTATATGTGTTTTAAGCTTGAAGCTTACGTTCTTTTATAGTTAAGAACGTAAACATGTCAAGAGTTATTATTTTTTGTTTGCAACTAATAAGTCAATCAAAGAGATTGAAGCATCTTCCATATCGTTAACGATAGAATCGATTTTAGCGATAATGTAGTTGTAAAAAATCTGTAAGATAATTGCTGCTACAAGACCAAATACTGTTGTTAATAAGGCAACTTTAATATCACCTGCAATTAATGATGCATCTAATCCACCTGCTGCAGAAATTTTATCAAAGGCTTGAATCATACCGATTACTGTTCCCATGAATCCTAACATTGGTGCAATTGCGATAAATAAAGAAATCCAAGAAACGTTTTTCTCTAATTGCCCCATTTGAACACCACCGTAAGCAACGATAGATTTTTCAACTGAATCAATTCCTTCATTATTTCTTTCTAATCCTTGGTAAAAGATAGAAGCAACTGGTCCTTTTGTATTTCTACAAACTTCTTTTGCAGCTTCAACACCGCCTGAATTTAATGCTTCTTCAACTTCACGAGTTAATTTCGCAGTATTTGTAGTAGCCATGTTTAAGTAAATGATTCTTTCAATTACGAAAGCTAAACCTAAAATTAAACATAATAATACAATTCCCATGAAACCAGCTCCACCTTCAATGAATCTCGTCTTTAATGCTTCATGACCGAATCCTTCTGTCGGTGCGTCTTGAATAACTGTTGCAATAGTAGTAGCTTTAACTTCTGCTGCTGCTAACATCATCCCTACTGCTGGTAAAATAGAAAATACTTTTTTCATCTTTTCTTAATCTTAATTTAATTAGTAATGGTTTTTTTTAAAGATATAATTTTAAAATTCTTTATCTGAGTCAAAAATTAATGAGATAATTCAACAATCTTCTCATTTGATAGTCTTTAACTAAATAACGACTGCCAAATAACAAAAAAAATGTCATTTGATGAAATTTAAACTGTTATTTTTTGAAAGATTTTTAAGAATAATAGTCCGTTAATTCGCCTTTTATAGACGTTTCGAACATTTTTTTGAATTCATTTTTTGCTAATCCCTTAGATAACAAATACATCATTTTCACAATAGCAGCTTCAAAGGTGATATCATTACCGGATATCAAACCTATTTTTTGCAAATGCACACTAGTTTCATATTGCCCCATAATCACACTCCCACCACTGCATTGTGTTACATTTACTATATGAATACCTTTTATTAATGTTTTTTCTAACAGTTTTGAGAACCAAGGTAAAGTTGGTGCATTACCAGCTCCATAACTTTCTAAAATCACACCTTTGATATTTGGAGTATTTAACACAGCCTCTACAACAACCTCAGTAATTCCAGGATACAATTTTAATACTGCAATATCAGTACACATATTTTTATGCACCTGAAAATTGGTATTAGTACTCGTATTCAATAAATTGTGTTCAAACACTTTTAAATGCACGCCAGACTCTGCTAATTCAGGATAGTTAGGCGATGTAAATGCTTCAAAATGCTCAGCATTAATCTTCGTAGTTCTATTAGCCCTATATAATTTATACTCAAAATACAAACACACTTCTTGTATTTGAGGAATACTATTCTCCTGTAAAGATGCTACTTGAATTGCGGTAATCAAGTTTTCTTTTGCGTCTGTTCTTAAATCACCTATTGGCAATTGTGACCCCGTAAATATTACTGGTTTTGATAAGTTTTCTAACATAAAACTTAATGCAGATGCAGTGTACGACATTGTATCTGAGCCATGCAATACCACAAAACCATCAACTTGATTATAATTATTTTGTATGACGTTTGCAATTTGCAACCAATACTCCGGATTCATATTTGAAGAATCAATAGGGTCCTCAAAGGAATAGGTACTAATATTACAGTCCAACTGTTTAATTTCTGGGATCCTAACTAAAAGATTATCAAAATTAAATGCACGAAGCGTATTTGTTTCAAAATCTTTAACCATACCGATGGTTCCTCCGGTATATATTAATAGAATATTTGGCTTCTTAATCATTTAGTTTCTCCTTGTTTACTACTGGGTTTGCATACATTGCCAAGAAGTTACTTAACGCAACAGGATCTCCAGCATCAATTCTACACTCTACTCTTCGTTCAAACTGACGTTGTTCTTTTTCTGTGTATTTACCAGAGTATTTATCCGTATTATGCAACATATCATACGCCACATAGTTTGTTGGCCATAACTTATAATCTGAATGAACACAACTATCTATAACTGCAGCTAATTGTTGAAATTGTTTGTTCAATGGTTCCTTTGAATTTGAAATAGTATCCAACTCAACATCTAAAACTTTTCCTGCATGAATATGTATTCTTTTCTTTTGCCCCGTTAACCCTTTTAGTATGGAATTAAAATCTTCATTAGCCGATTTTATATACTCTTCTTCATAGTGCTTTGCTAATAACTCTGGCATTTTATACATATCTGTCGGATCAAATTCATAAGAAATCGAAACAGGAACTATTTTTATTTTTTTAAAATAATCAAAAGCTGACAAATCACCTTTACCTAGAGCCATCATTTTTAACACCCCTTGTTGTGTCATATCATTCCCATCCTTCGTTCTTCCTTCACGCTGTGCAATCCAAACAGATCTGTTATCTTCTAAAATATTTTTGGCAATGTATTCTGACATTAATTTAGAACTCTTCAACATTTCTCGAGGACTTAACCCACGTTGCACTAAAAAATTCCTATTCAGCTTTGCTAATTCTAACAAAAACGATTTCTGAACTAAATTATCACCAATTGCTGAAGCCGTCATTACCAAATCATGATTAAACAGTGAAATATTTAACAAACAAGTATCTAACAGAATATCTCTATGATTGGAAATGTAAAAATATGCAGTGTCCTTATCTAACTCTTCAAACCCTGATGTTGTCAAACCATGTGATGATCTTGACAACACATTCTGTATACCACGAGCAATAATTTTTGTTTGAAAATCTCTTATCGAATTACAATTCTTTAAACGCTCTTGAATGTATTCATCACTTGCTTGAGGGTAAATGAATTTGAGCATTGATTTCACCATTGGGTGCGTACTCAATTCACTTAAAGCCTTATTAACTTCGTGATTATGATATGGACGGATGTGATCGTATTTTGACAAATTAGTAGTTTTAGTCTTACAAAAAAACAAAAATATTATGATAAATAGCTACACTCCAAACACTGCTTTTGAATTTTCTGTAGTTACCTCAGCAATTTCGTTTTCAGAAACCTGGTAAATTTCCGATAATTTGGTTGCTATATTTACCAAATAACTTGTCTCATTTCGTTTTCCTCGATATGGTGTAGGAGCAAGATAAGGCGAATCAGTTTCTAACACAATGTGTTTTAAATCGATTTCATTTAAAAACTGATCAATCTTTCCGTTTTTAAATGTAACCACACCTCCAATTCCTAATTTCATGTTATATGAAATGGCACGTTTGGCTTGCTCTAAGTTTCCTGTAAAACAATGAAAAATCCCAAATAAATCATCACTCTTCTCTGATTCTAACACCTCAAAAACCTCATCAAAAGCATCTCTACAATGAATAACAATTGGTAATTGGTACTGCTTAGCTAATTGTATTTGAGTTCTAAATGCATCTTGTTGTTCTTTTAACAACGTCTTGTCCCAATACAAATCTATTCCAATTTCACCAATAGCAATAAACTTTCTTGAGGCTAGCATTTCTTTCACATGACTTAACTCATCCAAATAATTTTCTTTGACATAAGTTGGATGCAAGCCCATCATCAAGAACACATTTTCAGGATAACTTTTTTCTAATACCAACATAGACTCTGTATAGGTTGAATCTATTGCAGGCACAAACATTCTTTGCACATTATTATCAAAAGCACGTTGCATCATTTCTGCTCTATCATCATCAAAAGCTTCACTATATAAATGTGTATGAGTATCTGTTAAAATCATGTATTCTACCTATTATTAATTACTTTTACAAAAATATTTAATTATGTCATTACCAAGCTATCTTTCTAAAAAAGGTTACGTAAAAAAGAAAATGAAGCTCACTAAAACGAATCATTTTAAAATTACAGCCAAAATAAATGGCATTAAAGGCACCTTTATAGTTGATACTGGAGCTTCTAATACCTGTATTGACAAAGGGCTAATTGAGCAATTTAAATTAACCTCTGAAGAAAGCGAAACCAAAGCAGCAGGTGCTGGCGCTACAGGTATGGAAACCCAATTAGCAAAAAACAACAGTTTAAAGATTGGCAAATGGAACTCTAAAAAAAATAGTATTGTGGTCTTTGATTTATCACATGTAAATGACGCCTTGACCACACATGGTTCAAAACCTGTTCATGGCATTATAGGAGCAGATATTTTAAAAAAAGGAAAAGCTATTATTGATTATAAAGACAATTTATTATTCTTGAAATAAAACAGAAAAGGCTTTGATTCAATCAAAGCCTTTTCTGTTTTATAATATATTAATTAAGCCACATTAACCACCTCTTCAATTTGAGGTGCATGCTTTTTAATAGTCATTTCTACTCCAGATTTTAAAGTCATTTGATTAATATTACATGATGTACAAGCTCCTTCAAACTTTATAGTCACTTTTTTACCATCATCAATTGACACTAATGAAATATCTCCTCCATCAGATTTCAAGAATGGTCTAATTTCTTCTAATGCCGCTTCAACTTTTACTTGTAAATCTTCTGAGGTCATATTCTTATTTATTTACTGATGAACAACCAGCCATAGTTGTGATTTTTATTGCTTCAGTAGCTGGTAAATTATCATTTCTTTTAATCACTTGAGTCACAATATTTCTAGTAATATCTGTCACTATTTCTTCAACTTGAGTTCCTTCTTGCATTCCTGCAGGACGCCCTAAATCTCCAGCTTCTCTAATACTTTGTACTATTGGCAATTCTCCTAAAAATGGAATTTTTAAATCGGCCGCTAAATTCTTAGCACCATCTTCTCCGAAAATATAATATTTATTTTCTGGCAATTCTTCTGGTGTAAAGTACGCCATATTTTCAACTATTCCTAAAACAGGCACATTTATACTGTCTTGCTGAAACATGGCCACACCTTTTTTAGCATCAGCTAAAGCCACGTTTTGAGGCGTACTTACTACAACAGCACCAGTGATTGGTAACGACTGCATAATTGACAAATGAATATCTCCAGTACCTGGAGGTAAATCTAACAATAAGAAGTCAAGCTCTCCCCAAGCTGCATCAAATATCAATTGATTTAAAGCCTTTGCAGCCATTGGCCCTCTCCAAATTACCGCCTGATCTGGTTTTGTAAAAAATCCAATTGACAATATTTTTACGCCATAGTTCTCTACAGGTTTCATTTTTGATTTTCCATCAATAGTTTCTGCTAAAGGTCTTGCACCTTCAACATCAAACATCATTGGTATAGATGGCCCGTATACATCTGCATCTAACACACCAACTTTAAATCCCATTTTTGATAAACTTACCGCCACATTTGCCGTAACTGTAGATTTACCAACACCTCCTTTTCCTGAAGAAATGGCTACAATATTTTTTATACCAGGAATTTGCTTTCCTTTTATTTCTGTTTTTTCTGGAGCTACAACTTTTACATTTACTTTTACCTTAGCCTCTTCAGAAACAGATGTTTTAATTATGTTTGTGATTTCAGCCTCTACCTTTTTTCTGGCTTGCATTGCCGGATTAGCAATTGTAATTTCAACAACAACTTCATCTCCAAAAGTTAATACATTTTGTACTGCACCACTTTCTACCATATTAGCACCTTCTCCAGGAACTGTAATCTGTTCTAAAGCCTTTAAAACATCTTTTCTATCAATCTTCATAATGTGTTTTTAATGTTGTTTTTGCAAATATACATCGCCCTAATAAAATAGAGTAGATTTGAACAAACTAATTTAATTTGAATTTATTAATAGAGATGTGCTGGCAACTCCTTAGACGGATCCCAATAGCACTCTGATAAATTTTGAATTTGATTTTCTATAATTACAACTCCTTCATTCTCTAACAACTGCTGCATTAAATTTGTGCCTTGAAAATGATGCTTCCCTGTTAACAAACCTTTTTTATTAACCACTCTATGTGCTGGCACACCTTTGATATGAGATGCATTCATTGCCCAACCAACCATTCTTGCGCCTTTTGCCATACCCAAGTATACTGCAATTGCACCGTAAGACGTCACTCTGCCCTCTGGAATTAATCGCGCTACTTGATACACTCGTTCAAAGAAATTCTTTGATTCAGACGTCATTACATGCTTAATTTTATTAAAGAGAAGACGGCTAGTACTAAAGCTAACACACTCAGTACATAATTTGTATTTCTACCAAAATTCTCACTATTATTCGATCTTTTAAACAGGATAATATATGCGCTAATTGCAGAAAAACTACCAACAACTATCGCTAAAATAAAAATAATAACATCTGAAGTTGAAAAACTAAAATTACCCGACGTAGTTAATGTAGTACATACAAAACTATAAAACGGAATTGGAAATACGTTTAAAACTGACAAAATCACTCCTTTTAAAAAGAGGTTTCTCTTCTTTTTTAATTTGATTTTCTTAGGTGTTACTTTTGCATTTGCAGCAAAGAAAAAATAAATAGCTAAGCAAAAGAATATAGCTACTCCTACCTTCTGAATTACCGACAATTCATCTTCCGATAAATTTAAAAACTCAGCAATTAAAACAGCTATACCAGCTTGAGCCGCTACAACTAAACAAGCCCCTAACGTAAACATTAGTGCGCGTTTTCTTCCTTGTTCTACACTAATTTTAGCTGCATTTATATTTAATATTCCTGGCGGCAGTACTCCGAAGAATGACCACATGAAACAATATAAAAACAGAACCGTTAAATGCATTTATCTTATTTTAAATTTGATATATGTGATAGCTTTATCAACTTCTAAATACTGCTTTTCATAAAACGTTTGAATAGCAGTAACTTCTTTTGGAGCACCTTCATTCCTATATACATTATGATTTGCATACTCAACATCATGTCCGGCACCGTGTAACAATCCGAGTGTATAACCATGCATAAACTCACTATCAGTTTTTAAATGCACTACCCCATTGTCGTTTAACACTGTTTTGTATTTCTCTAAAAAAGTAGCATTTGTTAAACGATGCTTTGTTCGTTTATATTTTATTTGTGGATCTGGAAAAGTTATCCAAATTTCACTAACCTCATTTTCTTCAAAAATTGTATTTATCAATTCTATTTGCGTTCTAATAAACGCAACATTAGACATGTTATTTTCTAATGCTGTTTTAGCACCTCTCCAAAACCTTGCTCCTTTAATATCTATACCAATAAAATTCTTCTCAGGAAATAATTCCCCTAAACTTACAGAATATTCTCCTTTTCCACAACCTAATTCTAAAACTATAGGGTTGTTGTTCTTAAAGAAATCTGAGTTCCATTTTCCTCTCAACTTGAACCCGTCACCAGTTAACTCTTCTCTTGTTGGCTGAAAAACATTTGAAAAAGTTTCATTCTCATTAAATCGTTTCTGCTTATTCTTACTTCCCACTGATGTATAATTTTTGGTAAAAATAAAAAATTAATGTTGCAAATAATGTAACTTGCTTTTATTATTCATGACAAACTCTAAAAACATACTTGTAGCCCCTTTAAATTGGGGTTTAGGTCACGCCACAAGATGTATTCCTATAATCAACGCATTATTGAATAACGGGTTTACTCCAATTTTAGCTTCCGATGGTGAAGCACTAATTTTATTACAAAAAGAATTCCCTGACTTAGTCAGTATTGAATTACCACCATATAATATTAGGTACGCAAAAAACGGCCGTTTTTTTAAATGGAGGATGCTTCATAACATGCCAAGAATGATTTCTGCTATAAAAAAAGAACATCAGCAAATAAAAAAAATTAGATGTCAATTTGAAATTTCTGGAATTATATCCGACAACAGACTTGGCATTTATCACAATGACATACCTTCTGTTTACATTACGCACCAACTAAACGTCTTAAGTGGAATCAGCACAAAATTCACAAGTTGGCTGCATCAAAAAACAATTTCAAAATTTAACGAATGTTGGGTTCCAGATATTAAAGGAAATAATTCATTTAGCGGCAATTTAGGACATCCTAAAAACAACCTTAAAAACGTAAAACATATCGGGCTATTAAGTCGGTTTAAAAACACAAATACTCCTGTAATTTATGATTTCCTTAATAATACTTTCCGGCCCTGAACCTCAACGCTCTTTATTAGAAGCTAAGCTTTTAAATGAATTTCAAAAAACCTCCAAAAAAGTTTTATGCATTCAAGGAAAAGTAGCGCCTGAACAATTGATAAAAACAATAGATAATATCACAATCTATAATTTTATGACAAGTAACCAGCTTGAAGATGTTATCAATAAAAGCGGCACAATTATATCAAGGTCAGGCTATACCACAATAATGGATTTAGCTACCATAGGAAAAAAAGCGTTTTTCATTCCCACGCCAGGGCAATATGAACAACAATACTTAGCTAAAAGAATGAAAAAACTGAATCTCGCTAATTTTTCTACACAAGAAAAATTTAGCATAGAAGATTTAGTTGAAATTGAAGATTATAAAGGACTTTACGGTTCAAGAAAATCAATCGAATTCAAGACTTTATTTAAAATATTTGATTAGTCGTTTTGCAGTCGTTTTAATGTAAATGAAAACTCTGATCCAACTCCGTATTCACTTTCTACATATATTTTTCTGGTCATGTGCCTCAATAATATGTTTTACAATAGACAAGCCTAAACCAGAACCACCCTCGTCTCTTGAGCCACTACTACTTACTCTATAAAAACGTTCAAATAAACGTGGTAAATGTTCTTCTTCTATACCTTGACCATTATCCGTAACACGAACAATTACTTTCTCACGGTTTAACTTTTCTACACTTATCTCTGTAGTTCCGTTTTCCTGGCCGTACTTAATTGAATTTACTATCAGATTTGTGACTACTTGCCTTATCTTTTCCTTATCTGCTTTTACTATAATTGGTTTCCTATATGATTTATCAAACACCAAAGAAATCCCTTTCGCATGTGCCTTAATTTCAAATAGTTCAAACACATCACTGATCATTTTTACAACATCGAACTCTTCTTTACTCAAGCTTAAGTTCCCTATTTCGAGTTTGGTAATCAAGTCTAAGTCATCAACAATATAAATCAACCGTTCAACCCCTTTACTTGCTCTGTCTAAGTATTTGTCACGAACGTTTTCATCATTTATAGCTCCGTCCATCAAGGTTAAAATATAACTTTGAACTGTAAACAATGGCGTTTTTAATTCATGCGCAATATTACCCATAAACTCTTTACGGTATTGATCTCTAATCTGTAATGTTTCTATTTTTAATTTGTTTTTTGCAGCTATTTTTTTAACATCACTTGTCAACGTTCTTATATCTGTTGTTACCGCCTCTTGGTGCAACATCGTTTTGTCGAGCAGAGACACATCTTCATAGGTACGTTTTATCAAGCGATAGATAAACTTTTCTGAACGGTATTGAATCACAACTAAACAACACAAAAATGTTGTTATGATAAACCCAATCGCTTTAAAAAGACTAATTTCTTTGTAAAAAAAAGACAACACCAATAATGAAATTATTAGTGTTATCACCAGTGCTGAATAAATAGCAAACGTGTATGTTTTTTTTATCTTCGTCATTAACTCACAACAAACTTATATCCTACTCCTTTTACGGTTTTAAACGATTCATCTCCGACTTTTTCTCTCAGCTTTCTGATATGAACATCAATGGTTCTACCACCTACAACTACTTCATTTCCCCAAACCGAGTTTAAGATTTCATCTCTTGTAAATACACGTCCTGGTTTAGAAGCCAATAGTGATAATAATTCAAATTCTTTTCTAGGCAAAATTAATTCTTCACCATTTTTAACAACCTTATATTCATCTCTATTAATCACCAAATCACCTAAACTTATCGCAGTAGATTCTTCTTTTTCAATAGTTGTTCTACGCAATAAACCTTTAACTTTACTTAGCAAAATCTTTGGTTTTACAGGCTTTGTAATATAATCATCAGCTCCAGCATCAAAACCAGCAACTTGCGAATAATCTTCACTTCTAGCGGTTAAAAATGTAATTATAGTATTAGACAGTTCTGGTATTTTTCTAATCTGCTCACATGCTTCTACACCATCCATTTTTGGCATCATCACATCTAGTATAATTAAACTTGGCAACTCTTTTTTAGCAACTTCTATTGCCTCTAAACCATTAGTTGCTGTAAAAAACCTGATATCCTCCAGCTGACAAATTATAACCTACTATTTCTAAAATATCTGGCTCATCATCAACCAATAAAACTTTAATTACATCAGTACTCATTGTATATTTTTTATGATATGAACCAAAGGTACTATATAAATCAAAATTATAAAACGAATACCCACAAGATAACATTCTAGTAACATTGCTTAACTTTAAGAAAACACAAAAAAATTACCAATGTTATTTTACCGTTAAAATTAACAGATTAGCACCAATCTTAAATAAAACTAATTAATTTTTTGTAATTTTGCAACTCACGTTTTACTAACTAAATAACACATTTATTATGAAAAAAATCTACTTTTTATTAGTTGCCATGGTGGTAACTTCATTGTCTTTTGGGCAAACAGAAATTTTTAACTCAGCCGGTGGTGGAGCATACCCTGCTGGTTGGACAGACACAAATAATGTTACTTCTAACGTTATTGACAGAGGGTCGTACTATCTAGTTGAGGCTGGAAGCCCTGCGGATGAAATTGTCACAGCTATTTATGACTTATCTACATACTCTACTGCAACACTAACTTTAGATGTTGCCTCATTTGGTGGAGCAGTAAACCATAGTCAAGCTAAAATAGAAATCTCTGATAATGGAGGTTCTACATTTACTCAAGTAGAAACAAGTACTACAACTACTGGTTCATCATATATTGCGGGAGGATCTTTTGCTATAAGTAGCCTTACCAATCAAGTGCAAATTAGAATTTCTAACAATGGAGCAACTACAGATGAGAGAGGTGTTCGTTTAAGAAACATTAAACTTGAAGCTATAGGTACAACTCCTGAAATTACAATAACACCGGTTACTTCTGTTTCTAATTTAGATTATTTTGAAGGAAACGGACCATCTGCTGAAGGGTCTTTCACAGTAGAAGGATTTAACCTTACAACTGATATTACAGTAGCTGCTCCAGCAGATTTTGAAGTTTCTTTAACATCTGGATCAGGATTTGCTGCTGCAGTAAACGCATCACAAACTGGAGTTACAACTATTTACACACGTTTAATGGCTGGCCGTTCAGCTAACCCATATACTGGTGACGCAACTGCAGCTGCAGCTGGCGCAACAACTCAAAACATCACACTAAGCGGAACTGTAAGTCCTGCTGTACCACAAATTACTGTTGGTGGTACTGTTGGTGATTTAAATTATGTTTTCGGTGCTGGTCCTTCTGCCGAAGATGACTTTACTGTTGAAGGATTATTTTTAACAAGTGACATTGTAGTTACTGCGCCAACTGGTTTTGAAGTGTCTTTAACTTCGGGGGCAGGTTTTGTTTCTTCAGTAAACATTCCTTTTGGATCAGGTACAGTTGCAACAACAACTGTTTACACACGTCTTGTTGGAGGTCAATCAGTTAACACATATACAGGTGACATTACTATCGAATCTACAAGTGTTACAACAGAAACAATCACTCTTAACGGAGAAGTTTTTGGACCACCAACAAACTCTTTAGTATTAACTGGAGTATTTGACGGACCATTAACAGGAGGTACACCAAAAGGAGTAGAAATATTTGTTTTACAAGATATTGCTGATTTAAGTAAATACGGAGTAGGTAGTGCTAATAACGGAGGTGGAACTGACGGACAAGAATTCACTTTCCCAGCAGTAGCTGCAACAGCAGGAACATACATTTACATTACAGATAACGCTACAGAGTTTAATAACTTTTTCGGATTTTCTGCTGATTATTCTAACGGGTTTATTGCTATTAATGGTGATGATGCAGTTGAATTATTTGAAAACGGACAAGTGATAGATACTTTTGGAGATATTAATACTGACGGAAACGGTGAGCCTTGGGAATTTTTAGATGGATGGGCATACAGAGTAGCTGATACAGGTCCTGACGGAGGATTCATTATCGGGAACTGGACTTTTAGTGGAATAAACCAATTAGAAGGTGGGGCAACAAATGCCGCAACTACATTACCATTTCCAATTGGAACTTATGCAAATGCATTATCTGTAGCAGACAACACAATTGACGGATTCAGTATTTACCCTAACCCTTCAAACACAGGGTCAATTAGAGTAACAACTGCTTCTAACCAAAACAAAAATATTCAAATTTTTGACATGTTAGGTAAAAAAGTAATTGATAAAAACACAACTGCTACAGTAAATATTTCTGCTTTACAAGCTGGAATTTATATTGTAAAAGTTACAGAAAATAATGTTTCTGCTACTAAGAGATTAGTAGTGAGATAATATAATTTATATCTTTTATTAAAAAGCGCTCTATTTTATGGAGCGCTTTTTTTATTTTTGGTATTATGCGCAACTTACTCTCATATATCTTTTTTCTATTTAGTGTATTTACTTTTGCGCAAAATACCGCATTGGCTACAGCTTTTTTTGAAGACGGAGAATACAACAAAGCCTTAACTGAATACAATAAGATACTTATCAAACAACCATATAGAACTGATCTGTTTATTCAAAAAATTAAATGTCATCAAGAATTAGAACAATTTAATTTAGCGGAAAAGGAACTGTTTAAAAAACTAAACAAAAGAAACAGTCCCCCAGAGTTATTTGTAGAACTCGGTTATAACTACACACTACAAAACGATAGCATTAATTCTAAAAAAGCTTACTCAGAAGCAATAGGGATTATAAACAACACTCCAAGTCACGCTAGAGCGATAGGACACGCATTTGAGAAATACAATTTATTATCAGAAGCAGAAACGACCTATGGTAATGCAATGACTCTAAATGAAAATTTAAATTTCAATTTTCAACTTGCTAACATTTACGGGCAACAGAATAAAATTGAAAAAATGTTCAACAGTTATTTAAAGTTAATCAAAAAAAATAAAGCAGTCACAACAACAGTCCAAAACCTAATTTCAAAATTTTTAACTGACAATCCGAAAAACAGTAATAATATTCTGCTAAAAAAAACACTGCTAAAGAATTTACAAACTACCCCAGATACTTTTTGGAATGAGCAATTGAGTTGGCTATTTGTACAACAAAAAGAATTCAACAAAGCATTTATTCAAGAGAAAGCCATATACAAAAGAGAAGGCGAAACACTACAAAGGTTATTTGAACTAGGTGTCCTTGCCCAACAACAAAACGAACTAAAAGCCGCACAAAATATTTTTGAGTTTATTGAACAACAACCGTTAGAAATAAACACTCGCATAAGTGTTATTTCGTTTCTACTAAATATGAAACAACAAACACGTGATAAAAAGAAATATCCCACTATCGCTAAAGATTATAAAAAAGCTATAGATAGTTTTGGTATCAATAGTAAAACAATTGGACTACAATTAGCTTACGTAGATTTTTTAGCTTTTAAACTACATGACATTCCAAATGCACTTTCATTTTTAAAAACAAATGAAACACAGCGTTTATCGCGATTTGAAAAAGCAAAATATCAAATGAAAATGGCTGATATTTTTGTAGCCAATGGTAAATTCAATCAAGCTTTAATAAACTACTCAAAGATTCAACGACATTTGAAAAATAATGTGCTTTCGCAAGAAGCACGCTTTAAAGTTGCTAAAACGAGTTATTATAAAGGTGATTTTGATTGGGCTTTACAGCAGTTAAAAGTCTTAAAAACATCCACATCACAACTTATCGCAAATGACGCTTTAGATTTGCATTTACTTATAAATGATCACATACTCGAGGATTCATTACATGTCGCTCTAAAAAAATACGCAAAAGCTGATTTACTAGCCTTTCAAAACAAAACACCAGAAGCAATAGCTACACTAACAGATATTCTCAATTTACATCCTGTAAATAAGATTGTTGATGACGTGTTGTTTTTACAAGGACAATTATTCGAACAACAAAATGAGTACTCAAAAGCGCAAAAAAACTACGAACGTATCGTAAACACACTTAAAGAAAGTGTATTTGTAGATGACGCTTTATTCAGATTAGCCCTACTACACTTAAGCATACTAGAAAATAAAGGAAAAGCATCAGAATATTTTGAAGCACTTCTTTTCAATCATGCCGATAGCATACATTTTATTGAAGCTCAAAAAATATACAGAAAATTACGCAATGAAGCTTCAAATAATAGTTAGTTGCTATCAACCAACTTTATTGCTTTAAAAACCTTATTTTTGCTAAAAATTAACAGCATATGATTATTTATAATGTGACCATAAACGTTGAGGATAGCATCCATTACGATTGGTTATTCTGGATAAAACCACATATAAAGGAAGTCTTAGCAACTGGAAAATTTATTTCTGCTAAAATGACGAAGGTTCTAGTAGAAGAAGACATGGATGGCACAAACTATTCCATACAATACACCGCTAAAAACCGAGCAGACTTAGATGCTTATTATACTGAAGATGCTCCAAAATTAAGAGAGGCAGCTATAGCTAAATTCGGCACAAAAATGTTAGCTTTTAGAACAGAATTACTACTTATAGAGGAATTTCATGCATAAAGAATTTAAAGCAACATACCTGTACATTATAAAAACAATCATGCTTTTTGCTGCAGTTATCACATCATTTTTAGTGTTTAATTTTTTAATGATGTTATTACAAGCATTTATACCAATATGGTTATTCTATATCATAAATGGAGTTTTTGTTTTATTCCTATTGATATTTTTATTCATGCAATTAACTAGTAAAAAACCTGGTTTTGAGTTTAACGACGATGGATTTAAATATAAAAGGAAGCATTTTAAATACAACGAGATTAAACGTTTCAGCCCAGCACAAGGCGGAAGTGAACCAGAAATCGTTTTCCTTGACGATACAACATACGTTATTGAATTATCGTGGTTTGTTAAAAAAGACCGACAAGAAATTGAACATATCATTGCATCAAATATTAGATAAATGGATAACGTACGCGCAAAAAAACATTTAGGTCAACATTTTTTAAAAGACGAAACTATTGCCAAACAAATAGCAGACTCTTTAACCTTAAATAATTACGACACAGTACTAGAAATTGGACCAGGAATGGGTGTGCTAACAAAGTATCTATTAGACAAAAAAGTAGACACTTATGTCATTGAAATTGACACAGAATCTGTTGAATATTTACAAGCGCATTACCTGAAGCTTTCTAATAAAATTATTGAAAGAGACTTTTTAAAATACAATATAAATGAGGTGTTGGAAAACAAACCTTTTGCAATAATTGGTAATTTCCCTTACAACATCTCAACGCAAATTGTTTTTAAAACCCTAGAAATGAGAGATCAAATTCCTGAATTTTCAGGGATGTTTCAGAAAGAAGTTGCGCAACGAATATGCGCAACACACGGCAACAAAACCTATGGTATATTATCAGTTTTAGCGCAGGCTTTTTACACTACAGAATATCTGTTTACAGTACCTCCAAGTGTTTTTAATCCGCCACCAAAAGTAGATTCTGGCGTTATGCGAATGATTCGTAAAGAGAATTATAGCCTACCTTGTAATGAAAAATTCTTTTTTAGAGTGGTAAAAACCGGATTTCAACAACGCAGAAAAACATTACGAAACAGTTTGAAAAGCATTGGAATATCCGATGACATCAAACAATTAGAGATTTTTAATAAAAGACCCGAACAATTGAGTGTATCTGAATTTATAGACCTAACTTGTCTACTCGAAAAACACAGTATCGCTTAGAACACACCATATCAATTCCTTAAACGTAACTATAAAGCATGCAATTTCAGATAGATCATAATTTAATTAATCAAATAAAAGTTTTCATTTCAGAAAACGATGACACACAATTAACAAATTTGTTAAATGAAGTGCATTATGCTGATGTTGCAGAGCTACTTGAAGAGTTAGATTTTGACCAATCTATTTACATCATTAAACTACTAAACAGTGACTTAACAGCTGATATTATTGCTGAACTAGATGATGATGTTCGTGATAAAATTTTAAATGCACTAACCTCTAAGGAGATTGCTGAAAAAATTGACGAACTAGAAACTGATGATGCTGCTGATATTATCTCTGAACTTACGAAAGAAAAAAAAGAGGAAGTTATTGCTCAGCTTGAAGACGTTGAACACGCTAAGGATATTGTTGACTTATTGCGCTATGATGAAGACACCGCCGGTGGATTAATGCGAAAAGAGCTTATAGCTGTAAAGGATTCATGGACCGTTTTACACTGCGTAAAGGAAATGCGTAAACAAGCAGAGGCTTTTGAAAAAGTTCATACCATTTATGTTGTTGATGATGATGATATTTTAAAAGGGCGTTTATCATTAAAAAGCTTACTTACTACATCAACTAAAACACCTATTAAAGACGTTTACGACCCTAAAGTCACTTTTGTAAAAGCTGAAGAAGACGATCAGGAAGTTGCAAACATCATGCAAAAGTATGACTTAATTGTCATGCCCGTTGTTGACGAAATGGGGCGTTTGGTAGGTCAGATAACGATTGATGATATTGTAGATGTTATTAAAGAAGAAGCTGATAAAGATTACCAAATGGCAGCTGGTTTAACCCAAGATGTTGAAGCTGGTGATACCATATTTCAATTAACAAAGGCAAGGTTACCATGGCTGATTCTTGGATTATTTGGTGGTATAGGTGCTGCTGCAATCATGGGCGGATTTGAAGATATTATTAAAAGTCACGCAATTTTGTTTTTCTTTACACCGCTAATTGCTGCTATGGCCGGAAACGTTGGTGTACAATCAAGCGCTATTATTGTTCAAGGTTTAGCTAATAATGATGTTAAAGGAAGTATTGCTAACAGACTTTGGAAGGAGTTTCTTCTAGCCATCGTTAATGGAATTATACTCGCCATTTTATTATTCATATATACGTTTGCTACTAAAGGAGATTTCAATACATCAATAGCAATTTCAATCTCTTTGTTTAGCGTTATTATTGTGGCTGGTTTAATAGGAACTTTCATTCCATTATTTTTAGACAAAAGAGGTATTGACCCAGCTATTGCAACTGGACCGTTTATAACTACAAGCAATGATATTTTCGGAATACTAATCTATTTTATGATTGCTAAGTGCATTCTTGGTTTTTAATTTAAAAAAGAGGTTAATACGTTGTACCAACCTCTTTTACCTAAAACCAACTTAAAACTTAACGTTTTAAAAAACAAATTATCATTTGCCTTATACTTATATAACAGTTTATTAGATATTTACCCTACCACTAATAAAATAATTTTGGCTGTTATTAAAATAACATATAGCTTTATATCCGTATTTAATTGTAATTTCTCCACCCGAAAGAATGTCATTAACCAATAAAGAAAACGACACTATTTGCCAAGAAAAAAGCTTTCAAGCCTTTTTTAATACGCATGCTAGTTTGTTACGTAATTTTCTTTATTATAAATTCGGAGGACTTAATGAAGTTGATGATATAGTGCAAGATGCCTTTATTAAACTTTGGAACAATTGCAGTAAGGTTACATCATCAACCGCAAAAAGTTATTTATTTAAAATAGCAATTAACCAAAGTACCAGTTTGTTACGCCATAATACCGTAAAACTAAAGCATCAAAAAGAAGTTAAACACATTAACAATAACATTAGCAATCAATCGCCAGAATTTCTTTTAGAAGAAAAAGAATTTCGCGTAAAATTAGAAAATGCAATTTCCGCATTACCAGATAGACAACGAGAAGTCTTTTTACTCAATAGAATTGAAAAGAAAACTTATAGAGAAATTGCTGAATTATCTGGAGTTTCAGTAAAAGCTATAGAAAAATTAATGCATAAAGCTTTATTAAAATTAAGAGCCAACATAAAAAATATTCCATAATAGGTGGGGTATTTTATTTAAACAACGTTATACTACTGGTAACGAGATTTTTAAAATGACTGAAAGAGACGACATATTTTTATCAAAATGGTTAAATAATCAACTTACAGAAGCTGAATTAAATGATTTTAAAGCTTCTGAAGATTATTCATTATACGTGAAAATTATTGAAGAAACAGATAAACTTCAAGCTCCTTCTTATAATTTAAATTCTGCTTTCAAACAGCTGAAAGAAAAACGTACTGTTAATAGCAATTCACCAAATAGGTGGCGTTACTTTAACATTGCTGCATCATTAATTTTATTAATAGGTGCATTTACTTACTTTAATTTCTTTAGCGAAACAACATATTCGAGTGGTTATGGTGAACACACCTCTTTTAATCTACCAGATGGTTCTGAAGTTATATTAAATTCAAAGTCAACAATTAGCTACAACAAACATAATTGGAACGAAAACAGAATAGTAACTTTAAATGGTGAAGCTTTTTTTGATGTTGAGAAAGGAAACCAATTTACCGTAGAAACCAAACTAGGGAACGTTAGTGTTTTAGGAACTGAATTTAACGTTAATGCTACAGACGGCTATTTTAACGTTGCGTGTTATGAAGGTAAAGTAAGAGTAACTGACCATCATGATTCCAGCAAACACATTTTAACACCAACACTAGGGTATCAACATGTTAAAAATCAAACTGCATTAAATCTCACTTATAAAACCGAAAGCCCATTGTGGTTAGATCAGCAATCGAGTTTTAAAAGTACACCAATCAAACATGTGTTTACAGCTTTAGAGAAGCATTATGATTTAAAATTTAACTACACCAACTTTGACGACTCCGTTCTTTTCACTGGAGTATTTCCTAATAATAATCAGCATATTGCACTTGAATCTGTTTTAAAGTCAGTAAATTTGAGCTATACGATTCAAGGAAATCGTGTAATTTTAGACGATTAGACACAATTCATTATGAAGCAATTCCTATTTTGGTGTTTCGCTTTATTATTTTTAAACTCAACATTAGCTCAAAAACTCAACGTATTTGAACAAACTGAACTACGTCTAGTTTTACCCAAAGTAGCTACATTTTACAACACCAATTTTTCATACACAGACAATTTAATCGATTCAAAAAAAGTGTCTATCATTTTAGATGAAATGATTCCACTAGAATCATTACTACTGACATTATCATCACAAACTAATTTAAAATTTGAACAGCTATCTCCTAAGAACATCGTCATCTCATCTTTTAAAAACAATGATTTAATCACTATATGCGGACAATTGCAATGCAACAATAAAACTCTTGCAAATGCTATTATTCAAATAAACAACAACACGTATTTTAGCGATAAAAATGGGGCCTTTAAAATTGACGCAATACCACTCAATGCAATCATACACATCTCTTCATTTGGCGTAAAAAACACTCAGTTAGAAGCCTCAAAACACGTTTTCCCTAACTGTGTCACAGTTAATCTTATTGAGAAATTAGAGGCTTTAGATCAAATTATTATTGATGAGTATTTAACTAGTGGTATTTCAAAAAACATCAAACAAACCACAATAGCACCAAAAAAATCGAAAATATTACCTGGTTTAATTGAACCGGACATTTTAGAAAGTATTCATCAAATTCCTGGAGTTACAAATTTGAATGAAACTGTCAACAGCATTCATGTGCGTGGCGGAAAATCTGACCAGAACTTGATTTTATGGAATAACATAAAAACATATGGAAACTCGCATATGTTTGGCGCAATATCTGCATTTAACCCATATATTATTGACAAAGTAAATTTCATTAGTAAAGGTACAAATCCAAGGTATGGTGAGCGAATTTCTAGTGTTATTGACATAACTAGCAATTATAAACCAACCAATAAAATTAGTGGTGGTGCCGGATTTAACATGCTTCATTCTGATGCTTTTTTAGATATTCCACTTATAAATGATGAATTATCTGTTTTAGTTTCCGGAAGACGCTCTTACGCTGATGCCTTAGAAACATTTACATATAAAAACTATGCGTCACGCATATTC
This sequence comes from Flavobacteriaceae bacterium, assembly GCA_965178635.1. Lineage (GTDB taxonomy): Bacteria > Bacteroidota > Bacteroidia > Flavobacteriales > Flavobacteriaceae. The sequence continues at coordinate 47,944 of CBCXVT010000005.1, read as the reverse complement.
CAAAACACTAAAATTTACAACAACAACTTAGACTTCGGTAAGACGAAAAATATTTTTTGGTTTTATGACTATACTATTAATGCTGCATGGAAAATATCTCCTAAAAACATTATTAAAATAAATCATTTATATACAGAAGATTATTTGAATTTTTCAGCATTTAGCTCAAACAATAACAACCTTTACACTGATGAATTAAAAACTAAAAACAACGGATCAAACATTGTTTGGGAAAAAAAATGGTCAAAAAATTTGAGCCATCAGATTGATAGCTATATTTCAGAATACAACCTCACATACAACTTTAGTGACCAATCTAACTTAGGAAGCACAAACGACTCAAAAGAAAACTACATCAAAGATTTTGGCCTTAATATGAATTTGACTTATGATATTTCAGAGTTCAAACAACTAAACTTCGGGTATCAGTTTTCTAATAAGAATTTCAAATACTCTTTTGTAACAAATAACCAAATACAGACATCTAGCCAGACTAAAAGAGATGATAATGTAACAGCTAATAGTATTTATACCGAATATCAAATAAATAAACCAAAAGACTACCTATACACATTAGGGTTACGCGCAAACAAGTATAGTAGTTCAAATGATTTCTATATTGAACCAAGAGTTATTCTTCAAAAATTTGTTATTCCAGAGTTTAGTATTAATGCATCACTTGAATACAAGAGCCAATACGTTAATCAAATTCAAGAGTCTGTCCTTAATAACTTAACATTAGAGAATAATGTTTGGGCTTTATCAAACACAGATGAATTTCCAGTTCTAACAAGTTACCAATATACCGTTGGTGTCAATTTCACAAAAAATAAATGGATTGTAGATTTTGAAGCGTATTTTAAAAAAACGAACAATATCAATTTATCAAACTTTGACTTCAACAACCAAAGCACTAATAATTATCACATTGGAGGTTCAAGTATTCAAGGGGTAGATTTATTTTTAAAAAAACAATTAAAAAACTACAACACCTGGCTATCATATTCGTTTAACAGCGCCAAATACAGATTTCCTGAATTAAATAATAGCGAACCCTTTCCGAGCAATATCAATATTGACCATACAATTAAATGGTCACATTTTTACAAATGGAAAAAATTTGAATTTACACTAGGTTGGTTATGGCATAATGGAAAACCTTACACGAAAATCAACTCTACAACAAACTCAGACAATAGCACTTCATACTCATATACAAGTTTAAATAATAAAAATCTAAGTCCTTACCATAGATTAGATTTTTCTGCTATTTATGATTTTAGACCACATAAAAACAGAAGAGTTAAATACAGAATTGGAGCTTCAATATTGAACTTATACAATAGATTAAACATCATTAATAGAGACATTAGGTTTTCAAATAGCAATTCTGAAAATCTTAACATAAATGACATTAGAGGGACAGAGTTATCGCCTAATTTAATGTTACGAATTTTTTGGTAAGAATTACAATAAAACTATTGGAAACAAAAAAAGCATCCCGATGATCCTCTAAAGGAATTTTGGGAAGCTTTCCATCGGTTTACTACTAAACCTTTGACAAACACAACATTTGTCAAAACAACACAACTAACGTTTGGCGCAGAAAAAAGCTCTAATTTCTTAGAGCTTTCTTTGCTATTTTGCGGTCTGGACGGGATTCGAACCCGCGACCCCATGCGTGACAGGCATGTATTCTAACCAGCTGAACTACCAGACCGTTTGCATATAGCGAGTGCAAATATAGAACAGATTTCAATACCCACAAAGAAAATTATCGCTTTTTTTGAATTAAAAGATATTCTACAAAAGTTAAGTAATTAAGAATTGAGTTTATTGGAAATAAAAAAAGCATCCCGATGATCCTCTAAAGGAATTTTGGGAAGCTTTCCATCGGTTTACTACTAAACCTTTGACAAACACAACATTTGTCAAAACAACACAACTAACGTTTGGCGCAGAAAAAAGCTCTAATTTCTTAGAGCTTTCTTTGCTATTTTGCGGTCTGGACGGGATTCGAACCCGCGACCCCATGCGTGACAGGCATGTATTCTAACCAGCTGAACTACCAGACCGTTTGCATATAGCGAGTGCAAATATAGAACAGATTTCAATACCCACAAAGAAAATTATCGCTTTTTTTGAATTAATTTAACCTTACTTTACCCAAGCTTTTGCCTCTCAACTAGATAGGTATTTATTATTCTTTCAAAGTTTTCAGAAACAGAAACTGGCACGTACTTTATATTGTATTTAGCACATTCCAATTTAACATCTGAAATGTAACGTTCTGCTCTGTTTTTATATGATTCTTTTATGTTTTCAGCATAAAGATCAACTTTATCTCCTGTTTCAACATCTACAAAGCTTTTAGGTACATTATCAAAATCAAAATCTACTTCAGTTTTATAATCTAATGTATGAAACAATACAACTTCATGTTTATTGTATTTTAAATGCTGTAACGCTTCAAAAAGCTCTTCTGTTTGTGCTTGATACTGAAACATATCAGTAAAAAAACAAATCAACGATCTTTTATGCAGTTTTTCAGCAATTTCATGCAAATATTTTACTGTATTTGTATCTGATCGTTCTGGAGAAGAGTTTAAAACACTTTCTAATTGGTGTAACAGTAAATTAAAATGACGTTCACTTCCTTTCTCTGGAGTATAAAAATCATAGTTAGTACCATAGACACTTAACCCCACAGCATCGCGTTGTTTTTTCAGTAATTGCATGAGTACAGCACTTGCTAACACCGAAAACCCAATTTTATTCAAATTAGAAACTGAAAATTTATCAACCTTAGGATAGTGCATTGATGCCGAATTGTCAAGTATTAAATGGCAACGCAAATTCGTTTCTTCTTCATAACGCTTTGTAAAAAGTTTATCGGTTTTGGCAAATAACTTCCAATCAATATGTTTTGTACTTTCCCCGTTATTATACACTTTATGCTCAGCAAATTCAGATGAAAATCCATGAAACGGACTTTTATGAATTCCAGTTATCATCCCCTCTACAATTTGTGAGGCTAATAATTGTAAATTAAAATAAACTTTAGATTGATTAAGTTCTCTTTTTATTGCCATATAAAGTTATCTGCAAAGCCTTATGTTCAAAAGCTAGTTTACTAAAATAAAAAAGGTTTGGCGAGACGCCAAACCTTTTTTATTATTAATTATAAAGCTCTAATTACAAAGCTGCATCAATTGCATCTGTGTAAGCATTTTTAGGAGATACTCCTACTTGCCTACTAATCATTTCTCCTTTGTGAAATAATAATACTGTTGGAATATTTCTTACACCGTATTTAGCTGCAAATTCTTGATTCGCATCAACATCTACTTTTCCTACAACGGCTTTTCCTTCGTATTCATTACTTACTTCATCAATAACTGGCCCAACCATTCTACATGGTCCACACCAAGCTGCCCAGAAATCTACCAATACTGGTTTGTCTGAATTTAATACTACTTCCTCAAATGTTGCGTCTGTTATTTCTAATGCCATTTTATTTAATTTTTAATTAGTAATCTATTGCACAAATGTAGTCAAATATTTCACGAAACCTTACAATCTCATTCATCGGATTTATTTATACTGACATCAATATTATTAATAGAAGTCTCATTTTTGTTAATTTAACTTATAGTTTATTTGTTGTTCCTCTAATGCTTTCAGGAACTCATTGGTTATACCAACTTTCTGAGTTCTGCTCAACATGCTCAGTTTTAACTTGTCATTCAATTCATAAATAATGAAACTTAGTTGTTTTTCACCAGCATGCGCATCAACTGTTTCTTTTAAGTTTGTTATTTTTTCAGTAGACAAATCATCTATTTTTAATTGAATTGTCATTTTTTTAGAATGCTTTGTCATCACATCTTGTAACAACTCAAAACTATTAAATTGGATTCTAGGCTCTGCTCGTTTACCTGTTTCCTTATTCACCCATCCTGGCTTTACAAATATTTTTACATACACAAACGAATTCACAATTAAGAAATGACGTTGCTTTAAATACTCCTCACCAAAAATTCTGAACTCATACGCTTCACTATAATCTTCTATAATAAATGTTGCCCAACCTTTTCCATTTTTAGATACACGGTGTTCTACGGATGTTACTATACCAGCAAAAGACACCTCTCTATTTACCAGGGGTTCTAAATCTTTTAAATGTGATAACTCAGAATTACAGAAGTATTTTATTTCATTTTGAAAATCATCTAACGGATGCCCGGATATAAAAACTCCTACCACATCGCGTTCTTGAGATAACTTCTGCATGGTCCCCCAATCATCACAAGGTGGTACAACCGGTTCTGGAATTTGAACATCAGAAGCTTCTCCAAATAAACTTACTTGAGATGAATTTTGACTTTCTTGATATTTAGCAGCGTATTTTAATACTTTTTCAATAAACATTTGTCCATCACCAGCATCATATAAATACTGGGCTCTATGTGTGCCTTCAAACGTATCAAACCCACCAGCTAAGGCTAAGTTTTCAAATGCTTTCTTATTTGCTGCTCGTAAATCAATTCGTTTTGCTAAATCAAATACGGATTTATATTTTCCGTCCTCTTCTCTATGCGCAACAATAGTAGCAACTGCTCCACTACCAACACCTTTCACGGCACCCATTCCGAAGCGAACGGCGTTGTTATGATTTACTGTAAATTTATAATAAGATTCGTTCACACATGGCCCAAGAACTTCAAGTCCCATGCGTTTACATTCATCCATAAAAAACGTGACTTGCTTAATATCATTCATGTTATTAGACAAAACCGCAGCCATATATTCCGCAGGATAATGCGCTTTTAAATAGGCTGTTTGATAAGCAATCCAAGCATAACATGTAGAATGCGATTTATTAAATGCGTAAGATGCAAATGCCTCCCAGTCAGTCCATATTTTCTCTAAAACAGCTTCATCATGCCCTTTTGCTCCAGCTTGTTTTATGAATTTCGGTTTCATTTTAGCCAGTACAGCAATTTGTTTTTTACCCATTGCTTTACGCAATACATCGGCTTCACCTTTGGTAAAATCGGCTAATTTTTGTGATAGTAGCATTACTTGCTCTTGATATACCGTAATTCCATAGGTTTCTTCAAGATACTCCTTACTAGCTTCTAAATCATATACAATTTCTTCAACACCGTGTTTCCTATCAATAAAACTCGGAATATATTCAATTGGCCCAGGACGATACAAGGCATTCATTGCAATTAAATCGGCAAATACTGTAGGTTTCAATTCCTTCATGTATTTCTGCATTCCAGGCGATTCATATTGAAATATCCCTACCGTTTCTCCACGCTGAAAAAGCTCATATGTTTTTACATCTTCTAAATCGAAAGATTCAGGGTCAAGTTGAATACCATGTTTTAGTTTGACTAGTTTTACAGTATCTTTAATTAAGGTTAATGTTTTTAACCCCAAGAAATCCATTTTTAATAATCCTGCATTCTCAACAACAGAGTTATCAAATTGCGTACAATACATTTCCGAATCCTTTGCTAATGCAACAGGCACGAACTTTGTAATATCATCTGGTGTTATAATAACACCGCACGCATGAATTCCTGTATTACGCACAGAACCTTCTAATACTCGCGCTTGATTAATAGTTTCAGCTTCTAAATTATCCCCTTCAGATAAGTTTAATAACTCATTTATACTATCAACTTCCTCTGAACGGAATTTATCGCGGAGTTCTTTTTCAGATTTTCCGAAAATTTTAGCGAGCTTCGTATTTGGTATTAGTTTAGCAATTTTATCAGCTTCAAATAATGGTAAATCCAATACTCGTGCAGTGTCTCTAATAGATGATTTCGCGGCCATTGTACCGTAAGTAATAATTTGAGCCACTTGATTTGAGCCATACTTATCAATTACATATTGCATAACACGACCACGACCTTCATCATCAAAATCGATATCGATATCTGGCATACTTACACGCTCTGGATTTAAGAAACGCTCAAAAAGTAAATCGTATTTAATCGGATCTAAATTTGTAATCCAAAGACAAAAAGCAACTACAGAACCAGCAGCAGATCCACGTCCGGGACCAACTGACACATCCATCTTTCTGGCTTCGCGAATAAAATCTTCTACAATTAAGAAATAACCTGGATACCCAGTTTTTTCAATTACTTCTAATTCAAAATCGAGACGTTCTTTTATTTCTTCTGTAATTTCACCGTAACGTTTTTTTGCTCCTTCATAAGTTAAATGTGCTAAAAACGCATTTTCCCCTCGCTTACCTCCATCAACCTTATCCTCTTCAAATTGAAATTGCTCAGGAATATCAAAAGCCGGCAACAATACATCTCTTGCTAAAGTATACGGTTCAATTTTATCAACAACTTCCTGCACATTAGTTATCGCATCAGGCACATCTTTAAAAAGCGTTTTCATTTCATCCTGACTCTTGAAATAATATTCCTGATTTGGCAATCCATAACGATAACCTCGACCACGACCTATTGGTGTGGCCTGTTTTTCACCATCCTTTACACATAACAAAATATCATGTGCATTAGCATCTTCTTGATTGGCATAATACGTGTTATTTGTTGCAACAAGCTTTACATCATGCTTTTTAGAAAACTCAATTAACACTTGATTAACGCGCTTTTCATCTTCTTGATTGTGGCGCATTAACTCAATATACAAGTCGTCACCAAATTCTTGCTTCCACCAGAGTAAAGCTTCTTCGGCTTGATTCTCTCCAATATTTAATACTTTACTTGGCACTTCTCCATACAAGTTTCCAGTAAGTACAATAATATCCTCTTTATATTTTTTTACGACTTCTTTATCTATTCTTGGCACATAATATTTACCATGCGTATGCCCTAAAGAAGACATTTTTGCCAAGTTGTGATATCCGTTTTTATTTTTTGCAAGAAACACCACTTGATACCCATTATCTTTTCGCGACTTATCTAAGTGGTTTTCACAAACAAACAGTTCACATCCAATGATTCCTTTTAAAGGTTTTTCATGAAATGCTTCTCCGTTTTCTTCAGCTTCCTTTCTACGTTCTTCTACTCCTTTATTATGCCCTTGAACTGCGCTCACAAAATGAAATGCTCCCATCATATTGGCATGATCAGTCATCGCTACTGCATTCATTCCATTCTTAGCAGCAATTTTCACCAACCCTTGAACAGGAATAGTAGATTGCAATACTGAGTATTGAGAATGGTTATGTAAATGAGAAAACTGTGCGTCTTGTAAAACGGTAAGATTCTGAACAATATCTTCTTTTGAAAAAATAACATCAGCTTCTTTTTCAATACGCTTACTTATTTTTTCAGATTCCTTTTTTAAGTTGACGTGTTTTAAACCTACAACTTGAATTGTATTTGGATTTCTAGCATCGAATCTTTCAAAATAATCACTAGAAACCGCTAACTCTTCAGTAGTATAATTTCGTTTTCTAATCAATTCGAAAAAACAACGCGTAGTTGCCTCAACATCAGCAGTGGCATTATGTGCTTCACCAAAACCAGTTCCGAATAAATGATTGTGTAATTCTGTTAAAGTTGGTAATTTAAAACGACCTCCTCTACCCCCAGGAATTTCACATAATTTTGCAGTGCGTTCTGTACAGGTATCTAATACAGGTAACTCTTGCAAGTTATTTTCTATACCAAGTCTGCAAAACTCAGCACCCATAATATTGGTATCAAAACCAACATTCTGTCCAACTATAAATTTCGACTTAGATAGGGCAATGTTGAATTTCTCCAACATGTCTTTAAGCTCAATTCCTTGTTCATTAGCTAAAGCTGTTGAAATGCCATGTATTTTCTCAGCATCATAAGGAATATTAAATCCATCTGCTTTTACCAAATAATCTTGATACTCAATACAATTACCAAGTTCATCATGCAACTGCCAAGCAATTTGAATACATCTTGGCCAATTATCAGTATCTGTAATTGGAGCATCCCAACGTTTTGGAAGTCCTGTAGTTTCTGTGTCAAAAATTAAATACATGCCCCAAATTTAAGCATAATATTTATGTGAATTTTGATTGTCTTAATGAAGTTGTGAACAGTAATTTTATTCAACTATCATTCTAAAAGTCAAATTTACTCTTATGCCTTTTTTAAATTTTGTTGGAGGCAACCGGTGTAACCAATTGGTCTGCGTTGAGCCTTTCATCACTAATAAGCTTCCGTGATTTAGAACCACAGATACTTTCTCTTTAGTTGTTTTATGCTTGAAAACGAACTTACGTTCTGCCCCAAAACTTAGTGAGGCAATAGCACCGTTTCTTTTAAGTTTTTTTTCTGCATCACTGTGCCAAGCCATTCCTTCGGACTCATTATGATACAAGTTTAACAAACACGAATTATAAGATTCCCCAGTTAGTTTTTCTGTTAGTTGCTTTAATTCTAATAGTTCGTTAGTCCACGGCAACGCCACTTTGGTTGTATTGGAATAGTCGTACTCAAACGATTTATCGCCATACCAAGCTACTTTTCGTTTTGTTATGATTCGTTTACCAAACAATACAGCTTCATCATTTCTCCATTTAATTGTAGCTAATAAACATTGGTAATACTTGTTTGCATCCTTCATATTCATAACAACTCCATAGTAGTTTACTTCTCCATCCTTGGGCAACAAATTATATTCTCCACCATAAAGATTATTAAACAAATCCATTAACCATTTCCTTTTAAGATTTAAGTTCAGCTAAGCTAATCAATTCCTTAAAACCAAGTTCATTATAAATTGTTCTAAAAAAATAAAAATCTGTTTGCTGTCTCAATAAAGCATTGTATATTTGCAGACTTATTTATAATTAATAACCGAAGGTCGTGAACCTTCAAAAATTAACACATTATGCCTGTTAAAATTAGATTACAAAGACATGGTAAAAAAGGAAAGCCTTTTTACTGGATCGTAGCTGCTGACTCAAGATCAAAAAGAGACGGTAGATTTTTAGAAAAATTAGGAACTTACAATCCTAATGTTAACCCTGCAGAAATTAACTTAGATGTTGATGGATCTGTAGAATGGTTAGGTAAAGGTGCACAACCAACTGATACTGCTAGAGCAATTCTTTCTTACAAAGGAGTTATGCTTAAAAAGCACTTAAAAGGTGGTGTTGCTAAAGGCGCTTTAACTGAAGAACAAGCTGAAGCAAAATTTGCTGCTTGGGTTTCTGATAAAGAAGGTAAAGTACAAGGGAAGAAAGATGGATTAGCAAAAGCTGATTCTGACGCTGCCGCTGCTGCTTTAGCTGCTGAAAAAGCTATTAACGAAGCAAGAATTGCTGCTGCAACTCCTGCTCAAGAAGAAGAGTAACATATGCAACTTAAAGATTGTTTCTATTTAGGAAAAATCGTTAAGAAGTATAGCTTTAAAGGAGAACTCCTTGTTAAATTAGACACGGACGAACCTGAATTATTTAAAAATCTGGAATCAGTTTTTATTTCTTTACGAAATAATCTGATTCCTTTTTTTATTGAAAGCTGTAAACTTCACAAAACACAATTACTCCGTATTAAATTTGAAGAAGTTGATACCGAAGAAGACGCTGACGCTTTAATGAAAGCTGAACTGTATCTTCCTTTAGCTATTCTCCCAAAATTAGAAGGTAATAAGTTTTATTTTCATGAAGTGGTCGGATTCACAATGGTTGATGAAAACTTTGGCGAAGTTGGTATTATAGAAAATGTTGATACTACAGGTGCTCAAGAATTATTTGTTGTTGACAAAGACGGTGCAGAAATACTAATTCCTGTTAATGATGAATTTATCAAAACGGTAGACAGAAATCAAAAACAAATTATTGTCAATACCCCAGAGGGATTAATTGACTTGTATTTAGAATAATATTTAGAGGGGTGCTAGAGCGGTCGAATAGGCTACCCTGGAAAGGTAGTGTACTCGCAAGGGTACCGAGGGTTCGAATCCCTTCCCCTCTGCAATAAACAATAAAGCCTTACATAAACGTAAGGCTTTATTGTTTATATTAAAATATTGCAACCCCCAGTTTCTGCTCCAAATGCAAAGTCAATACTTCCCCCATATTTTTACAATGGTCAAAGTCAGGATTTCGATGAAACTCACCGAGTTCTTTTTTTAATCTTCTAGTATGTTCAGGTGTAGATATAATGTCTTTTCTCATTCTTCTTAACAAACTTTTTGTACGCTGCTTAGAAGCCAAAAATCGTTTTTTCATAGCAACACGCTCTTCCCTCGCATATTGGTTTGCCATTTCTGTAGAAAGCATTTCTTGAGCATGTTCTACTAATTCAATATTATCTTTAAAGTACTGTGGTAAATATAAACTTCTTCTGCCCTCATAACATTGTTGGTCAAAATCTATAGAACGCATTCTATATTGGACGTTGTCAAAATCTTGTGTGATTTCTATTATAAAATTATAAGCCCTAATATCGCCCAACAATCTTACAAAACAACGCTCATTAAACTTCACGAACTCCTTTGCAAATCGTAGCCTATTTTCAATTTTAACTCCTCTATGAGCCTCTATATATTCATCACAAGGTATACCTACTATATGCTCAATAACTATTGTAGTGTTATTCACCAAAAAAGACACTTTATCAGGAGAAAATATTTCTTCTAATTCCAAACCATAGACTCGAGATGCATCAGCTTTTTTAATGTAGAAATAATCATGATTATCATTAATTTCATTCCTAACTTTTATTCTAAATGGCTTAGAATTACCAAAAGAGCAAAACTCAATACGCTCAATTTTTAAAAACGGAATTTTATCCCCATCAGCCACCAATAGTTCGTATATCTGTATAAGTTGATCTTGAATCCTATCCATCTCATAGCTACTATACAAAACCAAATACCATAACGACGAAACACCACTATCATTTGAAACTGGAATTAAATCTTGATAAGATGTCAAATCATCATAAGACAAAGGTAATTCAGCATACCTAGAATAATGTTTTAAGTGCTCTTTTAAAGGCGCTTTAATCTTAAATGCTGGTTTTTTATATTGCTGTTCCTCGGTGTTCATAACTGAAAATGAAATTTCACCAAAGATAGTTATTTAAAAAATACAACCTTGTATTCAGAATAGCTCCTTTATTATTACATTAACACATAAAACAAATAATTATTTTATCTTCACAATTCTAAATTGAAAGTTTACAGTAAAGCTTTTACACACTACAATCTTTTTACCTTATTAGTGATTGTACAACAATTTATCTTTAACAAAAGTATTATTAAAAATGAGCAGTTATAAAGAAGACTTTATGAAAGAAGCTGTTAACGCAGCTTTAAAAGGAATGACTAACAATGAAGGCGGCCCTTTTGGTTGCGTTATTGTAAAAGATGGAAAAGTTATAGGAAGAGGAAATAACAAAGTAACCTCAACCAATGACCCAACAGCACATGCAGAAATTACAGCTATTAGAGACGCTTGTAAAAACCTAGATTCCTTCCAATTAGACGGATGTGAAATTTACACCTCTTGCGAACCTTGCCCTATGTGTTTAGGCGCCATATATTGGGCCAGGCCAGACAAGGTATACTACGGTAGTAATCAGTCAGATGCCGCCAATATAGGTTTTGATGATGAATTTATTTACAAAGAAATCCCATTGCCATACGCTAAACGCAGCATCCCCTTTGAACAATTATCTAGAGACATTGCATTGGTGCCTTTTCAAAAATGGGCGGAAAAAGTAGACAAAACTGAATATTAATTTTGTTATCTGCATAATGAACAAACCATTCAAATTCAAACAATTTACTGTAAGTCAAGACCGATGTGCCATGAAAATTGGCACCGATGGTGTTTTATTAGGAGCCTGGGCTTCTATTAACCACAAGCCATTCTCTATACTAGATATTGGAACAGGTACCGGAATACTATCACTAATGCTTGCACAACGTACTTTTGCAGAGACCATCGAAGCAATTGAGATTGATGATGATGCTTTTGAACAAGCTGCTGAGAATTTTGAAAACACACCTTGGGCAGATCGTTTGTTTTGTTACCACGCCGGCTTTATAGAATTTATTGAAGAAGTAGATGATACCTATGATTTAATCATTTCCAACCCACCATTTTATTCCGAAGACTACAAAACCGATAATACACAAAGAGACTTAGCGCGTTTTACTGACGCTCTACCATTTGACCATCTGTTATATGGCACATCAAAGTTATTATCAGAAAATGGTAAAGCCGCATTTATTATTCCGTTTTCAGAAGAAGACAATTTTATTGCATTAGCGTCAAAATTCAATTTATACCCCAACAGACTTACAAGAGTAAAAGGCACGCATTCTACAGATATCAAAAGAAGTTTATTAGAGTTTTCGTTTAATGAAACTAACATAGACACTTCAGAACTTATTATAGAAATTGGCAGACATGATTACACAGAAGACTATATTAACCTTACAAAAGACTTCTATTTAAAAATGTAACCATTTAAAGAGGCTGTTTTTTAGCAAAAACAAAAATTACACTGTTAAATTTTAATCCTCTTTCAAGTTGTTTAGTTACAACTCATTAATTACATTTGTTTCTATAATTTTAATTTACATCATGATTTTTGTTGCTTTACTCAAGCACAAATCATTAACCACATAAAAACCAACACATGAAACCAGATTTATTTCAAGCTCCAGATTATTATCAATTAGACGACTTATTATCTGACGAACACAAATTAGTTAGAGATGCTGCCAGAGAATGGGTAAAGCGTGATGTGTCACCTATTATTGAAGAATATGCTCAAAAAGCTGAATTCCCAAAACAGATAGTTAAAGGTTTAGCTGGAATTGGCGCATTCGGTCCATATATTCCAGAAGAATATGGTGGTGCTGGATTAGATCAAATTTCTTATGGTTTAATTATGCAAGAAATTGAAAGAGGTGATTCAGGTGTACGTTCTACATCATCTGTACAATCTTCTTTAGTAATGTATCCAATTTGGAAATATGGTAATGAAGAACAACGTCAAAAATATTTACCAAAATTAGCTTCTGGTGAATGGCTAGGATGTTTTGGTTTAACTGAACCAGATCACGGATCTAACCCCGGAGGAATGGTGACTAATTTTAAAGATATGGGAGACCACTATCTTTTAAACGGAGCCAAAATGTGGATTTCTAACGCACCATTTGCTGATGTTGCAGTTGTATGGGCTAAGAATGAAGAAGGTCGTATTCACGGGCTAGTAGTTGAACGTGGTATGGAAGGGTTCACCACTCCAGAAACACATAATAAATGGTCATTAAGAGCTTCAGCTACTGGAGAGTTAATTTTTGATAACGTAAAAGTTCCTAAAGAAAACTTATTACCAAATAAATCAGGATTAGGTGCGCCATTAGGGTGTTTAGATTCTGCACGTTATGGTATTGCGTGGGGTGTAATTGGTGCAGCAATGGACTGTTATGACACTGCTTTAAGATATTCTAAAGAGCGTATGCAATTTGGAAAACCAATTGGTCAGTTTCAATTACAACAAAAGAAATTAGCCGAAATGATTACCGAAATCACAAAAGCGCAATTATTAACTTGGCGTTTAGGTGTTTTACGTAATGAAGGTCGCGCAACATCTGCACAAATATCTATGGCTAAACGTAATAACGTAGATATGGCTATCAACATTGCTCGTGAAGCTCGACAAATGTTAGGTGGTATGGGAATTTCTGGAGAATACAGCATCATGCGTCACTCTATGAACTTAGAAAGTGTAATCACTTACGAAGGTACTCATGACATTCATTTACTAATTACAGGTATGGATGTAACAGGCTTAAATGCTTTTAAATAAAATTTTACAAATTCACAAAAAGCCTGACTTATGTCAGGCTTTTTTTATTGTAATATATCTTACTTTTACAGAAAATTTTTCCCCTGAAAAAAGTACCTGCAATACTATTCTTATCCTTTTATTTGGTTGCAATGTTAAGACCTATTGCACCAATAATTGACTACGCAGTTAATCAAGATTATATTGCAGAATTTTTATGTATTAATAAAGATAAGCCTGAGTTAGAATGTAATGGTAAATGCCATTTAAAAAAAGAACTTCAAAAGACACAAGAAGACACACAACAATCGTTTAGTGTTAACTTAGAAGATTATCCAATTAGTCCACTGCATTCTCTTTTATCAGAAATACCAACCAAATTAACAATAATACCACTTCGTAAAGTAACAAACTATTACACAGAAAAATACATTTATCTATTCTGCACAGATATTTTTCACCCGCCTCAATTATAAGTTTTAACTCCTATTAAATTACCGTAAACTAGATATAGTTTATGAGCATACACATGTCTTAACATTAAGACCACAAAACTTATATTCAAAACTCAAACTGCAACTAATTTGCAGCAATTATTATTACAATGAAAAATACAGTATTACTTATCGCTTGTTTAATGACAAGCCTATTATTTTCTCAAGAAAAAGAAAATTGTCATAAAGACAACAACCATAGCAATTGCAACTCATCTGATAGACCTGACGGGCATGCTCCTATTGGAGTAATGGGAGATCACACACACCCAAAAGGGGGTTTCATGATATCCTACAAATACATGACAATGGGAATGCAACAATTAAAAGAAGGACGCGATAATGCTACAAATGCAAATGGTTTTACCGATTATATGGTAACACCACAAAACATGATAATGAATATGCATATGTTAGGTGCCATGTATGCACCAACAGATAAAATTACTATTATGGCAATGGCTAATTATATTGAAAATGATATGAATTTACAAATGATGATGATGGGGATGACTCGTAACTTCAGCACTAAATCTAGTGGCTTAGGAGATGTGTCATTAAGTGCTTTATACAGCATTTTTAACTCTAACAAGAAAAATCTTCATGCGCAAGTTGGTGTGTCAATTCCTACAGGTAGCATTGAAGCAAAAGATGCTACACCTATGTCTATGGGTGAGGATATTCAATTACCATACCCAATGCAATTAGGAACTGGATCTTGGGGAACAAAACTAGGATTAACTTACCAGTGGCACGGAACAACTTCATCGTTTGGAGCGCAACTAAATAGCCACATCAACTTAAATGACAATGATCAGGATTTCAGATTTGGAAACCACTACCAGGCTACTACGTGGGTGGCAGCAAAAGCTAACGATTGGTTAAGCGCTTCATTTAGATTGAACGGACAACTTGTTGATGAAATTAAAGGTAAAAGTGATATGGTCAACCCAATGATGGTATCTACTGCAGACACTACTAATTCTGGTGGATTATACATTCATTATGGTTTTGGAGTGAATCTTTTACAACCAAAAGGAACCTTAAAAGGCTTACGTTTTGGAGCAGAAATTCTATTACCATTATATCAAGATGTTAATGGTTTTCAATTAGACCAAAGTTATACTGCTAATTTAGGAGTACAATATGCATTTCATTAGAATTTGAATCTCATAAATTAAAAAGCGAACTGATTACAATTAGTTCGCTTTTTTTATACCTTTAACTCAAATACATTTCTAATGTCATCACACTTCAGACTTACAAGAGCTTATAAAAATGCCAAACTTATCGAATTTTCAAACGACGATAAGTTCGTGTTGTTTAGTGATTGCCACAGAGGTGACAATAGTTTTGCTGACGATTTTGCGAACAACAGAAATATCTACATGCATGCTCTTACACATTACTATAACAACAATTTTCAATATTGTGAGTTAGGTGATGGCGATGAATTATGGGAAAACTTGTCTTTTAAAACTCTTTTTCAGGCGCACAAAAACATTTATCTGTTATTGAAAAAGTTTCATGAAGCAAATAGGTTACACCTTATTTGGGGAAATCATGACATGGTCTATAAAAACCCAAAATATGTAACCAAACACTTGTCTAGTTATTACGATCATAAAACAGAAAAAGACACCCCCTTATTCCCTAACCTCAACTATGAAGAAGGTGTAATTTTAAGACATGTAGACACTTGTCAAGAAGTATTTTTAACGCATGGTCATCAAGCAGATTGGTGGAATTACACATTCTGGAAGTGGAGCAGATTTTTTGTAAGAATTTTATGGAAACCTTTACAAGTCATGGGAATCTCTGACCCTACAAGTCCCGCAAAAAATCATAAAGAATTGATAAAAGTAGAACGTCGTATTAAAAAATGGATTACAGACAATAACAATTTAATGACTATTGTTGGTCATACACATCGCCCGCGTTTTCCTGAACCTGGTGACATTCCTTTCTTTAATGATGGAAGTTGCGTACATCCTAGGAGTATTACTGGTATCGAAATAGAAAATGGTGCGTTATCTTTAATCAAATGGTATATTGACACCAAAGAAGATGGCACCCTTCAAATAAAACGAGAAGTTTTAGAAGACCCACAGGCCATAAACTCATACTTATAAACACAAAAAAACCGAAACAAAATTAGCTTCGGTTTTTTTAAATATGATAAAATTAAGTCGATTATAATTCTAAGGCTTTTTTAACATCACCTCCCATTAATAACTCAACTGGATTTTCTAAAGCTTCTTTAATAGCTACCAAGAAACCAACAGATTCCTTACCATCAATAATTCTATGGTCATAAGATAATGCTAAATACATCATTGGTCTAATAACAACTTGTCCATCTACAGCTACAGGACGCTCAATAATGTTGTGCATTCCTAAAATACCTGATTGTGGCGGATTGATAATTGGTGTAGATAACATTGAACCAAATACACCTCCGTTAGAAATTGTAAATGTTCCTCCTGTCATTTCATCCACGGTAATCTTTCCGTCACGAGCTCTTAAAGCTAAACGTTTAATTTCAGTTTCAACACCTCGGAACGTTAACATTTCTGCATTACGCATAACTGGCACCATTAATCCTTTAGGACCAGACACAGCTATTGAAATATCGCAGAAATCATATGTAATCATTTCTTTACCATCAATCATGGAGTTCACATCAGGATATAATTCTAATGCTCTCGTAACTGCTTTTGTAAAGAACGACATGAATCCAAGTCCAACACCATGCTTTGTTTTGAACTCTTCTTTATATTGTTTTCTTAAGTCGAAAATAGGCTTCATATCAGCTTCGTTAAACGTAGTTAACATTGCTGTAGTATTTTTAGCTTCAACCAAACGCTCTGCTACTTTACGACGTAACATTGACATTTTTTTGCGACCCGTACTTCTAGATCCACCTGTTGGCGTTCCCATTGAAGGCACTGCCTTCACAGCATCTTCTTTAGTGATACGTCCGTCACGTCCTGTTCCAGGAACATCATTAGTTGCAATTCCTTTTTCGTCTAAAATTTTCTTAGCAGCTGGAGCCGCAGTTCCTGTTGCATATGTTTTAGATTCTACCGGAGCAGCTTTAGGCGCCTCTACTTTCTTCTCTTCAGCTTTTGGAGCTTCAGTTGTAGTTGCGTCACCAGCAGGAGCTTCTGCAGATGTATCAATCAAACAAACCACTTCACCTACTGCAACAGCATCACCTTCTTCAGCTTTTAACGTAATTGTTCCGCTTACCTCAGCTGGTAATTCTAATGTTGCTTTGTCTGAATCTACTTCTGCAATAGCTTGATCTTTCTCAACGTAATCGCCATCTTGAACTAACCATTCTGCAATTTCTACTTCTGTAATTGATTCCCCCGGTGAAGGAACTTTCATTTCTAAAATCATAATATATAATTTATAGTCTGTATTGTTCTTTATTATTTTGTTGGTGTTTCAAAAACACTATCTATTACTTTTTTGTGCCTCGCTTTTGAACGTGTCGAGCTTCCTGCAGCAGGTGCACTGTATGCTTTTCTTGAAGCTAAACGTAACTTAACTGCTTCAAAGTGCATTAACATATACCCCCAAGCACCCATGTTTTTAGGTTCTTCTTGCGCCCAAACATAATCAGAAACATTTGGATAGCTTGCAATCAACTCTTCTAATTGTTTTTGTGGTAACGGGAATAATTGTTCTATACGCACTAAAGCAACATCTTCTCTTCCTAATTCAGTACGTTTTTCTAATAAATCATAATAGAATTTACCAGTACAAAACACCAATGAAGTTACTTTCTTTTTATCTACTGAAGTATCATCTAAAACTTCTTGAAACTTACCATTCACTAATTCATCTTTAGTAGATACAGCTTCAGGCAAACGCAATAAACGTTTAGGTGTAAATACCACTAATGGTTTTCTGAAATTCCATTTCATTTGTCGTCTCAACAAATGGTAAAAATTAGCAGGCGTTGTACAATCTGCAATAATCATGTTATGATTTGAGCACAGTTGTAAATAACGTTCCATACGTGCTGAAGAATGCTCAGATCCTTGAAATTCATAACCGTGTGGCAATAACATTACCAATCCGTTTTGAGTTTTCCATTTATCTTCTGCAGCAGAAATATATTGATCTAACATAATTTGAGCTCCATTACTGAAGTCTCCAAATTGTGCTTCCCAAATTGTTAATGTTTTCGGGCTTGCCATAGCGTAACCATAATCAAAACCTACAACTCCATACTCAGAAAGTAATGAGTTATAAATATCGAAATGACCGTCCAAACCAATAGTGTTATGTAAGTTTATTTCTTCATCGCCACTCTCTGTTTTCACAATAGCGTGACGGTGTGAGAATGTTCCTCTTTCTACATCTTGCCCAGAAATACGTACATTATACCCTTCTTCCATTAAAGTTGCGTAAGCAAAAAGCTCGCCCATACCCCAATCTAATTGGTTATAATTTTTGAAATCTTTATCAAAATAACGTTTATTCCTATCGGCTATAATACGTTCAATCTTCTTGATAAATTTTTTGTCAGAAGGTAATTTTGTAATTCCTTCTGCTATTTTATCTAATTTATCTAATGAATACGTTGTATCAACAGGTGCAAGAATATCGTTTAGTTTTCCAATCTCATAGCCTTTCCAATCGTCAGCCATGATTTTAGTTACGATCGTTTTCTCGTGTTTTCTTGAGGCTTCTAATCCAACCTCCAAATCTGCTTTATATGCTTTTTCTAAAGTTTTAACATAGCCGTTATCAATAACGCCATCTGCTAATAACTTAGCGGCATAGATATCTCTTTGGTTTGAATGTTTAGCAATTGATTTATATAATTTTGGCTGCGTAAAACGTGGTTCATCTCCTTCATTATGTCCGTATTTACGGAATCCTAACAAATCAATAAACACATCTCTACCAAATTTCATTCTAAATTCTAACGCGAATGCAAATGCATGACAAACCGCTTCAACATCATCTGCATTAACATGTAACACAGGAGACAATGTTACTTTACCTACGTCTGTACAGTAGGTACTTGAACGCGCATCTAAATAATTAGTTGTAAATCCTACTTGGTTATTTACAACCACATGAATTGTTCCTCCAACTCGGTAACCGTCCAATTGTGCCATTTGAATAGTTTCATAAACTACTCCTTGACCAGCAATTGCTGCATCACCATGAATTAATATTGGTAAGATTTTATTTTCATCACCATCTAGTTCATTATCTAATTTCGCACGACAAATTCCTTCAACTACTGTATTTACAGTTTCTAAGTGTGATGGATTTGGTGCTAAGTCCATACGAACTTTTTTACCTGAATCTGCTTCTCGGTAAGATGTCCATCCCATATGGTATTTTACATCACCATCAAACAGTTCATCTTCGTCGTATTCTTTACTATCAAATTCAGAAAATATATTTTCAGACGATTTTCCGAAGATATTTGCCAATACATTTAAACGACCACGGTGAGCCATACCTACAACAAACTGACTAACGCCTTTGTCTGTTGCATTTTCCATAAGTGAATTTAACCCAGGAATAAGTGTCTCATTACCTTCAACAGAAAAACGTTTTTGACCTACGTATTTTGAATGCATAAATGTCTCGAAAGACACTGCTTCGTTTAATTTCTTTAAAATACCCTTTTTTTCATCTGAAGAAAACTTAGGGTGGTTATCATTTACATTTAACCAATCTTGAATCCATTTAATTTCCTCTGGGTTCCTGATGTACATGTACTCGACACCAATAGAGTCACAATAAATAGCCTCTAAGTGTTTGATGATTTCAGATAAAGTAACTTTACCTAAATTCAGAATAGATCCTGCTTCAAAAACTTCGTTTAAATCGGAATTTGATAATCCGAAATTTTCTAATGCTAAAGTCGGTCTGTATTGTCTACGTTCTCTAACAGGGTTTGTTTTTGTAAACAAATGCCCACGAGTTCTATAGCCATCAATTAATCTTACAACTTGAAACTCTTTAAGTACGTTATCTGGAACTTCGTATACTTGTCCGTCTTCTGAAGAAGCTTCGGCTCCAAAATCGTAGCCTTGAAAAAATGCTCTCCAACTAGGTTCTACACTATCAGGGTTAACTAAATATTGATCATACAATTCAGCAAAGTATGCTGTATGTGCGGCGTTTAAAAAGGAATATTTATCCATTATGTTTCGCTTGTCTCTTTTTTATCATTACAGAAAACTAAGTTTTCTATTGATTTTAGCAACAAAATATTGCTATACATAAAATTCGTTCAAAAGTACAATTTTTCATAAAAACAACAGCTTGATTTTTCTATAAATTAATTTGTAACTTTCCATTTTAAAGAATTTACTAATATGCATACATTTCTTAGCCACAAATATTTGGTTTTCACATTTTTTATGGTGTTTTTTTCTGTTTTTCTAAATGCTCAAGAAATTGACAGCCTAGAACCTCCTGAAACCAAAAATAAATTCTGGAGTAATGTTCGATTTGGAGGAGGTATAGCTTTAGGCTTTAGTGATGATTACACTAATGTTGCTATTGCACCTGGTGGGATATATCAGTTTAATGATAAATTTGCTTTTGGAGTTGGCTTGTCTGGAAACTATGCCAGTAGAAAAAAATATTTTGAAGCTACCGTTTTTGGAGGAAGTTTAATATCACTGTTTAATCCGATTAGAGAACTACAATTATCTGCCGAACTTGAATTAAACAATGTCAACTATAAAGATAAAATTATTAATAACACTTCTAATTATTGGTATCCAGCACTGTATTTAGGCGGCGGTTATGCTATTGGAAATTTTGGGGCAATGGGTATGCGTTATGATGTACTATACAATGAACGTAAAAGCGTGTACGGCACAGCTATCTCTCCATTTATTAGAGTTTTTTTTTAAGAGGAATAATTTTGCCTGAACCAGACTTTTTGCCACTCTCTTTTCAAGATTAAAAAAGAAACATTCTCTATATACTCCTCAGTTGTTTGACTGGAGTGTTTTTTAATTTTCTGTTCTGATAAATCTATACGATACAATAAATTTAAAAAACTATCAAACTCATTATAAATTAGCCGTTCAACAAGTGTTAACAATTGCTGCTTCAAAACATCAGGACTTACAGTTACGCTGATTAATTCCTCAATATTTGAGAGTTTAAAATCTTTATTTAATTGAACAATTAGCGCTTTATACAACTCATTTGAGATTGCCACATTTAATAATTCACTTGTATTCTGAACTTCTAAAGACACTACACAGTTCTGTACATTAAACTCTCACCAAACTCGATTAACACTTGCTTATTCTCTTCTGAAACAGATAAATTCTCTAAGGTTTTGAACGCCATTTGAGTATACTCATTTATTGCTTTTTGAGTCATTTCTGAAGCCCCACTTGAAACAAAAACTTCTTTTGCGAAAGTTATTTTTGTTTCAACATCCGTCTCATCGTGTTCGCTAAACAACTCTATTAATTTTTTCTTATCTGCTTCAGACGCATTTTCAATAGCCTTTAAATACAGAAATGTTTTTTTGTTTTCAATAATATCGCCCCCAACTTGTTTTCCAAAAGTTTCAGGATCTCCAAAAGCATCTAAATAATCATCTTGTAATTGAAATGCGATACCTAACAAACGTCCAAAATCGTATATTTTATCAGCATCTTCTTCAGAAGCGTTTGCCACTAAAGCGCCCATTTTCATAGCTGCCCCTACTAAAACTGCAGTTTTATACTCAATCATTTTTAAGTATTCTACCTCAGTCACATCATTACGTACTTCAAAATCAACATCATATTGTTGGCCTTCACAAACCTCCAATGCCGTTTTACTAAAAATTTGAGCTAAACCTCTAAAAGTGCTATTCTCATAATTCTCAAACAATTGATATGCCTGAATTAACATGGCGTCACCAGAAAGAATCCCAGTATTTATATCCCACTTTTCATGTACAGTTTGCTCACCTCTTCTTAAGGGTGCATCATCCATAATATCATCATGTACTAAAGAAAAATTATGAAAAATCTCAACGGCTAGCGCAGCATCTAATGCTTTTTTATAGTCTGTACCAAAAATCTCTGCAGTCAATAAAGTTAACACTGGCCTTAAACGTTTACCACCTAAATTTAAAATATAGGTGATAGGTTCATATAAACTTTTAGGCTCTTTAGTTTGAATTTTATCTTGTAAATAAGCCGTAAAACTTACTCTATAAGAATCAATTGATAGCATTATATCTGTTTTTTGAGCAAAAGTAAACTATTAGCTAAGATTCTGAAATGTTAAATTTTAATAAAACTTTGGAAACTTTTAGTGTTCCTAAAGTTTCTTGACTTATATTTGCCCCAGAATAAATGCACTGTATGAGAGAAAAAATATTAGACACCGCAGGAAATATGTTCTTAAACTATGGTTTTAAGAGTGTTACTATGGATGATATCGCAAATGAAATGGGGATTTCTAAAAAAACAATTTACAAATCCTTTGAAAACAAAGTTGACTTAGTTGACGCAAGTACAGATTTTGTGCAAAAAACTATTGATACTGCTTTAAATGAAATAACTGAACTTCAACTAAACGCAATTGAAGAAAACTTTACCATAAAAAAAGTGTTTCAGAACATGTTTAAAAAAGCTAAAACTTCACCAATGTTTCAGCTAAAAAAATACTACCCAGAAACATTTTCAAAACTAATGGAGCATCAAACGTGTTCATTTAATGAATGTGTAATGAGTAATTTACAAAAAGGGATTGACGAAAAATTATATAGAGATAACATAGACAAAGAAACAACAATGAAGTTCTATTTTTTACTAATATTTGGATCTCATGAAAGCGATACATTTAGTAAAAAAACAAGCGACGTTATTAAAACCGAAATGCAAATTTTAGAATACCACACTAGAGCAATAGCAACCATGTATGGCATTAGTGTATTAGAACAAGAATTAATTAACTTCAAGAATAAATTATCATAACCATGACACATAAACTAGTATTTATATTTAGTTTTCTGTTATCATTCCACATAACAGCACAAGAGCAACCAACAAGTTTGACATTACAAGAAGCGATAGATTATGCTATACAAAACAATACGACAGCTAAAAATGCAGCTCTAGATATTGACGCAGCAGTGAAACAGAAGTGGGAAACTACCGCAATCGGATTACCACAAATTAACGCAACGGTTGATTATAACAATTGGTTAAAGCAACAAGTATCTCTTTTACCTGGAGAATTAGCGGGGCAAACTCCTGGAACTTTTGTAGCAGTTCCTTTTGGAACAAAACAGACCATGAATGCCACAGCTACTTTGAGTCAATTATTATTCGATGGCTCATATCTTGTTGGACTACAATCAGCAAAAGTTTTTTTAGAAATTTCTAAAAACGCTAAAAGCAAAACAGATTTAGAGGTAAGAAAAAATACAATTAACGCATACGGAAACGTATTATTATCAAAAGAAAGTATTACTATCTACGAACAGAACATTACTGTATTAGAAAAGAGTTTACGTGAAACAACTGCAATTTTTGAAAACGGATTAACCGAAGAAGAAAATGTTGAGCAACTTCAAATTACTTTAAAGCAATTGAATAGTGGTTACAAAAACGCACAGAGATTACATCAAATCGCTAAACAAATGCTAAACATCACAATTGGTTTGGATATTGAGGCTCAAGTAATTTTAACAGAATCACTTGAAATTCTAGCGCAAGAAAATATTGACTTGGAATTACTAAATTCATCGGATGACGTGCAAAGCACTATCGACTATAAAATAGCTGAAAATGACAGACGTTCAAAAGAATTACTTTTAAAATTAGAAAAAACAAAAGCCTTACCAAGTTTATCTGCTTTTGTTAACGGTGGTTATACGGCTAATAATGATGAGTTCACTTTTTTAGATAATGATCAAAAATGGTTTGGGTCTTCTATGTTAGGCGTAAGTTTAAACATTCCTATCTTTAGTTCTTTTAAAAGAAGTGCAATTACGCAACGCGCAAAAATTAATTTAGAAAAAGCTGAAAATAATTTAACCGAAACCGAAAAGCAATTGAAATTTCAGGTTGCCTCTTCAAAAAGTAATTATCAGTTTGCTATAGAACAATTTCAAACTTCTAAAGAAAATTTAGAATTAGCAGAACGTATTGAACGTAAGAATCAAACAAAATTCTCTGAAGGAATTGCATCAAGCTTTGATTTAAGACAAGCACAACAACAATTATATTCAAGTCAACAAGATTATTTACAAGCAATGTTAGATGTTATCACTCAAAAAGTTGCTTTAGAAACATTATTAAATAAAACTAATTAATCAATTTATAATGAAAAACATATATACACTCGTAATCGGATCACTTCTTATTTTATCATGTGGAGGTAATAAAGAAACAACAATTGAAGATGTAATTGCTTCAGGTGACTTAGAAAAAATAAGAGTTCGTAGAACTGAGGTTGTCGCAAAACAACAAGAGTTAATCGACGCAATAAAGAAGCTAGATTCAAAAATAGCAACTTTAGATATTACTAAAAAACTTTCTTTAATAACAGCAGTAAAAATAGAAGAAAGTGAGTTTAAACATTATTTAGAACTCCAAGGAAATGTAAGTACTAAAAACCTATTAGTACTGTATCCTGAATACTCAGGTGTTCTTTCCAAAGTATATGTAAAAGAAGGGCAAAAAGTTAAAAAAGGACAAATTTTAGCAAAAATTGACGATGCTGGTATGAGTCAGCAAGTTGCTCAATTGCAAATTCAATCGGACTTAGCAAAAACTACATTTGAGCGTCAAATGCGTTTATGGGAACAAAAAATAGGTTCTGAAATCCAGTATTTGCAAGCAAAATCTAGTTATGAATCACAACAAAAAGCTGTGAAGCAAGCACAAAGTCAGCTAGCAAAAACAATTGTTAGAGCACCATTTTCAGGAACTATTGACGATATAATTACAGAACAAGGAAGTGTTGTAGCGTCTGGACAATCTCAATTGATGCGTATTATCAATTTAGATAGTATGTATATTGAAACTGATGTTCCCGAAAAATACATCACAAATGTTACTAAAGATAAAAATGTTGAAGTAGAATTCCCTGTACTTAGAAAAACTATAAATGCTAAAGTTAGACAAGCCGGTGATTTTATAAACCCTGCAAACAGAACATTTAAAGTTGAAATTGCTATACCGAACAAAGACAAGAGTATCAAACCCAACCTTACTGCAAAACTTAAAATAAACGATTATACAAATAAAAAAGCGCTATTACTACCTCAAAGTATTATTTCAGAAAATGCTGAAGGGCAACAATATGTATATGTAATTGCAGAAAAAAACAACAATCAAGAAGCTATTGCTAAAAAAGTAATTATTGAAACTGGAAGAACACAAGGTGATGTTATTGAGATTTTAAAAGGAATCAGTAACGGTGATGAAATCATCAGTGAAGGTGCTAGAAATGTAAAAGATGGTCAAACTGTGAAAATCATAACTTTATAATTATGTCGCAACAAAAAAAGAATACCGATAAAGAATTCGTGCTTTCCTCTTGGGCAATTAACAACAAAACAACAATGTATGTTTTAACCTTGTTAATTCTTGTTCTTGGTGTTGGAGCTTATTTTAGCATGGCAAGAGAAAACTTTCCAGAAATTAAAGAAACTAAAATATACATTAGTTCAATCTACCCTGGAAACACTGCAGAAGACATTGAAAAACTTATTACTGATCCTATAGAGGACAAACTAAAATCTGTCAGTAATGTTTTAGAAATTACTTCAACATCTCAAGAAGACTACTCTATTGTTGTTGTAGAATTTGATGAAAATATAACTGTAGATGCAGCTAGGCAAAAAGTAAAAGATGAAATAGATACGGAAACTTCTGGCGAAGATTGGCCTACTTTTAATGGTGCTAAAGTTGAACCAAATATTTTTGATTTAAGCATGTCTGAAGAAATACCAATCTTAAATATTAATATTTCTGGAGATTACCCTGTAGATAAACTTAAAGAATATGGTGAATATCTTGAAGATGAAATTGAAGGATTAACAGAAATCAAACAAGTAGACATTCGTGGTGCACAAGAAAGAGAAGTTGAAGTTGCTGTAGACATTTATAACATGATGGCAGCTCAAGTAAGTTTCGAGGATATCACTAATAGTATAGGTAGAGAAAATGTAACGATGTCTGCAGGTAACTTAATATCTAGCGGACAAAGACGCACTATTCGAATTATTGGTGAAATTGAAAAACCAAAAGAATTAGAGAATTTTGTCGTAAAATCTGAAAAAGGAAACTCTATTTATTTAAGAGATGTTGCAACCATTACCTTTAAAGATGAAGACAAAACCACTTATGCCAGAGAGTTTGGTGAAGAGGTAGTAATGCTAGACGTTAAAAAACGTTCAGGAGAAAACATGGTAGCTGCTGCTGAGCAAATAAGAGACATCGTAGATAATGCAATAGCAAATATTTTTCCTCCAGATTTAAAGGTAACTATTGCTAACGATCAATCTTCTAAAACCATTGGTCAAGTAGATGATTTAGTAAACAACATCATCTTTGGTATCATACTAGTTATTACCGTTTTAATGTTCTTTTTAGGTTTCAAAAACGCATTATTTGTTGGGTTCGCAATACCAATGTCAATGTTTATGTCTTTAATGATATTAGATTTACTTGGGTACACCTTAAATACCATGATTCTTTTTGGATTAATTATGGGACTTGGTATGCTAGTAGATAATGGAATCGTAGTTGTAGAAAATGTATACAGACTAATGTCTGAAGAAGGTATGAGTCGCGTTGAAGCAGCAAAAAAAGGAATTGGCGAAATTGCTTTTCCTATAATTATTTCTACACTAACAACTGTTGCTGCTTTTGTTCCGCTTGGTTTATGGCCAGGAGTAATGGGACAATTCATGATTTATTTCCCAATAACACTTTCTGTTGTATTAGGCTCTTCTTTATTCGTAGCAATTTTCTTCAATTCAGTATTAGTATCGCAGTTTATGACTACTGAAGATAAAGATATGCCACTAAATCAAATTATTAAAATCTCAGCAATTATTGGAGGTATTGGTTTCTTAATTTTATTCTTTGGCGGAAGCTATAAAGGTTTAGGTACTTTAATGCTTGTAACTGTTGTTTTACTTTGGGCGTACCGCTTATTTTTAAGAGGTTGGGCAAATGGATTCCAAAATAAAATATTACCGCTTTGGGAGCGTATTTACGAAAGAACTCTTCGTTTTGCGCTAAGTGGAAAGAAACCGATAATTATTACTGTTGCTACAATTATATTATTGTTTGTTGCTTTTGGTGGATTTGGAGCTTCCGTTGGAAGTCAACGTACTAAAGTTGAATTTTTCCCAGACACAAAAGCCAATCAAATTACGGCTTATATAGAATACCCTGAAGGTACTGACATTAAAAAAACAAATGCCATTACCAAAGCTATTGAAGAGCGAATGTTTAAGGTTATTAATGAAAGTACTTATATTCAAGACGGTCATAATTTCCTAACAGAAAGCGCAGTATCTCAAGTAGGTGAAGGTGCAGGAAACCCTCAAACAGATGGTGGTTCTGCTGCAGAAATGCCACATCGAGGAAAAATAACCGCAACCATGCGTGAATTTAAATTTAGGCAAGGTGAAGATAGTAATGAGTTATTAAGAAAAATACAAGAAGATTTAAAAGATGTTTACCCTGGTGTATCTATTTCTGTAGAAAAAGATGCTGCTGGTCCACCAGCTGGATACCCTATTAATGTAGAGTTGGAAGGTGAAGATTATTCAGAGCTTATTGCTACTGCCGAAAAAATGCGTGATTTTATTAACACTAAAAACATTCAAGGTATAGATCAGTTAAAAATTGATGTTAACAAATCTAAACCTGGAATACAAGTACAAGTAGACAGGAAAAAAGCAGGTGAACTAGGTGTTAGTTCGGCTCAAGTAGGACAACAATTACGTAACTCTATTTTTGGAGCAAAAGCAGGTGTTTATAAAGAAGATGGTGAAGATTATGACATCTACGTGCGTTTTAATAAGGAAAACAGATACAATACAAGCGCACTTTTTAATCAAAAAATCACGTTTAGAGATATGGCTTCTGGCCAAATAAAAGAAGTTCCAGTTTCAGCAGTTGCTAAACAAAATAATTCTTCTGGTTTTAGTGCAATAAAACACAAAGATGTTAAACGTGTTGTAACCTTATACTCTGCATTAGCACCAGGGTATACTGATGCCAATGCAATTGTTTCACAAATTCAAAACGAAATGCAAAACTTTAAAGAAAAACCAGCTACTGTAAAAATTGATTATACAGGTCAAATAGAAGAGCAGAATAAACAAATGCTTTTTTTAATGGGTGCTTTTTTTACAGGCTTAGGTTTAATCTTTTTCATATTAATATTCCAATTTAATTCGGTTTCAAAACCAGGAATCATCATGCTAGCAATTTTCCTAAGTCTAATTGGTGTATTTGGTGGTATCGTGGCAACAGGAAGTTCTTTTGTAATTATGATGACCATGATGGGAATTATTTCTCTAGCAGGAATTGTAGTAAATAACGGTGTTGTACTACTTGATTACACTCAATTATTGATAGACAGAAAAAAGGTTGAACATAATTTAGGTGATGGTGATTACATTAATAACAGTGAACTTCTTGAGGCAATTATTAAAGGAGGAAAAGCACGTTTACGCCCAGTATTATTAACAGCTATTACAACCATTTTAGGATTAATTCCGCTAGCTACAGGATTCAATATTAACTTCTTTACTTTGTTTAGTGAGTTTAATCCTAATATATATGTTGGAGGAGATAATGTTATCTTTTGGGGTCCATTAGCATGGACTGTAATTTACGGATTATTTATAGCTACATTCCTTACCTTAATTGTGGTGCCAATATTATTTTATTTAACTACTAAATTTAAAATATGGTTAAGAAGCAAAAACTCACCAAAAGAAGAGGTAGAAATATCTAATTTAGCAATAGAAGAATAACAATAGATGAATTAAACAAAAAAATCCGAAGTCTTTGCTTCGGATTTTTTATTTTTGCAACTTATAAAATAGCACTATGTACAGAAGTCATAATTGCGGTGAATTAACTGCATCACATATAAATACAGAAGTAACCCTTTCAGGTTGGGTTCAAAAATCTAGAGATAAAGGTTTTATGATTTGGGTTGATTTACGTGATCGTTACGGAATTACACAACTTATTTTTGATGAAGAACGTACTCCGGCTGACATGATGGAAAAAGCAAAATCTCTTGGTAGAGAGTTTGTTATTCAAGTTACAGGAACTGTTATTGAGCGCGAATCTAAAAACGCTAAAATGGCTACCGGAGACGTAGAGCTTTTAGTTAGTAAACTAGAGATACTAAATTCAGCTGTGCTACCTCCTTTCACTATTGAAGATGAAACAGATGGTGGTGAAGAGTTACGTATGAAATATCGTTATTTAGATATTCGTCGTAATCCGGTTAAAAACAGCTTAATGTTTCGTCATAAAGTTGCGATGGAAGTTCGTAAATATTTATCTGACCAAGAATTTATTGAAGTTGAAACACCATATTTAATTAAATCTACACCTG
Source organism: Flavobacteriaceae bacterium (assembly GCA_965178635.1). Lineage (GTDB taxonomy): Bacteria > Bacteroidota > Bacteroidia > Flavobacteriales > Flavobacteriaceae. The sequence continues at coordinate 18,036 of CBCXVT010000005.1, read as the reverse complement.
AAGGTGCGCGTGATTTTGTGGTACCTTCACGTATGAACGAAGGGCAGTTTTACGCTTTACCTCAATCGCCACAAACGTTCAAACAATTATTGATGGTTGGTGGAATGGACAAATACTTTCAGATTGTAAAGTGTTTTAGAGATGAAGATTTACGAGCAGACAGACAGCCAGAATTCACACAAATTGACTGTGAAATGGCTTTTGTAGAACAAGAAGATATCTTAAATATATTTGAAGGCTTAACACGTCACTTATTAAAAGAAGTGAATGATGTTGAAGTAGAGAAGTTCCCAAGAATGTTATATGACGATGCAATGCGTTTGTACGGAAACGACAAACCAGACATCCGTTTTGGAATGGAATTTGGAGAATTGAACGAAGTAACGCAACACAAAGAATTTAAAGTATTTAACGATGCTGAATTGGTTGTTGGTATTGCAGTTCCTGGAGCAGCATCTTATACTAGAAAAGAAATAGATAAATTAATTGATTGGGTTCGTCGTCCGCAGGTTGGCGCACTTGGTATGGTATATGTAAAATGTAATGAAGATGGTACTTTTAAATCATCTGTAGACAAATTTTACGATCAAGAAGACTTAAAAAATTGGGCAGATAAAACTGGCGCTAAAGCTGGTGATTTAATCTGTGTATTATCAGGTGGTATCACAAAAGTACGCGCGCAATTAAGCGCTTTACGTATGGAAATGGCTGAACGTTTAGGATTAAGAGACCCTAAAGTATTCGCTCCATTATGGGTAATTGATTTCCCCTTATTAGAATTAGATGAGGAAACTGGACATTACCACGCCATGCACCACCCGTTTACATCTCCAAAACCTGGACAAATGGAATTGTTAGATACAGACCCAGGGGCGGTAAAAGCAAATGCATACGATTTAGTATTGAATGGAAACGAAATAGGTGGAGGCTCTATCAGAATTCATGATAAACAAATTCAAGCTACAATGTTAAAGCATTTAGGGTTCTCTGATGAAGAAGCTAAAGCACAATTCGGATTCTTAATGGACGCCTTTGAATACGGGGCTCCACCACACGGAGGTTTAGCATTCGGATTGGATAGATTGGTTGCTATTTTAGGCGGACAAGAAACCATTAGAGACTTCATTGCTTTCCCTAAAAACAATTCAGGTAGAGATGTTATGATTGATGCTCCTGCGCCACTTGATAATGAACAACTAAATGAATTGAGCTTACAATTAAATATAAAAGCGTAATACTTAAAAGCCTCATTTAATACATGAGGCTTTTTAATTTATAAACTGTTAGAACATGAAATACATTTTATACATCATATTCATCTTAATTATAACATCATTAAGTTATGGTTATTATATAAAAGCTGATGAGGAATTACTATCACATAAATTCATAGGTGCTGCTGTAGCTGGGTTTTTCTTTGTTTGGATGCCATTGTTCTTATATCATCGTTCAAAAAACAATGATATTAAAAAGTATATGATTACAGACAAAACCATTAAAAAGATTAAAGACGAAGCAGAGTCTTTTTTAGATTAAAAAAAACAACTAACAAGTTGTTCGTTTCAAAATAAAGACTACATTTGCACTAATTATTATATTATAATACAATTAAAATGACAGGTACAGTAAAATTTTTTAATGATTCAAAAGGATTTGGATTCATTACAAACGAAGAAACAGGACAAGACATCTTTGTTCACGTAACAGCAATCGACGGAGAATCTCTTAACGAAGGAGATAAAGTAGAATATGTTGAGGAAGACGGGAAAAAAGGAAAGATTGCTACTAATGTAGAAGTAATCGGATAATTATTCCATTCTTTTTCAGAACAACAAAAAAGCTCAACATCTGTTGAGCTTTTTTATTTTATAATATGTACAGTTCATTAATGAACTATTCCCATTTGCTTTTTATACAATAACAACGCTTTACTATCTGAAAGCGACGCTACGTAACCAGACACATTTAACAAACGTTGATATAATGACATCTCTACAGATGCTATAGAACTCGGTAAGGTTTTTAAAATCAACTTATCGTAATTAGATAACGTTCCGTTTGCTTTATTATTAACCGCAGTTGTATAGGTTTCTAATAATTTAGAAATGATTTTATATCCAATTATTTCTTTCTGAATAACCTCATCACTTTGATAAATCTTATCAACGCTGATTTTTATGATGTCATTAATTTGAGATTCATATTTACATTTATCAATCAATCCATGCGGAAATTCTCCTTTTAAAATAGCAGTTTCATTATCAAGAAAAACTTTAACTGCCTCACCTATTAACGCACTTACTGATAAAGATCTTAAATAAGCAATTCTAGCCCCTGTTGTATTTAAAGTTTTGTACTTATCAATATTAATAGACTCTTTTACTAAATTGATTAAATATTCTAATGCAAAATCTTCATCTATCAATCCAAGATTAATTCCATCTTCAAAATCAATAATGGTATAACAAATGTCATCTGCTGCTTCTACAAGAAATGTTAATGGGTGTCTTGAAAAACTGATATCGGCACCACTTCTTGTTTGTTTCAATCCGAGTTCATTAGCAACGTCTTCAAAAAATAATTTATCATCTTGAAAGAACCCGTATTTTTTATCTGCTATATGCGAAGTGGGTTTAACAGGTAATGATTCTTTCGGATACTTCATAAAAGCTCCCAAGGTTGCATAAGACAATCGTAAACCACCTTCAACACCATCTTTAGTTTCTGTTAAAATCTTAAAGCCATTAGCATTTCCTTCAAAACTGATTAAATCTTGGTACTCTTTATCTGACAACTGTTCTTTGTAAATTAATCCTTTACCATTTATAAAAAACTCACCAATTGCCTTTTCACCAGAGTGTCCGTACGGTGGGTTTCCTATATCATGAGCCAAAGCTGCAGCGGCAACAATAGCACCAAAGTCGTTAGACTTATAGCCTAAATCATGTTCTAAATGCGGATGTCTTTTCAATAATTCTGCTCCTACTACCCTACCCAAAGTTCTAGCTACAACAGACACTTCCAAACTATGTGTTAAGCGCGTGTGTACAAAATCGGTATCTGACAAAGGTATAACCTGGGTTTTATCTTGTAAACTTCTAAAAGCAGAAGAGAAGATGATACGATCATAATCAACCTCAAATCCTAATCTGTTTTCATCCTGTTCCTTACGTATTCTTTTATTAACATCTCCAAAACGCTTTAAAGACAATAGCTTATCCCAATTCATCATATCTTCAACTTCTTCAAATTAACATTGCCTTAATATCAAGGCAAATTCATTTACAATACAATAACACAAACGTCACAAACCAGTAACCGATGTGTTCTGCCTTAACTATTCCTTTGCAAAAAAATAAACTCAACACACAATGAAAAAAATTTTAGTATTAATCACTCTAATTTCTAGTCTATCTTTTGCCCAAGTCAAAGTTCAAATATCGGGAAAAGTTTTAGATGGCGAAATGGCAAATGAACCTTTATTAGGAGCTACTGTAATTATTAAAGATACAACTACCGGTGCTCAGACAGATTTTGATGGAAACTACACATTAAGTATCGCTCCAGGAACATATACTTTAGAATATAGTTATGTAGGTTATAACACCTCAACAGAAGACGTAATTTTGGTTTCAGGAAATGATATACAGCTTAACAAAACATTAAAAGCAAATTCATTAGATCAGATAGTAATTGTAGCTGAGACTAATAAACAAAAAGAAAGCGCTTTATTATTAGAACAAAAAAAGGCTGTTGCTATCAAACAACAAATTGGCGCACAAGAGTTATCGAAGAAAGGCGTTTCTGATGTTGCAACTGCAGTCACAAAAGCATCTGGAATATCAAAACAAGAAGGTTCAAACAATGTATTTGTAAGAGGTTTAGGTGATCGTTACAACTCTACAACTTTAAACGGACTACCATTACCTTCAAATAACCCATCTCAAAAAAACATTTCACTAGACATCTTTTCTACGGATATCGTTCAATTTATAGATATTAATAAAACATACAACAATACCATTTATGGCGATTTTGGAGGTGCTAACGTAAATATTGTATCTAAAAATCACAGAGGTAAAGGAAACCTAACAATCGGGTATAACTCAGGTTACAATTCGAATGCCGTAGGTGCGAATGATTTTTATTTGCAAGACGGTCCAAACTATTCTGGATTTCACACACAAAACCAGCCTAATAACCCTTTATCTGGATATAATTTTACAACCAGTTTGGATAGAGATACAAAATCACCCTTCAACCAAGGTTTCTCTGTTTCAGGAGGAACAAAATTTGATTTAGCCAATGAAAAAAGGCTGAGCATTTTTGCTACAGCCTCATTTTCTAACGGTTACAAACAACAAGAAGGCTTTACAAAAGGTAATGTAAACTCTAGTGGCGTAGCGTATACAGATTATGATTATGAATCGTATACTTATGAAACTAACACTACAGCAATGGCTAACTTAGCCTTTAAAGCAAATAGTAATACTACTGTAAAATTTAATTCGTTATTTATAAATTCAACCAATCAAAGCACAAACGACTATTCAGGTACAATCAACATTTTTGATAATGCAGAAAATGGCGGAGGGTTTATCAGACGTTCAACTTTTAACCGCACAAAATTATTCGTAAATCAATTATTGGGAGAGCATTCATTCTCTGATAAAATTGATTTAAACTGGGGTTTAGGCTACAATACTGTAAACAATACTACACCAGACAGAAGGCAAGTTATGTTAGTGCCTACTGATAATAATAACCCTTTAACATCACCAAAAACAGTATCTGATGTCTCTGACTCAAACAGTCATCGTTATTTTGAAGATTTGAATGAAGATGAGTTTTCAGTAAATATTTCAAGTGATTACCTGTTTTCTAAAAATGACGAAGATGACTATAAAGGCAAGTTCACAATTGGTTATAGCGGCCGTTTTAAAACAGTTGGGTTGGAGGCTACTCAATTCAATTTTGCTATTAACCGAAACGCTATTCAACCGGAAGTTGACCCTAATAATCTAGACGGCTATTTCAATCAACAAAATTTAAACTCTGGATACTTTACAATTAAGACATTTAGAGGTGGCTTAGGTATGCCTAATGTTTTAGCCCCACAAACTTATGACGGAACACAAATTATAAACAGTGGTTTTGGGACTGTACAGTACCAAATCAATCCGAAGTTAACAACAATAATTGGTGTTAGAGCTGAACAAATTACTCAAGATATTGAATGGAATACTTCTATTAATTCAGGAGAAAACTCTTTTGATAGTTTTGAAATCATGCCTAACCTTGCTGTTAAATACGAAGTAAATGACAAGCAAAACTTAAAATTTGCAACAAGTAAGTCATATACGTTACCACAATTTAAAGAACGTGCTCCATTTTTATATGAAGATGTTGATGGTTCAAAATTTGGAAATCCTAATTTATATGCCTCAACAAATTATAATGCCGACTTAAGATGGGAATTTTTTCCAAAATCAGGAGAAGTGATTTCGGTAACTGGTTTCGGAAAATTAATTCAAAACCCGATTAACGAAGCTGTTGTAGCTTCTGCAACAAATGATATTTCTTGGGTAAACTCTGGAGACCAAGCTACCGCTTTTGGTGTAGAACTTGAAATAAGAAAAAACATTTTCGATCATAAAAAAGAAACGGAAGAAAGCAACTTAACAAATAAACTATCAGCCGGATTCAATGGTGCGTTTATGAATTCTAACCAAGATTTTAACAAACAAAAAGTTACAGACGAAACTGACTTAAATGTCAATTTCACTAATAGTAGCGGTAAATTAACTGGAGCTTCAGACATTATTCTGAATACAGATTTGAGTTACTTTAAAGAATTCAGTAAAAACGGAAACATTTTAGCAACTGTTGCTGCAAATTATTTTTCAGATAGAATCTATGCTATTGGTGCTGCTGGAAAAGGTGATATCATAGATGAAGGCTTAGTAACATTAGATCTTATTTTAAAATCTAAGTTCACAAAACGTCTAAGCACAGGTGTTTCGGTAAAAAACATTTTAGACCAAGAAGTGAAACGCTTTCAAGATAATGATTCTGGAAAAGTAGAGCTTAAAGGTTTTAAAAAAGGGATTAACGCTAGTATTTCTTTAAAATACGATATTTTCTAAAAACACATAATTACATATATATTAAAAAGGCTAACAACACTGTTAGCCTTTTTTTTATCATATATAGCTCAAAAAACAACACTTTACTTTTAGTTAACATCAACTCTCTATACTTAACAAACAGTTCATTTTACGGTAATATTACTATCAAGTTAAGCCCCTTTATTTGCAGTGTAATTAATAACTATACAACTAAGACACAAACAAATGAAAAAATCAATTTTATTATTAGCCGTAACGGCAGCAACAATTTTCACAAGCTGTTCAAGTGATGACTCTAGTTCATCTACACCAAGTAGTTCTTTCACAGCAGACGCTACTAACTTTAAAGGAAATATTAATGACGGAACTGTAACTTTAGACCCAACTCAAACTTACAATTTAACAGGAGCGTTAATTGTAAATGATGGTGCTAAATTGGTTATCCCTGCAGGAACAACAATTGAAGCTTCCGGAGGAACACAATCTTATATCGCTATCGCACAAGGAGCGAAAATAGAAGTTTTAGGAAACTCTTCTTCACCTGTAGTAATGACATCTGCGAGCACTAATCCTGCAGCTGGAGACTGGGGAGGTTTAGTAATTTGTGGTCAAGCACCAACAAACAAAGCCGGATCTAACGGAGAAACTGCTACTGCTGAAGTATCAGACTTAACTTATGGAGGTTCTGATTCAAATGACAATTCAGGAATCATCAGATATCTAAGAGTTGAATATACAGGTGCTAACTTTAGTGCTACTAAAGAATTTAATGGTGTTTCATTATTTGCAGTTGGTGCAGGAACAACATTTGAATACGTACAATCTTACCATGGTGGTGATGATGGAATTGAATTTTTTGGAGGAACTGTAAATGGTAAGTACTTAGTATCTACTGCAAGTGGTGATGATTCAATTGATTTTGCAGACGGATGGGCAGGAACAGGACAATACTGGTTTATCAATCAAGGAACTAAGGCTGGAATTGAAGGATCTAACAATGGAGATAATGGTAATGCTACACCTGTAACTTCTGCTACGTTAAAAGATATTTCAATCATTGATTCTGGTTCTGAAGGAGCATTATACATAAAAGAAGGTGGTGGACACTGGACAGCATCAAATATTTTCGTATCAGGTTTTGATTTAGGGATTAAAATTAAAGATGCTGCTACAGATCCTGCCGCAAACGCTAATGTTGATAACGGAAACATCATCTTCAACAACATCCAGTTTAGCGCAAGTGTTGTAAACAAAAGTCAATACCAAGGAACTAACAATGCTTACTTAACTGAAGGTATTAATAATGGTGCTGGAAATGGAGCTTCTGCTCCATCTTGGACAAACGGTTGGACAAGAGGGTTAGCAAATTAATACAATTAAAAAGAGGAAAACAATACTGTTTTCCTCTTTTAACACAATATCTAAGCAGACAAAAATTTTAAACAAAAAGAGTTTCGCTTTTAACCAAAAACAAATAACAGGTTGTGTTGTTATTTATTTTTAAGCAAAAGCAGTCTTTTTATTTTTTGCAAAGTTCTTTGTTTTGCTTTTGCAGGAAGAGTAAGTATTTACTCTTCCTTTTTTTATACAAAATATTTAACACAAAAAAACCAGGTAGTTAACTACCTGGTTTTTTGTTTTATGACCCTATTGGTAATAAGCACTAGTAAAACGTCACAGTTCCGTCACTAACGTTATACATAGCACCAACAATTTCTATCTCACCTGCTGTTTCTAATTCAGCTAAAATAGAGCTCTCCTGTCTTATGCGTTCAATCGACAGTTTTACATTAGTTTCAGAAACTAATTCAATTTCTTCAGCACTCATTTCCGAACCTTTAGATTCAACCGCTGATACCGCTGGTTGTATCTTATTTAACAATGGTGTAATATTCCCTAACTCAACATGGTTACAGGCTGCTGTTACAGCACCACATTTGGTGTGTCCCATAACTACAAGAATTTTTGAACCCGCTACTTTACATGCGTATTCCATAGATCCTAAAATATCTTCATTAATGATATTTCCTGCTACTCTTGCACTAAATACATCTCCAATTCCTTGATCAAAGACCAATTCCGCAGGAACTCTAGAATCTATACAACTTAAGATTACAGCAAATGGATATTGCCCAGTACTCGTTGCTAACACCTGCGCTTGTAAATCTCTTTGTGCTTTTAAATTTTGTTGAAATCTTTTATTTCCTTCAACCAAAATATTATGTGCATCTTTTGGTGTAAGGTTATCTTGAGTTAATTTTGTTTGTGTTCTCATAATATCTTATTTTGAATAATTCGTTATTAAACTGTTTGAGGTCTTAATTTAAAGAACTCGATATAGCTTTTTGGGTTTTCTATAGTACCTCTTTCTGAAATTAATTTGATATTTATATTTCGTTCTTCTGCTTTCAAAACAAAATCATCTAAAATTTCTATAATATCATAATCTAGAAAGCGTGTTTTTCTTACGTCCAATTCAAGGTAAGAATTTTCAGGTAAACTATCTAATTCTTTTAAAATTGCACCTTTATTAAAGAAGGTAACCTCTTCAGCTAGTGTCATTTTTATTTTTTCTACTCCATTACTTTTGTCTTCAATATGTAAGAAGTGAGAGTTTTTGTAACTTTTAATTAATATTACTACAATTCCTACTGCTAAACCTAAAGCAATACCTTTTAATAAATCTAAACCAACGATACCAACTACTGTTACAATAAATGGCAAGAATTGTTTCCACCCAAGTTTAAACATATCTAAAAATAATTTAGGCTTTGCTAATTTATAACCTACAATTAGTAAGATAGCAGCTAATACAGAAAGTGGTATATTATTTAATAATTTAGGAATTATAATTACCGAAATTAACAATAAGAACCCGTGAACAATTGCTGATATTTTTGTTCTACCACCAGAATTAATATTAGCCGAACTACGAACAATTACCTGAGTAATTGGTAAACCTCCAATTAAACCAGAAACAATATTACCAGCTCCTTGAGCAAATAACTCTCTATTAGTTGGCGTTACGTTATTATGAGGATCTAACTTATCAGTTGCCTCTACACATAATAGCGTTTCTAAACTAGCTACTAAACCTATAGTAAAAGCAGTAATCAAAACTTCTGGGTTACTAATAGCTGAGAAATCAGGAAATGTAAACTGAGCTAAAAAAGCATCGAATCCGTCTGGTGTTGGCACTCTAACCAAACCATTGCTTACGATGTTTAAATCTGAATCTTTAGTAGCTATATAATAAATAATACCAATAGCAACAGCTACGATTGGCCCTTGAATAATTTGAAATATTTTAGCCTTTTTTGACAACACTGCTGACCATAATAATAAAATAAACAAACTGATGACACCTGCTATTAACGAAGACGTGTCTATTTTATCCAAACTAGATAAGAATCCAAAAATATTGAAACCTTTATCTTGTGCATTTTCATGACCAAAAAAGAAAGGAATTTGTTTTAAAAAGATAATGATACCAATACCGGTTAACATTCCTTTAATTACTGAAGACGGGAAATAGTATCCGATAATACCGGCTTTTAATACACCTAATAGTATCTGAAAAACACCGGCTAATACTACAGCTACTAAGAAGGTTTCGAAGCCTAAACTTTGAATCGAAACTAAAACAATAGCTGCTAAACCTGCTGCAGGACCACTAACTCCTATTTTTGACCCTGAAATGGCACCAACTATAATACCACCAATAATACCAGAAATTACCCCACTAAACAACGGAGCTCCACTGGCTAATGCAATACCTAAACATAAAGGTAATGCTACGAAAAACACAACAATACTTGCTGGAAGATCGTTTTTTAAATATTTAAACATAAAATACTGTTACTAATACTCTCATTAATTAAAATGAAAACGTTTATAAAAAAAATAATAAAACGGTAAATTATATGTTGTATTCTGGTGGTGGTAATTGAATTTCTAAAGAATATGAAGACGTTATTTCAACAAAACAAACTATTATTGTTGAAGTTGCATCGTGAAAATTTGAATTGATTAATGATGAAAGAAAAAATTCTTTTTTATTCTTCTCATTTTCTTCATTATCTGCCTCTTCTTTTTCATTCTCTTCATTAGTATCTTTTTCCTCATCATTAGAGCTTTCAACAAGAATACTGTTAGACGTATTCATTAACGATATCATTGACGGCGTCAAAATTGATACAGTTAATACAAAAGAAAGTAATATGATAGTTAAAGACCTAAGCACTATTTTTTTGAAAATTTTTTCAAATATAGCAGAAACAATCAATAAAATTTATTGTTTCCTGTTAAATAAACTATAAAATAAGTCCTTTATTATGATGGCCTACAACTTCAATAATACATTTTGCAGACCATCATTAAGCTAATAAAGCTTTAAGTAATGTTATTTATACTCTTTTTTAATCCAAGTTAAACACTCTTTGAAATTTTCAAACAAATGATCTTTTGACACTAAGTCTGGTATAATATCAATACGTTCCAACATATACTTAGGTTGTTTTAAAATTCCAACCATTATTATCTTTTTCCCGCTTTTAGATAAATCAACTAACACATCTTCCATGGCATATAAACCAGATTGATCAATATATGCCATTCTACTCATTCTAATAATAATTGTTGAAGCGCTTTCGGGTATTTGCTTTGACAGCGCCTGAAAATCACTTGTAGAACCAAAAAATAGCGGCCCTTTTATGTGCTTGATAAAAATTTCATTTTTTAAATGCTCAGGGAAATCAATTTCATCTGACCATGACTTTTCGTTTTTTAATGATTTTACATCTGAGCGTTCTGCCGTAAGGTCGCCCATTTTTTTCATAAACATTAATGACGCAATAACTAGTCCAATTCCTACGGCATAAACCAAATTCCATACTGAAGACAATACTAAAACTACTAACATGATCATTACTTCTGGCTTCGGCATATATGGTATGGCTTTCAGCCCCTTATAATCCATAACCCCAATTCCTACAGTCACCAAAATACCCGCCAAAACTGCAGCTGGTATTTTTGAGGCAATTGGTCCTAATGCCAATAATATAATAAGTAACATTAATCCTGCTATCATCCCAGAAAGTCTTGTTTTTCCTCCAGCATTAATATTTACAACTGTTCTTATTGTTGCTCCAGCACCAGGGATACCTCCAAACAATGCTCCAATACTATTTCCAATACCTTGCCCAATTAACTCTTTATTTGGTTTGTGCTTGGTTTTAGTCATATTATCTGCTACTACTGATGTCAACAACGAATCTATCGCTCCTAAAAGCGCTAAGGTTAATGCCGTAAATACATACGGAGTAATACTGTTTAATTTAAACGCCGTAAAAATTTCAAAATTTGGCAATGGTAATCCGCTTGGTATTTCTTGTATTGGTCTATAATCCAACCCAAACCCAACAGCAATACCAGACATGACCAATAAAGCTACCAATGTACTTGGTACTTTTGTGGTGATTTTCTTGAAACCGAATATGATTATAATAGTACCTAAAGCTAGTAACAACTCTAACCAATTAACGTGTTGTAATGCACGAGGCAATATTTTTAAAGTCCCTAACACTCCTGAAGCATTAGAATTTGCTAAAATTTGAGATTCTTTTAAAATCTGATCTTGAGTAGTCTTTTCAGCCCTTTTAATAGTTTCTTTAAAATCTTCTAAAACCAAAATACCTTCTCCCGCTTCTTCTTTTAAGATATTATCTAACATAATTTCTTCTGCTTGAGGTTTAAACTGCTCAACAAATGCATCGTCTTCTTTAGGGTAATACCCTATTGAAGGTAAAACTTGGGTTACTAGAATGATAACTCCAATAGCAGTCATGAAACCAGATACAACTGGATATGGAATATATTTTATATATTTTCCTAAGCCAAGAAACCCAAGACCTACTTGCATAAATCCCGCTAATAAAAACACGGTTAATATGGCTGGCATAGCTTTAGTTACATCGCCATCAAATGTTGCAATCATTCCTGCAATAACAACCATACTTACTGCAGTCATTGGTGCAGTAGGTCCTGAAATTTGAGTGTTAGTTCCTCCAAATAACGCCGCAAAAAAACTTACAAAAATAGCTCCGTAAAGCCCCGCACTAGGGCCTAATCCTGAACTTACTCCAAAAGCTAAAGCTAATGGCAGTGCTACAATACCAGCAGTTATACCTCCAAATAAATCGCCTTTAATATGCTTAAAATTAAATAGTTTATTCATTTTGTTTTATTTTCATTAATTATTCAAACCCTTTAAGTTAACATTAATTTACTTACAGCAATCATATAAATCGTATTTTATCTTTCTATCTATTCACAAAATTACACTTTAGACATGAATTAAAAAATCACTAAATTTTAAACTGTTGTGATTATTACATTAAAGTTTTGCAAGAATGAATTCTGCTTCACATAAATAGTATAGAAAAGCTTTAGGTTAATTATAATCGAATAAACAGTTTTATATCATTTCAAATGAATCATCTATTTGTTCAAACTTATTTATTTATTTACCTGTTCTTAACAATGAGTTAACATTGACTACGGTTATTTGCATCGCAAAAAATAATTAAGACACAACAAAATGAAGAATTTCAAAAACTATGCATTCGTTGCATTTTTATTAATTGGATTAACAGCTATAGCTCAAGAAACTCCAAGCCCTAAGTTCGGAAAAGGATTATTCAACTTAGTAGGAAAAGACAGTACTTGGACTATGAAAGTTGGTGCTAGAATGCAATTTTTAGCAACAAATGCTTGGGACATAAACGGTAATGGTGATTTTGAAAAAGCAGAAAGTTCATTTCTAGTTAGAAGAGCACGTTTAAAATTTGGTGGTTTCGCATTTAGCCCAAAATTAACTTATAAGCTTGAATTAGGTCTATCTAACAGAGATATTGGTGGCGCATCTGAATACACTAACAATGCTCCTAGATATATTTTAGATGCCGTTGTAAAATGGAATTTCTATAAAAACTTCAGTTTATGGGCTGGACAGACTAAATTACCTGGAAACAGAGAGCGTGTAATTTCTTCAGGAAACCTACAGTTTGTTGATCGTTCAAAATTAAATAGTAATTTCAATATTGACCGTGATATGGGATTACAAATTAGACATCATTTTAATTTAGGAGGGAAATTTTTAGTGAGAGATATGTTTTCAATCTCTCAAGGAGAAGGAAGAAATGTAACTACTGGAAATTTAGGAGGTCACCAATACACAGCTAGAGTTGAAATATTACCATTTGGTAAGTTTACTGGAAAAGGAGATTACTCTGGGAGTGATTTAAAAAGAGAGCAGACACCTAAATTCTCTTTAGGTGCAACTTACAACTTTAATGACAAAGCCGTAAAAGACAAAGGAAGTCAAGGAAGTTATATGGAAAACATTGCGAAACCTGAAGGGTTTGACATGGCAAATGTATCTACTGTTTTTGTAGATGCTATGTTTAAGTACAAAGGGCTTTCTTTTATGGGAGAATACGCAAACAGAGACACAAATGAAAATGCTGCTGGATCTGTAAAGAAAGGAAACTCTATAAACACTCAAATTGGTTACTTATGTAAATCTAACTGGGAAGTTGCTGGTCGTTACACTAACGTTAAATTTAATGGTGCAGGTTTTTCTACTAACTACTACACTTTAGGTGTTTCTAAATTTTTAGCTGGTCACAAATTAAAAGTGCAATCTGATATTTCTTATTCAGATGATACTGGACTTGAATCTGGGGGATTAGAATACCGTTTACAATTCGATATACATTTCTAAACCAACTTATATTATAGCATTTAAAAGAGCCCAATTGGGCTCTTTTTTAATTTAAAAAAGTGATTAAACCTACTTAACATTTAGGTAACACTATAACAACTTAGCCTTAATCTTTAAGCAACATTTCGATAACACTAAGGTCTTTTATTTGTAGTGCAAAAAAAAAGAAATAACAAAGATGAAAAAAATTGCAATCATGTTAACAGCTGCTGTATTAATAGTAGCTTGTGGTAAGAAGAAAGAAGACAACACTACTTCTAAAGAAACATCAACTCAATTATCTGGTACAATTAAAGTTGACGGATCAAGTACAGTATTTCCGATTACTGAGGCTGTTGCCGAAGAATTTAGAACTGTTGAGCCAAGAGTGAAAGTAACTGTAGGAGTTTCAGGAACTGGTGGAGGATTTAAAAAATTCTCAAGAGGAGAAACGAACTTATCTAATGCTTCTCGTCCGATAAAATCAAAAGAACAAGCAGCTTGTAAAGCTAACAACATTAAATACTTAGAGTTAGAAGTAGCTTATGATGGTTTAGCAGTAACTGTAAACCCTGCAAATGACTGGGTAGACTCTTTTACTGTTGAGGAATTAAAGAAAATTTGGGAACCAACTGCTCAAGGAACTATTATGAAATGGAACCAAATTCGTCCAGAATGGCCAAATGAAGAAATTCACTTATTCGGACCTGGTACAGCTTCAGGAACTTACGATTATTTTGCAGAAGCAATCTGCGGAAAGAAAGTAGGAACTAGAGGTGACTATACTGCTAGTGAAGATGATCATGTATTAGTACAAGGAATTGCTGGAGATAAATATGCATTAGGGTTTTTCGGATTAGCATACTATGCTGAAAACAAAGACAAATTATCTTTAATTGGAGTTCATAATGGTGAAGAAGTTGTTAAACCATCTTTAGAAACGGTAAAGAACGGAACATACAAACCATTATCAAGACCTCTATTTGTATATGTAAACAGTACTTCAGTAAAATCTACAGAAGCTGTTGAGTTTGTAAACTTCTACATTGAAAATGCAGGTGAATTATCTAAAGATGTTGGATACATTCCTTTACCAGCAGACAAATACGCTGCACAGAAAGAAAGCTTTAAAACTTTTGTTGAAAGTAACAAATAAGCAGAAGTTTAATCTGGACAATCAGGTAGTTTGTACTACCTGATTTCCTTTTTTACAACATAACATGCGTAAAATAAAAGAACTTGTAATTGAGAAATCACTCTTATCAAGTGCACTAATTACAATTGCTGTCACCATTGGTATTGTTTTAGTGTTAGCTATTGAGGCTGTTCAATTTTTTAGTAAAGTTTCAATATTAGATTTCTTAACCGACACGCAATGGACGCCATTGTTTACGGATAAACATTACGGAATACTTCCGCTGCTTTCAGGTACATTACTAACATCATTTATTGCTATATCTGTAGCTTTACCAATTGGACTTTCAATAAGTATTTACTTAAGTGAGTATGCACCAAAAAGCTTCAGGAAAACTGTAAAACCTCTATTAGAATTGTTAGCCGCAGTGCCTACTGTAGTGTATGGTTTTTTTGCTCTAATAGTTGTTACACCATTTTTACAACAAATCATTCCTGGCTTATCCGGATTCAATTCATTATCTGCAGGATTTGTTATGGGAATAATGATAATCCCTTACATCTCATCAATTAGTGAAGATGCTTTACACGCTGTACCAAATGCTTTAAGAGAAGCATCGTTTGGTATGGGAGCAACAAAGTTACAAACTGCTTTTAAAGTAGTTGTTCCTGCCGCATCATCTGGTATTATCGTTTCTATCATTCTAGCGATATCGAGAGCAATTGGTGAAACTATGATTGTTGCAGTTGCCGCGGGTCAGCAACCACGTTTAACACTAGACCCTACTGTGCCTGTAGAAACTATAACTGCATATATTGTACAAGTAAGTTTAGGTGATGTAGAACATGGATCAGTGGAATACAGAACCATATTTGCAGCAGGAATTACTTTATTCGTGTTTACATTCTTATTAAACACATTGAGTTACAGAATTAGAAAAAAATACCAAGAGCGCTATGAATAATATTCAAAAAAACAGACTTAAAGATCAGATCTTTAAAGTTTGGGGTATCAGTTGTACATTATTCGGCTTAATACTTTTAGCAGTTTTTATTGGCGATATTCTTATTGATGGAATAATGAGAATTGATTGGGATTTCATTACAGATTTACCATCACGTAAAGCAGAAAAAGCAGGGATTTACACCGCTTTAATGGGAAGTATCTGGATTTTGTTCCTAACAACATTAATTGCTTTTCCTGTAGGTGTAGCCGCAGGTGTCTACTTAGAAGAATACAGTAATAAAAATAGGTTTTCAGCCATTTTAGAAATTAATATTTCAAATTTAGCAGGTGTACCTTCAATTATTTACGGACTTTTAGGATTGGAAGTTTTTGTAAGAATCATGGGGCTTGGAGCAAGTGTATTGGCCGGAAGTTTAACGCTATCATTATTAATTCTTCCAATAATAATTGTGGCAACTCGTGAAGCAATTAAAGCAGTTCCGAAATCTATTAAAGATGCCTCTTATGCACTTGGCGCTTCAAAATGGCAAACCATATGGAATCAAGTTTTACCAGCTTCATCTGGTGGAATCTTAACTGGTGTAATTTTAGCCTTATCAAGAGCTGTTGGTGAAACCGCACCATTAATTGTTGTTGGAGCATTGGCTTACGTACCATTTGCACCAGAAAGTCCGATGGATGAATTTTCTGTATTACCAATACAAATATTCAATTGGATTTCAAGACCACAACATGGCTTTATAGAAAACGCTGCTGCGGCAATTATCATCTTATTATTAATTACCTTCTTTATGAATGGTATAGCCGTTTACTTCAGAAACAAATGGCAAAAGAAATTAAAATAACTATGGAAACAGTAACTACACAAATTCCGTTAGACAACATAATAGATCCTTCTTTAAAAAAGAAGGCAAAAATAGAAGTTAAAGATGTAAAAGTTTGGTATGAAGATTTCAATGCTATAAAAGGTATTGACATGAGCATTAAGCCAAATACCGTTACCGCTTTCATTGGCCCTTCTGGGTGTGGAAAATCGACATTTTTACGTTTATTCAACCGAATGAATGATTATGTGGAAGGCTTCAAAATGGAAGGAAAAATTAAAGTTAACGGTAATAACATTTATAAGAAAAAAGTAAACGTTGAAGAGTTGCGTAAAGAAATAGGAATGGTATTCCAAAAACCTAATCCATTTCCTAAATCAATTTTTGAAAACGTTGCTTATGGTTTAAAAATTCAAGGAATTACAGACAAAAAACTAATTGAAGAACGTGTTATTGATTGCTTAAAGCAAGTGGCTTTATGGGATGAAGTAAAAGACGATTTGAAAAAATCTGCTTTAGCATTATCTGGAGGGCAACAACAACGTTTATGTATTGCTCGTACTTTAGCGGTACAACCTTCAATTATTTTAATGGACGAACCAACTTCTGCGTTAGATCCGATTTCTACAGCAAAAGTTGAAGAATTAATATTCAAATTAAAAGAAAAATACACTATTGTTATTGTCACTCACAACATGCAACAAGCAAGTAGAATTAGTGATTATACAGCATTTTTCTATTTAGGTGAATTGATTGAATACAATAAGACAAAAACCATATTTACAAATCCAGAAAAGCAACAAACTGAGAATTATATCACAGGGCGTTTCGGATAAACAACATACTTAGTTAGCAAATTTTAAAAAGAAAATTATGGCAAACGCAGAATATCAAAGAAACTTATTAAACGAATCTGGAGCTGAAATGTTAGTAATTTGCACCAGTCAGTTGGCAAAAGCTACTGAGGCATTTTTAAATCATGATAGTGATTTAGCCGAAGAGGTTATACATACAGAAACACGTGTTAATGCTTTAGATTTACGTATTGAGAAAAACTGTGAGAAGTTTTTAGCCTTGTACAATCCAGTTGCAATCGATTTGCGTTTTATTATGGCAATTCGAAAAATAAATTTCGACTTAGAACGTATGGCAGATCATGCATATAGCATTTCTAAATATGTCGTAGATAGAGATCAAAAAATTTCTCCACAATTATTAGAA
>CBCXVT010000004.1:0-55661 GCA_965178635.1 Flavobacteriaceae bacterium | reverse complement strand
TTCCTTTTTGAAAGTGAGCAAAATAACCTTCACTAACTGAATATATTTTTCCTGTCTCTTTAATTTTCATGTTTGGGTGTGACAAGTAAAATGTCCCGATTGCTGGGTTTAACGTAAACCCGTTTACGCCATCACCAGTTGTAAATACCATCATTGTAGATGTTCCGTAAGCTACATAACCAGCTGCAACTTGGTTTTTACCAGGTTGCAAAAAATCTTCTATAGTTACAGGAGTACCTACTGGAGAAATTCTTCTGTAAATAGAAAATATTGTTCCTACAGAAACATTTACATCTATGTTAGATGAACCATCAAGCGGATCCATCATTAATACATAACTGTTTTCGTTTTTCTTATTACTTCCTTCAACAATTACAAAATCATCTTCTTCTTCAGAAGCAATACCACAAACAATTTCTCGGTTGATCAATGTTTCTTTAAAAATGTCATTGGCATACACATCTAATTTTTGTTGCGCTTCACCTTGAACATTAATTCTCCTGCAGCACCAGTAATATCAACCAAACCAGCTTTTCTGATTTCATGATTTACAACTTTCGCAGCAAGTCTAATTGAGTTTATTAATCTTGAAAGTTCACCAGATGAATACTTGAAACTGCTTTGGTTTTCAATTATAAATTCACCTAATGTTTTGTGTTTGTTAGTCATATGTAGTTGTTGTCTTGATTGCTGCAAAACTACACAAAATATTTAGGGTTTTTTAATTAACAAATTAAAACTTTACTGAGTGTGAGTAGTTCAAAAACACTTTTTTTGTTAAAATAAAGTTGTGATATTAGGATGCTAAAAGATGTAAGTATAAATTTGTGAGTATAGAAATAGAGTTGTTATGGAGTTTAATATAAGAGATGTAAAGCAAGAAGATTTAGTTTCAGTATTAGAGTTAATACAAGAATTAGCAGATTTTGAAAAAGCATCAGATGAAGTAAAAGTTACAATAGAGGAACTGTCAAGTGATTTTCAAAACAACTTATTTAATTGTTTAGTTGCGGAAGGAAACGGTGAAATTGTAGGTATAGCTTTATTCTATAACAGGTATTCTACTTGGAAAGGCAAAACAATTCATTTAGAAGATTTAATTGTTACACAACGTTATCGTGGAAAAGGTGTTGGTAAAGGTTTACTTGATGCTATAGTGGCTAAAGCGAAGTCTGAAAAATTAAGGCGAGTAGAATGGAATGTGTTAGATTGGAATACACCTGCTATTGAGTTTTATAAAATGTAGGGGCCAATGTATTAGAAGATTGGCTGGTTGTACAATTGGATGAAAACGGAATAGAGAATTATTAATATGCGTGTATTTAAATTCGGAGGGGCTTCTGTAAAAGATGCAGCTGGAGTAAAAAATTGTGTTGCCGTTCTTGAAAAAGTAGGGCGTCAAGAAATAGTTATGGTCGTTTCTGCTATGGGGAAAATGACCAACAAACTCGAGTCGGTAGTTGATAATTATTTCAAAAACAAGGAAGAGCTAAAGAACACAATAACCGAAGTTGTTGATTTTCACAATGCAATTTTAGTAGAACTGTTTCCAAATAAATCACATAAAGTTTATAAAAAAACTCAAGAATTATATGAAGATTTAAAAGGGTTTTTAAGCAGAAACAAATCACCAAATTATAGCTTTGTATATGATCAAGTAGTAAGTTTTGGTGAGTTGTTGTCAACAACGATAATTTCAAATTATTTATCTGAAGTACATATTGAAAACGAATGGCTCGATGTTAGATATGTTATAAAAACTGACGACAAATACCGAGACGCTAATGTGAACTGGGAAATCACTCAGAAAAATATCACATCAAAAGTTAACAGAAAAACACTAACAATCACACAAGGGTTTTTAGGTTCTGATAAAAATAACAACACCACAACTTTAGGTAGAGAAGGGAGTGATTATACAGCTGCTATTTTTGCTTATTGCTTGAATGCTACAAATGTGACCATTTGGAAAGATGTTCCTGGGGTTTTAAATGCTGATCCGAGGTATTTTGAAAATACGGAATTATTACATCAAATCTCTTATGAAGAAGCCATTGAATTGGCTTTTTATGGAGCGTCAGTAATTCACCCAAAAACGTTGCAACCATTGCAACGTAAAGAAATACCGTTATATGTTAAGTCTTTTTTAAACCCAGAGGCTAACGGAACATGTGTGAGTAAAGGCAAACAATTAGAGCCATTTGTACCGTGTTTCATCGTTAAGAAAAATCAAGTGTTAATATCCTTATCATCTTTAGATTTTTCATTTATCGTAGAAGAAAATATCAGCGATATATTTGCGTTATTACATCAGTATAAATTAAAAGTTGATGTCATTCAAAATTCGGCAATTAGTTTTACGGTTTGTGCAAATGACACTTATGGTAACCTTAATGACATACTACAAGTATTGCGTTCAAAATATAGAGTAACCAGTAACTCTGACGTGTCTTTGTATACGATAAGGCATTTCAATGACACCTCTTTAGCGCAAGTAGTTAACAATAAAGAAGTTTTGTTTAAACAAGAGAATAGAAAAACCTTACAAGTTATAACAAAAGGGTAATTTTTTATAACACATTAGTTTATCAATATATAAAGCTGTACTTTTTTTAAGTACATTTGATAATTAGTCAATAATAATAATGGGATTAGTAACTTCAAAAGAATTAGCAAAAGCAATCAACCTTGATAAATTAGGATTTATCGGGACTTTTATTGGATGGTTTTTAATTAAGATTCTTAGAATAGATGTCATTAATAAGTTCTATGACAAGAACAAGCATTTAAAAGATGTAGAGTTCTTAACGGCTATTTTAACGGAGTTTCAAATTAAATTTGAAATACCTGAAGCTGACTTAAAAAGAATACCAAAAGAAGGTGCATTTGTTACGGTGTCTAATCATCCGTTAGGAGGAATTGATGG
The DNA here is from genome assembly GCA_965178635.1 of Flavobacteriaceae bacterium. Taxonomy (GTDB): domain Bacteria; phylum Bacteroidota; class Bacteroidia; order Flavobacteriales; family Flavobacteriaceae. Next base: position 52,735 of record CBCXVT010000004.1, on the reverse strand, counting down.
TATTTTATTGTTGAAAATAATTTTAGAACAACGTTCGGATTACAAAATAATGGCCAATTTTTTATTGCACAGAATAGCGCCAATGAAACCTTATATCATGCCGGTGAATCCTTTTGAAGATAGAAAAGATATAAAATCTAGTTTGGCAGGATTTAAACAAGCAATTTCTCATATAAGATCTGAAGCACCTTTAGGGATATTTCCTGCTGGAGAAGTGTCTACAAAAAAAGAAGGTGATTTAGTAGTTGACAAGCAATGGGAACCAGCTGCAATGAAGTTAATTCAAAAAGCGCAAGTGCCAATATTGCCAATATACTTTCATGCTAAGAATAGTAGTTTTTTCTATAAATTATCTAACATTAGTGGGGTATTACGATCTGCAAAATTACCGTCTGAAGTTTTAACACAACGTCATAGAGTTGTAAAAATAAGAATTGGAAAAGCTATTCAGGTTAAAGACCAAGATGAGCATAAAGATCTTGCAGAATTTACAGAATTTATTAGGAAGAAAACATACATGTTGGCTAACCCTTATGAAAAGGAGCAAGTGTCTTTAAAAGATGCTGCAACATCAACTCTTAAAAAAACTATAACGCCGTCTTCTGTACCTAAAAAGATTGTTACATCTATTAGTTCTGAATTGATTGAACAGGAGGTTGAAAACCTGCGCGGTTATGATTGTAGATTATTAGAAAGCAAGAATTACGAAGTGTTTTTGGTATCTGCAGATAAGATTCCAAATATTTTAAAAGAGTTAGGACGATTACGAGAAATTACTTTCAGAGAAATTGGTGAAGGAACAAACAATGCAATCGATTTAGATTCTTGTGACAGCTACTACCATCATATGTTTTTATGGGATAATGCTGCTAAAAAAATAGCTGGAGCTTATAGAATGGGCTTAGGGTCTAAGATATTTTCCAAGTATGGTATTGATGGCTTTTATTTACAAGACTTGTTTAGGTTTGAACCAGAATTGTATGGTATGATGAGTGAATCTATTGAAATGGGACGCGCATTTATCATTAAAGAGTACCAACAAAAACCAATGCCTTTATTCTTGCTTTGGAAAGGAATTGTGCACACCACATTACGTTTTCCGGAACATAAATATTTAATAGGGGGTGTAAGTATTAGTAATCAGTTTTCATCTTTTTCAAAATCTTTGATGATTGAGTTTATGAAATCGCATTATTATGATCCGTATGTGGCACAATATATTCGCCCTAAAAAAGAATTTAAAGTTCAGTTAAAAGATGCCGATAAAGACTTTGTTTTTGACGCTACAAAAGCTGACTTAAATAAGTTTGATCGTGTGATTGATGAGTTGGAACCAGGGTTAAGGATTCCTGTTTTATTAAAAAAGTACATCAAACAAAACGCAAAAGTTATCGCTTTTAATGTTGATCCGTTATTTAATAACGCCGTAGATGGATTGATGTATATTAAGATTGCTGATTTACCTGAAAGTACTGTTCGTCCGGTTATGGAGGAGTTTCAAGCTGAGTTGGAGCGTAAATTTATGGAAAGTAACGGAAACTAAAATTGCTTCTAATTCCCGTTTTTTGATTTCTTATAAATGTTCTTTTACAAAGGTATTACAGTAGTCTTTTATTTCATTTCTGGCTTTTTCAAACGCATCATGAGTATCTTCTTGTGTGCCTTCAATTTTTGATGGGTCAAAGAAGTTATGGTGTAATCTAACAGCATTTTTACTTGGTATGAACGGACAGTTTTCATTGGCATGATCACAAACAGTTATGATATAGTCAAACTGTACATTATCATATTCAGTAATTAAATTTGAGGTATGATTTGAAATGTGAACACCATCTTCTTTCATGATAGCAATAGCTTTAGGATTTACTCCATGAGTTTGGATTCCTGCACTATAAAAATTTGCTTTATCATTTCCGAAATGATTTAAATAGCCATGTGCCATCTGACTTCTACATGAGTTTCCTGTACAAAGTACTAATACATTTTTCATAAATATATATGGTTTAAAATTAACAACATCCAGATGTTGGTGAACAGCTTAGGTTAGGTTCTTCAGTTTTTTCTGGTACACCACACAGTTCTTTTGCCTTACAGTCTGTTTGTTCTATGGCTAACTTAATAATCAAATTATTGCCATTTATTACGTAATCATTAATAAATAATTGAGCTGTATGAAATGTTGCGTTGCTGTATTCTATTTTTGCTTCAGCGTCTGATATAAACGTTTTCATTTTCGCTACCTTATTAAATATAGCTATTGCTTTATAAGCTGTCATGTACTCAGTTTTTCCTAACTCGTCAGGGCTTTCCCAAAGTTGAATAATAGTTTCTTTCCAAGCATCTGTTTGTGCGCCACAATCAACAGAGTCAATTGTTAAGTGTTTTACTTCTGTAATGTGATAATTAGCGCCAACTAATAGGTTTGGTGCATATTCAAATAATAATGCTTTTTCTTTATGGGTGTCTAGTAATGATAAAAATTCGTTCGTTTTCATTTGTCTTGTGTTTAATAATTAACAGCAGTTTTGTTTAGTAGTTATAAAAAAGGTGTCTAGTTGTTGCTTTACTATGTTCCATTGTTTTATGTTAATGCAGTAGCACATTTTTTTGCCTTCAATTTCTCCTTGAATTAGATCAATTTTTTTTAATTCTTTTAAATGCTGAGAGATTGTTGCTTGTGCTAAACCAATTTCCTCAACCAAATCATTGCAAATACATGATTGCTGATTACTGATGTACTGCAATATTGCAATGCGTGCAGGATGTCCTAAAACTTTGCATAAAGTTGCCAAGTTATTTTGGGTTTCTGTAAATATTTGTGTTTTTGTAAGTCCCATTATAATAATTATATATTGCAATATTACGATGATAAGTTGAAATAAAAAAACTCACTTCATAAAAAATGAGTTTTTAAGTTGTTTTAGAACCAACCTTTATGGTTAACCTGATATGTTTGAATAAATTCTTCGTCAGATTTAGTCAGGTAAATAATACCCTCAATTAATCCTATAATACTCATTACTCCAGCGCCAATACCACAAGTTAAAACTGATACTAAAAGCATAATCAAGCCTTCTTTTTTGTATCCAAGTATAAATTTATGTATCCCCAATGGGCTTAATAATATTCCTAATATCCCGGCAATAACACGTTTACTTTCTAAGTTGTTAGGGTTCTGATGTATTGTATTTCCGTTTTCGTCTACTATTTCCATGTAACTATTTTAATGTTTATTTAAATGCTTTATCAATTGGTTCCCAGAGTTCAACTTTGTTTCCATCAGGATCAAGTATCCAGCCAAATTTCCCATAATCGTATTCCTCAATTTCCCCCACTACAGTAACACCTTCTTTTTTCAATACTTCTAAAAGCGCTTTTAAATCATGAACTCTAAAATTCATCATAAAGTCTTTTTTACTTGGTTCAAAATAGGTTGTATTTTTTTTGAAGGGGCTCCATTGTGTAGTAGCATCATTACCTTCGGAGTCTTTCCACCAAAATGTACAACCATAATCATCAGTATTTAAGCCTAAATGATTTTTATACCAATTTTTTGTTTCGGTTGGATTTTCAGATTTAAAGAAAACGCCGCCAATGCCTGTGACTCTTTTTTTCATGTTAGTCTTTTGTTAGAGTTTATAAATCTAAAGGATTACAAACGGATTTCAAAATTAATAGCTTAGTGAAAGTGTTTTTTAATTTTATCAACTATAGTTTGTGCTAATTTCGCTTTGCTTTCAACTGTCCATCCAGCCACATGAGGTGATAAGATTACGTTTTCTGCATTGATAAGATATTCAAAAGCTTTTGGTAAGCTTTTATTTTCGAATAAGTTTTCAAAAGAGCCTTTCTCGTATTCTAAAACATCTAAACCTGCACCAAGAATTTTGCCAGACTCTAATGCAGAAGTAAGATCTTCTGTAACAACCGCAGAACCTCGCGCTGTATTAATGAACCAAAAAGGTTTTTTGCAGTTGTTTATGAACTCAGCATTAATCATATTATGAGACAGTTCGTTAAAAGGGGTGTGAATACTAATAACATCTGATTGGTGTTGTAACTCATCTAATGAAACTTGTTTGCAGTTGTCGTCACCAATATTTGGTTTTATATCGTAACATATTACAGACACATCAAAACCACGTAGTTTTTTTGCAAAAGATTTTCCCATGTTTCCGTAACCGATTAACCCTATTGTTTTTCCATCAAGTTCAATTCCGCGATTATCTTCACGCAACCATTTTCCTTGCCTTATTTCTTTATCTGCTTTGTTTAGTTTATTAAATAATGAGAGCAACATTCCCAAAGCGTGTTCTCCAACAGCATTTCTGTTACCTTCTGGAGCAGCAATTAACGTGATACCTTTACTTTCTGCATAGTCACAATCTATACTTTCCAGTCCGGCACCAACTCTTGCAATAAATTTTAAGTTTACAGCTTTGTCAATAAACTGTTTGTCAATTTTAAACCGACTTCTAATGACAATTCCATCATATTGATGAATCTTGGTTTCCACATTAGTTTTTGAAGAGTTGTAATCCTCATGGTTAATATGTCCTAAACTTGCTAATTGTTTAATCAATAGATCGTGATTAGAATCGATGTGTAAAATGGTCATTTTATTGTCAATTTTAGAGTTCCAAATGTACAATGAATAATATTGAAGTAAAATTATTAATTAATAACGTTCATTCTACTAAGTACATAAGATTAACTTGAGTTTGCTTTTTTTTATTATATTAGTGCGATTAACCCCTCTAAACTAAACTGACTTATGAAAAAAGCTTACTATTTATTGCTGTTTTTTGCAATTAATATAATTACGGCACAAAACAACAGGAGTAATGTAGACCTAAATGTTCTACAAAATGCTTTAGATGGCTAATTTGAAAAAGGATATCAATCCAATGATATTTCTAATTGGAAAATACAAAGTGATGCATCGTCATTAAATAAGGATGTTTGGTATTACTATGTTGTACAGACACATAATAATGTAGAGATTAGAAATGCGATAGCAAATATAAATGTGAATAATGGTGTGGGAACACTTAATAATATTGAGTTTATTAAAGATGTTGTTGCTAAAGCTAATATAAGTATACCGAATATAAGTACTAAAGAAGCTGTGAACAAGGCTTTAGCGTATTTAAATATTAAATCAAATAGTGATTTGAGAGCTATTGATAAATCTGAAAACAGGGTTGTTTTTAATTCAATTGATGCTACTCGAAGTGAGGTTAGTGTTGAGTTAGTATATGAAAATACAGATGATGATAATTTAAAATTAGCTTGGAATGTTAATTTAGAATTAAAAGAGCAACCACATTGGTGGAATATAAGAATAGATGCCGCAACAGGTGATTATTTAAGTAAAAATGATTGGATGACTTCGTGTTCATTCGGAGAGAGTATGGCAATCCATGCTTCACACTCAACTCATAATGATTTTGATTTCTTTGCTCAAGATTCTAAAGATGTGAAAAATACGACATCAATAATGGTCCCTTCATATAGAGTTTTGCCATATTATGTTGAAAGTCCTAATCATGGAGATTTTGAATTAATTGTTAATCCAGCTCATTCAACTGCTTCGCCTAATGGATGGCATAATGATGGGGCTGCTAGGACTGATACAGGAGGGAATAACGTTTTAGCTTATGATGACTCAAGTAACCCGAGTAATAATGGGCCAACAACTGACCAAAGTAGTACAGGGTTAGTGTTTGATTATGCATATGGAGGGCCGAGTGTGGCAGCTAGTACTTATATTGATTCAGCAGTAACTAACTTATTCTACATGTCTAATGTAGTACATGATATATATTATTTATACGGTTTTGATGAAGCATCTGGTAATTTTCAAGAGCAAAATTATGGCTTAGGAGGAAATGGAGGTGATCCGGTTCTAGCAGAGGCACAAGATGGTGGAGGTACAAATAATGCAAATTTTGGAACACCAAATGACAATGCTTTCAACAATAACCCAAGAATGCAAATGTATTTATGGGATCAAGGAGCGTATGACCCAAATTCTGGGCCGCTATTTGAGGTAAACAATACAGCAATAGCAGGTGTTTACCCAGCCTTAGATAATAATTTTGATGCTCCTGGTCATATCATTCCTAGTAGCACAATTACTGCAGATTTGGTACTTGCGGAAGATGCTACATCCCCTTTTGATGATTTATGCCAAGCTGCAACTAATGGAGCAAGTATGAATGGTAATATTGCAGTAATAAGAAGAGGTGATTGTAGTTTTGTTTCTAAAGCAGTTAAAGCTCAAAATGAAGGTGCAGTTGCTGTATTGATTCTTAATAATGTAGCAGGCGATATTCTTATGGGTGGTACCACAGCAGACGGTACAGTTACTGTGCCAACTTATAGTTTAAATCAAGCTGATGGTGATATTCTAGTAAACCAAATGAATATGGAAACAGTAAATGCAACTCTAAATGCAAGGCAACCATTTGTAAATATAGATGGTGATTTTGATAATGGTGTAATTGCTCATGAATTTGGTCATGGAATTAACAAGAGATTAGTAGGGGGTCGAAATAATACGAGCTGTGTAAGCGCAACTGAATCCATGGGAGAAGGTTGGGGAGATTATATAGGAAAAATCTTGTTATTAAAGAATGTAGATAACGGTATAAATATGTCTGGTACAGGAACATTTGTTGTTGGGCAAGCTCCAGACGGACAAGGGATTAGACCAGCTCCATATTCAGGAGATATAGCAAACAACCCAATGACTTATGAAACTTTAAGAGCTGATACAGCAAATACAACTTATTCTATTCCACATGGTGTTGGTTCAGTTTGGGCAGGTATGTTATGGGATTTGACTTGGGATTTAATTGCAATTCATGGATTCAATTCAGATATATATGATGTTAACGGAACAGAAGGTAATATTGTAGCATTAAAATTAATTGTAGAGGCAATGAAAACTACTCCTTGTCAGCCTGGATTTGTAAACGGTAGAGATGCTATTTTATTAGCAGATCAAACATTATTCGGCGGAGCTAACCAATGTGCTATTTGGGGTGCTTTTGCGAGAAGAGGTTTAGGAGAAAATGCTGACCAGGGATTTGTAAATAGTACCTCAGACGGAATGCACGATTATACAAACCCTTCAGCTTGTAGTGCAGATTATGTAATGACTATAGGTGGCCCGACTGAAGTTTGTGAAGGCGGAAGTTTAGATTTTGATTTAGTATTTAATGCTCAAAACGGATGGAATACAGATGTAGGATTTGCTGCTTCTGGAAACCCAGGTGGTTCAACAGTATCGTTCTCGCCAACTACAATTAGTGATACTGGGTTGGTAACTATGAATGTGTCTAACTTAGCGCCAGGTAACCATACAATTACAGTAACTCCAGGAGGAGATTCTAGTAAAGATTTGGTTGTAAATATTACGGTGAATGCATATAACCCATATTTAGGTGGTGGTGAAACACAGTATTCTGAAAACTCCGGACCATATACATCATTCATTGATGGGGCAACAATTGCTATTGCGCCAGGGAATGATTTAGATTTAAACTTACCAACTTCATTTGCAGGGTCATTGTTGTGGACGTCTCCGAATGGAACGCAGTATACAACAGATACTGTAAGTTTTACAAATATTGTTGATAATGATACTGCAGTTGAAGGGGCATGGACTGTTCAAGGACTTTTTGACTACACATGTTTTAATACTTCAGAAACTGTAACCTTTACAGTAAATATTGATCCGTCATTAAGTGTAAATGAAAATGAATTCGATAACTTAAGTGTTTATCCAAACCCAACTAACGGGCTATTAAACATTGGAAGTTCAAATAACCTTGATAATGTAAAAGTGAGTGTTTTTGATATTGCAGGAAGAGTTTTAACTAAATCTGTTAGTGTTAATCATAATTCAAACAATAAATTAAGCTTAAATATAGGCCAGTTATCTACAGGAGTTTATTTTGTGACAATTAAAGATGTAAGGCATCAATCAACAGTTAAGATAACAAAAGAATAATTTTGTTATAAGTATAAAAAGGGAGTGATATTAACCACTCCCTTTTTTATAACATATTCTACAGGTTCCTCTGTATATTTCTCTATGTGACTCATTTAGATAAACATAGGTTAATTTTTTTTTATGTATATTGTGGGCTTTTAAAACTCAAATTAAGAATATTATGAAAAAAAGACTACTTAATGCGCTAGTAGTATCTTGTTTAACAGCAGTTGGTGTTGTAATTTATACACAACAGCAAGATACTAATAGCATAGAAAAAGAATCATCTAATGATGATGTAGTTGCTTTACATAGGCAACATATGTCAAACTCACCTTTTACTGAAGTTTCAAAACTATCAAAAAAAGAAAGAAAAGCTCAAGGTTTACCACCTAATAAATATTTAGAGAGAGAATGGGAATTAACAATGAACCCAGAAATAGGTAGACCAGAATCAGAGAACTTAAAAGAGATTAAGGAGCAAATGAACAGAATGCGCCAAGAAGGATTAGCTTCTGGTAGAGTATCTGGTGATGCTGCTGATAATAACTGGGTTGAAAGAGGTCCAGATAATGTAGGTGGTAGAACAAGAGCAATTATGTTTGACCCTAATGACGCTTCTAATGAAACTGTATTTGCTGGTGGTGTAAGTGGTGGTTTATGGAAAAACACAAATATTTCAAGTGCAAGTTCAGTTTGGACACAAGTTTCTATATCTGAAAACCTTAATGTGTCTTCAATAATGGCAGATCCTAATAATTCTAATATTTTTTATATTGGTACAGGTGAATCTTATGTTGCTGGTGATGTTAATGGTAATGGAGTTTGGAAATCTACAGATGCAGGTGCAACATGGTCAAAAGTGTTAGGTGGAATATCTGGTGCTACAACTTTTGTAGCTCAGTCTGCAGTTACGGTTAATTCTCCAGCAGGTATTGCGGGTGATTACGCATGTTACCCAACAACAAATTTTGGACCTGAAATAACGTCTACAATTACAGCAGAATTTGTATTAGCTAATGACGGAGTAGCTCCTAATAGTGATGGATGTACTGCAGTACAATCAATGACTGGAAAAATTGCATTGATACGTAGAGGTAGTTGTCCTTTTGTTGATAAAGTTAAAAACGCTCAAAACGCTGGAGCAGTAGCTGCCATTGTAATGAATAACGTTGGTGGTACACCAGTAGCAATGGGAGGAACTGATGCTACTATAACAATACCATCAGTAATGATTTCAATGGAAGATGGTGATTTACTTGAAGCTACATTAGCGGGAGGAACAGTAAATGGTTCTTTAAATCCTTCAAGTGGTGATTATACTGGTAATTTAGTGCCGGGTATCCAACATATAAATGATATTGTTGTTAGAAATAATGGTGGAACATCAGAAGTATATGTTGCAGCAGGTGCAACTTTTTATTCTGATGCTAATGCAGCAACTTACATGGGGGCTGATACTTATGGGTTATATAAATCTGTAGATGCAGGAGCTAATTGGGTAGAACTTACTTTACCACTTACAGCTGATGGTAAAAAGCAAACACCAAATGATATAGAAATTGGCGCGGATAATAAGATATGGATTGGTACTACAACTAGTAGAGTTACTGGTTCAGGTGGTGGACAAATATTTGCTTCTTCAGCTGCAGATGATACTGTCTTTGAAGAAAAACATTCATTTGTTAATGGAGGAAGAGTTCAAATTGCAATGTCAAAAACTAATGCAAACACTGCTTATGCATTAGCACAAATTAATACACCTGGCGGTGGAGCACCATTTGTAGGAATGGTTAAAACTACAAGTGGCTTTATTTTTACTAATAGTATGGCTTTACCTAATGATCCAGACCCTGGAATCCCATCAAATGATTTTACTAGAGGGCAAGCTTTTTATGATTTAGTAATTGCTGTAGACCCTACAAATGATCAAAATTTATTTGTAGGAGGAATTGATTTATTTAAATCAACTAATGCTGGTAGTTCATGGTCACTATTTACACACTGGTATGGAGGTTATGCACAAGATGTTCATGCAGATCAACATGCTATTGCATTTGGTAATGGAGATGCAAATAAAATGTTATTTGGTAATGATGGTGGAGTATACTATACTTCTAATAAAGGAACAACTACTAGATCTAGAAATAATGGATACAACACGTCTCAATTTTATAGTGTAGGTGTTGCTCCTTCTGCAACTGGAGATAATTTTGCAGGTGGTTTACAAGATAATGGTACGCAACAGTTTTTTGGTGCAAATGCAGGAATGAATAGTTCTGTAGAATCACAAGGTGGTGATGGTGCTGCAACTGACTATGATCAGGATACTGGTAATTATTATATTTCAAACTATGTGTATAATGATAATATAGTTCAAAGAAACTTGAGTGGTGGTCAGATAAAACAATTAAATAGTGAAAGTGCAAGTAACGGAGACTTTATAAATCAACAAGATTTAGATTCTAATTTAAACTTATTGTATACAAATTACTCTAATGCAACTGACGGACCTCGAGTAATGAGGTATAAGATTGCAAATGGTGCTGGTCAAAAAACAATATTAACAGACGCGTTATTAACAAGTGGTGGTTCTCCAACAGCATTTAAAGTTTCTCCTTATACAACTACAAGTACTAAGTTATTTGTTGGAACTTTATTTGGTGACCTATTAATGGTTGAGAATGCAAATGCTGGTGCAACGTGGTCTGATGTTGGAACAGCTAGCTTTGTTGGAAGTATATCTGATATAGAATTTGGAGCTACAGAAAATGATATTTTTGTAACAATGCATAATTATGGTGTTGAAAGTATTTGGTACACAAGTAATGGTGGTACAACATGGGAAACTAAAGAAGGTAACTTACCAGATATGCCAGTAAAATGTATTTTACAAAATCCATTAAATACTGAAGAAGTAATTGTTGGTACAGAATTAGGAGTATGGTATACAAGTGATTTCTCTTCTGCAAGTCCATCTTGGTTGCCTGCATTTAATGGTATGAGCAATGTTAAAGTTACTGACTTAGATGTTAGAGATGACAACGCTATTTATGCAGCTACATATGGTAGAGGTGTGTTTTCAGGAATGTTTACTGCTGTTTCTTTAGGAGTTAATGATGAAGAATTATCTGTTAACACAGTAAAAGTTTATCCAACAGTTTCTAATGGAAATGTTTTTGTAAAGTCTACAGTAAATTATAATAATACTAAAGTAATGGTGTATGACATTAACGGAAAGTTAACTAATGAATCATCATTAGAATTATATTCTGGAGGAGAAGCAAAGTTAGATTTAACTGGTTTAAATTCAGGAATGTATTTTGTTAACTTGTCATCAGACAATCTTAACAAAACAGTTAAAATTATTAAAGAGTAATCTTTTTTAATTAAATGAAATTAAAAAGGAGCGTTGTATAACGCTCCTTTTTTTATATGTATTTTTTAATAGTGTTGTAAATTTTATCAGGGGATAATCCAATTTGATCATATAGTTCGGTAACTGTGCCATGTTCAATAAATTGATCTGGAATACCAATGACTTCAGTAGTGTTTTTGTACTTATTCTCAGCTGCGAATTCTAAAATTGAACTTCCAAATCCACCACTACTACAACCGTCTTCTAAAGTAACTATGGTGTTGTATGTTTGAAAAATTGTATGTAGTAATTTTTCGTCTAAAGGTTTTACAAAACGCATGTCATAATGTGCAATTTTATCCGCGTCATCTTTTTTAAATAGCGAATAGATATCCTGTAATGAATTCCCTATATGACCAATACTCAATACAACAATAGTGTCACCTTTTTTTAATTCTATTCCAGTACCTATCTCAATCTTCTGGTATGGTTGTTTCCAATCTGTTAAAACACCTCTTCCTCTGGGGTATCTAATAGCTATAGGGTGATTTAATCCTAATTGCGCCGTGAATAGGATGTTTCTTAATTCAGTTTCATTTCTTGGAGAAAAAATAATTAAATTCGGTATGCATCTTAAGTAGGCCAAATCAAACACACCGTGATGCGTCGCACCATCTTCTCCAACCAAACCTGCACGATCTAAACAAAAAATAATAGGTAAATTTTGCAAAGCCACATCATGAATAATTTGATCATAAGCACGTTGTAAAAACGTAGAATATATATTACAATATACTTGTAAACCTTGTGTTGCCATTCCAGCTGCCAAAGTCACAGCATGCTGTTCGGCTATTCCTACATCAATAGCGCGATGAGGTAAAGCATCCATCATTATTTTTAAAGAACTTCCAGTAGGCATAGCAGGTGTAATTCCTACAATTTTATCATTCTTTATGGCGAGGTCTAAAATGGTTTCACCAAACACATCTTGATATTTCGGCGCTAAGTTTTCAGTTGACTTAAAAGATAATTCTCCAGTTTTGGCATTAAATTTTCCAGGAGCGTGATATTTTACTTGATCATCTTCTGCCTGTTTTAAACCTTTGCCTTTAGTGGTAATAACATGAAGAAACTTAGGTCCTTTGATGTGTTTAAGTCGATTAAACTCAGAAATCAATTTTTCAAAATCATGACCCTCTATTGGGCCAGAATACTCAAAATTTAAAGCTTCAAAGATATTATCTTGTCCTTGTGTACCCTTTTTTACATTGGTAAGATATTGTTTTAGAGCACCAACACTTGGGTCAATACCAATTGCATTATCGTTTAAAATGACTAGTAAATTTGCTTTAGAAACACCAGCATGATTTAAGGCTTCAAAAGCCATTCCGCTTGCAATTGAGGCATCACCAATAACAGCGATATGTTGTTTGTCAGTTTTTCCTTTTAAGTTTGAGGCCATTGCCATACCTAAAGCAGCAGAAATAGAAGTAGAGGAATGCCCAACACCAAAAGTATCGTAAACACTCTCTTTTCTACTAGGAAATCCTGCTATACCACCAAGTTGTCTATTGGTGTGAAATTGCTCTCTACGTTCCGTAAGTATTTTATGCGGGTAAGCTTGATGACCAACATCCCAAACTAATAAATCGTTTGGTGTGTCAAATATATAATGTAGCGCAATAGTCAATTCTATGACACCTAAACTAGCACCTAAATGCCCCTCTTTAGTGGCAATAATGTCAATTATAAACTCACGTAATTCTTTTGCAAGAATGGGTAATTGTTCTTTTTTAAGTTGCCTTAAATCAGTAGGGTTAAATATTGTTTCGAGTAACTTGTATGACATACGGCAAAAATAGTACTTTTACCATTATGGAAGACTTGTTTTCAGATGAATACTTTATGAAAAAAGCGCTGCAGGAAGCAGAAATGGCTTTTGAGAAAGGTGAAATTCCTGTAGGTGCTGTGATTGTTATTGATAACCGCGTTATTGCGAGATCACATAATTTAACGGAGTTATTAAATGATGTCACTGCACATGCTGAAATGCAAGCAATCACTGCTGCTGCCGATTTTTTAGGTGGGAAGTACTTGAAAAAGTGTAAGATGTATGTGACTTTGGAGCCTTGCCAAATGTGTGCAGGCGCTTTATACTGGTCACAAATTGACAGCATCGTTTTTGGCGCAAAAGATACATCAAGAGGCTACCAGAATATGGGAACTCAATTGCATCCGAAAACTAAAGTAACTGGAGGAGTATTAGAAGAAGAATGTGCTAGTATAATGAAACGTTTTTTTATCGAAAAAAGAAATTTAAACTAAAAAGGAGGAGCATTTGCTCCTCCTTTTTAAGATAGTCTGATTTTATTATTTCTTTTCTGGAGTTTTGTTGCCATCTTTTAGAGCAAGTACTCCTTTTTTGTTTTCTATTGCTAACACAAACTCAGGATCAAGTTTTAAAGCTTGATCAAAAATCGCAATTACATTATCTATATTTCCTTTATCTAAATTGAATTCTATCAGTCCAAGAATATTTAGAAAAGCAGCTTTTACAGGTGTTTCAATATAACTGTTGCCTTTTACGAATATGCGTACTTTTTCATTTTTTGAATTTTGTAGCCCATAGTTTATAGTTGCTTTTGCTTCACCAAAACGTTGAATGCTAAATTGTAATTGAGCTAATTCATAGGCGTCTAAAACACTGTTGTTTTTCTGAATTAAAGCCTCGTAGTTTTCAATAGCTTTTTTAGGATTATTAATATTCTTAAAACTGATTGCTTTTGTTTTTAAAGCTAATTCAGATGACGATTCACCAACTACTTTTAACGCTTGCATAGGCTTATTAGCCTGTAAATACATAAACGCTAAAGTGTCTTTTTTTGCTTGAGATGGTGCTAAAACTATTAAGTGACTTAAGCCAGAAATTGCGCCATCTAAATCATTATTATCAAGCATCATTTTATAATACTTTTGATAATGACTTGTTAATGCTGTTTCAACATTAACTCCTTTTTTGTTTTTTTGCGCTTGAGTATTAGTGAATGCGACTAACGCGATTAAGCATAGTATTATTTTTTTCATGAGATATAGTTATTGGCTTAAGTTACGAAAGTATCAAATTATTTTTAAACTCATAATTTAATACGTTGCTGATTTTTTCAGATGAGATTTCTTTAGGTGTTATTTTTGAATTGTCTTTAATAACAGGTAGCGCTAAGTTTAAATGTTTACAGCACTCAGTGTAATAATTCTTTTTTGTTGGATGATATGGATTTACAAGATTAAAAATGTTATTGGTAATATTAGTTTTTAAGAGCAAATGTATTACTGCAATACAATCGTCTAAATGAATGAGGTTTATTAAGTCGTAAGGAGCTTTTAATTGCTTTCCTGACACATGATATGCTGGATGCCTATCGGTACCAATTAAACCTCCTAAACGGATGATGTTTGTGTTAAACGTATTATTATTTAATAGTAGTTGCTCTACTTCAACAATTTGTTCTACGCTTGTTCTTATTGGTTGTGTTTTTGTGTTTTCTGTAATTACTCCAATTGCGTTTCCGTATACAGAAATTGAACTTGTATAGGTTACGCGTTTAATGGTTGATTTTTCAATTTCAGGTATAAGATGTTCAATTAATTGCGCGTAATTTTTTGCTTTTGGTGGGATGGTTATAATCAATTCATCTGCGTCAAAAAAAGAAGATAAATTATCAGATGGATGTTCTAAGTCTATATGAAAAGCATTTACACCTAGGTTATTTAATAGGTTCACTTTTTCCAAACTAGTGGTGCTTCCGTTTACATGGTAGCCGTCTTGTAATATTTTTTTTGCTAATGGTAATCCCAGCCATCCGCAACCTAATATTGCTACTCTAATCATTAAATTCTATGGTGTTTTTGGTAATAATAGCATCATTAATTACAAATGGTTTTGGTATCATGTTCTCTTGTCGCTTTGAAACATTCAATTGTTCGTTTTGTAATATATCATGTGATATTTCAAATAGCTCTATATGTGGTTCTGTGTCATCTTCTATACTAAAACTGAGCTCTAAAGGTTCATTGTCAACTACAGAATATGTTGCAATCCTTGGACTCTCATCATTGAAAAATTTCGAATCTATTTTTGTTGAAACCTCTGTACCATTAATGCTAAACTGTTTGAATTTCTTTTTTGTATTTGAATTAATTTCAATACTGTTAAGTTGCCTATTTGGGAGTACACATAATTTTATAAGTCTATTATTATTTATAGTTGTATCAATAGATATTGTAAATGTAGATTTTGGTAAGTTGATGGTGTCTGCTATAGCCACTTTACTAAAAGAGGTGTTGTATTTACTTCCGAATGTTATAAGGTCTTTTTTTGCAATAGTATCTTTAAAATATGTCTTGTTCCAATCGTCTAAAATACCATCATAGGTTAGCCAATAACTTTTTTCAGTGTCATTATTTTGTAAATACACCAAACTATTCGGTTTAGGTTGTCGAGGTGTAAAATTACTATTTAAATGTGCGATGATAAAAATGATTCCTGAAGCTAAAAACAAAATATGACCAAGTGATTTTTTTCGTCTTATAAACCCTAAAACTGGTAATAATAATCCAAACAACAATACAGTTAAGACACTAGAAGATACCACAATTTTCAATCCTAATGCAATTGGAAATTGCGGGATAAACGGAACGAATATGAATATGGCAGGTAAGCACAATAAGGTCATCGCTATGATGCTTGGTTTCTCTTTTTGTAATAAAACAAAGAGCAATCCTAAAGTAAAATACAGTGGGATGATAAAGAAATTTGCGCCTTCTAGAACTTGTGAAATGAGTAAGTTTATCAACAGCCAAATAAAAATTGGCGCTACTAATAATTCTTTTGTATTGTTAGTAGTATATACTTTTTTATAAATGTAAAATGTAATGCTTAATGCAAGTAATACAAAAAACAAAATATATGTGTGTCCGTTGTACGTGAACCCTTGTAGGATTTCTGAGTAATGCGGGTAGAGATTTAAAATTACTTTCCAGCCTATAAAACCTATTGCTCCATTTATTATTAATGCAGAAATGAAAGCTAAAAATCCTTTTCCGATTTCTTTGTTGTTTAGCTTTTTCTTGCGTTTTCCATAAATGATAAGCATTATAAAAAGTACGAATGCGATAATGACCAATGGTAGAATCCATGAAAAAGGATAGGAATGCATACCTAAAGGCGAGTTGAAATATACATTGTTTTCTGAGCTTTCCAGAGTAGTTAAATCAGCATTTCCGAAATGATTTAATAATGGCATCAAGTAGCTAGCTTGATGTGATAGTGTGTTGTTATCTAACCTCTCTGGGGTATCCAACGCTGCGTGATAATCAAAGTGATCATCAATAAAAGCAAAGTTAAATCCTTGAATATTGGCTTTTTTTCTGAACACTGTTAAATCAGTGTCATTGGGTAATTTTTTATAAATACTATACGCTAAGGAATTGGCAACAGGATATTTCGGATTTGCTTTTATAAATTCATTCATTAAAACTGCGTTTCCATCATTTGTTTCTACTAAAGTAAATGATGGTCCACCACTTCCTCTAGCTTCAAAGTTTAGAATCAATCCGACATCCTTTGTCCACGGATGTTCTTTTGCAAATAACCGTGCGCCATTTAAACCGAGTTCTTCGCCATCTGTTAATAATATAATGATGTCATTTTTATGTGGTGTTTCTTTTGCGATAAATGATCGAATCCCTTCAAGAATTGTTGCCACTCCACTTGCTGCATCACTCGCCCCTTTTGAAGAGTGTCCCGCACTATCATAATGACTCATAATTACCAAAGCTTTTGTGTTGTCTGAGCCTTTAATACGAGTAACAATGTTTTTCACTTTTGCAAACGTACCCCAATTACTAAAACTATTACCTTCTTGTGTATGTACATCTAAGCCTAATTTTTCTAACTCATATATGATATATTCTGATGCTTTTCCGTGCGCTTTTGTACCCACAGCATGTACATCACTTCCTAAAACTTGAACATGTTTAAATGCTCTTGAGTTTGAAAACTCAGTAGTTGAAGGATTGTCAATGAAATTAGTTAAAGGTAGTTGCGTTTTTATGCTAGCATAAGCTGCTAAGCATAATATGACTAAGGCGGTAATTTTTTTAAACATGATGAAGAATTAAATTTTAAAAAAGGTATGAAGCGTTTAGTTATTTCACTCTTTCCGTTTTACTAAAGCGTAATAATCATTGTCTAACGGAAGATAACCTTGGTTATAAACAAAATAATATACAGTACCTATTTTTGTAGTATAGATGGAAGTGAAATAGGAAAAATCAAATCCTTTTTCAATGAGCTTACTTCGAGATGTTTTTGTTTTTTCTTCAGGATTTAAATCTTCCAAAATGCGCCAGTTTTTACGCAAGCGGTTATTGGTATTTCGGATGAGGTTTTTAGAATCTTTATTGATTCTATTGTTATATTCATTTCTGCAACTGTCATCACAGAATTTTTTATCCGCTCTTCCTTTAATAGGTTGTTTGCATTCTAAACAGTTTTTTTTCATGGCTTATTTTTTAAAACGGTAATGACCAATAATTTTATAGGCAAACAAAACATCTTCTACTACTTGTCCTTGTCCGATATTATGCACAATTAGGTTTCGTTTACTGTCGTTTGATTTTTGATCAATAACCACCCCTATATGTGTTGTAGCGCCACCAAGATTCCAAGCGACAATATCGCCTGGTAAATATTTATTAGGGTCTGTGGAAATTGTCTTTTCTGCGCCTTGTCTTTTAAAGTACGTCATCAAATTTGGCACTCTTCTATGATCAATATTAGTATCAGTTTTTATGAGCCCCCACAATTTTGGATATACACTGAAGTTTTGTTTCATATCTTCATGAACTTCTTTTTGCAAGTCTATCCCCATTTTTCTATACGATCTTATGACAACATCTGTACAGACACCTTTTCCTTTTGGTACATCACCACTTGGGTATTTTATTGAAAAATATGAGGGGTCATACTCAACAGAATCTTTTGTAAGTTCTATCGCGCATGCGCTGACTTGTTGAAAAAAATCTTGTGATAACCCTACATAACCAAATAGTAAAAAGATTATAACTAAACATGTTTTTTTTAACATAAAACGACTTTTTCACAAGATACTAAAAATCCGTTTACAAACGGTTACAAATACTTACAATCGACAGTAAACAGGTAACAACCGGATAAAAAAGAGATGTCAATTTAACTTTGCAGTGTCGAAACATGAGAACTCGATAGTATGAACTGTTTAATAGTAAAGATAAAATTATGAGCACATTAAGAAACAAAGTACAGTTGATTGGAAATTTAGGAACTCAACCAGAAATCATCACTTTAGAGAGTGGTAAAAAATTAGCGAAATTTACAATGGCAACAAATGAAAGTTATAAAAATGCTAAAGGCGAAAAAGTAACAGAAACACAATGGCATAATATTGTTGCATGGGGAAATACGGCACAGATTATTGAAAGTTATGTCAATAAAGGAGAAGAGCTGGCGATAGAAGGAAAATTAACGTCAAGAAGTTATGATGATAAAGATGGTCACAAAAAATACATTACTGAAGTTGTAGCCAATGAAATATTAATGCTGGGAAAGAAAAACTAAAAGAGGAATAAAAGTTTTATATTTACTTAAAAAAGTAATGAATTCAACATATATAATTGCTGCAATTATCATCCTTCATTTTGTAGTTGGTTTTGGGTATTTAATTTACAAATTATCGCCTAAAAATAAAGATGACAAATAAAAAAAGGCTTTCACATTGAAAGCCTTTTTTTATTAAATTATAGTCTGTCAGGGTTATAACCGAGATAAGGTTCTTCTGTTTCGTTAAAAATAACACCGTAATCTTCTAATTCTTTTAAGATAGGAGTGTATACTTCTTTTGTAATTGGTAACTGAACTCCTGGTGTTTTAATTTTACCATTTAAAATCTGTAAAGTAGCAATTGCGACAGGTAAGCCTACAGTTTTTGACATAGCAGTGAACGTTTGATTATCTCCAAGAATAACCATTTTAGAGTCTATTTGATGTTTTTTACCATTTAATTCATATCCGAATTTATGATACATCACAATCATGTCTTTATCGTCTTCTTGAAGTGTCCAAGAGTCTAAAAGGATTTTTTGTAAAATTTGAGCTGGTGTTGCGTTTACCAAACCAACTTTTTTAGTAGCGCTAAACAAATCAAGCTCCAAAAATTTATCCCAGATTACATCGTCTTGATCAATTTTTAAACTGTGACGGAATTTTAATTCTACAGAATCTGTTGGGCTGTATGGTAAAAATGAGTTTACAAAACCTCTGTAACTCATGTGTTCTGAGTTTTCAATTGTGTATGAATCATCAGTCATTCCTAAAGTAATAAAACTGTTCCAAGCTTTAGAGTAGCCAACGCGTCTAATTGTTCCTCTATACAATGTAGGAATGTTATCTAAACCGTAAACACTTCTGTAACTCAAAGAATCTCTATTAGCGTAGGCTTCGAACTTTCCGTAACCTTCTACTTCTAAAAATTCGGTTCTTCTGAACAATCTGTTGTAAGGAATATATTTGTATTTGCCTTCTTGAATGAATGTGGCAGCACCACCTTGACCTGCTAAAACTACATTTCTTGGGTTCCAAGTAAACTTGTAGTTCCATAAATTAGTATCACTTTCTGGCGCGACTAAGCCTCCACAAAACGATTCGAATAAAAGCATTTTCCCGCCTTTATCATGAATTCTATCAATAACCTGCATGGCACTCATGTGATCTAAACCAGGGTCTAAACCAATTTCATTCATAAACACCAAACCTTTAGCTTTAGCTACAGCATCTAATGCTTTCATTTCAGAGCTAATGTAAGATGCTGTTACCATATGTTTCCCATATGTTACACAGTCTTTAGCAACTTCTACGTGAAAACGCGCTGGCAACATTGATATAACAATATCGGCATTTTGCACAGCAGTTTTCCTGTCTTCTTCATTGAAAATATCTAACTTAATAGCAGTAGCATTTGCGTTACCTTTTATTAAGCTTTGGGCGTGTTCTATAGTTAAATCACCAATAGTGATGTGTAAATTTTCTTGCTCTGATTTACCAATTAAATAGGTGATTAAATTAGAGGCCGATTTACCTGCACCTATTACTAAAATTTTTCTCATTTTTGTTCTATGGATTTTTTTGAAACCTAAGTTATGGTAACAAATATATAACCTAGGACTAACTAAAACAATATATAATGAACAAAAGAATATTAATTTGGGCGGCAATTTTTGCTATTATAGCGATAGTTTTTGGCGCATTTGGTGCGCATAAATTAAAAGAGTTGTTAACACCTCAAAGCTTATCATCATTTGAAACTGGCGTGAGATATCAGATGTATCATGTGTTTTTTTTGCTATTTTTAGGCATGTATGATGGTGTTTCTGAAGCGGCTAAAAAGAGTATATTCTATGTTGTTTTAATCGGAGTTATCTTCTTTTCAGGGTCTATCTATTTGTTATCAACAAGTAGCATAACAGGATTTGATTTCTCACCTATAGGAATAGTAACGCCGATTGGTGGGGTATTGTTAATAGCAGGTTGGGCGTTGTTGTTAAGAAGTTTTATCAATATTAAGAAGTCTTAACTGCTCATTGCAGGTATTTTTTATTATTTTTGCCCTTTATAACTAAATGCAACACAACAACAATACTATTATTATGGCTGATAATGATACCAAGAATATGATTACATTAGAACAATACGGAATTAAAAACGCAAAAATTCAATACAACTTATCTTCGGATGAATTGCATGATGTAACAATAGCTAAAGGGCAAGGAGTAGAATCTTCTTCAGGTGCATTGGCTGTTAATACAGGTGAATTTACTGGTAGATCTCCAATGGATAGATTTATTGTAAAGGATGCGATAACAGCAGATAAAATCTGGTGGGGAGATATCAATATTGCTTTTGACGGTGATAAATTCCAAAAACTATATGATAAAGTAACGGCTTATTTATCTGACAAAGAAGTTTTTGTTCGCGATAGCTATGCTTGTGCAGACGAAGATTATAAATTAAATATTAGAGTAATAAATGAGCGTCCGTGGTCAAATATGTTTGCTCATAATATGTTTTTAAGACCAACGGAAGCTGAACTTGAAAACTTTACGCCTGAGTGGACTGTAGTTAACGCACCAGGATTTATGGCTGATCCTGCTGTAGATGGAACCCGTCAACATAACTTTGCAATTTTAGACTTTACAAGAAAGATTGCTTTGATTGGTGGAACTGGTTATACAGGAGAAATCAAAAAAGGAATTTTCTCTGCATTAAACTTTATCTTGCCAGTTGATAAAAACACATTACCAATGCACTGCTCTGCAAATGTTGGTAAAAACGGTGAAACTGCAATTTTCTTCGGATTATCTGGAACTGGAAAAACAACCTTATCATGTGATCCAAATCGTAAATTGATTGGTGATGATGAACATGGTTGGACAAATGAAAATACAGTGTTTAATTTTGAAGGAGGGTGTTACGCAAAAGTAATTGACCTATCAGCAGAAAAAGAACCTGAAATATACAATGCTATCAAAAGAGGTGCTATTCTTGAAAACGTTATTATGGACGCTGATGGAAAAGTTGACTTTGAAGATACATCTATCACACAAAATACGCGTGTAAGTTACCCAATTTATCATATTGATAACATTCAAACACCATCTATTGGTAAAAACCCTAAAAATATCTTCTTCTTAACAGCAGATGCTTTTGGTGTATTGCCTCCTATTTCTAAATTAACTCCTGGTCAAGCGGCTTATCACTTTATTTCTGGTTATACTGCAAAAGTAGCTGGTACAGAAGCTGGAATTAATGAACCGTTACCAAGTTTTTCTGCTTGTTTCGGAGCGCCATTTATGCCGTTACACCCAACAAAATATGCTGAGATGTTAAGTGCAAAAATGCAAGAGGCAGGTGTAAATGTATGGTTAGTAAACACTGGTTGGACTGGTGGTGCATATGGAACTGGAAGTAGAATGAAATTAAAGTACACACGTGCTATGATTACTGAAGCTTTAGAAGGACGTTTAGATAATGTTGAATTCGTACAACATCCAATATTCGGGTTGTCTATGCCAACTACATGTGAAAACGTACCTGACGAGGTGTTAAACCCTAAAGGAACATGGAGTGATACAGCAGCTTACGATGCTAAAGCTAATGAATTAGCAGCATCATTTAAAAAGAACTTTGCACAGTTTGAGGACTATGCAAATGAAGACATAATGAAAGGTGGCCCGATAGTTTAACATCGTTTCACTTCTTAATAAAAAAGCCCGATGCATTGCATCGGGCTTTTTTTTGTAACTTTAGGAACATCTCACCATAAAATGTCAAGAGGTGAAAATATAAATAAACAGATGTAGGATTAGGCTTGTAAAAAAAATAGAAACAAATTGATATCTTTAAATAATGATAAAAAGTAACTTCTACATATTAATTTTTTTTATAATATTCCAAAGCAGTTATTGCCAAACAAAACTATTGCGATTTGAACATCTAACAACCGAGTCAGGTTTGCCAAGAAATCAAGTATATTCTTTAATTCAAGATAATGTTGGGTATATATGGACGGGAACTGGTGATGGCTTGAGTAGGTATGATGGTTACCGATTTAAAACATTTAATAATAAGACAAGTAATTTATCAGGTAAACATATAATAAGTATTTATGAAGACAAAAAATTGGCTTTATGGGTAGCTACAAACAAGGGGTTTAGTAAGTTTAATAGGTCAACTGAAGATTTTGAAAACTTCACATTAAATAGCGGCTTACATTCTGGTGGTAATTTTTTACATGCCACTAAAATATTAGAAGACAGTAATAATCAATTTTGGATAGGAAGTAAAAAAGGGCTATTTAAATTTAATAGAGACACAAAAAAAGCAAATAAAGATTGGTCTAACCACCCTTTAAAAAAGAGTTTAGATGAGAGTCATGTTACGGTGCTTTTTCAAGACTCCCAAAGAAGATTATGGGTAGGTACTGTGTATAATGGTCTGTTTTCAATTTCTTTTGGCAAAGGAAATGAAATTAAAAATATAAATAACTATAAACACATAGAGGAAGATGTTACGACTATAAGTCATAATAAAATTAGTGATGTTAAAGAAGATAAAAATGGACACATTTGGGTTGCTACTAATAGAGGCTTATGTAAACTGAATGATGCAAATAAATTAAAGGAAGAACTTCACGGGTTTCAAAAAATTCACAATCCGTTTAAGGATGATTTAGCGTATTTTGATATGCTTAGTAGTATAACTATAGACGAGAACAATAACCTGTATGTAGGGTATTTAAACGGCTTATATTATTTAAAAAACGGCAGCCAAATACTTGAAAACATAGATGTTATTACAAATGATCCACAGTTGAAACATAACTACATGATGACATCTCAGTTGATAGATAAATCAGGTGTGTTATGGTTAACATCTTCAAATGGAATATATAAACATGATTTATTTTTATTAAAATTTAAGGTATATAGAGCAAATCAAGAAGAGCAAGTAAGTAGTAGAAAAAACCAAGTTTGGAGTGTTCTTAAAGATAAAAGCCAGCAAGTATGGATAGGAACATCATATGGATTAAACAAGTTAGAGTGGTCTGAACTTACCAAAAAACATGAGTACTTACATGTTCCTAATAATGCTGAAGATACATCAATAAAAAACAAGCATTCAATTACATCAATAGTTGAATTAGATAAAGATTATTTATTAATTGGTGGGCGTAACGGGTTGTTTAAACTCAATAAGAAAAGTTTATTCTTTACACAACTATCTTTCCCTGAAGATAGCTTTCCTGGCAAAATGTGTTTGGGAGAGAATGGTGTTATTTGGATAGCGACAAGAAAAGGTATACTTAAATATTATCCACATTCAGAAGACTATAAAGAATATAAGTTACCGACAGGTGAAGGGTATAAAAATAATAATTGGACATATGTAGTTCATAAAGATAAACAAAACAGAATATGGGTAGGAACTGGGAGTGGGATAAATATTTTTTTTCCAGAAGAAGAAAAAGCCTATTTTATAGACGCAAAACCCACAAATGAACTTAGAAGTGTCTGGTCTGTATATAGTGATGATGATGGAAGTGTTTGGTATGGAATATGGGGTGATGGACTAACTCATATAATACCAAATAAAAACAATGGAAGTTTTACAGATGGCTATACAGTAGAAAAATTTCATGTTAAAGACGGTTTAGCTAATGATTATGTGTATTCAGTACTTCCAGATGAAGAAGGAAATTTGTGGATGAGTACAAATATGGGTATTAGTAAACTGAATAAAGAAACGAAGTTTTTTGAAAATTTTACGGCAGATGAAGGCTTACAAAGTAATGAGTTTAATTCTGGCGCATATTATAAAGCAGAAGACGGAGAGTTGCTTTTTGGAGGACCAAGTGGCATAAACTCTTTTTACCCATCATCTATATCTAAAAATTCTATAACACCAAATGTTGTAATTACGGATGTTATTGTTAATGGAAATGAGATGAAAAATGGATTAGAAAACATTGATTTACAGCACAATCAAAATCCATTGAAGTTTGAATTTTCTTCATTAGATTATAGCAATTCATCAAAAAACAAATACAAAATAAAATTAGAGAACTATGACAACGAATGGGTGGATATGGGGAATAATACAAGTATAACCTATTCTAAACTTCCACCTGGGAAGTATTCGTTTAAAGTAAAAGGGTCTAATCACGATGGGTATTGGAATGAAGACACAACTATATTAAATATTACTATTCAACCTCCGTATTGGAAAACTTGGTGGTTTTACACTTTATACGGACTATTATTTACGAGTATTATTGGTTTAATTTTTAAATTCAAAATAAACCAAGTTAAGCTTAAGGAGAAAAATGAATATATAGAAAAGGAAAATGAAGAGAAGAAAGCTGTTATAAAAGAGATTCATCATAGAATTAAAAATAACTTACAAGTAGTTATAAGTTTATTACGCATGCAATCGTCAAAAATTAAGGACGCTAAAGTGGTAGAGATGTTTAAAGAGGCTCAGAAAAGAATAGTATCGATGGCTTTATTACATGAAAAAATGCAACAATATAATGACCATGAAGGGATTGATGTTCAAGATCATTTTAAAGGCTTAATTAGTGGTCTTGTAAATAGTTATGCGGTAGGTAAAAGAATTCACTTAGATGTTAATATTAGTAAAGTTGATTTAGGGATGGAAACATTAATACCCTTAGGCTTAATAGTAAATGAATTGATTACAAATTCATTAAAATATGCGTTTATAAATAAAAATAGCGGGCAAATAACAGTTCATATGAAACAAATTGGCTCAAATACGTTTGAAATGTTAATTGGTGATGATGGTGTTGGTTTTGATTCCAAAATTAAACCATTAGGGTCAGGTTTAGGCACTAAGTTAATTAGTGTATTTATAAGACAATTGAATGGTTCAATTGAGCTGCTTAAAAAAGAAGGAACAATGTATAAGATTGTTTTTCAAAATAATTCAAATTGATGATAAAAAGTAGTACATATAGCAGTTTGAAGGCGGTGCTTTTCAGCGTGACATTCTTGTTTGTAAGTCAAATATTCGGACAATCATTTGCAGATAAAAAATATTATTTGGTAGATAGTTTAGAGCTAGATAAAGTATCAGAAGAAGATAAGGAGATTCTTAAATCGTCATTATATAAATACCATAATGCTACTCAGGATTCACTCAAACTAAAACATATAAATAATATAGTAGAGCTTACCTGGGATGAAAAAGTTTGGATTAGGTATAATAGCTGGATGAACAATTATCTGACTAAAAAACTATCTGGAGTAAAATTAAAAAATACTCCAATATCAACTAAAAATAGATTGTTGTTTAGCTATTTAGCAGCTACGGTTAATAACAAGGCTATTATAACTCACGAAAAAGGAAACTATGTTGATGCTTTGAATCATTACCTAAAGTGTATTGAAATACAAGAGCAAATACAAGATAGTGTTTTGCTACCTGAGGCATATAATAATTTAGGGTCATTATACCATGACTTAAGTAATTATAAAAAAGCAGAATATTTTTACAAAAAATCTTTTTACCTATCTGAAAAGCATAACAACTACCGTTGTGTTGCAATGTCTTTAACAAATTTAGGGCAAATATTATCAGACAGAAGTGAACTTGATTCAGCTTTGGTATTTCTTAATAAAAGTTTGAAAGCACGCAAATTATCAAAAGAAACTTACGGAATTGCTATTACATATAATTTATTTGGCGAAGTCTACTATAGAAAAAAAGAATATAACAAAGCTTTGGAGTATTTTAATAAAAGCTTATTGTTAGAACGTGCCCATAATGATTATAAAGGGGCTGCGAATTCACTAGTTTATTTAGGAAATGTTTATGTAAAACTGAATAATTTTGAACACGCTAAAAAAGCTGGACTAGAAGCCTTAGAAATTTCAGAAAAAGAAGATGCATTTGAAAGTTTGGTTAAAGCGACTAAGTTATTAAGGGACGTTTTTCAAAGTGAAGGTAATTGGGAAGAAGCTTTTAAACAAGAGCAGTATTACACCAAATTACGTGATAGCATACAGAATGATAAAATTGATGAATCAATAGCTATTAAGCAAGCCACTTTTGATTTAGATCAAAAAGAGAAAGAAATAGAGTTGTTGTCGGCTAAGAATCAGTTACAGGAGCTAACACTTAAAAATAACAAAATTGTTTTGTGGTTAGCAGTATTAGGAATAATTCTCATATCATTAATAGCCTTATTTACTAAACGTGTGTTAATTAAAAATAAGGATGCCTCAGAGTTGTTAGTGCAGCAAAATGAGGAAAAACAAGTGATGATGAAAGAAATACACCACAGGGTGAAAAATAACTTACAGGTAGTCAGTAGTTTGTTAAGGTTACAGTCAAAAGAAGTGAAGGATGAGAAGGTAGTAAAAATGTTTAAAGACACTCAGCTTAGGGTTCTCACAATGGCTAAATTGCATGAAAACATGTATAGTACTGAAAATTTACGATTAATAAATGTTAAGAAGCACTTATCCGGATTAGTGTCAGATATTATTAGTAGTTATGGTCTAGAAAAAGAAGTAAACCTAAAACTAAATATTATAGATGAAGAGTTTAGCATAAAAACCTTATTGCCTTTAAGTTTAATTGTTAATGAAGTGGTAACAAATACATTAAAGCATGCCTTTGTTAATCAGGAAAAAGGAAGTATTATTTTAGAATTAAAAAAGACCACTAATCAAGATTTTATAATGATTATTGGTGATAATGGGATTGGTTTTCACCCTTTAATTAAGTCTTCTGGATTGGGTACAAAACTCATTAAGATATTTTCTAGACAATTAAATGGGCATATTAAATTATTAGAAAAAGAAGGTGCATTTTATGAACTGAAGTTTAAAGTGGAAAATGAAATATAAATTAAATATTCTGTAAGTATAGTTTCATAGTAAACAACATAGATGATTGTCGGGTAACAGATTCAGGTTTACAACTTATATTGTTGAAAAATAAGTTTTCTGTATAATGATTAATATTCATAGTTGCTAAAATGCCTTTTTTCTAAACATGTTTATTCTGTCTAAAAGCTCAATTAATACGGTCCGTCACTACATTCTTCTTTAATGGAGAAAAATAGTTTTGAAAACAATATGCTTCTAGAAGTAATTGTGTTCAATAATACATTATGTATTTTCTGATAGTATATATGTTTTCTCATTTGGTCAATTGTTGATACTTTTTTACCATCATTTTTAGTTAGTTCGTTATAGTGTTTTTTAATTGCTTTCTCATTTGAATTTAAAACAGTTACGGCATCTTTAATTAACGGGTAATACTTTGATTCAATAAGTAAATTTGGATTGTAATAAGACTTTAAAAGCAGTTTATGTATAGGTCTCAAATCATCAATAACTTTTAGATTCTCTGCAATGTATGTATCCCAAAGTTCATTATTATTTACTGGGAGTTGTTCTAGTGACTTGATATCCTTTTTTATATTCGCATATCTTTTTTCAAAGTAAGCAATTTTACCTTCAATATCTGCTTCGCTTTTTAAATTATACCATGTTGAAAATACATTTTGCCGATCAGTACTATATATATCTGATATTTCAAATGCACGCTGAAGTTGTACATCATTGAAATCTTTCGCATGATAAGTACCAGTATAATCACAGAGTCCTTCACCCCATATATACTGACTTGTTTTATTAAAGTAATTCTCTGAAAAATGATTTGAATCTTCTGAAAAAGGGATTTTATCACCATTTCCTAAATAAAAGAATTTCGGAATATCGTTGTTTGTTTTATTGTAAGTTCTACCAACCCATGCTGATCCCCATTGACTTTTAGATTCATCTTTAATTGTAATTTTATTTTCTGAAAGCGTAAATTTTAAATAACACCCTTTGTTGGCATCAGAAAGATATTCTGCCGAGTTATTATTGATGGTTAACTTAGTAAACAATAGACTTGTACTGTAAGAAGGCGCAGCTTTAGAAACCTCTAGTCGCATAAAAAAAGTGTTCTCAGTATGTGGGACAAGATATATATATCCAACTGATTCTTTTTCAATATCAGTTCCAAACTTATATGTTCCTGAAATATCAGTTCTATTTTGCGCCTTGATACTTAAGATTAAAAAGAAGTAGACACAAATATAAGTACAGTAGTTTTTCATAGAGGTTTTTTTTACTTGAGATAAAAGTAATCAAATTTTAGGCCATTAATTTTTTTTAAAACTAATCCTTTAACTATTTAAGAATAATGTATCTTTAGTGATGTTATTTTAGCAAATTAAATTTGCAGACTGGTTAATAATTGCCAAGGTAATTGAGGAAATTAAAAATGGAGAACACGTCTAAATTTTTAGATTTAAAGCTTAAGAATAGATTTAAACAAGCGCTTTTTGTTGGTTGTTTGTGCGGTGTTTTGGCTCATTTATCTTGTGTGTTTTATTTTTATTTCACAGGTGTTAGAGAATTGTTTTATTATGACATCTGTATCACAATCTATTTTTTGTTACTGGGGTATTTGATACATAAAGATTACAACCTAAAGGTAATTTTTATAGCTGCAAGTGTTGAAATGGTCATACACGGGTATCTGTGTTCCTATTATGTTGGCTATGATTGTGATTTTATATTTTTTGTATTGGCTTTACCTTGTGTTTTTTTATTGGATAGCACATGGAAAACATGGCAAATGATATGCTATTTATTGGTATTAGTAATGTTATTTTCTTTCAACTATATCATATTCCAAAATGCAACCCCTATATATGAATTGTCAGAAAGTCTAATTTCAAATACAAGTATAGTGATGAGTTATACCACAGCTTGTATGATATTTGCTATATTATTTTATTTCAGTAAAGTTGCTAATACTAATGAAAACTCTTTAAAAGAAGTATGCTTGACTTTAAAAAATAAGGATGATGAAAATAAAGCGATGCTTAAAGAAATCCACCATCGTGTAAAGAATAATTTGCAAGTAATTAATAGTCTTTTAAGAATGCAGTCAAGGTTTGTTGATGATGAAAACGTGGTAGCCATGTTTAAAGAGTCACAGAAAAGAATTATGACGATAGCTGCTTTACATGAAAAGCTCTATAATGCAGAAAATCTTAAAGAAATAGATGTTAAGGTTCATATCACATCTTTAGTTCATGATTTAGTAGAAGGCTATACGATAAAACAAAAAATAAATTTGAAGATAAATATTCAATCAATTTATTTAGGCTTAGATAGTTTGGTTCCTTTGGGTTTAATTATAAATGAAATTATAACGAATACACTTAAGCATGCATTTATCGATGCCGACAATAATTCAATTGAATTATCTTTGGCGAGAATAGAAAATGGTTTTTTTGAGTTAATAATAAGTGATAACGGAAGGGGATTTAAACTTGATGAGGTAGATAAAAAAGGATTAGGTCAAAAGCTAATTTTAATTTTTGTAAAACAATTGAATGGAACAATTGAATTGCTACCACAAAAAGGAACCGCTTATAGGATTATATTTCAAGAGATTACACACATATAATTTAATGTGCTTCTAGCCAATTATCACCTTGTCCAACTTCAACATCTAATGGCACAAGCATTTTAAACGCATTCTCCATCTCTGATTTCACCATAACCGTTAAACGATCTTCTTCATTTTTGGCAACATCAAACACCAATTCATCATGCACTTGTAGTAGCATTTTTGAGTTGTAATTATCAGTTTTTAATTTCGAATGAATATTAATCATTGCCAGTTTAATGATATCAGCAGCGCTACCTTGTATAGGTGCATTTACTGCATTTCGTTCATCACCAGCACGTACAATAGCATTTTGAGAGTTAATGTTTTTCAAGTATCGGCGGCGTTGAGAAATCGTTTCTACATAACCATTATCTCTTGCCAAATCTACTTGATTGGCCATGTAGGCTTTTAGCTTTGGATATGTTTTGTAATAATTATCAATTAATTCCTTAGCTTCTTTACGAGATATTTTCTGTTGTTGTGCCAAAGTAAAAGCGCCTTGACCATAGATAATTCCAAAATTAACCGCCTTGGCATTACTACGTTGTTCACGAGTTACGTCTTCTAAAGGCACATCAAACACTTTAGCAGCTGTTGCAGCGTGAATATCATCACCGTTAATAAATGATTCTATCATGTTGTCATCCTCACTTAAGGCAGCAATTATTCGCAGTTCTATTTGAGAATAATCTGCTGCTACAAGAATATGATTATCATCTTTAGGAATAAATGCTTTACGCACTTGTCTACCACGTTCAGTTCTAATCGGGATATTCTGTAAATTCGGATTATTTGAACTCAATCGTCCAGTAGCAGCAACTGCCTGATGGTAATCAGTATGAATTCTGTTTGTTTTGATGTTGACTTGATTTGGTAAGGCATCAACATAAGTGTTTTGCAATTTGATCAAACTTCGCCACGCTAAAATATCTTGTATAATTTGATGTTCATCTAATTTGCTAAGCACATCTTCAGATGTTGAATATTGTCCTGTTTTGGTTTTCTTTGGCTTGTCTACTAATTTTAAATCTTCAAACAATACAACTCCCAATTGTTTCGGAGAAGCCAAATTAAACTCTTTATCTGCTGTTTTATATATAGAAGTTTCTAATTCTTTAATGTCTTTTGATAAATCCTCAGATAAGCTATTTAAAAACTTTACATCAACATTTATACCTTCTAATTCCATAGCGGTAAGTACAGGAACCAATGGCATTTCAATGTCGTCAAATAGTTTTTTTGTGTCAGTTTCAATTAATTTTTCTTGAAATAATTGCTTTAATTGGAATGTTACATCTGCGTCTTCAACGGCATATTCAGTTTGCTCATTTAATGGAACAGTTCTGAATAACTTTTGATTTTTCCCTTTTTTACCAATTAAACTTTCTATTGAAATTGGTTGGTAGTTAAGATAAGTTTCAGATAGCACATCCATATTATGACGCATGTCAGGATTAATTAAATAATGCGCTAACATGGTGTCAAATAACGGCCCGTTAACTGGCATGCTATAGTTATTTAAAACCTTAATGTCATATTTAATGTTGTGTGCAATTTTTTCAATGTGCTCAGCTTCAAAAAACGATCTGAACTCTTCAATCAATTCTTGGGCTTTTTCTTGATTTTCTGGGAACGGAATATAATACCCTTTATTGGCTTCCCAAGAAAATGAAATGCCCACTAACTCGGCTTCAAAGGTGTTTAGGCTTGTTGTTTCTGTATCAAAACATACAGACGTTTGCTTCATTAACTGCTGAATGAATAATTTTCTTGCAAAATTTGTGTCAACAAACTGATATACATGTGCAGTATTTTCTGCGGTTTTATAGCCTGAAATTATAGTATTACCTTCTTCAGAATTTATATCGCCACCAAATAATGAGAACTGCGAATCGGTTGCTGTTTTTGATTCTTTTTTAGCAGTTGTCTTCTCTTTAGTTTCTGATGGTTTTTCGGTAACTTTTTCTAAACCATATATTTTTTCAAATGTGGTTTGTAAACGTCTAAACTCTAATTCTTGAAAAAGAGTAGTAACATCTTCTGCATTTGGTTTAGATACATAAAAATCATCAGCAACAAATTCAACAGGGCAGTCAAGTAAAATAGTAGCTAGTTTTTTAGAGAGTAATCCTAACTCAGCATTAGCCTCAATTTTTTCTTTCATTTTCCCTTTTAAATCTGCCGTATTTGCTAAAAGATTTTCCATTGAGCCATAGGCTTTCAAGAATTTTTTTGCAGTCTTATCTCCTACACCTGGTAAGCCTGGAATATTATCTACCGCATCTCCCATCATTCCTAAATAATCAATGACTTGCTCTGGGCGTTCTATTTCAAAACGTTCCTGTACTTCTGGAACTCCCCAAATTTCAATACCATTCCCCATTCTGGCTGGACGATACATGAAAATGTTTTCGGAAACTAACTGTGCAAAATCCTTGTCAGGCGTAACCATATAGGTTGTAAAGCCTTCTTTTTCGGCCTTTTTAGCAAGAGTCCCTATTAAGTCATCAGCTTCATAACCAGCAACTTCAATAATAGGGATGTGCATGGCTTTAAGTATCTCTTGAATTATAGGAACAGCAATTTTTATGGCTTCGGGAGTTTCTTGACGGTTGTTTTTATATTCAGGAAACATATCATTCCTTAGGTCGCTTCCGCCTTTATCAAAACAAACCGCTAAATATTCGGGTTTGTCTTTACGTAGTATTTCAAATAAAGAGTTTGTAAAGCCCATCACAGCAGAAACATCCTGTCCTTTTGAGTTGATTCTTGGGTTTTTAATAAGTGCATAATACCCACGAAAAATTAATGCAAACGCATCTAATAAAAATACTCTTTTCTCTGCCGACATAATTGAAAAATTGAATTCTGAAAGGTAAAAATATAAAAACCAACTGAGTAATAGTTGTTAAATTTTATGGAATTGAAATCCAAGTGACAATCAAATTAGTACCTTTGATGAAAATCCTAAAAAATGTCAAGATTTTACTTTGCTTTATTTTTAATGTCAGTTATTTTTATTGCTGTTGAGGTTTATGCGTTTCAGGCATTTAAGGTTCTTACAAAAGATAAATTTTATCGCTGGATATGGATTGTAATTTCTGTATTGGTATATATTCCTTTTTTTATTGTTTTTCTTACTTATTCAAGAGTAGAAGGGCAAACTAAAGGGTTTCAGTATGCATTTTCACTACTGTTAGTATTCTTATTGCCTAAAGTTATTTTAGTAGTAAGCATGTTTGGAGAAGATGTGTACAGAGTATTGGTGAAGGGTGTAAGAGTGATTGGTAACTCTGAAGTGAAATCTATGCCAAGCAGACGAAAATTCATTGCACAAGTGGCTGTAGGAATAGCTGCCATTCCGTTTGCTTCATTTCTATACGGTGTTACTAAAGGAAAATATAATTTTAAAGTATTGAAATACGAACTAGAATTTGACGACTTGCCAGAAGCTTTTAATGACTTTACAATCACACAAATTTCAGACATTCATTCAGGAAGTTTTACGGATAAAAGTAAAGTGCAATACGCTTTAGACTTGGTAAAAGAACAAGAGTCAGATTTGTTATTGTTTACGGGAGATATTGTGAATAACAAAGCAGAAGAAATGGATGATTTCATTGATGTTTTCTCAGAATTAAAAGCGCCATACGGACAATATTCAATCTTGGGAAATCATGATTATGGCGACTATGCTGAATGGAAAACTAAAACTGATAAAAAAGCTAATTTTGAAGCAATCAAAAATATTCACAAGAAAATTGGGTTTGATTTATTACTAAATGAATCTCGTTTTATTGAAAAGGATAATCAAAGATTATCGCTCGTTGGTGTAGAAAACTGGGGTAAAGGATGGAAACAAGCTGGTGATTTAGAAAAAGCTTCAAAACAGGTTAACCAAGAAGATTTTAAAATACTCATGAGTCATGATCCTTCACATTGGGAATACCAAGTGAAAGATAATGATTTTAATTATCAACTAACCTTAAGTGGGCATACGCATGGTTTACAAATGGGAATTGAAATTCCGGGGTTTATCAAATGGAGCCCGTCAAGTTTTATTTACAAACAATGGGCTGGTTTATATGAAGAATTTGGACGCTATATAAATGTAAATAGAGGTTTTGGATTTCATGGCTTTGCTGGTCGTGTTGGTATTTGGCCAGAAATCACAGTTATTAAACTTAAAAAAAGAACTCAATCGGTATGATTTTTTTGTATCTTAGAAGGTAACTAACTATTCTAAAATAAGATACGATGTCTAAGTTTGGGGAATTAATAGATGTTTCTGTTCCAGTATTATTAGATTTTTATACCGATTGGAACGAACATTCTGTAGCCATGCATTCTGTTATGCGTAGTGTTGCATCTGCTTTAGGTGATGCCGCTAAAGTAATTAAAATAGATGTTGATAAGAATCCGCAATTAGCAGAAGCACTTCGCGTAAAAGGCTTACCAACATTAATGATTTATAAAGCTGGAGAAATGAAATGGCGCCAATCTGGAGAACAAGATGCCGATACTTTAATTGGTTTACTACAAGAGTATGTTTAAACGGGTAAAGCTTTAAATTCATAACCTCGCTGGCTAAAATACTCAAGAGTTTTAGGTAAAACATATTTTAAATTCTCGAAAGCTTTCACGCTGTCATGAAATACAATAATACTCCCATTTGTAGTGTTGTTTAAGACGTTGTCTAAGCATTTTTCAGGGGTAATAGATTGATCAAAATCTGCGCTAAGTACATTCCACATAGCAATCTTAAAGCCTTTCTTCTGTAGTTTTTTAGTAGTTTTCAGTTTTATTTTCCCGTATGGCGGTCGGAACAATTGGTTTGGTTTTTGTTCAGGTTCTAGTTGATGTTTGAGTATTTCTTGCGTTTGCTCAACGTCTTTAATATATGTTTTGCTAGACACTTTCCAGTTATTCAAATGATGATTGGTATGATTACCAACAGTATGCCCATTTTGAATGGTTTTTTTTAAAATATCAGGATGGTTGGTAA
This sequence comes from Flavobacteriaceae bacterium, assembly GCA_965178635.1. Taxonomy (GTDB): domain Bacteria; phylum Bacteroidota; class Bacteroidia; order Flavobacteriales; family Flavobacteriaceae. The sequence continues at coordinate 17,232 of CBCXVT010000004.1, read as the reverse complement.
TGTTTTTACCAATGCAAAAAAATGTTGCTTTTGCGTTGTAATAGCTTAATTGTTCTAGTACCCAATTTGTAATTTCTGGAGTTGGGCCATCATCAAAAGTTAAGTATATGGTCTTGTTTTTTGAAGATATATCCCAAATAAGTTTTGGAAATATCCGTTTGATGATGTTTGGTGTTTTTACAAAATAGAGCATAACAGTAAAGGTAAGGTAAATTACTTGTGTTGTAAAATAATTCACCTTACCTATAATTCTCATCCCTGATGAGATGGTACCTTAGTGAATATTATAACCCCGTTTTAGAGGAGTCAGAAGGTGTTATTGCATTCTGTTCTTCTTCAGGCATAAAAAACGCTTCAAGACGATCTAATTTCTTGTCAAAAATTGCTTTTTCTTTATTAAAAAATATACTGTCTTCATGCTTATCGATAATGCGGAGTAGCTTTTTGTAATCAGTAACATCCATCAACACTTGCTCAGCGTAACTGTACATTTGTTCTTCACTCATTTTATTAGCAGCGTCTAAATTGCGTTGCACTTTTGCAGTTTCTAATAAATACAATTGTCTAGCTTCGTTGCGTAAATCCGCTTTATATAGGCCTTCAATTAATCGGTCTAAACTAATACCGTAATTAATACGTTGCATTAATGGTTTAAATGGTTTTATAGCATTTAAGTAGTATGGTATTTCAGTTTTAATAATACTAATGTCTTTATTCTCTATACCTGTAATGATAATAGTTTTATAACGCTCTATATCTGTTAAAATATCATCTGCTATCAACACTTGTTCTTCAACAGGTAGTGTAGCATAATAGTTTAAATGATCTTTATACATGAATCCTAAATCATTAAACACTTGACGTGCTTTTTTAGGTTTGTTAACTTGATAATACCCGGCGATAAATGGTTCTACCAATGTGTATAGTTTGAACTTATCTACCGGCATTTTTTCCATGGCCAAGTCAAGTAAGTTTTCTGCTTTGTCAAATTTTTTCTCGTCGATTAATTTTTCAGTTACACGGGCAATACTTGCTCTGTAACTAAAGGCATTAGTTCGTGTTTCAACGTCATGATAAATGTCATCACTACCAGAATTACCCCAATCCCAAGCCATGATTTTTTTATAGGCAGAATCGCTATCAATATACCCCATGTCAAACGGATTTTCTTTAGTGATAGGCGAGTGGATAGGTACAAGTTTGTAAACTATACCATCATATTGTAAGTAGTCTTTCAGCCAAATAAACTCCGCGGGATCATTACTTCCTCCAGAGAAATATATTGGGCGTTCCCAATTGTTATTTGCTAAAATATCCAGCATTAATATCTGGTTTTTACCTAATTGATCTTTGTTGATACGCAGGTACATATCAGAGACAATTTCTCCAGCATGTTTTTGAGGGACAATATTGTGCTCTAAAACAGCTTTTTTATCAACTGGAACACGAATGTTCTTTGTAGGGAAAGTATGGTATTTCTGACCGCTCTGCATTTCCACCATAACTTCTTCTTTATCTAAAGCGATAAAATCTAACAAGCGTTTGATGCTAATAGTGTCTTTTGTGCGTTCTTGAAATATTGTAGCGTCACGTGTTCCCCATTTATATTGATCATGGGTTAATTGTGATGGAATAGGGTCGCTTTCATATGCCTTCTTCTTCATTTGATCAATATACCAGTCCGTAGCTAATAAACTTGTATTGATAACTCTTACATCTGTTCTGTGGCCTTCAATTTCTTGTAAGTACCATAATGCAAACGTATCATTGTCACCAATGGTGAATAATATGGCGTTTTCCTGACACGAATCTAAATAGGCCTTTGCCATAGATTGTGCGGTGTATTTATTAGACCTGTCATGGTCATCCCAATTCTGATTAGCTAATAATAATGGCACAGCTAAAAAGGTAACTGCCGTAACTAATGGTGCGGTGATTTTTGGAGTTAGATACTTTTTTAAACCTTCATACAAACTCAAGTACTCCAATACCAATCCAAATGGCAAATACATAGAATGATCCAACTACAGAATAGTCACGTTCACGAGGTTCAAACGGCCTTACGTTGGTGTAAACACTTGTATGGCTAAACCAGTAAATAGGAAAAACACTAATAATACCCAGAAGAGTTTTAAATCTCTTTTTAGCAACAAATAACAATCCGATAACTACCTAAGATAAATGGTAAGAAAGAAGTAGGTGTTACGTCCCTTTGTTTTCGGCAATGTCTTTTGGTAAATTGTCTTGAGATGTTCCTAATAAGAATATGATCTATAAAATTAATACCACTAATCCAGTTTCCGTTATTGTTGTATTTTCCTTGAATATCATCTTGTCGACCAGTAAAATTCCACATAAAATATCGGAAATACATATAACCCAATTGGTATTCAAATAAAAATCTGAAGTTTTCTAAGAGCTGTTGGCTTACTAACATTGATGTATTGTCTGAATTTCTTAAGAAATTCTAACTGTTCTTCACTATTCTAAATACCCTTCTTTAACATCATTGTTAAATTCAGCTACTATTTGTTGTAATTCCTTTTTTACCGAAGAATTCTGATTTTACAGATACTTCAACATTCATGAAGTCTAAGTAACGTTCTGCATTTGCTTGACTCCACATACGAGGTAAAATGGTTTCATGATCTTCATTAGAGATTAAAAGAAGCGTTTTTGTAGTTGTTTACAATCACATGTATTTCCCTAATTTTTTGTCTTGTTCATATTTAGGTTTGTCGTCTTTATAAGGGTTATTTGAATTCACAGTCAGCAAATTGATCTGTGAACTGAGGTCCGTATAAAAACGGATTGTATCCGTATTGTTCCAGGTTGTAATACGCTAATAATTCTCTGGCGTTATTAGGGTTGTTTTCGTTAATAGTAGTCCCAGCATTTGCACGAATAGGCAACATAATCCATGATGAGAAACCCAATAGATATAAACAAAATACACAATGTAAGTGTGTTGGCATTTACATAGTTGTTTTTACGTGTGAAACGTCAATGCATAATAAAACGCAGCAATAATTAACAAGAATGCAATGATTGATCCTGAATGGAAAGGTAAACCTAATCCATTTACGATAGAGACTTCCATCCACCCAATAGAACTTTAAGGCGTTTGGTAAGTAATAATTTGAATAATAATAACAACACTGCAATAGCTGCAATGTTTGCAATTACGAAGTTTTTTACTAGTAACTGTTTTGTAGTTTTTAAAGAAGTAAATTAGTCCAATTGCAGGGATTGTTAAGTAGCCCCATAAAGTGCACTCCAAATGATAATCCTATTACAAAAGCAATGATTATACAGCCATTTGTTTCCACGAGGCTTGTGCATGTCTTCTTCCCATTTTAAACCTAACCAGAATAGTAAAGACATGATAAAAGTTGCCATGGCATACACTTCGGTTTCTACAGCATTAAACCAAAACGTATCTGTAAACGCAAAAGCTAAAGAACCAACAAAAGCACTTCCTAAAACTGCAACAGCTTTGTTTTTCCCAATCTTCTTTAATGTTTTGAACCGCTAATTTTCTCGCAATTATACTAATGGTCCAAAACATGAACAGATATTGTAAATGCACTTGAAAACACTGATAGCATGTTTACCATTACGGCAATATTTTGTGTGTTTCCAAAAGCGAACATCGCGAAAAACGCCCCTAACATTTGAAAGAAACGGTGCTCCTGGTGGATGACCGACTGCTAAATTAGCAGAGGTAGAGATGTATTCTCCGGCATCCCAAAAACTTGCTGTTGGTTCTACACATAAACGTATATGTGATTAGAGCAATGGCAAATGCTGTCCATCCTAATATTTTATTCCATTTAAAAAAGCTACTTGCTGTCATGTGATCATGTTTTGCGAAGTCGCTAAAGTACTAAAAAAAAAGTCCTTAAAATATCTTAAAGAATTGCCAAATAACAGGATTGTATGTAACTTTGTAATAGTTGGTTAGCAGGATGTATGAAAATTTATTGTAATTTTTTATTTAAAAATATTTGCGCGAATGATTATTTCTTGTAAATTTGCACCCGCAATCACGCATTGTCCCATGGTGTAATGGTAGCACTTCAGTTTTTGGTACTGTCAGTCAAGGTTCGAATCCTTGTGGGATAACAACAAAACTCTCTAAGTCATTGATTTAGAGGGTTTTCTGTTTTTTGTTGTAAAAGAACTTCCGGCTTTCTGTACTGCTAATGTTTTAGGTTTTGTTGCTTGAAAGGTTTTGACTGTTAAGGAGTTAAAATCCATTCGCTGTGGTTAAATGTTTGCCAATCAACCGTTGTTAAATCAATATTTGGGTTAATGAAAGAACGGTAAGGCTTTCCGTTAATACTCACTCTGTTGTTTACGGCATAAATTTCAACGTGTTTGCCTTCGTTTTCGTAGTTGTTTTTTAAATGTTGAATAAACTGCCAAATGACATCCGGTTTTGTTGCTAATATTTGACTTTGTTTCAGGCTGAGCATTTTGTGATGATTAATAATGGTTGCTTTTCCGGAAGCTTTATCAACAACTTTAAAATTTATAGTGCCTGATTTTGTGCGCAACATCATACGCCAGCTTAAACGATGCCCTTCTTCTGTTCGTAAAACATCTCCTTTAATAAGCCAGTGACGAACAGGTAAAATTAGTTGAATGCAAAAATAGACTGCTATTAATGTTGTTATTAATATGGTGTTTTTTGGGGTAATTACTTCTTTTGAGTTGTAAAATGGTTTTCTTTTTAAAAAGAGGTGGTGTATTGTTTTGGGGTCAAAAAAGAATAAACAAAATGCTAATGATAAAAATGGAAATATACCCACCTGAAATACAATTGCATTAAATAGGTGAAAGAAGATGGCTGCTATAAAAGCGATTTTTCGTGTTTTTTTAATCAATAATAAAGGGATGATTAAACCGTCAAAAAAGATTCCTCCATATGTTAAAAAGTAATGTATCCATTTTTCTTGCAACAAGTTGCCAACAATATAGTAATGCTTTTTAGACTGCATAAATAGCTTTATTACAGTTGTGTCTAACCAATCGGGGTATAACTTCGCAATTGCGCCATAGGTGTATACAATTGCCATTTGTGCAATAAAGATGAATCGCGCCCAATTGGGCATCTTTATAGAGCTAATGTTAGGGTGTAATTTAGAGTCTACAGATAAATATTTGTTAGCTGGTAACACACACATAAAACCAGAAATTAAAATAAGCAAATAATAGTGATTGTTGTAAGATGCTTTTTGTATTAAGTATGTGGCAGTCCAAAGTAATGTGAAAGATATAATGCTAAAACGGTATTTATAACCAATCATAACCATTAGTCCTAAAAGGCCCATTATTGTATAGTAATAATACATGCCGTTGCCGGGTAAGGGTTGTAGCCAGTCAAAACCAATAACTGTAAATGTAAACTCAGGGTTAATAAGTGTTCTTTTTACCCAGCCGGTAAAAATGGCGCCAACGGATTCTAAAAAAATTAAAAGTCCGAATATGATCCGGAATATGATTAATGATGAATTATCTATTTGTTTGAATAAGAACTTAGTCATTGTTCTCAAAATAAGTTAGCGCTTTATTTTTGTCGTCGTTAAGCTGATTTTTTAAGGCATTAACAGATTCAAATTTGTATTCATCTCTAAGGCGTTTTAATATTTTAACAGAAATAGCCTTGTGGTAAATGTCTTTGTTAAAGTTGAATAAATGAATCTCAATACTTTGTGTATTGCCATTAACCGTAGGGTTGTGGCCAATATTCATCATTCCGTTGTATGTTTTGTTGTCAATAGTAGCTGTTGCTATATATACTCCGTTTTTCGGAATCATTTTATAGTCCTCAGTAATTGAAACATTAGCAGTCGGGAAGTCAATAGTGCGGCCTATGCCTTTGCCAACTGTAATAACACCATTTAATTGAAATGAATCATCTAAATACTTATTAGCGGTTTGGATATTGCCATCAGTTAAGGCTTTTCTTATTTTTGTTGAGCTACTGCCAACGTTCATAAATATCTTGTCGCCAGAGTCACTTGTCGCCACTCTCACGCCAGGGCCAATATTCGTTTCACGCTGACCATTGTCGCCGTGATAAACAACACTGCTGTCGCTTTGTTCTTCAAATGGTGGATTTTGTGTTTTAAATCCGCCAAATACGTAACTACCAGACTCATCTCGGCTGTTGGCCAGAGACAATAACTCTTGTTTTCGTTCTTTTAGTTCATCGGCAATTGCCTGACGTGCTGCATCATCATTACCAATGCTATTACCTTGGATAATCAAGTCTTTGACGCGAAACATCACATCTTCTGCTGATTTCATTGCTGATTCTTGAACATTAATCCGGGAATCAGCAAAATCGATATTTGTTTGATATTGCTTAAGCAATGCCTGCTCTTGGCGAATATTCAAAATAGAATTGGTAGCAACGGCATCATCACCAGCAGTAATGACACGCTTGCCTTCAGAGATATTTAAAATCGACTGATTAACACTCGATTGACGCTCGATAATATTCGTTGTATTGCGATGATAAAATTGGTTAGTTGAGATTCTCATGATTATCTCCTATCGAGCAGCTTGTAATAGCGTATTAAAAATTTCGTTAGCAGTAGAAATCACTCTAGCACTAGCCGAGTAAGCCTGTTGGAAACGTAACATATCTGATGCCTCTTCATCTAAATTGACTCCAGATGTATTAGACATACGTGCTTCTGCTTGACTAAATAACGTATTTGCAGCATTAGCTTCAATATTGGCTGTTGCGGTGGCAGAGCCAACACTGGTTACCGACTCTTCATAGAGATCGTTCATTGTAGAACGACCTTGATTTGCAAGTTTTTCATCAACTAAGCTTGCCATTTTCAACGCATTCTTGTTATTACCTTCACCAACAGCATAATTAATTTCATAACGTTCAGGTGCGTTAACACCTTGTCCTTTAGCAAGCCCTGTAAGAGAAAAACTCATACCAGCAGCCTGAAATTTCAATGGACTTGTTGTATAGGTAGATGATGTCCCCAATGCGGTTCCATTTTCATCAAACAACGGCTGTGCTGTACCTGAGCTATCAAGCATTCGATAATTATAAGTTCCTACAGGCGCCTCAAAAACCTCGAGTTTTAAATCATTTCCTGCACTTGGAAAGCCTGCAGCAGCAGTATTATCGACACTAGTTATTTCTAGTTTTGCCGTATTAACATTGTCGTCATCCGTATACACTTCAACGATTGATGAGGTCGCAATCTGTTCTGGTTGCGTTAAATTCACATTTAGGTTAGTCGCTCCTAAACGCGTCGGCTGAATGATAAAACTGTCCCCATTTTGCGGCACACCGCCTGTTTCTTTAAACGTAAAGCCATCACCTGTCGTATAAGTTCTACTTCCAACGGGCGCAGCAGCATTATCCGGTGTTAACACTTGGGAAGCGCCAGTCGATTGATTGGTCATCGTGTAATTTGTGCCATCAAAATCAAGACGATAATCATCACTTGTTAATTGATTGATATCAGTGATATCGACTTCACCAGATAATGTACCTGTATTATCAAAATCTGAAAGAAAACGGCGTTGTGCTGACTCGGTATCATTGATGTCTTTAAACAGGTTTTGACCTTGTAGGCCATTTAGATCCATACCTTGTGATTGGGCAGTATTGAACGAATCTGCAATTGAAATCGCAGTCTGTCCTAACTTGTTCATGGTGTCGGACAACACACCGTCACGATATTTAATCAAAGCGCCCATGCTTCCGCCGATATTATCGCCTGGTAAACTTTGTTTGGCGCCAGAGGGTGACTGAATAAATAATTGAGTTTGACGAGGATCTGGATTGCCCGCTTCGATGCCAACAGAAAATTTAGTGGTGCCAGTAACTAACGTTTGTCCGCCAGCAATATAAACATTGAGCGCACCATCGTTTGTTTCGACAGTAGAAACCGAGGTATAACTTGATAACTCTTTTATTAAGTTATCTCGCTTATCTAATAAATCACTCGGCGTTGAATTATTGGCCGATGCCTTTACGATGTCGCGGTTTAATGCTGCTAGTTGTTCGGCAATTTCTGTCACGTTGGTGGCCGAAGACTCTAAATCTTCGTTCACTGAATTGTATTCACCATTCAATGCTGATTGTACTGAACTCATGTTCTTGGATAACGTATCAGCTTTTGAAAGCATCACCTCACGCAAACCTATATCTCCAGGTACATCAACCAGTGAATTAACCGCCCCAAATAAGTCATTAAGCGAGGTAGAAATACTCTTCCCAATTAGGGACATGGTTTCATCTAGTCGCTGCATTTTAGTGGCAGTGGTTTGCGCCGCAGAGTTTAAGGTTTGATTGAATACCACTTCGTTGTAGCGAAACTGATCGAAAACACGTTCAATTTGAGAGACTCGTGTACCCGTGCCAGCAAAGTTATTGCCAGCGCGTACAGGACTGCTTGTTTCTTGTAAAACAGTCTGGCGTGAAAAGCCATCAGTATTAACGTTGGCAATGTTGTGACCTGTAGTACCCAAACGCTGTTGGGAGGAAAGTAGTCCACTGACACCAACCTGAAGTAAATCAACACCCATTTGCTATTCCTCAAATCTCTCGATGATTTGCTCCATAAGTTATGGAGCGAGTTTTGAAACCTGTTTTAGAACGGTCATGATCTTCGATGCATAATTTGGATCGGTTGCATAACCTGCTTGCTGTAACTCCTGCAAAAAGCTTGCCGAGTTTTCAACTTTACTTAGGGCTTTTTCATAACGAGGGGAATTATTAAGAAATTGACCAAAATCTTTAAAGCTTTGTTCAAAATCTTGATAGCGTCTAAACGATGCATTTTCTTTAAGGGCAACACCGTCACGATATTCTATTGTTGAAACATCAGTCTTATCGCCTTGCCAGCGTCTATCAGCTTTAATATTAAATAAATTAAAACTAAACTCGCCTTTTTCACTACCGACAATTTTTTGACCCCAACCAGTTTCCAATGCAGCTTGGGCAATCATCGTTTGTGGCGAAATGCCCAATAACTTCGCCGCTTTTTGCGCATAAGGCATCATTTGATCAACAAACTCTTGCTGCGATTTAAAATTGCCTTCCTTGGGCGCTGATTTCTTGGATTGACTAGCGCTCGAATCAGACGTTGTTAAATCAGATTGATTATTCGTTACTAGCGGTGTCTTATTTGTTCGCAAGACTGAGCTCGGTGTAACGCCACTTGTTTGCGGGCTTAATTGCTGCACGATAAGCTCAGCTAGTCCTAAACTACCACTTTCACTCAACTCAGTAGCCATTTGGTCATCGTGCATGTTGCGATAGGTTTCTGTACCTTGACTGTTAAACGGTGAGTCAGATTCAAACGCTTTATTTGCTTCACGCATACTCTTTAAAAGCATTTTCATAAAAATACCTTCAAACTGCTTTGCGACTTTATTAAGCGCCGCTTTTTCATCACTTTGCGCTTCTTTACGCAGCTTATCTAAACTTGCTATGTCTTGATAGTTCGATTGACTCGTCGGTAATTGACGAGTCAATGATTGTGCAAAATTGTCCATGACTCGCTCCTTAAATGACGACTAATTCGCCGTGAAGTGAGCCAGCTTGTTTTAACGCTTCCAAAATTGCCATTAAATCTGATGGCGAAGCACCAACCAAATTTACCGCTTGGACTAACTCATCAAGCGTCGTTCCTGGCTGAAACGCAAACATACGACTATCAGCTTGATTGACATCAACCAATGAATTAGCAACTGCAACAGTTTCACCGTCGGCCAGTGCATTGGGTTGTGAAATGACAGGTGTTTCTGCAATAGTGACTGTTAGAGAGCCATGAGTTATGGCCGCAGGCTTCAAACGAACCTGTTGGCCAATAATGATGGTCCCTGTTCGTGAGTTTACAATAATCTTTGCTGCTGCTGTTGCTGGGTTAACATTAAGATTTTCAAGCTGTGCTAAAAAATAGACTCGCTGACTAACATCACGAGGTGCACTCACCTGAATTGACGCTGCGTCTAATACTTTAGCGACATCTCCACCACCTAATGCACGATTGATCTCTTGAGCAAACGCTTGCGCAGTTGAAAAGTCAGGATTATGGAGATTAAACGTAATGAAATCACCTTGGCCAAAGGCGCTTGGGATTTCACGTTCAACAGTAGCGCCATTTGGAATTCGGCCAACAGTAGGTGTATTCTGAATAACCTTTGAACCATCAGCACCTTCAGCGCTAAAACCTGAAACCATCATGCTGCCTTGAGCGACTGCATACACATTTCCGTCTAAGCCTTTTAAAAATGTTCTTAATAAGGTTCCGCCGCGTAAGCTTTTAGCGCTACCAATAGATGATACGGTAATGTCAATATTCTGCCCAGATTTAGCAAATGCGTGTAAATCAGCATGAATAGCAACGGCAGCTACATTTTTGATTTTTGGTTTTATGCCCGCTGGCATAGATATGCCAAAATTCTTAAGCATTGTCATAAAACTTTGGTCTGTAAACGGACTTTGTTCACCTGTTCCCGGTAAACCAACCACAAGCCCATAACCGACCAATTGATTCGAACGAACACCTTTAACAGATGCTAAATCTTTAATTCGCTGTGCGTTAGCGCTAGTTACGCAACATAGGCATAACGCTAAAAACAACAAGCTATGATTAATAAAGTTAAGCTTTTTCATTCGAAATCTCCTGACATTAAATTGACGCTTTTAAAACGGCCACCAACCACTATTAAAGAATCGTGCCAACCAGCCAGCTTTTTGTGCATCCGCGAATGCGCCGGTGCCAGAATACTGAATTCTTGCGTTCGCGACCTTGATAGAATCTATCTGATTGTCGGCGCTAATGTCCTGTGGGCGTATGATCCCGTTAAGCCTAATAAATTCATCACCGTTGTTTATGGTTATCCATTTTTCGCCGCGAACAATTAAATTACCGTTGCCAAGTACCTGCATAACATTGACAGAAATAGAACCAGACAAGCTGTTTGACTGATCGCTTGTTCCTGTTCCTTTAAATTCAGAATCTTGATCAAGACCAAACGCTAGCGAATTTCCACCAATAGTGACATTGGCACCATTGAGCCCCGTTATAGGCGTTAAATTGGCACTGTTTTCTTTCTTAGTATTACTATTGGCTTTCTTTTTGGCCGACGTATTTTCACTCAACACCACTTCAATAATGTCACCCACTCGGCGGGCTTTTACGTCAGCATATAAACTCTCTAGTCGATTAGCGTCAAATAACGAGCCTGTTTTAACGATATTAACCGCCGGTTGTTCAGGATAAATTGGGGCATAATATGGATCGTCAGCAATTGGCTTATCTTGAGTTGCCATACAACCAGATAAAGACATGACGGCGATAATACTAATTAACTTTTTCATAGGGTTTACTCCTCTAAAACAACTTATTAAAGCTGCTGAGTAACAAAGCTCATCATTTGGTCAACGGCAGAAATAACTTTTGAGTTCATTTCATAAACACGTTGCGATTCGATCAAATTTACCAGCTCTTCCGTCACATTAACGTTTGATGTTTCAAGCGCACCTTGGCGAATCGACCCTAAACCATCTAAACCAGGATTACCTTGAATAGGTGTGCCGCTTACGCCAGTTTCCGTATAAAGGTTTTGACCCATTGGCTCTAAGCCCTGTGGGTTAATGAAATTAGAAACCGTCAATTGGCCAACAACTGTATTTTCAGCGGTGCCTATTTGACGTACAGAAACCTCACCTTCTGAAGAAATGGTGATACTTTGAGAATCAGGCGGAATAGTAATTGTAGGTTGAAGTAAGTAACCACTACCTGGCGTTACAATTTGCCCTTCTTCGTTGAGCATAAATTGACCATTACGAGAATAAGCAATATTTCCATCAGGCATCAGAATTTCAAAAAAGCCATCACCCTCAATCATCATATCCAGTGAATTCTCAGTGGTAAGCATGTTACCTTGCGTAAATTCTTTTTGCGTCGCCACTACCTTTGTACCAGCACCTAGCATTAATCCTGCTGGCAATTCAGTATTTTGAGATGATTTACCGCCTGGTTGATTAATGTTTTGATAAAGTAGATCTTCAAATACTGCGCGAGACTTCTTAAAACCAACAGTACTAGCATTCGCTAGGTTATTTGAAATTGTTGCGATATCAGTTTGCTGTGCGTCTAGCCCTGATTTACTGATCCATAATGCTGCATGCATGTGAACTCTCCTAAATTATCCTAAACGAAGCAAACGATCTTGTGATGTATCGACTTCTTCTGCTGTCTTCATCATTTTCACTTGCATATCAAATTGTCGTTGTAGCGTGATCAAATCAACCATTTCACTAACGGCATTTACATTACTACCTTCAAGCATTCCACTAGCGACTGTAACCGTGCCATCATTCTCAAATGGACCACCATCTTTTAATCGAAATAGACCATCTTCACCTTTTACAAGATCGCGCTTGTCTGGATTAACCAGTTGCAACCGCCCTGCTTCTTCGGTAACTGTCGCAGGAGCACCTTGAGGGTGAACAGTAATTATGCCGTCATTGCCAATTTTCATTTTATCAACAGGGATTGGCACGGCTATTGGTCCACCGTCGCCAAGTACTAACTGACCAGATGAGTTACGTAACATACCAGCGCTATCAACTTGCAATGAACCAGCACGTGATAACGCTGGTGTGCCATCTTCAGATTCAATGACTAACCAACCATCACCTTGAACGGCGACATCTAAATCACGAGCTGTTGTGATCATGGCACCGTGAGAAAAATCTTGTGCAGGACGTTCTGTTAATGAGAAAACACGCGTTGGCATACCTTCTCCATAAGCTTGCATCGAACGGGCTTGTTCAATGTCCGCTTTAAACCCTGTGGTTTTAGCGTTTGCAAGATTATTGGCTCTAAGCGCCGTTGCATTTAAGTTTTCTTTGGCGCCACTCATGGATATATACAATAATTTATCCATATTTCACCTCGTCAAAAAAATAGCGTTTTGCTGATATCAGCGTAGTTATTTTCTAATAATGCAACGGGTGTGCCAAAAGTAAGCGTAAAAAATATTGAAGGGAGTATTGAAAATGAATAGACGCTTTAACGAAGTATTAAAGCGTCTATAAAATCGACTTAATTATCTGATTTGTAATATAGTTTGAGATAATGTCTGGTTAACTTCTAGCGCACGAGAGTTAGCTTGGAAGTTACGTTGAGCAGCAATCAAATCAACTAGCTCTGTCGTTAAATCGACATTGGCTTGTTCTAAAGCGGCAGATTTTATCGTACCGAATGTACCACTATCACCTTCACCGGCCAATGGTTCGCCAGAACCTTGACTCGCTTTCCACGATGTATTACCAATCTGTGTTAAACCTTGCTCATTTCTAAAGCGGGCCATAGCAACACGACCAAGCGGTTGTGAACTACCATTACTGTAGGTTGCTTTTACGAGTCCATCAGGACCAATTTCAACCCCCGTTAAACGACCCACGGTTAATCCATCTTGCTCTAATGAGGTCACTTCAAAACCAGAAGAAAACTGCGTAGGGTTGTCAAGACGAACATTAACATTTTGCGTACCATCAGCTCCCGAACTATAAACACCAGCACCAGGTGTTCCTAAAGGCTGAAGAATAATATCGGGGTTAGCAGGTTGTTGGTATACACCGCTGTTATTAAAGTTAACGATAGCACCAACATGTGCGGTACCAGCAGTAGCAGCTGTTAAGTTCGTTGTTGGTGCAACGGCATCAACCTTTTTACCATCAACAGCAGTGAACATAGCCCATTGATTAGGTGTCGTGTCATCTTTGACAAAATAACTCGTTTGCACATGCGCTTCACCCAATGAATCATAAATAGTAATAGACGTTGAATGATTGTAAGTTGCGGTATCAGACAAATCAAAATTAGCGATTGTTTTACCTGTTGCGTTAGCTGGTAAATTAGCGGCCATATTAACCATGCCGGTTTTAACTGGCACACCAGCCGTTTCAGGAATTTGCATTCCTCGCGTTGACGTCAAATTAATGGCTGCCGATGTACCGTCGCTGTTAACCGGGTATGTTTGTAGGTAGTTACCATTTGAATCAACAATGAAATTTTCATTATTGAGTTTAAACGCACCAGCACGCGTAAACGTTAAATCTTTAGAATCTAAGCCATCTGACGTCACGAAAAAACCCGGACCTGTAATTGCCAAATCAAGGGCGTTATTAGTAAATGACAGACTACCTTGATGAAACTGCTGTGCTACTTGTGCAGTCGTGACACCGTCACCTGCTTTAGTACTTGAGTTAGTAAACAAAGAAGAGGCATATACATCGGCAAATTCTGCGCGAGACTCTTTAAAACCAATTGTATTTACGTTCGCAATGTTATTTGCAGTAACATCGAGATCTTTTTTCGCCGCTGATATACCACTTAATGCAATATTAAAAGACATGTTCGAATCCTCTTTCTTAGATTAACTTTCGGCAACCGCTAATACTTCATTAAGCGAAATATTGCCGAGCCCTCTTAAATTTAAAATAACGCCGCCAGTACCACTGCCCAAGTTCACACTTGAAACGTGGCTGTATGTAGACACGGCTAAATCTTGTTTTTCACCATCAACAGTACCTGTGGCTTTAACGGTATAATTCCCTTCTTTTACCAAATCACCATTTTCGTCTTTGCCGTCCCACGTAAATTCATTATTGCCAGGATTTTGTTTGCCAATGTTAATCGTACGAACTAGTTCGCCGGCTTCGTTTTCTACATTGACAATCACGTCACCACTTGATGACGCTGGCATACTAATCACGGCATCGATGCCTTCACCAGCTGGTTTATTCGCAACATTGGTAGGAATGAGTACTTTCTGGCCAACTAACGTTGATGCTTGTAATGCTTGCGATGACGTCATCACTGTATTGAGGTTTTCAAACTCTTTAGTCATCGTATTAATACCTTCAACAGTACTAATTGACGCCATTTGCGATAACATTTGGTCGTTATCAACAGGCTTTGATGGATCTTGTTGTGATAGCTGCTGAGTTAACAGTTTAAAGAAATCTTCTTGATTAAGGGTTTGATTAGAACCATCATCAACTTTATACGGTTCTTCCTTTACCCGAAGAGAGTCTAAATAAGCATTACCTGTATTTACTGTTGTCATTTAGTTTCTCCTATTTACCCAGCTGTAATGTTTTCATTAGCATTTGCTTTGCCGCATCTGCCACTTGAACATTTGTTTGATAAGATCGTGAAGCTGAAATCATATTAGCCATTTCTTCCATCACATTGACGTTCGGTTTATAGATGTATCCGTCCTGATCAGCCATTGGATGATTCGGGTTGTATTCCATTTTCAAAGGATCTTGATCTTCAACGATACCTAATACTTTCACTTGAACAGATTCTTCTTGTTGTCCCGCGGCAGCTTTTTGCATCTCAGCGGCAAAAACAGGATGCCGCCCACGATATGTTTCTTCGGCACTGCTACTCACGCTATTTGCGTTAGCAAGATTTGACGCAGTCACATTCAATCGCAGTGATTGAGCGCTCATGCCTGATCCAGCTACATCGAAGATATTATATAAGCTCATGATTATGATCCCTTGATGGCTAATCGTAGCCCTTTAAACTTGCCACCTAAAAACTGCAAGCTTGATTGATACTCTAATGCGTTTTGCATATACAAGTTTCGTTCCACTTGTACATCAACGGTATTACCATCACCCGTATCTGGTTGATTTGGCACGCGATAAGCCTCACCTGAATTATCTTTGGTGGTGATATTGAAATGTTTATCGTGTGTTTGTGCCATACTGGTGGACAAATTCTGTTTCGCGGATTTCATTGCAGTGGCAAAGTCTAGATCACGAGCTTTATAGTGTGGAGTGTCAGCATTTACAATATTGCTTGCTAACATTTCGGCACGTTTAGAGCGTACACCAACTGTGTATTGTGAAATGCCTAATGCTTTTTCAAATGAAATCGCCATAATTTTGTCTCTGATACGTTTTACAGAGATAAAAGCAAACGATGTGCCAACGTGAGATTTGAAAAGAAAAAAGGCAAGTAAACTTGCCTTTTTAGAAGAAGAACCGCGAGTTATAGTGCTTGATAGACGATACCTGATGGGCATCTATTCATTTTAAAATCATCGGTTAAACCGTTAATAGACTCTGAGGCACCTAACATTAAGTATCCTTCTTTATTTGTCACCTTCGCAAAATTGGCGAATATTTGCCGTTTAATTTCTGGTGAAAAATAAATAAGTACATTACGACAAAAAACAATATCGAATCGACCTAGTAAACTAAAGTTATCTAATAAATTAAATGAACGAAACTTAACGTGCCGTTTAACATCATCTTTAATGACATAACAATTATCACTTGCTGGGTTAAAGAATTTTCTTAATCGCTCTGGTGACAAACCACGAGACAAAGCAAGCTTATCGTATTCACCTTTATTACAATGAGCCAACATGCTATCTGATATGTCAGTCCCTAAGACTTCAAATCCAAACTTTAGTGCGCCTGGATTTTTTTCCTTAAATTCCATACACGTCATTGCAATAGAATACGGCTCTTGCCCCGATGAACTCGCTGCCGACCATATTTTTAATGGTCGGCCTATTTTAGCAAACTCTGGCAACAAACGCGTGGTTAGAATTTCAAAAGGATATTTATCTCTAAACCACAATGTTTCATTCGTTGTCATCGCGTCAATAACTGTCGATCGAAGCACTCGTTCATGAATCATCATTGCTTTTTTCACTAATTGCGCCAATGATTCACAGTTCGTTTCACTGAGCAATGGAGACAAGCGACTCCGCACTAAATATTGCTTACTAGCGCCAAGTACAATGCCACAGTGCTTCTCCAAAAACTTACAAAATTCCGTATATTCCTGAGGTGTTAAATCTACTTTATTCACTCGAAATTTCCCGAGCAGGCTCAGAATGTAAAATGTTAATATTTCGCTCAACCGCGCCTGCTAAATCATCCGGATTGAACTTGGCAATAAAATCATCTGCGCCAACGTTATCAACCATAGCCTGGTTGAATACTCCACTTAGCGAAGTATGAAGGATAACGCGTAAATCCTTCAGCTTTTCCTTAGTTCGGATTTCCGACGTTAACGTATACCCATCCATTTCTGGCATCTCGATATCAGAAATCAGCAATCCTATCTGTTCTGTGACGCATGAGTTGCAATCATTGCTTATTTCAATCAGTTTATCTAACGCTTCTCGGCCATTCTT
>CBCXVT010000003.1:0-232624 GCA_965178635.1 Flavobacteriaceae bacterium | reverse complement strand
TTTAGATAAAGCATCACGTATGCTTCCATTTAATTGTAATGAATCTATAGTTTTACCAGTTGAAAACACATATTTAAAGTATTGGTACGGGTTGCCTTCATTGTTATCAACTATACTTTTTCCGAAATTAAATGAATAGGTTGTGTTTGGTTGTAAGGTATCATAAATTTTAATTTTTACATACTTACTAGCACCAGATTGCGGACTGATTAAAGGTTTTATTTTTAATGGTGGAGAAATGATCAACTGTTTATTGATGTCATTTAACTTCACATATTCGTTAAACAAAATTTTAATTTCGTTACCACTAAAGTTTGTGCTGTAATTTTCAGGTGAAGCATTTAACATTACTGGTGGTTCAATATCTTTTTTTCCTCCGGATGGTCTACCTTTTTTTGCACAACTAGCAATACAAATACATAAAACTGATATAATAACGAGTACTTTCTTCATTTAATATATGGATATAAAGAGTTACAAATTAACAACATATTTCATCATTTGTCAATCAATCCCAATTAAATTGACAAGCATAAAAAAAGCAACGCTACTAACGTTGCTTTTACCCAAATAAACTCACTATAATTTTCTTAAAAAAACTACAATGCAATAGTAGTCTCGAAAGTTGCTATAATTGTAATGGTTTTATTAACTAATTGTTATCAATTACTGCGTATATGCCATAACTGCTAAACTTAATTTAACATTATTAATTTTATTCAATTCTGTAACGCATGATTTTATTGTTGCACCAGTAGTAATCACATCATCTACTAATAATATGTGTTTTTCCTTTTAATGTGTTAACATCTGTAATTTCAAAAATTGTTTGTACGTTGTTCCATCGTGTCAATCTATTTTTTACGGTTTGCGTACTCGTATTTTTATTTCTAAATAAGGTAGAATCATTATACTCAGCATTTAAACTTAACGCTAATTCTTTTGCAAAACCTTCAACTTGATTGTAGCCTCTTTGTCGCATTCTTTTTTTGTGAAGTGGCACAGGAATTACAACATCAATATCATTATAATTGCCAGAATCTTTTAACTCTATCCCTAACCACTTACCCAAATAACCACTGATATGTTTTGATTTTTATATTTCAAATGATGAATCAATTGCCTTACCACGCCCTTTTTAGGATAATAAAACAATGCTGTTGCGTGCTGTAAAACAACAGTTCCGTAAAAAATTTTAGAAATTACTTTTGAATCATTAACATGTAAGTTGGTAAGTGGTAACTCATGCAAACAATGAATACATATGACTTTTTCCTGTTCAACAAGTACATTTTTACAGCCAACACATATGTTTGGGAAAAATAAATTTATAAGCTGCTTAAACATGTCTTTACATCACTATATATGGCTTTTAAATATACAAAATTAAAATACGAATAACGAACTATATATGTCACCATGTTGATATATGCAACCTATTACAACTTAATAATTGATAATATAACAACATATCTCTTATTTTATTACACAACAAAAAATAGATTGTTCACAACAATTTATGAAAATTATCCACAAATAGGTTCTATATTTACAGTAGAGATTAACAAAATTATTCCCCAAAAAATAATTAATTTTTCTTATTAAAGTTCGATCCCCAAATCAACTTTACCCCCAAGTAAAAAAACTTACAAAAAGTAAAAAAGCAGAAACTTAATCGTTTCTGCTTTTTTATGTATTCCAATTACTCACATTCAAACACTATTATAGCAACTTAAAATTGTGTAGTTTTGTACTACAAACTTCTTTTATGAGTAACATACGTATTACAAAATTATTCACTTTTGAAACTGGTCATGCCTTATACGGTTATGACGGAAAATGTAAAAATGTACATGGCCACAGTTACAAACTTTCAGTAACAGTTATCGGACAACCAATTACTACAATTGGAGAAGTAAAACTTGGAATGGTTATCGATTTTGGTGATTTAAAAAAAGTTGTTAAAGAAGAAGTTGTAGATAGTTTTGATCATGCTACGGTGTTTAACAAAAACACACCACATCTAGAATTGGCAAAAGAATTACAAGATCGTGGCCATAGTGTTATCTTAGTAGATTATCAGCCTACAAGCGAAAATATGGTAATTGATTTTGCTGAAAAAATTAAAAACAGATTACCTAACAATATCAAATTACATTCTTTAAAGTTATCAGAAACTGAAACCTCATTTGCAGAGTGGTACGCTAGCGATAATGTCTAAATTTACGTTACATATACCAGAAGGTAAGAAGGTCTATTTTTCATCAGACAACCATTTAGGTGCCCCAGATTTTGAATCTAGTAAACCAAGAGAGCAAAAGTTTGTGGCTTGGTTAGATGATATTAAAGAAGATGCTGGTGCAATTTTTTTATTAGGCGATTTATTCGACTTTTGGTTCGAGTATAAAACCGTCGTTCCTAAAGGGTTCGTTAGAACGCTTGGTAAATTAGCTGAGATAAGCGATAATGGTATTCCTATTTATTTCTTTGTAGGAAATCATGATTTATGGATGAATGACTACTTTGAAAAAAGAATTGAACATTCCAGTGTTTCATAAACCCCAAGAATTTATAATTAATACCAAATCATTTTTAATTGGTCATGGTGATGGTTTAGGGCCAGATGACAAAGGCTATAAACGTATGAAAAAGGTGTTTACAAACCCATTTTCAAAATGGCTATTCAGATGGCTTCATCCAGATTTAGGTGTGAAATTAGCACAATACATGTCTGTTAAAAACAAATTGATTTCTGGTGATGATGATGCGAAATTCTTAGGAGAAGATAAGGAGTGGCTAGTACAATATTGCAAACGTAAACAAGCACAAAAACATTATGATTACTTTGTGTTTGGACACCGCCATTTACCAATGACAGTTGATATAGCAGAAAACTCTCAATATATCAATCTTGGTGATTGGATAAACTATTATACTTTTGGTGAGTTTGATGGTGAGTTTTTAGAATTGAAAGATTATTAACGTCAACTTTAGAAGATAAGAGAAATATTATCTTAAATACAACATGTACTTACAAATATGAGGTTTCTCCTGCCATCGAAATGACATGGAGGTTAAAGGAGATGTTATCATCTTATTTAATATCCTTTACCATTAATTGCAAACTCACATTACCTTGCCATTCATTTTCATCAATAACATAGGCTGTACTAAATAATTTTTTATTGGTAATGCTGCTTAACTTTTTACCCAAGCCAAAACCAATACCTACTATTGCATTTGATGATGCTTGTTTAGCAGTAAAACGCAAATGTCTATCGTCTTCACCTACACATTTACCATAACCAGTATCTTGAAGGTTTTCACTCATAAACACAGGATGCATATTCTGTGGACCAAACGGACCTATCTGTTTCAATAAACGCATCAGTTTAGCATCAACATCTGCTAAATTTAGTTTTAAGTCTACCGTAATTTCAGGAGTTAATAACCGCTCGTCAATGGTAGATTTCACAACAGCTTCAAACTTAGCTTTAAATGTCTCGTATTGCTCAGGAAGTAATGTTAGTCCTGCTGCATATTTATGCCCACCAAATTGTTCTATAAACTCTGAACATTGCTCTAATGCATTATACACATCAAAACCTTTTACAGAACGTGCAGACGCTGCTAATTTATCGCCACTTTTTGTGAAGACTAATGTCGGACGATAATGTTCTTCTATTAATCTAGAGGCTACAATACCAATAACACCCTTATGCCAATTTTCATTATACACTACAGACGTATAGCGTTCTTCTTCTTTATTGACTTTTATTTGATGTAAGGCTTCTTTAGTGATTTGTTTGTCTAATTCTTTACGTTCTGTGTTATAAGTATCTATTTCAGATGCAAACTGAACTGCTGTTGTATAATCTAATTCAGACAATAAACTTACTGCATGATTCCCATGCTTAATGCGTCCGGCTGCATTAATTTTCGGTGCTATTTGAAACACCACATCTGTAATAGATAACTCTTTCTTTTTGCATTTTTAGTGAATGCTTTTATCCCTGGCCTTGGATTGGTATTAATTACTTGCAAACCATAATAGGCTAGGGTTCTATTTTCGCCAGTTATAGGAACTATATCAGCTGCAATACTTGTAGCTACTAAATCTAAATACGGTATAAAATCTTCTATAGACTGGTTTCTGTTGGAGCCCAAAGCTTGTATCAATTTAAAACCTACACCACAACCACTCAACTCATCATATGGGTAATTACAATCGTCTCGTTTAGGATCTAAAACCGCCACGGCATCTGGTAGTTCTTTTCCTGGTCTGTGATGATCACATATGATAAAATCGATACCTTTTTCTTT
The DNA here is from genome assembly GCA_965178635.1 of Flavobacteriaceae bacterium. Classification (GTDB taxonomy): domain Bacteria; phylum Bacteroidota; class Bacteroidia; order Flavobacteriales; family Flavobacteriaceae. The sequence goes on along the minus strand of CBCXVT010000003.1, from coordinate 228,301 downwards.
AGCGTAAGCCACTTTATCTATCGCTTTTATACCACAATCTAAGGCTATAATTAAACTGATATCATTATCGGAAGCATAATCAATCCCCATATAAGACACGCCGTAACCTTCCGCATAACGGTCTGGAATATACGTGGCGATATTCGGATAATAAGTTTTTAAATAAGAAGCAACCAATGATACAGCTGTTGTACCATCAACATCATAATCGCCGAAAACCATAATATTTTCGCCCTGCGAAATAGCATGTTCTATACGTGCTACAGCTTCTGTCATATCAGTCATTAAAAAAGGATTGTGTAGCTGTTCTATAGATGGTCTGAAAAATGCTTTTGCTTGTTCAAATGTTTCTATACCGCGCTGAACTAACAAAGTTGCAATGATACTATTCACTCCTAAAACATCTTGTAAATGTTCTATTTTATGTAATTCAGGTACTGGTTTTATCGTCCAACGCATAGTGTTATTACTTCTTTTTATGTGCAACAATAGAATAACACAACGGCATTTTATCGCCAAAAGGTTCTATTTGATATTTACGGTCTGCTATTTTTTTAGTGTGTAAAAAACAATCATAAGGCGAGTAGTTGTATTCTTTAAAATCATTAATCTCTAAACCATTTGATAGTAACCCAGACATCACTTCACTCAAACCGTGATTCCAACACACATATTTAAATTCTACTTGTGCGTCTTTGTCGGCGTAGGTACCTTGCTCCTCTTCTACAATCGGATCAGCTTTAAAATAATTATATTTTACCGATTTAAAATCGTCATCATACATCCACACATTCGGGTGAAATTCTACAAATACTAATTTCCCATTTGATTTTAAAAATTGGGAAATAATAGTACCCCATTTCGTCATATCTGGCAACCAACCAATCACACCATAAGATGTGTAAACAATATCAAATTTTCCTTGTAAATTATGTGGTAAATCGTACACATCAGATACTATAAACTCAGCATCTAAATTCAATTCATCATTTAGTTCTTTGGCTGTTGTTATGGCTTTATCGGATAAATCAATTCCTGTGACCTTAGCCCCCATTCTAGCTAAGGACAAACTATCTTGCCCGAAATGGCATTGCAAATGTAAAATACGCTTGCCTTTAACGTCTCCGAACAAATCCAACTCAATACTGTTTAAAGAGGTTTCTCCAGCCTTGAACGCATCCATATCATAAAAGTCAGAATCTACATGATATGCTGTTCTTTTATTCCATGATTCTTTATTTATAGCTATGTAATTATCTGCGTTCATAAATTAAGATTGATGATATTTTATTGCAACAGTGACCTCAGCAAACTGACGAAACATTTCCATAACTCCACAATATTTATCAACTGATAAATCGACAATTTTTTGAATTTTTTTCTCGTTTAAATCAGCACCATAAAAATTATATTCACAAGCAACTTTATGGTAAAACCGTGGATGTTCATCAGTTAATTCAGCTTCAATTACAATATCAAATGTATCTATCTCAACTTTCATCTTTTTAACCAACATGGCAATATCTATTCCAGAGCAACCTGCTAAGGACGCTAACATCATGGCTTTTGGACGCAAACCATTATCATTTCCGCCAATTTCTTTTGAAGCATCCATAATTATATTACCACCTGGGTTAGTAGCATCAAAAGTCATATCACCTTTCCAATAGGTTTTAACTATATTCTTATCCATCTTAATGTGTTTAAAAGTCAGTATGCGTAAATGTACGCAATATGTCTAATTTATACAGAACTTGAAGTTGCAAAATACTTGTAGAAACAGTAATTTAGGCAACATTATAAACTATAAAACAAAACAAATGCCATTAGTAACCCCATTATCTGCAGATCATGATTTAGAAACACAAGAACTAGCAACTTTCTTTAATGAAACTTTAGGGTTTTGCCCAAATTCTGTATTAACCATGCAACGCAGACCAGCCATTTCAAAGGCGTTTATCAACCTAAATAAAGCTGTAATGGCTAATCAAGGTCGTGTAACTTCTGCTTTAAAACGCATGATTGCTTGGGTATCTAGTAATGCAACTGGTTGTAGGTATTGTCAAGCACACGCCATAAGAGCTGCTGAACGTTATGGTGCAGAACAAGAACAATTAGATAATATTTGGGACTATAAAACTCATCCTGCTTTTTCTGATGCTGAACGTGCAGCTTTAGACTTTTCATTAGCAGCATCTGTAGTTCCTAATAATGTTAATGCAGATATTCAAGCTGAATTACATAAGTATTGGGATGATGGAGAAATTGTTGAAATGTTAGGGGTAATCTCTTTATTCGGATACTTAAACCGTTGGAATGACTCTATGGGAACGTCTATTGAAGATGGCGCTGTAGAATCTGGAAATCAATATTTAGGAAAACATGGTTGGGAGAAAGGCAAGCATATCTAAGGCTTAATTTTATATCATATTAAAAAACCTCAACTGTAAAGTTGAGGTTTTTTATTAACACTATTGTTTAACTTATTTAAAATCATTAACTTAGCTCTTAACTCCAATTTTACCTACCATTACTCTTTTTTAACATTTAAGACTGCCTCTTATGCAACAGCTGATGACCAATTGGACCAATGATGAATTTTTAGCCTACACACTATTATATTCCGCTCATGCTGATTATTTTTTTGATGATGAAGAGAAAGATTTGATTCTTTCTAAAATCAATAATGATATTTATGAAAACATTTTAAGGGAATTATCGAAAGATAACGACTATCAAAGTTTACAAAAAATTCTAGCTTATACACAAGAACATAAATTCAATAATAATGAAATTGATATTTTATTATATGAAATTGAGTTATTGTTTATGTGTGATGGTGAATATGATACTTTGGAAAAAAACATGATGATGAATTTAACGCATCTATTAAAACATCATGATAATACCGAGTTAGCACATTAATATTAGTGTATAGAAATAGATTTAATTATTGCTTCTAATTCAAACATATAATCACGTTTGGCTATTTGTGGTGCATAAGTAAAGCCTTCTAAAACCAGTTGACGGTTATTCTTTTTATCATCAATAATATAGTTGATAAACGGCCCAGCCATATAATCATTTTTAACATCCCAAATCCCACGAGTTTCAAGCGTTTGATTTTCATTAATCAATGTTGCGCCCAAATATGGTGCGAATGATTTTTCTGTAATCATGTAAGAATTCTTAACTGGTCCAGGAATATGAGCTTTACCAATTGAATCTCTGATTTGTACAATTTTAGTAATTGCAGTACTATCTCTTTTTACAGTTCCGTAAGGCAGTTCATAAATCATTAGATTCATATCACCTGTTTTAATGTCTTTACGCAACCACATAAAGTCATCTGTTTTTTTAGCAACTCTATAACTAAACAATACTGATAAATCTATTCCAAATACTGATGAAATGTCTTCCGTTTCTAATAAGTTTTTTGAAATTTCAGCCATCTTATAATCTATCTCAACAGCTTTAATTTTAGTTGACATTTTAGTGGCATTCTCTTTTAAAACTGCAATAAGTTCTTCGTTAGTTTCACCGCTGATTATAATTCCTAGTTGAGGTGAAGCATACACATCCTTTACAAATTTAATTCCTTTTGATTTACCCTGTTTTAGTTCAACAAAGGTTCTGCTCTTTTTTACAAACTCATGAAACGCTCTTGTTTTCATGTGCTTCAATGTATAAGATGGTTCGTCTTGAGGCATACCAAGTACTGGTGCTGCAAAAATTTCTCTTACAACATCTCCAATTTCACCATTCCATAACGCATCATCAGACACTATTGTCAAATTATTTAAAGTCCCTCCAGATGGCGACAAATACCGTTCTTCCTTGTTAGATTTTTCTGTACAAGAAATACAAAATAATAAAACGACTACTGCAACTAAGTTATATTTAAACATGTTATTTTTTTAATATGGTTTGGTGTGAAAAGACTATCAAATGTAATGCCTAAGTTAACTTTTTGGTATTTTTAATACCATTCCAGGCTTTAAACTTGACCCTGACAAGTTATTATGTGCTTCAATATTTGCAGCTGAAACACCAGCGTATTTTTTAGCAATACCATATAGAGTATCTCCAGACTTTACTTTGTAAGTGCCTTTAGTAGTCATCTTTACACCAGGTTTAATTGATTTTTTTGCTACAACTTTATCTGGGTATCTTGGGTAAATAATTAAACGTTGTCCAATTTTTAAACTATTAGAACGCAAACCATTCCAACGTTTTATAGAACTTACTTTTACACCATATCTTTTAGCTATTTTCCCTAAGAAATCTCCAGAGCGTACTCTATATCTGATTCTATTTGATGTTTTTGTTAACTCAGGTAATGGCTTTTCACGTTTATTAAACTCTAAATCGGCATAAGCATAAATATCATTTTCATGAGTGATAAATTTACCAATATGAGTTTTTGGTAAACGTAATAAATAATCTTCTCCTTCAACAACCGGTATAATATCCATTTTATATGACGGATTCATAAATTGAAGATCCTCCATTTTAATATCTAGTAACTCTGATACATGTTTTAGTGCTAATTTCTTTTTAACTCTAATGGTATCAACTTCAAAATAATGATGTTCAGGAATTTCTGCTCTTAAGTTATGTTCTTTTGCATATTCAAACACATACATAGTTGCTTGAAAAATTGGCACATAACCAGCTGTTTCTCTAGGTAAAAATGATCGAATGTTCCAATAATTCTTATTACCTCCAGAACGTCTAATCGCTTTTGATACATTTCCTGGCCCTGAGTTATATGACGCTAAAGCCAAATCCCAATCACCAAAAATTTTATATACTCGAGTTAAATATTCACAAGCCGCTTTTGTTGATTTATCCAAATCGCTACGCTCATCAACATAAGAACTGACATCTAAACCATGTTCTTTACCTGTAGCATACATAAACTGCCACAGACCTGTTGCGCCAACTCTAGATTTTGCTCTTGGATTTAAAGCTGACTCAACAATTGCCAAATATTTAATTTCTAGCGGCATATTATGTGCGTCTAATTCTTTTTCAAAATGAGGAAAATAATACTCACTTAAACCCATTAAACGTTCTAATGAATTTTTTCTGTTTTTTAAAAATCGTTTGATGACACTTTCTAAAATCGGATTGTATTCTATATGAAAAGGTGTGCGGTCATTTAACCTATTCAAACGCGCTATTAAAGTATCTTTTGGTAATTCTGGATAATAAATAGTATCTGCTTTTACATTTTTTCTAATATGATTAATAGAATCATACAAGTCATTATTATACAATTCTTTTAACCATAAACTATCTATAGATTTGGCGTATTGAAACTCAGAATGTCCTTTGATACTCGCTTTTAATTTCTCTAAAATTAATGGTAGTGAATCTTTAACAATTGAATCTGACACTATAGTTAAATCATGATTATTTCCTATATTTAAAGTATCTACAACTTTATCTAAACTTACAGTTTCTGTAGTAAGTGTATCTACAGTTTTGGTTGGTAAAGAAGTAGAGTCCGATATTTTTTCCTGTGCAAAAGTTATTGTTGTAAGTAACAATAACGCTATTTTTAAATAATTCATCATCATAGTAGTTAACGGAGTTAACGCTAAAATAGTATTTTCTTTTTAACCTTAAGAATTCTAATTCTTAATTAACTCTCGTATTTAGCTTTCTTGCTAAGATATGATTTGATGTCATTCATCGCTACGTAATGTTGTAAAACCGTAACTTATTGTATTTGAATTATATGCATTATTAATTACACATACAAAGCATAGTTTGCATGTGTAAAAAACTAACTCTATAAAGATTTTAGGTATTAGAAAAGTCTTTCCAAGAATGATGTCTATTTTCTTTATTAGCAAACCCAGTAACATACTTGGTCATGATGCGTTGTACAAAGCCCATTTTTTTCATTTCATCTGGTCTGAATTTATCAAATCGTTTATTTTTAATATTCAAAACCGATTCTCCTTGATAATCTTCTCTTCCCCATGTATTTGGAGTTTTTATTTTACTAAATACTGTTCTAATTTTCTGTTTCATACGTGTTAATTTAATAATTAGTTAAAATTTAAAAATGAATGCTCTAAATATCAAGATGCATTTCAAAGTAAATTTTAAAGGGTTATTATATAATCTTAGACGTAAGAATTTATATGAGCTGACTAAAATACAAATTATTTTACTAATAATCAACACATTAAGATTAAAAAAATCTACAAATACTTAAGCTTAATATCTAAAGCATTTTCAGTAATTTTGTGGTTCAAATTTTGAAGCATGTCAGAAGAAACAAAATCACTCAATTTTATTGAGCAAATTATAGAAGATGATTTAAGTAATGGGTTGTCTAAAGACCGTTTGCATTTTCGTTTTCCTCCAGAACCTAATGGTTATTTACATATTGGTCATGCAGCGGCAATTTGTTTAAACTTTGGTTTAGGTCAGCGTTACAACGCACCAGTAAACCTACGTTTTGATGATACCAATCCTGCGAAAGAAGAGCAAGAATATGTTGATGCCATTAAAAAAGATGTGGCTTGGTTAGGGTTTCAATGGTCTAATGAATGTTACTCATCTGATTATTTTCAACAATTATACGATTGGGCTGTTCTTTTAATTAAAAAAGGAGTGGCTTACGTTGATGGTTTATCTGCAGAAGATATGGCACAACAAAAAGGAACACATGCTGAACCTGGAGTTGAAAGTCCGTTTAGAAACACCTCTGTTGAAGACAATTTAAATTTGTTTGAGCAAATGAAAAATGGTGAGTTTGACGAAGGGACTTATGTGTTACGTGCAAAAATTGATATGACATCAGACAACATGTTAATGCGTGATCCTATCATGTACCGTATTCTTAAAAAAAATCATCATAGAACAGGAAGCGATTGGTGTATTTACCCTATGTATGATTGGACTCATGGAGAATCTGATTACTTAGAAAACATTTCTCACTCATTCTGTACTTTAGAGTTTAAACCTCATCGTGAGTTATACGATTGGTTTTTAGATCAAGTTTACGATACTTCAAACATACGTCCGAAACAACGTGAATTTGCACGTAGAAACTTGAGTTATACTATTATGAGTAAACGTAAATTATTGCGTTTGGTTGAAGATAAAATCGTTAATGGATGGGATGATCCTAGAATGCCAACTATTTCAGGTTTACGCCGCCGTGGTTATACCGCAGCAGCTATTAGAAAATTTAGTGAGGTTTCTGGAATTTCAAAACGTGATAGTGTTACTGACGTGTCATTATTAGAATTCTGTATTCGTGAAGATTTGAACAAAACAGCAACAAGGGTTATGGGGGTTTTAGACCCTGTTAAATTAGTTATTACTGATTATCCTGAAGGTAAAGTTGAAATATTAAGCTCTGAAAATAACCCTGAACAAGAGAATTCAGGAACTCATGACCTGCCATTTTCAAAGGAATTATATATTGAACGTGAGGATTTTAAAGAAGATGCGGGAAGTAAATATTTCCGTTTAACTTTAGGAAAAGAAGTGCGTTTAAAGAATGCTTATATTATAAAAGGAGAGTCAGTTATTAAAGATGCTAATGGTGTCATTACTGAAATACACTGTACCCATGATGCCGATTCTAGATCAGGAAGTGGTACAGAAGCGAGCACTCGAAGAGTTAAAGGAACTTTACACTGGGTATCTATTCAACATGCTGTAAAAGCTGAAGTTCGCGCTTATGACAGGTTGTTTTTAGATGAAGCTCCTGATAGCCATTCTGATACTGATTTTATGACGTTTGTAAACCCTAATTCATTACAAATTATAAAAGAAGCTTTTGTTGAACCGTATTTAAAACAAGCTCAAATTGGTGATCGTTTTCAGTTTCAACGTTTAGGGTATTTTAATGTCGACACAGAAAGTACTTCTAAAAATTTAGTGTTTAATAAAACTGTTGGCTTAAAAGATTCTTGGAAACCTGCTACTTCAAGTAAACAAAAAGAAGCTACAGGTACTGAAAGAAAACCTCAGCAACAACAAGCACAAAAGAATCCTATTAATGAAATCAAGAAAATTGGTAAGAAGTATGCTAATTTATCAGGACCTAAATTGGATGCTGCTAAAGCAAAAATTCTAAAATACGCTGAAGACGTGTCTTACAAAGATTTAGAACCTTTGTTTGAAACACCTGCTAAAAAGATAGGAACACGAATTGCTGCAGTGATTACTTTAGGTGTTTTATTAAAAAACGGACAAGAACGCACAGAAGCTATCAATACTTTTATTGAGGGTGTTAAACAAGATAGTCATGAAATAATGATAGAAGAGATAAAAGCGATTTAAACCTTCGTTTAATTAAAAACTAATATTTAGAGTTTACCATCATACATTATTTTTGACATGAAAAAATTTACTTTTATTATTACGTTTGGAGTCCTTTTTTTAGCCCCTATAAATACCAACGCTCAAATAGATAATGATAAACTAGGTGCTTGGTATATGTATTTTTTTAATACCGCTTTTAAAGAAGGCCCTTGGGGAATACAAGGAGATATTCAATACCGAAATTGGAATATAGGTGGCGACTTAGAACAGCTATTATTACGTGGAGGAATTACTTATAAGCCTAAAAGTTTTAATTTTAAATTTACTCTTGGTTATGGTCATATTACTTCAGGGGAGTTTGGTGATGGAGATGATACTTCTACTGAAAGTAGAATCTACCAAGAATTACTTTTACCTCATAAATTAGGTGGACGTTTTTTTGCCAAACACCGTTTTAGATATGAGCAGCGTTTTGTAGAAAATCAAGATTTTAGAACTCGTTATCGTTATAACTTATTTTTAACGGTTCCTTTAAACAAAAAAGAACTCGTTGAAAAAACCATTTATCTTTCATTATACAATGAATTATTTATAAATGGGCAACGCGATATTGGAAACGGAAAACCGTGTAGAAACATTTGATAGAAATAGATTTTATACCGCTATCGGATATGTTATAAAAAAGAACTTGAAAGTTCAATTAGGTGCCATGAGACAATCAACTAATAACTGGAATAAAAATCAGCTACAAGTAAGTGTACATCAAACGTTTTAGGTTTTAATTAATCTTCTTTATACAATATATACCCTTTTCCATATTGTACATATTCTAATTTGTTATCTTTTGGCGCGAATTTAAAATTAGCATCTAATCGTTCTATTTTAAACTCAGTATCAGACTTAGCCTCTGTTTTTATAGGATTCTGACCAGTACGTTGTACCATTAAACTGTCACCTTTTCTGAATACTGTAATTTTATAGTTATAACCCTCTCCAGAATATACGCCTTCAATTGCCTCAGTGTTTTTTAATTGAACAACTTGTAATTGTGGTATGTTGTAATTACTATTATAATTTATCGCTGATATAGCTCTTACAATATCATCAAAATCTAGTGTATTTGCATTAACACATAATGTAAATGAAAACTGATCATCTATTTGATATTGAGTTAATGAGCGAAATTTTTCCATTCGTCCAGAATGACCATAAAATTCCTTGCTTATGAACTTGTACTTAAAAATACCTAAACCATAATTTTTTGTCAGTTTTAACATCTTATCAACCGTTTTCTTTTTTAGGAGTTTATAGCTGAATAACGCATTTGTAAACCGATTCACATCACTTGGTGTTGCAATTAAAGATCCTGCTCCAATTGCATTATCCATAAACCATGTTGGATACGCTTCCCACTTATCACTCTTTTTATAAGAATACGATTCGTTATTTGAAATGTTTATTTCTCCTCCAGTTTGTGTATCCTTTAAATTTAAGGGCTCTAAAATTTCTGATTTTAAAATCTGTTTAAAGGGTTTGTTGTGGAGTTTCTCTGCAATGAATGCCAATAACACAAAGTTGGTGTTGGAGTACTTGTGTTTTTCATTTGGCTGAAAAACAATTCCGTTTTCTATAATTTTTTGAAGAAACTCTTCTTGTGTATGCCCAACTATTGCCCAATCATAAAACTCTTTAGTCTTGGTGTAATTAAATAACCCGCTAGAATGATTTAATAAGTTTTTTATATTGATTTGGTGTGCGTTAGGAGTTTCAGGAAAGAATGTGTTTAACTTCGTGTTTAATTTTAATTTACCATCTTCTACCAACTTTAAAATAAGAGTTGCCGTATACATTTTAGAAATAGAACCTAATTTATATTTGGTGCTTTCGGTGGCCAAAACTTTATTTTCAAGATCAGCATAACCAAAAGAGCGTTGGTAAATTTCAGCGCCATTTTTAAAAACCGATACACTTCCCATAGCTTTATCTAAAGTAACAATTTTATCAAATAAGGCATCTAATTTTCTAGTTTGAGCATCTTGTGCAGTTAGTAAACTACTACTCAAAATAACAAACAGAATCTGTATCATCTTTTTCATCAACATCTTTTCTATTAAAAAATCCGAGTAAAAACTCGGATTTAGTATTCTTTTTTATGCTTTGTACTTACTATTATTTAGCAATTTTATCAACTCTATTTTGGTGTCTTCCGCCTTCAAATTCAGTATCTAAAAATGTTTCTACCATTCCCAATGCTTGTGGAATTGATGTGTAACGTGCTGGAATACTTAAAATATTAGCATCATTATGTAAACGTGTTAACTCCGTAATTTCTTTTGTCCAACACAAACCTGCACGAACGTTACTGTATTTATTTGCAGTCATTGACACACCGTTACCACTACCACACACTAAAATTCCGAAGTCAACTTTTTTAGCATCTACATCTTTCGCAACAGGATGTACAAAATCAGGATAATCTACACTCGCATTTTCATTTGTGCCGTAGTTAGTTACGGTAATTCCTCTAGCTTCTAATAATTTGATAATTTCAAATTTATAAACAGTTCCTGCATGGTCATTTCCAATAGCAATTTTCATAAGTATTCTTTTTAGTTGTGTGCAGCAAAAATACGTTATTTAGTTGAAATTAAAGAGAAATAGCCTTACGCTAATTCTAATGCAATTTCAATCATTTCACCAAACGTACTTTCACGTTCTTTACTTGTGGTAGTTTCCTTAGTCACTAAAGAATCTGATATAGTTAATATAGATAAGGCATTAACGTTATGCATGGCGGCAATTGTATATAAACCAGCGGTTTCCATTTCAACACAAAGCACTCCAAATTTTGACCATTTTTCGTAAGATTTTATATCATCTTCATAAAATTCATCACTAGTTAAAATGTTCCCAGCTTTAACATCAATCTTTTTAGTTTCTGAAATACGTAATGCTTTTCTAAACAATTCAAAACTTGCAGTTGGTGCATAATCGGCGCCTCCAAAACGCAGTTCATTAATTCCAGAAGTTGATGAGGATGACATGGCTAATACAATATCTCTTACTTTTATTTCAGGTTGGTAAGAACCGGCGCTCCCAACACGTATTAAGTTTTTTACACCAAATTGCGTGATTAATTCTTGTGTATAAATTGAAATACTTGGTACACCCATACCAGTTCCCATTACAGATATTTTTTTACCATTATAAGTTCCTGTATATCCCAACATACCTCTAATTTCATTAAAACAAACTGGGTTTTCAAAGAATGTTTCTGCAATCCATTTTGCCCGTAACGGATCACCTGGTAATAAAATGGTTTCGGCTATATCTCCTTTTTTAGCGCCTATATGTATACTCATAGTTTTAGTTTTCTTATTAGTAATTATTTTCAGAAACTTACCCAGTTACAATAGCTATTCCAGAAGATGTTCCTAATCTACTAACACCTAATTTTATGTATGCCTCTGCTGTTTTTGCGTCTTTTATACCTCCTGATGCTTTAATTTTTATGTCGTCTTTTGCAACAGATTTCATCAATTTTATATGTGGTAATGTTGCGCCTTCTGTACCAAAACCTGTTGACGTTTTAATAAAATCTGCACCAGCTTCTAATGCTAATTTACTAGCTATACGAATCTCTTCATCATTTAAAAAACAAGTTTCAAGTATGACTTTTAGTATCTGTTTTGGTAATACTTTTTTTACTTTCTTAATGTCTTTTTTTACTTTTTTATAAGCTTCAGATTTTAAAGCACCAATATTTATAACCATATCTATTTCACTTGCACCATCTTTTACGGCTTGTTTGGCTTCAAAAACTTTAGCTTTAGTATTCATTGCTCCTAACGGAAACCCAACAACAGCACACACTTTTATAGTGGTCCCTTTTAATTGTTTAACTGCTAGTTTTACATAACTGCAATTGACACAAACCGAAAAAAACTGGTATGCTTTGGCTTCATCACACAGTTTAATTATATCAGCTTTAGTAGCAGTTGGTTTTAAAAGTGTATGATCTATGTATGTATTTAATTTCATAGTTTAAATGTATCGATTCTTTAAATTTACAACTATGACAATTATCAGATTATATAATTGACTTTATTTTTTTACATTCGCAGTAATCAAATTTTATATCAAATATCATGTTAAGAAAAATAAGCCTTATCGCAGTTGTTGCAGTGTCACTAATCTCTTGTCAACAAGAAAAAACTGCTTTCGTTAATAATGAAAAGTTAATTGAAGAGTATCAAGAACGTAAAGATATTGAAGACAAATACAAAATTAGAGTTGAAGCTTTAACCAGTAAAAAAGATAGTATTGGTAAAGGTTTACAAGAAGAAGGTATGGCTTTACAAGCAAAAGGCGCTAACATGAGTGAAGCACAACAACAAGAGTTGTACGGACCTTACATGCAAAAAAGGCAGATGTTGCAACAACAATTACAACAAGAAGAGCAAGTGATGGCGCAAGAAAGTCAAACTGAAATTGATTCTTTGTTAAAGAAGATAGATGAAAGTATTGCTACTTATGGTGCAGCAAATGGATACACTTATATTTTTGGAAAAAATAAAGTTGGTAGTGTGTTATATGGTTCTGAAAAGAATGATATCACTAGTGCGGTTTTAGAAGAATTAAACAAAACATATTCAGAATCAAAATAAATTTCAAGATAATAGATTATAAAAAAAGCCGCAATCTGCGGCTTTTTTTATAATCTTATTTGAACTAATTAATCGTTATTTGGCGCCATAAATTTATAGACTAACCCTGCTAAAATAGCGCCGACTATTGGAGCTAACCAAAACAACCATAATTGTCCTAAAGCCTCACCACCTACAAATAATGCTTGACTTGTACTTCTTGCAGGGTTTACTGATGTATTAGTTACTGGAATACTAATTAAATGTATTAATGTTAGTCCTAAACCAATTGCTATTCCAGCAAATTTTCCGTTCGCATTTTTATGTGTTGCTCCTAAAATAATAATTAAAAACATAAACGTCATCACTACTTCGGTTACTAGAGCAGCAGTCATATCATAGCCACCTGGTGATAAATCACCGAAACCATTTGCTGCAAAATTTCCAATAGCATTACCATTACCTGTTGCAATAACATATAGAACACTTGCTCCTACTACACCACCTATAACCTGTGCGATAATGTACGGGGCAATATCTTTGGCGTCAAAACGGCCACCCATCCATAATCCAATGGTTACTGCTGGGTTAAAATGTCCGCCTGAAATATGACCAACAGCATAAGCCATAGTTAATACTGTTAAACCGAAAGCGAAGGCAACACCTACGAATCCAATTCCTACATCCGGAAACCCTGCTGCTAAAACAGCACTTCCACATCCACCTAGTACTAACCAGAAGGTCCCAATAAATTCTGCTATTAATTTTTTCATAAAGTTTGTTTTATTTACTCTTGAAGATAAGACTTCATAAATTACAAACTTCTATTTGTGGTTGGTTTTTAGATGATTAACCTAAAACATCTATGAAAGGGCGATAGAAGTTAATCTACAACTTTAAATGATGTTGCTAAAAATTTACCATCGACTATTGACCCAGAAATTTTTGCTTTTTTAATTGCTTCACAAAACCCATCTGACGCATGGGCATCACCATGGTCATCTATGTTTGTGCCTTCTACATAATACGTATCATCATTCATTCGTATGGCCAAATCACATCCTTTTCCTAACATTGAAAACTGACATTGCCCGCAAGATGCTTCAACAATTTCATCAGTAATGTCATTGGTTTTACAAGAATTCAAACTGAATAATACTACTAGTAAACACAAGATATTTTTCATACCAATTCTATTTTTTATGTAATAATCTGGTCAGTTTAATAGATAAATCTGTCAAAATAATTTTCGCATTTCCGTTACGTTCTATATGATAAATGGCATCATTTAGTTCGTCATTTATTGCAAGGATATTATTCCCATGTACAAATGGCGCAAACTTAGCTAAAGAGAAATTTTGCGTTTGCGTTTCTAAATATACTAAATCTGTAGCGGTATAATTATATAATAATGCTTGACGGAAAAAGTTCAAACAATAGTTTAAAAATTGCTTTTGAGTTTCTCTACCTGTTTTAGAAATGGTTTCACTCCAAGATAACAAATCATTTATAGCTGTTTTATTTCCTTTTGCTCTAAACGCTGCACGAACCCAAGTAATGAACCATTCTTCAAATTGTAAATCTTCAGAATCTTTATTAAAAATATCAACAGCTTTGTTGTAATTTCCATCTGCTTGATGTGCTATTTTAACCGCTTCTGTTTCTGTTAAATCAAAATTAGTAGTTAACTCTGTTACAATGTCTTGTTCAGCTAAAGCAGGAAAATGCAACACTTGACAACGGGAACGAATTGTATTTATAATCTGATCTTCATTCTCGGTTACTAAAAGAAATACTGTTTTGTTAGGCGGTTCCTCTATGAGTTTTAAGAGTTTATTTGCGGCAGCATTATTCATCTTTTCTGCCATCCAGATGATCATAATTTTATAACCACCTTCATAAGATTTTAGTGCTAATTTTTTTACTACATCTAAAGCTTCATCAACACCAATTTGTCCTTGTTTGTTTTCAACTCCTAAAAGTTTATACCAATCAAACAAATTACCATAAGGCTGTTCTTTTACAAAACTGCGCCAATCGTCTAAAAACAGATTGCTCACCGCATGACGTTTCACTTTATCATTAGTAGCAACAGGAAAAGCAAAATGCAAATCAGGGTGTGATAAGCCATCTAATTTTAAATGACAAGCCTGATTATCATCACCACATAAAATATGACGTGCATAAGCTACAGCTGTAGCTAAAGTTCCACTTCCTTCCGGCCCAACAAATAATTGCGCGTGCGGAATACGTCCGTTATTAGCACTTGTTTTTAAGTGATTTATAAGATGTGTTTGCCCGATTATTTTACTAAAATCCATTACACAAATATAAAGGAATAATCATGGCCATCACTAATTATTCAAACTTTAAAAGTCCTTTCAATCATTCATTTAAATAGCTATCTTTGCACAAACTTTAAGATAAACACATGAAAACTATATACGACTTTAATTTCAATCATAAAAAAGCATTAATCCGTGTAGATTTTAATGTGCCTTTAAATGCTGAATTCCAAGTTACAGATGCCACGCGTATTGAAGCTGCAAAACCTACAATTATTAAAGTTTTAGAAGATGGTGGAAGTTGTGTGTTAATGTCGCATTTAGGACGTCCGAAAGGCGTTCAAGAAGAGTTTTCTCTAAAACATATTGTCTCTAAAATTAGAGATATTATTGGTGTTGAGGTTCAGTTTGTATCTGACTGTGTTGGTGAAGAAGCTGAAGCAGCTGTAGCAAATTTAGAGGATGGTAAAATTCTATTATTAGAAAATTTACGTTTTCATGAGGAAGAGAAAAAAGGAGATGCAAACTTTGCAGAACAATTATCAAAATTAGGAGATGTTTATGTAAATGACGCCTTTGGTACTGCACATAGAGCGCATGCATCTACAAGTGTTGTTGCCTCATATTTTGGAGACAATAAATGCTTTGGAATCTTGTTAGCTAAGGAAATTGAAAGCATTGATAAAGTAATGACTACTGGTGAAAAGCCAGTGACTGCAATTTTAGGAGGCGCAAAAGTATCGTCTAAAATTACCATTATTGAAAACATCTTAGATAAAGTTGATCATGTCATTATTGGTGGAGGAATGACCTTTACATTTATAAAAGCTTTGGGTGGACAAATAGGAAATTCATTAGTTGAAGATGACTATTTAGAGTTAGCAAAGTCAATATTAGACAAGGCGAAAGCGAAAGGAGTAAACATTCATTTGCCAGTAGATGCGTTAATTGCTGATAACTTTTCAAACGATGCCAATACACAATTAGTTGATACTACAAAGATTCCTGACGGATGGATGGGCTTAGATGTTGGACCAGAAACTAATGCTTTATTTGCTGATGTTTTGGCAAAATCTAAAACCATACTTTGGAATGGTCCTTTAGGTGTGTTTGAATTGGATACCTTTTCTAAAGGAACAATTGCTTTAGGAAATGCTATTGTTTCTGCCACAGAAAACGGAGCCTTTTCATTAGTTGGTGGTGGTGATTCTGTTGCTGCTGCTAAACAATTTGGGTTTACAGAAAAAGTAAGTTATGTGAGTACTGGTGGTGGCGCCATGTTAGAAAGCTTAGAAGGAAAAACCTTACCAGGTATTGCTGCAATTTTAAACGCCTAATATATGGGAACAATTAAAGTTGATAATATAAAGGTATATGCATTTCATGGCTGTTTAGACGAGGAAGCACGCATAGGAAGTGAATATTCCGTTGATATTACAGTAAACGCTGATTTATCAACTTCTGCTCAAACTGATGACTTAAACGATACTGTTGATTATGTGTTGTTAAACAAAATTGTAGTTGAAGAAATGGCCATACGTTCTAAATTATTAGAAACCGTTGGGCAACGCATTTTAGATAGAGTATTTAAAGAGAGTCAATTAGTGAGCTTTGCAGAAATTTCTGTATCAAAAATTAACCCGCCAATAGGTGGAAATGTTGAGAAAGTTACCATAGTTTTAAGTAAAGAACGTTGCTAATTAAAAATATCTTATTACATTTGCCGATACATTAGGGTGTCGTGGCCGAGTGGCTAGGCAGTGGTCTGCAACACCATCTACAGCGGTTCGAATCCGCTCGACACCTCAACAAAACCTTATAACTTTTTAGTTATGAGGTTTTTCTTTTTTAAACACATTCCTATTCTTATATTTTCCTTATTTTTGAGTAATTAAAAAATATATAAACACTTTTGTGTTTATTTACTTGTTGGCAGTAATTAAAAACATAAATAATTAAAATAAACTATATGAAAAACAATCTACTTTTAATTTGTCTCTTTTTATCCTTTTCTGGAATATCTCATGCTCAAAAAGTCAAGCTCAAAAAAGAAGTTATTTTTATTGACGGTAAAGAGGTATTAAACTTTGATAAAAAATCACATAATAACGAATATGTTATTTACGAACTTAATACTAAAAATGAAATTATTAATGTAGTTAGCAATGTAAATGAAGGATACAAAAAAATAATTTTCACTGAATCTAAAAAAAGTCTTGAAACTACTTTAGGCTATTGGAATAGTTCATTCATTAAGTGGCTTATTGAGCAGGATGTATTGAGTTTGGATGGAAAATTGAACGGTAATAAAATAGACTCTTTCATAGAAAAATACGATGAGAAAATAACTGATAGAAAATTATATTGAAATTAAAAACTACTGTCAATAACGTATATAAAAATTGCTATTTTTAACTAAATCAAAAAGGTCGTTGCGTGTTTACTACGCCTGATTTTCCATATACAAACTGTTGACAAGAAGGTAAATAACCAACTTATGATTAAATATTTGACATTCGGAATATCCATATCATTTATATCATGGTTAGTCGGTATGGTATTGAATAGTATTCTTATGAAAACTGAATACTACCAAAACATAGCAAATCTAAATTTTATCAAAAGTAAAACTCTGAATAAAAAAATTGGAATTGACTATTTTAAATGGATTGTGAAAAACTCTTTTTTTAAATTTTTTAATCAGAAAATACAACTGAAAAACAAAACTACTGAATTGACTGAAATACGGAAAGAAATGACAATTGCAGAAATAAGTCATCTCATCGGGTTTCTATTCGTAACTTTCTTTGCGGTCTATAAAAGTATTACTCACAACTATTTATTCGGACTGATAATAATGATTGCGAATATTTTACTGAATTTATATCCTTCTTTATTACAACAAGAAAACAAAAGACGAATTGACCCATTAATAAAAAGACAAGCAAAAACTGCGAGTAACACTCTGTTTAATTAATTGTTAGTTCTGACATATTTCTAAAAATTTAAATACAGATCAAAATGTTTTACAAAATTCATATCTGCATTATTTAATTCTTAAAAAATTAAAAATGTTCTCATTTATTTATATTTGCTGGTTTAAGGAAATTGAATAATATATGGTTGAAAATACTAGTTGTAATAAAGAAAATTTTAGTTACCCCGTAGTTAACAAAACGCACAAGTTATGTCAAGTTCATAATTGGGAGAGAACACATAAAGGTCAAATTTTTTTGAATACCAACAAAACAAAAAGAACGAGTATGCTAAACGGATGGAAGATAGAGCAATTGAAAAGCCAAAAAAACGCCTCCTAAACCATACATTTGGAAACCTAAGAAAAAACCAGTTCCAATAAAGCAAGTGTCTGATAAAATGGCAAAAGCTTTAGGGGTTTATGGAAAAATAAAAAAAGAATATATTAAAGATTATCCTGAATGTGAAGCGCATTTTTGCAACTGTAACACACCTTCTGAAGAATTAACAATTCATCATAAAATGGGAAGAATTGGGTATGCAACTGAAGAAAAAAGAGCAACTGAAACCCCTTTGTTGTTAGATAAAGATTATTTTATGGCGTCTTGCGGTGCTGCACATAGATGGATTGAAGATAACGTAGCTCAAGCTAAAGAATGGGGATACTCTTTAGATAGAATTACAGTAATGTAGTCGATACCTTTTTTACTCTATTTAATAAAGAATACTTTAAAAAATGAATAAAATTCGTTTATCATTATACAGTATATTTACCATTATTGCGCTGATAATACTAATTGATTTTATTGCTCCTGGAAGCGTAATAACTAGTGATATTGTACGTGTTAAAAAAGAAAGACAACAGTATTACAATGCAGGTGGAAACCAGCATTATTCCTATCAAATAATTACACCTGAGCATCACTTCTCGGTAACTAAAGATTTTGCACAGGAAATTAAAAATAGCCAACAAATAACTTATACTGTTTCTCCAATATTTAATGAAGTAAACAGATACGGATTAACTTTATCAAAGAATAAAACGATGTATTCTTTAAGAGTTATATCAGGATTTATAATTCCTTTTTTTGCACTTATAACTATTCTGTTAGCCTATAAACTTAAATATAAAATAGACATTTTAGTTTTTGTAATTAAAGCATTATTGATAGGAAATTTAGTGTTTTTATTAATCTAAAAAACTACATAAATTAAAGAATATTCTTCTATTCCGGGATAGCAATATGCTCTATTTTGTTTTGTATTTTTTCAAGTTTACTAGGGAATAAACGTTGCACAATCAGTGCCAAACCAATAAACAAAATAATTAAACTTATTATTTTTTTCATTTTAAAAACAACTCTTGGTGTGAGTTTGTGTTTTAATTTTTTAGCTAAAAATATCTTTAAGACATCAACAACTATATATGATATTAATACAGTACTGATAAATAATACAACCCCGTTATTAGTAGTTGTAATCGACTTTGCTAAAATAATTGCTGCAATCCACCCTCCTAGTACGCCAATATTGATGAAATTAAGTAAAAACCCTTTTAAAAAGAGTTCTAAATAATTTTTCTTAATAATTACACTGTGGTGTTCCCTTATAATTTTTCTATAAGATTTTGAGGTTTTAATAAATGATATCAACCCGTAAAAAAACAGTAATACCCCTCCGAACATTAATAAATTAGGATCGTCTTTTACCTTATCTAAAATTGATGATGTACTATAAAATGCAATAAAAATAAAAACAATATCAGCTAGTATAACACCAAAATCAAACACTAGTGCTGAGCGGAACCCTTTAGTAACACTTGTTTCTAAAAGTACAAAGAAAACTGGCCCTATAGTTAGTGCTAAAATTACCCCAATTGGTATTGCCGATGCTACATCATTAAACATAGTTCAAAAATACAAATAAACCCTATAACATACCGAAAAATAACATACTAATCTATAAGACGGTATTAAGCTATAGTTATTATAATTTCAAAAAAAATCCGATTCATTTTGAATCGGATTTAAATACAGTTTATAAAGATTTATTAATCTTGTTTTTTATTCTTTTTATTCAGTTTAGCTTCTTTCATCGCTTCACCAATTTCATTACTTGCAGAAAAACTAGCTACCATATCATTTAACATATTACTTCCTGCTTGTGGCGAGTTTGGTAATAATATCAAGTTACTATTTGTTTCGCCACCAATAGATTGTAACGTATCATAATGTTGCGTTACTACAATTAAAGCTGATGCTTCTTGTGAGTTAATTCCTACTCTGTTTAACACATCTACAGATTCTTCTAAACCACGTGCAATTTCACGACGCTGGTCTGCAATACCCTGACCTTGTAAACGCTTACTCTCTGCTTCTGCTTTAGCTTTTTCAACAATTAATATACGTTGCGCATCCCCTTCATATTGTGCAGCAGTTTTTTCACGGTCAGCGGCATTAATACGGTTCATAGCTTCTTTTACTTGTGCATCTGGATCAATATCTGTTACTAAAGTTTTGATAATATCATATCCATAGTCTAACATCGCATCATTTAATTCTGACTTCACTGCAATTGCAATATCATCTTTCTTTAAAAAAACATCATCTAATTTCATTTTTGGCACCTCGGCACGTACCACATCAAATACATATGATGTAATTTGATCATGCGGATAATCTAACTTATAAAACGCATCAAATACTTTTTCTTTAATGACTTTATATTGCACTGATACTTTTAATTTTACAAAAACATCATCTTTTGTTTTTGTTTCAATCATAACATCTAACTGTTGAATTTTTAGACTTAAGCGCCCAGGAATTCTATCAACTAAAGGAATTTTTAAGTGTAATCCTGATTGACGAATGCTATGAAACTTTCCAAAGCGTTCAATAATTGCTGCGCTTTGCTGTTTAACAGTAAAGAATGAGGCTAATAGGATAAATAAGCCAATAAATAAAAAAGGAATCATTAAAATAGTCATAAGCAATTAGAAATTAGTTGATTAATTAGTATAGATATAAAATTAGTATAAATTTGCAGGCTAAAGTTACAATTTATGAAAAGTATTTTAAAATTTAGCCTTGTTTTTGTTACCATACTTAGTAGTATATCTCTATGTGCTCAAGGAAGAGGTGGTGAAGGAAAACACAATATGTTTGGTTTTAAAGCAGCTGCCACTATTTTTGATATAAAAACTAATAACTTTAATACTGTTGCTGAGTCTGGATTTATTGGTGGTTTAGCAACTAGAGGTGATTTTTATGATAATTGGGATATTCAATTTGGTATTAATATTTCTAATAATAAATTAAAAGTTGAGGCCAGAGAAATACCTATTGTTACTTCTATCGAAGAAATTGAGTACAGCTTGTTAAATGCACAAATACATTTATTGTTTGGTTATAAAATTTTTTGGGGAAATAAAAGATTAGATAATAAATTTAAATTAACTGCAGAATTAGGTCCTGTTTTAATGATTAACAGTAAAATGAAAATGGCTAATGAAGATAAAGAAAATTATATTATTGAAGAGACATTAATTACTGCTAAAGAATTAACAGATGTTACTCCTATTAACGTCAACGGACTTGTTGGATTATCTATGGGATTATCACGTTTAAGAATTTTTGGACATTACCAATATGGGTTTAATAACTTCTTAAATAAATTAAATAAGATTGAAGGAAATACTGAAAAATTTAAAGGACATGTGAGTATGTATCAATTTGGAGTATTGTTATATTTCTAACACCTAGTATTATGAATAAAAAAAGCCACTTTAAATAAGTGGCTTTTTTTATACTATATTATTTAATAATAGCTTCAAGTCTTTTAATTGTTTCTTCTTTTCCTAAAAGAGACATTATATCAAATACATCAGGACCTTTCATTGCACCTACTAAACTTAAACGTAAAGGTTGCATAACTTTACCAAAACCAATTTCTTTAGCAGTAATCCATCCTTTTATAACTGTTTGTAAATTCTCCGAAGAAAAATCTGTTATAGGCTCTATGATTTGAATCAATTCTTTAATTAATTCTGGTGTGTCTTCTTTTATAGCCTTTTTTAAAGCTTTAGCATCATAAGATGTTGGTGCTTCAAAAAAGAAATCACTTAAATCCCATAGATTATTTACAAATACAGCGCGTTCTTTTACTAAAGACACTACTTTAGTAAAGTATGCTTCATTATATTTTTCTGAAACTAATTCAGGTTTATAAGTCATAAACTCTTTAGCAATTACCGCATCATCTTGTTTTACAAAATACTGTTGGTTGAACCATTTTGCTTTTTCAGGGTCAAATTTTGCTCCAGCTTTATTCACACGTTTTAAATCGAAACTTTGTACAAGCTCTTCTAAAGTGAATAATTCTTGTTCTGTACCTGGATTCCAACCTAAAAAAGCTAAGAAATTAACTACAGCTTCTGGTAAATACCCATCTTCTTTAAAACCTCTTGAAATACTATCTTCAGTTTTCCATTCTAACGGAAATACAGGAAAACCACCTTTATCACCATCACGCTTGCTTAATTTTCCTTTACCAGTTGGTTTTAATATCAAAGGTAAATGTGCAAATTTTGGAGCATTCCAACCAAAGGCTCTATATAATAATACATGTAACGCCATTGATGGTAACCATTCTTCTCCACGGATAACATGAGTAATTTCCATTAAATGATCATCTACAATATTTGCTAAATGATAAGTTGGCATACCATCACTTTTAAATAGTATTTTATCATCTAAAACATTCGTATCTATTTTTATCTCTCCTCTAATTTCATCTTCTAAAACCAAAGTTTCATTTTGAGGCGATTTAAAACGAACTACATATTTCTCACCAGATGCTAATCTGTTTTTTACATCATCTTCTGATAATACCAATGAGTTATCTAAACTCATGCGGTTATGCCAGTTGTAAATAAAGGTTTTCTTTTCAGCTTCATGAGCAGCACGTTGCACATCTAAACTTTCTGCAGAATCGAATGCGTAGTATGCATTTCCACTTTCAATTAATGCATCGCAATATTCTTTATAAAGAGGTTTACGTTCACTTTGTTTATACGGACCAAATTTTCCTTCTTTACCTGGACCTTCTTCATACGGAAATCCACACCATGTTAAAGCATCCTTTATATATTGTTCAGCGCCTTCTACAAATCTGTTCTGATCAGTATCTTCAATACGTAATACAAAAGTACCACCGTGTTTTTTAGCAAATAAATAATTAAATAATGCGGTACGAACACCACCTATATGTAAAGGTCCTGTAGGACTTGGTGCAAAACGAACTCTAACGTTACTCATAATCTGTAATTTTTTAAAAGCGCAAATATAACTTATTCCTTTATATATAATATAGTGTTCTTTAAACTGACTTTTATATGCATTAAACGATTTCTTTTAATTAACTTATGTTAAGTCATTGATTTTTTGTAAATTAAGGTATTCTTCCCTTGAATACTTACTCTACTTTACTATGCTTTTTACCGAAATGGTATAAATTGTTAATTACTTTCTAAGTGCTTGATTTTAAAGTAATCATTTTTAAAGCTTAATGTTGATAACTATAAGACTAATTGAAGTAACTAAATTTTGAATTCTAAGTTTAAATTCTAATCCGTGACTTAAAATTATAAAGCACTATTTTTTAGCTTTATTTTCAAAGAAGTTTTTAATAGCTAATGTTAACTTATCAACACCTAAATGTAAATTATTTATTTACATTTTTATGTGTATTACACTTATTAACAATATGTGTATTACTATAATGTTATGCTTCAAAATTAAATAGTTAGCATGTTAGTAACTGAACAATTTATGTTAACTACTTTTAAAAACACATAAAAACAACTAAACTTTATAAAACTTATAGTAGCTATTAACACCCTATTATATACATCATTTCTATTTTAAAAATTTTAAAAAAAAGAAAACTAAATATATATATGTTTAAAAGTGTTAACTACTTTCAATTTAAAATTAGAGTTGAATATTTGTCGTAAATTTATTCCCACCAGTGGAATTTTAAAAATAATATAATTGAATACTTTAGAACACATAGAAAATAAACTAACGCAGTTTATTAAACGGTATTACACCAATGAATTGATAAAAGGTGTGTTATTGTTTAGTGCTATTGGTTTGCTTTAT
The DNA here is from genome assembly GCA_965178635.1 of Flavobacteriaceae bacterium. Classification (GTDB taxonomy): domain Bacteria; phylum Bacteroidota; class Bacteroidia; order Flavobacteriales; family Flavobacteriaceae. Next base: position 203,935 of record CBCXVT010000003.1, on the reverse strand, counting down.
TTTTTAATAACTCTTTTTATAGAGTATGTGTTATGGTTAACACCAGTGTATAGGACTATTTTGTTTTGGGTATTTATTGGTGTTGAATTAAGTTTAATTTATAAATTTATAGGCATTCCTATTTTTAAATTGATAGGAATTAAAAAAGGAATTTCACAAGCAGAAGCTTCAGAAATAATAGGTAATCATTTTCCAGAAGTTAATGATAAATTAACTAATTTATTACAGTTAAAATCAACTACTAAACAGTCGGAATTACTAGCTGCTAGTATAGATCAAAAGGCTTTAGATTTATCACCAATTCCGTTTAAATTTGCTGTTAATTTTTCATCAAATAAAAAGTATATCAAATACACATTAATACCTATTTTGGTATTTTTATTAGTGTATTTTACAGGTAATCAATCTATTATAAATACAAGTTATAAAAGAGTTGTAAACCATTCAGTAGCATATGCACCTCCCGCTCCTTTTCAATTTATAATTAAAAATAAAAATTTAAAAGTCGAAGAAAATCAATCGTTTGTATTACAAGTGACTACAAAAGGAAAAGTAATTCCAGAACATTTAAAAATTAACTTTAATAACGAGTCTTATTTTTTAAAACATACTGATTTTAATACGTTTGAATATGAGTTTTCACAGCTAAAATCGTCAGTAAATTTTCATATAACTGCTAATGATATAACATCAAAAGATTATAGTATTGATGTTATAAAAGTACCAAGTATTTTAAATTTTGAATTGAGTTTAGAATACCCGAAACATACTTTTAAAAAAAATGAATTGATTTCTAACTCGGGGTCAGTTACTGTTCCTGAAGGAACGGTAGTTAATTGGAGATTAGCTACAGAAACTACAGATAAAATTGAATTTATAACTAAAGATTCTTCTATAAATTTTATAAAAGATAATTCAGATTTTAAGTTCAAACATCAGTTTTTTAAAACTACACAGTATCAAATAGCAACACATAATTCTCAAGTCACTAATTATGAAAATTTACAGTATGCAATTGAAACTATTAAAGATGAATTTCCGGAGATAAAAGTGCAGTCTAAAGCTGATAGTTTAAACTCTCAAATCATTTATTTTTTTGGAAAACTATCCGATGATTATGGTTTACGTCAGTTACAATTGAAATATAAAAAAGCAACAGCTCATAAATATTTTTATGAAACTATTCCAATTTCAAAATCTAATTTTCATCAGTTTACATATCAATTTCCAGGAAATTTACCAATAGAAAAAGGCGTGCCTTATGAGTATTATTTTGAAGTGTCAGATAATGATGCATTGCATAATTTTAAAAAATCTAAATCTCAAACTTTCAATTATCAAAAACTAACTGATAGTGAATTAGAAGATAAGCTGGTAAAAGAACAACAAGAGAATATTTCAAATTTAAGTAAGTCGCTCAATTCTTTACAACAACAAGATAAAGAATTAGAACAATTAAGCGATCTACAGAAAGAAAAAAAAGATTTGAATTGGAATGATAAAAATAAGTTGCAACAGTTTTTTAGAAAGCAAGAAAAACAAGAGCAATTAATGAAAAAATTCAATACTAATTTACAACGCAACTTAGAAGAATTTCAAAAAGATAATCCAGAAAAAGACGATTTTAAAGATGCATTACAAGAACGTTTAAAAACTCAAGAAAAAGAGATTGAGAAAAATGAAGAACTTTTAAAAGAGTTAGAAAAGCTTCAAGAGAAATTAAAAAACGACGAGTTATTTTCTAAAATAGAACAACTCTCAAAACAAAATCAAAGTAAAGAACGCTCATTAGAACAAATTTTAGAACTCACTAAACGTTATTATGTGAGTAAGAAATTTGAAAAATTAGCTAAGGATTTAGAAGACTTATCTAAAAAACAAAATGAGTTATCAGAAAAATCAGAACAATCAAATACAAAAGAAGAACAAGATAAACTAAATCAAGAATTCGATAATTTAAAAAAGGAATTAGACGATTTAGAAAAAGAAAATCAAGAGTTAAAACGTCCTATGGATTTAGATTCTGAAGAAAATTCAGAACAGGAAATTTCTAAGGAACAACAAAAAGCATCTGATAATCTTGAAAAACAAAAAATATCTAAAGCAAAAGAAAATCAGAAAAAAGCAGCTCAGAAAATGAAAGAAATGAGTAATGCCATGCAAATGAAAATGCAATCATCTTCTGGTGACCAGTTAGAAGAAGATGAGAAAACCTTGCGTCAGATTTTAGATAATTTAATTACCTATTCTTTTGATCAAGAAAATTTACTTTTAGAATTCAGAACTATTCAGAACAAACAGTTTGATTTTCCTAATAAATTAAAACAGCAACATGTTTTAAAAGAACATTTCAGTCATATTGATGATAGCCTTTTTGCGTTATCACTTCGTGTCCCAAAAATATCAGATGTGATTATGAAAGAATTGACGGAGGTACATTTTAATATAGATAAAGCTTTAGAACGTTTTGCTGATCAGAAAATTTATTTAGGTGTTTCTAACCAACAATATGCTTTAACTTCTGCTAATAATTTAGCAAATTTATTAGGTGATATTTTAAAATCTATGCAAGATCAATTGCAACAACAAGGACAGCCTGGAGCTGGACAATGTGATAAACCCGGTGGATCTGGTTCTGAATTCCAATTATCAGATATTATTAAAAAACAAGAAATTCTGATTAAAAAAATGAGTGAGGGTAAACCTGGAAAATCAGGTGAACCAAAAGAAGGTTCTGGCTCACCAAAACCATCTAATTCTGATGGCCAACAATATGGAGAAGGAAATGGGAACCCTTTATCTGAAGAAGAGTCAGGAAAGCTTTTTGAAATATATAAACAACAACAAGAGTTAAAACAGCAATTACAAGAGTTAATTAAAACTTCAGGTTTACCTTCTGATTCTAATCATCTAATTAGAAAAATGGAGTCTATTGAAAATCAATTACTAGAACGTGGCTTTGATGATAGTATATTAAAGCAAATGAATAATTTAAAGCATGATTTATTAAAATTAGACAATGCTGTCTTTGAACATGGCGAGGATAATAAACGTGAATCTCAATCCAATTCCGTAGAATTTTCAACTTCCCCTACTAAAGCTTTACCATCTATTGAACAATATTTCAATGAAATAGAGATATTAAACAGACAAGCCTTACCTTTGCAACCTATTTATAAAAAGAAGGTTAAACAATATTTTAAAACAACTCATGATTAATTTCGATTACGAAACTGATTTTAAGATTAGTAATGAAGATGATTTTTCTAATTGGATTTCTGAAGTTATTACATCAGAATCTTATGTATTAGGAGAAATCAATTATGTGTTTTGTGATGACGCATATTTACATAAGATAAATGTAGAATATTTAGATCATGATACTCTAACTGATATTATCACATTTGATAATTCTATTGGTAAAATGATTCATTCAGATATTGTTATTTCTGTTGAACGTGTAATTGATAACGCTAAAGACTTTAATGTTCCTTTTGAAGAAGAATTAAAACGTGTCATCATTCATGGTGTTCTGCACTTATGTGGTTATAAAGACAAATCAAAAGAAGAAGATGTTTTAATGCGTCAAAAAGAAAACGAAAAAATTAAAATGTTCCATGTGGAACATTAATAAATTAGAATACAAAATGTTCCATGTGGAACACTATTATATAGAAGATGTTTGATAAAGAATATGATGTTATAGTTGTTGGTGCTGGTCATGCTGGTTCAGAAGCTGCTGCTGCTGCTGCAAATAGTGGTTGTAGTACGTTACTAATAACAATGAGTTTACAAAACATTGCACAGATGTCATGTAATCCTGCTATGGGTGGTATTGCAAAAGGACAAATTGTACGTGAGATTGATGCTCTTGGTGGTTACTCAGGAATTGTAACTGATAAAACTGCTATTCAGTTTAAAATGTTGAATAAAAGTAAAGGACCTGCAATGTGGAGTCCGCGTGCACAATCTGACCGTATGCGTTTTGCTGAAGAATGGCGTTTGATGTTAGAAGGAACTCCAAATCTTGATTTCTATCAGGAAATGGTAAGAGGATTGGTTGTTAAAAATCATAAAATTGTTGGTGTAAAAACATCATTAGGATTAGAAATAAAAGCAAAGACTGTAGTCTTAACTAACGGTACTTTTTTAAATGGATTGATTCATATTGGTGATAAACAATTTGGTGGTGGTCGCGCAGGTGAATCTGCTTCAACAGGAATTACTGAAGAGTTAATTGAACTAGGTTTTGAATCTGGTAGAATGAAAACTGGAACGCCTCCAAGAGTAGATGGTAGAAGTTTAGATTTTTCTAAAATGATCATTCAGCCTGGTGATGATAATCCTGAAAAGTTTTCGTATTCAGACGTCACAAAACCATTAACAGAACAACGTCCATGTCACATGTCACATACTAGTGCATTGGTACATGATTTGTTACGTGAAGGTTTTGATAGATCTCCGATGTTTAATGGAAGAATAAAAAGTTTAGGACCGCGTTATTGCCCGTCAATTGAAGATAAGATTAATCGCTTTGCAGATAAAGATAGTCACCAGTTATTTGTAGAACCTGAAGGATGGAATACTTGTGAATATTATATTAATGGATTCTCAACATCGTTGCCAGAAGATGTTCAATTTAAAGCTTTACGTTCTGTAGTTGGATTTGAAAACGTCAAGTTTTTTAGACCAGGTTACGCTATTGAATATGACTTCTTCCCTCCTACACAATTGAAGCATACTTTAGAAACTAAGTTGGTTGAAGGCTTATATTTTGCAGGACAAATTAATGGTACTACGGGTTATGAAGAAGCCGCTTCTCAAGGAATGATGGCTGGTATAAATGCCGCTTTAAAAGTTAAAGAAAAAGACGCGTTTATTTTAAATAGAGATGAAGCTTATATTGGTGTTTTAATTGATGATTTAATTACTAAAGGAACTGAAGAACCTTACAGAATGTTTACATCTCGTGCTGAGTATAGAACTTTGTTACGTCAAGATAATGCCGATTTTAGATTAACACCTAAAGGATATGATTTAGGAATTGCTTCTGAAAAACGTTTGAAACGTATGGAAGAAAAACAATCTAAATCTGATAATTTTATTGAGTTCTTTAAAAATACAAGTGTTAAACCTGAAGCGATAAACCCTATTTTAGAATCTAAAAATTCTGCAACTGTAAAGCAACAGGACAAAATGTTTAAGTTGTTAGCTCGACCAAATGTTGTGTTAGATGATATGCGTCAGATTGCTAAAGTTGAAGATTATATTACTGAGCATAACTTAGATAATGAAGTTTTAGAGCAAACAGAAATTCAAGTTAAGTACGCTGGATATATTGCTAAAGAAAAAGTTAGTGCCGATAAATTGCATCGCTTAGAATATGTTAAGATTCCGGAGAACTTTGATTATACTAAATTGAAATCTTTATCAACTGAAGCACGTTTAAAATTAGAAAATATACAACCAAGAACTATCAGTCAAGCATCTCGTATTTCTGGAGTTTCTCCTTCTGATATTTCTGTGTTGTTAGTATTTTTAGGACGATAGTAGTTTAGAGTTCCACGTGGAACTCTAAAAAATAATTAATAAGAATGGAGAGTATAAAGTTTAGAGAACCTAAAAATACAAAAGCAAAAGTTATTGGCTTTGCTTTACTTATTGTTAGTATTTTTATAATACTTCAAGAAATTTCAGGATTATTATTAAGTTGTATTGGGATTGTTATTTTAGGTTTTCAAAAAGAAATAGAAGTTTTTAAATCATTTGAAAATAAATTAAATTTTTACTTTTTTAATTTGAAATTGTATTCAACATCTGTAGAATTACGTTTTCCAGAATACATTTCTTTAGCTGAACAATCATTAAGTTTAAGTAATGAATACAATACAGTTTCATCTTTAGGATCTACCGCAGCAATAGATTATTACACTATTCGTTTTTTTGATGAAAATAATAGAAATGAAATCATTTTTAATTCTAAAAATAAAACTGAAGTTTTAGAAAAAGGCACACAATTAGCAGCGTTACTAAATGTAGAATTACTGAATAAATTAGAACATTAAATTGAAAACTATTACTGTAAAAGACCATTCCGTTTCAAAAGAAATTTTTGAATTGCATTACAATTCTGAGTTTGATATATTGGAGACTTTTCCTTTACCGGCCCCATCTGAATTATCTAAATATTACGAAACAGAAGATTACATTTCTCACACAGATGCAAAACGTAATCTGTTTGAAAAAGTGTATCATTTAGTTCGTAGTTATGCTATAAAAAATAAAATCAGTTTGATAAATTCATTATCTGATAAAGGAACATTTTTAGATATTGGTTGTGGTACTGGTGATGTGTTAAAAGCAGCTCATGATAATGGTTGGAAGATTACCGGAATTGAACCAAACGAAAATGCACGAGCAATTGCAAATTCAAAAACTAATAATAGAGTTTTTGATATATCAGAATTAAATAAACTACCTGACCATAGTTTTGATGTGATTTCATTATGGCATGTGCTGGAACATTTGCCAGATTTAGAGGAACATGTTAGTCTGTTCAAACGATTATTGAAACCAAATGGAAAATTAATTATAGCAGTACCAAATCATAAAAGTTATGATGCTTCTTATTATAAAGAATATTGGGCCGCTTATGATGTTCCTAGACATTTATGGCATTTTTCTCAGAATTCAATTAAATTACTTTTTTCTAAATTTGGTATGACTGTTGTAAAAACTGTACCAATGCAGTTTGATTCGTTTTACGTTTCTCTTTTAAGTGAAAAGTATAAAACCGGACATCAAAATTTTATTAAAGCATTTTGTGTTGGTTTACGTTCAAATTTAAAAGCAAAACGAACTTCCGAGTATTCTTCCTTAATTTATGTGTTAGAAAACACTAAAAACTAATTTTAAACACAATTTAAGAGGGTTTTGAAATAATGACATGCAAATCCTTTTAAATTTTAATTAACAAGCTTAAAAACAAGCTTAAAAAACATTGTTCAATAAATAAAAATAATAAATTAATTAATTAACTATAAGAAATATTTATAGTTATAGAAATTACCATAAAATAACAAACTATGCATTTTTGATGAATGAGTTTGTTGTAAATTGGTAACAGATAAATATAATATAATGCCAAGAAAAAAAAGCAGTCATAATAAAATACCAAATCTCACTGAGAAATTAATGAAGGTATTTATAAAGCAGCACAAAAAAAGTTTCAACTATAAACAGCTTTCTACAAAATTAGGAGTAGATGATGCTAATAGTAGAAATCAAATCATAAAAAAATTACGACAATTACAAGTGAAAGGAAAAATAGATGAAGTAGAAAGAGGGAAATTCCAACTTAAAGAACGTAAAGAGGGAAATTCTTATTATGTAGGAACACTTGATATGGCCGCAAGAGGAAATGGTTATGTGGTTTGTGAAGATTCAGAAAGTGATATTTTCGTGCACGCTAAAAACATCAACAAGGCATTACATGGTGATGAAGTTGAAGTGTACGCCTACAGACGAAAAAAGAATAATAAATTAGAAGGTGAAATTACATACATATCAAAACGTGCAAAAGCTGAATTTGTAGGCGTATTACGTTTGCAAAAAGACTTTGGTTTTGTAGAGTGTTCTAACTCTAAAATGTATGTGGATATTTTCATTCCTAAAGGTAATACAATGGGCGCTAAAGACGGTGATAAGGTCTTAGCGGAAATTCATGATTGGCCAGAGCGTGCTAAATCCCCTTTTGGAGAAGTGATTCAAGTTTTAGGAAAACCAGGAGAGCATAATACAGAAATTCATTCCATTTTAGCGGAGTATGGTTTGCCATATGAATTCCCTAAAAAAGTAGAAGATTATGCCAATAATATTGATCTTGAAATAAAAGCTGAAGAAATTGCTAAACGTAGAGATATGCGTAAAACGCCTACGTTTACTATTGATCCTAAAGATGCGAAAGATTTTGACGATGCTTTATCATTTCAGCCATTAGACAATGGAAATTACGAAATAGGAATTCACATTGCTGACGTATCGCATTATCTACAAGAAGGTACTGTTTTAGATGATGAAGCTTATGAACGTGCAACATCGGTGTATTTAGTAGATCGAGTTGTGCCAATGTTACCAGAAATACTGAGTAACGGCGCGTGTTCATTACGTCCTCATGAAGAAAAATATACCTTTTCTGCAGTATTTGAAATCAATGATAAAACTGAAGTTGTTAACGAATGGTTCGGAAGAACTGTCACGTATTCAGACAGACGTTTTGCCTATGAAGAAGCGCAGGCTATTATTGAATCTGGAGAATCTAGTGTTCCAGCAGAAGTATCTCTAACAGGTGAAACTTATAAAGTAGAGCAGCATATTACAGATGCCATTTTAAAACTTGATGAATTGGCTAAAAAAATGCGTTCTGATCGTATGGACGAAGGTGCAATTTCATTTGATAAAGTTGAAGTAAAATTCAATTTAGATGCAGATGCAAATCCGACTGGTGTGTTCTTTAAAACCGCTAAAGATGCTAATAAATTAATTGAAGAATTTATGTTATTAGCTAACAGAAAGGTGGCGGCTTTTATTGGTAAACAAAAGAAAACATTTGTATATAGAATACATGATGAACCTGATTCTGAAAAGTTAGGAAACTTACAAAATATCATCTCTAAATTCGGATATAAACTGAACCTAGAAAATGCCAAAACAACGTCTAATTCTTTGAATAAATTATTAGAAGATGTGAAAGGAAAAGGTGAACAAAATTTGGTGGATACTCTTGCGATTAGAACGATGAGTAAAGCGGCTTATTCTACCGCAAATATTGGTCATTACGGTTTAGCATTTGAACACTATTCTCATTTTACATCACCTATTCGTCGTTATCCGGATGTGATGGTGCACCGTTTATTACAGTATTATTTAGATGGTGGAAAAACGGCCAATGTAGAAGAATTTGAAGCAAAATGTAAGCATTCTTCAGAAATGGAGAATTTAGCAACAAAAGCTGAGCGTGATTCTATCAAATACATGCAAGTAAAGTTCATGCAAGATCACCAAGATGAAGAATTTGTTGGGGTGATTTCTGGTGTAACTGAATGGGGAATTTATGTAGAAATTGTATCTAATAAATGTGAAGGAATGGTGCGTATTAGAGAAATAAAAGATGATTATTATTTCTTTGATGAAAAGCAATATGCCTTAGTAGGTGAAAATTCAGGAAACATTTACCAATTAGGTGATGAAGTGATGATTATGGTTAAAAATGCTGACTTGGTAAAACGTCAGTTGGACTTTGTAGTCTTAGGAAAAGCTAACCCATCATAAATTTAGTTTTAGATTAATATGATGCAAATAGTAATAAAAACCTTTCAAGAGCTTACAACTACTGAATTATATGACCTTCTACAATTGCGTAGTGAAGTGTTTGTTGTGGAACAAGATTGCGTGTATCAAGATGTAGATGGTAAAGATGATAAGGCTTTACATGTTTTAGGTTATGAGAATAACGTTCTAATAGGATATTCTCGCCTTTTTAAGGCGGGAAACTATTTTTCTGAAGCAAGTATAGGTCGTGTTATAATTAAAGCCTCAGAACGCAAATTTGGCTATGGTCATGATTTGATACAAAAAAGTATTGAAGTGATTGAAACTCAATTTAAAACTAAAGAGATACACATTTCTGCACAAACTTATTTGAAGACGTTTTATGAATCACATGGTTTTGTGCAAGTTGGTGAGGGCTATTTAGAAGATGATATTCCACATATTAAAATGGTGAAAAAGTAACCAGCTTTAGTAGATTTTACATTTAGAGAGATCATCTTTCGATTTAAAATATATTCTATTTTTTTTTGTATCTATTTTTTCAATAATTAGTTTATTTGAATCTACAGAGATTAATTTAAACATTGGTTTATCAATTTGATAAATAGTATCATTTGAAACTTTGTATTTGAATTGCATTCCAATTCCAGATTTAATTTCTGTATATGTTGTTTTATTATTAAAAACTAGATAAAAATTCCTAGTTCCACTTTTGGGTTTTTCTAATTTTATTTTTTCGATTTGTGAACTATCTTTCGATTTGATTATAAGTGTTTCAAACGCAAATTTATTTTCTGTTTTGAATTCATAAGAATACTTCCAAGTTCCATACAATTTCTCTATATTTTGAGATTTACATGTTATGAATATGAAAGATAGAATAAGTGAAAATGTTACTTGTTTCATAAGTTTATGGATTAAAAACTAATTTCCGTGAAAACGTCTCTTTTTCACAATATTTTTCACTACAATTTCTACACGCCTATCATATTCTGCCCCTTTTCCTAAAGGTTGTGTGCGGCGCATGCCTTTATAGCGCATACGATCTTTTGCAATTCCCTTTCTACGCAAATACATGTATATGGCTTTTGCTCTGGTGTGCGATAAGTTTTGCTTTTTTGTTTTACGATCAATAGCATCTCTACCATAACGCGTACAACATACATGTCCTAAAATTTCAATATAAATATCTGGTCTGTCTGTTAAAATTTTAGCTAATTTCCTTAAGTGAGGGAATGATTTTTCTGTAATCCAAGCGTACCCTTCTTGAAAATGGATGTTTTCTAAAACATACTTATCCCCTATGTTTATAGGTTCAACAATTTTATTCTGAATTAAAGTTTCATTCACTTTTGGTTTTGGAATACCAGTTGTAATATCTATAGTTACCTTACGGTTTAATCCACGAACAATATCTGTTTCTACTTGATCAAATTTTCTAATAACAACTTCACCTTTTCCTTTTACTATTTTAAAAACTTCTGGACTTACCCCTAAATCTAACAAATGCTTTTTAACATTTCTAGCCCGTTTAATAGATAAGTTCATATTGTATTTATCAGAACCACGATCATCTGTATACCCATAAAGTACAATTTCACGAACGTGATCTGGTCCTAAATCTGTAATGAATTTAGCTACACTTTTTTGTTCTTTTTCATTCAATTTATAGATGGCTGTGTCAAAATACACATTTAAATCTCTATGTTGTTTTTGAGCAATAAGTGTAGTAGTAAAAAATAAAGAAAGTAACGAAAAGTAAATAAATTTCATAAATATTGGGTTTTAACAAATCTAATAAATTGTAATCAAATGGTGTACCAACTTAGTTTAAAATGGTGTTATACTCTTTTGATTCTAAAATAGAAACAGCTTTTATAATAGCATCATGGTGTGTTAATTGGTAGTTGTATAAGCCTTCTTTGTAAAAATAACGTGTAATTAATTGATCAGAAATTAGTGTCTGTAATTCTTTCTTGTTTTTAACAAGAGCAGCAGTTTTTTCACGTGAAATACTGTTGGTTAAATTAGAGATTTCTGAATCTAATTCAAGTTGATCTTTATCAGATTCTCGCTTTAAAGCGTCAATTATTTTTTCAGTATTGGTTTTATAGTTGAAATTACTAGATGCCACAAATTGTTTGAACGACTCATAATCTACATCAGTAAATTTAAATTCTGATAGCGTATTGAACCTGTGTTTGTAATAAAACTCAGTACAGAAGTTAAATATGATAAGTTCACTAGATAAGGCTTTTGTGATATTACTGACTTTGTTTTTTGTAATTGCTACATCTGGCGCTACGCCTCCACCATCATAAACTGTACGCCCTTTTTGGGTTTTAAAAGCGGTGTAGTTTTTTTCATCTGTACGAACGGCATTTCCTTTATCATCCCTATTCCAATAATCTAAAGCTTGAATACATCTCCCAGATGGTGTGTAATATCTAGAAATGGTCACCTTTAATTGCGTACCATAAGTTAGTTTTTTAGGACGTTGCACTAAACCTTTTCCAAAACTTCGTTTACCTACAATAACCGCTCTGTCTAAATCTTGTAATGAGCCAGAAACAATTTCACTAGCAGATGCACTACGTTCATTGATTAAAACTACTAACGGAATTTCTGTATCTAATGGATTTTCTTTGGTTTTATAGGTTTTATTATACTTTTTAACTTTCGATTTTGTGGTTACAACCACTTGATCTTTTGGTACAAATAAGTTGACTATTCTAATAGATTCTCGTAATAGCCCTCCTGGATTGTTTCGTAAATCTAAAATTAATTGTGTAGCGCCTTCCTCTTTTAATTTGATTACAGCGACTTTGGTTTGCTGAAAAGCTTTGCTGTTAAACTTACTCAGCACAATATAACCGGTTTTGCCATCAATCAATTTGTAAAACGGCACTGCATCAATATCAATTGCAGAACGCGTTAATGTGGTTTGCAATTCTTTGCCTTGACGCAAATATGTAATTGCAATAGTTGAATTTGAAGCCCCTTTTAAGAGCGTAGCGGTGTCTTCTTTAGAATCTGCTACTTTGATATTTCCAACCTGAATAATCTCATCTCCGGCTTTTAAACCAGCTTTATCTGCTGGATAATCTTTAAATGCTTCTGTAACAAACAATCGGCCGTCCTTTCTATTGATAGCTGCACCAATTCCTGTGTATTCTCCGGAATTATTTATTTTATATGACTCTACATCTTGTTCGTTATGAAACTGCGTGTACGGATCTAAATCTTTCAACATGCTTTTGATGGCCGTATCCATTAACTCCCCTGGATTGGTTTCATCAACATAATTCATGTTGAGTTCTTTAAATAACGTTGTGAAAATTTCTATTTGTTTGGCAATTTCAAAGAAATCATTTTTAAATGCAGATGTTGTTACCAACAAAAAGATTGCTGCAACAGGTATGAGGATTCTTTTTTTAAGTAGTGTTTTCATAATATGATATATTTTATGTGCTATTAACAACTACTCTAAAAGAATTTTACTGTTCTTCTTTTACAAGTAATTTAGCTAACAAGAGTTCTATTTTAGCGTGCAACTCTTCAAAAGTTGGCATTTCTTTCCCAAGATACAAAAACATACAGACATACTTTTGATCAAGGCCGTCATGTATAATGTGTTTGTTAAGTCTGTATGCTTCACGGAGTAATCGTTTGATTCTGTTTCTATCTACCGCTTTTTTAAAATTACGTTTAGGTACAGACACCCCGGTTTTAATTAAGGTGTCATCTTCAAAATCCAATTGTTTATACACTAATTTAATAGGAAATGCATTGATTTTTTTCCCAGAAGAAAACAACTCATCTAAGAGTTTCTTGCTTTTTAATTTTTCTATGGACGGGTAAGTCTGATTCATTGCGTAAAAATAAACAACCCTTTTAAATATGACTACACAATTATAGTTTTATCTGAATTTATAACGCAAACCAATTGCCACTGACGGCACACGAACTTTAGCAATATTAAAATGATTAAAGCCTGCAAAGAAGCTCATTTTTTTCCAATGGTAATCCAATTGAAACTTAGCTTCATTTATTGTTTCATGTTCCATAAGGTCTTGTTGCCAAGACACTAATACACTTAATGGTTTTTTTAAAAACACCCGTGCTCCTACTCCGTACCTTAAACCTGAACCAACATCTGTTACTCCAGCTAAACCTAAACTCCACCACGCAGAAATTCTTTCGTTTCTAATACGGTAATGATTATATGTAATCCCTCCTAATTCTAAAACTTCTGTTGTTCCAAAATGACGTTCTGTAAACCGATCGTATTTTACAGTAACACCATGCAAATCATTAAAACGGTATTCAATATCGGAGTGCAGTCCATTAATATTAAATTGTCCGCTTGTGTAACTCAAAGACGCTTGTAGTAAACTAAGCCTAAAATCGTAATCTTGTTCTTCATCATCACCATAAAAAGGGATATATTCCCCACCCGTCTTATTGGCATATGGTGTTGGGTTGTAAACACTCACATTATGTGCATCACCAACTAACACATATTTTGTACCGTGGTAGATAGGTTTTACAATAAGTTCAATAAATAAAAATTGAGCTACTTTCTGACCAAATGTTTGTTTTTTTTCTTCGGAATCGTCATAATATGAATTATCAGAATCTCCTGAAGTAGTGGTAGTTTCTGTCCGATTTTTTAAACGCTTTTTAGCAGTTTCTAATTGACTCTGTCCTGAACATAACACAGAAAAACACATACAAACGGCTATCAAAATTCTCATATTACTATTTTTTTAGTAGAGTTAATCAAATAGCAAGCCAAGGTATTAATTACCAAAAAAAAGCCTTTGAAATAGTTCAAAGGCTTTTTAAAATCAATAACTTACAAATCTATTTTGTGTACGTATTATTAGTTCTATCTATATCAGCCATTAAGGTAGACGGATCAATAGTTAAAGTTTTAATGTCTTTTGTAGTTTCAAAGGTATAGGTAGGATGTGCCCAAGCCCAATCAGTTTTCACTGTTCTTGTTAATTCTGGATACGCATTAGCTTTTTCAGCTCGTGCCATCTGTAACGGAATATAAATATATTCTTTACTACCGTCTGTATACTCAATAACTACATCAATTGGCATAGGTAAAGCTCCTTTGCGTTCTAAAGTTACAGTTTTGCCTTCAACAGACGCTACTGCATAATCAATAGTTTTAGTTGTTTGTGTCCACTCTGTTAAGTACCAGTCCAACTCAAATCCAGATACTTTTTCAGCAACACGTTTAAAGTCATTTGGTGTTGGGTGTTTGAATCCCCATTGGTTATAATACTCTTTTAAAGTTTCGGTTAATTTATCTTCTCCAATGATGTAACCTAATTGGGCTAAAAAGATTTCCCCTTTACTATAAGCTGTAATCCCATAAGCCATATTTGAGTGGTAACGATCAGCATAAGTTGTTTGTGGTTCTTCTTTACCAGAATTAGCTAAGTAATTGTAATTCCTGTAAGCACCTGCAAACGGATTATCTTTTCCTTCTCCTTCCGCTAAATCAGAAATATAAGAGGTCATTCCTTCATCCATCCATTCGTGCTTTGTTTCATTTGTAGCAAATAAGTGCTGGAACCATGCATGAGCCATTTCGTGAGCCGTAACGCCTATTAAGCTTTCTAATTTACGTTTTCCGGTAATTAACGTACACATAGCATACTCCATTCCACCATCTCCACCTTGAATTACAGAGTATTGTTTCCATGGATATGGTCCAATATTTTCATTAAAAAACGCTAATAATTCAGCAGTACGCGGCTGTAGTTTTTTCCAGTTTTCTTTGATGCTGTCATCGTTTTTATACAAGAAATGTAAATCAACACCGTTTTCTCCTTTAATTTTATCATGGATGTAATCTGGATCTGCAGCCCAAGTAAAATCGTGCACATTAGGTGCTACAAAATGCCACGTTAACTTATCCCCTTTTGTTTTAGGAACAGTTACTCCAGTATCTTCATACCCATGTCCTATCTGATTTGGGTTTTGTAAATAACCAGAACCACCAACAGTATAATTTTTATCGATAGTTAACTTCACATCAAAATTTCCCCAAACACCATGAAATTCTCTTGCGATGTACGCATCTGCATGCCATCCTTCAAAATCATATTCTGCTAACTTTGGAAACCATTGTGTCATAGAAAGCGCTACGCCCTCAGCGTTGTTTCTTCCTGAACGACGAATTTGCAAAGGCACTTGCCCTAAGAAATCCATATTAAAGGTTACTTTTTCACCAGATTTGATTGGCTTGTCTAAAGTCACTTCTAAAACAGTTCCAACAGTTTTATGTTGTATTGCAACCCCATTTTGTGTTAATGAGTTGACCTTTATAAAACCAATTTCATTAGGTTTTAAACCAGCAATTCTACTCACAATTTTTGGATTTTCTTTTGTGCCAGTATTAACAGTCATACGTCCATCAGGATCAGGAACAGTCGCTAAACGAACATCCATCTCACTACCTGGTTGAAAGGCGTTGAAATACAAGTGGTAATACACTTTATCTAAATCATCAGGCGAATTGTTCGTATACACCAACTCTTGCTGCCCTTTATATTGATAGTTGTTCACATCCATATCAATAGCCATTTTATAGTCAACATGCTGTTGCCAATAGGTGTCTTTAGATGTGATAGATGTAGATTTTGTAACGGTTTGAATACTTGGCTGTATGGTGTTTTCTGTAGTTTTACACGACAACACTGTTAAGGCTGTAAGCCCTAAAAAGAATATTTTTTTCATTAGACTATAAATTAAAGCCCTAAAATAAAAAAACCTCAGCAATAACAGCTGAGGTTTAGTATAATATTAAGAAGTGAGATCTTATTTAGACATCATTTCTGCCATAATTAAAGCGTTGTAAGCATTTACAATTTTTCCGCTTGTAGATACTTCGCTTAAAGTTTTTGTATTGTCTTTATCACCACCCATAATTGCTTTCGTTTTAATTGGTAACCCTGAAGTCATTAAAATTTGCTTTACTTGAGCAGCTTTTAATTTAGGATAGTAAGAACGAATTAAAGCAGCTACACCTGCAACATTAGGCGACGCCATAGATGTTCCTTGTAAGTGTTTGTATTTGTTATGAGGTACTGGTGCGTATATTTTTACTCCAGGAGCAAACACATCAACATTTGTTTTACCGTAGTTTGAGAAGTTAGCAACTATCTCTGAACCATATTTGTAGTTTAATGCTCCAACAGTTAAGAAATTATTAGAGATTTCAGCACCGTTATCTACTTGGTCATTAGGGTAAATGTTTTTAGTATCTAAATCAGTCCCATCATTTCCAGCGGCATTTACAATTAATACATCATGATCTGCTGCGTATTTGATAGCGTCATAAACCCACCTTGCATGAGGAGAGTATGATTTACCAAAACTTGTATTGATTACTTTTGCACCGTTATCTACTGCATAACGGAATGCTAAAGCGATATCTTTATCGTACTCATCTCCGTTTGGTACAGCTCTTACCGTCATAATTTCAACATTATGAGCAATTCCGTTCATTCCTTTACCATTGTTACGTTCTGCAGCAATAATTCCTGCTACGTGCGTTCCGTGTAAAGCACCATCTTTTTCTGGTCCCCACATGATGTTATTACCATAAATGTTGTCAGAAATATCATTAGGGTTATCTCCTACTGCAGCTCTAAAGTCAGTTTTCATATCTAAATGACTGTTTAAACTTCCTGCAAAATGGTCAATACCACCTTTTAGTTGCTCTTTAACTTCAGAAATTGAACTCCCATAACCAAACATTTGCTTGATAACAGCAATGCTTTGCGTTAAGCTTTCATCTTCAGTTTTAATAGCATTAACTTCTTCTTTTGTGTAAGTTTCTTTTCCTAAATGTTTTGCAATAGCTGCATCTGCATTAGTTAAAGTTTGGTAAATACCTTCGTAACGTGCTTTGTTTGCAGTTGCTTGCTTGTATTCTACATCATACTCTTCTTGAGCACTTGCAACAGTTGCAGCATCTGCTAAAGATTTGTCTCTTAAAATACGTACAAATTCTAAATTTTCATCGTTAATATCTCCTAAGAAATTCCATCCGTGAACATCATCAATGAATCCGTTTTTGTCATCATCTTTTCCGTTGTTAGCAATTTCTTTTTTGTTAGTCCACAACACGTTTTTCAAATCTTCGTGCTCAATGTCAACTCCAGAATCGATAACTCCAACGACAACAGTTTTACCTTTTTTCCCTTGTAAGAATTCGTATGCTTTATCAACACTCATTCCAGGAATAGTATCTTTTACTAAGTCTAAATGACTCCAAGAATTTAGCTCAGCATCAGTTAATTTTGAGACTTTTAAAGGTGTGCTGTCAATGTTTGTAATTGGTGTAGACACCACGTTTGATGACCCACAACTTGCAAGAATCATTGCTACTGTTGCAGATAAGAAAATTGGTTTAATCAGTTTCATGTGTTTGTATTTTGTTTTATTTAATGCAATTGATTTCACTTGCAATTTAAGAACTTCAAAATGAAGAATAGACTTATTTAACAAGTTTTAGCAATTTGGTTTGTTACTAATCATAGCTATTAGTAGCTTAATTGAAGATTTCGTTACAGGTAAAGCGTTCTTTTAATACAATTCCTTTTTCGGAATGCTGTACAGTAACAATTTCATTGTGAGCATCGTGCTCTAAAAACAAGTAGAAATTTTCATTGGCTGCACGGTTTAAAAATTCAGATTTTTCATCTAAGCTCAGTAAAGGTCTGGTGTCATAACCCGTAACATATGGGACTTTTAAATGCCCTAAAGTCGGCATTAAATCAGCCATAAAACAAATGGTTTTTCCTTTGTAATTGATATGAGGAATCATTTGTTTTTCGGTATGCCCATCAATAAAGAGCACGCCAAAATCTAATTCAGACTGTGCTAAAAAACCACTTTTTTCTGGGCTTTTCATAAAATTTAATTGTCCAGACTCTTGCATTGGCAATAAATTCTCTTTTAAAAACGATGCTTTTTCTCTTGAGTTTGGTTCTACTGCCCATTGCCAATGACGTTCGTTAGTCCAGAATTTTGCATTTTTAAATTGAGGTTCATAACCAGTTCGGTCTTTATTCCATCCGATACTTCCTCCACAATGGTCAAAGTGTAAATGGGTCATGAATACATCCGTAACATCATCTTTAGAAAAGCCGTATTTTGCTAAAGATTTTTCAATAGAATGATCACCCCATTGGTGGTAATAACCAAAGAATTTATCAGATTGCTTATCCCCCATTCCGGTGTCAATAAGTGTTAATCTGTTGCCGTTTTCAATGAGTAAACATCTAGCCGCAATATCTATTAGATTGTTATTATCTGCTGGGTTGGTTTTTTGCCAAATGGTTTTGGGTACAACACCAAACATAGCACCACCATCTAATTTAAAATTACCAGCTTCTATAGGATATAAATTCATTGTGTTTTATTTTGAGCTATAAAATTACAGAAATTACAGTAGAGCACATAATATTAAAACAGTAAGATGGGTAGTTTTTAAAGCAATTTTGTTAATTTATCAGTGAATTGCTTCATTTTTTTGATTTCATTCACCCCAGCTAAACGTTCTTTAGTAAAAATCAATAAAGCACAACCGTTAGACTCTATATGAAAATTAGGGTTTTCAAGTAAAAATTGAGCTAACTCTGGTGTAATTAATTTCTGAATTGCAAGTTCATCTTCCCCTTTTATATAGAACTTTTTAGAGAATGCAGGTTCTTTATCAATTTTAATATCTTTAAACCCTGCGTAATGATATATCAACTCTAACAACCCTTCGCGATGAATAGAAAATGTAGGTAAAGTTTTGCCTAGCTCTGTATACAACATGGTAGATCGTATTACTTCTTTAGCAATAAATTCTCCTTCATAAAATTCAATATCTAATACTTTAAATACTGTATCTTTTTTAGAAATTTCATTATAGGTGTGGTTGATATTTTTTGTTCTGAAATAGATGAAGTTTTCTAAATAGGCAGTTTCAGTTTTTTTACGAACCGTGTAATTGTAATCTAATTCCTTAGCAATAGTTTTGATTAATTCCTGACGGTTAGTCAATACCCCAGTAGATTCCAAAACTCTTTTAACAGGTAATATTTTACGTAATGCAAATGGATGTTTTGAATCGGTGTCATGTAAGTCTAATCCTATAATTTCAAGGTTCCCTCCTTTTTTACGGAATATTTCTTTGTAATCTGCGATGTTTTCCATGGCTGTATGGTCAACAAAATCACATAATGAAAAATCAATTATTGCTTCTTCTGTTTCTGGAATAGCATCTAATTTTCGTTTTAATTTGGTGTAATTTAAAAAAGTGCAAAAATTCTTAACACTCACATAATAATTATCAGTATCACTTTCTTTAAACATCAACACATTAGGTTTTAAGATATTTCTAAAGAAAGGAGCAATGTTTTTAATAATTAATAAGTGCACCAATGACGTAGCGGCAATACCGGCAACAATACCTTCAATTAAACCAACACTAATAGTTACAATTAAGGTTGTTAAGAATATAAACCCTTGTTCTTTACCAATTTTAAAAGCATCTATTATTTTAGACGGGTGTGCTAATTTCCACCCAGTGTACACTAAAATAGCCATTAATGCTGGCAAAGGAATACGAATTAACTCAGTACTAAAAACCACAATAAAAACCACTAAAAAAGATGCATGAAAAAAGTTTGCAGACCTATTTGTTGCCCCATTATTTACATTTACTGAGCTTCTAGCAATAACTGTAACAACATTTATACCACCTAAAAAACCAGCCGCAATATTTGCTAAACCTATAGCTTTGATATCCCTATTAACATTTGAACGTCTTTTTTTAGGATCTAATTTATCTACTGCCTTGATACTTAATAAAGATTCAATACTTGCAATTAATGTTAAACTGAACACTACCATCCAAAAACTCATGGAGTTTATTTTACTAAAATTTGGGCGTGGAATTGTGTTAATAATCTCAGAAACTTCTGGAATTCCAGAAATCATATACCCTTGATGAATTGGGTTTGGAATTTCGAGTATCAATTCATAATAATAGCTAAACGCAATAGCTAATATAACGATCCACATTGGCGCCGGTACAAGTTGTAAATATTTGTTTCTGATTTTGGCATACCCTGCCATAATAGTTAAACTAATAACACCAGCAAACATAGCAAACATTAAACGTTGATCTGAATAAGAAAAAGAATTAATAACGGTTTGTGGGATTTCTGTAAGGTAGCTGAGGTTACTACTTCTACTAATCCTATTCCCCATCATAATATGAAATTGTTTTCCTAAAATGATTAACCCAATAGCTGCTAACATACCTTGTATAGCAGAAGATGGAAAGTAATTCGCTAATTTTCCTAAGCGTAAAAACCCTAAAACAAGCATTAATAACCCTGAACATATTATGGCTGCTAGCACCACTAAATAGCCTTGGTAAATACCTTCTGCTCCATCTAAACCACTTTGTTCGGCAAATAGCAAAACCGCTCCTGCTGTTACTCCTACTAAACTATTTCCTGGCCCAGTAATTGTAACATTACTCCCTCCCATTATCGCTACTAATGTACCACCTACAACAGCTGTGATAATACCAGCAATTGGTGGCACCTCAGAGGCTAAAGCTAAACCAATACCAAGAGGTAAAGCAATTAGTGATACCACAAAACCTGAAAAAATATTTTTTGGTAATGTTGAGAAAAATGATTTTATGTGAGATGCTTCTGTCAATGGATAATTAATACGTCGGTTGGTAATTCAGATAAAATATAATCAATATCTTGAGGGAATATTTTATCTAGAAAAGTAGATTTTTCGGGTTTATTCATAACTAACAAGTCGGCGTGTTGCACTTTAGCATAATGGCCAATAGAGTAGCCTCGTTTACCAAAAATCCCTTGAGACTTTATAGTGATGCCTTGTTTTAATGTATCATCTACATTATTTAAAAGTGTAGCCACCCTAGAGTTTTCACGCTCTAGAATTTGTTCTTTTAATAAGGTTGATTTTTCTAAAGACTTATCGTCATCAATTTTAATACTGACTTCGTTTTGAGAAATTTCTTCAACAATTGTTATTTTACTAGAATCTACAGCGTTTGCAAATTCGAATGCTGCTTGTATGGTATGATTTGTTTTTGGGTGTTTTAACCCGTTTACCACAATATGTCTGCATTGTATTCTTTCGATCGATGGCTTGATGAATAACAACAAAGAACATGGAGCTTTTTTAGCTATTTTCTTAGCAACTACTCCAAGATAAAACTTCAGTGTTTTTTCACGTTTTGTTGCTCCCAAAATCAAGAGATTTGCTTTGTACTCTTGACAAGCATTAATAATTACATCAACAGGGTCTCCACTTTTCCAAACAATAGAAATCTGATCTTTAAAATCAGGAAAATTATTACAATAGTCTGTAATAATCTGTTCTTTTTCAGGTGATTTTTCACCCACATGTACCAAAACTACTTTTGCTTTTAAAAACCTACCTAAACGCAAAGTTTCAAAAACATTTGCTTTTAAAGTTGGGGAAAACGCAATACCAGTAAGAATAGTACGAAAATGAGTCATAGGGCTAAGATATAAAAATTATCAAGCCTATGAAATTTTGTTTTTCAGAGTGTAATTGTTTTAATAGAAAGTGTTAAAACAAAACGATGGTGTTTTTTTGTGAAATGTAGTATGGTTTATTGAGGTTTAAAAATAAATGAAATTTCATTTGAATCATCAGAAATAACAGCAACTAAATTATTGTTTTCTAGCGTATAACTGATTTTTTTTGGAAAATCATTAGCTGAGTTTTCGCAGGTAAAATGACCATCGTTTTTTGATACTATTTTAAAAGTAGTTGGGGTGTCATTCACCCCAACTACTTCAAAACTCCAGTTATTATTAGTTTTATATAGTCGTATATCTTCTTTAAAAATGGTGTCAGATCGCTTTAATGTACATCCTAAGCCAATATATTCAGTGTCAGATTTTTTATACCAATACTCATAGGTTTTTGTACCCTCGGTATTATTTGTACGATCCCACGCACCTATTAGCCAATCAAACTCAGGGAGTTCTTTTGTGTTGGCGCAAGAAAAAAATTGAAACACCAATAGAAGTAAAACAACCTTTTTCATATTATTTTTGATTAGGTAATGTTTCAAAACCCATATGATGCAGGGTGAATGCAAATAGATCTACATATTCAGAAATTTGCATAGCCACAGGTTTTCCTGCTCCATGTCCAGCATTGGTTTCTATACGGATTAACACGGGTAAATTTCCAGCTTGTTTATCTTGTAATTCAGAAATAAATTTAAATGAATGTGCCGGTACTACTCTATCATCATGATCAGCGGTATGTACCATTGTTGCTGGATACTCAACACCCTCTTTAACATTATGAACAGGGGAATACCCTTTTAAATACTCGAACATATCTTTAGATTGTTCTGATGTTCCATAATCATATGCCCATCCTGCACCAGCTGTAAATGTGTGGTAACGCAACATGTCTAACACCCCAACACCAGGCAGAGCTACTTTCATTAAGTCTGGTCGTTGTGTCATGGTAGCGCCAACTAATAGACCACCATTTGAACGTCCTAAAATAGCCATATAATCTGGTGATGTATAGTTTTGATTTTGTAAGTATTCTGCTGCTGCAATAAAGTCATCAAATACATTTTGTTTCTTTAACTGCGTTCCAGCATCATGCCATTTCTTTCCATATTCTCCACCGCCACGCAAATTTGGTACTGCATAAATTCCGCCTTGCTCTAACCAGATAGTATTTGCAGTTCTGAAACTAGGGGTTAAACTGATGTTGAACCCACCATAGCCATATAAAATAGTAGGGTTTTTTCCGTTTAACTCTAAACCTTTTTTATGGGTGATAATCATCGGTATTTTTGTACCATCTTTTGAATTATAAAACACTTGCTTAGATTCATAAGCATCAGAGTTAAAGTCGATTTCTGGTTTTTGATATACCTCAGTACTTCCTGCTTTAGGGTCGTATTTATATATCGTATTTGGCGTAATGTAGTTTGTGAATGAATAATATAACTCATTAGCTTCTTTTTTTCCACTGAAACCACCTACACTACCAATACCAGGTAATTCTACTTCTCTTATTAATTTACCTGTATAATCATATTGTTTAATTTGAGATACGGCATCTTTCATGTATTCTGCAAAGAAATAACCTGCTCCAGTACTTGGTGATAGCACATTTTCAGTTTCAGGAATGAAATCAACCCAGTTCTCAATACCAGGATTATTAGCCTCTACAGTTACTATTTTCTGATTTGGCGCATTTAAATTTGTAACCACAAATAGTTTACTCCCATCATTTTCTATAACATAAGCATCAGCATTAAAACCTTTAACCATTTGTACTAATGGCGCATTTTCTTGAGTTAAATCTTGAATGAACAAGTCGTTACCAGAAGTTGAAATAGCCCCTGAAATTAATAAATACTTGTCATCCTCAGTAACATAGCCACCAACATAGCGTCTTTTTTGTTCCTCTGTACCACCAAAAATCAATTGATCATCTTTTTGAGATGTTCCTAATTTATGGAAATACAATTTGTGTTGATCAGTTTTAGCAGATAACTCACTTCCTTTGGGTTTATCATAACTTGAGTAATATACTCCTTCGTTGCTTTTCCAAGATAACCCTGAAAATTTTACATCTATTAGGGTGTCTTCTTTTACAGTTTTTGTGTCTACATCCATAATGATGACTTTACGCCAATCACTACCACCTTCAGAAATAGAATACGCAACTGTTTTGCCGTCTTTAGAAAAACTTACGCTCCCTAAAGAAGTTGTCCCTTCTTCTGAAAACGTATTTGGATCAAGGAAAATTTCATCGTCGTCTTCTGTATTCTTTTTATACAAAACACTTTGGTTTTGTAATCCGTCGTTTTTGTAGTAATATTCATTCTCCCCTTCTTTAAAAGGCGCACTTATTTTCTCATAATTCCATAGTTTTGACAGTCTATCATTAAGAGTTTTTCTATATGGTATTTCATCTAAATGTGCGTATGTTACTTTATTTTGTTCAGCTACCCAAGCCTCTGTTTCTGGACTTCTATCATCTTCTAACCACCTGTAGGGATCTTTAACTGATGCATCAAAATATGTGTCAACTACGTTACCTTTTACAGTTTCAGGATATGTAAATTTCATTTGTGATTGTTCTTCTTTAGGTTCTGTTTTACACGCACTTAATACTGCGATTGTAAGAACAGAAATAACAATTTTTTTTGTCATAACTATACTTTTTTAGTGGTTGGTTCCCAAATTTACGCATAAAAAAAGACTCTTACATTAGTAAGAGTCTTTTTTAACATTGGCAGTTTTTAATTAAATAAACTTTTGAAATTACGTTTATTGTCAATAAGATTTAAAACAATTAACACTCCAACAAGCCCCATTGGGCTAAGCATATCGCTTGGATTATTTTTTAGGATGTAGGAAAATACTTGAATGGCAAAAAAGGCAAGAATAATTAATGCTAATGGCACTGCTTTTTTAAATAATAAAGCTACTCCTGAGATTAGAAATAAAACACCATAGAATAAATCAATTGCATTTAAACCATATAGATCTGCAGAGAAATCTAAAAAGTTAGAAAAATGTACAAATTCGTTTGCACCTAAAAGTATTAAGGTAAACCCTAATAAAAATCGAATAAGAAGTGTGTATTGTGACCCCATAATAAATAATTAGTTAATTGAATTATAGAGTTTAAGCTAACAACAAGTTAAGAAATGTTTTAGAATAACAACATGTTTCCTTGTTAAAAGGCTTAAAAAATCGATAAACGGAATTTACACTAAATTGTTATCAATCAGATATTCAGCAATTTGAACTGTGTTTGTTGCTGCACCTTTACGAAGGTTATCACTTACAATCCAAAGGTTTAATGTGTTTGGCTGTGAACCATCACGACGTATTCTTCCTACAAATACATCATCTTTTCCATGTGCTGTAATTGGCATTGGATAGGTGTTAGTTTCTAAATTGTCTTGAACAGTTACTCCTGGAGTTTCTTCTAACAAATGTTTCACATTATTTAAATCGAAATCATTTTCAAACTCTACATTTACAGCTTCACTATGCCCCCCGGCCGTAGGAATCCTAACTGCAGTTGCTGTAACAGCAATTGAAGCATCATTTAATATTTTTTGAGTTTCACGCACTAATTTCATTTCTTCTTTAGTGTAACCATTTTTTTCAAAAACATCACAATGAGGTAAAGCATTTTGATGAATAGGGTGCGGATACGCCATTTCTCCATCAATACCTGCCAACTCATTTTCTAATTGTTGAATAGCTTTTACACCTGTTCCAGAAATAGATTGATAAGTAGAAACAACTATACGTTTAATTTTATATTTTTTATGCAAAGGAGCTAAAATCATAACCATTTGAATAGTTGAACAGTTAGGGTTAGCAATGATTTTATCAGTCTGTGTTAATTGATTTGCGTTGATTTCAGGAACAATTAATTTTTTATCTAAATCCATGCGCCAAGCAGACGAATTATCAATAACTGTTGTTCCAACGGAAGCAAATTTTGGTGCCCATTCTAAAGAAGTACCACCGCCAGCAGAAAATAAGGCAATATCTGGTTTGTTAGAAACCGCAGTCTCTAAATCAACCACCTTGTATGTTTTATTATTAAAAGAGATGTCTTTACCAACGGATCTTTTAGAAGCAACAGGGATTAACTCAGTTATAGGAAACTGACGTTCTTCCAATACTTGAATCATTATTTGTCCTACCATTCCTGTAACTCCTACTACTGCTACTTTCATTGTTTTAAGCTAAAAAATTAGTCTAGCAAAAATAAGTATTAATGTGATATGACAGCCAATTATTTTTTCAATTAACAGAATGTTTAGAACTGGCAAGACATAAAAAAGCCATTCAGGTAATGAATGGCTTTTGATACTATTTTAAAAAGAGTTTATTTTTTTAACAAATCTCTGATTTCTCCTAATAACTCTTCTTGAGATGGTCCTTTTGGAGCCGCAGGAGCTTCCTCTTCTTTCTTCTTCATGGCATTAACTGCTTTTACAATCATAAACATCACGAAAGCAACAATTACAAAGTCAATTACATTTGTAACAAATGCACCCCATAATACGGCAACTTCACCTGCAATAACACCTTCGGCATTTGCTACACCTTCCACAACTACGTATTTTAAGTCTTTGAAATCTGCGTTGAAAATCAAACCTATTAAAGGAGAAACTATTCCGCCTGTAAATGAACTAACCACTTCTTTGAAAGCAGCACCCATTACAAAACCTACAGCAATATCGACAAGATTTCCCTTCATTGCGAAATCTTTAAACTCTTTTATCATACTCATAATTTATATGTATTTAGTTAGTAAAAACGAATTTACAAGAAAGTTTGAAAATAAATAATTTAAAGGATTAAATTCGTCATCTTATTGACGAAATACACGTTTTATACGTTGTGATGTTGCAGTTATAATTTCATACGAGATAGAATTTGCAGCTTCAGCAAATTCTGATGCAGTATGTTCACCGTTGTAAATAATTACCTCATCACCTTCTTGACAATCAATGGTTGTAACATCAACCATAATCATATCCATGCAGACATTTCCAATAATGTACGCTTTTTGGTTGTTAATGAATACAAATCCTTTACCGTTTCCATAGTGTCTTGAAATGCCATCGGCATGACCAATAGGGATTGTTGCAGTAACAGTGTTTTTTGTAGCAATAAATGCGCGGTTATATCCAATACTTCCGCCTTGTTTAATAGTATGTAGTTGAGAAATCACAGACTTTAAACTTGCAATTGGTTTGAGGTTTTTATCGTGATTTCCGGAATTTCCAAAACCATACAAGCCAATTCCTGTACGAACAACATCAAAATGTGCTTCGGGATAATTAAGAATACCCGAAGTGTTTGCCAAATGTGAAAATGGCTTATGATTTGAGTTGTTTTCAAAAGCTGTTTTAATTGCTTTGAAACGGTTGATTTGTTTTTCTGTAAACTCACGCTCATTTAAATCTTCACTAGCCGCCAAATGCGAAAATATAGAATTGACCTGAATTGAAGATTGCGTATTGCTTAATTCAGTAAGTTTTGGAATATCTTCTAATGTAAATCCTAGTCTGTTTAAACCAGTATTGAATTTTAAATGTACAGGATAGTTGTTTTGCTTTAAACTATTTGCGACCGCTATAAATTCATTTAAGACTTTAAAGCTGTATAAATTTGGTTCTAAACAATGGTCTATTAAAAATTTAAAACTTACCGGTAACGGATGCAATACCAAAATAGGTTTATGAATTCCGGCTTTTCTTAAGTTAATACCTTCACTCACATAAGCAACAGCAAAATAATCAACATTTAAATTTTGAAGATAAGTGGCAATAGCTTCAGCGTCACTTCCGTAAGCGAAAGCTTTTACCACAGCAATAACTTTGGTGTTATTATTAAGTCGACTTTTAATGAACTCAAAATTATGTTTGAGTTTGGATAAGTTTATTTCTAAAATTGTTTCTTGAGCTTTAGCCATTGTATGTGTTATGAATTAACCTCATCAGCATCTACATCAAAATCTTTTATTTTTTCCTCAAGCATAGCTTTGTAATAAGCCCCTCTACTTAAAGGTTCGTACTCTTCTGTTTCTCCTAGCATCACAATAGCATCCCCTGTAGCTTTTCGGTAACTGTATTGCGCTAAGTTTCCTGTTCTGGTACAAACGGCATGTACTTTTGTAACATATTCTGCAGTTGCCATTAAAGCTGGCATAGGACCAAACGGGTTCCCTTTAAAATCCATATCTAAACCAGCAACAATAACGCGAATACCTTTATTGGCTAAATCATTGCAAATTTTTACAATTTCATCATCAAAAAACTGCGCTTCATCAATACCAACAACATCGCAGCCATCTGCTAAGATAGGGATATTTGCAGCGGCAGGGACTGGTGTGGAGCGAATTTCATTAGAGTCATGAGACACCACCATTTCATCGTCGTATCTGGTATCTATCGCTGGTTTGAAAATTTCAACACGTTGTTTGGCAAATTGTGCGCGTTTTAGTCGACGGATTAACTCTTCTGTTTTACCAGAAAACATCGACCCGCAAACGACTTCAATCCAACCAAATTTTTCTTTATGATTTACCGTGTTTTCTAAAAACATGTTCTTGTTTTATTAAGGATAGTACTCTATGCAACAAAGCTACATAAATTTACGTTATTCAAATGTAATTTTTAAAGCAGCTTTATTGTAATAAATTGTGGTTGAAAATAATAATTATCCTTTAATTTCCGTTTAATTTAGTATCTTTCAACATATTTGTAGCATTAAAACACGTCTTAATTAGCAATGAAAAATTTACTTAAATCAGACTTAAACCTATTAGCAGAAAAAATTCTAGAAACACCCAATAATGTTTCTGTTTCCGAATTACAACACTTAGCACAGAAATTGTATGAAAAATTAACAGTTTTAGAATTTGTAAATTCAAATTTATCAGAAGAGACAGCTGAAAAAGAAGTTGTTATCGTTGAAAAAAAGGTAGTTGTAGAAGAAATGCCTGCTCAAGAAAAGGAAGTAAACAATGTAACTGAGGAACAACCAGTAATTGATGATTCTGACATGTTATCGACTTTAGATGAAAATTTATTTGTGTCTGATGAAGAATTATATGTGGAGCCTGCAACAGAAAAGATGATTGATATTGTAGCGCAAATGCCACAAGAAACTCAACAAGTAGATCAGTTGTTTGAAACGATTACGGAGCCTTTAGATATTGCTAAGAATGACATGGAAGATGTGGCGCCAACTCAAAAAGATATAGAAGAAGCGCCAAAATCAGGGTCGTTAAATGACCGATTAAAAAAAGGCATTACCATTGGGTTAAATGATAGAATAGCATTCGTTAAACATTTATTTAATGGCAGTACAGAAGATTTTAATCGTGTGATTTCACAACTAAATACGCTAAATAGCGAGTTAGAAGCTTTAGAGTTTTTAAATGGTATGGTGAAACCAGAGTACAATAACTGGGCAGGAAAAGAAGCTTACGAAGAGCGTTTAATATCATTTATTGAAGGAAAATATTAATGAGTAAATTATATCTAGTACCAACACCTATTGGTAATTTAGAAGACATGACTTTTAGAGCCATACGTGTGCTAAAAGAAGTCGATTTAATTTTAGCTGAAGACACCAGAACTTCTGGTAAGCTCTTAAAGCATTTCGAAATTTCAACACACATGCAATCGCATCACATGCATAATGAGCATAGAATGGTGGAAAGTGTGTTGCAAAAATTAAAAGCCGGACAAACCATTGCCTTAATTTCAGATGCTGGAACACCAGCTATTTCAGATCCAGGATTTTTATTAACGCGTGCCTGTGTGAAAGAAGGTATTCCGGTAGATTGTTTACCAGGAGCAACTGCTTTTGTGCCAGCTTTAGTTAATTCTGGTTTACCAAATGATAAGTTTGTGTTTGAAGGGTTTTTACCTGTTAAAAAAGGACGTCAAACACGGTTTAAATTGTTAGCAGTAGAAACCCGAACCATGATTATCTATGAGTCACCACATAAACTGGTAAAAACGTTAGGGCATTTCTGCGAATATTTTGGTGAAGAACGTCAAGTATCTGTATCTCGTGAGTTATCAAAATTATACGAAGAAACCGTTAGAGGAACAGCAAAAGAAGTTTTAACCCATTTTGAAAACAAAGCCCCGAAAGGGGAGATTGTTGTGATTGTGGAAGGGAAATAACCTTGATTATTTATTAAATTAAAAAACTTAAGCAACGCTTTTTTTTAAAGCGTTAGCTATATAAATTATATTCAGAAATGAATACACTTCAATACATTATAAAAGCCACGCAATTAGCAGAGAAAAGCGTTGCTAATACCATTAAATTACTAAACGAGGATGCAACTATTCCTTTTATATCAAGATATAGAAAGGAAATGACGGGTAATTTAGATGAGGTTCAGATTGGTGACATTGTAAAATATAAAACCCTATTTGAAGATTTAGAAAAACGAAAAAGCACCATTCTAAAAGCTATAGAAGAACAAGGTTTGTTAACCTCGGAGCTACAGCATAAAATAGCCAAGACAGATTCTCTTACACAGTTGGAAGATTTGTATTTACCATTTAAGAAAAAGCGAAAAACAAAAGCGTCAGTAGCACGCGAAAATGGTTTAGAACCTTTGGCAAAAATTATCATGTCGCAAAAAGAGACTGATATTACTTTAGCAGCCAATCGTTTTAAAAAAGGAGCAGTTAAAACTAGCGATGAAGCGCTTCAAGGTGCTCAAGATATTATTGCAGAGTGGGTGAATGAAAATGAGTTTGTACGTCAGAAAGTCCGTCGTATGTACCAACGTAAATCTGTCATTGGATCTACACTTATAAAAACAAAAAAAGACGACGACAAAGCACAGAAATACCAACAGTATTTTGATTGGAATGAACCTTTAGACAAAGCGCCTTCACACAGATTGTTAGCCATTTTACGTGCGCAGAATGAAGGGTTTGTACGTTTAAAAGTAGATGTAGATAAAGAAGAGGCTTTAGATGTTATTGATAATACCGTTGTAAAAACTGGCACAGAATCTTGCGCCAATCAAATATTTATAGCTATTGAAGACGCCTATAAACGCTTATTACAACCAGCTATTAGTAATGAAGTTTTAAAAACAGCCAAAGAAAAAGCAGACGACAAAGCTATTCAAGTATTTTCAAATAATTTGCGTCAGTTATTATTAGGAGCGCCGTTAGGTGAAAAGCGAATTTTAGCCTTAGATCCTGGTTTTAGAAGTGGTTGTAAAGTAGTCTGTTTAGATGAAAACGGCGATTTAAAACACAATGAAACCATCTATCCACATGCGCCACAGAAAAAAGAAACGGAAGCGTTAAAAAAAATAAAGTCTTTAGTGAATGCTTATAAAATTGAAGCTATTGCTATAGGAAACGGAACAGCATCAAGAGAAACGGAAGCCTTTATTAAGAAGTTATATTTAGATAAAGACGTACAAGTGTTTGTGGTTAATGAGGCAGGAGCTTCAGTGTACTCAGCGTCAAAATTGGCACGCTCAGAGTTTCCTGATTATGATGTTACTGTTAGGGGCGCTGTGTCAATAGGGAGACGTTTAGCAGATCCTTTAGCGGAGTTGGTAAAAATAGACCCGAAATCAATAGGAGTAGGGCAATACCAACATGATGTTGATCAGACCAAATTGAAAAACGAATTGGATATTGTGGTTATGAGCTGTGTGAATACCATTGGTGTAAATGTCAATACGGCTAGCGCGCCTTTACTGAGTTATGTGTCTGGAATTGGAACTACCATTGCAGAAAATATTGTAAAATACAGATCGGAACACGGGAGTATTCAATCGCGTGCTGAACTGAAGAAAATCCCACGTTTAGGGCCTAAAGCTTTTGAGCAATCAGCAGGTTTTATGCGAATTATCGATGGAAAACATCCGTTAGATAATTCTGCTGTTCATCCAGAACGTTACAAGTTGGTGGAACAAATGGCAAAAGATTTAAAGGTGAGTTTATCAGATTTGATAGGTGATAAGCAACTGATTTTAAAAATTCCGTTGGACAACTATTGTACCGATGCTATTGGAATGCCAACTTTAAAAGACATTATTCAAGAATTAGAAAAGCCAGGTGTTGATCCAAGACAAAAAGCAAAAGTATTCGAATTTGCGGCCGATTTAAATAAAATAGAAGATGTAAAAGTAGGCATGCGTGTACCCGGAATTGTCAATAACATCACCAATTTTGGTTGTTTTGTTGATATTGGTATCAAGCAAAGTGGTTTAGTACATGTGTCAAAATTGGCACAGAAATATGTGTCCGACCCTAATGATATTGTACAATTAAACCAACACGTAATGGTTAAAGTTATTGAAGTTGACGAGCAACGTGGTAGAATACAATTGAGTATGGTGGATTAATCAGCTACAAAGCCTTCCCATTTTTTCATATAAGTGATGAAATCCTCACCTAAACCTTCTTGTCGTAAATGGCTTTTTGTTACAGGAACTTCTACGGGTTTAAAATCAGGATTCTCCATAACTTTTACAGGAAAATCATGATGTAAAATAGCAGACTTACCAATGCTTACAAAATCTACACCAGCGTCTATAATGTTGTTGACATCTTGGCCGCTGTATATTTTTCCAGCAACGGTAAATAACACGTTTTTAAAGTTGAGTTCTGTAAAGTGTGCTAATAATGATTTTGTGGCGTGTTGCTCTTCTTCAGGTTGTTTAAAACTATCCCATAAAGAGATATCTAAGAAATCTATTTGACCAGAATCAATCAATTGCTGACTTACCGTTTTGATGTCTTGAAGTTCCATACCGAAACGTTCAGGAGATAATCGCACACCAATTAAAAAATCAGGCCCACAAGAGTTACGAATACCATCAACGATTTCAAATAACAATCGTGCTCTGTTTTCTAAACTTCCACCGTATGCATCAGTACGATGGTTAATCTCTTTACTTAAAAATTGCGTTAAAATATAACCGTGTGCACCGTGAACTTCTACACCATCATACCCGCTTTTTTTTGCTCTTATTGCCGCGCCAATAAAATCAGTTTTTAACTGAATAACTTCCTCTAAAGATAAGGCTCGTGACCCCGTTTTTTCATCTACAGAAGGGCAAACTGGCGCCCCATCAATTAATTCTTTTGGTGAGCGCATACCTGCATGGTGTAACTGTATAACTGCTAAACTACCGTATGCTTTAATAGCTGAGGTTAGTTTTTGATGCCCTTTTATATGTGCATCAGAAAATATTCCTAATTGTCTTTCAAAGCCTTTACCAATTTCTTGCACATGAGATGCACAAGTCATTACTAACCCAAATTGTCCTTTTGCCCTCAAGGTTAACCAATGTAATTCATCATCAGAAAGCATACCGTTTTCATAACTTTGCTTGTTAGTTAATGGTGCTAACATGAATTTATTTTTCATGATTTTACCACAAGGAAATGTTATAGGAGTATTTAGAGAAGTAGCCATAGTAGTTTAAGTAATTAGGGTTGCTGTGCAAAGTTATTAAAATAGGATAAAGCAATCTATTCGTGAATCATAACTTTATTTAAACTGTCATTGCCTTGTAATTTAACAACTAAGGTTTTAGTGTTCAATGGAAAAAAGCCAATACGTCGTTGAGATACAATGTAAAACAAGTAGTTCTTATCCGTACGGTTTGGCTCACCTAGTAAGTTATAAATATCGTCTCGTTTTAATTTCTTTAAAGTGTCGTTAGCAAATAAAACGGGTAACATTCCATCTCTGTTAGGATAAGTATACCCATCTTGAATTAACCATTTCTCTTTGTTAAATTCAATGATTTGATTAACAGTAACAGTTTCATTTTGTTTTTTGCAAGAAGTCAGGACTAGTATAAAACAGAGTAAGAATAGGTGTTTCATAATTATTTAGAGGCTAATTTTCCTGCTAACCATCCCATAGGAATATAAGCCATACCTAAATCTAATACGGTAAACCAAGTAGGAGAGGGTAACATGAAAATATTTACTAAACCACCTAACAAGAAAAATACACCAATTCCGATAGCGAATTTTAGTTGATGTGATGCAGCCAATTTAGCTACTACAAATGCTCCAGCTAATGTTCCCAATGCATGTGCTAAAAACGGCATGATAAAATGTTTGGGTTCAAATAAATGCATACCGGCTTTTAAACCTTCCATTGTGGTATTGTCTATGCCTTCTGGTGGTGGAATTAGTGAACTACTTATCATAATGAGTCCCATATTCACGACCATACCCACTCCGATACCAGCAATTACGGCCAAGATATTTTTAACTGTTGAATTCATATATATTAGTTTAGTACATAAAAATAAGACAATTATTTAACTTTGGTAAACCTGAGAAAATGGTGTTATATATTTCCTTATTTTTGTCTTGTATCTGCTTACTTAAAGAATTAAAAATTAAAATAGATGAAGGAACGTATAACAAAACTTGAATTAGCTCTTTTAGATTTACAGAAAGAAGTTGATGAGTTAAGTTTAATTAATGAAGTGAAGAAAGACAAGACAAAACTTTTAACACAAGTAATAAATGATTCTAACTCTATCTATACAAATATTAAAGAAAGATTTGAATTAATAGATTTAAAGTTAAGTAATAAAGATAAAGAGATTGAAATTTTAAATATTCAGATAGGCAATCTAGAAACGAAGAATGAAATTTTAGAAATGAAATTAAGTAGTTTATAAATACTACTTACAATCTTTAATAAGTTTGCCAAAAGATGATGACAGAAGCCTTAAAACTCCAAGTACACTTATTACCTCAGGAACCAGGGGTGTATCAGTATTATGATAAAGATGATAAAATTCTTTATGTTGGTAAGGCTAAAAATTTAAAAAAACGAGTATCATCATATTTTACCAAAAACCACGATAACGCAAAAACGGGAGTGCTGGTAAAGAAAATTGTCAGTATCAAACACATTGTTGTTGCTACAGAAACTGATGCGTTACTGTTAGAAAATAATCTTATAAAAAAATACCAGCCGCGTTATAATGTGCTGTTAAAAGATGGTAAAACCTATCCGTGGATATGTATTAAAAATGAAGCTTTTCCGAGGGTGTTTTCTACACGTCGTGTGATTAAAGATGGTTCAGAATATTTTGGACCATACACCAGTCAAAAAACGGTTCGCACGTTATTAGATTTGATAAAAGGTTTGTATCCGTTACGAACCTGTAATTATCAATTGAGTCAGGAGAATATCAGTTCCGGAAAATTTAAAGTTTGTTTAGAATACCATTTAAAAAATTGCAAAGGTGGTTGTGAAGGCTTACAAACACAAGAATCTTATAATAATCAAATTACTGCGATACGTGAAATTTTAAAAGGAAATTTTAAAGATTCGTTACAGAATTTTAAAAACCTGATGCGAAGTTATGCCGAAAATTTACAGTTTGAAGATGCGCAACGCATTAAAGAAAAAGTAGAAATTTTGGAAAACTACCAATCAAAATCTACTATTGTTAATCCTAAAATATCCAACGTAGATGTGTTTTCAATTGTAACAGATGAAAGCTATGGGTACATCAACTTTTTACAGATTTCGTATGGTTCAATTATTAGATCACACACTTTAGAACTCAAAAAGAAATTAGAAGAAACCGATAAAGAATTATTAGAGATTGCCATTACAGAAATTCGCACGCGTTTTCATTCAGAATCTAAAGAATTATATGTGCCATTTAAAGTAGATTTAGGCGATGAGTTAAAACTAACTATTCCGAAATTAGGTGATAAAAAACACATTTTAGATTTGTCAACTCGTAATGCAAAGTACTTTAGAATGGAGCGTTTCAAACAAGTGAAAATTACTGATCCGGAACGTCATTCTAATCGCATGATGAAGCAGATGCAAAAAGATTTGCGATTGCATGAAGAACCACGACATATTGAGTGTTTTGATAATTCTAACATCCAAGGAACACATCCTGTAGCAGCTTGTGTGGTGTTTAAAAACGGAAAACCAAGTAAAAAAGAGTACCGACATTTTAATATAAAAACTGTTGAAGGTCCTGATGATTTTGCATCTATGGAAGAAGTTGTTTATAGGCGTTATAAACGTTTGTTAGATGAACAACAACCTCTGCCACAATTAATTATTATTGATGGCGGAAAAGGACAATTATCATCAGCATTAAAAAGTTTGGACGATTTAGGTTTGAGAGGGAAGATTGCGATTATCGGTATTGCCAAACGACTAGAAGAGTTATTTTACCCAGATGATAAATATCCGTTGTATTTAGATAAGAAATCAGAAACCCTAAAAGTTATTCAGCATTTACGAAATGAGGCGCATCGTTTTGGAATTGAACATCACCGAAATCGCCGAAGTAAAACCGCCTTACAAACTGAACTTGAAACGATTGATGGTATTGGCGAAAAAACTATTGTCACTTTAATGAAACAGTTTAAGTCGGTTAAACGTATAAAAGAAGCTACTTTAAACGATCTAGAAAAAGTAATTGGTTTATCAAAAGCTCAGAAAATATATCAAGAGTTTCATTAGCATTTAGTAACTTTCCACTGTGGGGAAATCAATTTTATATACAGTAGTTTTTTTAACAACATTTTTAACCTATTCTCAGCAAAAAGAAGCTGAAAATAATACAAAAGTTGGTTTGGTTTTAAGTGGTGGTGGTGCTAAAGGTTTGGCACATATAGGCGCGCTAAAAGTGATTGAAGAATCTGGTGTTCAGATAGATTATATTGCTGGTACAAGTATGGGAGCAATAGTTGGTGCATTATATGCTTCTGGTTATTCCGCTGATGAATTGACAGAGCTTTTTAAACAAGTTGATTTTGAAGAGTTGATTAGTGATGACTTTCAACGTAAAAATAAATCATTTTTTGAAAGAGATAATTCTGGTAGGCATGCAGTAACCCTACCGTTTAATAAGTTTAAAGTAGCGTTACCATCTTCTATTTCAAAAGGACAAAACACCTATAATTTTTATGTAAAGCTATTAGACCACGTGAAAGAGGTGTCTAATTTTAAAGAGTTGCCTATTCCATTTTTCTGTATAGCAACTGATATTGAATCTGGAAAACAAGTTGTTTTAGATAAAGGATATCTTCCAGATGCGATGTTAGCAAGCGGTGCAATTCCAACACTTTTTGAACCAGTAAATATTAACGGACAATTATTGGTTGATGGAGGTGTAACTAACAACTATCCAATAGATGAGTTGTTAGAAAAAGATGTTGATGCCATTATTGGTGTTGATGTGCAAGATAGTTTGATGAATAAAAAGCAATTGATTTCTGCGTCTGATATCATGAAGCAGGTGTCAAACTTCAACACAAATAATCAGATGGCAGAAAAAGTGAAGAAGACCTCTATTTATATTAAACCTAATATTACGGGCTTCTCAGTTATTTCTTTTGAGCAAGGAAATGAAATTTATAAAAATGGATATGATGCAGCGGATAAATTTAAAACCGATCTTATAAAACTTTCAAAAACACAAGCTAAAAAACCGAGTCCTACGATTGAAAAAGTTAAGGGGCATCATCAATTATATATTATTGATAAAGTAAGAATAAACGGAAATGAAAACTATACAAGAGCCTATGTGTTAGGTAAGTTGAAGATAAAAACGCCATCAGTAATTTCATATAAAAAAATAGAGAAAGGGATAATTTCACTTGCCTCTACAGATAACTTTAATGTTGTAAAATATAAAATAACTCATGATGGTGTACTTGACATCAACCTTAGAGAAAGCAACAACAAAACATCACTAAAATTAGCAATGCATTATGACGATTTGTATAAAGGGTCAGCATTAATAAATGTGTCACACAAACAGTTGTTTACCAACAATGATATTGTAAGTTTTGATTTTATATTAGGGGAAAATATCAGATATAATTTTGAGTATTATATAGATAAAGGATTCTATTGGAGTATTGGTTTTAAGTCAAGATTAAACTCATTTGAGAATAAAGTAGATTTGAACATATTCAGCAATAACCCAGCAGTGCCATCAGTAGATGATGATATAGATGTGTTAGATTTAACCAATC
Organism: Flavobacteriaceae bacterium; assembly: GCA_965178635.1. Classification (GTDB taxonomy): domain Bacteria; phylum Bacteroidota; class Bacteroidia; order Flavobacteriales; family Flavobacteriaceae. The sequence continues at coordinate 165,930 of CBCXVT010000003.1, read as the reverse complement.
AGTTTTATGTAGAAACTCTTTTTAGAAAGGATTTTGCATTCGCATTAGGAGTAGAGCATAAACTACTTAAAATAACTGCTGAAGAAACAAATCTTAAAATTGAAAATGATAATTTTTTTAGCGCGTATGGTGAATTAAGATATGATACTTTAGATGATGTGTATTACCCAACAAAAGGTGTGTATTTTAAAGGAGATGTTCATCAATATTTTTTTACAGATAAAACAACAGATATATATGACCCATTCACCATAGGTAAAGCTAAAATGGGATTTGCAACTAAATTACTGCCAAAAGTGTATTTTAATTTATTCTCTGAAGGAGGATTTAGAATAGGGAATAATACCAATCCGTCTTTTGATTTTGTATTAGGAGGTTATGGTAACAACTTTATTAATAACTATGTGCCATTTTACGGATTTGATTTTTTAAGTATTGCAGGTGATGGTTATGTGAAAAGTGATATCAGTATACATTATCAGTTTTATAAAAAACATTTTTTAACAGGGAGTTTTAATATGGCAAATGTTGATGATGGGCTTTTTAAAGATGGTGATTGGTTATCTCTGCCTGATCATATAGGTTATGCATTGGGGTATGGGACTAAAACAATTCTAGGCCCAGTTCAAATAAAATCTACTTGGTCTCCAGAAATAAAAAAAGTGCAATGGTTTGTGAGTTTGGGGTATTGGTTTTAATAATGAATAAAATTTCCGATATTTGTAAGAAATGAAACCATTTTGGCAAGACATATTAATCCACCTTCACTACCTTATTAAAAGGAATCCAGAATAGCTGCGCATTATTTTTATTAGTTCATTTATTAATTACTAAAAACTTAAAATAATGCCTAGGTATCACAAATTGGGGAAAATCCCATCAAAAAGACACACAACTTTTAAGAAGGAAGACGGAAGTTTATACCAAGAAGAATTATTTGGTACAGCTGGTTTTTCAGGAATGTCATCATTATTATATCACATTCATCCACCAACAGTAGTTACAGAAATTAAAGATTTAGGGTCTGTAGCACCAAAAATTAGCGTAGAAAAAAACATGAAAGCTATTAGTTTTAAAGGCTTTTCATTACCACCAATAGAAGATTTTATTGAAAGTAGAAAAACATTATTTGTAAACAATGATTTACATATAGGTTTGGCAGCTCCAAAATCATTTTCTAAAGATTATTTTTATAAAAACGGAGATGCAGATGAAATGCTGTTTATTCATATAGGATCAGGAATATTAAGAACAAATTATGGAAACATTCCTTTTTCTTATGGAGATTATTTAATTATTCCAAAAGGAACTATTTATCAAATAGATTTTGACACAGAAGATAATCGTATTTTATATGTAGAATCTTTTGAGCCAATTTTTACACCAAAAAGATACCGTAATAACTTTGGACAATTGTTAGAACATTCACCATTTTGTGAACGCGATATGCGTTTACCAGATGACTTAGAAACTCACGATGAAAAAGGAGAGTTTCTTGTGAAAATTAAAAAACAAGGAAACATGTGGGAATATAAGTACGGAAATCACCCATTTGACGTTGTTGGTTGGGATGGTTTTAATTACCCATACGCGTTTTCAATACATGATTTTGAACCTATTACTGGGCGTATTCATATGCCACCACCAATTCATCAAACATGGGAATCTGCAGGGTTTGTTGTATGTAGTTTTGTGCCAAGGTTGTATGATTACCATCCAAATTCAATTCCAGCACCATATCATCATAGTAATATAGATTCTGAAGAATTATTGTATTATGTAGATGGTGATTTTATGAGTAGAAACAACATTGAAAAAGGACAAATTACACTTCACCCAGGAGGTGTGCCCCATGGACCTCACCCAGGGGCTTATGAGCGTAGTGTCGGAAAAAAAGAAACAGGCGAATTAGCCGTTATGATAGACCCATTCAAACCAATGTCTATTACAGAAGACGCATTAAAATTACAAGTAGAGGATTACCACAAATCATGGATTGTTTAATTATAATCTAAATCAAAAAAATTATGGCAGCAGAAATAAAAAATTTACAGAATTTACAAAATACAACATACGGCTTAGAAAAATTATTTGATGAAGCAGAAGATTTTTTGCCTTTATTAGGTACAGATTATGTAGAGCTATATGTAGGTAATGCAAAGCAGTCAGCACACTTTTACAAAACAGCTTTTGGGTTTCAATCACACGCGTTTGCAGGATTAGAAACAGGTATGAAAGATCGTGTGTCTTATGTGTTAAAACAAGATAAAATTCGTTTAGTATTAACAACACCTTTAGATGAAGGTGGGCCAATTAACGCGCACATTAACAAACATGGCGATGGTGTAAAAGTTATGGCTTTATGGGTTGAAGATGCAAAATCTGCTTGGGAGGAAACAACTAAAAGAGGTGCAAAATCATTCATGGAACCAACAGTTGAAAAAGATGAGTTTGGAGAAGTGGTGAGAGCAGGTATTCATACTTATGGTGAAACTGTTCATATTTTTGTAGAACGTAAAAATTACAATGGGACATTCTTACCAGGTTATCAAAAATGGGAATCTCACTATAATCCAGAGCCAGTTGGATTAAAATTTGTTGACCATATGGTAGGTAACGTAGGTTGGGGAGAAATGAAAGAATGGTGTGAATTTTATGCAAAAGTAATGGGATTCGCTCAAATCATATCATTTACAGATGATGATATTTCTACAGATTATACAGCTCTTATGAGTAAAGTAATGAGTAACGGAAACGGACGAATTAAATTTCCAATTAACGAGCCAGCAGAAGGAAAAAAGAAATCTCAAATAGAGGAATACTTAGACTTTTATAAAACTGCAGGTGTACAACATATTGCGGTTGCAACTGATGATATTGTGAAAACAGTATCGGCTATGCGTGATAGAGGTGTGGAGTTTTTATATGTTCCAGAAACCTATTATGATGATTTATTAGAGCGTGTTGGTAAAATTGACGAAGATGTCGAGGTACTTAAAGAACACGGTATTTTAATTGATAGAGATGATGAAGGGTATTTATTACAATTATTTACAAAACCAGTTGTTGATAGACCAACAATGTTTTTTGAAATCATTCAACGTAAAGGAGCACAATCATTTGGTGTAGGTAATTTCAAAGCGTTATTTGAAGCTATTGAAAGAGAACAAGAAAATAGAGGAACGTTATAATTCAATTAAAAAATGAAGTTGTTACCTGCTCAATTGAACCATGTAAAAGGTTATAAGAACATTAAATGTCCATTTTCATAATTCATCTTTTATTGAATAAAAGAGTTTTAAAAAAGAGAATGAATAGGATATTTTACACAACATGAATAGAGAAGAATTATTAGAAGCCATTGATAAAAAATATGCTGCAATGGGCCAAGACGCGAATGTACATTTGTCAGGCTTATTGCATGCAGAACCAATGAAGTACTGGGATTTTATCCAGTTAGATGCATTATTAGGTTTACAAACACAACGTACAAATTTACCTGATGAAATGGTGTTTTTAATGTACCACCAAGTCAATGAATTGTTATTTAAGATGATTCTTTGGGAGATGGGACAAGTGTCACACATAGAAGATATCAAACCAGAAAAATTTGTGATGCATTTAACACGTATCAGTAGATATTTTGATATGTTATCTAGCTCGTTTACAGTTATGGGCGATGGTATGGAGTACGAGCAGTATATGAAATTTAGAGATACACTTACTCCGGCAAGTGGATTTCAATCAGCACAATACCGTAAAATTGAAATTGCATCTACAGAATTAATTAACCTAATTGATTATAGATTCAGAAAAACCATTGACAGAAACACGCCTTATGAACATGCTTTTGAACACATGTATTGGCAAGTTGCTGGAAAAAATTACGATACAGGAGAAAAAAGTAAACTGTTAACTAATTTTGAAGATAAATATAAAGATGAGTTAATTGAGTTTATGAAAGAATATAACCTCGTTAATTTATGGACAAAGTTCAAGTCGTTACCAAAAGAGTATCAAGATGATAAAAGCTTAATTAATGCTATGAGGCATTATGATCATACAATTAACATTACCTGGGTAATCAATCATTTAAATGCAGCTAAGAAGTACTTAGGCGATGCTGCTGCTACAGGTGGGAGCGATTGGCAAAAGTATATGCATCCAAGATATCAGCGTAGAATTTTCTTTCCTGAATTATGGAGTGAAGATGAGCTAAAAAATTGGGGCGTGAGTAATTTAGACGGTTGTGCAACAATATAATTGCACAGCTTTTATTTTGTCAAATCAGCAGTAAAAAACCTGAAACATAAAACTATTATTAAATTTATGTTAAATATGAATTTTTTTATACGAATATCGTAAAAAAGGAAGTACTTTTGCGCGCTCAAACAGGGTGGTTCCTGTTTGTGACTTTAAATTTCATAATTTATAGTTTTGGTTGGTTAATAGAATAAAACGTTATCAGTTATTGGTAACGTTTTTTCTTTTTAATACTTTTGGAATAGTAATTGCAAACTCATAAAGTATAAATAACATTTAGATTATGAAAAGATATATTGTCTTCACATTGTTACTAGTACTTAGTTTGCAAACAAAAGCTCAAGACACTGCATTTAAAAGTGGTGAATGGTTTAAGTTTCGTATACATTATGGTATGTTTACTGCAAGTTATGCAACATTAGGTGTGCACAACTCAACCCTAAATAATAAAGATGTATTCCATATAAAAGGCACTGGAAAATCTACTGGTTTGTTGAGTTTATTTTTTAAAGTAGATGATAATTATCAAACTTATTTTGATAAAGAAACAGGAAACCCACAACGATTTATCAGAAAAATTGATGAAGGAGGTTATACCAAAGATGTCCAAATTGAATTTGATCACAATACCGAAAAAGCTTTTGTACATGATAAAAAACATAATAAAAAAAGTACACATGATATAAAGCCTAACACGCAAGATATGTTATCTGCATTTTATTACTTACGTAACAATGTAGACACAACATCATTAAAAGTAGGAGAAGAAGTAAAAATTAATATGTTTTTTGACCAGGAAAACTTCAATTTCAAATTGAAATTTCTAGGTAAAGAAGTTGTTAAAACAGAGTTTGGAAAAGTTAAATGTTTAAAGTTTCGTCCATATGTGCAGTCTGGACGAGTGTTTAAAGAAAAAGAAAGTTTAACCGTCTGGATTTCTGATGATAAAAATAAAATGCCAATCAGACTACAAGCTGACTTGGCAGTAGGTTCAATAAAAGCTGATATTGATGCTTATAAAGGATTGAAACATCCTTTTAAAATTATTGTAGACTAATTAAAACCTTTAAAAACTCAAAAAAATGTGTTAACATAAATGTTGACACATTTTTTTTTGTGATATTTGATGTTTAATAGATAAATGAGTTCATGAAGTACCCGAAAATAGTTTGGATAGCACTAATTTTTGTAATAATATTCTCTTGTAAAAAAGACAAGGAAGAAGTAGTAGTTGAAGAGGTTGTAGAAGAAATTGTAGTCCCAAAATATGAATTTGGTTTTAATTTAGACGACTTTAGTGTGTTATCTGACACTATAAAATCAGGAGATAGTTTTGGGAAGTTGTTATTTGAAAATCATATTGGCTTCGGTAGAATTGAAGAAATTGTTAAGGCAACAAAAGACACGTTTAATGTTGCGAAATTGAACGTAGGTAAACGCTACACAATTTTAAGGTCTAATGATTCAATTGAAAAAGCAAGGTATTTCATTTACCAAAAAAGTAAAATAGACTATGTGGTTTTTGACTTTTCTAACGATTCTATTTCAAAAGCCTATACCGCAAAAAAACCATCAAAATTAGTAGAGAAGACAGCTTCAGGTATAATAACTAGTTCGCTTTCTGAAGCATTAGATTCTGCAGGCTTAAACGTGTATATAGGTCATGAAATGGCAGATATTTATGCCTGGTCAATCGATTTTTTCAGATTACAAAAAGGTGATAGATATAAAATTGTTTACACAGAGCGTTATATAGAAGATTCTATTTATGTAGGTGTAGAAGATATTAAATCGGCTGTTTTTGTACATAATAACACACCTTTTTATGCTTTTGATTATAAATCTGATGTGGTTGAAGGGATTACAGATTATTATGATGAAACTGGAAAAACATTACGTAGTCAGTTTTTAAAAGCACCAGTTAAGTTTAGTAGAATATCATCACGTTACAATTTAAAACGTCGTATAAAATATTACGGAAATAGAGTGCGTCCGCATAAAGGGACTGATTTTGCTGCGCCAATTGGGACGCCAATTATGGCAACTGCAAGCGGTACAGTAACAGAGTCTACGAGGCGTGGAGGTAATGGGAAATATGTAAAAATCAGACACAATAGTACATATAGCACTCAGTATTTACATATGAAGAATCAGAATGTAAGAAAAGGACAAGTTGTAAAACAAGGTGATGTGATTGGTTGGATAGGAATGACAGGGAATACTGGCGGACCACACGTATGTTATCGTTTTTGGAAAAATGGACGACAAGTCGACCCATTAAGAGAAAAACTACCAGCAGCAAAACCTATTTCAGAAGACTTGAAAGAAGAATATTTTGCCTATATTCAACCTTTAAAAGAACAATTGGATGCCATTGAGTATCCTGCTACAACTCCTGTAACTGATTAATGAGTTTTTCTAGAAAAAATCCAACACAAACAGATTCTTGGAATAAATTATCTGAGCACTATAAACAATTGAAAGATATTCATTTGTTTGATCTGTTTGTAGAAAACCCTGAACGAGAAACTCAAATGAGTACTGTTTTCGGCGATTTTTTCGTAGACTTTTCTAAGAATAGGTGGACTTCAGAAACTATTGAATTGTTCTCTGAATTATCAGATGAATTAGATTTAAAAGACAGTATTTCGTTATATTTTAAGGAGAATAACTTAAATTTTACTGAGAATAGAGCTGTCTTACATACAGCCCTTAGAAGTCATGAAAAAGAAATTATTTTAGATGGTAAAAATATAATTCCACAAATAGAAGCAGTTAACCTTAATATCAAAGAGTTCACTGAATCTGTGATTATAGGTCATAAAACAGGTTATACAGGTAAGATATTTACAGATGTCGTAAATATAGGTATTGGTGGTTCTAGTTTAGGTCCTAAAGTTGTTTGTAATGCCTTAAAACATTATAAAAACCACTTAAACACACATTATGTGTCTAATATTGATGGTGATGAGCTAGAAGAAACGTTACAATTGATTAATCCTGAAACTACGCTATTTGTAATTGTTTCAAAATCTTTTACAACTTCAGAAACTTTACAAAACGCTACCGCAATTAAAAACTGGTTTTTAAATATTGCACCAAAATCTGCTGTTGAACAACACTTTATTGCAGTATCAGCAAATATTGAAAAGGTTACTGACTTTGGTATATCTGAAAATAATATTTTTCCTATGTGGGATTGGGTTGGTGGTCGGTTTTCGTTGTGGAGTGCCGTAGGGATTTCTGTAGCTTTAGCAATTGGCTACGATAACTTTAGTGCTTTATTAAAAGGCGCTGAAAAAGCAGATACGCATTTCAAGACTGCTAAATTATCAGAAAATATACCTGTACTGATGGCATTTTCTAGTGTATGGTACAGTAATTTCTTTTCGTCAAGTCAAGAAGCAATTATTCCATACTCTTATTACCTAGAAGACTTTGTGCCTTACTTAGAGCAAGGTTTTATGGAGAGTAATGGAAAATCTGTAGATCGAAATGGTGAACTTATAGATTATAAAACAGGAAGCGTGTTATTTGGTGGTGTTGGGTCAAATGCACAACATGCTTTTATGCAGTTATTCCACCAAGGAACGAATTTAATACCAACGGATTTTATTGGATTTTGCAAAGCTTTACATGGCAATTCAGACCATCAAGATGTGTTGATAGCGAATATGTTTGCGCAAGCAAATGCGTTAGCGTTTGGAACAAAAACAAAAAAGATAACTGATCCGTATAAAGAGTTTGAGGGAAACTCACCTTCAACTACTTTTTTAATAAATAAGTTAACACCTGAAAATCTAGGAACATTATTGGCTATTTATGAACACAAAATATTTGTTCAAGGAGTTTTATTAAATATTAATAGTTTTGATCAGTTTGGAGTAGAGTTAGGAAAAGAATTATCTAGAGCATATATTAACACATTAAATGAGTCATCAACTAATGAGTCATTGGCAATGCAGTTTTATAAAAACAATCAGTAAATAAATTAAAAGAAGAAATAATTATGGCAACAGTAAAATTTTTACACTCGTATTGGGCATATTTAGTATTATTAGTTGTGGTGGCAGCAACAGTTAACTCAATTATAGGGGTAATTACAAAAAAAGAGTTTGGAGCAAAAGATTTTAGAGTGGCTTTATTCGCATTAATTGTAACGCATATTCAGCTATTAATTGGGATTGTTTTATTTGTTATCGCCAATAATTTTGGAGATGTTGAAATGGGTGAAATCATGAAAAACTCAGCATTACGTTTAAGAAACGTAGAGCATCCTTTGTTAATGGTAATAGCAATAATGTTATTAACTATTGGATATTCTAAGCATAAAACAAAAAGAACTTCTGCGAGTAAATTCAGGCTTTTAGCTGTGACTTATACTTTAGCATTAATAGCGATGTTAGCTATGATTCCTTGGGGAGTTTGGCTAGCATAATCACAGAAATAATTTTAATCAAAAAAGGCTAGCATTTATAAATGCTAGCCTTTTTTGATTTCTAAAAGAAGTAATTAATTTGCTTCTTTTATTAAGTATGTGTATACAGGAAAGTGATCTGAGTAACCACCAGTCCAAGTAGCACCAACAAAACTACGCTTAGGATATCCTTTATAACGCCCTTTTTTTGCAGTCATATAAGTTGGGTTGTAAATACCAGTTTTATATATTTTAAATGATGAAAAATCTTTATCTACAAATGGCTTAGTAAACATCATTTGATCAAAAATATTTAATGCATCTCTGTATGCAAGTGTATACATTCCTTTTTTATGCATATTCATCATCGGATTGTAAATTCCTTTGAATTTCACATCTTCTTTATCAGCTTTTGCATTTAAAACGTTCTTTACGCTTTCATTTGTAGGATCATCATTTAAATCTCCCATAATAATAACTTTAGCATAAGGATCAACAGTTTGTAATGAGTCAACTATTTTTTTAGTCAACTTTGCAGCAGCAATACGACCTGGTCTGCTTCGTGCTTCACCACCACTTCTTGATGGCCAGTGATTAACGATAAAATGCATTAGTTCACCGTCTAATTTTCCACTTACTAATAACTGATCTCTTGTATACTTTCTTTTCCCAGAATCAGAATTATAAAGTACCAATTCATGGCTACTATAGTTAGTAGGCTTGAATAATTTTTTCTGATATAATAAAGCAACATCAATACTTCTTTTGTCCGGAGAGTCAAAGTGAATGATATCATAATCATCATCACGTAATTGTGGGTCGTTGATTAAATCATGTAAAACATCTTTGTTTTCAACCTCACAAACTCCAATAACTGCAGGGGTGTTTTTCGAAAATTTAGGGTCAACTCCAAGTTCAGAAATAACACGCGCCATGTTTTTTATTTTTTTTGGGTAAACCTGACCACGTTCCCTAGCACTCATTTCCATCATCGGACTTTTCTCGTCTTGCTTTTTTGGGTCATTAATGGTGTCAAAAAGGTTTTCTAAATTGTAAAACGCAACCGTATTAATTTTGTAACGTTTTTTGTTTTGTGCATAGGTATTTGCACTCATTCCAACTACTAGAATTAGTAGTAAAAGGTTTCTTAATTTCATTAGATAAAAGTTTTTACACCAGATTTCAATTTTATGTATTTATCTCAGGTGTAGTAAGTTATTGTAAAATCCACTTCAAATTACGAGCCAAAAGTAGTTAATTATTTAATTTAATACCTTTAGTAATGTAAACTTATTGTAAAATTCACATCAAATCATTGGTACTGAAGTAATTTTTATTCTAAAATGTGTACATTTGCGCACTGAAAAAAACCTCAGTGGGTTTAAAAACAATTTATTAATCAGTAAATTACTTATGAAAAAAACAATTTTGACATTATTATTGACTGTCACAAGTGTGCTTTTTATGCATGCACAGGAAACGGTCGTTAAAGGTCAAGTAATCGATGCCGATTCTACCAAACCAGTTGCTGGTGTAGCTGTAGCAATCAAAGGTGTTTCTCTTTCTCAATCAACAGATGAGTTAGGGAATTTTAGCTTTAACAATGACTTACCTTTAGGAGAACAAGCCTTAACGGTTTCTAAAGAAGGTTATTTTGCTAAAACGTTTACTATTATTATTGAAGCTGGTAAAACAGTTGACCTTTCAACTATCATTCTAAATCATGATTTAGGTGAATCAGATGATTTTACAATTTCATTATCAGAAGATGAATTAGATTCTGACGAAAGTGTTGCTTCTAACACGTCTGGAATTTTACAATCTTCTAAAGATGTATTCGCAAGAGCAGCAGCTTTTGATTTTAGTGGAACATTTTTTAGAGTAAGAGGTTTAGATTCAGAGAACGGTACTATGTTATTAAATGGTATTAAAATGAATAAAGCTTTTAACGGAAGACCACAATGGAGTAATTGGGGAGGTATTAATGATGTGATGCGTAACCAAGAATTCATTATGGGTTCTAAAGCTAATGAGTATGCTTTTGGTAGTGTTGGTGGAACAACTAACGTGAACATGAGAGCATCTCAATACAGAAAAGGAACGCGTATTTCTTACGCCTCTTCAAACAGAAGTTATACAAACAGAGTTATGGCAACTCATGCTACTGGAATGATGGATAACGGATGGTCATTAGCTATCTCAGCTGGTAGAAGATGGGCAGAAGAAGGTTTTGTTGACGGTACTGTATATGATGCTAATTCAATGTTCGCATCTATTGAAAAGAAAATTAATGACAAGCACAGTATTAACTTCACGTCAATTTACACGCCAAATAGAAGAGGTAAATCTGCAGGGATGACTCAAGAAGTTTTTGACTTAAAGAGTAACACTTATAACTCATACTGGGGAGAACATGATGGTGAGAAAAGAAATTCTCGTATCAAAGAAATTGAAGAGCCAATTTTAATGTTAAACCACTATTGGACAATTTCTGACAAAACAACATTAAATACTAATGTTGCATACCAATTTGGACATATTTCTAACAGTCGTATTGATTTTAACGGGAACAATCCAGATCCTACATATTATAGAAAATTACCAAGTTACTATTTAAGTAATGATCCTCAGTTTAATGATGAGGCAGAAGCTTATGATAGGTTACAAGAGTTTTTAAATGATGGTCAAATTGACTGGGGGTCTTTATACTTTGGAAATCAAAGTGCAAATAATCAAGGTTTTACAGATGCTTTTGTATTATATGAAGATAGAAATGATGACAAGCAATGGTCATTCAATTCAATTTTAAATACTGAGTTAACAGAAAACATCAACTTAGATGCTGCTGTAAATTATACGACATTAGAATCTCATAATTATGCTAAAGTATTAGACCTATTAGGAGGTACAGGGTATAGAGATCAGGATAATTTCTTGTTTACACAGAGTAATGTACTTAACCCAGATAGAATTGTAACAGAAGGAGATACCTTTAAGTATAATTACAATTTCTTATCTACAAGCTATGATGCGTTTGCTCAAGCACAATTTAAGTACAATAAAGTTGATTTTTATTTAGGCGGACAATACGGTAAAACAACTCACCAAAGAGAAGGTTTATATCAAAATGGAAATTTTGAGGACAATTCTTTAGGAAAAGGTGAAGAGTTAGAATTTGATAAATTAGGTGGTAAAGCAGGGCTTACATATAAAATTTCTGGAAAACACTTATTAGACTTTAACGGAGCATACATACAAGATGCACCAACATTACGTAATAGTTTTCAGAATTCAAGAGAAAACCATAGGGTTGTGGATAATTTAACAGAAGTAAAAACAACATCTGTAGATGCTAGTTATATTTTCCGTTCTCCAATTTTGAAAACACGTTTAACAGGGTATTACTCTCAAATTGAAGATGCTACTGAAGTGTCATTTTATTACGGTGATGGTTTTTCTAATACAAATGAGACTCAGTCTTTTGTACAAGAAGCTTTAAATGGTGTTGATAAACGTAGTATGGGTATTGAATTTGGTGCAGAAGCACAAGTTACACCAACTATAAAAGTAAAAGGTGCGTTATCTTTAGGAGAAGCTGTGTACACAAGTAACCCAGGAGTTGTCTTATCTGGTCTTGGGAATGATGGTGGTGCTATTGAATTTGAACCAACAACTGCGTCATTGAAAAATTACAAAGTAGCTGGAGGACCTCAACGTGCAGGAAGTGTAGGTTTTGAATATAGAGACCCTAAATTCTGGTGGTTTGGTGCAACAGCAAACTTCTTTTCTAATGCCTACTTAGATGTTGCTGCAATTACCAGAACTCCAGGTTTTGCGTTAGATGGTGATGGAATCCAGTTACCTAATTATGACGAAGATAAAGCTAGAGAATTGTTAAAGCAAGAAAAGTTTGATGACTATATGTTAGTAAACCTTGTAGGAGGTAAGTCTTGGAAAATTGACCAAAAATACATCGGGTTATTCGCATCTATCAACAATGTGTTTAATGAAACTTATAAAACAGGTGGTTATGAGCAATCAAGAAGTGCTAATTACACAACCTTATTAGAAGACAATGAAAGACCACAAAGGCACTTTGGTCCTAAATACTGGTTTGGTAGAGGTACTACTTACTACCTAAATTTATACTTAAGATTTTAGTAATTTAACATAATAAATAACGACGTATTAGTTACGTCTCCTTATATTAACACTATAAAAACACACTTACAATGAAAAATATATTTAAAATAGCAGCTCTTTTCTTGTTCTTAGGAACATTTACTGCATGTGTACAAGATGATGATTATTCTGTGCCAACAGTTATACAAACTGAACCAACAATTGCTGACAATGGTCATGAATATTCTTTTGCGTCATTAATGACAATGTATTCTGATAACTATTATAATTTAGTAGATTTAAACACACAAGTTCCAGATCCAACAAACGGACCAGACCCAAGTGTAATGGAGTACAGTTACTTAGTTGGTTATGTTATATCTAATGATAGAACAGGAAACTTTTACAAGTCAATTTATATTCAAGATGCTATTGAAAACCCAACTATTGGTTTTAAAATTGATGTTGATATGTATGATACTTACTTCAACTATGAAGTAGGTAGAAAAGTATATGTGAAATTAAACGGATTAGGATTTGACCAAGTAAACGGAGTATACTCTTTAGGAACTTTAGATGGAACATCTTTAGAAAGAATTCCTGAATTGCAAGTGCCAAACTACGTATTACGTTCTACAGAAGTAAGTACTATTGTACCAACAGAAACTACTGCTGCTGCAATTAATAGTGGAAGTGTACCTGACGGAATTTTAGTTTCATTACCAAATATGCAAGTACCATTTGCAGATTTAGGAGCTACTTACGCAAACACAGATAACACTTATAGTGTAAATAGAACTTTAATGAGTTGTGATGATGATGAAGAAATTATTATCCGTAACAGTGGTTTTGCAGATTTCAGAGCTGTACCAATGCCAATGAATGGAGCTGGTACATTAACTGCTGTATTGAGTAGGTATAACTCTACTGAGCAATTATATATTAGAGATACTCATGATTTAGATTTTAATAGCGAAAGATGTGATCCTTTTAATCCAGCGGATTATACATCTATCTTTTCTGAAGACTTTTCATCAGCAGTTGATGGAACAGATTTAGATTTTGTAGGATGGACAAATTTTTCTGAAGCTGGATCTAGAGTTTGGAGAGAAGAAACATATCAAAGTACTGCATATACTGAATTAAGTGCTTATAATTCGGGAGATGCTTCAAATATTGCTTGGTTAGTAACACCTTCAATTGATATGGACGCAAATACTGGAGAAAAATTATTTTTTAGAACAGCTCAGCACCATTTAGATTCTGCTGCTAATACTTTAGAAGTATTTATATCTACAGATTATAATGGAACAGATGTTTTAGCTGCTACTTGGAATCCAATATCAGTTGATTTACCAGATACGAGTACATCATGGTACCAATTTATTGATTCTGGTTTAATTGATTTATCTTCTTATTCAGGAAATATCAATGTAGCCTTTAAATACACAGGTTCTGGTACTGATTCAGATTTGGATGGTGCATACCAAATAGATGATTTATATGTAATCTTAGATAACTAAGATTGTATTAATAATATTAAGTTATTAAAAACCTCCTTCAAATGAAGGAGGTTTTTTTATGCAATCAATTCAAATTGTTTACCAGGATGTGGTCTTGTTAATCCTTTTAATTCTAAATTAAGTAAGGTCGAAGATGTTTGGTAAATAGGCAAATCACAGTTTCTTGCAATAACATCTAAACCAACTTTATCTTTTCCTTTAAGATAAGCGACAATTTTTTCTTCTGAAGGGTTTAAATCTACAAACAATTGCGGTTGAATCGGTTTTTTAGACTGTTTTACATCCCAATTAAGCATATAAGCAATATCTGCGGCAGAAGTTACTAATTGGGCTCTCTGAAGCTTTATAAGGTTATTTGTGCCAATACTAAATTTGTCATCTGCTCTCCCTGGTAACGCAAACACATCTCGGTTGTAAGAATTGGCAATATCAGCAGTGACTAAACTGCCGCCTTTTTCAGCACTTTCAATCACCAAAGTCGCTTCAGATAATCCAGCAATTACTCTATTTCGTTTAATGAAATTTTCCCTGTCAGGATTGGAACTACTCCAAAACTCAGTGACGAATCCGCCATTAGCTTCAACATCACGCATATACTTTTTATGCACTTTCGGATAAATTTGATTCATGCCATGCGCTAAGCACCCAATGGTCTGTAAGTTATTTTTTATAGCCGCTTTATGTGCGGTAATATCTGTGCCATATGCGAATCCAGAAACGATAATCGGATTTAAAACACTAAGTTCTTCAATAATGTCTTCACAGATTCGTTTGCCATGATTAGTAATGTTTCGAGTGCCAACAATACTAATAATATGTTGTTGTTCTAAATTAATTTTACCAATATGAAATAATAGAATTGGTCCGTCAATGCAATGTTTCAAACGTTTCGGGTAATTTTCATCTTGATAATACCAATGTTTTATGGCGTTATTTTGTATATATTTTAACTCCTTTTCAGCGTCAATAAGAAGTTTTTTATCTTTTAAAGATTTACAGATGTAACTTCCAATACCATTAATTTTTTGAAGTAAATTATCTTTTTCTTTAAAAATATCTTCAGGAGAACCACAATGTTGAATGAGTTTTTTAGCAGTAATATCACCGATATTTAACGCTTTTTGCAATGCCAATGTGTATAGTAAATTTGTATCGTTCATTAAACAGTTGATAGTCAACTTAAAGTTAACCAAAAAATCTGATTGTTAATAACTATTGTATAACGATATGCTGTCTGTTTTAAAAAAATGTAAATTTGTTTTAGTAATTAATCAATTTCTCCATGGCATTAGCAAACTATATTAGCGATTTATTGTACAGATATGAATGTGTAATTGTTCCTGAATTCGGGGCGTTTTTAACACAACAACATGCTGCTACAGTTAATCCTGCTACTAATGTGTTTTTGCCACCTAGGAAATTGGTGTCTTTTAATGAACAGTTGAAACAAAATGATGGCTTATTGGCAAATCATATTGTTATATCTGAAGATGTCAGTTATACAGAAGCTCTTGATAAAATTAGCGCTTATGTGTCACAAATTAAAGGAAAACTGATTGCTGGAGAAGCAGTATTACTTCCAAAAGTTGGTGATATTTCATTGAATTATGAAGGAAAATTACAATTCTCTCCTTTAGAAAATGTCAACTATTTAACAAGTGCATTTGGTTTAGATAACATGCAGAAAGCACCTGTTTTAAGAGAGGTGTACAAAGAAGAAGTTGCAGTTTTAGAAGATAAAGCACCAATTGCATTTATTCCTGAAACAAGACAAAAACGATCGTATTTAAAATATGCTGCTATAGCTGTTGTCGCACTTGGCTTATCTGGAGTTTTAGGACGACAAGTATATACCAATCAGATGAATGAAGTTATTGCTCATAACGAGTTAGAAACTTTAGAAATTGAAAAATCAGCGTATCAAAAAGCGTCGTTTTTTGATATTGCACCAATAGAAGTTCCTGAAGTTACTTTTAATGTAGCTGTGGAAAAAGAAGTGTTTGGAAACTACCATATTATTGCTGGGGCTTTTCGTTTTGAAGAGAATGCAGATAAGAAAATTGAGCAATTAAAAGAGCAAGGATTTTCACCAAGAAAAATCGGACAAAACAAATACGGATTGCACCAAGTTGTTTATGCAAGTGTTGCTTCAAGAACAGAAGCATTATCGACATTAAAATCAATTAAAAAATCACACAATTCTCATGCGTGGTTATTGGTAAAAGATATCAATTAATTTTTAGTTAAAAGCGTGTCTCATTTCTGATTTCCCTTTACCTTTGCACAAAAATTGCACAGATGAAGGCTAAAAATCCTATTGATTCAATTACCACACTCACTGATTTAGTATTACCAGGAGAAACAAATCCGTTAAATAATTTATTTGGAGGTGAGTTACTATCACGTATGGATAGAGCTGCGAGTATTGCAGCAAGACGACATAGTCGTAGAATTGTAGTAACAGCATCTGTAAATCACGTAGCGTTTAATAAAGCCGTGCCATCTGGTAGTGTTGTTACTATTGAAGCAAAAGTATCAAGAGCGTTTACAAGCTCAATGGAAGTGTATATTGATGTGTGGATTGAAGACCGTGAATCTGGTTTTAGAACCAAAGCCAATGAAGGAATTTACACCTTTGTTGCTGTTGATGAAACTGGTACGCCAGTAAAAGTTCCAGAAATTGAACCACAATCTGCCTTAGAACAAGAACGTTTTGATGGCGCATTACGTAGAAAACAATTGAGTTTAGTTCTTGGCGGACGAATGAAACCAGCTGAAGCTACAGAACTTAAAGCGTTGTTTTTAGGGGCTTAGTTTTATAGTTATTTTGTTATGCAATAGTTTTTAATTACTTGTTTAAAGGCACCTGAATTAATAAATTCTTTTTTTGAAGGATGTACGGATTCATGTATTTGGTTATTTCCACTGATTTTTATTAGAGGAATAAATTTTTTAGCCTCATTCCCCCATAGTAACCATTTCACGTCGTTTTTATTTGTAGCTATTTTTATAATAATTTTCCACATGAAACTACTCCATATTTTTTCATGACTATTAGGTGTGTTTTCAGCACAAGTTAAAGAGGTATTTAACATAAAAACTCCATTATTTCTCCATTTTTGAAAAATTTCATTTGGTTTAAAAATTTCAAATTCGGATGTTTTAATTTTCGTTCTTATTGTAAATATAGAATCTCTATTATTTGTCGTTTCGAAATACAGTTCTTTTAAAATGTTTATTAAAGAAGTGTTTTTTGTTGGAGTCAACCAATCATTATAATTATTTAATTCAAAGGCAATACCTGTAGCGTCATTACCATTAGGATAGGGATCTTGCCCCAGAATAACAACTTTAATATCCTCTAGTGGCAACTCAAAAACGCGAAATACATTCTCAGTATCTGGCTTATAGCTGGTTTTAGAAATCATTCTTTCAATCAAGGAAACATCGTCTCTTAAATCGTGAAATATATTAGCCCAGGATTTATCGATTAGAATATTTTTGTTTAAGAATTGCTTCATTTTTTAATATAAACAACAAAGTTATAATTGCATTGTTACATTTTATAAATCCAGTGAGCAGGGTTTTGCTTGTTACTGTTGTTAAATATAAAAAAGCGCAATACAGATTTCCCTTCGTTATTAGTCGCAATTTTCCCTATAGGCATACCTGTAATGACTTTATCACCTTTTTTGATGCGTAAATTTTTTAAGTTAGAATATACCGTAAAATAATTTCCGTGCTGAATATACACCGATTGGTTAGCCCCTTTAATCATTTGAATTTCTGAAACCACACCGTTAAACACAGCTTTAACATCACTGTTTTTTGATGTGAGAATTTTTACCCCACTACTGTTGGTATAAATTCCAGGGATGGTAGCATGGCGTTGTTTACCAAATTTTTGGGTGACACGACCTGTAGATACAGGCCAAGGTAATTTTCCTTTGTTTGCACTAAAACTAGCAGCTAAGGCTTTGGCTTCAGGTGTTAAATTTAAGGTTTTTGAGGTGGAAGTTTTGTTCTTTTTTCTATTAGCAGCTGCAATAGCATCTCTAATTAGTTTTTCAATTTTACGCTCAATTCTATTACTTTCCTTTTGTTTGTTAGCAATCGCTTTTTTGTACTTTGATTCGTCTTTTTTAAGCGTTGTAATTAAGGTTTGTTGTTTGTTTTTTTCCGCTTGTAATTCCGCTTGTGCTTTTTTATTCTCGGCTATTAAACGCGTTTTATCTTCTTTTTGAAGTAATAACGCCTCATTTAAACCCACGAGTTTTTCGGTTTTAGAAACAATAGAATCCGCTTGGTTTTTCTGATAGCGTTTGTACTGTTTCATATAGTTGTAACGCTTGTAGGCTTGTAAGAAGTCGTTTGAAGATAGTAAAAACAGTAATTTACTCTGCGTAGCTTTGTTTTTGTAAGATTTTACTACCATAGCAGCATAATCTTTTTTACGTACCGCTAAATCGGCTTCCAAAGCTTTAATTTGGTCACTATTTGTTTTGATTTCTCTAGTAAGTAAATTAGCTTGTTGGTTGGTAATACGTATTAAGTTTTTACGCACTTTAATTCTTAAATTGACATCTTCAATTTTTGTTAGTAAAGACGTTTCTTCAGATTTTGTTTCAGCTAATAAACTGTTTATTTGCTGAATTTCTTTTAAAATAGTTTTACGCTGGTTTTCTAACTGACGTTGTTTTTTAGATTGCCCAACAGCAGTATTTACCGTTACTAACGCTAATAAAAAAATGATGATAAAACGAATGGACCCTTTATTTTTCAATCTGAATTTCTTTATAATTACTAGGTATTTTAAATGGGAAGCGTAATTCTTGATTCAAAGATACATTTCTATAGGTAATATCAATTTGTGTTTCTGAAGTTTTTTCAACTAGGGCAATATTGATTAACAAAGGCACTAAGTTTTCAGTTATATTTTGATAACTTTTATAATCCACCGTAAAAATTCTGAGTTCTTTAGGTTGCGCTATTTCTTGGGTTTTTAATTTGAAATTACTTGGGTTTATAGTGATGTAATGTTCAAAAATAACACCTTGTTGTTCTGGCCTTAGCAAATAACCATCATCTAAAACTTCCGAATCGTATTGTGTGGGTTCAAGGGTAAACATTGATTCGCCAATTAATATCCCTTGAAGTTGCGAGAAACTTAATTCAGTTCCTAACCATGAACTGATGACCGCATAATCACCATCAAAATACGTTTTATCAATTTTATTGTAGTACTTTACTGTTGTTGGCGTAATTAACAATTTAGCACCCGGAATTCCCATTTTACCAATACTCATCCATATTGTGCTATCTTTTTCAATGCGTAAACTTGCCGTCAGTTTTTCTTCTTTTTCAGCCGTATTCAAGTTGATGTTTAATGCTGCTTTTAAGGTCGAAAAATTTGACGATTTTGAATAATGTCTTGTAATGATTTCTGTTGTAGACATACTTTTAGTTGCCCCAGTATCTTTCACGCCTTTTGTTGCTTTACAGCTTGCAAAAAGCACACATATGATTGCTAAATAATAGATGTATTTATTCATTTACGCTTTGATTTTTGCTGCTTTTTCTAAATAAATGTTTTTGTTTTTTTTATCATTTAGTAAATGATACGCTTTGGCCATTTCGGTATAAAAATCATGTTCCATTGCTAGATTATCAATTAAATAATCTAATCCAAACTCTAAACTTTCCAACGCTTTTTGTGCTTGTTTAGTATAATTATAAGCTTTCGCTTGTTGCAAATAGAAAATAGGTTGCGCCGGATACAATTCTAAAGCCTTAGCACTATTTTTCAAAGCTGCTTCATATTGTTGTTCCTTCAATAAGAGATTACCAACAAGTTTTAAATCGTCAAAACTATTAGATGAGTTTTTGAGAGCACGAGCCACATAGTCAGCTGATTTTTCTGTGTCATTATCTTTGTATAGCACTGCTAGCTTTCCGATGATAGTTGTGTTCGGATAGAGTTTTGTTGCCTTTTCTAATTCTGGTAATAATTCTAAATGATGCTCAGTATATGATAAAAAATCATTGAGTAATTTATATTTATCTTGATCATTTATGGCATCACTACTTAATACAATAGTCATTGCTTTAATAGCTTTATCGGTATTGTTTTTTGAAATATAGAATTTATATAAAGACAAATATGGTGTATCGGAATTCGGATAAGCTTTAGCAAAACGTTGGGCTGTATCAAAACCTTCGTTTAATTGCCTTAGTTTGAGGTATCCATAAATTAATTTGACATAATCTGCCTCAGAAGCTGTCGCTATTTTTTGTTCAATATAGTTGATCTGAGCCTTGTGATTCTGTGTGTATTCATAAATGGTATACCGCAATTGCTCTCTTGTTTTATCAACACCAATTGTACTGTCCAATTTATCAATTAGTGCGATTGCTTTATTATGCTGATTGTTTTGATAATAGGATGTAATTAACTCATTAGAATAAGTGTTTGTAATAGTGTTCAGTTGTGAAAGAACTTCTATGGTTTGTGATTTCTTTTTTTGATAGCCATACAAATGATACAATTCTTCTAAAATCCAACGGTTATTAGGCTTTAGTGTATTTGCTTTTAAGAGCGCTTCTTCAGCCAATTGAAACCGATCTAACTCAAAGTAATTTTTCCCCAATTCAAAATATACAGCTGCATTTTCAGGGGCTTGTTCACGACATTCAATAAGCAAGTTGATGGCTTTCCCATAATTCTCAATACCTTTTTGCTGTAAAGCCTCAAAAAATGTGTTTTGAAAAGCGTCTGAAACATCTCCTAAATCATCATCACGTTGCTCCTGTGCTTGACTAAAAGCCAAACAGCACAATGTGATGCATATGTATAGGATTTGCTTCATTAAATTTATTTTTTGCTAGGACATTCGTTATTATAAAAGTTAGCAATGTCCTTTATGCCGTAGCGTTTAAAATATTTAGTCTTTAGCTTTTTTGTAAGCGTAGAACAACTTTTAGTGTAATAAAGAATTTTGTTTGTGACATATGATGAATAGGTGTCTCCAGATTTTAAAGACCTAACTACATCATCCCCTTTTTTAGAGATGTAATATGTTCGTTTTGCATCAGTAGATGTTGAATCAAAGTAGCCTTGATATATCATTAATTTTCCGTCTACGATTACTTCAATTAATTTTAACCATTTCCCTTCAGGAGATGCGATCAATGTTTTGTATTCAAACAAACACTCTTTATTTCCAACGGTAGTTTTTAAATTTATGATGTCTTCAAATGCATACAAAGTCTCCCCTTCATCTTTAGTTCTTTTAAAACTGATGAAATCATCAAATTCAATTAAAATAACTTTCCCATAACCCACAAGAGTACTTCCGTCTTTAAGAGAAATAGTCATATTTCTATATACTTCACCATCCCAAGTGGTAATTTGCTTCTGAGCTATAGAGAAATTTGTACACAATAAAAACGTAAGTAAAACAAGTAAGTTCTTCATAAAGAAATCAAGTTTGTTAAAATATTACTCCACAACTGTATAATCACCAATACTAATTTTAGTAAATTCACCATTGTATTTTACATGATTACCAATCATGGCTTGTTCTAAAATAGCGTTTTTAATGATAGAGTTGGTTTGAATTAACGATTCTTTAATAGTTACATTTTCTAACATCGTATTGTTCCCGATAGACACATTTGGCCCTACTGTACAGTTTTTAAGCACTACATTCTCACCAATAAAACACGGTTCTATAATCGTTGAATTGTCATTTTTAAACGAATCAGAAACTAATTGTTCGCCATCTGAGGTCAAGAAGTTTAACATTCTTGTATTCGTGTTAATAGCCACTTCTTTGTTTCCGCAATCCATCCATTCATCAACGGTACCGGTAACAAAAGTTTTCCCTTTTGCCATCATCCCTTTTATACCGTCGTTTATTTGATATTCTCCCCCATTAATGATGTTATTATCTAAAACGTGTTGCAATTCATTTTTTAAAACCGCCACATCTTTAAAGTAATAAATACCAATTACGGCTTGGTTAGACACAAAAGTTTCTGGCTTTTCAACAAGCTCAACAATTTCATTATTAGCATCTAATTTTACTACACCATAGGCTTCAGGATGTTCTACTTCTTTAGTCCAAATTACAGCGTCTGCATTCTGATCTAAATTAAAAGAGGCTCTAATAAGCGTATCTGCATAAGCAATTACTGCTGGTCCGGACAATGATGGTTCTGCACACATGATGGCGTGACCAGTACCTAAAGGTTGGTCCTGACGGTAAATAGAGGCTTTAGCACCTAAGCCTTTTGCTAATTCGGTTAAACTGTCAACCACATCATCTCCAAAAAATGCAGGGTCACCTAAAATGAAAGCAATTTCGTCTATAGGTTCATTTAATATTTTTGCAATATCAGCTACTAACCTGTGAACGATTGGCGTTCCTGCAATCGGGATTAATGGCTTTGGTACTGTTAAACTGTGTGGTCTTAAACGAGAACCTCTTCCCGCCATTGGTACTATTATTTTCATATTGTAAGTTCGTTAAAACGAGTTTTTTATTTATAATTTATTTGACACCTGTACTTCCAAAGCCACCTTCACCACGAGCGGTTTCAGATAACTCTTGTACGTCTATCCATTCGGCACGTTCGTGTTTTGTAATAACTAATTGTGCAACGCGTTCTCCGTTTTCAACAGTGAAATCTTCATTTGATAGATTAACCAATATCACGCCAATCTCACCTCTATAATCTGCATCTACAGTTCCCGGAGCATTTAATACTGTGATCCCTTTTTTTGCAGCCAAACCACTTCTCGGGCGTACTTGAGCTTCAAAACCTATAGGTAATTCAATAAATAACCCCGTTTTTATAATGGTTCTTTCTAATGGCTTTAGAACGATAGGAGAATCTAAATTAGCACGTAAATCCATCCCTGCAGAAGCGATAGTTTCATAATGCGGTAAGGCGTGTTCCGATTTGTTAATGATGTTTATAGTCATATTATTTTTGTTTCAATAAGCGTTTAAGTTCAGCTCTTTCAAGAAAGAGTACGAGTCCTAAAAATACGATTAAAAATAGTGTTCCGATATAAATGTTTCTATCAAATTGATAGAAGGCTAAAAATGAGAATACTGAAGCTAAACCCAAATACAAACCGATACGTTTTATTTCATATGGCACAGGGTAGTGTTGTCGTCCTAGAACGTAGGAGACCAACATCATGCTTCCGTAAGCACATAACGTTGCGTAGGCACAAGCGATAAAGCCATGTGTTGGCGTAAATACTAATATTATACTTATGGTAATAATGGCGCCCAAAATAGAAATATACATACCGTATCTGGTTTTGTCTGTCAGTTTATACCAAATGGATAAGTTGTGATAAATTCCTAAGCAGAGGTTTGCCAACAAAATGATTGGGACAATATCTAAAGCCAATAAGTAGCTGTCATTTTTAATGATAAGGTCTTTAATGACATCAATATAGACAGTAATTATCAGCAGTCCAATTGCACCAACAATGGTGAAATATTTTAAAATAGTCGCGTAATTTTCTTTAGCGTTTTCTGATTTTGCATGATTGAAGAAAAATGGTTCTGCGCCCATTTTAAACGCCGTTACAAAAAGTGTCATAAATACGGCTATTTTATAGCAAGCACTATATGCACCGTTTACAAATTTATCTTGATCGTCTAAAAACCATTTGTCAAAATTTTCATTGATAACAAAAGCTACCCCAGCAACCATAATTGGCCAACCATAATGTAACAGTTCTTTTAAAATAGAAACGTCAAACTGAAATCTAGTTTTGAAAAAATAAGGTAACATCACTAATAAAATACAAATACTCGCAATTAAATTGGCAATGAATATATAGATGACCTCATGGTTTACATTAAACAAGTTTCGTAAGGTTTCCGATTGAAACTCTTTCGATAAAAACAAGATGTTTAACCCAACAATAATAAAGACATTAGTCAGTTTAATGATAGCAAAACGCACGGGCCTTCCAGTCACTCTTAAATACGCAAAAGGAATAACAATAAGGGTTTCAAGTAAGGTGATGCTAATTAATATTCTATATGAGAGCAAGTCAATCGACATCAAGTTAGCCAATTGATTATCGCATAAAAACAAGCCAATACCAACAAGACATGTTGATGCTGTAACTGTAATTAATGCTGTTGATAGCACTTTATCTTTTTGCTCGTATTTACTAAAAAACCTAAAAAACGCAGTTTCCATACCGTATGTAAACACCACATTAAAAAATGCAGCATACACATAAAACACGGTATTTGTTGAAAAACTTTCATTTGGTAGTACATCTGTATATAATCTTGTTAAAAGAAAATTGATGAGCCTTGGCAAAACAATCGCCAAACCATAAATGATAGTGTCTTTAAAAAAACGTTGTAATACGCTCAATTCTGAATAAGTTTAAAGTTTAAAAGTAAGGTTTTGTTTTAGTTTAGCAAAACTTAAAAGTGTCTTTCAGTCTGCAACTGTTCGTAGGCATCTTTAATTTTTTTGAATTTCTCCTCAGCAGCTTTAGCATGCGTATCTCCTAAATGTTGAATTTTATCTGGATGGTGTTTTTTCGCCATTTTACGATACGCTTTTTTAATCTCGTCATTAGTAGCAGAACTGTCTAGATTTAAAATCTTATAAGCACTTTCTGTATTGTAGCCATTAAAATTCGCTTTTTGATGACTAGAGCGTTGATTATAACCAGAAAACATGGCTTCAATAGCATCATAATCCCTTCTGCTGATACGTAAATACCCAGCAATTTTTCTAATTTCAGTAATTTCTTGTGTACCCACATAACCATCAGAAGCAGCGATACCAAACAAATAATGTAAGAGCTGTAAACGCGACGGATGATCCATATGTTGCTGAATTTGTATGCAAACTCGTCGTGTAGATACCGTATCGTTTTTTATAATTTCATTAAATACTTTAAAGGCATTATTAGCACGAGCTTTTCCGAATAGACTCACAAAATGTGTGCGCACATAATCCAATTCTCGCTGATCAATTTTATTATCGGCTTTAATAACTAAGGCCGATAAAATAAGCAAGCTCACCTCAAAATCTCCTGGCTCGGTGTTCTGACGTTTTTCGGCTTTTTCTTTTTCAAACTGCTTAGCATCAGCTTGGTGAAAACCATCTATCAAACTTCCGAAAGCAAAACCTAGCATACCTCCAATCGGACCACCAACAGTCCAACCTAATCCAGCACCAACAAATTTTGCAAATCCCATTTTTCAATCACTTAAGTTTCAAATATACTTGAATTCATAGCTTTCAACGGTTTTATTTAAGTTTTATTTAGCAATCCATCAGTAATTTTTTATGTATTTTTGTACTTAAAAATAAACTTAATACAAAAGAATAAATATATGTATCCAGCAGAATTAGTAAAACCGATGCGTGAAGAATTAACATCATTTGGTTTTGAAGAAGCACAAACAGCAGAAGCAGTAAAAGCTGTATTAGCAAAAGAAGGAACGACTTTAGTTGTGGTAAATTCAGTTTGTGGTTGTGCGGCAAGAAATGCACGTCCAGGAGCAAAAATGTCATTAGAAAACGCAAAAAAACCAGCTAATTTAGTAACGGTTTTTGCAGGAGTAGATAAAGATGCGGTTAACGAAGCACGTAACCACATGATACCTTTTCCACCATCATCGCCATGTATGGCTTTGTTTAAAGATGGTGAATTAGTGCATATGTTAGAGCGTCACCATATTGAAGGTAGACCAGCAGATATGATTGCTGAAAACTTAAAAGACGCTTACAACGAATTTTGCTAAGTCGTACTGCGATCTATAGTATAAAAAGCCACTACCGCATAAATTTTATGCAGTAGTGGCTTTTATTTGATATATAAATTTATTGAGAATGAACACAGCAAGAATTATAGATAATACCATTGCCTTTGTAAAAACAACCTTAAAAGGTGCAGAAGGTGGTCATGATTGGTTTCATATTGAACGTGTGTATAAAAACACCCTTTTGATAGCAAAAGACGAAGATGTGAATGTTTTTGTAGTTGCTTTAGGGGCGTTATTACATGATATTGCTGATTCTAAATTTCATAATGGCGATGAATCTGTTGGGCCCAGAGTAGCTTCAGACTTTTTAAAAACACAGGATGTTGATGAAGATGTCATTGCACATGTGGTTCAGATTATTAATAACATATCTTTTAAAGGCGGTAAAGTAGCCCGTACGTTTTCTTCAAAAGAATTGGATGTGGTACAAGACGCAGACCGATTAGATGCATTGGGAGCCATTGGTATTGCGCGGACATTTAATTATGGTGGCTTTAAAAACAGAGCTATTTATAACCCAGAAATAGCCCCAAATTTAGAGATGACTAAAGAAGAGTATAAGGCATCTACTGCGCCTACTATCAATCATTTTTATGAGAAGTTGTTACTCTTGAAAGACAAAATGAATACTGCAACTGGACGACATTTAGCGCAACAACGTCATGAGTTTATGGAATTGTATTTAGCGCAATTTTATAAAGAGTGGAATGGGGAAGTATAGGTTTTTTCTGTTATTATTTTACCAGTTCTATAAGTGTATTATTTGTTGAAACTTCACTGTCTATTGCAAAATAATTTCTATTCACTAATAATTTTTCAGGTAAAGAATCGATTTTAATAAATCGTAAATCTGATATATAACCTACGAAACTGAAATTTTCAAAATCTTTATAATCAAATTGGATAATGTTTTTGTTGCTTTTTACCTCTTTATAAATTATTGAGTCCTTTTCTTTTTGTAAATAAGCTAGAGTGACGTCTCTAGAATTTATTTGAGAATTTGGAATACTATCTGCTGGTGAAAAGAAACTGACTTCTCCTTTTAAGATGGAGTCATTTTTATTTCCACTGATACTTAAGTTGTAAAACTTGCTTTTAGAACTGTCTATAACTCCTTTTTTATAAAACCTCAATTGATTAACAATGGAGTCTTTCTTCTTTGAGACATATACTTCGTATTTTTTAGTCACCTCATTTTTAAGGTTATATGAAATACTTATTTTTTGATATAATTTTGTGGTGTCTAACTCAATTTTATTCTTTGTTTCGCCAATTGGTTCTATTAGTTCATTTTTACAAGAAATTTGTGCAATAAAAATTAAAAAACATAAAACTTTGATAGTTCCCATTCGGTTGTTAGTTATATGATTAATAAATACTACTCCTCATTCTGCAATGAATTCCAGCCTTGCGCAGTTAATTCTATTTTTTCGTTTCCACGTGTAATTAAGTGCATGCCATCGGCAGCATCAGTCATATGGCCAATGATAGAAAAATTAGGGTTGGCTTTAATTTTAGGGAAATCGTCTTGAGAAACGGTAAACAATAACTCGTAATCTTCACCACCACTCAAAGCAATAGTTGTGCTGTCCATATTAAATTCTTCACAAGCTGTAATGACTTGTTGGTCTAACGGAATTTTGTCTTCAAACAAATTACATCCTACTTCAGATTGTTTACACAAGTGCATGATTTCAGAAGATAACCCGTCACTAACATCAATCATAGAAGTTGGTTTCACGTCTAATTCTTTCAGTAATTGCGACACATCTTTTCTAGCTTCTGGCTTTAATTGGCGTTCAACTAAATAAGAATACTGCTCTAAATCGGGTTGGTTGTTTGGGTTAGCTTGAAACACTTGTTTTTCACGTTCTAAAATTTGAAACCCTAAATAAGCCGCACCAATATCACCAGTAACTACTAGTAAATCATTTGCTTTTGCACCGCTTCTGTAAGTAATGTCGCTTTCGTTTGCTTCACCGATTGCAGTAACGCTAATTAACAAACCAGTTTTAGATGACGTCGTGTCACCACCAACAACATCAACACCGTAAGTGTTTGCTGCAAGATAAATACCTTCGTATAAATCTTCCAAAGCTTCTAACGGAAACCGATTAGACACTGCAATAGACACTGTTACTTGTGTTGCAGTAGCATTCATTGCGTAAATATCAGATAAATTAACCATTAAAGCTTTATACCCTAAGTGTTTTAGAGGCATGTAAGACAAATCGAAATGGATACCTTCAACTAATAAATCAGTAGACACTAATGTTTTTTTATCAGAAAAATCAAGTACAGCAGCATCGTCTCCAATACCTTTTACAGTTGATTTTTGTGTCATTTTGAAGTTTTTAGTCAAGTGATCTATAAGTCCGAACTCACCTAAATCGGCAAGTGATGTCTTTTGTTGGTTTTTATCTTCTATCATGCTGCAAAAATACACTTTTAGAACTAAATTGAGGTTAAATTTTAATTATGTATCTTTAGAGTCCCATAAATCTTACTAAACCCAAATACTTATGAAAAAACCCTACTTTTTTCTATTAGCGCTATTAATACCGCTAATAAACTATTCTCAAACACCATGTACTGGAAATTTATCAAATGGTTTTCCTTGTAATGGTTATGATTTAATGAACCTCTTTGACAAAACAACTTTAAGTAGCGAAGACGGTAGTGATGTTTGGGGATGGACGGATCCGTTAAACAATAATGAATATGCCATTATCACTTTTGAAGATAAAACTTGTTTTTTAAATGTTACAGATCCGGTTAACCCAGAGTATTTAGGATATTTAAACACAAATGCTGGAGTACATTACTGGCGTGATGTAAAAGTATATCAAAATCATGCGTTTATTGTAGCAGATAACGTTGGTGCCCATGGTATGCAAGTATTTGATTTAAAACGCTTGAGAAGTGTTGCAAGTCCGCCAGAAAACTTTACTGCTGATACGGTATTAACAGCTGGTTGGAATGGTTCTGAAATAAGAAGTTGCCATAATATTGTTATCAACGAAACAAAAGGCATGGCATATTTGGTAGGTTGTAGTAGCGCCAATGGCGGCGGACCAATATTCATAGATATCACTAATCCAACAAGTCCTGTTGCGGTTGGTTAATATACCGCAGAAGGATATACACATGACGCCCAAGTAGTAACATATAATGGTCCAGATACGACTCATTTAGGTAAAGAGTTGATGATTGCTAGTAACGCAGATAAAGTAGTTATCATAGATGTATCTACGCCAACTGCACCAGTTAAAATATCGGAAGTGTCATATAATAATACTGCGTATACTCACCAAGGTTGGTTTTCATCTGATATGAAATACTTTTTGGTTGGTGATGAACAAGATGAACAAGGTTTTGGTGGAAACACACGAACAATTGTATTTGATTTTACAGATTTAGATAATCCAGTATATCATTCTGATTTTACAGGGAGCAGTTCAGCAATTGACCATAATTTGTATATCAAAGATGATTTAGTTTATGAAGCAAATTATACATCTGGATTGCGAGTGTATGACATTTCTGATATTAATAATATCTCTGAAGCAGGGTATTTTGACACGCATCCAGAAAATAATAACACCACTTTTTATGGTGCCTGGAGCGTATATCCATATTTTGAAAGTGGAAATATTATAGTTAGTGATATTGATAGAGGTCTGTTTATTCTTAGAGAATCAGGATTACCACTAAGTATTGATGAGTCGGTTTTTGACGACCAAAAAATAGCTGTATACCCAAATCCTGCACATGAAAGAATCACTGTAACAACTAAAAATATTGACATTAATCAAATTGAAATGTTTAACGTTTTAGGTCAGAAAGTTTTTAGTTCTGAAGGTGATTTTGAAAATGAATACACATTTAATGTTGAGCAATTTCATAATGGAATGTATTTTTTTAAAATAAATAATACTTACACTCAGAAAATTTTAATAAAATAAAACGTGTTTTTATTGAGTTGCCAAAGTCTACCTTTTGTTAAAAAAAGAACTTTGTTAAATGATTAATCTTCAATTATGTATCTTTACCAGATATGTAATACAAATCCCTACTTAATGATGAAAAAACTTCTAAGCCCTTTTAAAATAATTTGCATGCTTTTTATGGCTGCAATTGTATTGAATTGTTCTGATGATTTAGATGATACAATCCGAGATAATGATGGTGATGGTATTTCAAATCAAAATGATAATTGTACTGATGCTGCCAATACCAATCAACTAGATACTGATGAAGATGGTATTGGTGATGAATGTGATGAAGATGATGATAATGATGGCGTTTTGGATGTTGATGATAACTGTCCATTAATAGCAAATATAGATCAGTTAGATACTGATGGTGATGGCATTGGGGATGTTTGCGATAATGATGTTGATGAAGATGGGGTTATAGATTCGGAAGATAATTGTATTAACACACCTAATACTGACCAAATAGATACAGATGGTGACGGATTAGGTGACGCTTGTGATGATGACGATGATGATGATGGTGTTTTAGATGTTGATGATAACTGCCCATTGGTAGTAAACCCAGATCAAATTGATAATGATGATAATGGTGTAGGTGATGCATGTCAAGGACCAGAATCACCTTGTGTTAATGGTTTTGCAGGTGCATACCCTTGTGATGGTTATGACTTACAAGCACATGTGCCTTTGTCTGTATTAGGCGGGGCAACAGGAAACGATTCATGGGGTTGGACAGACCCAGTTTCGGGTACAGAATATGCTTTGGTGTCTACTAGAACCGGAACAGCGTTCTTAGATATTACCTATCCATCAGTACCAGTTTTAATCGGTCGTTTAGCTAGTGCAGCAGCAGGAAGTACATGGAGGGATATTAAAGTATATCAAAATCATGCTTATGTTGTAAGTGAAGCACCTGGACACGGTATGCAGGTGTTTGATTTAACACGCTTAAGAACAGCTACTAATTTACCAGTAGCATTTGATGAAGATGCGTTATACACAGGTTTTGGTAAAGCGCATAATATTGTGATTAATGAAGATAGTGGGTTTGCTTATGCGGTAGGATCGGATACTTTCTCAGGAGGACCTCATTTTGTAAATATTCAAAACCCAGCAAATCCAATTGCAGCAGGCGGATATAGTATTGATTCTTATTCTCATGATGCACAGGTAGTCACTTATGATGGTCCAGACGCAGATTATCAAGGTAAGGAAATATTAATAGGGAGTAATGCTAATGAAGTTGTTATAGTAGATGTCACTGATAAGGCAAACCCTACAAACATATCTAGCATCAGTTATCCAAATATTGGATACACACACCAAGGATGGTTTACAGAAGATAAAAAATACTTTATAGCTGGTGATGAAACTGATGAACAAAATTATGGAGGAAACACAAGAACTTTAATTTTTGATTTCACAGATTTAGACAACCCATCATTAGATTTCCAACATTATGGAAATACTCAAGCTATAGACCACAATTTGTATATAAAAGGAGATGTGTGTTACCAAGCAAATTATACTGCTGGGTTACAAGTGTTAGACATATCTAATATTGGTTCAGGTTCTTTAAATTTGACAGGGTCTTTTGATACATATCCAGCAAATAACAGCACATCGTTTAATGGTGCTTGGAGTGTGTATCCGTATTTCGCAAGTGGAAACATAGTGATTAGTGATTATAATGGAGGATTATATATTGTAAAAGCAAGTGAATTATAAGTCATGAAGTGGTTATTCTATGTTTTTTTAATTACAATCCCTTTGTTGTCGTGTTCTAATGATGACAATAGCTCTTCAGAAACTACTGGACTAAAATGGGTGAGAACTTATGGAGGTTCAAAAAATGAAGCTGCAAATTCTGTTGTGAATACTCTTGATGGCGGTTACGCGGTTTTAGGATATACACAGAGTACAGATGGCGATATCAGTAATAATCCAACAGAAAATTATGATTATTGGGTATTAAAATTTGATGTTAATGATGAGTTACAATGGAACAAAACCTATGGCGGTTCACTTGATGATAGAGGTAATGATATCGTTCAAACTCAAGATGGCGGATTTGTCATTGTTGGATATAGTAAAAGTGCCGATGAAGATGTAACAACAAATGCAGGTGCACATGATTTATGGATAGTTAAATTAACAGCTACCGGAAGTGTTTCATGGGAAAAATCATTAGGGTACATTGGCTCAGATAAAGCACAATCAGTTATACAAACCTCAGATGGCGGGTATTTTGTTGTTGGTTTGTTAGATGTTACTGCTTCTGGAGGAGAAGGTAACAGTCGAGCAACACAACACGCAGGAGGTGATTATTGGGGTGTAAAGTTAGATGCTTCTGGTAATACTGAATGGACAAAATATTTTGGTGGTAATAACAGTGAGTTGCCATATGATACCATTCAAACCACAGATGGTGGCTATATAATTATAGGAACATCAGATAGTACAGATGTAGATATTACTGGCAACAAAGGGCAATATGATTTTTGGATTGTTAAAATAAATGCTTCCGGAAGTTTAGTTTGGGAGAAATCATTTGGCGGAACCGGTATTGATGAAGCCTATAGTGTTGTAGAGGCAGAGAATAATAACTTTATGATTTTAGGAAAAACATTTAGTGATGATGTTGATGTTTCTCATAACATAGGACAGGCTGATGCTTGGCTAATAAAAATAGATTCTAACGGAACTCTGTTATGGGAAAAGACCTATGGTGGATCTAGTTTTGATTCCGGTCATGCTATAACTAACTCGCAAGATGGTGGGTATATCATCACTGGAAGCTCAAGAAGTCAGGATGGCGATTTATCAGTAAATAACGGTCAGAATGATGTGTTTATATTAAAAATATCTGCTACTGGAGATGTACAAAGAGGCTACTCATTCGGTGGAACTGATGCAGATTTTTCTTATGGAATAATTGAAAAATCAAACAATGAAATTATTCTTGTTGGAGAAACGGGAAGTAATGATGTCGATATTATAGAAAATAAAGGATTTACAGACGCGTTAATAGCAAAATTAAAATGAAAAAAATAGTAACAATATTAGTCTTAAGTATTATTATTTTAGCTTCTTGCGGAGATGATGATACAAATGCATTACCTAAAACGGAGGTAACGTTTAGATTCTCTCATAATTGGGATGGTACTGAAGTTACAAATACTGACTTTAATAATATTCAATATTTAAATGCAAGTAATGATGAGTTAAGTATTGAAAAACTACGTTATTTAATTTCTAAAGTAACATTTCATAAGTCAAACGGAGAAACAATTGTTGTAGATGGTTACAACTTAGTAGATGTTACCAACGCATCAAATATGACTTTCACACCGAGTGAAACATTAACAGTTGGAACATATTCAAACGTATCATTTACCTTTGGTTTTGATAATGAAGATAACATAGATGGTGCCTATGCAGATTTGAATTCTACAAGTTGGGGTGTGCCAATGATGATGGGTGGTGGCTATCACTTTATGCAGTTAGAAGGGAAGTTTATAGATAATGTTGCATCTGAAACAGGATATGCCTACCACGCCATAAAAGCTGTAGATAATTCTGATCCAAATAACTTAGTGTTTCAAGACACGTTTTTTACAGTTGATTTAGGAGAAGTAATTATTAGAGAAAATGCCGGAATAGAAGTGAACATGAATATTGCAGAATGGTTTAAAAACCCAATCACATGGGATTTAAATGACAGGCATAGCATGTTAATGCCAAACTTTGATGCACAAGTAGATATGTTTAAAAATGGCGCAACTGTATTTAGTTTAGGAGAAGTTACCCCATAATGAAGATGAAATTAGGACTCATATTAAGCGGTATATTACTGTTAGCATCCTGCTCAAAAGATGATAACACAGGAGAAACTTATGTGCCAACACCACTAGCACTAGAAGTCCCTGAATTGTTTGAAGAACGTATTTTAGCGCCGGTAATTCCATTTGATAATCCGCAAACGGTAGAAGGCGTTGCTTTGGGTAAAAAATTGTTTTTTGAAACATTACTCTCTGCAGATAATACACAATCATGTGCTAGTTGTCATGCACCTTCTGAAGCCTTTTCTGATAGTAATAGATTTAGTGTGGGTATAGACGGACTTTCTGGAAACAGAAATTCAATGCCAATATTTAACCTAGCGTTCAATTATGACGAAAAATTCTTTTGGGATGGTCGTGTATTTAGTTTAGAACATCAAGCGTTACAGCCAGTAGAAAATCCAATTGAAATGCACAACACGTGGCAAAACGTTGTTGACGCTTTACAAAACACTGAAGCTTATCCAGAATTATTTTCAAGAGCTTTTGGCACATCTGAAATAACTTCTGAACTAGTAACTAAAGCTATTGCTCAGTTTGAGAGAACATTGATATCTGGTAACTCAAAATTTGACAAATATTTATTAGGAACAACAACAATAACACCTGAAGAGTTAAATGGTCTCAACATCTTTATGGATGAAACAAAAGGAGATTGTTTTCATTGTCATGGTAATGTGAATAACCCACTATGGACAGATAATATGTTTCATAATAACGCACTAGATGCTACGTTTACTGATTTAGGTTTAGGTGAAGTATCTGGAGATCCAGCAGATAACGGAAAATTCAAAACACCTTCTCTAAGGAACTTAGTGTTTACAGCTCCGTATATGCACGACGGACGTTTCAATACACTTGATGAGGTAATTAATCATTATAGTGAAGGTTTACAAAATTCAGCAACTGTTGATCCGTTAATGAAAAAAGTAGATGAAGGTGGAGTACACTTATCTACTCAAGAAAAAGCTGATTTAAAAGCGTTTTTGTTAACATTAACTGATAATGAGTTCATCACTAATCCAGCTTTTCAGAATTAAGATCTTTCAAAAAATATACAACTGAGTTCTTACTATTTAAGTGAAAACTATATTATATTTACACAGTAAACTTTAGGAGTAACTAATTTAGTGTTAGTTTGAGATATATCCTTAGAACCTGATTTGGCTGACACCAACGTAGGGAAAAGTTAGTAGTTAAACTACACTTTCCGGTTTTAATGGCTCTAGTTTACAATAAAAAACAACCCATTAAAAGATACAAAATGAAAATTTCAGTAGAACTTACCTTAATGCCTTTACAAGATGATTATAGAAATCATATTGTTAGCTTCATCAAGCGTTTACGAAATTCAAATTTTCATATTGAGGAAAATTCACTAAGCACCCAGGTTTATGGAGACTATGATGAAGTCATGTTGTTTTTAAATAAAGAACTAAAAGAATCATTTATAGCGTCTAACGCTATAATTGCAAATATGAAAATTGTAAAATCTGACAGAAGTAACTATGAACCACGTTTTTGATTTTCTTTTTGGGCAATATTCAGGGTACAGTAACTTCAATATTGCTATTGAAGTAGTAGCAATATTATTTAGTATTTTTTCTGTAATATATTCTTTAAAAAATAAAGTCTGGGTATTCCCTACCGGTATAATAAGCACATTGCTTTTTGTATATCTCCTATTTAAATGGGGCCTGTTGGGTGATATGATTGTAAACGCATACTATTTTATAATGAGTGTTTACGGGTGGTATATTTGGACAAAAAAAGTTGATAAAGTACACGTAACTCCAATTTCATTTACAACTAAAAAAGAGCATATCACAACTCTATTTATTTTTATAGGGACACTATTTTTTATTTATATAATCTATACCATTTTCGATAAATGGAACGATTGGACAGCCTATGTAGATACATTTACAACAGGATTGTTTTTTGTAGGTATGTGGCTAATGGCAAAACGAAAAATAGAAAATTGGATTTACTTACTAATTGGAGATTTTATATCTATTCCGTTATATTTTTATAAAGGATACACGCTATCAAGCATCTTATATATTTTATTCACAGTTATTGCAATATTTGGTTATTTAGAATGGAAGAAGCGCTTAGACAAACAAACAATTCCTGTATTAAAATAGTATTGTTTGGTCCAGAATGTACTGGTAAAACAACACTTGCAAAACAATTAGCTGAACACTATAACACACTTTGGGTTCCTGAGTTCTCAAGAGAATATGCAGAAGAAAAGCTTTTAAAAAATGAGGAGTTAACAAAAGGAGATGTTTTACCTATTGCCATTGGTCAAATGCAATTAGAAAACAATTACTCAGAAAAAGCAACGAACGTGCTGTTTTGTGATACTAATTTACTAGAAACTAAAGTATATTCTGAAATGATTTATGACGGTTTCTGCCCTAACAGTATTGCTCATTATGCAGAATTTAACACATACGATTTATATATTCTTACCGAAACAAATATCCCTTGGGAAGAAGATAAAGTTAGAAGTTTATCAGACAAGCGAGATGCTATGTTTATTGAGTTTAAACAAGTTTTAGATGATATGAACTTGCCATACATTAGTGTCTCTGGTAACAAAGAATCACGACTGTCAAAAGCAGTTAAACATATTGATGTTTTATTCCATTATTAAAATAATTACATAAAAATTAGAAATCAATTAATAATTGTTCATACATTTGCGCCGTTCTCAAAAAGGGGTGCCTATAAAATGGCTGAGATCATACCCAATGAACCTAGAACAGGTAATGCTGTTTAGGGAGGCGATAGTCGCCATTTTGAATTAATGAGGCAAATTGTTTGTGAAAATTTCTTTCTAAAAAAAGAGAGGTTTTACGATCGGTTATACCTTGAGCTAAAACAACAACAAAGAATAATTACCTCTTTTTATTCGGTTATATGTATTTAATCGAAATGAAAAACTTACTTACTTTTTTATGCTTTTTTGCACTTACTTTTTGTGCGTTTTCTCAAGAAGAGAAAAAAGATTCAACCAAAGTTGAAACTCTAGATGAAGTCTTAGTGAAATCTGTGCGTGTTGCAGATGATGCGCCTGTAACACACTCAAACTTATCAAAAGAAGAACTTGCTAAACGTAATTTAGGGCAAGATATTCCGGTGTTAATGAATTACATGCCAAACGTTGTTACTACTACTGATGCTGGAGCTGGTGTTGGGTATACTGGTATGCGAGTACGTGGAACTAGTGGATCAGGAATTAATGTGACCATAAACGGTATTCCGTATAATGATGCTGAATCTTTAGGAACTTTCTGGGTGAATTTAGGTGATTTTACATCTTCAGTAGAAAACTTGCAATTGCAGCGTGGTGTTGGTACTTCTACAAATGGTGCTGGGGCTTATGGTGCTAGTATAAATTTATTAACTGATGCGGTTTCAGAAAATGCTAGCGCAGAATTTAGCAACTCTTTCGGCTCTTATGGAACAAGAAAGCATACTGCAAAATTTGCGACAGGTAAGTTAAACGACCATTTTGAATTTGCTGGACGTTTGTCAAAAATTAAATCTGATGGTTATGTAGATAGAGCGTTCTCTGATTTAAACTCTTATTTTTTACAAGGATCTTATGTAACCGAAAAGACATTAATTAAAGCTTTAGCTTTTGGAGGGAAAGAAGTGACTTACCAAGCTTGGGAAGGTCTAACAGCAGAACAGTTGGAAGATGATAGAAGACAGAATCCATACACTTATGACAATGAAGTGGATCATTATAATCAAGACCATTACCAATTACATTGGAATCAAAAAATTAATACTGATTGGTCAACTAACGTAGGGGTTAATTATACATATGGTAGAGGGTATTACGAGCAGTATAAAGAAGAAGAGGCGTTTTCTGACTACGGATTTTCAGATGTTGTAATAGGCGGTGCAACAATCACTGAAACAGATTTAATCAGAAGAAAATGGCTGGATAATGACTTTTATGTATTAAATGCAGGTGCAAATTATAACAAACAAAAATTAGATTTAACATTTGGGACATCTTTTAGTTATTACGAAGGTGATCATTTTGGAGAAGTGATTTGGGCAGAATATGCAAGTGATAGTGATATTAGAGAACGTTATTATGATAATACATCATATAAATCAGATTTTAACTTTTTTACAAAGGCGAACATTAAGCTAAACAGTAAACTTCTATTATATGGTGATTTACAAGTTAGAAATGTCGCTTATAAAAGTGATTTTTTAGATGTAGATGACACATTTACATTTTTTAATCCAAAAGCCGGTTTAACATATAAAATTAATAATTATAATAGCCTTTATACATCGTATGCACGAGCAAATAGAGAACCAAATAGAACTGATTACGAAAATGGAAACCCTGAGTCGGAAACCTTAAATGACTTTGAATTAGGGTGGCGTGTTAATAAACCTAATTTTAATGTAAACACGAATCTTTATTACATGAGTTATAAAAATCAGTTAGTACTTACAGGAGAGTTAGATTTAGTTGGGTCTCCAATTAGAAAAAATGTTGGTAAAAGTTACCGTTTAGGATTAGAAGTAGATGCTAAGATTAAAGTGTCTAAGATGCTAAATGTTCAACCGAATATTTCTATAAGTGTAAATAAAAACAAAGACTTTCATTCACAATGGAATGGTGAATTACGCGATTTTGGAAACACAAATATTTCATTTTCTCCAAACGTAGTTGCTGGAAATGCAATTAATTTCATTCCTGTTAAAAACTTACAAATCTCATTATTATCAAAGTTTGTTGGAGAACAATATATGAGTAACATTGACTCAGAAGCTTCTAAATTAGATAGTTATTTTACTAGTGATGTTAACGTAACGTATGAAATAAAACCAAATAAAGTATTTAAATCAATCGTGCTATCAGGTTTAATAAATAATGTTTTTAATAAAGAATATGTATCTAATGGGTATTATTATAATTATGAAGATAATTGGACAGACCCATCTGCTGTTACCACAATTGAAGGTGCTGGGTATTACCCGCAAGCAACAATTAATTTCTTGTTAGGGGCGACGTTTAAATTTTAATTAAGAACAATACATATAAAAAGCCACATTTCTATGTCAGAGATGTGGCTTTTTATGTATAGCTAACTGAAGATAAAACCTTAAATTTGAAAATTAATATTATAGATGAAATTTTCCACGCGAATTCCTAAAAATGGGTTTTCCAACGATTAATAATATAAGTTAGTAAATAATGTCTTTGTCACAGGAGGAAAATAAGCAATACAATCGTCATCTTATTTTAGATGAAATTGGAGAAAAAGGTCAGTTAAAACTGAAACAAGCCAAAGTTTTAGTCATTGGTGCTGGTGGTTTAGGTTGTCCGGTCTTGCAATATTTAACGGCCGCAGGAGTTGGGGCTATAGGAATTATAGATCATGACACAATAGATCAAAGTAATTTACAACGGCAGATATTATACTCATATGATACTATCGGGCAATTTAAAGCTGAGGTTGCAGCTAAGAAGTTATCAGGATTGAACCCGTTTGTAAATTTTGAAATTTATATTCAAAAGTTAACAACAGAAATTGCCATTGAATTGTTTTCTAAGTATGATATTATTGTTGATGGAAGCGATAATTTTCCAACACGTTATTTGGTAAACGATGCAGCTGTGCTCTCTGGGAAACCAGTAGTGTTTGGTTCAATTTATAAATTTGAAGGCCAAGTGTCTGTTTTTAATTTTAATAACGGACCAACATATAGGTGTTTATACCCAAATGCACCAAAATCAAATGAAGTGCCAAACTGCTCAGAAATAGGTGTGTTAGGTGTCTTACCAGGAATTATAGGTACACTTCAAGCCAATGAAGTTTTAAAGTTAATTTGTAGAATAGGTGAACCATTGTCTGGAAAATTACTGACTTATAATGCATTATCAATGCAGCAATTTATTTTAGATTTTCATAAAAATGACAATAGTCAAATTTATGAGTTAAATGCAGACTATGATGTTCTATGTGGCTTACCTAAATCTAATTTAGAAATCACATTAAAAGAAGTTAAGGCATTTGAAGATAGCTATAATTTACTAGATGTTAGAGAGCAATATGAGCGCAACCAACATCATGTTGGGGGGCAGCATATTCCGTTAGGAGAGCTAAAGTCACGAATAGATGAAGTTTCTCAAGATAAAGATTTAGTGGTGTATTGTAAAGCCGGAATGCGTAGTAAAATGGCTATAGAGATTATAAAAGAAACTGGTTTTGAAAAACAACTTTTTAATTTAAGAGGAGGGATCTTAAATCAATCGCAAACAGACTAAGAGGATTCTGATTGTAAGTAATCATATATTCTACGTACAAAAATTATAACCCGAATTGATTGACGAAAATGGATATTTACTCTATATTTGCAGTCTATTTAGAAATAATCTAATTTAAAATGATAAAAGTCTCAGAGTCTGCAAAAAAGAAAGTCGTTTCCCTTATGGAGGATGACGGATTTGATGCTGCAAATGATTATGTAAGAGTTGGTGTGAAAAGCGGAGGTTGTTCTGGTTTGTCATACGATTTGACTTTTGATAAAGAAAAAGAAGAAAACGATAAGGTTTTTGAGGATAACGATATTAAGGTTATTGTAGATAAAAAGAGTTTTTTATACCTAGTAGGAACAACTTTAGAATATTCAGGAGGTTTGAACGGTAAAGGATTTGTGT
Organism: Flavobacteriaceae bacterium; assembly: GCA_965178635.1. Lineage (GTDB taxonomy): Bacteria > Bacteroidota > Bacteroidia > Flavobacteriales > Flavobacteriaceae. The sequence goes on along the minus strand of CBCXVT010000003.1, from coordinate 125,234 downwards.
TTAACAACCCTAATGCCAACAGAACTTGTGGGTGTGGAGAAAGTTTTTCATTATAATTCAAATAAATCGAGAAGATGAGCAAGTATACCGAAGACGATTTAGAAAGAGAATTAAAAAATAAAGAATACGAATACGGATTTTATACTGATATTGAATCAGAAACATTTCCTATTGGTTTAAACGAAGACATTGTACGTGCAATTTCTAAAAAGAAAGAAGAGCCAGAATGGATGACGGAATGGCGTCTGGAAGCTTTTAGAATTTGGCAAGAAATGGAAGAACCAGAATGGGCAAACGTAAATTATGAGAAGCCAGATTTTCAGGCTATCGCATACTATTCTGCACCAAAGGCAATTGATCCTAACAAAACTTTGGATGATGTAGATCCGGATATGTTAGCCATGTATAAAAAACTTGGTATTTCTTTAGATGAACAGAAACGAATGAACAATATAGCAATGGATATTGTGGTAGATTCTGTTTCAGTAGCAACAACATTTCAAGATACGTTATCTAAAAAAGGAATTATTTTCATGCCTATTTCTGAAGCAATTCAAGAGCATCCAGAATTAGTTAGAAAATATTTAGGAACAATTGTTCCACAAAAAGATAATTTCTATGCCGCTTTAAACTCAGCTGTATTTAGTGATGGTTCATTCTGTTACATTCCTAAAGGCGTGAAATGCCCGATGGAATTGTCAACATATTTTAGAATCAATCAAGCAGGAACAGGACAGTTTGAAAGAACTTTACTAATTGCTGATGAAGGCTCTTATGTAAGTTACCTAGAAGGATGTACTGCGCCAAGTAGAGACGAAAACCAATTACACGCCGCTGTAGTTGAGTTAATCGCTTTAGATGATGCTGAAATTAAATACTCAACGGTACAAAACTGGTACCCTGGAAACGCAGAAGGAAAAGGTGGTGTTTTCAACTTTGTAACTAAAAGAGGGTTGTGTGAAAAGAACGCAAAAATTTCTTGGACACAAGTTGAAACAGGTTCGGCTGTAACTTGGAAATATCCTTCTTGTATTTTAAAAGGTAATAATTCTGTAGGTGAGTTTTACTCAATTGCAGTAACTAATAATTACCAACAAGCGGATACTGGTACAAAAATGATTCACATAGGGAAGAATACTAAAAGTACGATCATCTCGAAAGGAATTTCTGCAGGGAAATCTCAAAACTCATACAGAGGATTGGTGCAAATTGGTCCACGTGCAGAAAATGCAAGAAACTTCTCTCAGTGTGATTCTCTTTTAATGGGTAATGAATGTGGTGCACATACCTTCCCGTATATTGAAACAAAGAATAATACGGCTCAAATAGAGCATGAAGCAACAACAAGTAAGATTGGTGAAGATCAAATTTTCTACTGTAACCAACGTGGTATTGATACTGAAAAAGCTATTGCATTAATTGTAAATGGATTTAGTAAAGATGTTTTAAATAAGTTACCAATGGAGTTTGCTGTTGAAGCTCAGAAATTATTAGAAATAAGTTTAGAAGGTTCAGTAGGATAAAAGTCTAGATGATGAAAAAATTAATTTTAATACTTTGTGTTATAGCTGTAACAGCTTGTAAGTCTGATAAAGACATAGTGGTGTTAAAAGGGATGTATTTGTATTATGCAGATGCTGCAATTTTACAAACACCAACAGAAGTGTACGGTGTTATTTTAGACGAAAATTCAATGAAATTAGACAAACAGGTTGCGCCATATAAAGCATTAGCTACAGATATGGTTCCTGTTGAAATAAAAGGGGAGATAATCCCAAAACCCGAGGCGGAGGAAGGGTGGCCAAATACTGTTAGAATAGTAGAAATACTAAAGGTAATCAAGCCGAATCCAGAAAAAAAAGATGTTATAACTCTAGGAAAATAATAAGATGTTAGAAATAAAAAATTTACACGCTGGTATTGAAGATAAAGAAATTCTTAAAGGAATTAATTTAACTGTAAAAGCAGGAGAGGTTCATGCAATTATGGGACCAAACGGAGCAGGAAAAAGTACATTATCATCAGTAATTGCTGGTAAAGAAGAATACGAAGTAGCTAGTGGTGATATTGCTTTAGAAGGTGAAGATTTATTAGAGTTAGATCCTACAGAACGCGCTCACAAAGGTGTGTTTATGTCATTTCAATATCCAGTTGAAATACCTGGGGTGTCGGTAACAAATTTTATCAAAACGGCTATTAACGAATCTCGTAAAGCTAATGGTAAAGAGAATATGCCGGCTAAAGAAATGTTGCAAAAAATACGTGAGAAATCTACATTATTAGAAATCGACCGTAAATTTTTATCACGTTCTTTAAATGAAGGATTTTCTGGCGGAGAAAAGAAACGTAATGAGATTTTTCAAATGGCTATGTTAGAGCCTAAATTAGCCATCCTAGATGAAACAGATTCAGGTTTAGATATAGATGCATTACGTATTGTATCTAACGGAGTTAATAAATTAAAAAGTGAAGATAATGCAGTTGTAATTATTACTCATTACCAACGTTTATTAGACTATATCAAACCAGATTTCGTTCATGTTTTATTTGATGGTAAAATCGTTAAAACAGGTGATGCGTCTTTAGCTTTAGAGTTAGAAGAAAAAGGATACGATTGGATAAAAGAAGAAATTAACGCATAACAATATTGCGGCAGTTATTGCTGAAAAATGAGGACTGAAACAATGGAGTTAAAAGAAAAATTATTATCATCATACGTTGCTTTTGAAAATGATGTGAACATCAATTCTGATGTGCACGACATTAGAACAAAAGCATTAAAAGAATTTGAGACCCTAGGCTTTCCTACTAAGAAATTAGAAGCATGGAAATACACGTCGTTAAATTCAGTTTTAAAAGAAGATTATAGTGTTTTTCCTCAAGAGGAGAATACAATAGAGTTTAAGGACGTTAAGAAATATTTTATTCATGATATTGATTCTTATAAAATCATATTTATTGATGGAAAATATAGCTCATTCTTATCTGAAACAACACATGATGGTATAGATGTTTGTTTATTATCGTCTGCTTTTACAAATGCAAAGCACAAACCTGTTATTGAAAATTATTTCAATAAAACGGCTAAGCAAGATAACATGACGGCTTTAAATACAGCTTTTGCAAGTGAAGGCGCGTTTATAAATATTCCTAAAAATACGGAGGTTGTAAAACCAATTCAGATTATCAATTTTGCTACAGGAAATGCAATTGCGACGTTATTACAGCCGCGTAATTTAGTTGTAGTTGGTGAAAATTCTCATGTTCAAATTATTGAACGCCATCAAAGTTTAACTGAAAATGCAGTATTGACAAATGTTGTTACTGAAATTTCTGCAGAGAAGAGAGCTCATGTTGACTATTATAAAATTCAGAATGATAACAGTGCTGCATCATTAATTGATAATACGTTTGTAGCTCAAGAACGTGATACTATTTGTTCAGTACATACCTTTTCGTTTGGCGGAAAAATTGTTAGAAATAACTTGAACTTCTATCAAAATGGAGAATATGTAGATTCTATACTAAAAGGAATCACTATTTTGGAAGATAAGCAACATGTAGATCATCATACGTTAGTGCACCATTTAGTGCCAAATTGCGAGAGCCACCAAGATTATAAAGGGATTTATGATGATAAGTCTACAGGAGTATTTAACGGAAAAGTTATTGTAGAAAAGGAAGCTCAAAAAACTAATGCATATCAACAAAACAACAATGTGTTGATAAGTGATAAAGCAACGATGAACGCAAAGCCTCAGTTAGAAATTTTTGCTGATGATGTAAAGTGCTCACACGGGTGTACAATTGGTCAGTTAGATGATCAAGCATTATTCTATATGCAGCAAAGAGGTATCCCTAAAAAGGAAGCAAAAGCGTTATTGATGTATGCCTTTGCAAACACGGTATTAGAAAGTGTTCGAATACCAGAATTAAAGTCAAGAATTAACAAATTAATCGCTAAAAAACTGAATGTAGATTTAGGGTTTGATTTATAGTTAGAATATAAAATTTAAATAACTATCAAGCCTCAATTGTATATTACGATTGAGGTTTTTTTTGAAATAAACAATGCAAGAAGTAACCAACATAAAAGCCGATTTTCCTATTCTTAATCAGGAAGTTAATGGAAAACCATTAGTGTATTTAGACAATGGTGCATCATCACAAAAGCCACAAGTAGTTATTGATGCCATTACCAAATACTATACAGAAATAAACGCAAACATTCATCGTGGTGTGCATACGTTAAGCCAGAAAGCTACTGATGCTTATGAAGCTGCGCGTAAAAAGTTGCAATTGCATTTTAATGCTAAGCATGATTTTGAAGTTTTGTTTATTAAAGGAACTACTGATGGAATTAACTTAGTAGCAAACGGATTTACAACACTATTAAATACAGGTGATGAAATTATCATTTCTCATTTAGAACACCATTCAAATATTGTGCCTTGGCAAATGCTTTGTGAACGTACAGGAGCAGTTTTAAAAGTGATTCCTATGAATCAAGAAGGAGAGTTGATTATGTCAGCCTATGATGATTTATTGAGTGATAAAACAAAGTTGGTAGCTGTAAACCATATTTCTAATGCTCTAGGAACCATAAATCCTATAAAGGAAATTATAGATAAAGCACATGCTGTTAATGCTGCAGTTGTAATAGATGGTGCTCAAGCAACACCACATATTAAACCAGATGTTCAAGCTTTAAATTGTGATTTTTATATTTGTTCTGCTCATAAAATGTGTGGGCCAACTGGTGTTGGTGTGTTGTATGGAAAGGAAGAATGGCTAGATAAATTACCTCCGTATCAAGGTGGTGGAGAAATGATAAAAGAGGTGTCTTTTGAAAAAACTACTTATGCAGGTTTGCCTCATAAATTTGAAGCTGGTACACCTAATATTTCAGGAGGAATAGTTTTTGGAGTAGCGATTGATTATTTGAATGACATTGGTTTTGATTTTATTCAAGAACAAGAAAAAGAGCTGTTAAGTTATGCAACTTCTGAACTATTAAAAATAGAAGGATTAAATATAGTAGGGACAGCTAAAGAAAAAACATCAGTAATTTCATTTAATATAGATGGATGCCACCCGTATGATGTAGGAACTATAGTTGATAAATTAGGTGTGGCAGTAAGAACTGGGCATCACTGTACACAGCCAATCATGCAGTTTTATAATATTCCAGGAACTATTAGAGCATCATTTATGTTCTATAATACAAAAGATGATGTTGATGCTTTGGTGGCAGCCGTTAAAAAAGCAAAAATGATGTTACTGTAAGAGTTTGGCTTCTTTTTTGTAATATTATAGTAACAGATAAAATTAAAACTTATGAAAATAGCAGTTCTTATATTCAGCATATGTGTATTAGCGTCTTGTTGCGCAAATAAGCAGGGGGTGCAATCAGATACTATAATAGCAAATAAAATGGAAACAGAAAATATTGAAACGAAGAAAGAGTTACCTCAAGAAACACCAATAGTTACTTATGGTTCACACACTAGAGGCTATCATTTTACACTAACGGTTTTTAATAGTTACGCAACAATTTCAAAAGAGTATAATGGAAAATCAAAAAGGATTGAAGTGGAGCCAGCAGACATAATCGCGATAAAGGACATCATCTCTAAACTGACTTTAAAAGATATTAGTACATATGAAGCACCAACAAAAAAAAGGCATTATGATGGTGCGCCACATACATCAATTTCGGTGTTTAGTAACGATGAAAAATTCTCATCTCAAACCTTTGATGGCGGATTTCCTCCAAAACCCTTAGCAGATTTAGTGAACAAAGTTTTATCTTTGTCGCCTGAAAAATAAACTACTTATGACTATAGATGAAATACAACGAGATCTTGTAGATGAGTTTTCGATGTTTGATGATTGGATGGACCGTTATGAATATATGATTGATTTAGGTAAGTCAATGCCCATAATTGATGAGCAATTTAAGAAAGATGAAAACTTAATTAAAGGCTGTCAATCTAAAGTATGGTTACATGCAGAACTAGCTAATGATAAGGTTATTTACACAGCAGATAGTGATGCTATAATTACAAAAGGAATTGTATCAATTTTAATTAGAACATTCACAAACCAAACACCAGCAGAAATCTTAAAAGCAAATACAGATTTTATTGATGAAATAGGTTTAAAAGAGCATTTATCACCAACCAGAGCTAATGGTTTGGTAAGTATGATTAAAGAAATAAAAATGTATGCAATTGCATTTCAAACACAAGTAGGGTAACATGTCTGAGGAACAAACAATAGATGTAAACGAGTTAGGGGAGAAAATAGTTAGAGTTATCAAAACAATTTATGATCCAGAAATTCCAGTTGATATATATGAATTGGGATTGATTTATGATGTTATGGTAAATGAAGATTATGATGTTAAAGTATTAATGACTTTAACGACACCAAATTGTCCAGTTGCTGAAACACTACCTAAAGAAGTAGAAGACAAAGTAAAGACACTCAAGGAGGTAAATGATTGTGAAGTAGAAATCACCTTTGAACCAGCCTGGACTAAAGATTTGATGAGTGACGAAGCAAAACTTGAATTGGGAATGCTTTAATAACAACATATAAATTATATAATTCCTGCTTTTTGCAGGAATTGTTTTTTTAGAGAAAAACGAAATACAATGGGAGACATAAGAAATAAAGTTGCTGAAAATACAAAGTTAATTACGTTTGATTTAGAAGATTATTATGTGTCAGGAAAACGTATACAAGTAGATATTTCACAATGGTTGGACCAAGGCTTTATTCTTAGAGAAAAAGAATTTAGAGCTGCCTTAGATATGCATGATTGGGAGCAATATCAAGACTGTTATGTTGCTGTAAACTGTAGTACTGATGCCATTATACCAGCTTGGGCATTTATGTTATTCACTGTTAAAATCACATCATTTGCTAAAAAAGTGATTATAGGGAATTTAGAGGATTTAGAAACATCACTTTATGAGATTGCAATTATGGGTATTGATGCTACTGCATATCAAGATAAATTTGTAATTATTAAAGGTTGTGCTAATAAACCGGTGCCACAAAGCGCTTATGTGAACATCACAAGTAAACTTATAACAGTGGCTAAATCTGTCATGTATGGTGAAGCGTGTTCATCAGTACCATTATTTAGAAAAAAATAAACCGTAAACATCAGTAAAATAGTTGTTTATGCTATTTTGCTAATAGGTTTGCATTGTATATATTTGCCGACTAAAATTTTAAACTAATATTTATGAAAAAAATACTATTTGCATTAGCCTTAACACTGACAGCTGGAAATTTACTTGCACAAGAAGACGTTGCTAAAGATTCAATTAAAGAAGGGTGGAAACGCGGAGGAAATGTATTGATTACCTTCAATCAGTCTGCGTTTAATAACGAATGGACCGCAGGTGGGATAGGAAGTATAGCTGCTAATATTTTAGTGAATTATGATTTCAATTATACAAAAGGTGATTTAATTTGGGATAACAAACTTATTGCTGATTACGGAGTTAATAAAAATGACGGAGATGATGATTTTAAAAAGAATAATGACCGTTTAGAATTTAATTCATTAGCTGGTAAGAAAATGAAAGGTAATTGGTATTATTCATTTTATTTCAATATGAAAACTCAAATGGATAGAGGATTTGTTTATGATAATGGTGCTAAAGTTGGTACTACGTCACATTTCTTTTCTCCAGTATATTTTCAAGCAGGTCCTGGTTTATTATGGAAAAAATCAGATAATTTTCATGTGAATATTTCTCCAGCAGCTGGAAAATTAATTTTAGTTCATGACGAATTTGCTGGTGCTTTCGGAACTGAGCCAGGAGATACAGAGCGTTTTGAATTAGGTGCTGCTGTAAGAGGGTATTATAAAGTTGATTTAATGAAAAATATTTCTATGGAAAACATTTTAGCTTTGTATTCTAACTATTTAGAAGATGCACAAAATGTTGATATAGACTACACAATGAATTTAGCAATGCAAGTGAACAAATACATTTCTGCTAACTTGACATTTCAAGCTATTTATGATGATAACACACAACGTAATGGTTTTCAAATCAGAGAAACATTTGGTTTAGGATTTAACTATGCGTTCTAAGATATCCCATGTTATAAAACATAAAAAAGGGACGCATTTGCGTCCCTTTTTTATGTCTAATCTTATCAAATTAATTACGCAAAATTCTCATCATAATCAGGGTATAAAAACTTGTTATAAGGAAAACGCGTGATATGAATTCGTCTTACTTCGCTATACACACGTTTTTTAAAGTCTTCAATATTTTCTGCTTCAGTAGCAGAAATAAATAAGGCATTGTTACCAATGGCATTCATCCAGGTTTCTTTCCAATCCTCTAAAGTGTAGTGCGCTTTTGTGCGTTCGGTAACAATATCATCCTCATCTATAGTTTCATGCTTATATGCATCAATTTTATTAAAGACCATGATGGTTGGTTTATCAGAACTTTTAATTTCTCCTAAAATATTATTTACAGAATCAATTTGATCTTCAAAAGTATCATGAGAAATATCAACCACATGTAACAAAATATCAGCTTCTCTAACCTCATCAAGTGTACTTTTAAATGAATCAACCAGTTGAGTTGGTAATTTACGAATAAACCCTACGGTATCACTTAATAAGAAAGGTAAATTCTTGATAACAACTTTACGCACTGTTGTATCTAAAGTGGCGAATAATTTATTTTCAGCAAACACATCAGATTTGGCAATTACGTTCATTAATGTAGATTTTCCAACGTTAGTATACCCCACTAAAGCTACACGAATAAGTTCCCCTCTGTTCCCTCGTTGCGTTGCCATTTGTTTATCAATACTAGCCATTTTTTTTCTCAGTAACGAAATTTTGTCACGAACAATACGTCTATCTGTTTCAATTTCCGTTTCCCCTGGCCCACGCATTCCAATACCACCTCGTTGACGTTCTAAGTGAGTCCAAAGGCCTGTTAAACGTGGTAAGAAATATTGGTATTGTGCTAACTCTACTTGAGTTCTAGCGTATGATGTTTGTGCCCGTTGAGCAAAAATGTCAAGTATTAATAAGGTTCTGTCTAAAATTTTACAATCTAAAACACGTTCAATATTTTTTTGTTGTGATGGTGTTAATTCATCATCAAAAATAGCTGTGCCAATATTGTTTTGCTCAATAAATTGTCGCACTTCTTCCAATTTACCAGATCCAATAAAGGTTTTAGAATTTGGCATATCCATACGTTGGGTGAATCTTTTTTTTACATCACCACCAGCAGTATACGTCAGAAACTCCAACTCATCTAAGTATTCTTTAGATTTTTCTTCGTTCTGAAGTCGTGTAATTATTCCAATAAGCACTACGTTTTCGTGCTCAATTTGTTTCTTTTCTATCATAATTCAAATTCGATGCTGTAAAATTACGTATAAGATTCTAATTTACTAATTTAGAGAATCAAAATAACATATAGAGACTTATGAATTCTTTAGTCACCGTTGCCTTTTACAATCTTGAAAATCTATTTGATACAAAAGATAACCCAAATACTTTAGATCGTGATTTTTTACCTTGGGGTAAAAAGTTTTGGACTGAAAAAAAGTATCAGAAGAAAGTCCGTAAAATGGGTAAGGCAATTTCGAATATTGCTAAAGATAAAACAGGGAAGTCTCCAGTGTTAGTTGGTCTTGCTGAAGTTGAAAACGCCACTGTAATTTCTGATTTAGTAGACAGTAAACATTTAAAAGCGTCTAACTACAATTTTGTACATTATGATTCACCAGACGAACGCGGTATTGATGTGGCTTTACTGGTGAATGAAGATTACTTTAAAGTGGAATATTCGGAAACTATTCCGATTTCTATTTATGAAATGGATGGTGTTAAAGATTATACGCGAGATGCTTTATATGTTCAAGGTTATTTAAGTGGCGAAGAGGTACATGTGTTTGTGTGCCATTGGCCTTCACGTAGAGATGGTGCTGATGCTACAGGTCATAAACGTGTACAAGCATCTGAACAGTTATCAGCTTTTATTGAGGCTAATGAAGGAATTAATCAGACGTCTAAAATTATTATTATGGGTGATTTTAACGACAACCCAGTAGATGAAAGTGTAAAAGACTATTTGGTTACGGATATGTTATACAATCCGTTTGAGAAATTAATGACAATTACACGTGGTAGTTTGAGTTATTATAATAATTGGCATTTGTTTGATCAGGTTATATTTTCTCATAACTTTTTCAAGATTGAAAAAGGAAAACATAGTTTTCAAAATGCAAATATTTTTGATGCTCCTTTTTTAACAGAATGGGAAGGTAGAAGTAAAGGAAATCCATTTAGAACCTATAGCGGTAAACGTTACTTAGGAGGTTATAGTGACCATTTTCCAGTATATATCAATTTAAAAAAAACGTAGTTGCTAATTTATGAAAATGGACAAGCAAGTTTTATGACATAAATATCACTTTTCATATTTAAATGCGTTTATTTTGTAGTCTGTTATTTTTTGAAAAATGAAAAAACTATACCACTTATCAACTTGTGATACCTGTAAGCGAATTATTACAGAATTGAATTTGCCATCTGATGTTGTGTTACAAGACATAAAAACAGAAGCAATAACGATTTCACAGTTAGAGGAAATGCACACATTATCTGGCAGCTATGAGTTTTTATTTAGCAAACGTGCACGTTTATATAAAGAGAAAGATTTAAAAAATGCCAATTTAACAGAAGTAGATTATAAAACTTATATTTTAGAACATTATACGTTTTTAAAACGTCCGGTTTTAATGTATAATGGCCAGATTTTTATAGGAAATTCTAAGAAAACAATTGCATTAGCTAAAGATTATATTCATGCTTAGTAAAAATAATTTTGCATTTGTAGCTGCGTTTTTAGTGCAAGTGTTTTACGGGGTAACCTTTACCTTTGCTAATGATGTGATTGATGGTGGTTATATAAAACCTTATGGGTTTATCTTATTACGATTGTTAGGTGCAACAACATTGTTTTGGATGTTTGGTTTCCTAGCACCTAAAGAAAAAGTTGCCACAAGAGATTATTTCATATTTATTGCAGCTGCATTTTTTGGTGTTGCTTTAAACATGCTGACATTTTTTAAAGGACTGTCATATACTACTCCAATTCATGCGTCAGTAATAATGGTTGTAGTACCAATTTTGGTACTTATTATGTCGGCAATTATTCTAAAAGAAAAAGTTACCTCATTAAAAGTAGTTGGTGTTGTTTTAGGGCTTTCGGGGGCTTTAGTATTAACCCTGTATGGTAAATCGGCAGTAGCTACAGATAACATTTTACTAGGAAATTTACTGGTGTTCATCAACGCGGTATCTTATAGTATTTACATCATTATCATCAAACAGTTAACAAGTAAATACCATCCGTTTACGTTTATCAAATGGCTGTTTTTATTTGGGTTGATAATGGTTGTGCCATTTGGTTATACGGAATTAAGTACAGTGGAATGGGTAACATTTAAACCATACACCTATTTTTCAGTAGCTTTTGTAATTGTTGCTGCTACCTTTGGGACATACATATTAAATCCGCTTGCATTACGACAATTAAGAGCATCAACAGTAAGTACATTTTTATATTTACAACCAGTAATTGCAGGAATATTTGCAATACTAATGGGAAGTGATACTTTAAATACAACAAAACTGATTGCGGCTGTGTTAATATTTATAGGTGTATATTTAGTAAGTAAACCAGTAAAAAAGTCGTAAAGAATCCTAATGAGTTACACCACTAGAATTTTCAATTATGTGAATGAAATCCCAAGTCAAGTTTGGGATGATTTCTCTGAGGTTTCTAATGTGTATTTTTCAAAATCGTATTTGAAATCATTCGAGGAATTCAATTCACAAAGAATTCAGTTTTTTTACATCATAATATCAAAAGACAATCAAGCTATATCGATTGCTACAATTCAGATTTTAGAATTTGATTTTATTGGTTCTGATTTTACCTCAAACTCAAATCATTTTGTACAAAAGATAAGTGACAAATTAAGTAGCGTTTTAAAACGAAATTATGTGAAAATCATGATTTGTGGTTCTATTTTCTTGAGTGGCGAACATGGTATTTATATTAAGCCAACTGAAGATAAAAAGCTAGTCTTAGAGCAAATAGTAAAAGGGATTCAATCAATAGTAAATGCTAATAAGTACTTGAAAAAATGGGTAGATATTATCTTGTTAAAAGATTTCATTACAGCGTCGTTGCCAATTACAAATAACTTAAAACAATACAATTACACCCCAATTCAAGTTGACCCGAATATGGTATTGACTTTAAATCCAGATTGGAATAGTTTTGAAGACTATTTGGTAGCCTTCAAATCTAAATTCAGAGTAAAAGCTAAAAAAGCATATAAAACCAGTAGTCGTTTAGAAGTTAAAGATTTTAGTTCTGCCGATATTAATAGTTACAAAAAAGAACTTACAGGGTTGTATAACAATGTTAAAAACAAAGCAAGTTTTAATCCAGAAGCCTTAAATTTATCTACATATAGTGACTTAAAAGAGGTTTTAAACGGCGACTTTATTTTTAGAGGCTATTTTCTAGAAAAAACCTTGGTTGGGTTTATGAGTGGTGTGATTAATGAATCAGTATTAGACGCACATTATGTAGGTATTAATTATGATTTAAATAAAAAGCACGCCATCTATTCTCGAATGTTATACGATTATGTAACTATAGGAATTGAACGACAGGTTAAAGAAATTAATTTTGGACGTACAGCAGGCGAAATTAAAAGTACTTTAGGTGCGGTTCCTCAAGAATTAACTTGTTACATCAGGCATAAAAAATCTGTTGCTAATTTTTTATTTAAACCTTTTTTGAAAAAAGTAAAACCAACAGTTTTTGAGCAACGTTTTTCCGTTTAAAAAACAAAAATAAAAAAGACCCTACTACATGTAAAGTCTTTTTTAATATAATAAGTAGATAAAAAATCTATGTCCACCCGTTAATAATCCCACCCATTAAAGCGAAGGCCACGGTCCAATAGCCAGTAACCACCATCATATACTTAAATGAACGCTGTTCATATAAACCGTTGGTTACAATTACGGGTAAAATTACAAATAAACCTAACATGGTTCCGTGTGCGGCACCGTGTTTAAAAGTCATAAATTCTGGAGAGCCGTGTGGCATTTCAGGTGGCCCACCCATGAATACTATTGTAAATAAGAAAAATGAAACTAAGAACGCTAAGACTACAGATAATCCAAAGGTTAAACCCATATTACTGTTTTTAGCCTTTTCTTCGGTCATACCTATTTCTTTCATCCAAATAGTTCCGAAGACTTTTGGGTGATACCATACAAAACCTACAACTAAAGTTGAAAGTGATGCTACTACTAATGCAAGCCAATTAATGTTTTCCATAAAATTATTGTTTAAAGATTAGTTTTCTTCTTTTAAAGATAGAAAAAAATGATCAAATTCAAACTTATCAGATGTTTGAAGACACTAAATAACCCTTTAAATTTATGTATCTTTGTCCAAATTTTTTGAATTACTATGATACAATCCATGACTGGTTATGGGAAAAGCATTGTGCAGCTTCCAACCAAAAAAATTACTATTGAATTAAAATCTTTAAATAGTAAGAGCCTTGATATGAATGTGAGAATTCCGTCTTTCTATAAAGAGAAGGAATTGCCATTAAGACGTTTGGTAGCAAAATCATTAGTAAGAGGGAAAGTAGATGTGTCGTTATTTGTTGAGGTAACTGGAGAGGAAACATCAACTAAAATAAACGCAGCCGTTGTAACAGAATACATGAAGCAATTGCAACAAATTGCTCCAGATACATCTGAAGCTAAATGCTTAGAAATGGCCATGCGTTTACCAGATACGGCAAGAGCTGAACGCGCAGAAATAGATGAAACTGAATGGGCAACCATTGAAGGACATTTAAAAGAGGCTATTGCTAATATCGTATCATACAGAGTTGATGAAGGTAAAGTTTTAGAGACTGATTTTTTACAACGTAATGCAAATATTAGAAACTTATTAGAAGATGTCATTGCTGTAGATCCTGAACGTATTGCTGGTGTAAAAGAGCGTTTGCAAAAAGGAATAGCCGACTTAAAAGAAAAGGTTGATGAAAACCGTTTTGAACAAGAATTGGTGTATTATATTGAAAAATATGATATTACTGAAGAGAAAGTACGTTTAAATAATCACTTAGACTATTTTATCGATTCTATAAATTCGGCAGATTCTAACGGAAAAAAACTAGGATTCATTGCTCAGGAAATGGGTAGAGAAATAAATACTATAGGGTCTAAATCTAACTACGCACCAATGCAAAAATTGGTTGTTCAGATGAAAGATGAATTAGAAAAAATCAAGGAACAATTGTTAAACGTACTGTAATGATCAAAGGAAAATTAATCGTTTTTTCTGCGCCGTCTGGTTCTGGTAAAACAACAATTGTTAGACATTTATTAGGTATAGAAAAACTCAACTTAGAGTTTTCAATTTCTGCAACTTCAAGATTGCCACGTGGTGAAGAAGTTGATGGGAAAGATTATTATTTCTTATCCTTGAAAGAGTTTAAAAACAAAATAAAAGCTGACGAATTTCTAGAATGGGAAGAAGTATACCGTGATAATTTTTACGGAACTTTAAAATCTGAAGTAGAACGTATTTGGGCAAAAGGGAAGCATGTTATTTTTGACATTGATGTTGTTGGAGGTATAGATATTAAGCGTATTTATCCAGAACGCACCTTATCTGTTTTTGTGAAGCCGCCAAGTATTGAAGAGTTAAAAATCAGGTTAAAAAAGCGTTCTACAGAAAGTGATGATAAAATTAACATGCGTGTGGCTAAAGCTTCAATAGAGTTAGCTACTGCACCACAATTTGATTTCATCATAGAAAATAATGAATTGGATGTGGCTTTAAAAGAAGCCGAAGAATTAGCTCATAATTTTTTAAAGAAGCGTATTTAATATTAATATAAGTTGTCTGCTATGAAAGTAGGTTTGTATTTCGGAACGTTTAATCCCATTCATGTTGGGCATTTGGCCATAGCTAATCATATGGTTGAAAACTCTGATTTAGACCAAGTATGGTTGGTTGTAACGCCTCTGAGTCCGTTTAAAAAGAAAAGCAGTTTGTTGGCTAATCATCATCGTTTAGAGATGGTGTATTTAGCGACACAAAATTATGATAAGCTGCAACCTTGTGATATTGAGTTTGGTTTACCAGAACCTAATTATACCGTATATACTTTAGCGCATTTAGAAGAGAAATACCCACAACATGAGTTTTCATTATTAATGGGTGAGGATAACCTAAAAAGCTTTCACAAATGGAAAAATTACCAAGCCATTATTGATAATTATAATTTGTATGTGTACCCAAGACTATCTGAAGGAAGTGTAGAACACCAATTTACAAACCACCCAAAAGTACACCGAGTAAAAGCGCCAATTATGGAACTATCATCTACTATGATTCGTAAAAGCATTGCTGCACAACAAAACATCAGACCATTGTTAGATACTAAAGTCTGGCAATATATTGATGAGATGAATTTTTATAGGTAGTTTCTAATAATATATTTAACGGTGCAATAAAATGTGTTTTAATTTTTTTATGCCATGCTCAGGTTGGTTTTATTCCAATTTAAGTTTACTTAAAGCAATATTGTCTAGTTGATAAAACCAAGAAAGATGCTTAGACAAACCTTCTAAATCTGGAAATAACGTCAAAAAGTTAATACCATACTGATTAAGCATCAGAATCAAATCTTTCTTTAAATCAGATGGGATAATTATCTTTTCCAATACCCCAATTGTAGAAGTCATATCAAATTCTTTTCCAGGGTTTTTATGAACAGAAAAGTATCCAAATTGATTAGCCATCCTTTCATTCGAAGTTATTGGTTGATAAAAAAGAATTTCTTTTTTTTGATTAAAAGGATCTCCAGTTTCAGCAATAACGTAGTTTTCAGGAGGGAACATATAAACAGCACCATCATTATCCATATTTTCAAAACAGCTAAAAAAAAGTGCAACCATTGGGTTGTGAGACCAGTCTAAAAACCTTGTTGGCAAACCAGTGTGTTGAGCAATTGATAATAATTCCCAATCATCCAGTTTTTCTTGTTTTATATAAAATCTAGCTCTCCTTTTCCATTGTTTAAATATAGTTGAGTCATTTTGTGTTATGTATTCTGGTCTACCTGCTTTCGGAATAAGCTTCCAATTAGAATCACTTTGCCCACGATATTTATTATAATTAGATTGTTGATTTTCCATTAACTCATGCCAATGTTTCACAGATTTCAATTTAATTTCTTTCATTGGTTTTTTTTCAAAATTATCATTAAGGTTTGTTAGTCTAAGTTAGTACTTTCAGGTTTGTTTTTAACTTTTCTTAAATTTTGCAAGCGGTATAAATGTAGGGCAACGGCTACAGAGCACCCTATAGCAATGGGCATAGCACCAATAAGCACTCCGTAAATGATATATATAAAATTGGCAATTGCAGAAAACAAACGCAGCTTGTATTCTCCTTTGGTATACATAGAGAACAAGTTTAACAGTAAAGCAGTGTAGCCTATAATATCGTAATCAAAAGTCATAATAATTGTGTTTTATTAACTACGGATTAATCTTCCAGATTTTATCAGAATCCTCAAGGTAAGCCGCTAAAGCCGCAGAGCCGAACCAATTGTATAATTCTGGTTCTAAATAATTGGCTTTTATTGCAGGGTCAGTTTGTAATAACATTTCTGCCTCTTGAATATTTTTAACATCTAAAATAAAAATACCTCTGTAATTATTGTCATTTTCCCCTATAGGCCCAGCAACAATTAACTTTTTGTCTTTAACCAATTTATTAATGTTAGCCATGTGACCTTTAAAAGCAGTGCTTTTTTTGCCAGCGTCTGTATCGACATTTGCCCCAGACCTTAAGATGACTAGTACATAAGATTTCATCCCGTAATCATCTGCACCATATTTTTCAGCTAATTCAGCGTTGTAATTTGGGTTTGTAGTTTGGCTCATCACTAAAGAAGTGATTAATAGTAGTAAACAGACGAAAATTTGTTTCATGTTTTTTGTGTTAAATGATAGTTATTGTAAGGTAGATTTCTCTTTCTGTTCTTGTCGCATTTTTTTAACGGCCATTTTCTTAAGCATCCAATCTGGGTAATCTGTAGCATCTTCTGCATCGTATATTTTTATGTGTTGGGTGTCATCTGGTTTTATAAGATCGTCCTGTCTGCAACCTAAAATTGAAGCTGCAGTCTGCACTCCAGAATATCCTGCACCAGCTACACCATGAGATACAATACTTGCTCCACATAAGTATAAGTTTTCTATTTCACTTTTAGACTTATAGGCAAATGGGCCTATATATCGTAAACTTTTTTCAGTACCATATACATTCCCTTTTGTGGAGTTGATGTAGTATTCATTGGTAATTGGTGTTCCTAAATTTTTGTGAACAATGTTTGCTCTTACACCTGGAATGACTTTTTCTAAGCTGTTTAAGAATTTCTCAGTTAGTTGTTCTTTAAACGCTAAATATGCTGATGAACGTTCTTTGTCTTCATTCTCAAAATCACTAAATGCATCGTAATTTATAAATGTAATAACTTCTAGTGTGTGGTGTTTACCATCAAAACCGATTGGATCTTTTAAAGTTGTACAACTTATAAATAACCCAGAAAATTCATCGCCTGATAAGATGTCTTTCTTTTGCATATCGGCATACACATCGTCTAAATCTTTGTTTTGCATATACCAAATATTTCCAGAGTCTAAACCTGCTGCCTTAACATCCATATCAACGGTCAAAAACAACATAATTGAAGTGCATGAGTATGCGGTATTTTTCAATCTTTTATGCAGTTTATTACTGATGTTTTCTTTACCAACTAAATTAAGATAAGTAATACCTGGATCAGCATTTGATATAATTCTATTTGCGAACAGTTGTTCTCCAGACGCCAATTCAACACCAATTGCTTTTTTCTTTTTCTTGCTATGATCTAATAAAATACGTTTAACTGTGGTGCTTGTTTTTATTTCACCTTCAAATGCTTTTATTTTATTGGTCATAGCTTTTACAAGTGCACCACCACCACCCATTGGGTAAAACCCACCTGAAGAATAATGATCCATTATGGCAGCATGCATAATAAAGCTTGCTTTTGAAGGCGGTAAACCATGGTCGCCAAATTGAATGCCTAAAAACCGTTTCAGTAAGGGGTTTTTAATATACCAATTCATAACACGCTTTAGTGTAAAAGGTGCATATTTACCCATATGTTTTGTGCGAAATGGTATGGTTATTTGTTGCCAAAAACCTCTAACTTTAGGAATCAACTTTAATTGATCACCAACATTTTTTACAATTTTAAGATATGCTCTTATGTTTTTTTCTTCCTCAGGAAAACGTTCAACTAAAGCATTAATAAAATCATTATAATTTGAAGGGTAATCAAAACGTTCATCTCCAATCCAACAATGCTCAAAAGCCTTGGTATTCATTTTGTAGAATGATACATCATTTGCAATCCCTAAACCAGTATAGAGTTCATTTGTAGATTGCCCCTTTTCTAACAATCCAATATAATGTACGCCAGGTGTAAAACGATGCCCATTTAAATAAAAACTGTGGCACCAGCCTCCAGGGACATCATGCTGTTCTAAAACTAATACTTTTTGTCCTTCTCGGGCTAAGCAAATAGCTGAAGATAATCCACCAACTCCAGACCCAATTATGATTGTGTCGTAATTAACTGATGACGAATTTTTTACATTTTTTTTGCCTTGGAGTTTTCTTGGTTGCATGTATACAGATTAATATTGCCAAACAAGATAGTTTTTTGAAATTAAAAAACTGGTAATAAAAAGAATCTATTCTTTATGATGGTTATTTAATATTGGTGTAAACAAAAAAAGCGTTACACATATGGCAGTATGTAACGCTTTTAACTAATCTAACTTAAACTAACTCTTATTGTCTTTTACTTGATTCTACTTTAAAATCTTTTAAAACAGTTTTAGTACGTTTTTTTTCTGTGGTGCTTTGTTTGCCATCAGAAGTTTTTAAATATTGAATAAAATGACGTCCTACAAATTCATAAGCCGTTCCTGATGCTGGATGATATAATTCTATTCTAGCATCGTTAATAACTGTAACCTCAAAATATTCATCGCCAAAATAGTCGTAATCTAATGTCAATGCTTTCACATAATTAGTATCTGTAAAATTAGACACCTCATATAAACCACTATAATCCCAATACAAATTGTGAATAGCAGTCCCTTGAACGTCTTGAGAACTTCTGTACTCACTATTATTTCCGCCAGCTAAGAATTGTAGAAAATTTTCGTTATCAAATTCGTTTGCACTTCCACCAATCGTTGCTACTTTTTCCCAAGCTTCATATTCTTGTAAAAAGTAATGGATGTTGTCATAAAACACTAAATCATAATCAAAAGTACTTCTATGATGTCCGTACAAAAAGTATGACGTGTCTGAATAACGGTCGTAAATTTCTATTTTGTTTGTTGAAATTTGATAAACTTCCAAGTCCCAATAGCCATTAATGTCGTGGCTTACTTCGAGTATGTTATCAAACGTATTGTAATACCCAACATCAATTCCAAACCCGTTACCCGTACTACCAATACCAACTAAGTTATTATTGGCGTATAAAGTGCCTCCTCTAAATGAAATTGTAAATGCTTTTTGTAAGAATGGCACTTCACCATAGCCCCTTGTTTCATTAATGTCTACATACCACAACTCATAAGACTCTAAAACATCTCTTAATTGACGTGTGTTATGTTGATGAGGTTCTATAACATCTACAGTACATGAGTTTAACAAAATACTTATTAAACATAAGCTAAAAAAGAGTTTTAAATGTTTCATAATAATCTGTTTTATACCTCAATGAAATCAACTTTTGTGCCAAAGGTTTTCAATGCTGATTTTTTTCGTATTTTTGAAGGCTAGAAGCAAATGAAATTGAAGAATATGAGTCAGAAAAAATATGCAGTTATTGGTGGAGGAAGTTGGGCAACAGCAATTGTTAAAATGCTGTGTGAAAACTGTTCTGAAATTGGCTGGTATATGCGTAACGAAGCTGCAATAGAGCATTTACTTACAGAGTATCATAATCCTAATTATTTAAGTTCTGTTGAATTTGATATTCAAAAATTACAAATAAGTTCTGATATCAATGCTGTTATTTCTGCTGCAGATGTTGTGATTTTTGCTATCCCATCTGCATTTGTAAGTCAAGAAATGAGAGGGTTAACTGTACTGTTAAAAGATAAAATTATATTTTCTGCAATAAAAGGTATTGTTCCAGAAAGCAATTTAATTGTTGGTGAGCATTTACATAAGCAATACGATATCCCTTTTGAAAATATTGGTGTTATTACAGGGCCTTGTCACGCAGAAGAAGTTGCATTAGAGCGTTTATCATATTTAACTATTGCAAGTGCAAGTGAAGAAAACGCTACACTAGTTGCCAATGCATTATCTAGTTGGTATATTAAATGTAAAATATCTGATGATATTATTGGTACAGAATATGCGGC
Source organism: Flavobacteriaceae bacterium (assembly GCA_965178635.1). Lineage (GTDB taxonomy): Bacteria > Bacteroidota > Bacteroidia > Flavobacteriales > Flavobacteriaceae. The sequence continues at coordinate 104,602 of CBCXVT010000003.1, read as the reverse complement.
TATGTTAAAGAATATATATGCTATTGCTGCTGGTATAGCTCACGGATTGGGTTATGGAGATAATTTTCAATCTGTATTAATGAGTAACGGAATTAGAGAAATGAAACGCTTTATTAAAAAGCGTCATAAAATGAAACGTAATATCAATAACTCAGCGTATTTAGGTGACTTGTTAGTAACAGGATATTCAACGTTTAGTAGAAATAGAATGTTCGGTAACATGATTGGAAAAGGCTACACGGTAAAATCTGCACAAATGGAAATGAGTATGATTGCTGAAGGATATTACGCAACAAACTGTGCTCATAAATTAAATTTAGCAAGTGAAAAAGTAGCTAGAACACCAATTATTGATGCCGTATACGCTATACTTTATGAGAATAAAAACCCAAAGACAATTTTTAAGAAATTAACAGATAAGTTAGATTAAAAAAAGGAAGGTTTTAAAACCTCCCTTTTTTTAATTATTTCATTAATACACCTTTAAATTCCATGTGTGGGATATCTCTTAAAGCGTTTTTGTTAATTGAGTTTTTTGGAAAAATATAGGTTTTATCATATAATTTACTTTCTGCAAAATAGCTAACACTGAATTTGTTGTTGAGTTTAAAAACATCTTCCATCATCAATTCTACCTTAGCGTAAGATTTTTTAGGAATTACGGGCATTGCATGACGCATTTTTGATGTACGCCTCTCGGTGTCATAGCCTTCAGTAATCACAAAAACCATTTCTAAATCATTATCTAAATCATTGATTAAATAAGCATTCCAATCGTCAAATTCATATTCCGGATTGTATTCAAGAACAATAGCAATATATACACCTTCTGATTTTGGGATTTCTATATCTTTTTTCATCTATTCTATTAAAAAATAAGCAATGTTATAAAGGAACAAAACTACATAAAAAAAGCCGACTGATTTATACTGGTCGGCTTTTTGAATGATTAACTAAATTTAATTTTTATAGTCCTGTTCCTAGTTTTAGACCAACAAAGAATGTTCTTGGCATGGCTGGGCCGTATACATAATTACTATCTCTATCTTTTCCAGAATCAAAATCAGTTTGATAGGCGTCAAATATGTTCTTCATGCCTCCAAATACTTGTAGTTGCGTACCAATTTTCTCTAAATTAAATGTGTAGCTTGATTTGAAGCCTAATTCTACAAAAGCGTCTGAGGTAATATACTCATCAGTAGTTTGTTCAGGTGCTCCAGCCAAGTGTGCTAATTCCATTTCACCAGTATAGACTAAATTTAACGAAGTATTAAAACGTTTTGTAGGCATATAGCTTAAAGTGGCATATCCATAATTGTTAGGAGTTCTTAAAAACTCACGTCGCTTTTCTTGGCCATCAATATTTTCCACAGCGCTGTCATACATGCTAGACTGTATGGTGTATCCTGCTTCAACTTGTACTATTTTATCAAAATTAGCCCGAGCTTCTACGGTTAATCCTTTTACAGTTGCACCATCACCATTTCTTTTTTCATAAATTTCTCCAAAGACATCATCACCGATATGTTCTAAATAAAAGGCGTCGTCTAAATGTGTGTAGAACCCTTCAAAAGTAAAACCAGCTATAAAATGTTCGTTTCCTTTATCATAATTAAAAGAGGCGGTATAGGTGTTTGAACGTTCTTTGTCTAAATTATCGGCTAATCTAACCCTAGATATACCACCGCCAGAAAATGCAATATGTAAGTCGGTATCAAAAGCTTGAGGTGCTCTAAAACCTGTTCCCCAAGTGGCTCTAAATTGTGCTTTACCAAAAGGTTTGTAGAGTAAAGATACTCTTGGGCTAGCAACATTATTTGTAATGTCTTTATTATTGGAGTAATCTTTTAAATTATGATTGTCAAATCGTACTCCAGTTAATAGATTTAATTTTTCTGATATATCCCAGTCACTTTGTAAAAACACACTAGTATTTCTAGTTACTTGGTCGGTTTTATAATTATAGGCATCTATCTGATCTAAAACATCATCTTGTACATATTCTGTACCTAATGTAACAACATTGTTACCTCCAATAAACTCTTCAAATTTATGGTTAAGCTGTAAACCACCTTGCATAGTTAGGTTTACAGATGTTCCATATGGTGGATTTTCTAAATGGCTGTCATATGCTGTTGCATCAGCCTGTTCGGGAATAATCCCTGTGTAATGATCTCTTTCAGTATGTTGTGTAGCAATATAACCAATGAACGAACTCTTATCCTCATTAAAGTTTATCTGATAATCTGCATTTGCAATAAACACATCATGAGTACGTTCTTCAGATTGTTGCGCTAAATATGCAGGCCCATCAACTAGCTCTCCACCATAACGGTATTCGTTTAATTTGCTTAAACTAACCTCTAATTTTTGATTTTCTGATGGTAAGAAAAACAAATTAGTACCAAAAGATAGATTTTTAAGTTGCGGTAATTCTGAGAAATTATCACCGTTAGCATCATAAGTACTACGTTGCCTGTTATTGATAAAGAATGTAGCTCCAGTTGCTTTATTTTTTGAAATAGCTGTGGCATTACCACTTAAGATATTTTCCGGTGTACCTTTAAAGTTTTGATGTGTGTACCCTAATTCATAGCTATTTTGGCGTGGTATTTTAGTGATAACATTTACAGTGCCACCAATAGCACTTGATCCGTATAAGGCAGATCCACCTCCACGAACAACTTCAATTCTATCAATCATGTTAGTAGGAATTTGTTCCATACCATATAAACCAGTTAGCGGGCTAAATATTGGTCGGCCATTAATTAATATTTGAGAATAGCCTCCTGCTAATCCATTCATTCGTAACTGAGTGTAGTTACAAGTTTGACAATCTGTTTCAACACGTAAACCAGTTTGAAACTTTAAACCTTCGGATAAATTACAAGCTTGAACATTATCTAATGTTTGACTGTTAATCACATTTACAATTACAGCAGAGTTGGTTTTCTTTTTATAGGTTCGGGTTCCAGTAACAACTACTTGATCTAGGCTTGAAATATCTTCTGTCATTTCAAAATCTATAATTGTACTATTATCTAAATGAATATTTTTTTCAATAGTTCTGTATCCTACTGCTTGAACTTGTAGTACAAATTCACCGTGATTAGATTTTAATGTATAGACTCCGTTTTCATCACACACAGTTCCATTCGCGGTGTTTTTAATTACTACTGTTGCAAACGATACCGCTGTTCCGTTTGAAGTTACAGTCCCTTTTATAGTATGTTTTACTTTAGAGTTGTGTTGAGCAACACAAATTAAATTCACGCTAAATAATATTAATGCAAAAAGTAATTTTCTCATTTTAAAATAATTTTTATGCAAATCTAATCTTATTTTTAGATTAACCTAAAAATAAATTAAAATCTATCTAAATATAAATCGTATCTTTGTTTAAAAAATAAATTAATGCTTTCTAAATCAGAAGAAAATTATTTAAAAGCTATTTTTCATTTAAGTGTCAAAACTGAGAAGGGAATTAGTACAAACGCCGTAGCTCAACAGCTAGATGCCAAAGCGTCTTCGGTGACAGATATGGTAAAAAAATTAGCTGAAAAAGAATTGGTATTTTATAAAAAGTACCAAGGAGTTACATTAACTTCTACTGGTGAAAAAATTGCAGCAAACGTGATTAGAAAACATCGTTTGTGGGAAGTGTTATTGGTTGAAAAGTTCAATTTTAATTGGGATGAAGTACATGATGTTGCCGAACAATTAGAACATATTCATTCTGAAAAGTTGATTAATGAACTAGATGCTTTTTTAGGCCACCCTAAACATGATCCACATGGTGACCCGATTCCGGATAAAGATGGTAATATTAATTTTTTAGAAAAGGAATTGTTATCAGTAGTTGGCGTACAAAGTAAAGCAGTTTGTGTTGGTGTTAAAGACACATCTTCAGATTTTTTAAGGTATTTAGACAAGCAAGGTATAGCCTTAGGGAAAGAAATTACGGTTTTAGAAAAAGAAACGTTTGATAACTCCATGTGTATACAAATTAATGGTAATGAATTTACTATTTCTCAACAAGTTTCAAATAACATTTATGTAAAACAAAATCAATGAAAAATTTTATAGTTATACTCTTAGTCTTGGTGTTATATTCTTGTAAAAAAGAAATTCAAACAGATATAAAAGACAGAAAGTTGAAAGTTGTAGCAACAACATCACAAGTTGCTGATTTGATAAAAGAAATAGCTGGGAATGCAATTGTTTTAGAAGGATTAATGGGTGCTGGAGTAGATCCGCATTTGTATAAAGCAAGTGAAGGCGACGTAACCAAATTTTATAATGCTGATGCTATTTTTTATAGTGGTTTGCACCTGGAAGGAAAATTAGAAGATGTGTTTGAAAAAATGCGTCATCAAGGAAAAGTTACAGTTGCTGTTTCAGATGCTATTTCAAAAGCAGATTTAATTTCTTCAGCAGATTTTGCATCAAGTTATGATCCTCACTTTTGGTTTTCTATAACGCAATGGAAAAAAGCTGTAACTTATGTGGCAGGTGAATTATCTAAATTGGACACTAAAAACGCTGAGGTTTACGCAAAAAATGCACAACTATATATTAAAAAACTAACACAGTTAGAGCTTAATAATATTGTACAATTAGAGGAATTACCAGTTGAAAAAAGAATACTAGTAACTGCTCATGATGCCTTTGCCTATTTTGGGAAAACGTATGATTTTAAAGTGGTGAGTTTACAGGGTTTGTCCACAGCAACAGAAGCTGGAGTGCAAGATGTACAACGTTTATCTGATTTTATTATCAAACATAATATTAAGGCAATCTTTATTGAAAGCTCAGTTCCAGTAAGAACCGTTGAAGCTTTACAAGCTGCAGTGAGAGCTAAAAATCATGAGGTTGTTATTGGTGGAACATTATTTTCTGATGCTCTTGGTAATCCAAACACCAAAGAAGGAACCTATATTGGAATGTATAATTACAACATGAAAACGATCATTAAGGCTTTAAAATAATGGAACAAGAAATTGCAGTTGCCATAGATGATTTAACGGTTGCGTACAATTACAAGCCAGTACTTTGGGATATTGATTTAACCATTCCAAAAGGTGTATTGATGGCTGTTGTTGGACCAAACGGTGCAGGGAAAAGCACATTGATAAAATCTATTTTAGGAATTATAAAGCCAATTGCTGGGTCTGTTACAATTTTTGGAAAACCTTATAAAAAACAACGACAATTAGTAGCTTATGTGCCACAAAAAGGAAGTGTAGATTGGGATTTTCCAACTACAGCTCTTGACGTTGTGTTAATGGGAACCTATGGAAGTTTAGGTTGGATTAAACGCCCTGGGAAAGCAGAAAAAAAAGCAGCTTTAGAAGCTTTAGAAAAAGTAGGAATGTTGCCATTTAAAAGCAGGCAAATAAGTCAACTATCAGGAGGGCAACAACAAAGAATATTCCTAGCGAGAGCTTTAGTTCAAAATGCTGAAATATATTTTATGGATGAACCTTTTCAAGGGGTAGACGCTACAACAGAAAAAGCTATTATTAATATTTTAAAACTGTTACGTAAAGCTGGAAAAACTGTAATTGTAGTGCATCATGATTTACAAACGGTTCCAGAATATTTTGATTGGGTTACTTTTTTAAATGTGAAGAAAATTGCTACGGGTCCTGTAAAAGACATTTTTAATAATGACAACCTAATAAAAACCTACGGAATTAATTATCAAGTAAGTATTCAAGAATAAAACTATCGACTTTACCACATACATAGAACAACTATTTTCAGACTATACGCTGAGGACAATCACATTAGGGACGGCGGTACTTGGTGCGGTTTGTGGTATGTTAGGAAGTTTTGCTGTATTGAGAAAGCAAAGCCTATTAGGCGATGCAATTTCCCATGCCGCATTACCAGGAATAGCAATTGCTTTTTTAATTACTGGAGCAAAAGACAGTAATACGTTATTGTTAGGGGCTTTAGTAAGTGGTTTGTTAGGAGCTTTTTGGATTAAATCAATCATAACTAAAACACATTTAAAATCTGATACTGCACTTGGATTAATTTTATCCTTGTTTTTTGGTTTTGGAATGTTATTGCTCACTTTTATACAGAAACAGCCAAATGCAAATCAAGCGGGATTGGATAAGTATTTATTTGGTCAGGCAGCAACATTATTAGAAAAAGACGTGTGGTTTATGGTTCTTGTTACTAGTGTTTGTACAGGGGTTTTGTTGCTGTTTTGGAAAGAGTTTAAGCTATTATTATTTGATGCAGATTATACTAAAACACTAGGATTTAATACCAAACTTATAGAAGGGTTAATTACAATTTTTATTGTAGTAGCAATTATTCTAGGCTTGCAAACTGTTGGCGTAGTATTAATGAGTGCCATGTTGTTGGCTCCAGCGGCTGCAGCAAGACAATGGACAAACAGTTTAGCAGTAATGGTGGTTTTAGCTGCTATATTCGGTGCATTATCAGGTGTAGCAGGAACTGGAATAAGTGCTAGTTATCCGAATTTGTCAACAGGACCTGTTATTGTTTTGGTAGCTTCAATAATAGTGTTGGTTTCATTTATTTTTTCACCGGGGAGAGGTTTACTATTTAAGGAAATTAGATTTAGGAAAAATAGAAATGATTTAAAATCACATAAAACCTTATCTTTTATGTATGACATTGTAAAAAACCATGAAAATATAAGCCATCCACACACTATAAAAATCCTGAATAATTTTCATGGGTATACTAAAAAGTCTCTTCATAAGTTAGAAGATGATGGCTTGATAATGCTTAATGGTTTAAACTGGTCTCTTACTGAAAAAGGGTTTCATAAAGCAAAAAATTTGTATAACCAGCACTTGAGTACAGATGACTAGTGCTCAATTAGAAATCCAGATTATTGCCAGCTTAGTTGCAATTGCTTGTGCAATACCAGGCGTGTTCTTGGTGCTAAGAAGAATGTCTTTAATAAGTGACGCAATTAGTCATGCTATTCTACCGGGTATAGTTGTCGGATTCTTTATGACACAAGATTTATCTTCACCATTACTAATTATATTCGCAGCATTTACTGGGATATTAACCGTGTTTTTGGTAGAATTCATTCAAAAAACAGGTTTGGTAAAAGAAGATACAGCAATAGGACTTATTTTTCCAGCGTTATTTAGTATTGGAGTTATTTTAATTGCGCAAAACGCTAATGATGTGCATTTAGATATTGATGCAGTTTTATTAGGAGAATTAGCTTTCGCGCCATTTGATAGGTTAGAATTGTATGGAATAGATGTTGGACCGAAATCGCTTTGGGTAATAGGGGTCATTTTACTGATTACATTAAGTCTATTAGTTGCTTTCTTCAAAGAGTTGAAAGTGAGTACTTTTGATGTGGGTTTAGCATCAGCGCTAGGTTTTTCACCAGCAGTGTTGCATTACGGATTAATGTCTGTAGCTTCAGTGACAACTGTTGGGGCTTTTGATGCAGTTGGAGCAATACTTGTGGTGGCATTAACCATTGCCCCAGCAGCTACATCATATTTATTGACAAAGAATTTAAAAACAATGTTGGTTTACTCAATTGTATTTGGTGTGTTTTCAGCAATTTCAGGCTATTGGTTGGCGTATTTACTTGATGCATCTATAGCTGGATCAATTACGAGTGTATTAGGAATTGTTTTTTTATTAGTATTTCTTTTTGCGCCATCAACAGGGATGATTTCTGTGATATATAGACAGCAACGTCAAAAAATTGAAGTGTTATTGTTAACGTTCTTGTTGCACTTAAAAAATCATAAGGAACAAAATGAGCGGCATGTGAATCATTTAGGCGAGCATATCAACTGGAAAAAATCACAAGCAAAATTAGTGTTAGAGTTGGCTACAAAAAATAATATGATAGTTGTAACTGATAATATTGTGTATTTAACAGATAAAGGGCATATTTTTACTGAAAAAGCAATTAATTACATTATAGACGAAAGCACAGAAACCATCGAAGAAATGAAAAAAGAGTTCTTTTTGTTTAGAGGGTAGTAAGATAAAACTTAGATAATTAAGTATTTTTTTGGTCAGTACATTTTTTTTCATACTTTTACAGCCTATGAAAAATAGAAACTATATGAAATCTCGTACATTATTAATAATAGTATTATTATTACTAGTATGTCCATTGGTTTTTTCTCAAGGAGGAAATGGGACACCTCCGCCACCAGCTCAACAACCGCAACCACAACTACCTGTTGATGGAGGTCTGGTAGCTTTGGTAGTAGCGGGTTTGTTTTATGGAATTAAAAGAACTTTAAAAAAGAAGTAGTTAGTTTCTGTTTTGTAGTCTCGCTACATATTTACCAATAACATCAAATTCTAAATTTATTATATCACCAATTTTCATGTCTTTGAAAATTGTGTTTTCAAAAGTATACGGTATAATAGCTACGCTAAACTCATTATTTTTTGAATTTACAACAGTTAAACTTGTGCCGTTAACTGTAATTGATCCTTTTTCTATAGTCACATTTCCAAGTGAGTCATCGTATTGAAATGTGAATACCCAACTACCTTTTCCTTCTTTTATAGCAATACATTTTCCAATTTGATCTACATGGCCTTGTACAATATGCCCATCTAAACGATCTCCAAGTTTCATGCCTCTTTCAAGATTTACAATAGAGTTTACTGTCAAATTCCTTAAGCTTGTTTTTTCTAAAGTTTCTTGAATAGCTGTCACGGTATACTTGTCGTCATCAATAGCCACCACAGTTAAACACACGCCATTATGGGCTACACTTTGGTCAATTTTTAATTCATGAGTGAATTCGCTTTGTATAGTAAAGTGAATGTTTGTACAATCTTCTGTTATATTGACTACCTTTCCGAGTGTTTCTATAATACCTGTAAACATTGTTAAGAATTAATTGGTTACTTTTGTGATTCAAAATTACAATAAAATTACTTTTCAGTAAGGTATATGTTGTATAATGTAGTGTTGACTGTATAGATATGGATAAAAAAATAGTTGTAGGGATTTCAATTGGAGATTTAAACGGAATTGGGGCAGAAATAATGTTAAAAACATTTGCTGATCCTAGAATGTTTGATTTTTGTACTCCTGTTGTATTTGCATCTCAAAAGGCAATTCAGTTTTTAAAAAAACATTTGAATTTGACTACCCAGACTCAAAGAGTTGAATCTCTTGATAAGTTAGTAGATAAAAAACTAAACATTATTAATGTTTGGAATGACCCGTTTAATTTTGATTTTGGAAAAGAAACTAAAAAAGCCGGGGAATATGCAATTGCTTCTTTAAAATCAGCAACTGAAGCCTTAAAAGAGAAAAAGATTGATGCGTTGTTAACAGCGCCAATTAATAAAGCGAATATCCAATCAGAAGATTTTTCTTTTCCTGGTCACACAGATTTTTTAGCAAAAGAACTTCAAGGAAATGCATTAATGTTTATGGTGTCTGACGAACTGAAAGTTGGTTTGTTGACAGATCACGTGGCTGTAAAGGATGTTGCAAGTGTGATTACACCAGAACTTATAAAAGAGAAAATAACGACTATAAATGACTCTTTAAAAAAAGATTTTAGAATTCGTAAGCCAAAAATTGCAGTTTTAGGAATCAATCCGCATTCAGGAGATAATGGCGTAATTGGTAAAGAAGATGACGAGGTGTTAAAGCCGGTAATTGAAAAATTATATAATAATAAGGTAATGGTTTTTGGACCATATGCTGCAGACAGTTTTTTCGGTTCTAATAGCTACAAGAAGTTTGATGCTGTAATTGCGTCTTATCATGACCAAGGTTTAATTCCGTTTAAAACACTAACGTTTGGTAACGGTGTAAATTATACTGCAGGATTATCAGAAGTAAGAACATCTCCTGATCATGGTACTGCGTATGAAATAGCAGGAAAAGGAGTGGCGGACGCGAGTTCATTCATTGAAGCTATGTTTACGGCAATTAATATTGTAAAGAATAGAGAAGAGTACGCTACTCTAACTCAGAATGTATTAAAGAAAAGAAAAAAGATATAAACAAAAAAATGTTGATATCTAGCGCGGATGTAAAATATAATTTCCTATCTTTGCGCGCTCGAAAACATTTGTTTTTCAAAAAGTGAGGTATGAAAGAATTTACAATCCCTTTTGTAGGATTAAAGGAAGGAAAGCATCATTTTAGTTTCGAGATAACAAAAACGTTCTTTGATTATTTTGGTTATGATGAATTTAATGACACCGCAATAACTGTGGCAATGTTGTTAAATAAAAAGTCAACAATGATGGAACTGGAGTTTGAAGCTCGAGGAGCCATTAACGTGAACTGTGATCTGACAAATGAACCGTATAATCAGCCAATTGAAGCTGATTTAAAGTTGATTGTAAAGTTTGGAGAGGAGTTTAATGACGAGAATGAAGAAATTTTAATACTCCCACATGGTGAGTATGAGGTTAATGTTCAGCAATATATTTATGAAATGATAGTGCTAGCAAAACCTTCAAAATTAATTCATCCTGGTATTGAAGACGGAACATTAGATACTGAAATTTTATCAAAAATAGAAGAGTACACAATAATAAAGAATACCGAGGAAGTTAATGAAGATATTGATCCTCGTTGGAATAAATTAAAGAATCTATTAACAGACAAATAAGAAGAAAATGGCACATCCTAAGAGAAAAATCTCAAAAACTAGAAGAGATAAAAGAAGAACTCATTATAAGGCAACTGTACCTCAAATAGCTACTTGTCCAACAACAGGTGAAGCACACTTATACCACAGAGCTCACTGGTTCGAAGGGAAGTTGTATCACAGAGGTCAAGTTGTAATTGACAATTCTGTTGAAGAAGAAGTAGAAGATTAAATAATATAGAGAATCCTATATAAGATTAACTCTCACGAAAGTGAGAGTTTTTTTTGTTTTTATAAAATTCAAAAAACTTGCATATCTCTTAGAAAGAGGTTACTTTGCATTACTTTTTGAACAAAAAAGAGCAAAAATCATTGTTTTCGAGCTCTTTTTTTAACGAAAACTATAAAATGAATAAAATCACCGCAGCAATAACAGCAGTTGGAGGGTACGTTCCTGACTATGTTTTAACCAATGAAATTTTAGAAACATTGGTTGATACAAATGATGAATGGATAACTACACGTACTGGAATTAAAGAGAGAAGATTGCTTAAAAAAGAAGAGGGTGAAGGAACTTCTTACCTTGCCATCAAAGCAGCTCAAAATTTAATAGAAAAAGCGAACCTTGATCCTAAAGAAATAGATGCCGTAATTTTAGCAACAGCAACACCAGATATGCCAGTAGCATCAACAGGTGTTTTTGTGGCTTCAAAAATTGGTGCTACAAACGCGTTTGCTTATGATTTGTGTGCGGCATGTTCAAGTTTTTTATATGGTATAGCTACAGCAGCTTCATATATAGAATCTGGACGTTACAAAAAAGTGCTTTTGATTGGAGCAGATAAAATGTCGTCTATAATTGATTATGAAGACAGAGCAACATCAATCATCTTTGGAGATGGTGGTGGAGCTGTTTTATTTGAACCAAATGAAGAAGGATTAGGTTATGTAGATCAATATTTAAGAAGTGACGGTATTGGTAGAGAGTTTTTGAAGATTGATGCTGGAGGATCACTTTTACCACCATCAGAAGAGACGGTTAAAAATAAGCAACACTTTGTGCATCAAGAAGGTAGATCTGTATTTAAATATGCAGTATCTAATATGGCTGATGTGAGTGAAAAAATCATGGAGCGCAATAACCTAACACATGATGACGTTAATTGGTTGGTAGCTCACCAAGCTAACAAACGTATTATAGATGCTACATCTAACAGAATGGGCTTAGAAGATGATAAAGTGTTGATGAATATTCAACGCTATGGAAATACCACTTCGGCAACATTACCATTACTGTTAAGTGATTTTGAAAGTCAATTAAAAAAAGGAGATAATATTGTATTTGCTGCATTTGGAGGAGGATTCACATGGGGATCTATTTACTTAAAATGGGCATACAACACAAAAAACAACAACAAATAAAACCAACGTATGATGGATTTAAAAGAAATTCAAAATTTAATAAAATTCGTAGCTAAATCAGGAGCAAGCGAAGTAAAGTTAGAAATGGAAGATGTGAAAATCACTATTAAAACAGGTGGTGATGAAGCAACAACTATTGTACAGCAAATGCCAATGGCTTCAGCACCAATGATGCAAGCTGCACCAGCACCACTTGCTGCCGCACCGGTTGCTACAGAAGCTGCTACGCCTGCCGCTGCTGCTCCAGCATCTGACGATTCAAAATATATCACTGTAAAGTCGCCAATTATTGGTACAATGTACAGAAAGCCATCTCCAGACAAGCCTATGTTTGTTGAAGTTGGTCAAACTATCGCTGAAGGTGATGTGTTATGTATCATTGAAGCAATGAAATTATTTAACGAAATTGAATCTGAAGTATCAGGTAAAATCGTTAAAATTTTAGTTGACGATGCATCTCCGGTAGAATTCGATCAGCCATTATTTTTAGTTGATCCGTCATAATGTAAAATCAAAGTCTCACTTTTAATTATTAAAGTGAGACTTTTTAACATCTTAGGTTATGTTTAAAAAAATATTAATCGCCAATAGAGGTGAAATCGCTTTGCGTGTTATCAGAACATGTAAAGAGATGGGTATAAAAACTGTTGCAGTTTACTCTACAGCTGATGCTGAAAGTTTACATGTAAAGTTTGCTGATGAGGCTGTATGTATTGGTCCAGCACCAAGTAGTGAGTCTTATTTAAAAATGTCAAACATTATTGCAGCTGCAGAAATTACAAATGCAGATGCTATTCATCCAGGATACGGATTCTTATCTGAAAACGCTAAGTTTTCAAGAATTTGTGATGAGCACGATATCAAATTTATTGGTGCTTCTGGTGATATGATTGACAGAATGGGAGATAAAGCAAACGCAAAATCTACCATGATTGAAGCTGGTGTACCTTGTGTGCCAGGAAGTGAAGGTGTTATTACATCTTTTGAAGAATGTGAAAAAATAGCTGTTGAAACTGGTTACCCAGTAATGCTGAAAGCTTCTGCAGGAGGTGGTGGTAAAGGGATGCGTGCTGTTTGGAAAGCTGAAGATTTAAGAGATGCGTGGGATTCTGCACGTCAAGAATCTAAGGCTGCATTTGGAAATGACGATATGTACATGGAAAAACTTATTGAAGAGCCAAGACATATTGAAATTCAAATTGTTGGAGATTCTACAGGAAAAGCATGTCACTTATCTGAAAGAGATTGTTCAGTACAGCGTCGTCATCAAAAATTAACTGAGGAGACACCTTCTCCGTTTATGACTGATGAGTTACGTGAAAGAATGGGTGAAGCTGCTGTAAAAGCTTCTGAGTATATTAAATATGAAGGTGCAGGAACAGTTGAGTTTTTAGTTGATAAGCATAGAAATTTCTACTTTATGGAAATGAATACGCGTATTCAAGTTGAACACCCAATTACAGAACAAGTTGTTGACCATGACTTGATACGTGAGCAAATTTTAGTAGCTGCTGGAATTCCAATTTCTGGGAAAAACTATTTACCACAGTTGCATTCTATCGAGTGTAGAATTAATGCTGAGGACCCTTATCATGGTTTCAGACCATCACCGGGTAAAATTACAACATTACATGCCCCAGGAGGTCATGGTGTGCGTTTAGATACTCATGTGTATGCAGGGTATATGATCCCGCCAAACTATGATTCTATGATTGCTAAATTAATTACTACAGCTCAATCTAGAGAAGAGGCAATTAATAAAATGAAGCGTGCTTTAGATGAATTTGTTATTGAAGGTGTGAAGACTACAATTCCTTTCCACAGACAATTGATGGATCATCCAGATTATATTTCTGGAAACTACACGACAAAATTCATGGAAGATTTTGTAATGGAAAAGAAAACAAGTACAATATAAGTACTCAATATTATATACTAAAAAGCTCCTTATTAAGGAGCTTTTTTTATTTTTGAAACTATGAATTTAAGTTATTGGGAAAAAGAAGAGTGGTTTTCAAATGTTGATTTTACTATTGTAGGAAGTGGTATTGTTGGTTTAAGTACTGCATTGAATTTGCGTAAAAATTATCCAAAAGCAAAAATATTAGTTTTAGAACGTGGTTTGTTGCCTCAAGGTGCTAGTACTAAAAATGTAGGTTTCGCATGTTTTGGAAGTATTTCAGAGGTGTTATCTGATTTAAAATCACATTCTGAAGATGAAGTTCTTCAACTTGTAGAAAAACGCTGGAAGGGTTTAGAATTGCTTCGTAGTACATTAGGTGATAAAACTATAGATTTTCAACAGCATGGTAGTTTTGAATTGTTTTCAACTACAAATAGGTTGTTTGATGATTGCAAAGAGCAATTGAACTATACGAATACGTTGTTGTCTCCAATATTTAAAGATGATGTGTTTTGTGTTACTGATAATAAATTCAGCTTTAAAAACATCAAAAATAGCTATGTGTTCAATCAGTTTGAAGGGCAGATTGATACGGGTAAAATGATGGCTGCCTTATTGCAATTAGTACAATCAAAACACATCAAAATACTTAACAATACAACAGTGTCTTCTTTCTCAGAAAATTCAAATTTTATTGAGGTTGTTTTAGATTCTGATTATACTTTTAAAACAGGAAAGCTACTGATTGCCACTAATGGTTTTGCAAAACAATTGTTACAAGTAGATATTGTGCCGGCAAGGGCACAAGTATTAATCACAAAACCAATAGATAATTTACACATAAAAGGGACATTTCATTTTGATGAAGGTTATTATTATTTCAGAAATATAAACAATCGAATTCTCTTTGGAGGCGGTAGAAATTTAGATTTAAAAGGGGAGGAAACGACAGTTATGGAAACATCAGAGTTAATTCAAAAACAATTAGAACATCATTTAAAAGAGACAATACTACCAAGCACATCATTTGAAATAGACCACAGGTGGACAGGTATAATGGGTGTAGGTCAACAAAAGAAAACTATTGTCAAACAAATTTCAGATAACGTGTATTGTGGTGTAAGATTAGGAGGTATGGGTGTTGCTATTGGTAGTTTAATAGGTGCAGAATTAGCAAATTTGGTATGATGACTGTTAAAGAACAATTACATAAAGAGTGCAAACAGTTTTTGGACTCAAGGTTTTTAGCAGTTACGGGTAGAATCGAAAATATTCAAGAATCGCTACAATCTGAAACGAAGAGTTCTGCAGGTGATAAGCACGAAACCGGTAGAGCAATGTTGCAATTGGAACGTGAAAAAGCTGGAAACCAATTAAAAGATATTCAAGTACAACAAGAACGATTTTCAAAAGTTAATATTCACTCTAAATCTAATGTCGTGAGCTTGGGAAGTTTGGTAAAAACCAATCTAGCCACCTATTTTATAGCCATTAGCGTTGGAAAAATAGTCATAAATGACATTACGTATTTTGCTATTTCTCCGAGTTCTCCAATTGGCCAAATGCTTTTAGGAACAGTTGTAGGGGAGGAGTTTGTGTTTAATAATGTAGAGCAACGAGTATTAAGTATTTATTAAACTAAAAAGCCTCACTACTGTGAGGCTTTTTAGTTTTTACGTTTTAGCAATACCTAAAACATGTAATTGATTCATTGTTGGCGATGCACTTCCGCCTTCAGGTTCTAAAGTGATTCCAAAGGCTTCAGATACATTTGGATTATCAATAGTATAAATTTTAGAATTATTCTCACCACTTCTATCAAGTACTGCGATACTTGTAGGTGTTAAAGGGTCTAAAGTTAAAGACCAAACTTGATATACCTTTCCTTCTGGAGGTTCTGGTAAGCCTTTAATGTCAAGATGTACTTTTTGTTGGTTTTTATCCCAATATACTTTTGCATGAGCATTAAAATTATTTTGAGAATTTAATGCAACAGTTGTAAGGTTCTGATCTCTTAAAATCGTTTCAATTTTCTGAATGTCATTTAATTGATCTTCCAGATCTTGATTGACTATTGTTGTTTCAATTACTGAATTTTCAAGAATGTTATTCTGATTAAATTGATAAATAAATCCTATAGCAAGAATAATTGATGCTGCCCATCCTGAATATGCTAACCAATTTGTTTTACTAGTATCTAATTGAATTACCCCAGGCTGATTAATTTGAGTAGTAATTTTACTAAAAGTGTTAGTTGATGTTACTGGTGAAGTTAATTGAGTTAACTTAATAATTTTTGACTCAATTGTAACAACCTCTAGTTCAATTTCTTTATGTTGAGCAACTATGTTTGCTATCTCTTGGTTTTCTTTTTCTGAAAGAACGCCTGCAACATATAATTCAAGTACCCCTGAATCTATATATTCTTTTATGTTGAAAGTTGTATTATCCATTCGTCATCAGTCTTAGTTCATTAATACAATTTCTGTTCCGAGTTTTGATTGTCCCTAATGGAATATCTAGTTCATCACTCACCTCTTTCTGAGTATATCCTCTAAAATAGATATAGTCTATTATCTTAATACATTTTCCTTTTAATTTTCCTATAATATTTTTTAAGGTTCTGTCGCATCTAATGTAAGGAAAAATCAAATTTTTTAAATTTACAACAAAAAAGATGTTCAAAGGTCACTGTTTTCCTAAAGCAATCATATTACAAGCTGTTTACTTCAAATTAAGGTTTAGTCTTAGCTATAGAGATGTAGAAGAACTTTTATCTATCAGAGGAGTCAAAGTGGATCATGCTACTATTCAACGCTGGGTATTCAAATTCACACCCCTTGTAGAACAACAATTCAGAAAGAGAAAAAAATTAGTTGGAAAAAGGTGGAGACTAGATGAAACCTATATTAAGGTAAAGGGTGAGTGGAGATATTTATACAGAGCAGTTGATAAAGAAGGGAATACTGTAGACTTTTTGTTAACTAAAAGAAGACAACGTATATCTGCACAAAAATTTTTAATCAAAGCCATAGAGAATAATGTTAATCCAGAACTTATAAACATCGATAAGAGTGGGGCGAATAAAGCTGCGATAAAACTATACAATCGAAGAAATTATTCAAACATAAAAATACGGCAATGCAAATACCTCAATAATATTGTAGAACAAGACCATCGAATGATAAAGTGGCGTATTATGCTAGGTCTAGGTTTTAAAGAATTTGAATCAGCGAAGAGAACCATATCAGGAATAGAAGTAGTTAGAATGATAAAGAAAAATCAACTGGTGAACCCTGAAAGTTCAACCTACAAATCATTTATATCATTAGCTTCTTAAAAAATTAAATTAGTTTAAAACTTGATGCTTAATTTTAGCAGATGCGACAGAACCGTTTTCCATGTTTGTAGTTAATTATTCTAATACTTAAAATGCTCTTACTGTACGCACCCTATAAGTTAAGTTTTTATTCCAACCAAAACCAGGTGGCCCACCAGTTGTGTTAATACGAAGTACTATTGTAGTATTATTGTACTCAGTAGATGACCAATAGAAGTTATTTGGATAATCTGTCCTAACCACTGTAACACCATTAGCTGCCGATACGCTACTTATTTGACTTTTATAAGTTACTATTTTTAACATCTAGTCCCAACTCGGCAAAAACCAATCGGTATAACCCCCAACTTAAAAGGTATTTCTATAAGTCATATTTCAACTACTTTAAATTCGCTTTTCCGAATCAATCCTTTATGCAGCGCACACAGAAGCCATCTATTCTTTGGTCTCCCGCTCTTGCCGCTGATGTACTCGTAATATTTAATATCAATGTGCTATTAGTCCTATACATCCCGTTAGAACCTACAGAATAAATACTTCCATTAGTATGGCGACGTCCAGCTATAGGTAATTTAAGTGATGAGGCGAGTGCACCTGCTGCATTTTGTGAGTTCCATAAAACTACTTCAGCCTCAAACTCTTCAATTGTAGGTAACCTGAAGCCCTTTGGGCAGGGGTTATTTTTACCATCTACTCCTTGCCATAATTCAGTATTTACTGGTGATTGCCAATTAAAAGAATTCCCATTAATAAAAAAACCATGTCCAGGTGTATCTGTAGTCGAAACCGTACTAATGTTTGTGCTTGTTCGCTTTTCATGACCATCTGTTCCACGCCCCCATTGGTATAAATCGCCAAAAGAAGCAGCATCTGTGCTGCTACTAGCGACTTGTGTTGCCCCTAAATTTCTGTCGAGCCAAACCCTGCCAGTTGCTGTAGTCACCACGTTATAGGTATAGCCATCAAAGGTTCCTCCCGAAAATGGTGACTTTGTATCCAATAGTAATCCATTTTTAGAAATCCCAGTTATATCACCGATTTTACCATATTTATTCACATAATTTGAATTTGTAGCGGATATTTCGCCATTTTTTGTAACAACAGAAACACCATTTACGGTTAAAGGTACGGTAGCAGTATTAGAACAAAAAGAACCATTTGCTGCCTGTGTAGCTGTAATATTTGCAGTACCAACACCGGTAATAGTTACAGTATTGCCAGAAATAGTTGCTACAGACGCATTGTCACTTGTATAGCTAAACAAACCTGCACTAGCACTTGTTGGATTTGCTATAGTAAATGATTCATCAAAATAGGTTTTAGAATAATAATTAAAATTGGTAATTACTGGAATTTGATTTACCGTAACCAACTGCGAGATACAACTTGTGTTTGTTTCAGGCCCCTTTCTATTTACATAATAGCTGGTATTAGCTGTTGGTGATACTGTTATGGTATTACCCGTTCCTACAATAGGCGCAGAACTTAATTCTATAAAATCAAGATCCATGGTTACACCGCTAGCAGTGGTATAATCATATCTAATGCCTGTAATATTTCCATCCGATGCCCACAGGGGATGTGTGGACATGTCAACCACTGCAGTATGCCATTGCCCATCAGATATTAAAGGCGTATTTTTATATTTGGCACCATCGGCGAGCGTCATGGCGCCATTTAAAAAGAATATCTGTGCTGCGGTAGCTGTTCCTGAATTTACTTTGTATCGAAAATTAATATACTTATAAAGCGTTGGATCAAAACTCCCTAGATTAAACATATTAATATAAGGATCACCCGATGTAGATGTGACATTTAATACACCATTGGCATTAGCGTTAACTGTAGTAGCTACCGCGCCATAGGGTTGTGTCTCCCAACCTTCGTGAAAACCTTGGTCGCCGCATACGCCTTCATACCAAACAGCAACAGCATCAGAATTTGTTGTGCCACCAGAGGCTGTTAACGAGGTGCTATCGCCAGCGCAAATTGTAGCGGTTCCAGAAATTGTTGTAGGTGCAGTTGTTGGTGGTAATGATTTAAAAGCATGTATTTCATCTACCCCTGGGCTACCATTAGATCTAAAATAAAGTTCTAAGCGGTTAAATGATGAAACGGTGATATTATTAATCTCAGTTGAGGGCGTTGGTGCATTAGAATAATCAAAAGTAGCTAAATTGGGATTTATCCATAGCTTCATATTATTATTGTCATAATCAAATCGAATAACAACCAGTTTAAGACCAGATAAAGAACTACTTGTTGACACTGTAGTGTTTGAATCAACATCTAACATTTGCCAACTAGATGTCGTCATAGAACCTAGTGCTACTTTTAAATTAGAACCATTATAAAGTCTAAAATGAGGTGTGCCACCACCTGCTTGCGTACCGAAATTTGCTAAAAACTGCACGTATAGTACACCCGACGATTGCGAAGGAATTGCTCTACCCGAAGACGAGATATCATTACAAGCACCATAACAAGTGCTATCATAGCCTGCTCTGCGTCCTGTTGTTTGCAGATTAGGGTAAGACCATCCTGTACTTTGCACACTTAAATATTTACTTTGATAATACCCACCCCAATTAGATGTAAAACCTGTGCCACCACTTTGATAGTATAAATCTTGACCTGCAGGATAATTGAACCCTTCATAAAAAACAGTTTCAAACCCCAAAGGTGTGACTTGTCCATATGCTTCTACAGTAAAAAAAATCAGTCCTAAACAAATGATTTTTTTAAAATAAAATATTAAAAAAGTGTTTTTCATGTTTGTAGTTAATTATTCTAATACTTAAAATGCCCTTACTGCACGCACCCTATAAGTTAAGTTTTTATTCCAACCATAACCAGGTGGCCCACCAGTTGGGTTAATACGAAGTACTATTGTTGTATTATTATTGTACTCAGTAGATGACCAATAGAAGTTATTTGGATAATCTGTCCTAACCACCATAACACCATTAGCTACCGATACGTTACTTATTTGACTTTTATAAGCCATATTTTAACTTAATCGCATTGTAATTTTTCTCAATTTCTGCAGCAGTAAGTACTCTATTATAAATTAAGACTTGTGCGATAGTCCCATTAAAATATAAAGAAGAGCCAGCTCTAGTCGAAATATATAGTTTGTGACTTGTAAAATTGCCGTTATTGTCATTAATTAAATTCGCTACATTTACTTTATTTGCTGTGTTTCCATCAATATAAATTAAATTTTGATCAGCAGCATTCAGACTTCTATCTGTTGTTGCTGTAAACAAATGCCAATTATTATTATTTATAGAAGCTACAGAATTAGAAACATTATAGCCTTGATTATGGTCAGTAATTTGCATTTTATTACTTAAGTTATTGGATATGATGCCAAACGCATTGTAGCTATTCCAATCGGTACTGTGCTCCATAACCATTTCTGCGCTAGAAGATGCTGTTTTTAGTATAATTTGAATGGTTAACTTATCGGTATTAGATAAATCTAAATTATTGTTTGTTACAAAATAATCATTAACACCATCAAAAACCATAGCACCATCATTAACATTGGTAAAAGCAACACCGTTTTGTAAGGTCCCATGATTACTATTACCACTTATATCTGTCCAAGCTGTGCCATATCCTGGGTAACTTGACATATTACCTGCATCTAAATGCATAACTAAACCTGCTGCAATAATAGCATTCGTAACGTTTACTTGCTTTCCGTATTTATCAAGACCAAAGCTACCACCCACGGTTCCTGTAGCACTTGTATAATTAACATCCGTACTAGAAATACCTCCGTATTTAGAGACCAAATCTTTACCTAGAACCGTTAGTATAGCTGAAACTGAGTTGCCTTCATAATTAGCATCTGCAGCTTGTGTGGCTGTTATGTTTGCGGTGCCAACACCTGTAAACGTAATTACAGATCCGCTTATGGTAGCTACAGCTGTATTATCACTAGTGTATATAATAGGATTTGTATTGTTTGTAGTTGGTGGTGCAATAGTATGTGTGCCTGTAAAATAGTTTTTGGTAATGGGTGCAAAAGTACCAAAGGTTGAATTTGCAATATCTAAAATGGATATGGTAAGGGTTTGTGTGTTAGTATTGCTGGCCGTATCTGTCGCGATAACCTCTACAACATAGGTATTCGAATTTAGAGTACTTAAAGGCGTTTCATAATCGGGTGCCGTTGTAAAAACTAAATTACCATTACTGTCAATATTAAATAAACTTTCGTCATTGGTATTGCTTAAGGCCCAACTAACCGTTTCATTTGCAGAAAAGGTAAAAACAGAAGCTATATTTTCATGTAATGATACCGCACTATTTATACCCGTTTCACTACTTGGACCAGTTATTACTGGTACAGTTACATCATTTAATTGGGCCGTATTATTGCTTTGTGTTGTAGTTGCAGCATTTCCAGAACTATCAAAAATCGCATTTAATACTGGTGTAACGGTTAACACTTCTGTACCATCTGGTGTTCCATTAATATCAAGCCCTAGTTCAAAAGTTAAATTATTAGTTGTTGTAATACTATTTGGTATCGATGAATTTAATGTTGCCGTACCTCCTGATAATGAAAATAAAAAATCAGTAGTTTCTAAAACACCACTACCTACATCGGTTCGATAGACGTTTTCATTGAAAGTAATATTTATGGTTGTATTATCAGATGCCAAAGCATTACTAGCTATTTCCGGCAAAATAACATCTGCATCCATACCACCATCTGTAATTGTCCAATTTTTATTTGCTATTAACGTAGTGTTTCTAGCTGCTAAAACAGTGGCGGTATCCGAATATTTACTGTTACCAAAATGCGCATTTAAATTTATAGGGACTTGAGATTCTCCAGCATCTAAAGTAGACCAACCCAGTAGCAATGCGTCATAATTTGCTCGTGATAATTTACCTCCACTTAAAAATAATTGTAGGTTAGATACATTTGAAATATCCCAACCGCCAATATCTTGGTTAAATGGTGTATCTTGAAACATGCGCTGCATTGCATTAACACGCTCTATATTCCAACCACTGATATCTTGATTAAAAGAGCTTGCATTTCTAAAAATACTGGCCATACCAATGTTTTTAGTAACATCTGTTGTAAACTGCCAACTTGAAATATCTCCATTAAAAGCTTGAGCACTATGAAACATTTGTCCAAAACTAATAACACTAGAAACATTCCAAGAATTCAAATCCTGATTAAAAACAGAAGCCAGATAAAACATTTGAGACATATTTGTAACACTTGACACGTCCCAGCCACTAATGTCTTGGTTAAAAGAACCATTGCTATGAAACATCCCAACCATAGAGGTTACGTTTCCAGTATTTACACCCCAATTTAATTGAGAGTTAAAAGGACTTGCATGAAACATATAACTCATATCGGTAACGCTAGATACATCCCAATTACTTAAGTCTTGGTTAAAACTGCTTGCCACAACAAACATACTACTCATGTTAGTTACCTTTGATACATCCCAATTAGAGATAGTACCATTAAAAGCTGTAGCTCTGTAAAACATAGTACTCATATTTGTTACCTTTGACACATCCCAACCACTAATATTTTGATTAAAGACAGTATTACCAAACATCCCAGTCATATTGGTCACGTTTCCTGTTTTTACACCCCAATTTAGTGGTGTATTAAAAACACTAGCTCCATTAAACATATTAGACATATTAGTAACACGGGTTACATCCCAACCGCTAATATTCTGGTTAAAAGAACTCGCATTCTGAAACATATTATTCATATATATGTTTTTAGTAACATCTGTAGTAAATTGCCAACTTGAAACGTTTCCATTAAAAGATCGCGCCTCTTGAAACATATACCGAGCATCAGTTAAACTTGATACATCCCAAGAGTTTAAACTCTGATTAAAACTAGTAGCTCTGTAAAACATTTGATACATATTTGTAACACTTGACACATCCCAGCCACTAATGTCTTGGTTAAAAGAACCATTGCTATGAAACATCCCAACCATAGAGGTTACGTTTCCAGTATTTACACCCCAATTTAATGGAGAGTTAAAAGGACTTGCATGAAACATATAACTCATATCGGTAACGCTAGATACATCCCAATTACTTAAGTCTTGGTTAAAACTGCTTGCCACAACAAACATACTACTCATGTTAGTTACCTTTGATACATCCCAATTAGAGATAGTACCATTAAAAGCTGTAGCTCTGTAAAACATGCTTTTAAAAGAAATAGAAGCCCCCGAATTGGTATTTAACGTCCAATTACTAAAGCCATTGCTTCCCGTTAAAGAACTACAATTAGTAAACATGCTCTGAAAGTTTGTAGTATTACTAAAATTGGGCACATCTGTAGCATTTACTTCTAAATTAGCGGCTCCATAAAAAGCGCGGTCTACTGAAGCACCCCATTGCCCAGAACCCCAGCTTTCAATGGTTTGTAATAAATTTCTATTTCCAAAATTATTAACATAAATTCTAGGAAACCCAGTGGCAATATTAGGTGTAATACTTACCGTTTTTACACCTGCTGTAGTGTAGGTATGACTTATATTACCAGGTGTTCCGGTTTTTATTTCTGTAGTGCCATCTCCCCAATCAATTGTAAAATCATAGCCACTACCTGTTAAGGGTATGGTAACATTGGTATTTGCATCGGTTTGCCATGTAGTTACAAAAGGGGTGATTGGTGGTAGAGAAAAATCATTAGCTGCATTATTTTCATAAGTATATAAATTAGAGACTTCTGTATTTGTTAATGCAACATTCCATATGCGTACATCATCTACGCTGCCTGTATAAGTAGTCGCTAAACCTTCAGGGTTAGCAGCAGCATCAAATCGCCCAATACCAACAGAAAGGCCGTAGTTTTTAAATCTAAACCTATGTTGAGAATCATTAGCTTGTCTAACCAAACTTCCATCAATAAATAATTTTCTAAAACTTCCAGCTCCATAAACAAATGTATATTGATGCCAATTGTTGTCAGATTTTTTGCCAGAAGTACTTGTTGAGGGAAATCCCCAATTACTCGAATTAAAAGATATAGTGCTTCCAATCACTGATATCATACCTGTATATAAACCATCTCCCTCACCAAAAGCAATAAATATTTCATTATCTACCACAGATGATTTTGCCCAAATACTTATCGTGTAATCATCTTCATAATAGCCGTCACTATCGGTATCAGGAAGGTCTGCATATATAGAATTTCCAAAATAAAAATAGTCATCTGTACCATCTAAATAATAGGCGGCATTGTTAGTGCCAAAACGATTTTGGGTTAAAGAAGGATCTCCATTAATAATACCTGTGTTATGATTTTTACCACTTTGATCTTCTAAATTTCCTAAAAATGGATAATAACTAATTAAATTGTTGGTTTGTGGTATTTGACTATAAGTTTCTAAAGACATTATAGCTATGCAGAAAAAAATAATGGTTTTAAAATAGTTCATCAATAAAGTGTTTTTAGGTATTATATAAAAACTTTTTAATTGTGGTTAATAATAAAAGTCAAACTGTATTCTGTCGCCTGCAGTTATTGAATAACCTCCATTATTTGATGGATTATATGTTAGAGTAGCATCTGACCATGAATAGGCAGCATTACTAATACGAATACCATTTACATACATTTTAACCATGCTATTTGCAGAAGGTGTATGGGTTAGCGTAAAACTGGTTTGGTTTAATGTTGCAGTAAACTCATCGGCAACTTCCCTAACGGCTGCAGCACCTGTAGAAACCGATCCATCGGCCATTAAAAACTGAGTAGCTGTGCCTCCAGATTTTACGAATCCGTTTGCGGTAAGTGTACCACTTGTTTTTACATTGGTAACAGACGTATTTCCTAATTGGATGGTGTTGCTCGATGCTACAATAGCACCATTCCCGATAGCCGTAGCATTAGTTAAGTTGTTCGAATTCACATTCGCTCCGTATCCAATAGCAGTGTTGTTACTCCCTGTGGTGTTGGCATTAAGGGCTTGATAACCATTTGCGGTATTCGAAGACCCTGTGTTATTGGCAAAAAGAGCTTGATAACCATTTGCAGTATTGTTACTCCCTGTGGTGTTAGCATAAAGGGCATTATAACCATTTGCAGAGTTACCATTTCCTCCGATGTTAAAAAGAAGGGCTGCATAACCATTTGCGGTATTATAATCCCCAGTGGTATTGTCATAAAGAGCTTGATAACCATTTGCAGTATTGTTAACCCCTGTGGTATTGGAATAAAGTGCTGTAACTCCAACTGCTGTATTGGATTGTATTGCACCTGCTCCTTTACCTACAGTTATCCCGTTTACAACTACATCACTGCTAAAGGTTTTAGTACCTGCCACAGTTTGGGTAGTTGTTAAATCTACAAAGTTTTTAGTTGCAGAACCTGTTCCACCATTCGCAATAGCAACAACTCCAGAAACGTTTGTTGCGGTTGTTGATGGTGTAGCCCAAGAAAGTGTACCATTACCGTTGGTTTGTAAAACTTGATTCGCTAAACCATGTGCATTGGGATACGTAACAGCACCTGCAGTAATCGTACCGCTGGTTTTTACATTGGTAATTGCTCCATTTCCAAGTTGAATGGTGTTGCTCGATGCTACAATAGCACCATTCCCTATAGCCGTAGCATTGGTTAAGTTGTTTGCGTTTACATTCGCTCCGTATCCAATCGCAGTGTTGTTACTCCCTGTGGTGTTGGCATTAAGGGCTTGATAACCATTTGCGGTATTATAAGACCCTGTGTTGGCAAAAAGAGCTTGATAACCATTTGCAGTGTTGTCATTTCCTGTGGTGTTGGCATAAAGGGCATTATAACCATTTGCAGAGTTACCATTTCCTCCGATGTTAAAAAGAAGGGCTGCATAACCATTTGCGGTATTGTAATTCCCTATGGTGTTGTCATAAAGTGCTTGATAACCATTTGCAGTATTGTTATTTCCTGTGGTATTTTTAGAAAGTGCTGTAACTCCAACTGCTGTATTGGAATCTTCCGCACCTGCTCCTTTACCTACAGTTATCCCGTTTACAACTGCATCACTGCTAAAGGTTTTAGTACCTGCAATGGTTTGGTTGGTGGTTAACTTTACAAAGTCATTACCTGATATACTCACAGCATTATCCACATAGGTTTTTACCGATTTCACCGTTGGGAACTTCACATCAGACGCACCATCTGTAGTGACATCTGTAGATTTGTTAGCCGCATCTTCTTTTAAAGCTGTTGCATTTGCTGCGGTTGTCGCATTTGTACTAACTGTAGATGTTAAGGTGTTGATGTTAGTTTGTAAGGTCGTTTCAGCCGTATCACTATCGGCTTCATTCTGGTCTACATCAGCTTGTAATGCAGCCAATGCTGTAGCGCTAGTACCACTAGTTGCTGTAATTTCAGCATCGACATAGGTTTTTACCGATTTCACCGTTGGGAACTTCACATCAGACGCACCATCTGTAGTGACATCTGTAGATTTGTTAGCCGCATCTTCTTTTAAAGCTGTTGCATTTGCTGCGGTTGTCGCATTTGTACTAACTGTAGATGTTAAGGTGTTGATGTTAGTTTGTAAGGTCGTTTCAGCGGTATCGCTATCTGCTTCATTCTGGTTAACATCGGCTTGCAATGCTGCTAAAGCTGTAGCACTTGTACCATTAGTTGCTGTAATTTCAGCATCCACATAGGTTTTTACGGACTTTACTGTTGGAAACTTCACATTAGAAGCACCATCTGTAATGACATCTGTAGATTTGTTTGCCGCATCTTCTTTTAAAGCTGTTGCATTTGCTGCGGTTGTCGCATTTGTACTAACTGTAGATGTTAAGGTGTTGATGTTAGTTTGTAAGGTCGTTTCAGCCGTATCGCTATCTGCTTCATTTTGGTCTACATCAGCTTGCAAAGCTGCTAAAGCTGTAGCACTTGTACCATTAGTTGCTGTAATTTCAGCATCCACATAGGTTTTTACCGATTTCACCGTTGGGAACTTCACATCAGACGCACCATCTGTAGTGACATCTGTAGATTTGTTAGCCGCATCTTCTTTTAAAGCTGTTGCATTTGCTGCGGTTGTCGCATTTGTACTAACTGTAGATGTTAAGGTGTTGATGTTAGTTTGTAAGGTCGTTTCAGCCGTATCACTATCGGCTTCATTCTGGTCTACATCAGCTTGTAATGCAGCCAATGCTGTAGCGCTAGTACCACTAGTTGCTGTAATTTCAGCATCCACATAGGTTTTTACCGATTTCACCGTTGGGAACTTCACATCAGACGCACCATCTGTAGTGACATCTGTAGATTTGTTAGCCGCATCTTCTTTTAAAGCTGTTGCATTTGCTGCGGTTGTCGCATTTGTACTAACTGTAGATGTTAAGGTGTTGATGTTAGTTTGTAAGGTCGTTTCAGCCGTATCACTATCGGCTTCATTCTGGTCTACATCAGCTTGTAATGCAGCCAATGCTGTAGCGCTAGTACCACTAGTTGCTGTAATTTCAGCATCCACATAGGTTTTTACCGATTTCACCGTTGGGAACTTCACATCAGACGCACCATCTGTAGTGACATCTGTAGATTTGTTAGCCGCATCTTCTTTTAAAGCTGTTGCATTTGCTGCGGTTGTCGCATTTGTACTAACTGTAGATGTTAAGGTGTTGATGT
The DNA here is from genome assembly GCA_965178635.1 of Flavobacteriaceae bacterium. GTDB lineage: Bacteria > Bacteroidota > Bacteroidia > Flavobacteriales > Flavobacteriaceae. Next base: position 76,673 of record CBCXVT010000003.1, on the reverse strand, counting down.
TAGTTTGTAAGGTCGTTTCAGCGGTATCGCTATCTGCTTCATTCTGGTTAACATCGGCTTGCAATGCTGCTAAAGCTGTAGCACTTGTACCATTAGTTGCTGTAATTTCAGCATCCACATAGGTTTTTACGGACTTTACTGTTGGAAACTTCACATTAGAAGCACCATCTGTAATGACATCTGTAGATTTGTTTGCCGCATCTTCTTTTAAAGCTGTTGCATTTGCTGCGGTTGTCGCATTTGTACTAACTGTAGATGTTAAGGTGTTGATGTTAGTTTGTAAGGTCGTTTCAGCCGTATCGCTATCTGCTTCATTTTGGTCTACATCAGCTTGCAAAGCTGCTAAAGCTGTAGCACTTGTACCATTAGTTGCTGTAATCTCATTATCCACATAGGTTTTTACCGATTTCACTGTTGGGAACTTCACATCAGAAGCACCATCCGTAGTGACGTCAGTAGATTTATTAGCGGCATCTTCTTTTAAAGCCAGACCAGCTGTGGTGGTTGTACTTAACGTATTGATGTTGGTTTGCAGCGTTGTATCTGCTGTATTTGAAGCGTTTTCATTCGCATCTACATTTGCTTGTACAGTGGCGATCGCTGTTGAAGTGTTAGTCGCATTTGTATTAACTGTAGATGTTAAGGTGTTGATATTAGTTTGTAAGGTCGTATCAGCCGTATCACTATCCGCTTCATTTTGGTTAACATCGGCTTGCAATGCTGCTAATGCTGTTGCACTAGTGCCACTAGTTGCAGTAATTTCAGCATCGACATAGGTTTTTACCGATTTTACGGTTGGGAACTTTACATCAGAAGCACCATCCGTAGTAACATCTGTAGATTTGTTAGCGGCATCTTCTTTTAAAGCCAGACCAGCTGTGGTTGCTGTACTTAACGTATTAATGTTGGTTTGCAACGTTGTATCTGCTGTGTTTGAAGCGTTTTCATTCGCATCTACATTGGCTTGTACAGTGGCGATCGCTGTTGTAGTGTTAGTCGCATTCGTATTAACTGTAGATGTTAACGTATTAATATTAGTTTGTAAGGTCGCTTCAGCGGTATCACTATCGGCTTCATTTTGGTTAACATCAGCTTGCAATGCTGCTAACGCTGTTGCGCTAGTGCCATTGGTTGCTGTAATTTCTGCATCGACATAGGTTTTTACTGATTTCACTGTTGGAAACTTCACATCAGAAGCACCATCCGTAGTAACATCTGTAGATTTGTTAGCCGCATCTTCTTTTAAAGCCAGCCCAGCTGTGGTGGCTGTACTTAACGTATTAATGTTGGTTTGCAACGTTGTATCTGCTGTGTTTGAAGCGTTTTCATTCGCATCTACATTGGCTTGTACAGTGGCGATCGCTGTTGTAGTGTTAGTCGCATTCGTATTAACTGTAGATGTTAACGTATTAATATTAGTTTGTAAGGTCGCTTCAGCGGTATCACTATCGGCTTCATTTTGGTTAACATCGGCTTGTAACGCTGCTAACGCTGTAGCGCTAGTACCACTATTTGCTGTAATTTCAGCATCGACATAGGTTTTTACAGATTTCACGGTTGGGAACTTCACATCAGACGCACCATCTGTAGTGACATTTGTAGATTTGTTAGCGGTATCTTCTTTTAAAGCCAGACCTGCTGTGATTGCTGTACCTAATGTGTTGATGCTAGTTTGTAACGTCGTTTCAGCAGCATCACTATCTGCTTCATTTTGGTCTACATCGGCTTGTAATGCTGCTAATGCTGTTGCGCTAGTGCCACTAGTTGCTATAATTTCAGCATCGACATAGGTTTTTACCGATTTTACGGTTGGAAACTTCACATCAGACGCACCATCAGTAGTTACATTTGTAGATTTGTTAGCGGTATCTTCTTTTAAAGCCAGACCAGCCGTGGTGGCATTACTTAAGGTATTGACATTGGCTTGTACAGTGGCGATCGCAGTTGTAGTGTTAGTCGCATTGTTTGTTATTGTAGTGGTATTTGCAACAATACCATCAGCGTTTGTTTTTGTTTGTGCATCTAAATCTTCAGTAGCCTTAACAATAGACGTTGCTGTATTAATGTAATTGGTTGCGACATTTGTAGTATAGGTACCATCAGCATTTAGTCCTGCACCTGCTTGGGTGGTATCTAATTCTGTTTGTAAGTCTGCAATTGCTATTATATTGTCTTCAATTAAAGCGGTGTTTTCAGAATTTAAAGCAAATAATGCAAACGGCACAAAGGTAAATGGTTGGTTGCTTATTTCATTAAAGTTAGCACACGCACCAGTGGTGTTTATATCTACTTTAAGATTTTTTGCATTCGCACTCCACAAGATATTTTGAAATGTATTTGCATAACCTCCTGTCTGGTTTCCGGTACCAATTATTAAATTAACCATACCAAAAGTATCAGTAGTGGTACTTATCGTTTCTTGGTATTCAATTTCTAAATTTTCATCTAAAATAGAAAACTGCATGCATATATTTCTATTAGCTAAAGGGGTGTTAAATTGATTTGCACCTGGTAGTTCTTGTGCCTCAGGATTAATAATCACGGCTTGGTATGTGATGCCATTAGTTTGCGCATAGCCAATTAAAGAAACACAAAGTATTAAGGCAGCTAGTATAATTCTTTTCATAATTAATTAATTTATAGGGATGTAGATTCCGAGTTGCAATTGACTTGTATTAAAGGTTGTTTTTTCTTCTGTACGGTTAGATAAGTTGAAGGCTTTAGAGTAGTTGTAACCTAAACTCAAGCTTAATTTTTCAGAAACAGAATATGTAATAGTGGCACCTAAAAGCGGTTGTAAAACGATACCAGCAAATTCTTCATTATCTGTAATGTCAAAATATGAGGTATTAATAAACTGTTCGCCACTCGTAATCGTTGCAGTGTTTACACCTCCAACAATTGAGGCTTTTATGTTGTTTGATTCATATAACTTATAACTAAGACTATTTTGAATACCTATATAATTGGTTGCCCATGTGTAGTTATTATCTTGGTAGGTAGCAGCTGCATTAAACTGATTATAAGTGATACTTACAGCATACGCTAAATTGTTGATTTTTAAATCAAATTCACATCCTACTTCATAAAAATTACCAGAACCACTTCTGTACGCTATTTCAGAATTAGGGTTAGGGCTAGAAAAATCGAAGGCTGTATTGTTTTTGCCTGCTTTTACAAATACTTCTTGGGCATTAATATTCGAAAAGCCTAAAAGGATAAGGATTAGGATTGTGTTTTTAATCATTTTGATACTTTGTTTAGTTGACTAGTAGTTTAGAGTGGTAATTTAGATTTGTACCTTTTAATATAATTAAGTACATAGCTGCATTTAATTCGTTAACATCAATGATGAGGTTAGAATTTTTAATTTGAAGCTTTTGATTATAAACGAGTCGGCCGTTTAAATCATAAATTTTTACATTAACAGGTAGATTTGTAATATTCCCAAAATCTATATGTAATAGATCTGTTACAGGTGTAGGATATAACTTTATGGAAGTGGTCTGCGTTGCATTTTGAGATACAAGGGTTTTCCAGTGGCTTTGCTGATAGCCTTGCTGAATAATTACTGCACCAGTGGTTGTACCGGTGACAGATTGCTGACCTATAGTTTGTGTTATTTTTAAACCTGATGCCATCGAAACAGATGCGCCTTGAGCACTAATCATTTGATGCTTCATGTCTTGAGCGGAAATACTGGTTATTGAGGTAAGACTTATAAGTGCTAAAAAATGTATGTATTTCATAGTTAGATTTTTTTTGGGTGAGGGTGTCCGAAATTATATAAAATCCTGTGTCTTTATGTGTATGTAGACTTTTGCGTCTTACTAATTTTTATAAAATAGTAGGTCTTTATACAAAACAGTAACTGCCAAAACTTTTAATTATTTGTTTACCTTTGCTATCATTAATTGGCTTTTACTAAGTTTCTATCCAAAAAAAATAAAAATTAATATGTCTGATCAGTTGGGTAATTTTGTACCAATATTTGTCGGGTTTTTAGGCCTTCTAGTTGTTATCTTTATTATAGCATTTTACAAGAGAAGCGCTATTTTTAATGTCTATCTTCTGCTGTTTTTTTTAATTATATCGTTTAGACTTGTTCATATTGGTTTTGTAGGTATTTATGATTTAAGTTTGTTTAACAGTTATGTTTCTTATTTAGGTCCTGTCTATTTATTTGCTATCCCATTAGTCTATTTATATTTCGAATCCCTTTACGCAGACAGTCTTTATTTTAATCCAAAGCATTTGTGGCACTTAGTTTTTCCATTAGCTAATATGCTGTTAAATGGTCTTCAATTAGATGTTTTAGCTTTAAACACTCCGCTTATTGAATTTATACAAGTCTATAGTATTCTTGCGTTTATTGTTTGTTATAGTATTGCAATCATTTATTTAAGTTATAAAAATTTATGGCACAAAGCACGTAAGTCTATTGTACTTTCTAGCGTTCATGAATCAAAAATGATGAACTGGGCTCTATTTCTTTTAATTATAGTAGTTTTACTCTCATTTAGATTGGTTTATTCTATTTATTCAGAAATACAAGGGGATACAAGAATACTGGGTTATAATGGTGCATTACTAAAAAGTATAATATGGTTTCTCGTTTTTGTTAAGATCTTAATGAGTCCAGAACTGCTTTATGGCTATCCTAAATTAAAACCGATAGGGGTAGTTGAAGACGACAAATCAATAACTAAAAGTGCGTTGTGGACCGAAAATATATCTAAAATAAAAAGCACTCAAGATGCAAAGTTAAATGAGACGATTGATGTTAAAATAACATCTTATTTAAGAGATATTGAAGATTACGTTTCATTGCATCATCCTTTTAGGAATAATACATATACTATTAAAGATTTGGCAAAGGGCTTACAAGTACCCGTTAGTCATTTAGCCTATGTATTTAAATACCACTGTAAAATGTCTTTTGTCGAGTTTAGAAACCATCATAGAATAAAAGATGCTTTACATCTTATAAGTATAAATTTTTTAGACGCTCAGACTTTTGAAGCGCTTGCTGTTAAAGTTGGTTTTAGCTCTTACAATTCCTTTTTTGTATCTTTTAAAAGGTATACAGGCGCATCTCCTAAAGATTATTTACAGCATTAAAAAGGGTACAACATTTGTATTAGTTTTGATTAAGGTTAGATTGGTATCTTAGAATAAACTTTTAAGATTAATATAAGAAATCTCAACATATTAGAATGTTTACATTTGATGTGAAGATTTAATTGAGCTTGTAAATTATTAAGAGGTACATATACTTATTGTGGTTCTGTCTCATCTATCAAATATAATTATAAAAGTTTATTTTGCATCTTGATTTACGAAGCTAATGATAAAGAAAAATCAACTGGAGAACCCTGAAAGTTGAACCTACAAATCATTTATGTCATTAGCTTCTTAAAAATTTAAATTAATTTAAAACTTGATGCTTAATTTTAGCAGATACGACAGAACCTCAAAGTTTACAGATATGGAAACAAAACAACGTTTTCAATTTCTAAATGATATGCATTACCATTTTGCACAATTGAGATTTTATAGCTCGCAATTAAAAACAACATTGAATGAAATAGATGAAATATTAAATCAATAATATTTTATTTAAAATCAAACCATAGGCATATCCTCTTCCTTTAATTAAGCTATTTCTAAACCTCTTAAGTAGGTTAAGCTAACATTTATAGATGAAGGCCCCATAGCTTTTTGTAGCTTGGTTATAGAACCTGTTCTCTTAAAGATTTCTATAGCTCCAGAGTGCCTAAATGAGTAAAGAGTTTGGTCTTGTTCAAGCAAGTTAGATTGTCTCTTAAAACGTCCCCAGAGTGTTTTAAAGTATTCCTCATTATAAGGTTGAGGTTTGTTTGAAAAGATATTGTGATGCCTTTCTCCTTTTACAATTAGATCTCTAACATACCAAAACACAAATATTAAGATATCCCGGTAGATTTTTTAATTAAACTCTTTCTTTTCCTCAATCTTACTCTATTCATTATGGTAATAGATTAATGATGGGTCGTAAAGACCGGCAAAAGCCATCCACGAGAATAAGAGGATATGAAGATGGCGAAGTAATATCTATTTAAATTATATAAACCCTCACTGAACGGAGTCGGATACGTGAGGTCGGAGTTTATCTCTGTTAAATACTCGTGGGACTGAGAAATCAGTTGAGCAACCAGGACACTTTTTAAGTGTCGCAAGCTAAAATCCTAGATTGCCCCAGCCCAGCTCTTTACATGGGAATTATTAAAAAGTAAAACTAAAAATTAATTATCAACTTATTAATAATTCTGATTTAGTAAAGACATAAATACACAATCAATTTGGACGATTAATTTCACACCAAACAAAGAAAAATGATTTAACGATGTTCTATTCAATTGAAAGGAACACAAATGACAAATACTACTACGCACACTTTTTAATTGATTATACAAAGGATATGATACGAATTGAAGAGGTGCTTGGATTAGTATGTGAAGGAAACACGGCTAAAGAGACGAGAATTTACCTAACAAAATATGATTTATTCTTCGACAAGAGGAGAGCTATATAGGCAAACTATGACTATGAGCTGCTGGGTTAATAACCTAATAACAATCTAATGTGGTTAAATGTATTCTCTAAGGAATAACTAACCTTATTTTTTAAGACGCTGGGAAAGGAATTTTTGATTTAAAAGTCAATAAAATATGAATGTTAAGCAGTTGAGCGGGAGGTTTTGTTCAACTATTTGCTCAACTATTAAAGTAAAAAACCCCGTAAACATTGATGTTAACGGGGTTTTTGTTGTGGTCCCACCTGGAACATAATTCCCTAAAAATCAAAAAATTATAATTTTAAATTATTGATTATCAGTTATTTATTTTTTTAGTTTTCTTCAAAGAAGAGTTGAGCAAGGCGTTTTGCTCAACTGATTGCTCAACTTTTTAATGATAAGATTGTATATTTGAAAATAAAGTAATGATAAATGAAAGTTTCTGCTATCCTTTGGCACACGCCGAATAAAGAAGGACTCTACCCAATAAAGATAAAGTTCTATAATAGTAACACAAGACAGAACAAATATATAGCAACAGGGTTAAATATCCCAAAAAGAAGTTGGAGCACTAAAAACAATAGAGTTTTAAAAAACTTTAATCTTAACGAACAATATAATATCATTATTCAAAATCTCTTATCCTCTTATAATGTTGTTCAAGATACATATGAGACAAAAGAGGATGAAATTGAATTTGGCTCTTTCGGGGATTTAATGTTAGAAAGAATTAAAGATTTTAATTCACAAAATAGAATTTCTGCTGTAAAAAGATATACAACGCTATTAAATCATTTGAAGAGAATGAAACTTAACGACCTTCCTCTTCAAAATTTTAACAAAGAACACGTAAGATTAATTAATCACTATTTTATTAATGACAGAAAATTAACAAATGGTGCATTAAAGAATTACCACAAAGTAATTAAAACAGCCTTGTCTTATGCTGAAGATAATCCGAAATTTATGTTACCGGTAAGTAATCCCTATCACAAATTTCAAAAAATCACCGATGATGGTGGGACTAAAAAAACGTTAACATTAGAAACAATACATCTTTTGGATGAAAGTCTGCACTTTGATTTAAATCCTAACTCTACTGAATTTAAGGCCGTGACATTTTTCCTGTTTTCTTTTTATTTAATGGGTATGCGATTTCAGGACCTCGTTAAACTTAAATGGGAGAATATACATTTTAATGAAGTTATTTACCAAATTTCCAAAACCTCAAAGAACCATCAATGCTACCTTAACGATAAAGGATTAAATATTGTGAAATATTACTTACCACAAAACCTTTATCCTCGAAACCCTCAACAATATAAACTGGCTAAAAGTAAAGATGCTAAAGTTATATATACGCTTGAAGCGAAATATCGTCAATATAGGGAAATCATTAACAGCCGAGACCTTACTCATAAAGAAGACGATGAATTTAAAACAATTATCTTCAAGCGTGATGACCTCTTGAGAAAAATAATTTATTCATTTTCAAGCAAGAACAAAAAATACATTTTTGGTGAAGAACTTGAAAATTTGAATGATGCTCAAAAGACTTACAACAAAATATCTTCAATACGAGCAATTGTGAATAAACAATTAAAAAATATAGCTTTCTCGTTAAGGATTGAGCCTTTTTCTTTCGGTTCAGCTCGACATACCTTCGCATATACTTTTAAGACGGCGACAGGTGATATCCATAAAGTATCAAAAGCTTTGGCTCATTCTAACGTTAGTATAACCGAAAACTATTTAAAGAAATTCAAGTCAGAAGAGCTTTATGCTGATACTGATAATTTCTTCAGAGAAATGAATTCTTTATATAAGGTCTAAGCCGCACATAGTAAATCAGCTTGGGATAAAGAAAATAACCTGAAGTCAAAACAAGCGTTTTTGTTTAAGACTCTTTCTATTTGACAGATGACTTCGTTTATTGTTATTTCATTTGAATCCAATTGAATAAGTATTTGATGATATAAAAGAGAATTTAATTTAGGAAGTTCGATTAACAATTTTTTAAGTTCATAGTATTTCAGTAGTTGTCCTGTTCCACCAAACACTAATTTTCTAAGTGATTTTGCAACTATTGAAGCGTTTTTAGAAGAGTATTGAGTTAAATTGTATTTGTTTTCGAATACATCTAATAAAATAAGCTTCTCAGAAGGTTTTAAATCACAGATATCAATCGTAAAATTTAATTCTTCTACGATGATTATGTTAACCATTTGTATGTTCAATTCTATTAAGGCCTGTAGCCTTTTATTGCCGTCCACTACACAGAGGTCTTTATCAACTCTTATAGGCACTTTCTGACCATATACACCAATATTATTCAGAAAGTTAGAATAACCCCAATCCACTACCTTATGAGGACGATAGATTGGGTTATAACTTAATTTTGATGGATTAATTCTTTGAACCCCCATTACGCTACATTTTTTAACTCCATATAAGGTGCTAACCTTACCTCTGATGCCATAACGAACTGTGGATTGAGTTCGTACCCAACGTATTTTCTGTTTGTCAATAATGCGACCTCACCTGTTGTTGCAGTTCCTGAGAAAATGTCTAAAACGGTATCCCCCGGTTTTGAAGTAGATAGTATGAAAATAGTAGGCAGACTCAACGGGAAAGTTGCAGAGTGCTCCATATGAAACCCTTCCTCTTTACATTTTTCCCTAAGGTTATAGGTATTACCTATCTTGTGCTTTAGGATATTTTCTCTAAAATCAAGACCTGAGAAAAGTTTTGGTGAATTTCCTGTGTTAGAACCATAAATAACACGAGCTTTTGCATCCTTAACACTTTCTTTTTCGTCAACTACCATTTTTAGCCATTGTCTATCAAAATAGTAGTCTTCGGACTTCACGAAGTGAAAGATAGGTTCAAAGTTTCTTACACTACCTCTATTTGTTGTGTATTGGGGATTACGGGCAGCCAAGAATGTCATTACACCTAATAACGCAGCAAAGCGCTAAACCACACTTATACTATTAAAAGCTAATTGCCTAACTAAAAAAAATAATAAAAAAAACCTTGTTCTTACAAATCTTTGCTTTATTTTTGCGAAAAATTTTAAATACATTTTATTTAAGGGTGTTCAAATCTCCCCCCAGGGAAAAACTAGTTTAACAACACGACGGTATCGTTTTAGATATTTTACTTTTTTAATTTAACCAGTTTATAAATTTATTAAAAAACCAAATCGAACTAAAAAACCTAAACCCAAAGCATTATAACGCAGAAAACGTAGAGTAATACCAATATTTAAATCTTCTCCACCTTTAAAAAAACGTTTCGTTTTTTTAAAGGTGGAGTGAATAACAGTAATACCAAAGAAGTATTTAAAAAAATTGATGTTAACCTTTTACAGGTAAAGCACCTTACAAAAAATATTAAATAAACCAGCAAAAAGATGATTAAAAAACTCCTCATTCTACTTTTATTTACTGCAAGTAGCACATTTTATGCCCAAAACAGTAAACAACAATCAGATTTAAAGTTAGTACTAAATTCAATAGAAAACTCTGTTAAATTTAAAGAAATACTAACAGACAATTTTGAAGGTATACTCATAAGAAATATAAACAATGAGACAAATTTTAAAATACCTTCAAATACACTGATACTTGGTAAAAAAGTTATCAGCTTAGGTAATATAAACAACAACCGCAACGGTAAGTTTTTAATTATCGATGCAAAAATCTATTATTCAACTTATGAAGTTGAAATAACCGAACTGAATAAAGACCTTACCCCAACAAATACCTTAACTATTAAATTATTAAATTAATGAAAAAGTTTATTTTTCTTTTTGTTTTAGTATGCTCTGCATTTAATTCGAATAAAGCTAATTCACAAACATCTGCGGCATATCTTAGTAATACAACACAGCCATGGAATCAAAATAGTATTGTACAAGCAATGGGTACCATATACCCATCAGATTATACACACTATTTCTATAACTCTTACAATGCAAACGACATTTTTGTACCGGGTAGAAAATTAGTATTTATTGAAGGTGGTAACCAAGACACGTCTTCTCTAATAAGTGTATTAACAACACACCAAACACTTATTGAGAATTGGGTAAGTAACGGTGGTGTCTTATTTTTAAGTGCCGCTACCAATGAAAGCTTTCCTAATGATACTTTTGATATCGGTTTTGGTATCTCTTCACAACGAATACTAATTAGAAGAACCGCACCTCTAGATGTAAATCATCCCTTTTTTACAGATACAGCATACACACCAATAGTAGCAGCGGAATATACAGGTAGCTACATTGCCCACAATGTCTTAACTGGTCCAGGTTTAACACCAATTATAACAATAGCCCCAACTGATCTTGCTGCCGGTCAAGGTCATGTTTTTGCAGAAAAAACAGTGGGTAGTGGTAAAGTTTTGTTTTCTGGGATGACAACACCTTTTTTTATTACCAGCACTAGTTGGCAACCACAACCACAAATGTCTAACATGTTATATGCCATGATAGACTATGGTAGATCTTTAGGTGTGAGTAATAGTATAGAAAATATTACCCCAAATACTGCAGATTTATTAGTTACTACAACATTAAACTCAAACGGCTACTATGTTATAGTACCAGAGGGTAGTACAGCGCCAACGCAAGCACAATTAATTGCTGGTGCGTCTTATGCAGGTGGTGATGTTGCTGATTCTGGCACGCAAGCAACAACGGCAAACGTGCAATCTACTTTTAACTTGTCTGGTTTAGATGCCTATACCTCATATACATTATATTTTGTCTCATCTTATCTTGGTGATGACAATAGCCTCGTTTACACCGATATCTCAAATATTGATTTCACAACACTATACGCTTGTGCAGAAATTGAACAACGTATTGATGGTGACACCAATGCAATACTATGTCCTGGCGTAAATAGCACGCCTACAGATGCAAGTGTAAATGGTACAGCCTATGCAACGGCGCCCGCTACATCAAAAACAGGACAAATAACTTTTAAATACTCTCAAACATCATTACCAGGTACTATACCTGCAATTAATAACGTTTGGATAGACGGTGTACTTAGTACAGTTGAAGTAGGTCCCCCTTCTGTTGTTTCAACAAATCAGTTAGACTATTTAGTAACCTATTGTTTTTACAATTTAGATTTACCTAATACAGACACTTATACATTAGGCTTTGTAAACCCTCAAACAGGTGAAGAAATAGGATTATGTACTTTTGATGCCGCCTCTGGTGTTGCAAATACTGATCCTGTATTAATACCAAATACAAATCCAGTAGTCGGTGCAGTTTTAACTCAATCGTTATGTTTGGGTGAAACACCAGCAGTAGTTAATTTTACTGTTACAGATACAGAAACTACCGATTTAGATTTGTTAACTTTAAGTGCAACCTCTAGTAATGAAGCTTTACTTCCAACAGCTAATGTTTTGTTAGGTGGTAGTGCTGGCAACAGAACAATAACTTACACACCTTTAACAGACCAAATTGGCTCAACAACAATAACAATTACAGCGTCAGACCCTAGTGGTGGTGTTTCTACCAATACGTTTATTATTAATGTCAACACTGTAGCTACTATAACCACAACCACAGGTTCTAGTTTAAGTTTAAATAATGGTGTAGCATTCACAATTGATAGCGGTATTGTAATTAATCAAGACCAAGCTATTACCGAGCTAAGAGTAAGTATCAATGGACAGCAGATTGGTGATAGTTTAGAGGTGGCTAGTGCATTACCTGCAGGAGTAACCAGTTCATTTAATGCTACCACGGGAGTTTTAAGTATATCGGGAAGCATGACTGATGCAGAAGCGCAAGCGATACTTCAATCGGTACAATTTAGTACAACGAGTACCAATTTGTCTAACCGCGAAATAGTATTTAGCTTAGGTAGCGCTCAACCTTTTCAAACTAACGGTCACTTTTATGAATATATTTCAGACTCAGGAATCACTTGGCCAGCCGCAGAAGCTGCAGCAAGTAATAGAAGTCTATATGGTCTGCCAGGTTATTTAGCTACTGTGACGAGTCAAGATGAGAATGATTTTATAACAGCTAAGTTATCTGGACAGGGCTGGATAGGAGCAAGCGATGCAGCTAATGAAAATCAGTGGCTTTGGGTCACTGGACCAGAAGCTGGCACACAATTTTGGCAAGGTGTAAGCAATGGTAGTGTTGTAGGTGGAGAGTATAACAACTGGAGCGCAAATGAACCAAATAATTCTGGTAGTGGTGAAGACTATGCGCATTTTTTAACAGATGGTTTATGGAATGATTATGCCTTTGATAATGCGAACATAGATGGCTACGTAGTCGAATATGGCGGTTTAACAGATGCATCCTGTGTGCAATTAAGTGCTACAAAAATTATTACAGTTGAGGATGCAGAAGTAGCTTGTGCTTTGCCTATTAGCTTAACCTCTTGGCAACAAGAAGGAGATCTTTCTAACGGTACATGGAACTTATCTAATAATGATTTTACAGTTACTCAAACAACCAATAGTAGTCCTACTTATTTTGTAAGTCAAGAAAACTATATAAACACCTCTATTCAAGGAGAGTTTGGAGTTTTTACTACTGGTGATGATGATTTCTTTGGGTTTGTTTTAGGTTATCAAAGTCCTACAAACGCAACGCCTAACAACTATAAAATGATATTGTTTGATTGGAAACAAGCAGCACAAAATGGTGCTGTTGCAGGTATGCGTGTTATAAAATATGATGGCAATATTCCTTCTAACGAAATTAGCCAAGGCTTTTGGGATGCAACCCATTCTCAAGCTCAAGTTCTCGCAACCAATACAGCAGTAGGTGGTTGGGCAGACAATACATGGTACGACTTTAAAGTAACTTATACCGAACAAAATATTACTATTCTTATTGATGGTAATGAAGTTTTTAATATAGATGGAACCTTTGAAGATGGCCGATTTGGATTTTATAATTATTCTCAAGAAAGCACTTCATACCGTAATTTTAGTGTGCCTTTTGAAGCTATAGTAACCAAAACAGACGAGACTTGTGGAAATTCAGGTGATGGTTCTGCAACAGCTATTGTAAGTAATGCAACGGCAACAGACACCTTTACTTATGAATGGACAGGACCTAATGGCTTTACTGCAACTACAAATACAATTAGTGGCTTGAACCCAGGAATATATAATGTTACTGTTATTAACCAAGCTGGATGTATTGCAACGGCTAGTACAGAAATTATAGAATCTATTGAGGTTGATATAGCACTTCCCGAAGTGAATTATGTATTTGCTCTTAATGAGTTAATAACGCCGATACAACCTACAGAAACTCCTGATGATAACACGGTTTTTAGTGTTACACCACAATTACCAACAGGTCTAATAATTGATTCTGTAACAGGAGAAATTAGTGGGACACCTACTGTTGCTCAAAATGTAACGCAATACACATTAACAGGAACAACAACTACTGGTTGCTTAGACACTGTAACTTTTACTATAGGTACAAATACCGACCCTGTAATAAATCCTGTTACAGATATTGCAGCTAGTTGTCCTAATACAGATGCAGTTGTAAATGTGATTATCTCAGATAATGAAACCATAGCTGATAATTTAATTCTAACTGCAACATCAGATAATACATCGGTGTTAAACACGTTTAGTATTTCATCAACAGGAACAACTAGAACAGTTACAATGACCCCCGAACTCGACCAAACAGGCACTGTAACTGTAACTTTGAACCTAGAAGATGAGTTTGGCGCAATTGTTCAATCTACTTTTGATATTACATTTATTGATAACGAGGCACCTCTAGCGCTAGCCAATGATTTTTCGATTACCAATTACAATTGGAGTAATGGAGCTTATGCTTTCTTACCACAATATGTAGACAATGGTAGTACCGATAATTGTGGAATAGCTATGATTGAATTAGCTAGAGATGAAAATAGTGACAGCTTAGCCGATTCTGGTTTTAGCGATAGAATTAATGTTACTTGTGCAGATGTTGGTAATACATTTGACTATTTATTTAGAGTAACTGATGATTCGGGTAATCAAACCATGATTACAAGAACGTTAACGATAGAAGATAATATAGCACCTACTGTAGTTTCACAAGACATAACAGTACAATTAGATGCTAATGGAATAGCTACGATAACCCCTGCTGATTTAGATAATGGTAGTAGTGACGATTGTAGCGTTGTATTAACAGTAACACCATTGAGTTTTAGTTGTGCTGATATAGGGACTAACACAGTTACAATAACAGGAACAGATCCGAGTGGTAATACTAATACCGCTACAGCAACAGTGACTGTACAAGATACAGTTGCACCTGCTGTGGTGACGCAAGATATTACCGTACAATTAGACGCTAGCGGTACTGCTACTATTACAACAGCAGATATCGATAATGGTTCTACTGATAATTGTGGTATAGATACTATGAGTTTAAATACAACTAACTTTACTTGTGATGATATAGGCGCTGGTGCGGTTATACTTACTGTTACCGATGTTAATGGTAATAGTAATACAGCAACAGCGACAGTTACTGTTGTTGATAGTATTGCACCAATAGTAATCACTCAAGATATTACCGTACAACTTGGTGCTAATGGCCAAGTGGCATTAACACCAGATATGATAGATAATGGTAGTACTGATAACTGTGATATTACACTAACCGTAACACCAAGTAACTTTGGCTGTGCCAATATTGGTGTAAACACTGTAATCTTAATAGGATCTGATGCTTCAGGCAATCAATCTTTTACAACAGCTCAAGTTACAGTAGAAGATGTTCTAAACCCAACAATCGTTGCACCAGCTGATCTAACGTTAAATACCAATACCAACTGTACCGCTACAGGTGTTAACTTAGGTAATCCTATAACTACTGATAACTGTAATGTCGCATCCGTAACTAACGATGCACCTACAGCATTTGATTTAGGTAATACTACAGTAACATGGACCGTAACTGATGGATCTGGGAATACACAAACTGCAACACAAATTGTAACCATTGTAGATAATGTAATGCCAACCATTACAGCACCTACTGCCATTACAGCAACTACTGATACGGGATGTACAGCAACAACAATTATATTAGGTAATGCTATAACAACAGATAACTGTAGTGTGGCAAACGTAACAAACGATGCACCTGCCGTATTTGAGTTAGGTACAACAACTGTAACATGGACCGTAACTGATGGGGCTGGGAACATAGCAACAGCAACACAAACCGTTACTGTTACTGATACTATACTACCAACTATTACAGCGCCTGCGGCTATTACTATAGCTACTAATAACGATTGTGATGCAATCAACGTAGGTTTAGGTAATGCCGTAACTACAGATAACTGTAGTGTAGCAAGCGTTACTAATGATGCACCAAACGTATTTAACTTAGGTAATACAACAGTAACATGGACCGTAACTGATGGGTCTGGGAATACACAAACTGCAACGCAAATTGTAACTGTTGTAGATTCTGAAAACCCAACAATCGTTGCACCAGCTGATCTAACGTTAAATACCAATACCAACTGTACCGCTACAGGTGTTAACTTAGGTAATCCTATAACTACTGATAACTGTAATGTCGCATCCGTAACTAACGATGCACCTACAGCATTTGATTTAGGTAATACTACAGTAACATGGACCGTAACTGATGGATCTGGGAATACACAAACTGCAACACAAATTGTAACCATTGTAGATAATGTAATGCCAACCATTACAGCACCTACTGCCATTACAGCAACTACTGATACGGGATGTACAGCAACAACAATTATATTAGGTAATGCTATAACAACAGATAACTGTAGTGTGGCAAACGTAACAAACGATGCACCTGCCGTATTTGAGTTAGGTACAACAACTGTAACATGGACCGTAACTGATGGGGCTGGGAACATAGCAACAGCAACACAAACCGTTACTGTTACTGATACTATACTACCAACTATTACAGCGCCTGCGGCTATTACTATAGCTACTAATAACGATTGTGATGCAATCAACGTAGGTTTAGGTAATGCCGTAACTACAGATAACTGTAGTGTAGCAAGCGTTACTAATGATGCACCAAACGTATTTAACTTAGGTAATACAACAGTAACATGGACCGTAACTGATGGGTCTGGGAATACACAAACTGCAACGCAAATTGTAACTGTTGTAGATTCTGAAAACCCAACAATCGTTGCACCAGCTGATCTAACGTTAAATACCAATACCAACTGTACCGCTACAGGTGTTAACTTAGGTAATCCTATAACTACTGATAACTGTAATGTCGCATCCGTAACTAACGATGCACCTACAGCATTTGATTTAGGTAATACTACAGTAACATGGACCGTAACTGATGGATCTGGGAATACACAAACTGCAACACAAATTGTAACCATTGTAGATAATGTAATGCCAACCATTACAGCACCTACTGCCATTACAGCAACTACTGATACGGGATGTACAGCAACAACAATTATATTAGGTAATGCTATAACAACAGATAACTGTAGTGTGGCAAACGTAACAAACGATGCACCTGCCGTATTTGAGTTAGGTACAACAACTGTAACATGGACCGTAACTGATGGGGCTGGGAACATAGCAACAGCAACACAAACCGTTACTGTTACTGATACTATACTACCAACTATTACAGCGCCTGCGGCTATTACTATAGCTACTAATAACGATTGTGATGCAATCAACGTAGGTTTAGGTAATGCCGTAACTACAGATAACTGTAGTGTAGCAAGCGTTACTAATGATGCACCAAACGTATTTAACTTAGGTAATACAACAGTAACATGGACCGTAACTGATGGGTCTGGGAATACACAAACTGCAACGCAAATTGTAACTGTTGTAGATTCTGAAAACCCAACAATCGTTGCACCAGCTGATCTAACGTTAAATACCAATACCAACTGTACCGCTACAGGTGTTAACTTAGGTAATCCTATAACTACTGATAACTGTAATGTCGCATCCGTAACTAACGATGCACCTACAGCATTTGATTTAGGTAATACTACAGTAACATGGACCGTAACTGATGGATCTGGGAATACACAAACTGCAACACAAATTGTAACCATTGTAGATAATGTAATGCCAATAGTAAATACACAAGATATTACTGTTAATTTAGATACGTCAGGTCAAGTAATTATAGACTTTTCAGATGTAAATAATAACAGTACCGATAATTGTGCTATTGCAACACTGACAGTGAGTCCATCAATATTTACATGTAATGAATTAGGTGCCAATACCGTGGTATTAACCGTTACAGATGTTAATGGAAATAGCGCTACTGCAATAGCTACTGTTACTGTGATTGATAATTTACAGCCTATCGCTGTAGCACAAGATGTAACAGTGAGTCTAGATGAATTTGGTGAAGCCTTTATCGATGTCGATATGATAGAGAATGGCTCAACAGATAACTGTGGTATTGATACTCTTATGATCAGTGAAACCATGTTTACTTGTGATAATGTGGGTCTTAACACCGTAACCTTAACTATTACAGATAATAGTGGTAACGTAGGTACAACAACCGCAACAGTAACTGTAGTTAACACCTTTGGTGATAATGATAACGATGGACTTTTAGATAACTGTGACGATGACGATGATAATGATGGTGTCGCTGATGTGTTTGATAACTGTCCGCTTACTGCGAACCCTGACCAAGCTGATAATGATGACGATGGACTTGGAGACCTTTGTGATGATGATGATGATAATGATGGTGTTTTAGATGTAGAGGATAACTGTCAGTTTACATTTAACCCCGGTCAAGAGGATAGAGATAATGATGGCATAGGTGATGCATGTGATACCGTAGAAGTTAACATATCTGAAGCGGTAACACCAAATGGTGATGGTATAAATGACATTTGGATGATCTATAACATAGAAAATCACCCAAATAACACGGTACGTGTATTTAACAAATGGGGTAGTGAAGTCTTCTTTGCCAGAGGTTATAACAATACTTGGAATGGTCATTACAATAATTATACGCAAGCCTTGCCAGACTCTGCCGCTTACTATTACCAAATCGATTTAGATGGTAATGGTACGGTAGATAAAGATGGTTGGTTATATATCACACGTTATTAATAATTATTACAAGAAAAACAAAACACGATGAAACAATTTAAATATATAACGGCCGTATTAGCCATAGCTTTTTGTAGCGCGTCTTGGGCACAACAAGAAACGATAATTACACAGTTTACTGAACAAATGAATATTATCAACCCTGCATATGCAGGGGCTGATAATAAAACAGTCATAGCTTCTAGTATTCGTTCGCAATGGACAGGTATTGCTGAGGCACCAGAAATGCAATTGGTTAACTTTAGCACAGGACTTGGTAAAAATGTAGGGATTGGAGTATCTATGGTAAGAGAAAAAACGTTTATTGAAAAACAAAATTTCGTAACCATTGACTTCTCTTACAAACTAAAAGTCTCTGAGCATACCGACCTCTACTTTGGTATTAAAGCGGGTGGTAATTTTTATGATGTTAATGTTAATGGACTAGAAACCTATAACATCCTATCAGATCCTTCTTTAGTGAACATCAGCCAATTTTCACCAAATATTGGTACAGGTGTGTATTTAAAAAGAAAGAAATGGTTTATGTCTTTATCTGTACCACGTATGCTTAATACAGAACGTACACGTAACGATAATGGTATTGCAACTGCAGCTACTGATCGTCCTCATTTTTATGCATCAACAGGGTACGATTTTACTTTAAACAGTAAAGGAAATCTATTTTTACAGCCAGCAATACTTATGCGTTATGTAAATGGTGCGCCAGTATCTGTAGATATAAACACCATGTTATCTTTTAATAACACCTTTAAAATAGGTGGAACCTACAGAACAGACCAAGCCTATGCTGCTATTATGAATGTAGAACTGAGTAAACGCTTTATTTTAGGATTTGCTTTTGAAAAAAGTACACGTGCTGAGTTAGCTCGTGCTAGAAATACGAATGAAATTTTATTAAAATTTAAATTTTAATAAGACAACTGAATAGTCTCAGATAAAAAATGCCAGCTTTGCTGGCATTTTTTGCTCCATAAAGTGTTGTGATAAATAGCTAAAACTAATTATTTAAACATATAAATTAAAAACACTAACTGTATTAACAAGACAGCACCAAAATATTTTAATTGTAGCGCTACTTTAAGAAAAAGAAGAAACACTTAGTAATAAAACGAAGAAACAGACACATTTATTAAAATACAGCTATAAAAAAACCTGTAAACAAGGATTGCTTACAGGTTTTTGTTGTGGTCCCACTTGGAACATAATTCCCTAAAAATCAAAAAATTATAATTTTAAATTATTGATTATCAGTTATTTATTTTTTTAGTTTTCTTAAAAGAAGAGTTGAGCAAGACATTTTGCTCAACTGATTGCTCAACTTTTTAATGATAAGATTGTATATTTGAAAATAAAGTAAAAATGAATGAAAGTTTCAGCTATCCTTTGGCACACGCCGAATAAAGAAGGACTCTACCCAATAAAGATAAAGTTCTATAATAGTAACACAAGAAAGAACAAATATATAGCAACAGGGTTAAATATCCCAAAAAGAAGTTGGAGCACAAAAAACAATAGAGTTTTAAAAAACTTTAATCTTAACGAACAATATAATATCATTATTCAAAATCTATTATCCTCTTATAATCTTGTTCAAGATACATATGAGACAAAAGAGGATGAAATTGAATTTGGTTCTTTCGGGGATTTAATGTTGGAAAGAATTAAAGATTTTAATTCACAAAATAGAATTTCTGCGGTAAAAAGATATACAACCTTATTAAATCATTTGAAGAGAATGAAACTTGACGACCTTCCTCTTCAAAATTTTAACAAAGAACACGTAAGATTAATTAATCACTATTTTATTAATGACAGAAAATTAAAAACATTGCTATACGAGTACTAGTAAATTATATTAAATAAATGGATATACAATTTTGGATAGATAATGCTGACTCCATATTTCATCAAATTTTTATGATTGTAATGGGTAGTTTAATGGGAACTGCCTATTTGTTTGGGACTACCTATAATGTAATTAATATTTTAGTATACTACGTGTTAATTCCTTCCTCATGGATTTATTTAATAAGTAGAAAGACTCATTTTAAATTGAATTTTATATCATTAGGGCTTTTACTATTTTTTATTTTCCTTCCGAACACTAGAAAAAATTGTGACTATTTTTTTCAAAAAAGTGTTGATTTTTTAAATTGGACAGCTGATATTTTTGACTCTAACTATATAGACATGTCTGTATACATTTGTGTAATAGTTGTAGGAATTGTGTATTTGGTTTTGATTATATTAACACTCCCAAAAAAGATAACAAAAATAATTCTAATTACTATCACAACAATTTTTGTCTTGTATCTGATTACCATATACCCACATTTTAAAGACCTACTAATGAAAGGGCTGCAAAAAGCGAATGTGAAATACTAAAAAAGTATTAACATTATATTCCTTGTTGTAATTAGAAAAATTATTGTATAAATAATCTTGATTTTATTTATAGAAAGCAAATATGTATAGCATAAGATGAGAAGTAAATTTTTTATTATAAATCTTCCTTGTTCATAATTTGGAAGTATAACATTGTTTTAAGTTCATCATCTGTATACAACTGTATGTGCTTTTCACCTTTAGAATTCTCTGTAAAAGTCACTGTACTCTCTTTCCCTTTAAAAAACTTATGATTATAATAGAAAATCTTTTTGTGTTTTTCAAGGTATTCCGGTATTGTTTTGAGTCTAACTTTATAATCTCCATAACGAATAATAAATAACACTTTATTCTTTTTTTTCTCTCGAACTATTATTTTGCCGCTATTAGTCCAAGTATCTGTCCTTTTTCCATTTTCAACAACTTTAACATTACCTATTGAATATATTCCGCTTTGACAGAATGATATGGAACTAAATATAAATGCAAAAATTAATATTATTTTATTTGCCATAAAGTTGATTTAATTAGTTAAATATATTCTTTTTAATCAAATTTATTTTCATAAATAAGAAGTTATTATCAAAAGGAGTATTTAATGGGGAGCTTATTTGATGTTTTATCTTCCTAACAAATCAACCATTTACCAAAATTCAGTTTTAATATTTGCTTTAATTCCAAATATTTCAAAAAGGCGCTTTTCAAAATAAGGTTTAACTATGGTTATATAATCTTGTGGTATTACGATACTATCATGGATAGTAGCCATAAACATATTTGGGTGTTTTTTCGAAATTTCCTTTGTAATGGTGTCCAGCATTATCCCTGATTCTAGTTGTTGAAGAAACTGTGGAAATAACTTTTTTGAAGCCTTTATTTTTTCTTTATTCTTTTTAGTTCTCTTATTTTTTAGAATTTCTAATTCTTTACAATATTTAAAATCCTGAATGAACTTATTGACAGCTTTTGGGTAGATGTTTTTTATCTGTTTAATACGTTCTAATTTGTTTTCTACAGAACAATACATATATTCTAAGGTTAACGTCTTACAATAGGCTCTTAAGTCTTTAAAATACTTTGTTTCTTTTTTTTGAGATGTTGAATTAAATATCTTATCTCGAAAAGCCCCCTTAGATGATTTGCAAGATATAGACGTAATAAAATCATCTTTTAAATTCTCCCCTACATAGTTATATATATCAAAATTACAAACTAAATTTATGTAGCTCTTAAAGTCAGTCACAACAAGGCTTTCAAGAGAAATAAGATTCATAATAGAAAGATAGGTTTTCTTAATGGCGTTAGACTTTAATTTATGTATAAGTTCAATTCCTTTTATTTGTGATATAAGATTTAAGACTCCAGCCAGAATATAAGGTTGAGACGATTTTATGTCTAAACTGGCTAAACCATACGTGTTTGTTTTTATAAACTGCCTTAAACTTGATGGTAAATTAGTTAAATTACTATGTAACCTATTATCTTTGCCACTTCTTGAATATTGCCAAATTTTAAATCTGATTTTTTCAACCGCATAGGAATAAAAGAATTTTTGTTCATCATTCAGTTTTTCGTTTTTGTCAATCCACTCAAATGCACGCTCCCAATCAATTTGGATGTGATTTTCATTTAACCATTTTGTTAAGTGCCTTGTGTTTCTGTCAGCAGACCTTTTTCTTCTCTCGATACGTTCATTTTTTTCAATTTGGTTGTTCAAATATCGCTCATAGGTTTGACTTAAAAATTTATAAGATATATACTTTCGCTTTTGTTTTTTTTCATCCTTATTTAATAGCGTAATTTTATACCCAATAGATTTTCCTTCATCTTTATTGTAAGGAATTGTATCGATATAGTTATTTGTTTTTAAAAAAACACGATACTTTTTTAATTCATCTTTTAAATAATCATTTAAAAATTTTGAATAAAGTCTAACATAACCATTAACTAGGTTATCTTTATTTTGAAATTTTTTTAAGATTATATAATTTATAAGGAAAACAGCTTTGTCCATGCAAATTTTATTTTCGTCTTCAGGAGCATAATGTTTATTATGTACCTCTACTGTCATTTCCAAGCTGTCAAACAAGTTTTGTTCGATTCTAATATAGGTGTTTTGATATCTCATTTTTGTTGATTTTTAAAATGCAGAGTCCTGGACAGGTCTAAATGACCTATCTACTTTGCTTTAGTTAAATGTAATTTTGAATACTGCTGACAGATTGAAAGTCAGCTAAATTGTAGCCTTTTAGGCTATTGAACTATAATTGGTTTGTTAAGCCAGGCCTAAAAGACTATCGTCAACATCATCTTTATAAAACCGTTTAGTTTTGGTCATCCATTCCAAAATCTCAACACGTTTAAAGTATAGTTTACCCTTGTTAGAATAAGAATAACATGGGATTTTACCTTCTGAGTTTAATTTATAGATATAACTTTTCTTTAATGAAGTAAATTCAGCTACTTCATTTATATCTAATACATCTTTTTGTTGTTTATCATACTTGTCTATTAGGCTTAATAACAGTTTTTTTATTTTATTGATTTCTTCATTCATTTTGATACAATATATTTTAAATTTTAATAAATGGTGTATCGTTGCAACTAAATACTAATGCAAAATTAATTGTTTAACTAATGTTTTGCCCCAAAATATTTGATTAATAAATATACGTATACCCTTAAGTATCAAGGGGGATTAATGATATCAATAAGATTAAGGTAAGAAAAATTTTATTATGCGTATACTATGCGTATACCTCAAAAACAATCAATTATTTTATCTAATAGAACTTTGTCGTTAGTTGGAACTTTTGAACCATTCCCTTTTACATTTGTCATTACTATTTCGACTTTACTTTTCCTGTCATAGTATTTAAAAATGTTTTCTGTTTTTTTCCAAATAGTTTTCTTGTATTTTTCTTTACAGATAACATTCTTTCTTTTTAGATTGCTTATTAAATAGTTCAATGATTTTTTTGAGCCAACCCAAACAATCGGTTTTTCAATTTGTTTTTCTTTAGAGCTACTAAACGCATTTAGAAAATCACTTTTTGACGTGTTGTTATTTATGAATTTCCCCTTCAGTAATTCTAAGGCTTGATTGTAATTAGTTGATGAAAATCTATTTATTACATACCCTTTTCCATAATCAGTGGTCTTTTTTTTGTTTTTTGAAGCATTATCCTCTTGAAGTAAGCTTCCGTATTTAGAATGTAGTTGTTTTAATAACTCCTTATTAAATTCTTCATGTATTTCAATTACCTTTTCTTGTATAGGATTAATTGAGTTTATGATTATAATACCCCATCCTGTTTTTAATTTCTTTAATACAGAATTACTTTCATTTATACGATCAATTAAATTTTTTAAGCGTATTCGCTTTGATTCGTCTCCAATTGTTTCATCTATCCACTGATTAGTCTGTTTCAAAAAAGGCTTCACGTCGTTATCACTATAAATAGTAGTAATAAAATCTAATAAAGGTTTTCCATTAAACTCGTTGTAGTTTAAAGTGCTGCAATATTCAAACCCACACCTAGTAACGTCTTGAAGTACTACCCCTCGATGTTTTAAAAATTCATCATTATCGATTGGTCTCTTTGTGTATTCAATGTTCTTTGGTATGTTTTGACCAATAAATTTGTAATCTTTATAAATGACAAATGAATGTCTGTTCATAAAATTCCTAACATCATAAAAATTAAAATCATCTATATTTAATAGGGGTTTTATGTTTAATATAAACTCATCAACATCAAAAATATCTGATATTATTTGGCTTTTTATAAATTCAGATTCAATAAATTCCATTTAACAAAAAAATATGTTCATATATTTCAAATTAAGGAAAATAATTCAGAAAATAAAAAAGTGTTAAGATCTGCCTAAAAAGAGTGGATTTATAGCCAAACAACTTTGAAAAATTAACAAGTGAGTAAAATAAGTTACATGGAAAATCATATTGAATAAGAATAAGTTTTTTAATGAAGGCATCATTAATAGCCCATAAACGCTGCTGTTGAAAACAAAAACAAACAGATTTTTTCAATAGTTTTAAATTAGTTTTGCATTTTTTTTGTAGGGTATGCTAATTTTCAATAAGATTCATTCTTTACTTAAAATATATTATAATACTTGTTTTGCTCATAATCGTTAATTGTAGATAAAGGTTTGATTCTGTATGTGATAAGGGTTTAGATAGACTCATCTGTATGTGTTTTTTGTAGGTATGTACAATTATAAATTATTAGATGAATAGTGCCTGTATAGCCTTTGATAATAATTAAATGTCAGCCCCAGGTTTTTTCCAATACCCCGGCCTTATTTAGTATGAATTTCCTTTTTTTGAAAATTGTAAGGATAACTTTTTTTTAAAAAACTAAAAATCATTCTTTACTCTATGAATGTTTTATACTTTAGCTTGACCCATAGCTTGACCAAAAATAAAAAAGCACCTACAGACAATTTGTAAGTGCTTGATTTTAAAGGTGGTCCCACTTGGGCTCGAACCAAGGACCCTCTGATTATGAGTCAGATGCTCTAACCAACTGAGCTATGGGACCGAAAACGTCTGCAATATTACTACTTATTTACAGATGTGCCAAATATTTTTAGGCTATTTATTGATTTCTTGACACAATTCTATCAATACACCATTTGTCGATTTTGGATGTAAAAAGGCAACCAGTTTATTATCAGCACCTTTTTTTGGTACGGTGTTTAACACGGTAAATCCTTCACCTTGTAAACGTTTTATTTCTGCTTCAATATCTGTAACATCAAAAGCGATGTGATGAATACCTTCGCCCTTTTTTTCTAAAAATTTAGCAATCGGACTGGATTCATTTGTAGCTTCTAATAGCTCAATTTTATTATCGCCAACTTGAAAGAAAGAGGTGTTAACACCTTCGCTAGCAACTTCCTCAATTTTATAATGTGATTTACCGAATAACTTGGCAAATAATAGATTAGATTCTTCTAAATTTTTAACTGCAATACCGATGTGTTCAATTTTATTCATACCCTAACTGTTAATTATATTGTATAATACACTACAAAAATACATTAATATATTATTTTTGCCCCATGGAAAGTAATAGACAAAAGAAAATAGCGGGAGTTTTACAACTTGATTTGGTAGATGTGCTTCAAGGAGCAGTGAGAGAAGGTGGAATGCATGGTGTATTGATTTCGGTTTCAAAAGTATCTGTTACCACTGATTTATCAATAGCAAAAGTATATTTGAGTATTTTCCCAATTAATAAAGCGTCTGAATTATTAGCTGGTATAAAATCAAATAAAACGGCTATTAAGCACGAAATTGCGCAACGTACAAAACATCAATTAAGACGTATGCCAGAGTTGCTATTCTTTATTGACGATTCTTTAGAGTATATTGATACTATTGAAAAATCTTTAAAAGGTGAGGAAAACCCTATTAATGATAGAGATTTATTAGACGATAGAGATATTATATAATTAAAACGATATCCTATTAATTAGCGATGTAGCCATTCATAAAACCATTATTTTTTCATAATATTATAGTTTATGAATGTTTCTTTATACATCGCTAAACGTTACCTTTTTACAAAAAGCAGCAATAATGCTATTAATATCATTTCAAAGATAGCTGCTGTCGGAGTTATTTTTGGGTCCTTATTATTGCTTGTAGTATTGGCAGGGTTTTCGGGTTTAAAAGCATTCAGTATTTCGTATACCAGTGTGGTTGATCCTGATTTTAAAGTATTCCCTGAGTCTGGTAAACGCTTGTTGGTAAACGAACAACAACTTCAGCAATTAACAGATAGCGATAATATTATTAGCTATAGTAAGGTTGTTGAAGAAAAGGTCTTTTTAGAATTTAAATCAAAAAATGAATTAGCAGTACTTAAAGGTGTTGATGAAAATTATCAGAATACAGTTATAATTGATACAACGGTGGTTGTAGGAAAATGGTTTGAACCAAAAACTAATCAAACTGTAGCAGGATTTCTATTAGCTGATAAATTAAATCTAGGTGTTTTTGATTATGCAAGTAATCTTAATTTGTATGTGCCAAAACCAGGAAAAGGACAATTAAATGAAAAAGCATTTGATAAAATTTCTGGACAAAATGTAGGTTTATTTGATGTGAATGAAGAGGTAAATCAGAAATATATTTACACCTCTTTGGAAGCGACTCAAGAATTATTAAACTATCCAAAAAACTCACTTTCTTATATCGAATTAAAAACAAATGAAGATGTTGATGAGGAGTTGTTAAGAGAAGAGTTAGTAACTATTTTTGACAATAACATTCTTGTAAAAAACAGAATTCAATTGAATGATGCTTTACATAAGATGTTGAATACAGAAAATATTGTGGTGTATTTAATATTCACACTAATTTTAATCATCGCCTTATTTAATGTGATTGGCTCAATTATTATGATGATCATTGATAAAAAACACGATTTAAAAACACTGTATAATTTAGGAACTCCAATACGAGATATTAAAAAAATATTCTTTTACCAAGGAGCCTTGTTAACGTTTTTAGGAGGAATTTGTGGAGTGGTGTTGGGAATACTATTAGTTGGTTCACAGTATGTATTCAATTACATAAAAATACCAGGAACCAATATTCCATATCCAGTAGAGTTAACTGCGTCAAATATTATTATTGTATTGGTAACAATATTTAGCTTAGGTTTATTGGCGTCAAAAATAGCTTCCTACAGAATTAGTAAAACGCTAATTGGCGCTTAGAGATTAATCAAATTGATAATCTTTAAACTTTACTGCTACTTCATCTAATACATCAAAAACACCAGCGGAATCATCTGTAGTCACCATTCTAATACGGTAATCTTTAAAATCTCTAATACCTTTAAAATAGTTTGTATAATGACGTCTGGTTTCAAAAACACCTAGCTTTTCACCTTTCCAGTCCAAACTCATTTGTAAATGACGTCTAGCAGCACTCACACGTTCTTCCATAGTTGGTAATTTCATATGTTCACCTGTATTGAAAAAATGTTTCACTTGATTAAAAAACCACGGATTTCCAATAGCAGCACGTCCAATCATACAGCCGTCTAAACCATAGTCATCACGCATACGCATAGCGTCTTCAGGTGATGTGACATCACCATTTCCGAATACCGGAATATGCATACGTTGGTTGTTTTTCACTTCTGCAATAGGTGCCCAATTGGCATCACCTTTATACAATTGTGCTCGTGTTCTACCGTGAATAGCAATTGCTGCGCAACCAACGTCTTGTAAACGTTCAGCAACTTCAACAATTTTTATAGAATCTTCATCCCAACCTAATCTGGTTTTAACCGTAACAGGCAGCTTGGTGTGTTTCACCATGGCTTCAGTAAGCGAAACCATTAAATCTATATCTTTTAAAATTCCTGCGCCCGCACCTTTAGAAACGACTTTTTTAACCGGACAACCAAAATTAATATCGATAATATCCGGACCACTCGCTTCAACAATTTCTACAGAGCGTAACATCGATTCTAAAACGGCTCCAAAAATCTGAATTCCAACTGGACGTTCTTTTTCATAGATATCCAATTTCATCGTGCTTTTGGCGGCATCACGAATTAACCCTTCCGAAGAAATAAATTCTGTATATACCACATCGGCACCTTCTTCTTTACATAACGCTCTAAAAGGAGGATCGCTTACATCTTCCATTGGTGCAAGTAATAACGGAAAGTCTGGTAATTCTATGTCGCCTATTTTAACCACAATTCAAATTTTAAAGTGCAAAAATACTATTTAATTCTTTATGATAGCCCTCATTGTTTTATGTAATATAATCCAAGTAATAATTGTTATTATAAAATTATAAGTATAGATAAATTTACTTTCTTCAATATGGTTAAATAAAAACTTATTTCTGATTGAATAAGGGATATAATTTAAAGGGTTTGGTTGATTTATACTAAAAAATAGTAGAACACAAATAAGAGTAGGTAGACCATAGATTAAAAACTTTTTCATAAATCATTTCTTCTGTAAAATTCTAATTTCAGTAGCACCCATACCGTACTCTTGGTAGTCAGCTTCGTAAAATCTAATATTGTCATAACGGCGTAACATGCTGTAGATATCTGCTTTTAAAACACCATCGCCAACCCCGTGTACCAACACAACTTTAGGAAAACGCTTTTGAATACTAAAGTCTAATTTATGTTTAGCAGTGTCTAACTGTAACGACAGAATATCATAGTTACTCATACCATGCTTTGATTTCACAAGTTTTTCAATGTGTAAATCGACCACCAGCACAAACTCATTGGTTTGTTTCTTCCCTTTTTGGTAGGTTTTCTTTTTCTCTTCTTTTAATGATTTTGCATGTGCTAAACCTTTAAAATGATAAGCCTCAGTACCGATTTTCACTAGCTGACTTTCTTGGAAATTTAAAGGAAATCCATCAGTGGTTTCAATGGTGATTTGAGTATTGGCAATGGCAATGACCACACCGTCAATAGTATCGTCTAAAACGGAAACTTTATCGTTAATTTGAAATTTCATAGCAGATTATAAATCGAATATCAAAAATAGCGCTTTTTTGCAAAGGAATTGCACTATATTTGCAAATTGATGTGTGTTTGTTTTTGGCAACACATAGTAACGAAAGACGACAAATGAAGCATATTAGAAATTTTTGCATTATTGCACATATTGATCACGGTAAAAGTACTTTAGCCGATAGATTGTTGGATTATACAGGAGCCGTAACTGAGCGTGAAAAACAAGCACAGTTATTGGATAGTATGGATTTAGAGCGTGAACGTGGTATCACGATTAAAAGTCACGCCATTCAAATGGAATATACGCATGAAGGACAAGAGTACGTGTTGAATTTAATTGACACACCTGGTCACGTTGATTTCTCTTATGAAGTGTCACGATCAATTGCTGCCTGCGAAGGTGCGTTGTTAATTGTTGATGCCGCACAAAGCATACAAGCGCAAACTATTTCTAATTTATACTTGGCTTTAGAGAACGATTTAGAAATCATTCCTGTCTTGAATAAAGTAGACTTACCAAGTGCTAATCCAGAAGAAGTTACAGATGATATTGTTGATTTATTAGGTTGCGATCCAGAAGAAGTTATTCATGCAAGTGGAAAAACTGGTTTTGGAGTTGATAATATTCTAGATGCTATTATAAAACGAGTTCCGGCTCCAACAGGAGACCCAGATGCGCCATTACAAGCCTTGATATTTGATTCTGTTTACAACTCATTTAGAGGAGTTGAAACCTATTTTAGAGTTTTAAACGGAACCATAAAAAAGCGTCAAGAAATCAAATTTATCGCAACTGATAACAACTATTTTGCTGATGAAATTGGAACTTTAAAATTAACACAACACCCTAAGCAAGAAATTAAAGCTGGTGATGTAGGGTATTTAATTACCGGTATTAAAGAAGCAAAAGAAGTAAAAGTAGGAGATACAATTACTGATGCTAAAAATCCAACTACAGAAGCTATTGATGGTTTTGAAGATGTTAAACCAATGGTTTTTGCTGGTATATATCCTGTTGATACTGAAGATTACGAAGAATTGCGTAACTCAATGGAGAAGTTGCAATTGAACGATGCGTCATTGGTATTTCAACCAGAAAGTTCAGCAGCTTTAGGATTTGGTTTCCGTTGTGGATTCTTAGGAATGTTACACATGGAAATTATCCAAGAACGTTTAGAACGTGAGTTTAATATGACGGTTATTACAACTGTTCCCAATGTATCATACCACGCTTTTACTAAAAAATATATTGACACACCAATTATAGTAAATAACCCAACTGATTTGCCAGATCCTTCTGGATTGGATCGTGTTGAGGAACCATATATTAAAGCAACTATCATTACAAAATCTGATTTTGTTGGAAATGTAATGAGCTTGTGTATTGAAAAAAGAGGACAAATAACTAGTCAGACGTATTTAACTACTGAGCGTGTTGAGTTAACGTTTGATATGCCTTTAGCGGAGATAGTATTCGATTTTTATGACCGTTTAAAAACCGTGTCTAAAGGATATGCGTCATTTGATTATTCTCCAATAGGTATGCGTCCATCAAAATTAGTACGTGTAGATATTTTATTAAACGCCCAAGGGGTAGATGCGTTATCTGCATTAATACATTTTGATAGTGCTCACACCATTGGTAAGAAAATGTGTGAAAAATTAAAAGAATTAATCCCACGTCAGCAATTTGATATTCCAATTCAAGCAGCTATTGGTGCTAAAATTATTGCTAGAGAAACAACTAAAGCTTTACGTAAAGATGTAACGGCAAAGTGTTACGGGGGAGATATTTCTCGTAAACGTAAGTTATTAGAAAAGCAGAAAAAAGGTAAAAAGCGTATGCGTCAAGTTGGTAATGTAGAAATTCCACAAGAAGCATTTATGGCGGTTCTAAAACTGAACGACTAGCTTATTAGTAAGTTTTAAATATAATAAAAGTCCGAAAGACATCTGTTTTTTCGGACTTTTTTATGTTTTAGATTTATTTTGGCACAATTTCAGTATATAATTTATTAAATTACATTTATGAAAACTAGTTATATTTTTATCATCACTTGTTTTGTTGTCCTAACAGCAAGATCTCAGGAACAGGATAGTATTCCAGTAACTTCAATTATTGAGATTGGACTTACTGAAAAAATTGCTTTAGATGATATTGTAGAAGTAGAGTTTGTGAAGGTGATATCAGATTCTCGCTGTCCTAAAAATGTGCAATGTGTTTGGGCTGGTGAAGCTGTGACTTTAGTCAAACTATATAGAAAAGGCAAATTTGAAAGAGAAACACAGATAACTATTCAGCCTAGAGGGTTGGAAACTTCTGTTTTAGAGTTGTTTTCTTCTGTAAAGACACATACATCAGCAATTAAGTTAATGCCATACCCAGATGCTGCATTACAAGAAATGAAACCTTATTACTTAGAGTTTTGTGTTGAGTATTAGTTTTCGTATTCCTCTTTTAATATTGAAATATCTTCTAATAAACGGTCAATATCTTCATCATCTGTGCCGTCATATAAACCTCTAATACGCTTTTGTTTATCTATCAAAACGAAGTTTTCAGTATGTACCATACCGTAAGCATCATCTTTTGTAGGGTCGTATTTTGCTACTAAATAAGATTTCCTGGCAAGATTGTAAATGTCCTTTTTAGGCCCGGTAACCAAGTTCCATTTATGGCTTAACACACCTTTTTCTATCGCATAACGTTTTAATTGTGCAACAGTATCAATTTCTGGAGTTACCGTATGAGATAATAACATCACATCTTTATCTAATAAAATAGCGTTCTGCACTTTCTTCATGTTGCTTGTCATTATTGGGCAAATGGTACCACAAGTAGTAAAGAAAAAATCAGCAACATAAATTTTATTTTTGTAATCAGCTTGAGTGATGATTTTTCCATTCTGATTTGTTAATGAGAAATCAGCAATGTGGTGTTTCTTTTTTATATGGACTACAGTACTATCTACCAGTTCCTGATTTACATTTTTTCCAGGTGCAAAAACAGGTAATCGTTTTACAGGTTTTAAAGCGTAATAAAAAAGCGAGAGTATAATGACCGATAAAAACAGAAAAAAAATGGCAAACTTTTTATAAACTTTAAAGAATTCAAGCATGGTGTTGTGTTTAAGGCTACAAAGGTAATAAAGCTTTTTATTGTGCTTACTGGTTTCAATGAAATTTAAATTTATCTATTAGTAATCTTATCAAAACATAAACTCTTCTTAATAGCCGTTTTGTTTCAGGTAAAAAGTCTATTTTAGCGCGGAAAATATAATTATAATCACATGACATTTACTGAAATACTCATCATGGTCACTCAATTTTTATTGAGTTTATCTTTTTTAATCATCCTTCATGAATGGGGACACTATTACCCTGCGAAACTATTTAAAATAAAAGTGGAAAAATTCTACTTGTTTTTTGATGCTTTTGGAAAATCACTGTTTAAAAAGAAAATTGGTGATACCGTATATGGTATTGGTTGGTTGCCTTTAGGTGGTTATGTGAAAATTGCTGGAATGATTGATGAAAGCATGGATAAAGAGCAAATGGCAGAAGAACCAAAAGAATGGGAATTCCGTTCTAAACCGGCTTGGCAACGTTTAATCATTATGTTAGGTGGGGTGACTGTTAACTTTGTGTTAGCGTATTTGATATTCGTATTTGTGTCATTCAATTGGGGAGATAAGTTTTTAGCTAATGATCAAGTAAAAGATGGAATTGTAGTACCTGAGTTTGTTGAGGAACAAATTGGCTTGAAATCTGGAGATAAAATTGTTTCTATAGACGGTGAGGTTCCAGTAAAATTTAGCGATGTGCGTTCAAGTTTGTTATTTGGTAACGAAATTGTAGTTAACAGAAATAACGAAACGAAAACACTTCAAATACCAGAAGACTTCTTAGGAAACTTAGTTGATTCTGATGCTAAAAGTTTAATAGGACTTCCAATGCCAGTTGTTGTCTCTAAAATTGATAAGGACTCGCATAATAAAACATCAGACTTAAAAAAGAATGACATTATTACTGCTATAAATGGCTTAAAAGCAAATACCGCAAACATTGAAACGTTATTGAAAAGTAATGCATCTAAAGAGGTTGAGTTAGCATTAATGAATAAAAATAAAGAATACAGAACTGTAACAGCTTCAGTTAATGCAGAAGGGAAATTAGGGATTGTACGTACAACTTTAAATTCTGATGATTTAGACAGGTTAGGGTATTATAAGTTATCAGTTAAAAATTATTCATTCTTAGAATCTTTTGGAGCTGGTGGAGAGAAATTTATTGGAAAGTTCAAGTTGATGATTAAAAACATCAAAGCCATTGGAAACCCAAAAACAGGAGCTTACAAAGGTGTTGGTAGTTTTGTGTCTATCGCAAAAATATTCCCGACTACTTGGGATTGGCAGTTCTTTTGGAACATTACAGCATTTTTATCAATCATGTTAGGTGTGTTGAATTTATTACCAATACCTGCATTAGATGGTGGACATGCCGTTTTTGTATTGTATGAAATGATTACTGGTAAAAAACCAGGAGATAAGTTTTTAGAATATGCGCAAATGGTTGGTTTTGTGTTAATGATGGCACTTTTTGTATATGCATTTGGTAATGATATTTACCGACATTTTATAAAGTAGTAAAAAAATTTATTTTTGTGTTGCAACAAATATAAATTAAGCATATATTTGCACCCGCTTATATAAGCAAACACTCCTCCTTAGCTCAGTTGGTTAGAGCATCTGACTGTTAATCAGAGGGTCCTTGGTTCGAGTCCAAGAGGGGGAGCTAAATAAGCAAAGGCAACGTAACAGCCGATAATTGTTACAATTTACATAGTTCTATATGAACATTCCTCTTTAGCTCAGTTGGTTAGAGCATCTGACTGTTAATCAGAGGGTCCAAGGTTCGAGTCCTTGAAGAGGAGCCATACTAGACAAGCCATCAGAAATGATGGCTTTCTTGCTTTTAAGAATTAACTTATAAATAATGGGACTAAAATGTTAAAAATTTTTGTTTTCAAAATGTTATTCGTTATGTTGCCCTCTTTATACCTTAACCTGCGGTGTTTCCTTTGAAGAAATCAATTAGATATATAATTCTTGTACTATTAATTGTAGTGAGTGCTTTTGTGCTTTATGAAACTTTTGAGTCTGTAAAAATTGATAAACAATTAAGCCATAGAGCTCCTATTAAGAAGTCTATAGAAGAACAACCAATTTTAATTGAACGATTTTCTGAGAAGGAAACAGAGAAAGTGAGTCAGAAATTAGACTTGTTACTAAAACGAATTAATAAACGACATGATTTTCATGGGGCATTACTGGTTGCAAAAAAGGGAAAAATAGTTTACAGTAATCAGGTTGGATATAAAGATTTCAGAAAGAGAGAGCTTCTAGATGAAAATTCGGTATTTCAATTGGCTTCAGTAAGCAAACAATTTACTGCTGCTGCCATAATGATTTTGTATGAAAAACAACAACTAAAGTTAACAGATACTATAAATAGGTACTTTCCTGCTTTTCCTTATGAAGGTGTTACTATAAAGAACCTGTTAAATCATACTGCTGGCTTGCCTAAATATTTTTGGGTAGCAGAACATAAGTGGAATAAACAAAAAGCCCCAACCAATAGTGAAATGATGACATTACTGGAAACGAGTAATGTGCAACGTTTTTTTAAGTCTGGGCGAAATTTTGATTATTCAAATACTGGCTATTTTGTGCTGGCATCAATAGTTGAAAAAATTACAGGAACATCTTTTGGTGCGTTTGTAAAAGAGAACATTTTTGACCCGTTAGAAATGGACGATTCTTATGTGTACAGTTTTGAGAACGATAGCATTTCATCTAATCATTTAGATGGTTACAAATTATATAGAAGATGGCGCCATAGAAAAATTAGTTACACAGTGAATGATGCTATTGTTGGTGATAAAAATGTCTATTCTACAAGTGAAGATTTATTCAAATGGGTACATGGGTTAAATAATGAAAAACTGTTTTCTAAAGAAACCTTAGCTTTAATGTATACGCCCGGTGAAACAATTTCTGGTAGAAAAGTACCATACGGTTTTGGGTTTAGAATTAATACTGATACGGATAATAAGATCTACCATCATGGTAAATGGAATGGCTTTAGAACCGGACTTACCCAATACTTAGACGATGACTTAATCGTTATTGTTTTGGAACACACTAGTTATGAAGGTATAGCGGCTTTAAATAAACGGGTGAAAAATATTGTAGCTAAAAATTTCAGTTTTTAGCAAATAAAAAACCCCTACTTTAGACTATTAAAACAATAGGAGTTTCCAAACCTATTAGTCATATAGAGGTTGCTGCTGGTTAATTTAATGCAGCTAAACACCTTACTTTAGGCAACATGAGAGTTTAAATATAGGAGTTTCCAAACCTATAGCCATATAAAATGTTTCTATGCTTTTTGAGGATTGTGATGTAAAATTAATATAGAAATTCTATAAAAAAAGTTAACGAAAGTATAAAATTTTATTAAATTCCTAATACCTCAGCATCTACTCTAAATCTTGAGTCAGCTTTTATAACATAATCTTCAGAAATTGTTTGATCTGTTACTGTTTCAACTCTTAGTGAATAACTATCCTTTTTAATGTATTCTTTCAGTTCGTTGTCATTGGTATCTAAACTTAATGAAGTAAAATCATCATCAGGAATATCTGACAAACTGGCTATTTCAATTTCATCTAAATCTTCAGCATCTATATAAATTGTTATAGATTTTAAAAAATTAAAGCTCCCATCTGAAGGTGAGTTAATTCTTAGTCTTAAAGAAGTTAATTTAATACTTTCAATCAAATCTGCTCTAGTATCATTATTACTAAATTCAGAAGATGAATTTGTTGTCACATCAGGCGTATTAATGTTTATTGGTGTGTTAATAATTGTTGTAGATGCTACAGTAAATTCTGTTTGATGGTCAATATTAAATTGAGTAAGTTTGTCTATCACGTCACATTGACTAAAACATACTAATAGGCATATATATAAAATGTTTTTCATAGTATTTTTTTTGGTGCTACTGTAAAAATAATAAATTACGAGTAATGAATACTAATAATAGCGATCAATTGCTATACTTAAGATAGATATTTATGGAAACACAAATGATTTCAGGGCAAATAGTAGACGTTGTTTCTAAACGTATCTTTAGTGGAACACTGCATATATCAAACGGTAAAATTTCTAAAGTAATAGAGGAAACTGTAACTGCGAAACAATATATCATTCCTGGTTTTGTTGATGCACATGTGCATGTGGAAAGCTCCATGTTAATTCCATCTGAATTTGCTCGTTTGGCGGTGTGCCATGGTACAATAGCCACAATTTCCGATCCGCATGAAATCGGTAATGTTCTTGGTGTGGATGGTGTGAAATACATGATTAATAACGGACAAAAAACACTATTTAAATTTCATTTTGGAGCGCCATCTTGTGTGCCAGCAACAGCATTTGAAACTGCAGGTGCAGAAATTACGGTTGAGGATGTCAAAGATTTATTAGCCTTACCAGAGATTCATTATTTAACAGAAATGATGAATTTTCCGGGAGTTTTATTTGATGATCCAGTTGTGTTAGCAAAAATACAAGCCGCAAAAGATGCAGGAAAACCTATTGATGGCCACGCCCCTGGGTTAATGGGAGCTGACGCAGAGAAATATAGTAATGCAGGCATCACTACAGATCATGAATGTTTTACTAAAGCAGAAGCTTTAGAGAAGCTGAAATACGGTATGAAAATTTTGATTAGAGAAGGAAGCGCTGCCAAAAACTTTGATGAATTGATTCCGTTGTTAGATGAATATCCTGATGATATTATGTTTTGTTCGGATGATAAACACCCTAATGATTTGGTTGAAGGGCATATTAATACTCTAGCCAAACGAGCAGTTGCTCAAGGTTGTGATGTGATGAATGTGCTCCGCGCTACCTCTTATAATATCATCAAGCATTATAATATGAATGTTGGACTATTGCAAGAAAATGATCCTGCAGATTTTTGTATAGTAGACAACCTAAAAAACTTTAATGTAACTCAAACCTATATTGATGGAAATTTGGTAGCAGAAAACAACAAGACCATGATATCTTCTGTAAAAGAAGCAGTAGTGAATAATTTTAACTGCTCACCAATTACGGCAGATCAAATAAAAGTTCCCGCAACTTCAGAACATGTCAAAGTTATTGAAGTAGAAGATGGGCAATTGATTACAAAAAAAGGTGCTGCTATTTTGACGTCTAAAAATGAATATTTAGAAAGTGATGTTTCACAAGATGTTTTAAAAATTGTAGTTGTTAACCGTTATTTTGATGCGCCACCTGCTGTAGCTTTTGTAAAGAATTACGGATTACAACAAGGGGCTTTAGCATCTTGTGTAGCCCACGACAGCCACAA
This sequence comes from Flavobacteriaceae bacterium, assembly GCA_965178635.1. Lineage (GTDB taxonomy): Bacteria > Bacteroidota > Bacteroidia > Flavobacteriales > Flavobacteriaceae. The sequence goes on along the minus strand of CBCXVT010000003.1, from coordinate 38,594 downwards.
CATCATTGCAGTAGGCGTAAGCGATACAGATATAGTTAAGGCTATTAATTTAGTCATCAAACATAAAGGAGGAGTGTCTTTAGCTAATCAAACAGAGGAATTGGTATTGCCATTACCAGTTGCTGGAATTATGTCAGAAAAAGATGGTTATGATGTGGCTAATGCGTATGAAAAATTAGATGCGCGCTCAAAAGAACTCGGTGTAAAGCTTGAAGCACCATATATGACCATGTCATTCTGTGCGCTATTGGTAATTCCTGAACTCAAGTTAAGCGATAAAGGGTTATTTGATGGGAATACATTTGAGTTTGCAGAGTTATATAATTAAAGTATATTGGACTCTAAGGATCTGAAAGTCAATTAGTAGTGGTTTTTTGTTAATGAATTTCGTATCTTAGTGTGATAGACTATTTTAAATTATCACATTATGAAATCTGCAGCTCTTAGAATCATTATTGTTTTTTCTTTTTTAGTTATCTCATGTTCAGATGATGATAGTATAGACAACACCCCAGTGTTAACTCAAATTCAAAATATTACAACATCAGGAACTTGGATTATAACCAATTTTAATGATTCCGGAAATAATGAAACGGGACATTTTAGATGTTATTCGTTTACGTTCAATTCTAATGGTACTCTAGTTGCTTCTAATGGTGTCAATACTTACAATGGTACGTGGAGTATTACAGATAGCAACAGTAATGATGATAGTTCTAACGACTTAGATTTCAATATTAATTTTAACCTCACTAATGAATTTGAAGATTTAAATGATGATTGGGATATAGTATCATATGGTTCAAATACACTATCTTTAATCGATGTTAGTGGTGGAAATGGAGGTACAGATTTATTAACGTTTCAACAAGGAACACCTGTAGGTAATTGTACTTCACAAATACAAAATACAATCCAAACAAATGTACAATCTGGAACTTGGCGTATTACTTTTTTTGAAGAGTCTGGTAATGATGAAACAGTAAATTTTAATGGCTATAATTTTATGTTTAATAGTAATGGTGAGCTAACTGCAACAAACGGAACATTAAATTATATTGGAGCGTGGAGTGTTTCGGATAGTAATAGTAATGATGATAGTCAAGATGATTTAGATTTTAATATTAATTTCAACCTCACTAATGAGTTTATGGATTTAAATGATGATTGGGATTTTATCAGCAATTCAGCCACTAAAATTGAACTGATTGATGTTAGTGGTGGAAATGGAGGAACAGATTACCTAACTTTTGAAAAGAATTAATTCAATAGTATTACACTTCGTTATACCTAAAACAACTTGTAATATGGTCATTTACCATACCTGTAGCCTGCATGTGTGCATAAATAACTGTTGAGCCTACAAATTTAAAACCTCGTTTTTTTAAGGCTTTAGAAATGGTGTCTGATAAAGTTGTTGTTGCAGGAACATCTGCTAAGGTTTTAAAGGAGCTTGTAATTGGTTTTCCATTAGTGAAACTCCAAATGTACTCTGAAAAACTTCCAAATTCCTTTTGAATTTCCATGAACGCTTGTGCATTCGTAATAGCAGCTTTAATTTTAAGTTTATTTCTAATGATTCCTGCATTGTGGAGTAACTCTTCATACTTATTGTCATCGTAAACGGCCACTTTTTTATAATCGAAAAAGTCAAAGGCTAATCTGAAATTTTCACGTTTTTTTAAAATGGTAATCCAACTCAAACCTGCTTGAAACGTTTCCAAAATTAAAAATTCAAATAATTGCTGGTCATCATATACAGGAACACCCCATTCTAAGTCATGGTATTGCTCATACAATTCATTGCCTTCGCACCAGCCACAGCGTATTTTTCCCATAAATTTAAAAGTTTTGTAACTGATAAAAATCAGTATTTCTGTAGTCGTTAATTAATATCTTTGAGTTAAAGATACAAAAGTAAGGACGACTATTTTTTATCGTCAAAAAAGAAGTTATAAATTTAAACATATGATGACTTACCCCAAATACAGAGCATTAATGGAGACTTTAGTGGCTCAAGGAAAAGCAACAGGTGATGATCAAAGCGAAGAACGAGTTGATTTTACCTTTTTAAATAATAAACGCATGCAACGTTTGGATAAAAAAGCAGTTGTTCATGATGAGTTTGTTGAAAAAATAAAAAAGTATAACAGACCAGTTGAATGGATTGTACTGACAGAAAGTTGGTGTGGTGATGCAGCACAAATATTACCCTACATTAATAAAGTAGCAGATTTAAATGATCATATCGATTTAAAAATTGCACTGCGTGATGAGCACTTAGAGTTAATGGATGCCCATTTAACTAATGGTGGACGTGCAATTCCTAAATTAATAATGGTTGATAAAGACACTAAAGAGGTGTTGAATACGTTTGGGCCAAGACCAACAGAGGCTACAAAAATGGTAGAGACTTACAAAAACACCTATGGTGCTATAACACCTGAGTTTAAAAAGGATTTACAATTGTGGTATACTAAAAATAAAGGTCAAAATGCAGTGAATGACTTAGTCAGCTTGCTCGCCTAAATACTGTTTTTCAAAAGCAATAGGGCAAATAGCATTTTCAGTAGTGAAGTCGCCAATTTTGGTGCGACGCAACTTTGACAAGTGCCCTCCAGATTGTAACGCTTTACCAAAGTCAAAAGCTAAAGATCGGATGTAAGTCCCTTTGCTACAAATGACTCTAAATTCAACTTTCGGCAAATCAATGTTTGTGATTTCAAATTCAGCAATATTGATTTGTCTTGGTTCTACAACAACCTCTTCGTTGTTTCTTGCATATTCATACAACCGTTTCCCATCTTTTTTTAAGGCAGAAAATACAGGCGGATATTGTTGAATATCGCCAATAAATTGAGTTGTCGTTTTGTGAATTAAATCTTCCGTAATATGATCTGTAGGAAATGTTTCTGTAACCTCGCTTTCTAAATCATAAGATGGTGTTGTGCCGCCTAAAGTGATTTCCCCAGTGTATTCTTTTATTTGCCCCTGAAACTCGCTTAAACGCTTGGTGAATTTACCAGTGCAAATCACTAATAAGCCTGTTGCTAACGGATCTAAAGTTCCGGCGTGACCTACTTTTATTTTCTTGATATCAAACGCTTTTCTAATCACCCAACGCACTTTGTTTACTGCTTGAAAAGAACTCCAAGTTAAGGGTTTGTCAATCAATAATATTTGTCCAGATTTAAAGTCTTCTGCAGTCATTTTTAATTCAATAAAGTGTAAATAATAGCGATGATACCAACGATAAAACAGTAGTAGGCAAAGTATGATAATTTACTTTTCTTTACTAAAGAAATCATCCAAGTACAAGCGAATAATCCTGAAACAAATGCAGCTATAAATCCAGCTGAAAGCGGTATAATTTGATTGCTTTCAAATGATAAGTCGCCACCTAAAATATCTTTTGCAATTTTTCCAAAGATTAATGGAACAACCATTAGAAATGAAAAACGTGCCGCTTTAGTTTTATCAACCCCTAATAATACAGATGTAGATATGGTTGCACCAGAACGTGAAATTCCAGGTAACATGGCTATTGCTTGTGAAATTCCTATTAAAACAGCATTTGTGGTAGACACATTTTTAGTGGTGTTTTTTGCTTTATCTGCTAAAAACAATAAAGCTCCAGTAACTAAAAGCATAAACCCAACAAGCATAATACTACCACCAAATAATTGCTCTAATTGCTCTTCAAAAAACAAGCCGACAATTACAGCAGGAAACATTGAAATAATAATTTTAAAAATAAATTGTGTGTCGTCATTCCACTTGAATTTTAGAAATCCCTTTATGATATCTAAGATGTCTTTTCTGAAAATAACAACTGTACTTAATGCCGTTGCAAAGTGTAATACCACTGTGAATAACAGGCTTTCTTCACCTACAGAAGTATCGCCTAAAATGGCTTTTCCTAACTCTAAATGCCCAGATGAAGATACAGGTAAAAATTCAGTTAATCCTTGAATAACCCCAAGAATAATTGCTTTTAGAATATCCATTTAGTCGTCTTTCTTCTTATTAAAAAGAATGGCATAAACTTGAATTCCAAATCCGATTAATACCAATGTTGGTGCTAAACGAATGCGTTGAAAATTGTAAATGTCCGGATTAAAAACATTCGGATCATCACTACCACCTCCAGACATTAATATGAAACCAACAGCAATCACGGCCAAGCCAATAAACATAAGCTTGTAGTTTGCTTTTTTAAAGATGAAATCTGGTTTGTTGTTATCGCTCATAATTAATTGAATTCTGTATATAAAATAGTGTCGTTTAAAGCTAATTGGGCCACATGTTCAGAAGTCCCAATACTGTATTTTGGTAAATGCAACGTTACTTTTTGATCTAATATTTGTTTAGAAAGTTCAGTTACATTTAAGTTGTTTTCCAAGTCTTTATTAATGTAATAATGATCACCACCAGTATCACTTATAACAATATCATTGGACTTTCCTTCTGCAATTTTAATGATTTTAACCGACTCAATCACACAATTTTCTGGTTTTGGGTTTTTTATAACACATGACTGCATTGTTAACAAACCAAATATTGCGCTTATGAATAGCATTTTTTTCATTAGTAATATAAGTCTTCAGTTTTTAAATTAAGGAAACGCTGTGTTGCAAAGAAGGTGCTTATCCATGTAATAACGATTCCTAAAATAACAACTGATAAACATAAAACGGCAAAAATAGTGGGTTGCGCTAACAGTTGTAATTCAGGTAAATTTTTATCTAAATAATACGCCACAACTACTAATCCAGCTACAGCAATTAAGGAACCTATTAGTCCTAAACGGATACTTTTCCAAATAAACGGGCGTCTGATAAAATGCTTTGTAGCGCCTACCATTTGCATAGTTTTTATGATAAAACGTTTTGAATAAACAGCTAATCTGATTGAACTGTTAATTAATAACATGGCAATAAAAGCAAATACACCGCTGATAGCAATTAACCAGAAACTGATGCGCTTGACGTTTTTATTCATTAGCGATACCAAATCAATATCATAGCGCACTTCATCAATATAATTTTTTTGAAGTAAATTAGTTTTAATTTCTTCTAAACTATTTAAAGTTACAAACTCACTGTTTAAGAAGACATCAATTGAATTTTGAAACGGATTGTAACCAATAAAGTCCATAAACTCTTCACCGTTTTCTTCTTGAGCAATGGGTTGCAGCTTCTTCTTTTGAAATAAATCGTGACGATTTAACATAATCAGATAATTTCAAGCTCTGCTGTAACTGCTTAATTTCAACGTCTTTCACGCCTTCTTTTAAATCAATAGATAAGGCAATTTGCTCTTTAAAGTGTTTTTCAACTTTAGTAGCATTAATGACTAATAAGCCTAAAACTCCCATTAAATAATAACACTAATGTAATACTCAGAATTACAGAAAAGTAAGACGATATTAACCGTCTTTTTTGATATTTTTCAAAGGATGCACTCATGAAATTAGATTGAATTTAAAGGGTAAAAATACTAAAAGTAAAATGAACTTGTAATTAAATTAACTAAACTTTTGTCTTTCATGCATTAACTGTAAATTTGCAGCCATACAAAAGACAAACAAATGCACTATAATTTCAACGAGATAGAAGCCAAGTGGCAAAAACATTGGGCGGATAACCAAACGTTCAAAGCTTCAAATACTACTGATAAACCAAAGTATTACGTGTTAGATATGTTCCCATATCCAAGTGGAGCAGGACTACATGTTGGACATCCGTTAGGTTATATTGCATCAGATATTTACGCGCGTTTCAAACGTCATCAAGGGTTTAATGTATTGCATCCGCAAGGTTATGATTCTTTTTGGTTTACCTGCTGAACAGTATGCTATTCAAACTGGGCAACATCCAGCGGTAACTACTGAAACTAACGTGACGCGTTACAGAGAACAGTTAGATAAAATCGGAATTTTCTTTTGATTGGTCACGTGAAGTGCGCACCTCTAATCCAGAATATTTACAAGCATACGCAGTGGATTTTCATTCAATTATATAACTCATGGTATACTAACGATTCTAAAAAAGCGGAAGATATTGCCACACTTATTGCAAAATTTGAAGTGTGATGGAAATGCAACTGTAAATGCAGTTTGTGATGAAGATGTACAAGCATTTTCAGCAGCAGAATGGAATGCATTCTCTGAGAAAGAACAACAAAAAGTATTATTACAATACCGTTTAACTTTTTTAGCAGAAACGGAGGTGAACTGGTGTCCGGGCTTTAGGAACCGTATTAGCAAATGATGAAATTGTAAATGGTGTTTCTGAACGTGGTGGGCATGAAGTAGTGCGTAAGAAAATGACCCAATGGTCAATGCGTATTTCGGCTTATGCAGAGCGTTTATTAAACGGAATTGATTACAATCAAGACAGTTTAGATTGGACGGATTCTATAAAAGAAATTCAACGCAATTGGATTGGGAAATCTGTTGGTGCTTCTGTGACGTTTAATGTTAACGGACATGATGCTTCAATTGAAGTATTTACGACGCGTCCTGATACTATTTTCGGTGTGTCGTTTATGACTTTAGCACCAGAACATGAATTAGTATCTCAAATAGTAACAGAGGATCAGAAAGAAGCTGTTCAAGCCTATATTGAATCTACTGCAAAACGTAGTGAACGTGAGCGTATGGCCGATGTAAAAACCATTTCTGGTGTGTTTACTGGTGCGTATGCTGAACATCCGTTTACAAAAGAACCAGTTCCAGTTTGGATTGGTGATTATGTGTTAGCGAGTTATGGAACAGGAGCAGTAATGGCAGTGCCTTGTGGTGATCAGCGTGATTATGATTTCGCAAAACATTTCGATATTACTATTCCAAACATTTTTGAAAATGTTGATATTTCTGAAGCAGCACATGCAGATAAAACAGTAAAGATTGCCAATTCAGATTTCTTAAACGGCTTGAATGCGAAGAAAGCTGCCAAGCTTGCGATATATAAATTAGAAGAATTAGGACAAGGACAAGGAAAAACACAGTACCGTTTGCGTGATGCTGTATTTTCACGTCAGCGTTATTGGGGAGAACCTTTCCCGGTGTATTATAAAGATGGGATGCCTCAAATGATTGACGCAGCGCATTTGCCAATTAAATTACCAGAAGTAGAAAAGTATTTACCAACCGAAACTGGTGAGCCGCCTTTAGGTAACGCCAATGATTGGGCTTGGTGTACTGAAACGAATTCTGTAGTTTCTAATGATAACATAAATAACACAAGTGTATTTCCATTAGAACTGAACACCATGCCAGGTTGGGCGGGAAGCTCATGGTATATGTTCCGTTATATGGATTCACAAAATTCAAATGAAATTGCTTCTAAAGGACAATTAGACTACTGGCAAAATGTAGATTTATACATTGGTGGTTCTGAGCATGCCACAGGGCATTTACTGTATTCTCGTTTCTGGACGAAATTTTTACACGATAGAGGATTCTTATCTGTAGATGAACCGTTCAAGAAGATGATTAACCAAGGAATGATTTTGGGAACTTCTGCTTTTACTTATAGAATTAATATGGTGTCTATGTATAAGGCAACAAAGCCATATACGTATAAAGATGGAGTAGCAAAATTTGGATATGGCGATTTAGTAAAGAATAATAAGTCTGGAAATGTGTTTGTTTCTAAAGATCTGTTATTTTCTAGTATTAATGTAAAGAATTCACTTTTCGCAGAATCTAATGTACATGATCCTCAAAAGGATAATGAATTGTTTGATTTTATAGTTAAACACTATAATTATTCAAATGAAGAAATTGATTTATTGAAAAACGGGGAGTATATTTTAATTTATAATATATCTGCTATTCACGCAGATGTATCTCTTGTAAATGCCTCCAATGAATTAGATGTAAAAGGATTTAGAAATCATCCTTTAAATCAAGAGTATAATGAAATTAATTTTGTTTTAGAAGAAGGTGTTTACAAAGTAGGTCGTGAGGTTGAAAAAATGTCGAAGTCTAAATACAATGTTGTTAATCCAGATGAGATTTGTGAGAAATATGGTGCAGATACCTTGCGTTTGTATGAAATGTTTTTAGGACCTTTAGAACAAGCAAAGCCTTGGAATACTGCAGGTATTACTGGTGTGCACAACTTCTTAAAAAAATTATGGAAACTGTACGCAGATGATAGTGGTGTAAAAGTAACAGATGCCACACCAACAGCAGATAATTTAAAAACATTACACAAAACCATTAAAAAGGTTACTGAAGATATTGAGAATTTCTCTTTCAATACGTCAGTCTCTACATTTATGATTTGTGTGAATGAATTGACTGCACAGAAATGTACATCAAAAGAAATTTTAGAACCCTTAGCTGTATTAATGGCACCTTATGCACCACATATTGCTGAGGAATTATGGGCTTTATTAGGACATAACTCATCAATATCTGATGTGCAATTTCCAAAGTTTGAAGAGAAACATTTGATAGAAAGTAATAAAAACTATCCAGTGTCATTTAACGGGAAAATGCGTTTCATGTTAGAGTTGCCATTAGACATGAGTAAAGATGATATAGAGAAAACAGTTATGGCAGACGAACGTACTCAAAAACAACTAGACGGTAGAACACCAAAGAAAATTATTATTGTACCAGGAAAGATTATCAACTTGGTAGGGTAATACTTTTAAATAATGAAAACCATTAAAAGCCAGTTCTTAGGAGCTGGCTTTTATCGTTTTAATGAAAAATGCGATAAGAACTCCCGATGTCTGCCTTTGGGTGCTTTTTCGGTGTATATCAGTTTGAACCAATAATCACTTGAAGGAAGTTCACGTCCGTTATAAGTACCGTCCCAGCCTTTATTGAACTCGTCCAATTGTATGATTTCTTTACCGTAACGGTCAAAAATGGTAATTTGTACATAGGCCAATTCCTCCATACTTGGTATGGTCCAAAAATCGTTGATGCCATCACCGTTAGGTGAAAAGAATTTTGGGTAACTTAACACCACCAACTCAATAACTTCTATAAAACAGTTTTCAGTATCCGTAATAGTTATAATGTGTAAGCCCGCACTCACATTGTCAAATAACCCATCAGTTTGTAATTCACCATCATTAATACTAAATAGATATGTGCCACTCCCAGTTGCAGTAGCTAAAATTTGGTGTGTATTTGCAAAAGGTTCTGTGATGATATTAGCATCAAATGAATCAGGGCCGGTTGTAATTGTAATGTCAATCTCTTTTATTAACACGCAATTCAAACTCATATCCTCTATACGGCCAAAAATAATTTCTGGGTTAGACGTGTTTATGTATGCAGTTGATGGTGTAATCGGGTTGATATTATTAATAGCATCTTGTTCAGAATGATGATAGCTAATTTGATACGGATTAATGCTGTTCAATTCCATGATTAACTCAGAATCGAAAATACTCAAGTCTATTTCTGTAAATCCATCCGATGTGTTATCATCATCACAAACGCTATAATCAAGTGGTGGGTCAGAAAATACTGTATTCGTAAATTCAATTGTGGTCATGTCTGATGTTACAATCGTGTTGCCATCACATAGCGTGTAGATTACTTCTGCTCTGTAGGTATGTGCAGCTGTTGGACAGACGCTAATTTGATTTTGATTGGTTGCAACGATTGCTCCAGTTGCATCATCATACCAGGTTATTTGTGTGTTGGACGGGCCTGATGGTACAAAACGCCATGCTTCATTTTCTGTTGTCCATTTTCCGGTATTTCTACCAGTTGGTGTTATTCCTTCTGAACCTGTTGCGTTTTGAATTCCTAATACGCTGTTTCCGTTATTCCAATCTTCACAAGTTGATTTTTTTTCGATGTACACTTCAATAATATTTGTTGATTCATAGAGTACCATTTGAAAAGTTGAATTCACATCAAGACAATCAAATAGAGGCACTTGGTTGTAGCTTACCACTAATCGTCTGCATGGATAATCGCCAAATAACTCCCAGCCAATTTCTCCACCTTCACTTGGGTCTATATCATGAAATACACCATAAATTGCGTTTACAATTTTTTTAGGTTCTGCTGTAGAAGGAAATTGTCCATTCGGAATGCTGAGGTTGAACTCCCACGCGCATTCATCTGGAGCGTCATTATAACCGTTGTTATTTATAGTGCTTGTGTCAAATGAAATGGCACCATTAGAACTTACTACAGCCTCTGAGTATTCTTGGTTATAAAAGCAAAAATTAAAAGGAAGGACGACTTTAGGATCAGACCAGACGTCATCCGTATTCACGCTAATAGGATGCGCTAAGCCCATAAACGGAAATACGGGGGCATAATCTATGGGTTCAACAGTATAAGTGGTTGGCATTCCTGTTTCAGGATAAGTAGCAACTAAATCAACACAACCATCCTCAGAGTTACAGCTCATGTATATGGTGTCATTACTATTGATATCCGTAATTGTCACTTCAGGACATCCATTGAGTTGCCCAAATATAAAAGATGGCACTAGGAGAGAAGAATAAATAAGAATTCGGTTACAATGCATAAATTACTCTGTTGAGATAGTATTTGTAATCGATTTAGGTCTAATAAGTTACGAAATTTCAATGAGTTTTAAAATTTATATTCAAGAGAATTTTATTACACATAAAAAAGCCACTCAATTTGAGTGGCTTTTTTATGTCTTAATTATTGTTTTATCTTTTAATAGAGAAGTGTGCTTTGAACTCTTTTTGAGTTGGCGTTACATCTCCTTCTGTGTATTGTATTTTAAACCAGTAATCTCCTGCTGGCATAGCGTGACCATTATAAGTTCCGTCCCAACCTGCTCCATCTGGATCTAGTTGAGCTAATAGTTTACCATACCTGTCAAAGATGTAAATTATTGAAACTGGTATAGCATCTTGACCAATAATATGCCATGTGTCATTCACCCCATCACCGTTTGGAGTAAAGAAGTGAGGGTAATCAATTACAAATATTTCTATAATTTCTGACCAACAACCTTGACCATCTGTAATAGTGATGTAATGTAATCCTGGGGCTACATCTGTAAATAATCCATCTGTAGTAAAGTCGCCATTATCTAATGAATAATAGAACTCAACTCCTGGTATACTTGATGTTGCTTCTGCTAATATCTGATGATTATCAGCAAACGCTGTAGTTGTTACATTGGCATCAAAACCATCAGGCATTCCTGATTCTTCTACAGTGATACTTGCATAATTAACACAATCAAAATCTGTTGGACCTGATATTGTTACAGTATATTCCCCAGGTTCTGTTGCTGTATACGTAGCATTTGTTGCGCCTGATATATCTACGCCATTCAATGCCCATTGGTAATCGTATTCATCAGAATTTGGTGATGCTTCTAACACTGGTAGTGTTGCACTTGATAATGGCACTCCATTTTCATCAACACATAATACTGTGTTTCCTGACACACTAACCTCTGGTACTGGTACAAAAATATCAAACTGAACTATTGTATAACACCCTGTTCCTGCTGTTTGAGGTATTACTCCTGAACCATCATTAGTCACACGTACATAAATAGTTTGTGGGTTAGAGGTATTGGTATAAGTTGTTGGGTTTGGTATAGCGTTTGTTCCACCATCAGCTTCATCATAACTTGTATAATAGCTTGCTGATACACCAGTTTCAACTCCTGGGCCGTTAACTCCTGTTAAGATTAATGTTTCCCAAAGGGTTAAATCAAATTCTGCCACTTGCTCTGCGATACTTCCTGAACCATCAACATTTCCATCACATTCTACCATTCTACCATCATTTCCTAATTGATCAATGATGTTTTGAGTGCTTAATGGTGTTGGATTAGCATCGACATGAAGTTTAATAGGTGTAATTGCATAACAACCTGTTGATGCATCGTAAACTCTTGCAAACACATCATAAGCACCTGGGTTTATACTGTTGTAAAACTCAGATGAATTAGGTATTGGATTTATATCGTTTTCAGCATCAGCTCTTGTTTCATAAAATGTAACTTCTAAACCTGAAACACCGCCTGTTATAACATATATTTCAGCTTCAAGGTTGAATGGTGCAATACCATCTGACTCATCATAGAAATCATCGTCACAAGTAAAAATCTCATGGAAAGCAAGTGCACTTGGTAATAAGTTAACATGTAGCGTAATTGCTCTTACAGTAGTACAGTACTCGTTATTACTATCTTGATTTGAGTTGGATATAGCCATGTAAATTACCTGATCAGGTGTTGTTACATTGGTATAACTATTAAAGTTTGGTATATACCCTATTGGATTTCCTGAGGTATCAATACCTGTAAAGAAGTTGATATCGAAAATAGTAGGGTCTAAATTTAAAGTTCCTGTGGCATAGTTCATTAAATCGAACTCAACATACCCATCTGCACTACCATTGTCTTCACAAATATCATAAACAAGTTCCCCAGAAGGTAATTCAGGACTTTCTAGAACAACCAAGTTTACATCAATAATAGTGTTACATTCTAATCCATTTATTGTAAGGTTAGCGTAAAGGGTTTGAGTACCAAGGCTACCTGTATCAATGTTTTGATAAGGTTCATTAGTGTTAATTGGAAATGCACCGAGTTCAGCTTGAATAATAGTTTCATGAAACGTCACGCTTACACCTGCAACATTACCACTAATATCGTCTACAATAGAGCTTAAATCAAAATATCCAACGCCATCATTGTCATCATCACAAACCGTAAAAGGGTTAGTGAATGGAAAAACTTGTGGGGCGTCAAGAATGTTTAATATAAGTGATGTATTGTTAGTACAACCAGTTGTATTATTTGACACATGAACGTAAATAGTTTGTTGCGGCGTTATTGTGTTTACAAAATGATTTGGATCTGTAATTAAACTTGGTCCATATCCAGCTAGTGCATCAGCTTGGTTTGTAAAATATAAAACTGCCACATCAGTTTGAGCACCAATAATTTGATCATGTCTTATTGTTAAATCGAACTCAACAAAACCACTAGATGTAGCATCATTACATTTGTCTATTGGGTCAGGTGTGTTTGCTGTAGGTAACGGCTTAATAACAAGGTTAATTGGCATAGTAATGTAACAGCCAGTATTTGTGTTTTCAGCTCTTACATAAAGTGTTGTTTCGTTTGATGTGTGTGGATTTGAAACTGAGTTTGTATTATTTTCAGCTTCCGCCAAACTTTCATGAATAGTTATTAATACGTCAGTTGTACCATTTGCTGCTTCTGAATAAACGTTTGATAAATCAAAACTAGCAGATGTAGTATCACTACAACCATTAACATCAGTTAAAGTGATTTCTTCAGGAATTGGGTTTACAGTAAGAGTAATGTGCTCACCTAGTCCTAAACACCCATTTAAATCATTACTATCAACTCTTACCCATATTGTTTGTGAGTTAGGCGAGTTGGTGTTGTGGTAGTTACTAACGTCAGGTATGGCATTTGTCTCTGCCAAAGCATCAGCCTCATTTTCATAATATGTGATTGTGCTATTTACACCTAGGAATAATGCTGTGAATGTTGAATGCGATGCGCTAAAATCAAATGTTGCAATACCGTCATAATTATCATCACATTCAGTATATGTGTGTTGTAAAGTGCTTGGGATTGAACTTGTTCCAACGGCTAAGTTTACCCTACCATAATTAACACAATTGTTTGAGTTTGTAATACTTGCGTATACAGAATTTCCGTTTGTACTAGTATAACTTGTTGCGTCAGGAATTGGATTATTTCCTGTTTCTGCATCTGGTAGAGAGTTGTAATATATAAATGTTTCGTTGACAAAATTACTTGACAATAAACTATTAGCTTCTTCTAAGTTGAAGTTAACACTACCATCTGTATCTGTATCACATTGTTCTAATATTACAGGAGAAGAGATCACAGGTAAGGGGTTAACAACTAATGTTACAGGAACAGCACTAACACATAGAGTAGTGTTATTTATTAATCTGATATAAACTGTTTCTCCTGTCGATGTGTAAACTGTGTTTATTGGATTTGTATTTGCTAAAGCATTTGCTTCATCTTCGTGATATGATGCTACAACTACTTCAGAATCTTGTCCTGCTAAAGCTTCAGTATTTACATCTGATAAAATGAAATCATTACCCGCAGAATTATAACATTGTTCTAAAGGTGTAATAGTATTTACAATTGGTAAGGGTGCTATGGTCACGATGGCTTCACCAAAAAACGGACAATCGCCATTATTTTCATTCACTTCTACCAAATAAGTCCCAGCTACTGCAATATCTACAAGATTGTAGGTTGTGTTTGTTAATGGGTTTCCATCAAGTGTCCAAGTATACGTAGCGCCTGGTATATCTTCAGCAGCTAATGTGTAAGTTTCTCCTTCACATAAATCTAAGGTGTTAGTTACTACAGTTGGGTCGTTATCGTTGTTAATAATGTCAACTTTTTCTGCAAAAAGTGATTGTATAAACGGTGGTAAGCCTAATCTTGAACCTTCATTGGTATTTGTAGAAGCAATATTTAATAAAACCCCTTGTTCGTCATAATTACATCCTACACCTAAAATTTCGGGGTCATTAATTACTCCTAAATAGTTTCCTGTATTAGAACCAAAATTAATTAATGCTCTATATATTTTACCATCTGGCCCTAACTGTAAAGCACCATGTGCATATTGGCTAAACTCATCAATAATTATTTTTGTTGAAGGAATATTTGCACTAATTAAATCTAACTGTATTAGTTTAGAATTATTCGAAGCATCATTTACTGTGGTGTATAGTCTATCACCACTTCTTGAAAATTCTATTCCATAAGGGCTATGACCATTAGACCTGTTATATACTTCTTCTTCGTTTGATATTACTCCAGAAGTTGTGTCAAAATCGTATAGGAAAACACCACCTGGGGCACTGTTATTGTTTCCTGTAGTTGTACCAATATGACTATGTGCTACAGCTAACTTGCTACCATCAGGGGAACTTTTTATATAACCTATAGCATTTCTTCTATAACCACTTAGAGGAACTAAAGTTTGGGTTTGACTAATAACAGGGTCAATTTCAACACCACCTGCATTAACTTCAAAGCTGTAAAATTTATTTGTAAAATGTGTAATAACCCAAAACGAATTACAGTCACTACTTTTTACAGCAGTAATTTTCTCTGCGGCTTTATACCTTGTTTCTAAAGTGTCAGAAGTGTTATAAGTAATTAATGGAATGTTCAATTGTGTAATATCACCATTTCCTCCATCTAAACTCATATCTACTATAGTGTAGTTTAGACCATGATTGCTTGATGCAGAACCATTATGACTTGGCTCATCTACTGTAAAAATGTAATATATGTTACTATTACCTGGGCTAGGTACAATTAATCCAGATGATGTACTTGATGGATTTCCATTTAAGGTGGAATTTCCACCTGGCATCACTTGATGGTTTCTGTTCCAAACAGAAATACCGTCAGTATAAAATAATAAATTTCCTGAAGGGTCAGAGATTGAAGCACTTCCTTCATTGGTATGTATTTGTCCGTTAGGGATAGCGGTTGGGGTTCCGGAATTGAAACTGACACCAGCGTTGTACCCAAAAAACCAATTGTTTGCTTCTCCTTGGGCAAAAGAGAAACTACAACAAGTTATAAGTAACAGTGTAAGTAGGTAATTTTTAGTCATCGTCATTAAAATATTAAGTAGGTGTCATTGAAACGCAAAACTACAACTTTACCCTACCTTTATCGATAAAATAATGCGTTTTAACAGAAAAAGCCTCTTTATATGAATAAAGAGGCTTTTTATATTGAGGATTGTTCAATTATGCTTCGAAAGGCACAATAGATACGTAAGACTTGTTGTCTCTTTTCTTTGTAAACTTTACAAGACCATCGACTTTAGCGTGTAAAGTATGATCTTTTCCCATGTAAACATTTTCACCAGGGTTATGTGTTGTTCCTCTTTGTCTGATTATGATGTTCCCTGCAATAGCAGCTTGTCCTCCAAAAATCTTAACACCTAAACGTTTTGATTCTGATTCTCTACCATTCTTAGAACTACCAACTCCTTTTTTATGAGCCATCTCTTTAAGGTTTTATTTGTTAATACTTATTTAGATAATGCAGCTACTAAATCTGCTTTTTTCATAGAGGAAATTCCTTCTATTCCTTGAGCTTTAGCCATTTCTTTTAATTCAGCTACAGTTTTTGAGCTTAAATCATTAGAAGGTGCATCAACTTTTTTTGCTTCTTTCTTTGGTGCTGCTTTTTTAGCTCCAGAAGCTGAAATGTTTTCGATTAAGATTTCAGTTAAGGCTTGTCTATGACCATTTTTTACACGGTAACCTTTTCTTCTTTTCTTTTTGAAAACGATAACTTTGTCACCTTTAAGGTGTCTTAAAACTTTTACTTCAACAGAAGCTCCGTTTATAGCTGGGGCGCCTACAGTAACATCTCCATCGTTGTCTAATAATAAAACATTATCAAAAGAAACATTGTTTCCTTCTTCAGTTCCTAAACGATGAACAAATACCTTTTGGTCTTTTGCAACTTTAAATTGCTGCCCTGCTATCTCTACAATTGCGTACATAGCGTAACGTATTTAAATTTATTGTTAAAAAATAATTGGATGCAAATATACGCTTAATTCACTAAACCACAAATTGTAATGTAGTTTTTTAGCGCTATTTAATAATTGCAACATTTTTAAAATAGAAGTATCTTCGCTTTTTAAATTATTACATACCGTGAGTAAACAACATCTTCTAGCTGTTTTTAATGAGGCATCTCAAACAAAACAGCTTATCGAACGTTTGTCAACCCCTAAATCAGATACTAAAATTTCTAATTTAGTGGGATCGTCATTGTCTTTTGTTATTTCAAACATATTTAAAACTGCTGACACACCTTATCTTTTAATTGCAGAAGATAAAGAGGAAGCTGCTTTTTATTTGAACGATTTGGAATTATTACTTAATGATAAAGACGTGTTGTTTTATCCTGGTAGTTATCGCAGACCTTATCAATTAGAAGAAACTGATAATGCTAATGTGTTGTTGCGTTCTGAAGTGTTAAATAGGATTAACTCGCGTAAAAAACCAGCATTAATTGTAACCTATCCAGAAGCCTTGTTTGAAAAGGTGGTGACTAAAAAAGAGCTAGATAAAAACACTTTGAAAGTTGCTGTTGATGATACCATTTCAATTGATTTTATCAATGAAGTCTTGTTTACGTATAAATTTAAACGTGTAGATTTCGTTACTGAACCGGGTGAATTCTCAGTAAGAGGTGGAATTGTAGATGTGTTTTCTTATTCAAATGATGAGCCTTATAGAATAGAGTTTTTTGGTGATGATGTAGATAGCATCAGAACATTCGATGTAGAAACGCAATTATCACAAGAACAACTCAAGAAAATTAGTGTGATACCAAATGTAGAAAACAAACAATCTCAAGAAAAGAGAGAAAGTTTTCTAAAATATATTTCTTCAAAAACAACAGTTGTTGTTAAAAACAAAGCATTGTTTGCATCTAAAATTGACAAGCTGTTTACAAAGGCAACCTCTGTTTTTGAAACCTTAGATACGGAAGTAAATCACTCAGAACCTTCAAAATTATTTTGTGATTCTGAGTTGCTTCTAAAGCAATTTAAAGACTATTCTTTAATAGAGTTGGCAAAAAGTACGGATTCTGACATTGCGTACCATATAAAACCACAACCGTCTTTTAATAAACAATTCGATTTATTAATTGAAGATTTAAATAAAAACTCAGCAGATGGGTTTACTAATTATATTGCCTGTTCAAATGAGCAACAAGCCAAACGTTTTAAAGACATTTTTGATGATGTTGAGCAAGAAGTTGTCTATAAAACAGTAGTGTTGCCATTGTATCAAGGGTTTATTGATTTGAATAGCAAAACGGTATGTTATACCGATCATCAAATCTTTGAGCGATATCATAAATTCCATTTAAAAAATGGTTATGCTAAAAAACAAGCCATTACTTTAAAGGAATTAACCCAACTTCAAAAAGGCGATTATGTGACGCATATAGATCATGGAATTGGACGTTTTGCAGGATTGCAGAAAATAGATGTGGAAGGCAATCAACAAGAAGCCATCAAATTAATTTACGGTGAGCGTGATATTTTGTTTGTAAGCATTCATTCCCTGCATAAAATATCTAAATATTCAGGTAAGGATGGGAAAGCTCCAAAATTATTCAAATTAGGATCTGGAGCTTGGAAAAAACTCAAACAAAAAACCAAGAGTCGTGTTAAACATATTGCGTTTAACTTGATTAAATTATATGCTAAGCGACGTGAGGAAAAAGGTTATCAATATGCGCCAGATTCTTATTTACAACATGAGTTGGAAGCCTCGTTTATGTATGAAGATACGCCTGATCAATCTACAGCTACACAAGCTGTAAAGGCAGATATGGAAAGTGAACGTCCAATGGATAGGTTGGTATGTGGTGATGTTGGTTTCGGTAAAACAGAAGTTGCTATACGTGCCGCTTTTAAAGCGGTAGATAATAGTAAGCAAGTCGCTATTTTAGTGCCGACAACAATCTTGGCATTTCAGCATTATAAAACATTTTCTGAGCGTTTGAAAGACTTGCCAGTAAATGTGGGATATATCAACCGTTTTAGAACAGCGAAGCAAAAATCAGAAACGTTAAAACAATTAGAAGACGGAAAGCTCGATATCATTATTGGTACGCATCAATTAGCTGGCGCAAAAGTAAAGTTTAAAGATCTTGGTTTATTAATAGTAGATGAAGAGCAAAAATTTGGTGTAGCAGTAAAAGAGAAGTTAAAAACCATAAAAGAAAATGTTGATACGTTAACATTAACCGCAACACCAATACCAAGAACTTTACAGTTCTCCCTAATGGCAGCGCGTGATTTAAGTACGATTAATACCCCACCACCAAACAGATATCCTGTAGAAACTCAAGTTATAGGTTTTACAGAGGATGTGATTCGTGATGCGGTATCTTATGAAATTCAACGTGGTGGACAAGTGTATTTTGTGCATAACCGAATAGAGAATATTAAGGAGGTTGCTGGAATGCTACAGCGGTTGGTGCCAAATGCTAAAATTGCTATTGGTCACGGACAAATGGATGGTAAAAAACTTGAGCAACTCATGTTAGCTTTTATGAATGGTGAATTTGATGTTTTGGTAGCCACAACTATTATAGAATCTGGTTTAGATGTACCAAATGCCAATACCATATTCATCAATAACGCTAATAATTTTGGGTTGTCCGACTTACATCAGATGAGAGGTAGAGTTGGTCGATCTAACAAAAAAGCATTTTGTTATTTTATCACTCCGCCATATTCAGCAATGACGGATGATGCCCGAAAACGTATTCAGGCGTTGGAATTACATTCCGATTTAGGAAGCGGATTCAATATTGCCATGAAAGATTTAGAAATTAGAGGTGCAGGTGATATTTTAGGTGGTGAGCAAAGTGGTTTTATCAATGAGATTGGTTTTGCTACCTATCAGAAAATATTAAACGAAGCTATTGATGAATTAAAGGATAATGAGTTTAAAGATTTATATGAAGAGGTTGATAAAGGAAGTGACAAAGTATTTGTGAAAGAAACACAGATAGATACGGATTTTGAGTTGTTATTTCCTGATGATTATATCAATAATATTACGGAACGTTTAACCTTATACAACAAACTAGGAACACTTAAAACAGAAGAAGAACTAATACAATATGAAAAAGATTTGATAGACCGTTTTGGAGAGTTGCCAACGCAAGCGGTTGACTTATTAGATTCGGTACGTATTAAATGGATTGCTGCACAAATTGGTTTAGAGAAAATTGTGATGAAACAAAACCGATTGATTGGGTATTTTATATCTGACCAAAACTCTACATTTTATCAAAGTACACAGTTTACTAAAGTCTTACAGTTTGTACAAACACATAAAACTCTATGCAAAATGAAAGAGAAACAAACTAAAAATGGCTTACGCTTGTTGTTGACTTTTGAGAATATCAAAACCGCTAGTAAAGCATTGGAAGTATTACAGCAATTTTAATATAGAATTGGGTATGTTTCAGTATTGTAATATATTTAAGAGTTAACACTAAGCGAAAAGTTAATTTATAATTATAAATCAGTTTTAAAAATGAAAAAAATTATATCAATATTGACAGTGTCAAGTCTAATATTTCTGAGTTGTACAGACTCGAATGAAATAAAGAATAGCTTAGTTAAAGTTGAAAAATTGCAATTAGAAAATGACAGTTTGAAAAACACATTGCTAAAAAATAGAACTATTATGAAAAACCAAATTAAAACCTTCCTTACATTTCAAGATAATAATGCAGAACAAGCAATGAATTTTTATGTAGAATTATTTGATAAATCTAAGATTGTTAATGTACAACGTTGGGGGAAAGAAGGCCCCGTTGAAGAAGGAAAAATAATGCACGCCACATTTAATCTAAACGGTAGAGAATTTATGTGCAGTGATAGTCCGCCAATTCACGAATGGAGTTTTACGCCAGCAGTATCAAACTACATTGATTGTAAAAATGAAAATGAACTTGTAAGGCTATTTTCAAAACTATCTGAAAACGGAAAAATCATGATGCCATTAGATAACTATGGATTCAGTCAGAAATTCGGATTTGTTGAAGATCAATTTGGTGTTTCTTGGCAATTGAACTTAAAATAAGAATAAACGAGCTGTTACAATTTAAGCCAGCTGATAAGATTTAATTAAATGAAAGTTACCACTAAAAAAAACGAACAAGTTGCTAATATGGTTTTTGCATCTATTTACCCGCTTTATTTAAATAGGTTAGAGAAAAATGGTAGAACAAAAGAGGAATTCCATCAAGTTATAGAGTGGTTAACTGGTTTTGATGACAATAAATTACAATCACTTATTGCTGAGAAAGTAACATTTGAAACATTTTTTAAAGAGGCAAACTTACATCCAAATGCACACATGATTAAAGGCGTTGTTTGTGGGTATCGCATTGAAGAGATAGAGGATGAATTTAAAGTTTATAAGCAATGCAGGCAAATGGAAAAGCTAATTGATGAATTAGCGAAAGGTCGTAAAATGGAGAAAATATTGAGAAAAAGAAAGGAGTAGAATTGATCTTAGAGTATACTGGTGATATTGCTAAAACAAAAGAGAAGCTTTTTAGCTTCTCTTTTGTTAGTTAGTATAGGAAACGGGAATTAGTTCCATTCTAATGTTAATTTCACACTCATATTGTAAGTGTTAAATGTAATTTCAGAAGGTCTTGTGTTTCTATATGGGTTCAAGTCATAACCAAAATCATCAATTGAACTATATGGCGTACCGTATACTTCACTTGCGCCATAAAAGTTAATGGCAAAATTATAATATTGATTATTTGGGTAATAATTACCTGTTTTATAAACTACAGCTTGATAGTTAACGCTAGTAATATCCCAATCCATTTCTTGAAAACTATAAAGCCATTCTCCTAGGTTTTCTGTGTTTTCTGTAGAAGTATATTGGATGGCATCACTACCATACTCGTCAAGCTCTTTAATGTCAAAATAAGATTTCAATGAACAACGGTCGTATTGGTTGTATACATAATCGCTAAAATCATCAAATGCTAAAACTTCAACTTTTTTTATTGTCACAAGATATTTTGGTCTTTCACTAACGTTAACCGTGTTTTCTAATGACATATTTACTTGATTTCCATCACTGTTATAATATGTAATATCTGCTCTTATATTAAATGAACCAGATTCTAAAAAGGTATAATCTAAGTCAAAATAAGCATCTTGAATTAAAGTGTTATTTACGTACCATTTGATGTCATTAAAACCACCATTTGTACTGTTAACTACAAAATTAACATTGTCCAACTCTTGAGGTGAATTGTTGTTTTGGTACAAGGTAAATGTTGGGTCTTGATCTCCAATTCCGTTTGAGTTATCTGAAGAGTCGTCTGAACTCTCGCATGATATTAAAGTCACAATAACGAATAAAAATGTGGTTAAAAATTTTAAGTGTTTCATATTAATTTATTTTAGTGGTTGTTAATTAAGCTATACTTTCCCCATTTGGAACATCAGCTTCATCAGGATTTACGAATACTAATTTACCATCAGAATTTTCTGTCATTAAAATCATTCCTTCGCTTTCTACACCGCGTAATTTTCTAGGCGCTAAGTTGACTAATACGGTAACCTGCTTTCCAATAATGTCTTCTGGTTTAAAGCTTTCTGCAATACCAGATACAATTGTTCTAGTATCAATCCCTGTATCAACTTTCAAAACCAATAACTTTTTTGTTTTTGGTAGTTTTTTAGCTTCAACAATGGTTCCAGTTCTTAAGTCTAACTTAGAAAAGTCTTCAAAGGTAGCCGTTTCTTTTTGAGGTTCAACAACTTTGTTTGCTTTCTCGTTCTCTAGTTTAATGTTCTCCAAACGATCTAATTGTTTCTGAATATCCTCATCTTCAATTTGAGGGAATAAGATAGGTGCTTTCCCTTCTTTTATTTTATGTCCAGATGGTAGTAAGTTGGCTTTGTCAGCAACATCATTCCATTTTGTTTCCGGTTGTTGTAATAAGTCTTGTAAAGTTTTAGACGCAAACGGAATAAACGGCTCACTTAAAGTTGCAAGTGCTGTTGCAATTTGTAAAGCCACATACATTACCGTCTTCGTGCGCTCTTCATCTACTTTAATCGTTTTCCAAGGCTCTTGTTCTGCTAAATATTTGTTTCCTAAACGCGCTAAATTCATCATTTTTAAGTTCGCCTCTCTAAAACGGTAACGTTCTATAGAAAATGAAATATCTGCTGGGAATTGTTTCATTTCATCTAAAGCATCGGTGTCAGCCTCAGTATATTCATTTGGTACAGGAATGATACCATCGTAATATTTGTTAGTCAAAACCAAAACTCTATTGATAAAGTTTCCGTAGTTATCTGCCAACTCTTTATTACGTGCTTGAAAATCTTTCCAAGTGAAATCATTATCCTTAGTTTCAGGAGCCGTTGCTGTTAATGTATAGCGTAAGGCATCTTGACGCCCTGGGAAATCTTCTAAATACTCATGCAGCCAAACTGCCCAGTTTTTAGAGGTTGATAATTTATTACCTTCTAAATTTAAGAATTCATTTGCTGGCACATTATCTGGTAAAATATAACTTCCTTCTGCTTTTAACATCGCTGGGAAAATAATACAATGGAAAACAATGTTGTCTTTTCCTATAAAGTGTACTAATTTAGTGTCATCATTTTTCCAATATGGTTCCCAATCTTTACCTTCACGTTCTGCCCATTCTTTGGTAGCTGAAATGTAACCTATAGGTGCGTCAAACCATACATATAATACTTTTCCATCGCCACCTTCAACTGGTACAGGAATTCCCCAATCTAAATCTCTAGTTACGGCACGCGGACGTAAGCCGTCATCGATCCATGATTTACATTGTCCATACACATTCGATTTCCAATCCGATTTATGATCTTCTAAAATCCATTGCTTTAAGAAGGCTTCATGTTTATCTAAAGGTAAAAACCAGTGTTTTGTTTCTTTTAAAGATGGCACAGCTCCAGTAATTGCCGATTTAGGATTAATTAAATCTGTAGCATTATGACTCGTTCCGCATTTCTCACACTGATCACCATAACTTTCTTCGTTCCCACATTTAGGGCAAGTTCCTACCACAAACCTATCTGCTAAAAATTGATCCGCTTCAGCATCATATAATTGGTGTTCTACTTTTTCTACGAACTCACCTTTAGCATCTAAAGTTTTGAAGAACTCAGAAGCTGTATCATGATGTACTTTCGCAGAAGTTCTAGAATAGTTGTCAAAAGAAATTCCGAAATCTTCAAATGATTTCTTGATAATACCATTGTATTTATCAACCACATCTTGAGGTGTTACTCCTTCCTTTTTTGCTTTAATAGTAATTGGCACACCGTGCTCATCACTTCCACAAACAAAGGCTACATCTTTACCTAATAAACGTAAATAACGTGCGTAAATATCTGCAGGCACGTAAACCCCAGCCAAATGACCAATATGAATTGGACCATTAGTGTAAGGTAGTGCTGCTGTTAGGGTGTATCTTTTCGGATCTTGACTCATCTGTTCTAAAATTTTCAATTGCAAAAATACACAATACAAGTTATAACTGCCATAGTTTTATTATTTTTACTACTATGAATTTAATACAACCACAAGCCTTGCAGAGAGGCGATCTTGTAGCCATTGTGACTACTGCCCGAAAAATTGATAAAGATGCCGTATTCAATTGGCTATTGAATTGTTAGAAAGTTGGGGTTTAAATGTTGTGCTTGGTAAAACAATTGGTTTGGAAGATAACCAGTATGGCGGAACGGATTCAGACCGCGCTAAAGATTTCCAACAAGCAATGGACGACCCTGCTGTGAAAGCAATTTGGTGCGCCCGTGGTGGTTATGGAACGGTTAGAATAATTGACAGTTTAGATTTCACACAGTTTATTAAAAACCCAAAATACGTAATTGGCTTTTCCGATGTTACTGTACTACATTCTCACTTACATAATTTAGGTGTACAAACCTTACATGCTATCATGCCTATTACAGTTAGCGGAAACTCTAAAGAAGCACTAGATAGTTTAAAAAAAGATCTATTTGGAACCACAAACACCTATGATGTCCCTTCAGAAAAAGGAAATAAAATAGGAAAAGAAACGGGTGTGTTAGTCGGTGGAAATTTGTCGATGTTATACAGTTTGTTAGGCTCTAAGTCAGCCATTGATACTGCGGGTAAAATCTTATTTATTGAAGATTTAGATGAATATCTGTATCATATAGATCGTATGCTAATGAATTTAAAACGAAATGGGTATTTTGATGGATTGAAAGGTTTAGTTGTAGGTGGTATGACTAAAATGAACGATAATGATATTCCGTTTGGGAAAAATGCAGAAGACATAATTCTTGATGCAGTTTCTGACCATGATTTTCCAGTAGCATTTAATTTTCCAGCAGGTCATGTGAAAGATAACCGCTCATTACACTTTGGTAAAACAGTTGCTTTTACCGTAACTAATTCTGCAACTGAATTGAAGTTTTTATAACATGGCCTTTCATAATGAGCTTGGTAAAAAAGGAGAAGAATTAGCAGTTAATCATTTGCTACAAAAGGGTTATAAAATTCTAGAGACCAATTGGCGTTATTTAAAAGCGGAGATTGATATTATTGCTCAAAAAGAGAATATTTTAGCTATTGTTGAGGTGAAAACACGAAGTACAGATGTGATTAGTGCTCCAGAAGATGCAGTAAACCAAAAGAAAATAAAATTATTGGTGAGTGCTGCCAATGAATATGTCATTCAGAATGACCTTGATGTAGAAGTAAGGTTTGATATTATAGCAATACTTATAAAAGGAAATGTCTATTCAATAACTCATGCTGAAGAGGCCTTTTTATTTTTCTAAAATGTAAATGTATTATACAGTTTCAGTACTTAAACTTTTTAGCATGACGTTTGTCATTTCTTTTAAATCGTATTCATGTTTCCAATTCCAATCGGTTTGCGCTGAGGAATCATCAATACTCATTGGCCAAGAATCTGCAATGGCTTGTCTGAAATCAGGCGTGTAAGTCATTTTAAAATCTGGTAAATGGTTTTTAATTTCTGTTGAAATCATATCAGGTGTAAAACTGATACCTCCTAAATTATATGACGATCTTATTTTTATAGCATCACTTGGTGCTTCCATAATACTCATCGTAGCACGTACAGCATCGTCCATATACATCATTGGTAAGGCAGTGTTTTCGCTTAAAAAACAATCATAAGAACTGTCTTTAATAGCTTTATGAAAAATATCAACAGCATAATCTGTGGTACCACCTCCTGGTAATGTTTTCCAACTTATCAACCCTGGGTAACGGATACTTCTCACATCTACACCATATTTGTTATGGTAATATTCACACCAACGTTCACCGGTTTGTTTTGTGATTCCATACACTGTTGTTGGTTCCATAATAGTAAACTGCGGGGTGTGTTCTCTTGGTGTTGTTGGTCCGAAAACAGCGATACTTGATGGCCAAAAGATTTTTTTAATTAGTCCGTCTTTTGCTAAATTTAAGACATGAAATAAGGAGTTCATATTCAAATCCCATGCTTTCATAGGGAATTTTTCACCTGTTGCTGATAGCATAGCGGCTAATAAATAGACATCTGTAATTTGATGTTTTTCAACACAATTTTTAACCACATCATAATCCATTGCATTCACAATTTCAAAAGGGCCAGAAGTCATGAGTTCCTCTTTTCCTTCCCTAATATCGGCTGCTACAACGTTATTATTACCATGAATTTTTCTGAGTGACATGGTTAATTCTGAGCCAATTTGCCCGCAAGCACCGATAATTAATATTTTTGGAGTCATGAGTATTTAGATTTTGGAATAGCAAATATAAATATTTCTTAAATTTATTGTTGTAAGAACTTTGAATGCTTTTTAAAAATTATATTTGTGTAAACACATTTTAAAATGAATAAATACATCATCTTAATAGTAGCGGCATTTTTGTTTTCTTGTAAAAAAGACGGCAAAAGTACAACTGCGGTACAAGAGGTTAGTTCTGCGGCACAAAATGACAGTCTTCAAAAAAATAATTGGACTTTGAAAAATAGTTCTAAATACACAGGCGATTGGGCTGAAATTATTGCTTTTGAAGATGAGTTGAATCGTGTTTTGAATTCTAATATTCAATCTGATAAAGATATTGAGTTATTAAAAAAGTTATTAGGAGATTTTAAAGAAACATATCCTGAACGTTTTAAAACACTTACAATTGAAGCTCGAGTAAAAGTTTTGGAAACAGAAATTTTAATGTTAGAACAAGATTTAAAAGACTACAATTTATCAGAAGTAAACAATAAAAAAGGTCGAATTCAAAATGGATATAATGTGTTTGTAGGACAAATAGAAGCACAAATTTTTAAAGAACGTGATTATGAAAAATACAATTAGATTAGTATTAACGGCATTGATATTAGTGTTATCTAATGAATGTTACGCTCAAGATTCCATAGAGAAAAAGGCAATTGATACTATTTTAATCAAATGGCACCAAGCGGCTTCCGATGCAAATTTCGATACGTATTTTGGATTTATGGCTTCAGATGGTGTTTTTATTGGTACGGATGCAACAGAAAATTGGCAAAATAAAGCTTTTAAAGCATTCTCTAAACCTTATTTTGATAAAGGAAAAGCGTGGAATTTTAAAGCTTTAGAGCGAAATATATATGTAGATGAAGATTCAGAATTTGCATGGTTTGATGAGTTGTTAGATACGCAAATGAAAATATGCAGAGGGTCTGGAGTTTTACAAAAAATTGAAGGAGAATGGAAAATAAAGCATTATGTCTTGTCAATGACTGTACCCAATGAGAATGTCAAGGAGGTTGTGGAAATAAAAAAAGAGATAGAAGATAGATTAATTAAAAACGCAACTAACTAACATGTAGTTTGTTATAGTTAGAATAAGTTTCTTATTTTTACAGCAACTCAAAAAACTATACAAATGAATAAAAACCTACTTTTAGGTGCATTATTGTGTGCTAGTTACACATTTGCACAGTTTAATTCTGATTCGCCATGGATTAAAGAATTAAGGCAAAACACCTCTGAACAAGAGATGTTGCAAAAAAATTCAAACCAACCATTTACCTTTCGTGAGGTTCAAGCTGCCTTTAATACATATTGGGAGTCTCATGATTCTTCTGTGAAAGGAAGTGGGTATAAACCATTTAAACGCTGGGAATTTATCGTTGAAAACGAAGTAGATGAAAATGGGTATTTACCATCTGCTCAGAGTATTTGGAATACGTGGTCTGCACAAAACCAAATGCAAGCAAATTCAAATGCAGCAATGGCAGATGAAAGTAACTGGAGTGCAATAGGCCCTTTTACAACTGTAGGTACAGGATCGTGGTCTACTGGTCAAGCAAGAATTAATGTGATTATGATTGACCCTAATAACGCAACAAACGGAACTAATATTTGGTATGCTGGTGCACCAGCTGGAGGTATATGGAAGTCGTTGGATGCTGGTATTACTTGGTCTCCTATGTCAGATAATTTACCACAAATTGGAGTATCGGGTATTGCAATAGATCACGCTAATTCTGATATTATATATATAGCAACAGGTGATGATGATGCAGGTGATACGCCAAGTGTAGGTGTTTTTAAATCTACCGATGGTGGGGTAACATGGAGTCAAACAGGATTAAACCCAAGTAATTCACCTACATCTATGAATGATATTTATATCAATCCAAATGATTCAAGCATGCTTTGGGTTGCTACAAACGCAGGAGTTTATAAGTCTACAAACGCAGGAGTAAGTTGGTCACAAACATTAGCTGGTAATATTAAAGATATCAAAGTAAAACCAAATGACCCAACTACTATTTATGCAGTTACAACAAACAGGTATTATAGATCAACAAATAGTGGAGATTCATTTTCAGTAATTATGTCTGGATTGCCATTTAGTTCTGGTAGGTTGGTTATTGATGTAACACCAGCTAACTCTAATTATGTATATATATTTAGAGAAAATAATGATGCAGTTAGTGTATATAGGTCTACTGATAGTGGAGCTAACTTTACGACGAGAACAACATCCATTGCTGGGTTTAGTGCTGGTCAAGCATGGTATGATTTAGCTTTAGGGGTATCAAGTACAAATGCTGAAGAACTATACGTTGGATGTTTAAATGTTTGGAAATCTAGTAATGGAGGTACATCATTTACAAAGTTAAATAATTGGAATTCACCAAATTCAGCGGCGTATACTCATGCAGATATTCACTTTTTAAGAGATTATAATGGTGTGATGTATTGTGGTAGTGATGGAGGAATTTATTCTTCATCAGATAATGGTTTATCATTTACGAACCATACATTCGGAATTCAAGCGAGTCAGTTTTATAGAATTGCCGTTGCGAAAACAAATGCCAATAAAATGGTAGGTGGTTTACAAGATAATGGGGGACATGCTTTTAATAGTAGTTCTAGCGGACAATCAAGAAATTATTATGGAGCAGACGGAATGGATACTGCAGTAGATCCTACAGATGAAAATAGATTTTACGGTTTTATCCAGAATGGAGGAGGACCGTATATTTCTACAGATGCAGGAGCAACGTTAAGCACATCTGTTACCGAGCCTGAATCTGGAAATTGGGTAACACCAATGACTATAAATTCTACAGGAACATTATATGGGGGTTATTCTAGTTTATACAGATTAGACGGTACTACATGGACACAATTAGGGGCTTTAGGTGGTTTATGTGACTACCTAGAGATTGCACCATCTGACGATACAATTATATATGCAGTAGTAGATAATAGATTAAAACGAAGTAACGATTCAGGGGTAAGCTTTACAAACGTAGGTAATGCTTTTGGTTCTAATATAAAAGGAATTGGAGTACATCAGTCAGACCCAAATACTGTCTGGGTAACTACTTCAGGGGGGTCAAGAGGAGTCTATAAATCCACGAATGCGAATAACGGCGTAGGAGCAAGCTTCTCGAACATTACATCAAATTTAAATACAGGTGAATACTTTAATGACATTGTACATCAAGGTGATCATACAGACAACCCAGTATATCTTGCAACAAGTTTGGGAGTATATCGTTTAGATGATACGTCTACAACTTGGGAAACATTTGTAACTAACTTACCTAATACAATTGTAAATGATTTAGAAATAAATTTAGCTGATGAATCTATTACTGCAGCTACATATGGTAGAGGAGTTTGGAGATCACCAATTCCAATACAAATGAAACCAGATGATGTAAGATTGTTGTCAATTAATGCACCAGTTGATGCTGTTGTGAATTGTGGCGATATAACTCCAGAAGTTACAGTAAAAAATAATGGATTAAATACGATTTCGCAAATTGATGTTACTTATACTGTGGACGGCGCTCCACTTATGTATACTTGGAATGGAAGTTTAGCTTCTACAGTAGAAACAACTTTTACATTACCAACTTTAAATGTAACTAGAGGAAGCCATACTATGGTAATCAACACGTCTGTAGCTGGGGATTCAAATATTACAAACAATGAATCAACTGTAATTTTCTTAGCTAATGACCAAGGTACAGTTAACGTAGTAAATACATTTGAAAATGCAACTGATGTTTTAATAACAGATAGCCCGCTATGGGAAAGAGGTGTGCCAACCGATGCGTTATTAAATACAGCATCTTCAGGAACACAAGTATATGGAACTGATTTAAATGCAAATCATCCAGATAATGCTAAAGCACATTTAATATCTCAATGTTATGATTTAACACAATTGGCTAATCCAGTATTGCGATTTGATATGGCATTCGATTTAGAGGTAAACTGGGATGTAGCTTATGTGGAATATTCATTAAATCAAGGAAACAATTGGTCCGTTTTAGGAACAGTTAATTCGTTACCATTGTGGTATAATAGTGATCGTACAAATGCCTCTGGAGGTGGTGGAGATTGCCAGAATTGTCCTGGTGCGCAATGGACTGGACAAGGAGAAGCAGCACATGCTTCTGGTGGAACAAATGCTACTATGCGAGAATATGCTTATGACTTTGCTTTAAATGCAGGAAATGGAGAAACTGATTTAACTGGAGCTACTAATATCATATTCAGATTTGTATTTCATTCTGATGGAGGTGTTAATGAGGAAGGCGTAATAATTGATGATTTTGTTATTGATGGTACTGCTTTAAGTATAGAAGATCTAGAGCAAAATGAGTTTACGGTTTACCCTAATCCATCATCAGGACTATTTAAAATTAGATTTAACGGACAAACATCTAAAGTTAATTTTAATGTGTATGATGTAACCGGTAAAAGAGTTCATACAGAATCTACACAACAGTTTTCAGAAGAGTATAGATTGAATCTAGAGCAATTATCTGGAGGAATATATTTCTTAGAACTTGAAAACGATAATAAAGTAACTACTAAGAAAATTATGATTAAGTAGTTTTTAAAATAGTTTAAATAACAAAAGGCGAAAGATTTATCTTTCGCCTTTTTTGGTTCTAATAGCTAAAGCTTTCTTTTTAAAATTAAGTATATTTACATATATGATTTCTACAGTACAACTAAATAGTAGTTTATACACAGTTAATTTGTCTTCACCAATAGATATTTCATTGCCTTTAAACTTTAATGACAATAACCCTATTGCGTGGAATTTAAATGCACCCAAAAAGGACCCCGTAGTTTTTGGCGACTGGATTGGTAGTGTAGCCGAAGGCGCGCCAACAAACTTTAACAATATATACTTTAATCCACATGCACACGGGACACATACAGAGTGTGTTGGGCACATCACAAAAGAGTTTTATAGTATAAACGACTGTTTAAAAACATTCTTTTTTAGTGCTGAGGTTATAAGTGTTCAGCCGCAAAAAATTGACAATGACTATGTAATTACTAAAGAGCAATTGATAAGTGGTTTGCAAACGGAGCCTGATGCTATTATAATTAGAACTCTGCCAAATTTAGAAAATAAGTTCACGCAAAAATATTCAGGAACAAACCCTGCGTATTTAGATGTTGAAGCTGCAATTTACTTGAGGGAAATTGGTGTAACACATTTACTAATAGATTTACCAAGTGTAGATAAAGAAGTAGATGGTGGAAAATTAGCGTCACATAATGCGTTTTGGAATACTTCGGGTAACATCAGGTTTGATGCTACAATTACGGAATTAATTTTTGTGCCTGACGCTGTAGAAGATGGTATGTATTTGTTGAACTTACAAATAGCATCTTTTCATAATGATGCTACGCCAAGTAAACCCGTATTATACCGTTTAGAAAATTAGAATATGAATATAGAAGAATTCAGAGAGTTTTGTCTATCTAAAAAAGCAGTTACTGAACATTTTCCTTTTGATAAATACACGTTGGTTTTCAAGGTGTCTGGTAAAATGTTTGCGTTAACTTCACTAAAAGATTGGGAGAAAGGTGAACAATTTTTAAACTTGAAATGTGACCCAGACTATGCACAAGAATTACGTGCTGAATATGAAAGTATTGAGCCTGGTTGGCACATGAGTAAAAAACATTGGAACTCAGTTAGAATCTGTAAAGGTGAATTACCTATTGAATTGATCCATAAACTGATTGACCATTCTTACGATTTAGTTGTTAAAAGCTTGACAAAAAAGCAACGTGAACTCTTGTAATTAGACGATTAGTTTTAGGTTGGCTTAAAAAATATTATTAATTTTAAGACCCCAAACGTACTTAATCTACTTATAATCATGAAAAAAGCACTACTTTTCATCGCGTATTTGTCTTTTGCAATACTCGCATTACAAGCACAATCTGTTCAAGAATTAATTAATCAAACTGACTTAGCCAGACTAACCACAACTGTTAGAGAGTTCTCAGGAGAAGATGCTACTACTGTTAATGGCAACCCAGTTACACTTTTAAATAGAGTTAGTAATTCCGGAAATGATGATGCGGCTTATTATATAAAGGAGCGCATGGAAGCCTTAGGCTTGACTGTTGAAGAACACGATTATTCTGCTGGAGGTAAAAATATAATTGCTACTCAAGTAGGTAATACAAACCCTAATGACATTTATTTAATTTCAGCTCATTATGATTCTGTTGCTAACTATTGTGCAGATGATAACGCTAGTGGAGTTGCAGCTATTATGGAATTAGCAAGAATTCTATCACCTCATTGTACAGAAAACACAGTTGTTTATGCGCTTTGGGATGAAGAAGAAACTGGCTTGCATGGAAGTAGAGTATATGCGCAAAGAGCGGCTAATGATGGTGATAATATTCTTGGAGCATTTAATATTGATATGATGGGTTATGACGGTGATGACGATAGTAGATTTGATATTGATGTGCGCCCTTTTACGAATTCATTAGCAATGAAAGATGATATTATTGCAGTAAACACTACTTATGGGTTAAACTTAATACCAGTCGTAGTTAATCCTGGGACAACAGCAAGTGACCATAGCTCTTTTTGGGGTCAGGGGTACTCAGCTGTTTTATTTGGAGAGAGTTGGGAAAATAATGACATTACCCCAGGGTACCATTCATCGAGTGATCGCATAAACTTATTTAATATGCCGTATTACCACGAAATGAGTAAATTGGTTGTTGGATATATGGCAACAAAAGCCAATACAATTGATGATACTACTATCAATAATGCGACGTTTTTAACTTCAAATGAAGTTAGTACCTCAGCAACTTATCAATGGGTAGATTGTGATAATGCTAATAGCCCGATTTCAAATGAAATCAACAAAAACTTTACGCCAGCCGTGACAGGTAATTATGCAGTACAAGTAACCGTGAGTGGGTGTACTCTAATGAGTGATTGTGTTGCATTTAATGTCTTAGGTGTTAATGATTATCAATTAGAAAATTTAAGAATGTTCCCTAATCCAACTACGGATGTGATAAAGCTATCTGGATTTTCATCTGATGTTACACAAGTAAACACAAAACTAATTTCTATTACAGGAAAGGAAATATTCAACAAGAAACTAAACGTTAATAAGTCAGAAATAAATACGGTTGATTTACCTTCTGGAGTTTATTTTTTAGAGGTTGGGGTATCTTCAAATACTAAGAAAACATTTAAGGTTGTAAAGCAATAATAGCTTTAATATAGTAATAAAAAAGGAGGCTAAATAGCCTCCTTTTTTATGCGATTTACTCAGTAATAATAAATAAAACTGGCGGACTATGTTGTTTGCTAGCGGATGATTTCAATCCGAATATTTGTACCATTTGTCCAACTTCAGCCTCATCTAAAAATTGTTTAGCCTGATCATTTAAAATAGTACTGTTAGTTATTTTCACAGTGGGTTTTTTCTGAAACTTGATGTTGAATTTCATAATTTCTCCTTTATCAACAGAAAGGACTATCTCAGCTAACTTCTCTTTGGTTAATTCTAAAACACATTCCACACAACCAATGCCGTTGATTGATGTTATAGGGCGTTCAGATTCGTCTACTACTTTCTTTGGCTTTTTTGTGTAAATATAGATTGTTGGTTTCTCTAATTTATTGCCATTTCCGTCTCTATTAGCTACATCAACACTTTCTATATTGTTATTATTTACTTTTGAAGCTTCCTCATAAGACACTTTTTTATTATCTAGAATAAACTTAGCATTCCTAGGGAGTTCGTTCTTAGTTGATTGTGTCTTGTCAATAGTAATTGGTTCTTTTGATAAAGTTACTTTGTTATCTTTTGCCAACAGGTTGATAGCGTCATTTTTCAGTGCTATTTCAATTGCTTGTTTTGAGCTTATTTTCTTGTTGTTATAATAAAATTCATGTCCTTTTTTTGCGTTATGCTTGATAAATTCTACTGGTGACATTGGCGGAGGAGGTGGCGGAATATTTGAAATATCGCCTTTGTGTACAAAGTCATCCACACGATTTAATTCATGGTGTGCTTTCTCAACTTCTTTTTCATATGCTTTTATGGTCTTCTCGTATTTTCTGATTTGCTCTTCTGTTGCATCAGCAGGTATTGGTGGAGGTGGAGGTGGACAATCAGGAAATGGTTGCGCAGATTTTTTCTGAGCAGGCGTCATCAAATTGTATAAATATTCTAGTCTGTTGATGTCTTTTAACTTTATAATACGATTGTTTTTTGGTTGTTCGTTATACTTTTTAGCCAATTTGTTGTACTCTGCAACTTGCTTTGGTGTTGCTTTGTCTTGCTGAATTTTTGTACTAAAACTAAATAGTAATAGCGCCAGTACCGGTAATAAAATAATACTTTTAAACCAGATTTTTTTCTTTGATGTGTGTGTTTTCATAACTGTAAAACGTTTTTTGATTGATGAATAATTAATGGCATTTGCCAAGGGTAATTGATATGCATGTGATGAATATGCAAGCAATGTTTTTTGATAATTTTGTGTTTGTATGCCGTTTGTTATTACAGCTTGATCTGCTAAAAACTCATGATTTAATTTCATGGCTTTATTTATCAAATAGAGTATTGGGTTGAACCAAAATAACACTTGAAGAAATTCAATAAACAACACATCTAAGCTATGTTTCTGTTTGGCATGTGTTTGCTCATGTAAAACAACTTCTTTTGGTATTTGATGCGTGATGTATTTCTGTTTGTTGTAGAAAATGTAACTGAAAAATGTATGTGGCACGATGTCTTCTTTTAATAATACAGAAACCGTATCGTCTTCTTTTTGATTTGGATTAATTCTTATTTTTTGAATAATTTCATTCAAGTTTTTAACAAATTTAAATCCGAATAACAGCACGCCTAACCCGTATACACTCCATAAAATTTCTGTTGTATATGAGACAGTTTCAGGTTCGTTAATTATTGGGATTTCAATTGTGTTTTGTGAAGCTATAATTGGCTGTATCACTTCCACAACTTCTACATAGCTTGTAAAGGTTACAAATGGTATTGCAAATGCTATAAGCAGTGTTGCTATAAGATAGATACGTTTGTGTACATGCATGTTTTCTTTTTCTAAAAACAATACATAAAACAAGTAAAATACTGTTAAACACGCCCCGGATTTTAAAAGATAGTCTACCATGATTATTTCTTTTTAAGTTCGCCGTCTATTAATGATTTCAAATGCTCTAATTCTTCTTTACTCAAGTTAGTTTCTTTAGTAAAAAACGACGCAAATTGTGAGGCACTATCATTAAAAAAATTTTTAATTAAGCCATTGACATGCTTAGAAAAATAGGCCTCCTTTTTTACCAACGGATAATATTCCCTTGATTTTCCATTTAAATTATAAGCGATATACCCTTTATCAGTCATTCGTTTTAACAGTGTAGCCAAAGTTGTTGTTGCTGGCTTTGGCTCAGGATATACATCTAATAAATCTTTCATGAAAGCAGTTTCTAATTGCCATAGATAATTCATTAAAGTTTCTTCTGTTTTTGATAATTTCATAACGGGTATTCAATTGTTCTCTACAAATGTAGAAACAATATTTTAACTCTACAAGTGTAGAGTAAAAAAATAAAGCATAAAAAAGTCCGCGTAAAAGCGGACTCTAATTTTTATATCAAAAACTATCTATTTAGATAATTCAGTAAAGTACTTGTAGAATAACGGAATGGTTTCAATTCCTTTTAAATAATTGAATACGCCAAAATGTTCATTTGGAGAGTGGATTGCATCAGAATCTAATCCGAATCCCATTAAAATAGTTTTACTCTTTAATTCTTCTTCAAACAGCGCAACAATAGGAATACTTCCTCCACTACGTTGAGGTATCGGTTTTTACCAAACGTATCATTATACGCCATACTCGCCGCTTGATAACCCACACTTGTTGTTGGTGTTACATACCCTTGCCCACCATGATGAGGTGTTACTTTTACAGTAACTCCTGCTGGAGCGATGCTTTCAAAATGCGCTTTAAATAAATCTGTAATAGTTTCCCAATCTTGATTTGGCACTAAACGCATTGATATTTTTGCATATGCTTTAGAAGCAATAACGGTTTTTGCACCTTCACCAATATAACCACCCCAAATACCATTAACATCTAAAGTTGGTCTTATAGAATTACGTTCATTAGTTGTATACCCTGTTTCACCGTAAACGGCATTAATGTCTAAGGCTTTTTTATAGTTGTCTAAAGAGAATGGTGCTTTTGCCATTTCATCACGCTCTTCACGAGATAACTCTTCTACACCATCATAAAATCCAGGAATAGTAATATGATTATTTTCATCATGTAATGATGCAATCATTTTTGTCAGTACATTAATAGGATTAGCAACAGCACCACCATATAAACCAGAATGTAAATCTCTGTTTGGACCGGTAACTTCAACTTCAACATAACTCAACCCTCGTAATCCAGTTGTGATAGACGGAATATTATTCGCTATCATTCCAGTATCTGAAATAAGAATGACATCGTTCTTTAATTTTTCTTGGTTGTTTTTCACAAATACACCAAGGTTTACAGAACCAACTTCTTCTTCTCCTTCAATCATAAATTTAACATTACACGGTAATTGGTCTGTAGAAGTCATAAACTCTAAAGCTTTAACATGCATGTACATTTGCCCTTTATCATCACAAGCACCACGTGCAAAAATTGCGCCTTCCGGGTGTTTGTCAGTTGTTTTAATTACTGGTTCAAAAGGTGGTGATGTCCATAATTCAATTGGGTCAGCTGGTTGTACATCATAATGTCCATATACTAAAATAGTTGGTAAAGCTGGGTCAACTAATTTTTCACCATAAACAATAGGGTAACCATCAGTTTGGCAAATTTCCACAGTATCACAGCCTGCTTTTTTCAAACTGTCTTTGACCATTTCGGCGGTTTTATGAACATCTTTTTCAAATGCAGAATCAGCACTTACAGAAGGTATTTTTAATAGTTCAACAAGTTCGCCTAAAAAACGTTCTTTGTTATTTTCAATATAGTCTTTGATAGAATTCATACGTGAAATTTTTAGATTTTCAAATGTACTAAAAATCGTAGTATTATTTTTTTAATTTTTGTTTGTATATCTATAGGAATACTTATATTTGCAGTCTCAATTGCGGGAGTGGTGGAATTGGTAGACACGCCAGACTTAGGATCTGGTGCCGCGAGGTGTGAGAGTTCGAGTCTCTTCTCCCGTACCATTAAAAAGACTTAGATGCTGATTATCAGTTGTTTAAGTCTTTTTTGCTTTTAGGTTAGTCAACATCTAGTCAACCGATTAAAAAACCTCAACATCTTTTATTAAATACTTAATTTTATTACACCTGCATAACAGATAGTGCAGAAGTCTGAATAATATTATTTTTATTACATACGCGAACAGATACCAATGAAGTCTATGTTTTATTTTATACACCCGCATAACAGATAGTAACGAAGTCTGAATAATATTATTTTATTACATACGCTTACAGATAGGGAAATAATCTTTTTTACTCTCTCGTGCGTGCGCGTATTGTTTTACTTTTTTATTACATACGCATAATAGATAGTACCGAAGTCTGTATGTGAATTTATAACAAGCGTGTTTTTACGTTAGAAAATCGTTGTTTTAGTAATTATGAAATTATTAATTGTATTAGGTAGTCTAATAGTAGATATGATTTTTTTTTGTTAGTTTTATTGTAAATAAACTATTTTACTATGAAAAAACTATTTTTACTTTTACTGACTTTAACTTTTGGTCTTTCTCTATATTCTCAAAAATGTAAATATTTAAAAAATGAAGTAGATGAATTTACAGGTAGCAAAATAATTGAATTAAAAAGAGAGAGAATTACTAAAAGTATGGGTAGTGGTTTTAATGCTATTGATATTGGTTTAAGAAGAGTTAACGATAAAGTTTATATTTCGTTAAAATTAAATTCTCCATCTGTATTTACAACTGAAAGAGGTGGGAAAATCTTGTTTAAATCATCTACAAAGGAAATTTTTGAATTTGAGTTTATTGAAAATGAAGTTGCAGATTATGAAAGTACAAAAAGCAAATATAATCCAACTAATTGGTATACTTATTCTTATGCTCTAATTGATAATCAGAT
>CBCXVT010000002.1:0-67528 GCA_965178635.1 Flavobacteriaceae bacterium | reverse complement strand
CCAATTATAACTTGACCTCCAATTCCGCCTTCCATTTATCAAATTGATAACAGAAAATTCTTTTTTAGCGACTATTTCTCCTTCTAAATTTGTTACTGCTTCTTGAGCTACTTCTTGAATAGTTAGCGACATATATTTCTTTTTATGTGATTATTATTATTCAAACGAAAATACAACTCCTAAATTGTTTCGTTCTAATTTTTATTAAAAATATCGATTTTAAATGTATGACAAATTACATTCATATTTCTTAAAACTGTATTAAAAAAAAAACGAGCAATTCATAATGAACAGCTCGTTTTAATTCTATTTAACTAAATGGTTAGGCTCCCAATAGACCTCTAATGATTATAAAAGCTACAGAACCAACAACAATCCAATAAAAGCTAACCATGTGATATTTTTAAAATACCAGAAGAAAGAAATTTTTTCCATCCCCATAGCAACTACTCCTGCTGCCGAACCAATGATTAACATACTTCCTCCAGTACCTGCAGAAAATGCAATAAAATGCCATAACGGGTCATTTAATTCGTTTGAAAACATTCCTAAACTTGCTGCAACTAGAGGCACATTATCAATTACTGCGGATCCAATACCAAGTAACATTACTACAACATCAGAATTTGGTATTGTTGTATTTAAACTTTCAGCGAAATGAAATAACATTCCTAAACTTTCTAATGCAGCTACCGCCATTAATATTCCAAAGAAAAATAACACACTAGGCATTTCTATTTTAGACAATGACTTGTGTACTGGACTATGATGACCAGTATCTTCTAGCGTGACCTCCTAATGTAGATATTTTGAATTGTTTTGTACTAAATATTTCTGCAAACGCACACACAACACCTAACGACAACATCATACCAACATAGGGAGGTAAATGTGTAATTGTTTTAAATAATGGAACAAATAAGTATCATCCCCAAACCTAAGTACAACATTATCGGGCTATATTTTGTTTCATGTATTTCCGCTGCATCTACTTCTATTTCACTTTCTAAATTTCCTTTAAAAGGTTTAGTTAATGATGCAATAAACACCGGCACTACCATACACAATAATGATGGTACAACTAGATATGTAATTAACATATCAGTAGATACTTTATTACCAATCCACAACATTGTAGTTGTAACATCTCCAATAGGAGACCAAGCACCACCGGCATTAGCGGAAATGATAATCATACCCGCAAACCAAATACGTGTTTCTTTCTTATTAACTATTTTCTGCAATATGGTTAATAAAACAATTGTCGCTGTTAAGTTATCAATAATTGCAGACAGAATAAATGCTAAAAATGCAAATATCCAAAGTAGTTTTTTCTTGTTCTTTGTTTTGATATAACTTTTAAATGTTGAAAAACCATCAAAATGATCAATGATCTCAACAATTGTCATTGCACCTAATAAGAAGAATAAAATCTCTGCGGTTTTACCCAAATGATGTAGTAACGTCTCTTCCATCAAGTGTAATTTAGCTTCGTGATTCAAAGCTCCAAACGCGTCAAGAAGTTTATGTTGTCCTGAATCAAACCAGTTTTGAAAATCATCAATTCCAAAAGCAATTGCAGCCCAACATACGGCCATCATTATCAAAGCTGGTATAAGCTTATCAATTTTCAAATTGTGCTCAAGTGTAATTGCTAAGTACCCTAATACGAATACTACTACTATAAATATTTCCATTTTAATTATTTTACTTTTTTTATTATTTACCCTGTATTTACATCAACTGTTTCAAACGCTATTTCAAATGCAGTTTTACATATTTCAGTTTTATTACTATTCGTATCATGTGTTTTTGTTAGCGCATTTTTAATAATATTTGACGTATCATCAAATATAGATTTATCTTGCATTGGTTGTTCAACTCGTGACTCCATTAAATAAGCAAACACACGTGCTATACCACAATTTGAAATAAAATCTGGCAATAAACTTAGGTGCTTATCCGTATGCTCCATAATTGGGCCGAAGAAAATTTCTTTATCTGCAAAGGGCACATTCGCTCCTGGAGAAATTACTTCTAAACCAGTATTGATCATTTGTTGTACCTGATCTTGAGACACTAATCTTGACGCTGCAGCCGGGACAAATATCTCTGCTGGCAGACTCCATATTTTTTCATTAATTTCAGAAAATGGAATCATTTGACTAGAAACTAATTTATTCCCATCTTTATTTAAAAATAAAGTTTTCATTTCCTCCATAGAAAATCCTGCTTCATTTATCAAACCACCATCTCTATCAATAATACCAACAACTTTAGCACCTAATTGTGTTAAGTAATAAGCTGCCGCAGACCCTACGTTTCCGAAACCTTGTACAATAGCACGTTTTCCAGAAATATTCCCGCCGTAAATATTATAATAATGTTTTACCGCTTCTGCTACTCCATACCCAGTTAGCATGTCTGCAACTGTGTATTTTTTAGATAAATCTGGTGAATAAGTTTTGTCTTCAATAACTTTAATTACACCTTGACGTAACTGACCAATTCTATTAATTTTATCAGCTTCAGTTGGTTTGAAATGTCCATTAAAAATTCCTTCTTGCGGATGCCAAACACCACAACTTTCTGTGATTGGAATGACGTCTTTATCTGCGTCTACATTTAAATCACCACCAGTTCCGTAATAATGTTTTAACAACGGTGTTACAGCTTTGTACCAACGTTCTAAAACGCCGCGCTTTCTTGGGTCATTCGGATCAAAATTAATTCCTGATTTCGCACCTCCAATTGCAGGACCAGACACGGTAAATTTCACCTCCATTGTTTTTGCTAGAGATAAAACTTCGTTTTTATTTAATCCTTTACGCATACGTGTACCACCTCCGGCAGCACCGCCACGTAATGAGTTAATTACAGTCCATCCTTCGGCATCAGTTTCTTGATCTTTCCAATGAAAAACAATTTCAGGTTGCTTCTCTTCGTATTTTTTTAATAAATCTTTCATGATTTGTTGCTTTAACTTTTTTAATAAATTGAAATCCGATTGTTATACATCGGTTATACTGAAGTTTTATATATTATTTATCCCATACGGGAGTTAAAGCTGTTCCATTTATCTTGTTTTTAAATAAAAGTGTGTCAAATATAATAAACTAATTCTTATTAATTACAATTATATACCACTCCTGCTGAATGGTTTTTTTGAGCTCCAGTAACTGAGGCTAGAACGTTTATTTCTCCTCTTAGTTTTAATACACCTAGAAATCCGAAAATTAGCGCTTCTTTAAACTCTATTAAATTATTTTCTGGCATATGTATGTCATTATTAGACAACGATTTTATTCTATTAATCAAAAATGAATTATACATGCCGCCACCTGTAATCAATACTTTTCCGCGGTTATGAAATTGACTACTTATTTGAATAGCACAATGCTCAACGAAAGTCCTTAAAATATCTGAAACTGGAAGTTTATAAGAATCTATTAAAGGGAACATGCTTTCTTTAACCCATTCTAGACCTAATGATTTTGGAAAATCTAATTGATAAAACTCTAAAGAATTTAATTTACCCAAAAGCTCAGAATGAATATTTCCTGATGCTGCAATTCGTCCACCATCATCATAAGACTGACCTAACTGTTGCACATAATGATTCAGGACAATATTTACAGGACAAATATCATAAGCAATACGTTTGTTTTCTGTATGCGTAGAAATGTTAGAAAACCCGCCAAGATTTAAACAATATGTAA
The DNA here is from genome assembly GCA_965178635.1 of Flavobacteriaceae bacterium. Lineage (GTDB taxonomy): Bacteria > Bacteroidota > Bacteroidia > Flavobacteriales > Flavobacteriaceae. The sequence goes on along the minus strand of CBCXVT010000002.1, from coordinate 63,809 downwards.
ATTCTGAAAACAATAATTGATCGCCAATTGGCACTAATGGTGCACCTTGTCCGCCTAATTTCACATCCTGAACTCTAAAATCACAAACTATCTTTTGCTTCACCAATTCTGATAATTGTTCTAGGTTACCTATCTGAAGCGTTAGTCCGTTTTCTGGTTGATGTAAAATCGTATGACCGTGAGAACACACTGCATCTATATTTTTTAATTGGTATTTATCTATAAAACTATTAATAACCTCAGCTAATAACTTGGTGTAAACAACATTTAAGCTTCCTAAATCTGATTCAGAATAATTAATAGCCTCACGTAATTTAGTTTCCCAATTTGGTGAATATGAAATGGTTTCACTATGAATAATACCATAAGTCCATTTATCTTCTTTTTTAAAACGAAGATAAGCCACATCAATACCATCTAATGAGGTTCCAGACATTACTCCAATAACATAATATTCTGATGTGTTCATAAATTTTTCAGTTAACCGTTAACAAATATAGAGAATACATCCTACAGACGCCTTGATTTTAAACGCAAAATAACATGCTATTTTCAGTAAACAAACTCGTAGTGAGTATATTGCTAGAAACCTAAAATAATTCGAGAGAATCTCTTATATTTGTGACTTTCTTATAAAAATCACATACAAAAAACACATATAATGGACTTTAACCTTACAGAAGAGCATATTATGATTCGTGATGCTGCAAGAGATTTTGCACAGACTGAATTATTACCAGGAGTAATTGAAAGAGATAACAAGCAAGAATTCCCAGAAGAATTAGTGAGAAAAATGGGAGACTTAGGATTCATGGGAATCATGGTTGACCCAAAGTATGGAGGAAGTGGAATGGATGCGACTTCATATGTTTTAATTATGGAGGAGTTATCTAAAATTGATGCATCAGCATCTGTTATGGTATCTGTAAACAATTCATTAGTATGTTATGGTTTAGAGGCATATGGTTCTGAAGCTCAAAAAGAAAAATATTTAACAAGACTTGCTACTGGTGAATGTATTGGTGCATTTTGTTTAAGTGAACCTGAAGCAGGTTCTGATGCAACATCACAAAGTACAACAGCTATTGACAAAGGAGATCACTACGTAATTAATGGTACAAAAAACTGGATTACAAACGGTGGACGTGCAGAAGTGTATTTAGTAATTGCACAAACAGATAGAGAAAAAGGACATAGAGGAATCAATGCTTTTATTGTTGAAAAAGGAACGCCTGGTTTTGACATAGGACCAAAAGAAGATAAATTAGGAATCAGAGGATCTGATACGCATACACTACAATTTAACGATGTAAAAGTACCTAAAGAGAATAGAATTGGGGAAGATGGGTTTGGATTCAAATTTGCTATGAAGACATTATCTGGTGGTCGTATCGGTATTGCCTCTCAAGCTTTAGGTATTGCTTCAGGTGCATATGAATTGGCTTTAAAATATTCTAAAGAGCGTAAAGCTTTTGGAACTGAGATTTGTAATCATCAAGCCATCGCTTTTAAATTAGCAGACATGGCTACTGAAATTGAAGCGGCCTCGTTTATTAGTAATGAAGTCTGCTTGGGATAAAGACCAAGGAAACAACTACGATATGAGTAGTGCCATGGCAAAACTATATGCAAGTAAAGTTGCTATGGAACAAACTGTTGAAGCTGTGCAAATTCACGGTGGTAACGGATTTGTAAAAGAATACCACGTTGAACGTTTAATGCGTGATGCTAAGATTACACAAATTTATGAAGGAACTTCTGAAATTCAGAAAATTGTTATTTCAAGAGGCGTGATTAAAGGGTAAGTTTTTTTACCACATACAACATAAAAAAAGACCGCCAATTGGCGGTCTTTTTTTATGTTTATATATTATTATTTCTTTCGTTCAATCACATAATTCACCATAGCAGTAAGTGATGCTTTATAAGGAGATTCTGGGTAGTTTTCTAAAAGCTCTAAAGCGTCTTTTTGATAGGCAATCATTTTTGTAACGGCGTACTCTAAACCGCCTTTTTCTTTTACAAATGCAATCACCTCTTTAACACGTTTTGTGTTTTTATTATGTTTCTTAATTGAATTAATCACCCAAGCTTTTTCTTTTGCATCAGAATTATTTAAGGCATAAATTAACGGTAGAGTCATTTTTTGTTCTTTGATATCGATACCCGTTGGTTTACCAATTTTAGCCGAACCATAATCAAACAAATCATCTTTTATTTGAAATGCCATACCAATCAACTCTCCAAACTTACGCATGTTTTCAACCTCTTCCTTTGTACCGTTAACTGCACAAGCACCCAGACTACAGCAAGCTGCAATTAGCGTAGCAGTTTTCTGGCGGATGATTTCGTAATATATATCTTCAGTGATATCAAGTTTTCTTGCTTTTTCAATTTGTAAGAGTTCCCCTTCACTCATTTCTCTAACGGCTACAGAAATAATTTTTAACAAATCGAAATCTCCATTATCTATAGATAACAACAAGCCTTTTGACAATAAATAATCACCAACCAAAACGGCAATCTTGTTTTTCCAAAGTGCATTTATGGAGAAGAACCCACGACGTCTGTCGGAATCGTCTACAACATCATCATGCACTAGAGTTGCTGTATGAATTAATTCAATAACTGAAGCTCCACGGTAAGTACGTTCATTTACTGATGTTCCTGAAACCATTTTTGCCACTAAAAACACAAACATGGGACGCATTTGTTTCCCTTTGCGATTAACAATGTAATGGGTGATTTTATTAAGGAGTGCTACTCTTGAAGTCATTGAACTAGAGAACTTTTGTTCAAAAAGATCCATCTCTTCACGAATAGGTTGTTTTATTTGCTCAACAATTTTCAAGGTATGTTACAGTTGAATTGTGTATTACAAACTTAGCAAAAAAAAATAATGCAAGTTCTTTTTTTATTGATCTCATTTTTTTTAAGACTTATTTGCTAATTGCCCACAAGCCGCATCAATATCTTTTCCTCTTGAACGACGTACAGTTGCAGGGATATGATGCTTTTCTAATTGACGTAAATACTCATCAACCAAACTTCTATCTGCTTGCTGAAACATACCATCGTCAATAGGATTGTATTCTATAATATTAACTTTACACGGCACATAACTACAAAATTTCAACAAGGCATCAATAGCCTCTTGATTGTCATTTATACCTTTCCACACAATGTATTCGTAAGATATTCTGCTCTTTGTTTTTGAATACCAATACGCTAAAGCCTCTCTTAAATCTGTTAATGGGAATGTTTCATTAAAGGGCATAATCTTAGTTCTGACTTCATCTATAGCTGAATGTAAAGAGACTGCTAATTTGAATTTCACTTCATCATCAGCCATTTTCTTAATCATCTTTGGGATACCAGAAGTTGATACAATAATTCGTTTAGGTGACATTCCTAAACCTTCCGGAGATGTGATTTTATCAATTGCCTTAATGACATTATTGTAATTCATCAAAGGCTCCCCCATTCCCATGAATACAATATTTGACAATGGTCTGTCATAGTACTGCCTACTTTCTTTATCTATAGCAACTACTTGGTCATAAATTTCATCAGGATTCAAGTTTCGCATGCGTTTTAAACGCGCTGTTGCACAAAACTGACAATCTAAACTACACCCTACTTGACTTGATACACAAGCCGTAGTTCTAGTTGCGGTAGGAATTAATACAGATTCCACAATTAAACCATCATGTAGTTTTACTGCATTTTTTATAGTTCCATCCGAACTACGTTGCATTTGATCTACAGAAATATGATTGATTACAAAATTAGCTTCAAGCATTTCTCTGGTGTCTTTAGAAAGGTTAGTCATGTCATCAAAAACATGTGCGCCTTTTCCCCATAACCATTCGTAAACTTGGTTTCCTCGAAAAGCTTTATCGCCATTTTCTGTAAAAAATGTTCTTAACTCCTCTTTGGTTAATTTTCTAATATCTCTTTTTATAATTTCCATATCTAATGCAAAAGTAACAAGAATTAACAAACTCTTGAGTGATAGGGGCTTTTGTTTTTACTTATTCAAAAATCAATCGCCCTGTATACAATTGTTCAACATCTACTATCGGCGGGTGGTTTTTAGCAATTAAATTACCTGTACTAAGCAAAGTTCCTTTTAATTCTAATTGCGGATTAACACTAATTCTATTTGTACCTCTGTGGTAAACATACACCTTGTTAGCTATCAAATTAGCACCATTAAACCTACCATCACCAGCCGCAAACGTAATATTCAGGTTTTCAGCTGTTCCTTGCATTTTAAAGGATGTTAGGTTATTTCCTACAACCTTTAGGTTTTGCGTATGTAAGCTCATATCAATATCGCCAACAGCTATAATTGATGAATCATGAAAATCTTCTGAAAGCACATCTAAATCTGAATAATTCAATACCCCATCTGAACTAATTTTAAATTGTGTAGAACTTATAATTTCAGTAATATTAGGAGCGGTTACATATACTTTTGTAATATTATAATCTCTCACAAAATTACAGGTATTGTTCTCCGTTATTTCTAGACGGTCATTAACAACTGAAAAATCTACATCATTCAATAAATTCTCTCCGGTTTCTATTAGTACTTTCTGAGTAGCACCATCTTTTAAAATCAATTCTACATCTCTATTCACTTTAATTTTAGTGAAAGTTGGCAAAGCAATTTCTTCAGTAATAATACGTCCCGATTTCTGAAAGCAATCGTTTGCATTTTCACTATCGCAAGCAAATAGTAACACTGACAAACATATATATATAATTCTCTTCATCCTACTTAAATTATAATCGTACACCAATTCCAAACTCTAAGGCTTCTGCAGCTGCACCATGCGCTTTTAAAGTCATTGATCCAAATACTTTTTCTCCAAAATAACGTTTTAAACCAATACGTTCATACACTCTAATTTCAAATTCATACGGATAGTACACATAATACCCCAACTGAGTGATTAACGACATTTTATTAATAAACAATTCATGACCAACAAACAATCCTACGCGTTTGTAATCGGTATCTGGACCAACATTATTTTCTGGATAAGCAATAGAATTAAACTTAATTTCTTCTTTTAAGAACATAGAAAAAAATGCGTCAACTCCAACTTGAATGGCACTTAATTGCCCCAAACGTTTATCTGCATAAAAAGATGCTATATAAAACGGATATTGCTTTGTACCAATAACATCTCCTTGATTGATTCCTCCTCTAAAAGCGATGTTATATTTAATCTTCTTATCAATTGAAACTGTATCTTTTTCTCTATGAATATAAGTGACTTCAGCATCTTTATCTAAGTTATAAGTCAATCCTAAATTGACAGAAAAAGTATTGATACTAGTATTAGGCGCTTTTATATTCGCGTTTGAATAATGCGTTAACGTCAATCCTGTTTGCACACCAATAGGCGATTTAAATAAGCGTTCTTTCTTATAATTTAGCATCATATATGTACTGCTCAACAAACGAGAACCAAACGCTACATTTCTATGGTTTGTATCGCTATCATAAGGATTAGAAGCATAGGCAATACCTTGCCCCATTCTAAACATCAGATGACGTTTCAAGAAATAAAAATTATAGTGCGCATAAAGTGAGTAGTTTTTACCTAAATACTCATTCTTAAAATCTTGATATAAAAACGACACCCCAACATCCGGATAATTAAACCGTTCTTGCCAAGCTTGCTCACCAAATGTTTTCTTATTCCAACTTAACAATACCCCTTCAGGGTGCCCGGTTATTAAATGCAAAATATTAGAATTATGATTGGCAATAACACCGTACATATAATTAGCATCTATTGTAGAAGATTTAGAAAGCGTTTCATCTTGAGAAAACCCGACAAACCCAATACACAAGTATAAAAAAAGAATTATTTTTTTCACCATAAGGCCGCAAATATAAGGAATAAAACATAGCTACAACCTAACAAGGAATACATAAAACACTCATGATGACCTTACTAAAACCTTGAGCTTAACTTAAAAATGATACATATTCGTGGTTTTTACCTATATTTTTATGTACTTTCGCGCACTGATTAAAAAAATAAAACAAGAGCTATGAGCGCAGCAATAAAAAGAACATTTGATGTTTTAATAGAAATTCCAAAAGGAAGCAGAAATAAATACGAGTACGATTTCGAATTAGGAAAAATCAGATTTGACAGAATGTTATTTTCTTCAATGATGTACCCAGCAGATTACGGATTTATTCCAGAAACTTTAGCATTAGATGGTGATCCATTAGATGTATTAGTTTTAGGAACTGAGCCAACGTTCCCAATGTGTGTTATGGAAGTAAAGCCTATCGGAGTATTCCATATGGCTGATGAAAAAGGACCAGATGAAAAAATTATCTGTGTACCAGTTTCTGATCCAATCTGGAATAACTTAAACGATTTATCTGACATGAATCCACACCAAGTTAAAGAAATCACACACTTTTTCCAAGTATACAAAGATCTTGAAAAGAAAAGAGTTGATGTTGGTGGATGGGGAGATGCTCAAGAAGCATATGACATTTTAGACAAGTGTATTGAGCGTTACGAAACTAGCGAGCACAAAACAACAGGAAACTTTACAATCTAGTAATTTCCTTACATTATAAAAAAAGGCGGTATTCATTTGAATAGCGCCTTTTTTATATCTCATTGATTTTTAGTACTTTTAGAAGAATTAATCTTTTAAACTTAAACTAACTTATGGAATCAATGATGATTTACATGCCAATTGCAGCAGCTGTAATTGGACTTCTTTATATGCTTATTAAAAAAGCATGGGTGATGAAACAAGATGCTGGAGATGGAAAAATGAAAGAAATTTCTGATCACATCTATGAAGGCGCACTTGCTTTTCTAAATGCTGAATACCGACTGTTATCCGTTTTTGTACTTATCGTAAGTGTATTACTTGCAGTTGTATCGTATATCGTACCAACTACAGATTGGCTCATAGTAATTGCTTTTATATGCGGGGCGTTTTTTTCTGCATTGGCAGGAAATATGGGAATGAAAATAGCCACAAAAACTAATGTAAGAACTACACAAGCCGCAAAAACGAGTTTACCAAATGCATTGAAAGTATCTTTTGGTGGCGGAACCGTAATGGGTTTAGGAGTTGCAGGATTAGCAGTTCTTGGGTTAACAACCTTCTTTATTATCTTTTACCAAATGTACATGGGAGGTGAATGGACTTCTGTAGATGATATGACCATTGTATTAGAAACTTTAGCAGGGTTCTCTTTAGGAGCTGAATCAATCGCTTTATTTGCGCGTGTTGGAGGTGGAATTTATACCAAGGCCGCCGATGTTGGTGCCGATTTAGTAGGAAAAGTGGAAGCAGGAATTCCAGAAGACGACCCTCGAAATCCAGCTACTATTGCGGATAACGTAGGTGATAATGTAGGTGATGTTGCGGGTATGGGTGCCGATTTATTTGGGTCATATGTGGCCACTGTTTTAGCAGCTATGGTTTTAGGAAACTATGTGATTAAAGATATGAACGGCTCTATAGATGATGCCTTTGGAGGTATCGGACCAATTTTATTACCAATGGCAATTGCTGGTGTTGGTATTATCATTTCATTGATAGGGACGATGTTAGTGAATATAAAATCTAATGAGGCCAAAGAATCTCAAGTTATGGGAGCGTTGAATAAAGGAAACATTACAGCTATTATCTTGGTAGCAATGTCGTGTTTTGGTTTATGCAAATGGATGTTACCTGAAACTATGCAAATGAATTTCTTCGGAGAAGGTGTGCAAGACATTTCTGCAATGCGTGTATTTTATGCAACCTTGGTTGGATTAATTGTTGGTGGTGTGATTTCATCAATTACAGAATACTACACTGGTTTAGGAAAGAAGCCAATCTTACAAATTGTAGAAAAATCAAGTACCGGAGCAGGAACTAATATCATTGCAGGTTTGGCAACTGGTATGGTGTCTACTTTCCCCTCTGTTTTATTATTCGCAGGGGCTATATGGACCTCTTATGAATTAGCCGGGTTTTACGGCGTTGCTTTAGCAGCCTCAGCAATGATGGCAACAACCGCTATGCAATTAGCAATTGATGCATTTGGACCAATTGCCGACAATGCAGGTGGAATTGCGGAAATGAGTGAACAAGACCCAATTGTTAGAGAACGTACAGATATTCTTGATGCCGTTGGAAACACAACTGCAGCAACTGGAAAAGGATTTGCCATTGCTTCTGCAGCGTTAACCTCATTAGCATTATTTGCTGCTTACGTCACCTTTACTGGGATTGACGGTATAAATATTTTTAAAGCGCCAGTTTTAGCAATGTTATTCGTTGGTGGAATGGTGCCTGTGGTATTTTCAGCCTTGGCGATGAATGCAGTTGGTAAAGCCGCCATGGAAATGGTTTATGAGGTAAGGCGTCAGTTTAAAGATATTCCTGGTATTATGGAAGGTACCGGAAAACCTGAATATGACAAATGTGTTGCTATCTCTACTAAAGCCTCTTTAAAAGAAATGATACTACCTGGATTATTAACCATATGTTTCCCTTTACTGATTGCGTTTGTGCCGTTACTATTTGGCATGGACAAATTAGCGATCGCGGAAATGTTAGGTGGTTATATGGCCGGAGTTACAGTTTCCGGAGTGCTTTGGGCTATATTTCAAAACAACGCTGGTGGTGCTTGGGATAATGCTAAAAAATCTTTTGAAGCTGGTGTAGAAATTAATGGTGTGATGACTTACAAAGGATCCGATGCACATAAAGCTGCTGTTACTGGAGATACTGTTGGTGATCCGTTTAAAGATACTTCTGGGCCATCTATGAATATTTTAATCAAATTAACCTGTTTGATAGGGTTAGTTATAGCACCTATTTTGGGTGGACATTCAAAGACGCATGAAGTGAACAAAGAAGTTAAAATTTGGATTGATGAAGACGGTAAAAAACATGTTCTTGATTCTGACACTGAATTAAAATTTTCTGAAGACGAACATACACTTGATAAACAAGTAGAAGTTAGAATGAAGAAGAACAAAGACGGAACTGTTGAAGCTACCGTAAGCAGTACTATTACCGAGAACGGGAAAGCTCTTGTTACTGAGCAAGTTTTTAAAGGATCGGAAGAAGAAGTAAAAGCTAAAATTGCAGCATTAGAACAAGAATCACCTAAAAAAGCATCTCCAGATGTTTCGGAATTAGAAGGTGTTTGGACTTTAGATGGTTCTCATACTTATGTTGATTTTTCTATCAGACATATTTTAGCAACTTCAAAAGGAAGTTTTAAAACAGTTTCTGGTGAATTTGATTTTTCAGAAGACAACTTTAAAGCAAACGTGACTATTGATGTGAATTCAATAAACACCTCAAACGACAAAAGGGATGCTCATTTAAAAGAAGATGAATACTTTGGCGCAGAGAAATTTCCAACCATCACATTTGTGGCTAACAAGATGACTAAAACACCTCACGATGTTTTATTACACGGACATTTAACTGTGAAAGATGTGACAAAGGAAATACTTTTATCAATGAAATATTTAGGAAAACAAGCAACACCTTGGGGCTTTCCATCTGCTGCATTTGAAGGTGAAATCACTATTAACAGAGCAGAATTTCATGTAGGTGAAGCTGGAGGTTTATTAGGGGATGATGTTAAGGTTGAATTCTCTATAGAATTGAACCCGAAAAAAGAAGAGTAATTTTATAAATCATATAATATTAAAAAAGCCCTTTAATGATTTAAAGGGCTTTTGTTTTGTGTTTTTATGTTTAAAATAATCCGTTTAACTCGGCATCTATCTTATTGATGATTAAACCTAAATCTTCTGGATTGTCAACAAAATTTAAATCATCAACATCAATGATAAGTAACTTGCCTTTATAATCATGTATCCAAGCCTCGTAACGTTCATTTAATCTGCTCAGATAGTCTATACTAATTGAGTTTTCATAATCTCTACCACGCTTATGAATTTGCCCTACTAAATTAGGAATTGAACTTCGCAAATAGATTAACAAATCTGGTCCTTTTACTAGAGATTCCATTAACTCAAATAAAGACTTGTAATTTTCAAAATCTCTATTAGTCATCAAACCCATTGAATGTAAGTTTGGCGCAAAAATATGCGCATCTTCATAAATGGTTCTGTCTTGAATTGTGTCTTGACCGCTTTCTCTAATTTCTAAAACTTGTCGGAATCTAGAATTTAAAAAATAAACTTGCAGATTGAATGACCAACGTTCCATTTTGGTGTAAAAATCATCCAAATACGGATTATCAACTACATCTTCAAATTGTGGTTCCCAATTAAAATGCTTTGCTAATAATTTTGTAAGTGTTGTTTTACCAGCGCCAATATTTCCTGCAATTGCTACGTGCATATCTAATCTGTTTGTTTCAAGTTAATTGCGAAAGAGTACAGTTCTTTTCCTGTGTAAATATACAAGGTTTCATTTGTTACAGAAAAATCTTTTATAGGTATTTCTTGTAAGATTATTTTTTTTGGAATTGTTTCTTCTGCAGATAATAAAAACAACTCATTAGACTTTTTCAACACAAAGTACCCTTTGTAATACACAAAATCGTCATAATCTTCCAAAGCATATGTGTTTAATAAGTTTCCATACACATTAAACTGTAACAGTTTAGTTGCACTCAATGCCCAACAAAAATTATAATTGCTATAAAACTTTAGCATTGACTCTTGAAGCGGTATAGTTGAGGCTTCTATACTATCATGTTGCGGATTATATATTTGCAATTGTTGCGTATCCGAATTAAAAATCCATAAACGCTTATTACTTGTCATTGCAGCATAGGTGACTGTACTAAAATCAGATATTGTATTAAAATCAATAGTATTCAATTCGCCTAATTTTTTATCTAACTGTACAAACACATTAAAGTCTTTATAAAAAACAGAAGACTGTAATGTATTTATGATTCCAATAGTATGCATATCTCCTAACTGAATATTTTTGTACGCATACTCTTGATCCGAAGTGGTTTTTAATAAGGTATTGTCTTTAACTACAAACTGCTCATCAAACATGTTTATACCTATAAATTTATCGGCATTTAAAACTATTGTGTTTTGAAGTTCAACAGATATTTGTTCTTGAGAAAATCCAAACAAACTCATTACCAACATCCATAATAAAAAACTATGTTTCATCATATCTGTTCCTTTTTCAGCTTGATTGGCACCCATATTTCTTCTTCAGAATCTGAGTCGTTTAATTTTGTTTTTGGGCCCAAAACCTCAAAATGAGGTCTGTTATCTAAAGTGTATTTTGAGCTTGGCAACCATTCTCTGAATATGTATTCATAAATACGTTTATCTGCAGCCAACCCTCTATACAAGAATACTGCATATTCCCCGCCTTTAAAATCATACACCTCCATACCGTTTGGAACTTCAGTCAGTTGATCACATTCTACTAAAACATATTTCACAAATTCAGCAGATGGATTAAACTCTAGAAAATATGACTCATCATACACACGTAAATCTAAAACATTAGAGTTTTTTAAATTTTGAATTTCCTTTTTTCTGGGCATGAATGTTCTGAACAATTCTCCAGTAGTATCATTTACTAAAGACATCTTTTTAGACGTTCCTACAAATTGTTTATCAGAACTAATTTTGATTGTTGGCTGAGGCTTTTGTGTCATGAGTTTATGGAATAATAGCCAAGATACTCTAATTTAATCACAAATAAGCTTGTAACCGTAACCTCTTACGTTAACGATTTGTATTGTAGAATCAAGTTTTAATTTTTTACGCAGTTTTGTTATAAAAACATCCATGCTTCTGGCGTTAAAAAAATCGTCATTTCCCCACAATTCTTTTAACACAAAAGACCTGTCCAACACTTGGTTTTTATTTTTTAACAAATGAAATAACAATTGTGCTTCGCGGTGTGTTAAATTAATAACTTCGGCTTCTTCAAACTGTAATGTTTGTTTCTGAAAATCAAAATTATAAGCACCAACTTGTGTTGACTGTTCCTTTTTTGATGCAGTTGATCTATTTAACAGATTATGAATTCTTACAATTAACTCTTCCATACTGAAAGGCTTCTTCAAATAATCGTTTCCACCTACGCAAAATCCTTCTACAACATCATTAGTCTGCGATTTTGCAGTTAAGAAAATAATTGGGATATCAGCATTCACAGCTCTAATTTCTTTTGCTAAAGTAAATCCGTCCTTTTTAGGCATCATCACATCCAGCACTAACAATTCAACAGATTCTTTTTGATACAATTCTAAAGCCTCTTCCCCATTAGTTGCTAGAAACACCTTAAAGTTTCTGGTTTCTAAACTCTCTTTAATGATTTGCCCTAATGAAGGCTCATCTTCCGCTAATATGATAGAAATTAATTTGCTCATTTTGGAATAGAAATTTTAAACGTTGTTCCATCAGAATTCAAGTCTAATAGAATTTTCCCATTATGTTTCTCGATAATTTTTTTAGCATAATACAATCCTATTCCATACCCTTTTATATCGTGCTGATTTCCTTTTGGTACGCGATAAAACTTTTCAAATATGTTGTCTTTTTCTTCTTTTAATAAATCCGTTCCGTTATCAGAAACTGTAATTTCAACTATGTTTTTATTTTCTCTTAAAGTCAACTTAATTTTATCACCACCGTATTTCACAGCATTATCAAGTATATTATTAAGGGCATTTTCAATATGAAATACATCAACAGAAGCAATTATAGTTTCTGTTGATTTTTCAATTTCAATAGTCTTATTTTGAGTTTGGAATTGGTATTTTTCTACAAGCGTGTTAAGTAAATCATTGATATTACATTGTTCAGTATGTAACTCTAAATTATCAGAATCTAAGGTTGCCGTTTCTAGTAATTTTTCAACCATAACATTCAGCTTAGATAATTGCTGGTTAGAAATATCAACATACTGCGCTGTTTTCTGTTTATCATTAGTATTATTAAAATTCTTAACGCCTTCTAAAGCAACGCCGATTGTAGCAATAGGCGTTTTAAACTCGTGTGTGATATTACTAATAAAATCGTTCTTTATTTCAGCCAGTTGTTTTTGATTTTTGATGATTTTCAGCAAGTAAAACAAACATGCAATAACTGCTCCTACAAGTAAGAATGAAATTAATATTCCTACATAAATTCGTTTTAAAACGGTTAAGGTTTCATTAGAAAATTGCATTTGTAAAACTGCATTAGGTGGTAAGAAAGCAGAATGCGATTCAACCATTAATTCCCCAGTTGTTTTTACTGAATCAGTAGACTTGCTTTCAGATAGTAACTTATAGGAAATATCTATATTCTTCCTTGTTAACTCATTTTCTAATAACTCATTTATACGTTTGATATTAATTGTATCATTAGATATTTTCAACATCACTTGAGCTGTTAGTAACTCAAAATCTTTCTTTTTAAGAGAATCAAAACCGACAGATTTAATAGCCTTAAGCATTTTATGCTCACCAATCCATTCTTCAGAAGTCACATCACCGCTAACATCAAGTTTAATTATAGTATCAGCTTTTACATTTTTAAGAACCATAATATTATCAATATCATCTGGATGGATAGAATCTAATATGGTGTCATATTCTACAAAATCAATATTTCCTAAAACTCTATCATAAATAGTATCGTTATTAATAATGACTTTTTCATTAGCCTCACCATCTTTAAAACTAAATTTATAGGTGCTTTTCTCTGCTAAAATTGAATAATAGGTTGACACAGCGTTATCCAAACTTACTTGCACATCTGTAATCAACTGGGTTTTATTAGAGAGATAATTTTTGTAATTCCAATAGGCCTGAATACCGATAGTTGCCAGTATGACAACTATAATGACATAGAGAGAAAATTTATATTTAGAATCGTTCATAGGTCAAAAGTAACGCATAAAACACTTAAAAACCAATGGCTTAACACTCGTTAACACTCATTAACTTTAAAATTCGTTTTATCATCTGATATTTGTACCATCAAACAATTAAAAAACGAACAAAATGAAACAAACATTTACACTTATTACTGCGCTATTATTGACAAGTTTAATTAGTGCTCAAAATTTTCAAGGAAAAGTAACTTATAAATCTAAACGAAAAATTGACATCAAGTTAGATAGTACTCAGATGGAATCTGACATGCATAAAAAGATGATGGAAATGCTAAAAAAGCAATTTGAAAAAACATTCGTTTTAAGTTTTAATAAAAATGAATCTCTTTATAAAGAAGATGAAAAATTAAGTAAACCCCAAGGACCAGGAGATATGGAAATGGTAATGGTAAATACTGGCGGTTCAGACATTCTTTATAAGAACACAAAAGACAATAGGTTTGCAAATCAAAATGACGTTTTCGGAAAAATATTCTTAATAAAAGATAACTTAGAAAAATTAGATTGGAAACCTGGTAAGGAAACTAAAAATATCGGAGAATATACTTGCTACAAAGCTACTATGAAACGTGAAATAGAAGTTTTTGAAAGTGGCATGAGTATAAATGGCGATAAAGATTTAAAAGCTGAAAGAAAAAAAGCACCTAAACTGAAAGAAATTACAATTACGGCTTGGTACACACCAACGATTCCTGTAAATAACGGCCCTGGTAATTACCATGGTTTACCTGGTTTAATATTAGAAGTTAATGATGGAACTGAAACTGTTATTTGCAGTAAAATAGTTTTGAATCCTAAAAACGCTATTGCAATAAAAGAGCCTACTAAAGGAAAAGAAGTTACTCAAGAAAAATACGAAACTATTCTAGAAAAAAAGATGAAAGAAATGGATGAAAAACGTAGTTTTAACAGTAAAGAAGGTCAAAATATTGAAATTATTATTGGTGGTTAAAAATCCATATTAAACCTTTTGCAAAAAAGAGAGTCTAAGGGTGTAACAATAAGGGTCATAAGTCGTCTTATTGAGGAATATAATTTTAAATCATTGAAAATGAAATTTATTGCAACTGCATTTTTAGCTCTTTTTAGCGCAACACTTTTTGCTCAGGACTTTCAAGGAAAAGCCATTTACCAATCAAAAACATCTGTTGATTTAGACAAATGGGGAGGCGGAAACTTATCTCCTGAACGTAAAAAAATGATGCAAGAACGCATGAAAAGTATGCTTGAAAAAACGTACGAATTAACGTTCAATAAAACAGAATCTACATACAAAGAAGAGGAAAAATTAGCAGCTCCTGGTCAAGGTGGGGGAAGATGGGGTGGTATGATGAGTAGCTTTACTGCAGGACCACAATACAAAAACATTAAAAGCCAAGAGTTATTACAAGATCAAGAGTTTTTTGGGAAACAATTTTTAATAAAAGATTCGTTACCTAAATTAACTTGGAAAATGGAAAGCGAAACCAAACAAATAGGACAGTACATGTGTTTTAAAGCAACAGCTATGAAAACTGTTGATGAAATGGACTGGAGAAGTATGCGTAGAAGAGGACCAAAAAAAGATGAAAAAGCAAAAGACTCTACAGCAACAAAAGATCCAATGACTGAGATTGAAACGCCTAAAGAAATAGAAGTTACAGCTTGGTATACAATGCAAATTCCAGTAAGTCAAGGTCCAGCTGAATACAATGGTTTACCTGGTTTAATTTTAGAAATAAACGCAGACAAAACAACAATATTATGTTCTAAAATAGTACTTAATCCTAGTGAAAAAGCTACAATTAAAGCCCCATCAAAAGGAAAAGAAGTTACTAAAAAAGAATATAACGACATCGTAAAAAAGAAAATGGAGGAAATGAGAGAAATGTACGGAGGACGTGGCGGAAGAGGTCATGGTCGTGGACATTAATCTTGGCAAAAAACCATTAAAGTAGTTACACAAACTCACAAAACAATAATGAAACACCTATTGACAGCGTTACTTTTAGTAGTGACAAGTTATTCCTTTGCTCAAATTAAAGTAGAAGGAGTTGTAAAAGATAGTATTGGAAATCCGTTAGATTTAGCCAATGTCA
This sequence comes from Flavobacteriaceae bacterium, assembly GCA_965178635.1. GTDB lineage: Bacteria > Bacteroidota > Bacteroidia > Flavobacteriales > Flavobacteriaceae. The sequence continues at coordinate 47,826 of CBCXVT010000002.1, read as the reverse complement.
TCGCTATAAATCAAGAAACTAAAAACTTAGATTCATACGGAATTACAAACGATCAAGGTCGTTATAAATTAACCTTAAATAAAAACGCTACTTATAAGCTACAAGTGAGTTATATAGGTATGAAAAATCATGAAGAAACTTTAACCACTAAAGAAATTTCTATCACTAAAGATTTTAATTTAGTAGAGGATAATGCTTTAGATGCCGTTGAATTAACCTATGACATGCCAGTAACCATAAAAGGTGATACTATGGTTTATAATGCAGATTCATTTAAAAACGGAACAGAACGTAAACTAGAAGATGTTCTTAAAAAACTCCCTGGTGTAGAAATTAACGACGATGGACAAGTTGAAGTTGAAGGAAAAGTTGTTGGGAAAGTCATGGTTGAAGGAAAAGAATTCTTTGATGGCGATTCTAAATTGGCAACTAAAAACATTCCTGCAAATGCTGTTGATAAAATTGAAGTTTTAAAAAATCATGCCGATGTTGGGCAATTAAGCGGTGTTCAGAACAATCAAGATAACATCGCTTTAAACATCAAATTAAAAGACGGTAAAAAGAGTTTTTGGTTTGGTACGGTAACTGCTGGTGGTGGATTTTCAGAAAATGATGGTTTGTACATCATTCAACCTAAATTGTTTTATTACAGTCCGGAATACAGTGTAAATATTATTGGTGACATAAACAACATAGGTGAAGTAGCGTTTACACGTCGTGATTATTTCAACTTTACAGGTGGATTTAGAAATCCGAGTAGACAAAGCGGAACGAGTATCAGTTTAGGGAATAACGACTTAGGGTTCTTAACTTTACAAAATAACAAGGCAAAAGACATCGATACTAAATTCGGTGCTGCTAACTTCAGCTTTGCGCCTAGTAAAACTTTAGACATTAGTGGTTTTGGAATATTTTCTAGTAGTAGAATTAACATGCAAGAAAATAATGCTGTGACATATAACAGTGACTTAAACTTACCTAATGCGGATGAGTTTACCGAAAACAATACACATCAAAAAAGTGATTTGGCCATGTTGAAATTAAGTGCTAAATACAAACCAAATAGTAATAATCAATTAGATTATGATATTTTAGGTCGCACATCAAAAGAGACGCAATTTCAAAACTATTCTTCTTCTCTATTAGGTAATATTGATCAAGAAGAATCTTCAAACCCATATAGTATCAATCAAAGTTTAAACTATTATTACACGTTAAACGAGACAAATATATTTTCATTAGAAGCACAATATTTAATTGAAGATGAAGACCCGTTTTACAATGCAATTTTAGAAGACAAAGCAAGTTATAGCACTACCGCTTCAGAACTTGGTTTAGATAACGGACAAGTTAATTATGATGTAGCACAAGATAAACGCGTGAAATCGAATCAAGCTGATGCCAAAATTGATTATTGGAATATTTTAAATGATAAGAGTAATATCAATGTTACTTTAGGAAATTTGTATAGTAATCAGAAATTCAATACTGATTTATTTCAGTTTTTAGATAATGGTGATGAATTTAATCCAACACCTACTATTAATAACGGACTAGATACAAATGAGACAAATTATACCTTTAATGATTTATATGTTGGTTTACATTACCGTTTAAAGTTAGGGAAATTCACCATTACACCTGGACTTTCTGGTCACGCTTATAGTGCAAAAAACACTCAATTTGGAACTACTTATAAAGATAATTTCTTTAGAGTTTTACCAGATTTTAACACACGTATTCAATTAAAGAAGTCGGAAAACATCAACTTTAACTATAGTATGAGTACTGCATTTACTGATGTTACTCAATTAGCCAGAGGAATTGTTATGAATAATTACAATTCATTTTTTACAGGAAACCCTGAGTTAGAAAGTGCGTTATCACATAATTTAAACCTGACGTATTTCAGTTTTAACATGTTTAATTACACAAATGTATTTGCTAATGTGAGTTATAATAAAAATATTGATCGCATTCGAAATTTTTCTGAACCAGGAATTATCAGAATTAACTCACCTCTAAACTCTAACTTTGCTGATGAAAGCGTTAATGCAAATGGGCGATTCCAAAGAACCTTCGGAAAATTAAGAGCTACTGCAAGTGGTAATTTTAGTTATTCAAAATTCAACAACTTTATTGGTACAACACAATCTGCAAATGAGAATTACACACAATCTTACAGGGCACAATTTAGAACTAATTTCAGAAAAGCGCCAAATGTTGAGTTAAGCTACAGGCACACCATTCAAGATACTGATTTAGGTAATGCACGTTCAAAAGCTTACACAAAATCACCATCAATTGATTTTGATGCTCTTATTTGGAAAGTATTAACCTTTAGAACTGATTATACCTATACTAATTTTAGTAATGACTTAGGTGCTGAAAATACCTATGATTTCTTGAATGCGTCTTTAGCCTATAGAAAAGATAAGGACAGCCAATGGGAACTAGAATTAAAGGCTAGTAATTTATTAGATACCAAATCACAAATAAACACGAGTCAAAGTGACTTTTCTGTAAATACATCTGAGTACTACATTCAACCTCGTTTTGTAACCTTTAGAGTTATTTACAACTTGTAATATATTGTAATCAGCCATAAAAAAAGCCTCTTTGAAAAAATCAAAGAGGCTTTTTTAGTTTCTAATTTATCCTACCAATCAATTGGCCTATAATCTTTCAAGAATTTCCCACACCAATGTTTCCCAGTGTTTATTCCATCAATTAACGGATCTAAAACTCTGGCGGCACCATCAACAATATCTAAAGGTGGCTGAAAATCATGCACTTCAACTTTCTTTTTAGATAACTCTGCAGGGTCCTCATCTGTTACCCACCCCGTATCAACTGCATTCATAAACACACCATCTTTTGCAAAATCTAATGCTGATGTATGTGTCATCATGTTCAAGGCTGCTTTAGCCATATTGGTATGCGGATGACGATCTTCCTTAAAAAATCTATGGAATTTCCCTTCCATTGCAGACACGTTTATGATGTGCTTTTTTCCTGTGTTTTCAGCACGCATTAACTTTGATAAACGGTTACACAATACAAAAGGTGCAACTGCATTTACCAATTGAACTTCAATCATTTCTGTCGTTTCAATTTCTCCTAGTTTCAAACGCCAGCTATTCGTTTTACGCAAATCAACTTGTTGTAAATCGGCATCTAACTCGCCTTCTGGGAAAACCTCGCTTGCTTGTAATGAATTGTCAAAACTATAGGGTATTTGAGATAGTTTAGCCGATGAACGAATTCCAATACCAGGTTCAGGTCCATGCCATGAAACTGGTAGAGTGTTATTTTTTTGATCAGCAGCGTTAGTTGTTAACTCATCTAATTCTTGCAAACAAAACTTATGATCCTTCAATAAATCTTGAGCAAATTGAGGTAACTTCTCTATAGGTTTTTCTTCCATTGCCATTAAGTGTTGATAGAATCCAGCGGGACGTCTCACCGTTTGTGCTGCATTGTTTATTAAAATATCCAATCTGTCGTACTGCTGCTCTATGAAATTACAGAAAATTTCAACACTTGGGATATGCCTTAAATCTAACCCGTGAATTTTTAAACGATGTCCCCAATCTTTAAAATCGGGTTCTTTAGAAAAACGCAAAGCAGAATCTGCAGGAAAACGTGTTGTTGCTACAACTGTAGCACCAGAACGCAATAATATTAACGTAATATGGTATCCTATTTTTAATCTTGACCCAGTAACCACGGCTACTTGTCCTGTTAAATCTGCAGTTTGGTAACGTTTGGCATAATTAAAATCTCCACATTCTGTACACATGGTGTCATAAAAGTGATGCAATTTAGTGTATACTGTTTTACAGACATAACAATTTCTTGGCGACTCTAATTCTTCTGGTTCTTTATCTTTTGGAAGTTCCAACATAGTTGGCGCTATAAAAACAGTTGCTTCACGAGCACTCCGAATTCCTGTTGTTTTACGCGCATGTTTGTCGCGTTCAATCATTTTTCGTTTGGCTGCTTTTTTAGCGTCCTTTCTTCTCTGTTGAAATTTGTCTCTATTTGGTCTAGACAATAGTCCAGCAGCTTTCATTAAAGCAATTCTTTTGTCCTCAGGAAGTTCAAATACTTGAGTAGTATTTTCAGACAGTTTTTCTAAAATTGAAATACATTTTTCAATATCTTCATTACTCACTTCGGTGTTTACCGCGTCATTTAAATGCTCCATATTTTAATATCTAAAATCTATTTGGGATTATAGCAACAAATATAAACATCCCATTCTAAAAAAAAGAAGCCTCACCGACTTTTAAAATCGGTGAGGCTTATCTCATTTGTAAAAATAGCGCTCTATAATCCGAAAGCAGTTTTTACTTTATCTACATAATCTAATTTCTCCCAAGTGAACAACTCTACATCAAGTGTTATAGACTCGCCATTTGGCTGAGAAAATGTTTTAGTTACAGTTTCATTATTTCGTCCCATATGTCCATATGCAGCTGTTTCACTATACATTGGATTACGCAACTTTAATCGCTCTTCAATTGCTGATGGGCGCATATCAAACACTTCAGAAATCTTTTCAGCTATTTCTCCATCTGTCATATTAAACGGACAAGTGCCATAAGTATCAACAAATATTCCCATAGGTTCTACTACACCAATAGCGTAAGACACCTGCACTAAAATTTCATCACAAACACCAGCTGCAACTAAATTCTTAGCGATATGTCGTGTAGCATAAGCAGCACTTCTATCTACTTTACTTGGGTCTTTTCCTGAGAACGCACCACCACCGTGAGCACCTTTACCTCCGTAAGTATCTACAATAATTTTACGACCTGTTAATCCAGTATCTCCATGAGGGCCACCAATTACAAATTTTCCTGTTGGGTTAATATGATAAGTGATATCATCCGTAAACAGCACCTGAATGTGTTTTGGTAACGTTGCAATAACTCTAGGGATAACAATGTTAATAATGTCTTTTCTGATTTTTGCTAACATAGCATCATCTTCATCAAAATCATCATGTTGAGTAGACACAACTATAGCGTCTATACGCTGTGGCGTATTATCATCAGCGTACTCAATGGTTACTTGACTTTTTGAATCTGGACGCAAATACATGATATCAGAATTTTCTCTTCTAATTTCTGCTAATTCTTTTAATATTCTGTGAGATAAATCTAATGCCAAAGGCATAAAATTTTCAGTTTCACGAGTAGCGTAACCAAACATCATTCCTTGATCTCCTGCACCTTGTTCTTCCTTAGTTGCACGATCAACTCCTCTACTAATATCATCTGACTGTTCATGTATTGCTGAAAACACACCACAAGAATTACCATCAAACATATACTCACTTTTAGTATATCCTATCTTATTAATAGTTTCTCTTGCTATTTTCTGAACATCTAAATAAGTTGTTGATTTTACTTCTCCAGCTAAAACCACCTGACCAGTTGTTACTAGAGTTTCACATGCAACTTTAGATTCTTTATCAAATGCTAAAAAGTTATCAATTAAAGCGTCACTAATCTGATCTGCAACTTTGTCTGGATGTCCTTCTGAAACTGATTCAGATGTAAATAAATATGCCATATAAAAAATTTAATACTCTTAAAAAATAATCATGCTTCAATGCTAGAAGCAAATTTATAATCTTCTCAAATATTGAGAAGCGTAATTTTTCAGATAAATTTGACGTGTGCGTCTAAAGAAGTTTACACTGCTTTAGCTTTTTTTTAATGAGGTAGCAATCAGTCAAATCTTTCCTCTGAATAAATTATCGGGTACAAAATTACATAATTAGTAGACAGAAACAACTATTTAACTAATAAATAACAAAATCAATATTTTACAATCTGCCTACATTAGATATTTATGATAAAAATCAACTGAAAGTATTATAAAATTTAAGATTTTTGCAGTAGATAAAAAACAGAGTTACATGATTACTACGGACATCATTATTATTGGAGCAGGACCAACTGGATTATTTACAGTTTTTGAAGCAGGATTATTAAAACTAAAATGTCACTTAATAGATGCCTTACCTCAAGCAGGTGGACAGTGTGCGGAAATATATCCTAAAAAACCTATTTATGATATCCCAGCGTTTCCGGAAGTATTAGCTGGAGATTTAGTAGATAATTTAATGGAGCAAATTAAAGCGTTTGAACCTGGGTTTACTTTAGGTGAAAGAGCAGATACCATTGATAAACTTGATGATGGAACATTTATTGTTACAACTAATAAAGGTACGCAACACAAGGCACCAGTTGTTGCTATTGCTGGTGGTTTAGGATCTTTTGAGCCACGTAAACCGCCTATTCCTAACATCGCTGATTTTGAAGATAATGGGGTGGCTTATATTATTAGAGATCCTGAAATCTATCGCAATAAAAAAGTAGTGATTGCAGGTGGTGGTGACTCAGCTTTAGATTGGTCAATATTTTTAGCAGATGTAGCTTCAGAAGTTACTTTAGTGCATAGGCGAAATGATTTTAGAGGCGCTTTAGATTCTGTTGAAAAAGTAGCTGAACTGGCTAAAATTGGTAAAATAAATTTAATTACTGAAGCTGAAGTTAAAGAAATACATGGTAACGACAGCTTAAAAAGTGTTACCATAAAACATAAAACTGAAGGTGATTTAATCAAAGGAACTGATTATTTTATTCCTCTATTCGGATTGTTGCCTAAATTAGGGCCTATTGCCGACTGGGGATTAGAAATAGAAAAGAACGCTATTAAAGTTAATAATGCTTTGGATTACCAAACTAACATTGAAGGCATCTATGCTATTGGTGATGTAAATACTTATCCTGGTAAATTAAAATTAATTTTATGTGGGTTTCACGAAGCTACATTAATGTGTCAAAGTGCCTATAAACGTATCAATCCAGGTAAAAAATACGTTATGAAATATACAACTGTAGGAGGTGTTGCAGGATTTGACGGCTCTATGAAAGTGGCTAAAAAAGAACAAGTTTTAAATATTAAAGATTTATAAGATGTCGGACATCAAATTAAAAATCACTGATCGCGAAGGGAATTTACACGAAGTAGATGCGCCCACGGATATGGCTATGAATTTAATGGAAGTCATTAAAGGATTTGAGCTTGTGCCGGAAGGCACAATCGGTACTTGTGGTGGCATGGCTATGTGTGCGTCTTGTCAATGTTATGTGACCTCTGAACACGACTTACCTGAAATGGAATACGATGAAGAAGCAATGCTTTCCGAAGCGTTTCATGTAGAGGATAATTCTCGTTTAGGGTGCCAATTAAACATCACCCCTGAGTTAGACGGACTAGAAGTTACCTTAGCACCAGAAGAGTTATAAACTCATATTAAAGAATATAAAAAAAGCCATGATTAAGTTATAATCATGGCTTTTTTATGTGGTTGTAATTTCTATTAATACAACACTCTAAATTTGATAGTGTGCTCAATGTCTTTTAATGCTTGTAACACATTCTCATTGTATTCTTTATCTACTTCTACTATGACGTAACCAACACTAGAATCAGTTGCCAAATACTGACCAGTTATGTTCAAATCAAATGTTGCTAATACCTTATTTATACTTGCCATAATTCCTGGAACGTTTTTATGAATATGTAAAAAACGATGGCTATTTTCTTGACGAGGCAAACGAATGTTTGGAAAATTCACAGCGTCTACAGTATTACCTGAATTCATATAACCCATAATTTTACTCGGAACAAAATCAGCAATGTCACGTTGTGCTTCTTCTGTACTTCCTCCAACATGTGGCGTTAAAATGACATTCGGAATTCCTTTTAATTCAGTTTCAAATTCTCCATTAGCTCTTGGTTCTACTGGAAAAACATCTACTGCTGCTCCAGAAATTTTTCCAGACAACAAAGCCTCTTTTAAAGCGATAATATCTACTACAAATCCTCTTGATAAGTTTACAAATACAGCACCGTCTTTCATCCAACTTAACTCTTCAGTTGAAATATAATTTTTGTTATTAGCATTATCATCAATATGTAACGATACCACATCTACTGTTTCTAACAACTCTTTTAAGCTATTGCATTTTTTTGTATTCCCTAATGCTAATCGGTCTTCAATATCATAATAATACACTTGCATCCCTAACGATTCTGCAAGTATTGATAATTGCTTACCTATGTTTCCATAACCTACAATCCCAAGTTTCTTACCTCTAACTTCTCTTGATCCTTTTGCGGTTTTATTCCATTGTCCTTGGTGCAATTCAGTACTTCGTGCAAACACACTTCGCATTAACATAATAATCTGACCAATTGCTAACTCAACAACAGAACGTGTATTACTATACGGTGCATTAAACACTACAACACCATTATTTTTACAAGCATCAAGATTGATTTGCTTTGTACCTATACAAAAAGCTCCAACTACCATTAACTTTTCAGCTGCAGCAATCACTTGTTCTGTCACTTGAGTTTTAGAACGAATTCCTAAAACATGAACGTCTTTAATTTTCTCAATCAAATCGGCTTCACTTAAACTATGTGAAACTGTTTCTACGGTAAACCCATCGTCAGATAAGCGTTCAAATGCATCAGGATGTACATTTTCTAATAATAATATTTTGATACGATGTTTTGGAAATGAAATGTTTCTTGGTAATTTATTTACATAAAGAAACTCATCTAAATTTGGCGTCACGTGGTCAGCATTATTAATGGCCTTATCCCGAGAAACATTTTCTGTATATGCAAAAAACTTATCCGCTATACCCGCTTCACGCATTACATAATCACTATAACCATCACCTATAACTTGAACTTCACCAGGTAAATTTAAGTTTTTCAAGCATTCAATTTTTCCATTATGCTTTGCTAATGGATTAGCAGAATTAAAACCTATAATATTATTCGCATCATCATACTCAAACGTATTAGCAAAAACACGCTCAGATGGAATGTTATATGCTGCTACAATTGGATCTATGAATTCTTTAAAACCACAAGAAATGACGTATATATCATTCGAATAATTTTCAAAAAACTCCTTATTCTCTATAATAGATTTTGAAACCTTAGTTTTTAAACGTTCTGTTAATACAGATAGATCTTCTTTTGAAGCATTTAATAAGTTAATTCGTCGTTCTAAAGATTCCGTAAATGAAATATCCCCATCAATCCCTTTATTAGTGATAGCAATAATTTCATTAATAATTAAATCTTTTTGAGGATTATTAGCCAAGGTAATTTCTGCTAATACATCAAGTGCTTCTACTCTAGTTAGAGTACTGTCAAAATCAAAAACATATGTTTTTTGAATTTGTTTCATAATATGTTGTGTTGTTGCTGTTAAGCATGTAAAGATATTAAATTAACGGAAACAATACCCTCTCATCTCACAACAACTTATACATATTTCAGTATAGAGCAAAAAAAATCCCCAACATCATAAAGATATTGAGGATTAAAGAAGGCGGCGACCTACTCTCCCACATTACTGCAGTACCATCGGCGCTAATGGGCTTAACTTCTCTGTTCGGAATGGTAAGAGGTGAGCCCCATTGCTATAACCACCTTAAGTTTTAAGTGATATAATATATATAACACTGTCACCTAAAATAAGCAACTAATAAGTTAACATACTGAGATATAAAAAACAACTTGTATCAAAAATAAGAAAAGAGCGTACATAAGCTTACGGGTTATTAGTATCACTCGGCTATGACATTACTGCCTTTACACCTATGACCTATCAACGTAGTCATCTCCTACGACCCTTTAAAGAAATCTCATCTTGTGGTAGGTTTCGCGCTTATATGCTTTCAGCGCTTATCCCTTCCCGACGTAGCTACTCAGCAATGCTCCTGGCGGAACAACTGATGCACCAGAGGTCAGTCCAACTCGGTCCTCTCGTACTAGAGTCAGATCCACGCAAATTTCTAACGCCCACAGCAGATAGAGACCGAACTGTCTCACGACGTTCTGAACCCAGCTCGCGTGCCACTTTAATGGGCGAACAGCCCAACCCTTGGGACCTTCTCCAGCCCCAGGATGTGACGAGCCGACATCGAGGTGCCAAACCCCCCCGTCGATGTGAGCTCTTGGGGGAGATCAGCCTGTTATCCCCGGCGTACCTTTTATCCTTTGAGCGATGGCCCTTCCATGCGGAACCACCGGATCACTATGCTCTACTTTCGTACCTGATCGACCTGTATGTCTCTCAGTCAAGCTCCCTTATGCCATTGCACTCTACGCACGATTACCAACCGTACTGAGGGAACCTTTAGAAGCCTCCGTTACTCTTTTGGAGGCGACCACCCCAGTCAAACTACCCACCACGCACTGTCCTTTCAAAGAAAGTTAGACTCTAGATAAGCAAAGGGTCGTATTTCAACAATGACTCCACAACGCCTAGCGACGCCGCTTCAAAGTCTCCGACCTATCCTACACATTACTTATCCAAAACCAATACGAAGCTATAGTAAAGGTGCACGGGGTCTTTTCGTCCCGCTGCGGGTAATCGGCATCTTCACCGATACTACAATTTCACCGAGCTCATGGCTGAGACAGTGTCCAGATCGTTGCACCATTCGTGCAGGTCGGAACTTACCCGACAAGGAATTTCGCTACCTTAGGACCGTTATAGTTACGGCCGCCGTTTACTGGGGCTTCATTTCATTGCTTCGCCAAAGGCTAACAACTCCACTTAACCTTCCAGCACCGGGCAGGTGTCAGGCCCTATACATCATCTTTCGATTTAGCAGAGCCCTGTGTTTTTGATAAACAGTCGCCTGGACCTTTTCACTGCGGCCCATCCGAAGATGGGCGACCCTTCTCCCGAAGTTACGGGTCGATTTTGCCTAGTTCCTTAGCCATGAATCTCTCGAGCTCCTTAGAATTCTCATCCCAACTACCTGTGTCGGTTTAGGGTACGGGCTGCTTCTCTCGCTTTTCTTGGAAGTCGATTCGCTGGATTATCACCTTGACCGTAGTCTCAGTGTACTATCGGAGTGTTACCACTTCCTTCAACGCACTATTCCGTCAGTGCGCACCAACTATTCGCCTCCGTCACTTTTAATGAGAGCAGGTACAGGAATATTAACCTGTTGTCCATCCACTACCCCTTTCGGGTTCGCGTTAGGTCCCGACTAACCCTCAGCTGATTAGCATAGCTGAGGAAACCTTAGTCTTTCGGAGTGCGGGTTTCTCGCCCGCATTATCGTTACTTATGCCTACATTTTCTTTTGTAGCTGCTCCAGCATCCCTTACAGAACACCTTCAGCGCCACTACAATGCTCCCCTACCACTTATATTTACATATAAATCCATAGCTTCGGTGGTATATTTATGCCCGATTATTATCCATGCTCGTCCGCTCGACTAGTGAGCTGTTACGCACTCTTTAAATGAATGGCTGCTTCCAAGCCAACATCCTAGCTGTCTAAGCAGACAAACCTCGTTTATTCAACTTAATATACACTTGGGGACCTTAGCTGATGGTCTGGGTTCTTTCCCTCTCGGACATGGACCTTAGCACCCATGCCCTCACTGCTGAAAAACATTTTATAGCATTCGGAGTTTGTCAGGAATTGGTAGGCGGTGAAGCCCCCGCATCCAATCAGTAGCTCTACCTCTATAAAACTTTTAATCAACGCTGCACCTAAATGCATTTCGGGGAGTACGAGCTATTTCCGAGTTTGATTGGCCTTTCACCCCTACCCACAGGTCATCCCAAGACTTTTCAACGTCAACGGGTTCGGTCCTCCACTTTGGGTTAACAAAGCTTCAACCTGCCCATGGGTAGATCACACGGTTTCGCGTCTACCGATACTAACTATGGTCGCCCTATTCAGACTCGCTTTCGCTACGGATCCGTACCTGAAGTACTTAACCTTGCTAATATCGGTAACTCGTAGGCTCATTATGCAAAAGGCACGCCGTCACCCAAAAGGGCTCCGACCGCTTGTAAGCGTATGGTTTCAGGATCTTTTTCACTCCCTTATTCAGGGTTCTTTTCACCTTTCCCTCACGGTACTGGTTCACTATCGGTCTCTCAAGAGTATTTAGCCTTAACGGATGGTCCCGCTTGATTCATACAGGATTACTCGTGTCCCGCACTACTCAGGATACCACTACATTTACAATCTTTACTTATACGGGACTATCACCCTCTACGGTTGCTCTTTCCAAAGCATTCTAATTCATTATGTATCTGATATTGTGGTCCTACAACCCCAACATTGCCGTAACAATGCTGGTTTGGGCTAATCCGCGTTCGCTCGCCACTACTAACGGAATCACTATTGTTTTCTTCTCCTCCGGGTACTTAGATGTTTCAGTTCTCCGGGTTTGCTTCCTCGAAAGGATGACATGTCTTCAACATGCCGGGTTGCCCCATTCAGAAATTTACGGATCAAAAGGTATGTGCCCCTCCCCGTAACTTATCGCAGCTTATCACGTCTTTCATCGCCTTTGAGAGCCTAGGCATTCCCCATACGCCCTTATTTAGCTTATTGTACTTTTTATTACTCTATTATTCTTAAATTTGTTTGATAACTAACATCCTAGAGTTAGTTATCGCTCGTGTTTTTTAATCTCAATATGTCAATGAACGTTTTTCTTGTTATAACAGCCCTCACAAAACTTTCAGATACTAATAAGTTACTATTATCACCTAGTCATTTTACAAAAACCTTAAGAATGGTGGAGAATATCGGAGTCGAACCGATGACCTCTTGCGTGCAAGGCAAGCGCTCTAGCCAGCTGAGCTAATCCCCCATTACTAGTAGTTAGTAGTGAGTAGTTAGGTCTTAGTAATTAGCTAGTTTCCCAACTAATACTCAACTTCTAGAATTTCCTTAAGAAAAAAAATTAGTAGTCTCAGGCAGACTCGAACTGCCGACCTCTACATTATCAGTGTAGCGCTCTAACCAGCTGAGCTATGAGACTCTACTATTCTTCTTAGTTTCTTTTTGTTCTTTTAATTAATTAACAGCTAAAGTAAACACATCTCTGTGTATATAATTTTTCTAATCGTAGATTCTTTCTCTAGAAAGGAGGTGTTCCAGCCGCACCTTCCGGTACGGCTACCTTGTTACGACTTAGCCCTAGTTATCAGTTTTACCCTAGGCCGCTCCTTACGGTGACGGACTTCAGGCACTCCCAACTTCCATGGCTTGACGGGCGGTGTGTACAAGGCCCGGGAACGTATTCACCGGATCATGGCTGATATCCGATTACTAGCGATTCCAGCTTCACGGAGTCGAGTTGCAGACTCCGATCCGAACTGAGATAGGTTTTAAAGATTCGCATCCCCTCGCGGGGTAGCTGCCCTCTGTACCTACCATTGTAGCACGTGTGTAGCCCAGGACGTAAGGGCCGTGATGATTTGACGTCATCCCCACCTTCCTCACAGTTTGCACTGGCAGTCTTGTTAGAGTTCCCGACATGACTCGCTGGCAACTAACAACAGGGGTTGCGCTCGTTATAGGACTTAACCTGACACCTCACGGCACGAGCTGACGACAAACCATGCAGCACCTTGTAAATAGTCCGAAGAAAAAAATATCTCTACTCTATGCAATCTACATTTAAGCCCTGGTAAGGTTCCTCGCGTATCATCGAATTAAACCACATGCTCCACCGCTTGTGCGGGCCCCCGTCAATTCCTTTGAGTTTCATTCTTGCGAACGTACTCCCCAGGTGGGATACTTATCACTTTCGCTTAGCCACTCAACCCGAAGGTCGAACAGCTAGTATCCATCGTTTACGGCGTGGACTACCGGGGTATCTAATCCCGTTCGCTCCCCACGCTTTCGTCCATCAGCGTCAGTATATTGTTAGTGATCTGCCTTCGCAATCGGTATTCCATGTAATCTCTAAGCATTTCACCGCTACACTACATATTCTAACCACTTCACAATAACTCAAGATAAACAGTTTCAAAGGCAATTCTACAGTTGAGCTGCAGGATTTCACCTCTGACTTATCTATCCGCCTACGGACCCTTTAAACCCAATGATTCCGGATAACGCTTGCACCCTCCGTATTTCCGCGGCTGCTGGCACGGAGTTAGCCGGTGCTTATTCATATAGTACCGTCAAGGTTTCTCACGAGAAACTGTTTCTTCCTATATAAAAGAAGTTTACAACCCATAGGGCAGTCATCCTTCACGCGGCATGGCTGGATCAGAGTTGCCTCCATTGTCCAATATTCCTCACTGCTGCCTCCCGTAGGAGTCTGGTCCGTGTCTCAGTACCAGTGTGGGGGATCCCCCTCTCAGGGCCCCTACCTATCGTAGCCTTGGTAAGCCAGTTACCTTACCAACAAGCTAATAGGACGCATAGTCATCTCATACCGTAACCTTTAATATCATCCCGATGCCGAGTCGATATACTATGAGGTATTAATCTTCGTTTCCAAAGGCTATCCCTCAGTATGAGGCAGATTCAATACGCGTTACGCACCCGTGCGCCGGTCGTCATCTTTGTGCAAGCACAAAATGTTACCCCTCGACTTGCATGTGTTAAGCCTGCCGCTAGCGTTCATCCTGAGCCAGGATCAAACTCTTCATCGTTAAATTTTAAATATTATTTAAACCTAACAACTAAAAGAAATTATAACTCAAAATGGTTTACTTTAATTATTATTGTATTATTAAAAAATAATACGCGCTGTCAATCAATATGTCAATGAACTCACTCCTCTCGAAGCTCTTCTTGTAGAGCCGCAGAACTCGAACCTGCTTACTTCCCTATAACTCTCTCTTAACTCACAAGTAACACTTACTTCGTTAAGCGGGTGCAAATATACAACCCTTTTTGTTTCTCACAATGTTTTTGAAATAAAATTTTAAAAGTTTTTTTACTCCTAAAATCAAACCCAAAACAACATCTTTTTAAGAACTTTACTATTAGCAAAAACTTGTTTCGCTAAGCGGATGCAAACCTACACCCTTTTTAATTCCTCACAATGTTTTTTTGAATATTTTTTAAAGTTTTTTACAACCTTACAACTCAATCCAAAACTCACTATTCAAAGAACTTTTTTACTCCACAACTTCGTTATAAATTCAGCCGTTTTGCGGGTGCAAATATACCACCTTTCTTCTTTATTAAACAAGGTTTTTTGGAAATAAATTTAAGTGAAAACTGAGTAAAACAGCTGACAATCTAGCAGACTGCTAGTTAGCTGTTGCGAAACCTCATTTTTTGTTGTGAGAATTATTGGCACTTCTAATTACACAACAACAATAGCACACATACAAACAGAAACCTAGATAACAAGGACTAAGCTTGTAAAATCATTAAAAGAATTGAATTTACACTTCTTCAATAATCTTTACCTCATCTGGTAACAATTGACTAATGAATGAATACATGTTTTTCAATGCTTCCTTTGTTTGATGGATTATCATGAGTTATAAAGTTATCTATGACCTCTTTTAACTCTAATGCAGTATTCAGTTTAATTGCTACGGGGGTATGACTAACTAATGTAGATTCTTTAAATAATTCTACCACTTGATTTCTCTTAGCGCGCTTTACATCAATATTACTTGAAGCGAGTATTTCTAATATCAGTTTCTGTATTGTAGTTTTATTATTCATAATATTGGCAGTTTGATATAGTAAGACAAACACAATGCCAAATTAACATATGTAAGAAGTAATTGCAATACCAAAAACAGGGTAGATTTACATCACTATATATAGTGACATAGAGTTTGTGTCCATTATAAAAAGAAATCCCAAATAATCCCAAAGCGTACTGTAAAGTCTTTGTAAGGATAATTTGGCGCACTATAAAAATTGTTTCCTGTGAAACTTGAATTGAAATGCTCTGCCTTTAAATAAATACGTGCGTTACGCACTTTCGCATTTACAAAGAAATCAATGCGTGGATACGCACCGTACTCTTTTTCATTTTGCACATAAAACTCCGACAATAACGGATCATACGCGTTCATTTTATATGCTGTAAAATAATTGAAGATGAAGCCTGTTTGTAAAAACAAATTCTTATTAAACAATGTATCTGTATAATAAAGTGTATTACGCACCATAAACTCAGGTACATTTAACACATCATTTTCCTGAGTAACTGACTGGTATTGTATTGTGTTATCCAATGCAAATTTTCTGTACTTGAATTCTTTACTTGCAGAAAACTTTAAATACTCAATAGATGTAAGTTCCTGAAAAGGCTTTACACTGTTAGTTGTTGCATTCAAATCCGAAATACGTGTAATTATTCAGCGTAGTATATGATGCTTTTAGGTTTACATATTTTTTAGCATCAATTTCACCAACTATGGTTTAGCGTTTGTTGTGTGTTTAGATTTGAATTGAACCAATTATAATTTTTATAATCACTCTGAAACAACATATAGTTGAAATCTGGCAACGCTTCATGATACATCACTTTCGCCTTTGCAGCGATATTAGAATTAACACTGTAATCTAACGATGCATTAAACAAACTCCCTTTATGTTCTTTTGAAAGATTTGAAGTGAAATCAAATTTCAACTTCAGCTTACCAAATTCATTTTTATAACTCGCCCCAAAAGATGCAAATCCACTTTTTAAACGGTTAGGAATAAATCCGGTTGTTAAATTCACCACACTATTATACCCATAATTATAATCGGTATATCCAACATGAGCTTTAACACTCCCTAGTCCCTCTTTATTAAGTGACACATATCCTTGATTATAGAATTGCTCTAATCTCACTTCATCTCTTATTGAAGATTTAAATGCATCTCCGAAAAAACTATTTTCAGTAGTTTGATTGAATTGATATTCTTATCTTCTAAATTAGCAACATGCCCAACACTCAAAACCATAATTAGATGTTGAATCTTGTTTCTTAAATACATTATAATAATGGTTATATAAAATCTTTTAGCAGACAATTTGTTATCAGCATCCTCAAAATTAACTTCAAACCTAGATCGGTCATTAAATTCTGAATTTTCATCTTCAAACTCAGTAATCATTAGATCAGTAATTCCTCCGTTTTCTTGATTTTCTATATTCTGAATAGCCACATGAGCTTAGCAAAATAACTTGTTGTTTTTTGTATTATAATTAAATGACGATCTGAATTTTCCGCCATTTAGTTTTTATATGACGGTATTTCCCGATAGAACGCAACCCTTTAAACGCAACAGACATATTAAATTGTGGCGTGGTATTAACCGTAAAAAAACCTTCCGCTAATTGACCTTGCTCCATGGTTGTTTTAAAAAACAACTCGGTTAATGGGGTAGCAACATTATAGTAATATATATCATCTATTTCTGCGTAATCTATATGTTTTGCTCTCGCACCAAATTTTGAAAAAGTAGTAGCGCTATCTGAAAAATCATAGCCTAACTGATTAAATGCCTGACCAGTATTTGAGAAAGGTAGTAGTTCAAAATAATCTTTTTTAAGATAGTTTTATTTATACTCCTTTTTTATACTCAGCGTTGTATCAATATAAGTAGTATCATTATCAACAGATATAAATTTATAATCTGAAGCCTTAGTGTCTATTTTTATTGCTTTTGTAGATTTACCATCTACATTATTTGATTTATTCAACAATCCATTTGACTGCTTTGTATTCACCGAGCCTTTAACTAGTTTAGGTGCTTTAAGCACTTGCGCGTTTACAGCAACACTAGTTAATAGCAATACAACAAGTATCTTAGTTACAAGCTTCATCTAATCTTCAACAATTGAATTTAAGCTACAAAGTAATAGAAATTAAAAAATCTACATTGTTTTTACACTTAAAGTGTTGTTAATAGGATTTACGGCTATTTATTACATTTGAAAATCTTATTTTGCGGCATGTTATTACCTTTTTATCAAGATGAATTTTAGAATGCGGAACAGACGAAGCTGGACGAGGTTGTTTGGCCGGTCCTGTAACTGCAGCGGCAGTAATTTTACCACAAGACTTTAACAATACCATTTTAAACGACTCAAAGCAACTGAGTGAAAAGAAAAGGGGAATTATTAAAACCCGTGGATTGAATCTGTAGCAATCAGTTTTGGTGTTTGTCATGTTTTTGAAAAAGAAATTGACACCATTAATATTTTAAACGCATCCATAACCGCTATGCAACGTTCTATCTCGCAACTTAATCCGCAACCTGAATTTATTATGTTGACGGCAATAAATTTAAACCTTATAATGATGTGTCTTATGAAACTATTATTAAAGGAGATGGGAAAATATTTAAACATAGCCGCTGCATCAGTTTTAGCAAAAACTTACCGAGACGCCTATATGGAAAAAATACACGACGAGTTTCCGATGTATAACTGGAAACAAAACAAAGGCTACCCTACAAAAGAACACCGTGAAGCCATAAGAAAATATGGTGCTACAAAATATCATAGAAAATCATTTAGACTATTACCCGAACAACTCACATTAGACATTTAGCCAATTGAAAATATAGTCTCATAATTTCATTTATTTTGATATTTTGCAATAGAATACACAATCAAAAAGCATCTGTACATGAAATCATATATTACCATTTTACTCGTTTCAATTTTTATCTTTTCATGTACTCAACAAGACACTAAGGAAACTACGCTTTTAGATTTTGTACCTAACAATCCGTCTGTAGTAATTTACACACCTAGTATTACGGACTTACAAAACGACTTAAAAGAAAACACCCTTTTAAAAGAGTTTAAAAACACCAAAACTTATAAGGGTGTTCAGCAAAGTTTTCAGTTTTCTGAAAATTTAAAATCAGAAAACCCTGCTTTGATAAGCTTTTCTAAGTAGGGAAATCTCTAGAATTTTTACTGAGTATCAATCTTAAAAACACCGAAAATAAGATTGCTGTAAAATCAGACGAAACAACTTACAATAACAAAAACTACCAAAAACTTAAAAATCAAAATGCTTATAGTATTGTTTTAGATAGCACATTAGTTGTAACATCTTCAGAAATTTTAATTGAAAATTTAATTCGTAATAACAATGCTAATATTCGCTACAGCAATACTAGTTTATTAAAGTTATATAAAACTTCCGACAACAGCAAAACAACTGCTTTTATCAATCTTGAAAAGAAACCAGCTATATTAAATACACTTTTCCCTACTACTTATTTAGCAACAACCGACTGGATTGCCGCCGAATTAAATAACGAAGATGGTATTAGTATTAATGGTGTAGCCACAAATACCAAAACTACACATGAGTTTGCATCTAAACTTATCAAATCATCTACTGAGAAAAGTAATTCAAGCGCAATAATCCCTTCCAACTTTACAGAATATACTTCTTATAATTTTAATGAGTTAAAGTTTATATCAGAATTTGAAAACTTTAATGAATTGGTAGACGGGTCAACTGAAATCGTTTCATTTAAAGACGGAAAACACCAAGTTTGCGCCTTTAAACTATTAAATACTACTGTTTCTGAAAATATAACACCCCATACAACGTATAGAAACCACACCATATATAAGAATGATTATTTTAAAATTCCAGCAACAATTTGCAATCCTCAACCAGAATTTGCCTGCTATTTGGAAGATTTCATACTCCTATCTAGCAGCTTAGAAAGTTTGCAAAACTGTATTTCCTCCATTTTCAAAACGAAACCACGCTTGGTCATCAAAATTATTATACTGAAAATGCAGATGTACTTTTAAGTGAAGCTCACATTATTAAAAGCCAAAAAACCAACATTATAAAAGATAAGTTAGCTACAGTTTTAGATGACGAAAGTATTCGTAAAGTAAAACTTACAGACTTTCCTTTGGCAATGCATCAAGTTACTTATGAGGACACTTACATTCAATTTAACTCCGTATTAAAAAAGATTACTAAACAAAAAAATACCACAAGTGTGTCGCAAATTGCAAGCATTACTTTAGATGCAAATTTAGCAACTGATATACAATGGGTAAACCAATCACAGAACTAAGCAAAAAGAATTATTGGTTCAAGATATCAATAATCAATTGTATTTAATTTCTAACACAGGTGCCATTCATTGGAAAAAACAATTGAAAGGAAAAATTCAAGGTGACGTTATTCAAGTAGATTTATTTAAAAACAAAAAACTACAATTAGCATTTACAACTGAAAATGAGTTTATGGTTTTAGATAGAAACGGAAAACTAGTAGATCAGTTTCATAAAATCTTTCCTAATGGCAATTTATTACCATTAGCTGTTTTTGATTATGACCGCAATAGAAACTACCGTTTCACAATTACTCAAGGCAGCAAAGTTTACATGTATGATAATAGCTTTAAATTAGTTAAAGGGTTTAAATTTAATACTGCTAAAAGTTCTATTATCACAACTCCGAAACACATAAGGATTGGCACAAAAGACTATATCATAATAGCAGAAAATAAAGGAAAGCTACACATATTAAACAGACAAGGAAAAAATAGAACATCAGTTAAACCTACATTTGACTTTAATTCTTTAGTCAATATAAAAAGACAAGGAAACAATTTACTTTTTAAAGATGCAAAACATGTTATCACTAAAGTAAACATAACTACTGGTAAGATTACAAAATCTGATATTTTACAAGGAGGCTCTAATCACTTTAATGTGAATGACAATTTGATTGTTAAGTTAGAAGATGAAAAGCTAACTATTAAAAACAAAACTATAGAATTAGATTTAGGGAACTATACCGCTCCAGAAATCTTCTATTTAAACAAGAAATATTATATCAGTGTTACAGACCTAGACACTAGAAAAGCATCTGTTTTTGACAGCAATGCTAACTTATTAGACAAGTTTCCTGTTTATGGGCAGTCTCAAATTTCTGCAACAAATATGGATTCTGACAAACATATAGAGTTTGCTGTAAAAGGGGAAGACAACTCTGTATTAATTTATAAAATGTAATCTTGAAAAACTAAACCAACTCTGCTTCAAATAAGTTAGAGAAATGCGTCATTATTTTTGATTTCACATCTTCTTCAGAAACTGATTTACCAAGCTCAACATGCATAGATGTAACCGCTTTACCACGGATACCACAAGGTATAATATTGTCAAAATAACCCAAATCGGCGTTTACATTTAAAGCAAAACCGTGCATGGTTACCCACCTGCTAGCACGCACTCCCATAGCACAAATTTTACGTGCAAATGGTGTGCCTACCCCAAGCCAAACACCAGTTTCTCCTGGACTTCTTTCAGATTCTAAACCGTACTCAGCTAAGGTTAAAATAATAGCTTCTTCTAATAAACGCAAATATTTATGAATATCTGTAAAGAAATTTTCTAAATCTAAAATAGGGTAACCAACAATTTGTCCTGGTCCGTGATACGTTATATCACCACCTCTATTGATTTTATAAAACGTCGCGCCTTTTTCTGTTAATTGCTGTTCATTTAACAACAGGTTAGATATATCACCACTTTTCCCTAAGGTATATACATGAGGATGCTCAACAAACAATAAATAATTATCTGTTTCAAGTCCGGCAGCTTCTCGCCTGTTTTTGATTTTTGTATCAACTATAGCTTTAAATAGCTCTTCTTGATATGCCCAAGAAGCTTTATAATCTTTACTTCCTAAATCTTGTACCTTAACTTTTTTGTTCATGTGTAATGCAATCTTATTTCAGAGTAACAAAGATACTATTTTAAAACTGCTGATACTTTTCCAAGCACATCAATATTATGTCTTATTTGAGCAAAGAACACATATAATATTGCGAAAGCAATTAAAAACCCTACAAACAAACCTGTGCTATTCTTTTTTGCTATTTTCTTACTAGCTTTTAAATAAGACTTTGAGGCTTTATCCATCATTCCTTTTACAAATCCGAACATAGGCACGAATATCAAGATGGTTACTATCATACCTATTAAAACTGATAGACATGTCCCTTCTTTATAATAAGAGTTGACCAGCTTTACTAAATATTCATTAACTAATGAAGCTGTTAATATTGATATGATTAATGTAGCGTATTTAGTCGATTTTGTTAGTTTCATGTGTTGAATTTTTCAACATACAAAACTAAGAAATTATTTATTCGGATTGTTTAAAATAATTAACGCTGCAATTACCCCTGGTATCCAGCCTAAACACGTTAATATAAATACGATAATTACAGACCCACAGCCTTTATCTAAAACTGCTAAAGGCGGAAATAAAATTGATAATAATACTCTCCAAATACTCATGATGGTTTTTTATGATTGATATATATTATCAGTAGCTAAAACGCCCTATTTGTTACAAATTTAATTTATACTTAAAAAAATACTACTTTAGCCTAAACTAAACAACTAACATTTATTTTTATGGAAAACTCTACAAATAATATCATGCCAAGTAATAACATGGCTTTAGCAATTGCAGCAACAATCATAGGATGTTGCTCACCATGTTGTATAGGTTTTATTCTTGGTATTGTAGCTATAGTGATGGCTACTCAAGTAAAAAAGAAATTTGAAGCCAATGATTTTAAAGGTGCTGCTAGCTCTTCAAAAAACGCAAAGCTTTTAGCTCTTATAGCTATAGGTATTGCTGTTGTTTACTTAATTTATGTTGGATTGAATTGGGAGGACACCATGGAAAAATTCAATGAAGCTATGGAGCAATATCAAATGAATCAATAAGAATTTAACAATACTACTAAGGCCGTTGTAGCAATACTTCGGCCTTTTTTATATGAAAAAAGTACTTTCCATATTTTCAATAGGAATCTTTTTTGCGGTTATCAGATATTTTTATGTGAACAACCCCGCTAAAAATGATACACCTTTCGCAATTTGCATGACCAAACGCATCGCGAATATTGATTGTCCGGGTTGTGGTGGGCAACGTGCGTTTCACCAATTACTTCACGGCAACTTTATTGAAGCAGGACAACTAAATATCTTCATTTATTTCTTCGCACCTCTTTTAACATACATCTTTTTCAGCTTTGCTTTAAAACCTTTTAACATCAACTTCCCTGATATTGATATCTCCTCGAAAGGACTCTTAATTACACTTATAGTTTTCATCGTTTTTACCCTGTTTAGAAATAGTCACTTATGGACTTTATAAAGCTCTAAACCAATAAGAGTACACCCAAGTGGGTATTTATATTCTTTTCACTTTTACTGCACTTATATTTTACGTAATTTTGCAGCTTATTTTTCAAAACAAAATACAAATGCAATTATCAGAACAAGAAGTTGTAAGACGTGAAAAACTTACAAAGTTACGAGACTTGGGAATAAACCCGTACCCTGCAAACCTTTATCCTGTTGACAATAATTCCAAACAGATAAAAGAAGCATATACTGAAGGTAAACAGGTGGTAATTGCTGGACGTTTAATGTCACGTAGAATTCAAGGAAAAGCATCTTTTGCTGAATTACAAGATGGTGAAGGACGTATTCAAGTGTATTTTAACAGAGATGAAATTTGTTTAGAAGACGACAAAACACTTTACAATGACGTGTATAAAAAGCTCCTAGATATTGGTGATTTCATCGGTATTGAAGGAGAGTTATTCACAACTCAGGTAGGCGAAAAAACTGTTTTAGTAAAAAACTTTACTTTATTAAGTAAGTCGTTAAAACCATTACCTCTACCGAAAGTAGACGCTGATGGAAATATCCATGACGGTTTTACAGATGCAGAAATGCGTTACAGACAACGTTACGCAGATTTAGCAGTAAACCCGCATGTAAAAGATGTGTTTATCAAAAGAACAAAATTATTTACTGCCATGCGTAGCTTCTTTAATGAGGCTGGGTATATGGAAGTGGAAACGCCAATTTTACAAGCTATTCCTGGTGGTGCTGCTGCAAGGCCGTTTATAACACATCACAACTCATTAGACATTCCGTTATACATGCGAATTGCTAATGAATTGTATTTAAAAAGATTAATTGTTGGTGGATTTGAAGGGGTTTATGAATTCTCTAAAAACTTCAGAAATGAAGGAATGGACAGAACTCATAATCCAGAATTCACAGCAATGGAAATATATGTAGCCTATAAAGACTACAATTGGATGATGGACTTTACTGAGAAGTTATTAGAACATTGTGCAATTGCAGTAAACGGAACTACAAAAGCAACGTTTAACGGACAAGAAATTGACTTTAAAGCACCATACAAACGTATCACGATGGCAGATTCTATTAAAGAATTTACTGGTTTTGATATTTACGGTAAAACAGAAGCTGAAATTTTTGATGCTGCAAAAGGTATGGGAATTGAAGTGGATAGTACCATGGGTAAAGGAAAATTAATCGATGAAATTTTTGGTGAAAAATGTGAAGGAAATTACATTCAACCAACTTACATTACAGATTATCCAAAAGAAATGTCTCCACTTTGTAAAGAACATAGAGACAATCCGGAATTAACGGAGCGTTTTGAATTAATGGTTTGTGGTAAAGAAATTGCAAATGCGTATTCTGAATTAAATGACCCTATAGACCAACGCGAGCGTTTTGAAGCTCAATTAAAATTAGCAGCAAAAGGTGATGATGAAGCTACTGAGTTTATTGATCATGATTTCTTACGTGCTTTAGAGTACGGTATGCCTCCAACATCTGGTTTAGGAATAGGAATGGACAGATTAATCATGTTTTTAACAGACAATCCATCTATTCAAGAAGTATTATTCTTCCCACAAATGAAACCAGAACGTCAAGCACCATTAGTAGATTTAAATGATGATGAAAAATTTGTATTAAACTTATTACAAAAAGCAGAGAAAATTGATTTAAACGATTTGAAATCACAATCTGGATTGAGTAACAAAAAATGGGATAAATCTATTAAAGGATTAACTAAAAACAACTTGGCTAAAGTGAACAAAACCGACGACGGATTGTTTGTTGAGGTTGTTTAACTAAATAAAGACTATTATAAAAGGAGCTGCACATGTAGCTCCTTTTTTTATGCTCGTAATTAAACCTTTTGTATTCTTATGAGTCAAAAAGTCAAACAATTTAAAATTACAACTATGAAAAAATTAATCTTATTAGCCGCACTAGTAATAAGTTCTGCAATATTTGGACAAGGAAGTCATTCTGACAAAAAAGAGCATCCAAGAAAAGGTAAAATGGAACACCTGAAAGATTTATCTCCTGAACAAATAGCGACATTGAGAACAAAAAAGATGGCTTTGTTTTTAGATCTTTCTAAAGAACAACAAGATAACATTTACGCGTTACATTTAGATGAAGCTAAAACTCGAAAGGAGCAACGTGCCAAGAGAGAACATGATAAAGGTACAGAAAAACCAAAGTTGTCATCTGAAGAAAAATTCAATAAAATGAATAAACGTTTAGATAAAAAAATAGCTCATAAAAAGAAGATGAAATCTATTTTATCAAAAGAGCAATTTAATAAATGGGAACAGATGCAACGTAAAACTTCATCAAGAAAGAAAAAACATTCTAGAAACAACAGATAAACGGTATTTAAAGCTTCTTGTCTAAAGATCCTATCACTGTAATTATTTTTATTTACTTTAGTAGCTTTAAGTTTTAATCAATTTACATAAACGAAACCATATTATGAAAAAAATTATTGCCGTAGTTGCATTTTTTGCAATTTCATTATTAAGTACCACTAATGCAGTAGCTCAAGAAAGCAACTCAAGAGGTGTAAGTCAAGAAGCTAAAGAATTTACGCACCGATTAGTACAAGAGTTTAATATTAGTAAAGAACAACAGAAAGCAGTAACAAGTGCCTTTATGTATAAACAAAGACAAACAAAAGCTATTAATCAAGACTCTCCAAAGAATACTCAAAAAGCAATTAACTTAAAGTTTGATAATAAGTTAAAAACTATTTTAACTGAGGTTCAGTATAAAAAATACAGTCTTATTAAAAAATAGACTTATACGTTACGTTATAATGAAAAAGCGATCTGAAATTCAGATCGCTTTTTTATTTTATAATGTTTCTGCTACTTCACTACAAGCAGCTATTGTGGCATCTAAATCGTCATAACTTAGTGCGTCACAAATAAACCATGTCTCATAAGCACTTGGTGCAATATAAACACCTTTTGCTAACATCCCATGGAAGAATTTCTTGAAACGTGGATTGTCGCCTTTTGCAGATGATGTAAAATCAACTACTGCATCTTCTGCGAAATGAACAGAAATCATCGAATTTACCTGATTTATGGTATGTGTAATTCCTTTTTTAGTTAATCCTTTACTCAATCCTTTATGTAAATAATCTGTTTTTTCTTTTAAACGTGTGTAAATTTCAGCATCGTCATTTAACTGTTGCAACATTGCTAAACCTGCAGACATTGCTAACGGGTTACCTGACAAAGTCCCTGCTTGGTATACAGGTCCTAAAGGCGCTAAATGATTCATGATTTCATTGCGTGCAGCAAAAGCACCAACTGGCAATCCTCCACCAATTACTTTACCGAAGCATACAATATCTGCATGGATATCATATAATTCTTGAGCACCCCCTTTTGCCAAACGGAACCCTGTCATTACTTCATCAAATATTAATAGAATATTATTAGCATCACATAATGTACGTAAATCCTTTAAGAAGTTTTCTTTAGGAGGAATACATCCCATATTTCCTGCAACTGGCTCAATAATTACACAAGCTATTTCTCCTTCATTTGCTTTGATTAATTGCGCTACATTTTCAATATCATTATACACTGCAAGCAAAGTATCTTTTGCTGTACCTTTAGTGACTCCCGGACTATTTGGCGATCCAAACGTTACGGCACCAGAACCAGCTTGAATTAAAAACGAATCAGAATGCCCGTGATAACACCCTGAAAACTTGATGATTTTTTCTTTTCCTGTAAACCCTCTTGCTAACCTTACAGCACTCATACACGCCTCAGTACCTGAATTCACAAAACGAATCTTGTCAATATTCGGCACCATACTAACTGCCAACTTTGCTATTTCAGTTTCAATTTCAGTAGGCGTGCCAAAAGAAGTCCCTAATTTAGTGCGTTCAATAACTGCATCAACTACTTTTTTGTTGGCATGTCCTAAAATCATTGGCCCCCATGAATTGATATAATCTATCAATTTGTTCCCGTCTTCATCATATAAATATGGTCCCTCTGCTTTATTTACAAATATAGGATCACCTCCTACAGATTTAAATGCTCTTACTGGTGAGTTAACACCACCTGGTATATACTGTGTTGCTTCATGAAACAACTGACTACTTCTTTTATAAACACTCATTTATTGTACTGTTAATTGTTGTCCGATTGTTAACGTTGTATCAGATAAATTATTCATTTCCATTAATTGATCAACTGATAAATTAAACTTCCTAGCAATTGAATACAGTGTATCTCCTTGCATTACTTTATAATCTAATATATCATGATTAGTTTGATGCGAATTTAACTTTGAAACCACATCATATTTATCCAAATTATAACGTTCAATCAAACTGATTAATTTTGATGGGTATCTCGGATCTGTAGCATAACCAGCTTTTCGCAAACCTTTTGCCCAACCTTTGTAATCTTTTTTATCTAATTGAAATAAAGATGCATATCGACCTCTTGAGGTTAAAAACTCAGAGTGGTCTTTAAATGACTCTGATGGGTGGGTATATTTTCTAAAACACTCTGCTTTTTTATCATCATCGTGATACACTTTTTCACCAGTCCAACCGTGACATTTAATTCCGAAATGATTATTTGCACGTTGTGTTAAATCTCCTTGTCCAGCACCAGATTCTAGAATACCTTGTGCCAAAGTGATACTTGCAGGTATGCCTGATTGTTGCATTTCATATTGCGCTATAGCATTGTATTTATGCACATATCTTGCTACTTTATCCGTAGTATGTATTGGTGAATTATCTACTTTAGGAGAAGCTACGCTTGGTGAACTTGGTACCTTATTAGCCGGCTGTTCACTAGTGTTTTGAGGCTTGTGCTCTGCCTCTGAGTTATATTCCTTATGCTCTTCTTTTGATGTGATAACTCTGCTGCTTCCACAACTTACCATAACAGAAGCAAGTAATAGTGTAAAAAATATTTTCATTTATTTTTTATAAATTGATTAAAGGCAATCCTTTTTTCTGTAGTAATTGATTCATTCCAGAAATAGCTTGCAGCCCCCCAGTATGAATGGCTAAAATACTAGTATTTTTTGAGAAATGACCTTTTTTCAATAAATCATAAATTCCGAATAAAACTTTAGCATTATAAATAGGATCTAAAAGAATTGAAGTCTCAGTTTTAAACGTATTCATGAAGTCTATTAATTCTTTAGTCACTTTTGCATACCCTCCAAAATGATAATCTGTATTGATACTCCAATTGTCTTTGGAGACTAGTTTAGCAACATCGGCTTTCAAAAAATCACCTTTTAATGCAGAGAAGCCTAAAACTTTCTGATGTGGTTGACTCGCATTAATCAAGCCTGCTAAAGTACCTCCTGTTCCAACCGCACAACAGATGTAATCGTATTGAGTGTCTTCTGGTGTAAGTATTTCTTCACAACCTTTTATTGCCAATTCATTTGTTCCACCTTCTGGTAAAAGATAAAAATCACCGTATTGTTTTTTTAACTCATCTATAAAACCTGGGTTTTCTTTATTTTTATATGTTTCTCTTGACACAAAATGAAATTTCATGCCGTTTTCTTGAGCAAATTTTAAAGTTGGGTTGCTATGTATTTTATCTTCCAATTCTTCTCCTCTAATCACACCAACAACCTCAATGCTATGTAGCTTCTTGATATAAGATGCCGCCATAATGTGATTGGAATATGCTCCGCCGAAAGTTATAATTTTAGATAGCCCTAATTTTTTAGCTTCAAGAATATTGTATTTTAATTTTCTAAGCTTATTCCCAGAAATTCCATTACCCAATTGGTCCTCTCGTCTTAAAGCAACTTGTTGAATTAAGCTTTGGGTTCTAATACAATTTTTATTTAACTCTTTCATTTGTTTACAAATAATTAACAATCACAAAAATACAACATCTTAATCAAGGTTTTATTTATCATTACATGATTATAAAAAACCATACAAAATCAGTTATTAACTGAGACATCCTCAGTAATTCAATTAATAAATTATCAAAACATCAGATAAAAAATACTTTAATCGATTATTAGACACCATTAAACGAAAAAAATCAAAAAAATAATATTTATATAGACTATTTCTTATTTTTAAGTATTAATACCCCTAAAAAACTAAATTATGTATAAAACTATCTCAAAATTATTTGCAATATTGAGTACCATTCTAATTTCGCAAGCCAGTTTTGCGCAAGTTGGTATTGGAACAACAACGCCAAATTCAGATGCCCTTCTGGAAATTAACTCAACGGTTGCTAATCCCGGCGGAGTACTACTCCCTAGAATGGCCTTAACAATGACCACTAATCCTGCTCCTCTAAGTGCAGATGTTGCTGGTATGATTGTATATAACACTGCAACTGCTGGTGATGTAACTCCTGGATTTTACTATAACGATGGTGCGTCTGGGTTAGATTAGGAGCTACACCAAGTGCTGATTGGTCGTTAACCGGAAATACAGGAACTACCTATAGTACAAATTTTCTAGGAACTACAGACGGAGTAGATTTAGCAATTAAAAGAAATAATATTACAAAAATTAGAGTTGAAAACGCGCAAACAACTTTTGCAGACGAAATAAGAACTAGACTTGGTGGTACAGATACTGGTGATGAATTAGTGCATATTTATGACTCTAATGACGACGGTGTAATTGAAGTGAATGAAAATAATGCTATGAACCATAGAATTCATGGTAACGGAACTACAATTTTTAATGAACAAGGGATAGATAATGCAGATTTCAGAATAGAGTCTGATACAGAAGCAAATATGCTTTTTTTAGATTCCGGAACTGACCAAATATATTTTAGAGCAGCATCTCCTTACGGAGCAGGTGATATGTTTACGTCTTATGCTCCTGCAAACGGCTTCCCTATCAACGGGTACACCTCTGGTTCAGGGTGGGGTATGTATGCTGAAAATTTTTCAACTACCCAAGGTATTGGAGCTGTAGGTATCAGTCAAAATTCTGCTAGTGGTACAGGTATTGCAGGTGTTGCAAACGGTACAACAACTGTAAATACACCAGTAGGTTTTGCAATTGGAGTTGTAGGTAATGGTGCAGAAATAGGTGTATATGGTTCAGCATCTAACACAACAAATGAACGATATGGAGGTTATTTTATTGGAGGTGACATCACCGACACAACTACTCCAGTAGCGTATATAGCAGGAGACGACGGAACAGACAAGTTTGGTGGATATTTTGATGGTAATTCAGATAACAACGCTGGAGGTGGTGGTGGAAATGCTGGAGAAGATTATGCATTTGTAGGTATCAGAACCGGAGGTACTACTTATAAAATTGTAGGTACCGGATCAAACTCAACAATGATAAACCATGAAGGAAAAAAAAGAGTGTTATTCTCTCCCGAAGCACCTGAAATATTATTTCAAGATTTTGGAATTGGAAGACTAAGTAATGGAGAAGCCTATATCCCTATAGATCCAATATTAGCAAACAACATACATATTGACAAGAAACACCCTTTAAAAGTGTTTATTCAACTGGAAGGTGACTGTAATGGTGTATTTGTAACTGAAAAGAGTAAAAACAGCTTTAAAGTTAAAGAATTGAATGGCGGAAATTCAAACATACAATTCTCTTGGCATATTGTTGCTAACAGAATAGATGATATAGACGAATCTGGGAAAGTTGAATCTAAACATGAAGGCGTGCGTTTCCCATATGGACCTGACAAACTTAAGCCATTAAAATATGGAAAAGCAAAAGTTGGAAAAAGAAAATAATACTATACTGTTAAGTAGTAACCAAAAAGACAGCTCATTAATGAGCTGTCTTTTTTTGTGTTATAGACCATGCTATTACCAAAATAACGACAAAGTGCACAAGGTGTGCATTTTGTCTGTATTTTTTGCGTTTTATCGAAAAACATATCATTTGACTTATTATTCGTCGATAATCGGTTATGCTTACTCGATTATAAGCGAATCATAACCAAAATTAACCCAATAAATACCCAAGTTTATTATGAAAAAATTAACCCAATCTTTAGCTGTTATCGCTACTATGTGTATGGCAACTACTGCTTTTGCCCAAGTAGGAATTGGAACAACTAACCCGCAACAAAAATTACATATTGACGGGACTGACCCTCTTACTGAAACAATACGAATAGAGGCATTAAACAATACTCACGCAGACAATAATGGTATTGATCTTTCTCCATTAGCTGTAGATACAGACGGTAATATCGTTATAGGTGGACCTTCTTTTTTAAGTAATTCAATTACAGATTTAGATGAAACAGCGTTTATTGAACCATCAGTAACAATTGCAACAACAGATGGTGCTCAATTATGGTCTGCAGCAATGCATACTGAAAACTTTACTCTGACACAACAAACATTAGTAGAAATAAACTTCTCAATACCAGTAAGAGTTGGAGATCCAGCTGGCGGACCTATCACAGATGGAATAGCAAGATGGTACGGAGTTGCTGTTTATGTAGATGGTGGATTTGAAAACTGGTATACTGATTTATACACAAATTATGATGACGGGACAACTTTATCTGGAGGATCTGGAACTCAGACCAATACTTTTACAAGTGGGCCTTTTATGCTTAACGGATCTGTTTATGTATCACTTGCTGCTGGAGCGCATACAATGGAAATATTTGGTACAACTTCTGGCGCTACTAGAACAAAAGATTCAAATGGCTCCTTAACTGATCATGTAGAAACTGAAGTAGAGTTTGGTGGTAATCCATATGGAGCTACACTTAAATTAATAAAACACAACTAATTATGAAAAAGCTAATTCTATTTGGATGTTTCCTTATTGTAGCAAATTTGGCTTTTTCACAAAAGTCAACAAAGTTAACTGTACCAAAAACGGTAGCTGAACTAAAAACATATATTAATACTGCAAAACCAACTATAAAAGCTAAAATTAAAACAACTAACAATAATTCATTAAGAAAGTTTAATACAGTAACTGAATTAAAAGCATTTATAGCAAGTAGTCCTAAACCTGAAAAATTGGGTTCAAAGAAAAGAATAAGACCATATTCACTAACTGTACCTAAAACAGTAAGTGAACTTAAAAAACAAATAAAATAATAAACTCTTCATTTGTTGCAACACTTAAAAACATCCAATATGGATGTTTTTTTTGTGCTTTAAATTAATGAACTGTAAATTAACAACAACTAGTTACACAAAATAAAGTTGCGTTTGTCGATTATTTTAGTAAGTTTGTCGACCTTAAAGAGATCAGTGGTTTGAATTCTTTTCTGAATATTTAAAAATTAATTAAAATACCCGAATTAAAATGCTCAAAAACATTACCCGAATGGTGTTTATGGCTGCTTTTGCGCTATGCACTAAAATCAACTATGCACAAGTTGGTATTGGAACAACTAATCCTTTACAAGAATTACACATTGCAGGAACTAGTTCTACTATAAGAATAGAGGGACTAAATAGCACAAACAATAGTAACAATAACGGTACAGACTTAGCGCCAATTGCTGTTAATGCTTCAGGAGATTTACAAGTTCGTACTGCAATTTATGGAGATAATATACAAAGTGTTATTTTACCAAGTGGAGCCCAAAATATTACAAGCACATCATTAACTAATATTACTGGGGCTAGTATCACATTTACACCTAAGCATGCTGTAGTTTATTTATCATTTACTATTACGGGATACAACCCACTAACTTCAAGTATTGACCCACTTACATGGTTCTCAGTAGGAATTACAAATGGAGGAACAAACGTTGGTAATTTTCTTAGTTTAACAGGAACTTCTGATGATGTAACTGGTTCTGCAGGTGCCGCTTCAATTACTGCAGCAAATTTTCCTCTTACAGTAACGCCTGGAGTCTCTGTAACAATTAGATTAAGAGGACGAAATGGTGGCGTTAACCATTCTGATGGTTTTACAATTGACAGAACCAATTATACAAGCTATATGACTATATTAGATTAATCATAAATAGGTGTCATAAATATTTCAAAAACGCCCATTTAGGGCGTTTTTCTATATATAACATATCGGTTTCATGAGCATAAGCTTCCTGCTCAAATGAAATACCCCTATAAGCTTTATTCTTGTTTTTTGTTTTCACAAAACGTACTAAAAACTCTACTGTATACCACAAATAAAAAAACAGTACCAACATCTCTTTCTGTTGTTGCAAATGTATTTTTTCATGATTTAAAAGAACTTTATTTTCTTTTTGCGCAATAGACTTCAAAAAAATAAAAGGAAATAACGTTAGGCTAACAAAATCTTTAGGTACAATATATTTATTAAACAAAATCATATACTTTTAGTAGCAATAATCAAACCAAATTTGCTGTATATTTGTATCAATATGATTAAAAAGCGCATACCCATTGAAGACGGAGATTACTATTTAACTCCTGAAGGTTACAAATGCTTCACTGAACAATACCATTTAAAACGTGGTTATTGTTGCGAAAGTGGCTGTAGACATTGCCCCTATGGATTCAATAAAAAAACGAACACCAAAAAAAAAAGAAAGACTAATGGATCTTCAGCTACTTAAGTATAAAATTGCTATTTATAGCAAATACCATAGGGTTGACATCCGTTATCCGTAGTTATTTGTAGACCTAAATTTAGTATTAAGAAAACAAATTAACTAGTTACACAACAATCTTATTATGGAAACTACAACAATATTATCTTTCAAAAAACATATCAAACAAGGTATTCCAAACGAATTACCCCCTGTAAAAGTATACGATACCAACATTAACCATGCGCCAAAACGTAAAGAAATTCTTTCTGATGAAGAAAAGACTTTAGCTTTACAAAATGCCTTACGTTACTTTAAACCGGAACATCATGAAGTTTTGGCAAAAGAATTCTTAAAAGAATTAAATGATTATGGGCGCATATACATGTATCGTTTTCGCCCAGATTATGAAATGAAAGCCAGGCCTATTAAAGAATACCCTGGTAAATGCAAGCAAGCCAAAGCAATCATGTTAATGATTCAGAATAACTTGGATTATGCAGTAGCACAACACCCGCATGAATTAATCACATATGGTGGTAATGGTGGTGTGTTTTCTAACTGGGCTCAGTATTTATTAACCATGAAGTACTTGTCTGAAATGACCGACAAGCAAACTTTAGTCATGTATTCTGGACATCCGATGGGGTTATTTCCATCTCATAAAGATGCACCAAGAGTTGTGGTAACCAACGGAATGATGATTCCTAATTACTCAAAACCTGACGATTGGGAGAAATTTAATGCCTTAGGTGTTACACAGTACGGTCAAATGACCGCAGGTAGTTATATGTATATCGGCCCGCAAGGGATTGTTCACGGAACAACAATTACCGTTTTAAACGGATTTAGAAAAATAGGCAAAGACCCTAAAGGGAATTTGTTTGTAACCTCAGGTTTGGGTGGTATGTCTGGCGCACAGCCAAAAGCAGGTAACATTGCTGGTTGTATTACGGTTTGCGCAGAAGTAAATCCGAAGATTACACAAGTTAGATTAGATCAAGGTTGGATAGATGAAAAAATAACTGATTTAGATGAACTGGTTACTCGTGTTAATCAGGCCAAAGAACATAAAGAAACGGTTTCTATTGCCTATTTAGGAAATATTGTAGATGTATGGGAGAAGTTTGATCAAGAAAATGTTCATATTGATTTAGGATCTGATCAAACATCATTACACAATCCATGGGCAGGTGGTTACTATCCAGCAGATATTTCTTTTGAAGACGCAAATGAAATGATGGCTAACGAACCAGAACTGTTCAAAGAGAAAGTTCAGGAAACTTTACGTCGTCATGCAAAAGCAATCAACCAACACACTGCAAAAGGCACCTATTTCTTTGATTACGGGAATGCGTTTCTATTAGAAGCCTCTCGTGCTGGTGCAGATGTAATGTCAGACAAACCTACAATTGGTAGAGAGTTCAAATACCCCAGTTATGTACAAGATATCATGGGACCAATGTGTTTTGATTACGGATTTGGACCGTTCCGTTGGGTTTGTGCTTCCGGGAAACCAGAAGATTTAGCAAAAACAGACGCCATTGCTTGTCAAGTTTTAGAGAAACTTAAAAAAGAATCTCCTATTGAAATCCAACAACAAATGACGGATAATATCCAATGGATTAAAGGTGCTCAAGACAACAAATTAGTAGTTGGTTCACAAGCCCGTATTCTATATGCAGATGCTGAAGGGCGTATGAAAATTGCCAAAGCTTTTAATAAGGCAATTAAAAAAGGTGCCATCGGAACGGTAGTTTTAGGTAGAGATCACCATGATGTATCAGGGACAGATTCACCATATAGAGAAACATCCAATATATATGACGGCTCTCGTTTTACCGCAGATATGGCTATACACAATGTTATTGGTGATAGTTTTAGAGGTGCTACTTGGGTATCAATCCACAATGGTGGTGGTGTTGGTTGGGGTGAAGTTATTAATGGAGGTTTCGGTATGGTTCTTGATGGTAGTAAAGAAGCAAAAAGACGTTTAGAATCGATGCTTTTTTGGGATGTAAATAACGGTATTGCTCGTAGAAATTGGGCAAGAAACGAAGGTGCTATGTTCGCGATTGAAAGGGCTATGAAATCTGAGCCTAGCTTAAAAGTTACTGTCCCAAATTTAGTTGATGACAACTTACTTGCTAATTTATAAAAGCATTGATATCAATTCTATTGATGCTTATTTAATAACTTAAAAAAGTAAACTATGAAATTCATGAAACTATTAAGTTTAGGTCTTATTATGGTGCTAACATCTTGCGCTTCTGTTAAGGTAAGTACCGATTATGATACGCAAGCACCATTTGAATCTTACAAAACATTTGCATTTTACAAACCTGGAATTGATAAAGTAGAAATTTCTGATTTAGATAAAAAAAGAATCTTACGAGCCATTGAATCAGAGCTACTCGCTAAAGGATTTACAAAATCTGAAACTCCTGATTTACTAGTAAATATCAATACCAAAACTGAAAAAAACGTCAATGTTTATAATGCAGGTATTGGTTATGGATGGGGGCCTTGGTACGGCGGTTACAATAGACAAGTGTCTAGTTCCACTAACGGTGTTCTATATATTGATTTGATAAACTCTAAAGACAAACAATTGATTTGGCAAGGTAGAGGTTCAGGTTATTTAACACACAATGTTGAAAAAAAGGATTCAAGAACTCAAGAATTTGTAACACAAATTTTAGAAAAATATCCCCCTGGAGCAAACAAAGAATAAGACTCAAGAATAATTCAAAAAGCCGAAAACTTATATTTCGGCTTTTTTTATATCTGTTTTTAAGCTAAACATGAGCACACTAATTTATTATACCATTAGAAATTGAATTAATAAAAACATATCATTATGTAACATATGTCACTTAATTTCTTCATAATCTTACTTATTTTTGACAAATGAAAACCCTACTTTACTTAAGTTCTATTTTAGTATTTATCTCTTGTAATAAGACTCAAGAATACATTATAAAAAAACCTATTTCTACAAAAATTGCTCTTGGAGAAAAATTGTTTTTTGATCCGATTCTTTCTTTGGACGCATCTATTTCTTGTGCAAGTTGTCACCAACCAAAGTTTGCTTTTGCAGACAACAAAGCCTTTTCTTTAGGAGTAAACGATAGTATAGGCACAAGAAACACACCATCTGTTATGAACATGGCAAGCAGGTCTTTTTTCTTTCATGATGGTAGGGCGATCTCATTAGAACAACAAGCCAGTATGCCAATAGAAAACCCTGTAGAAATGAACCTCGCTTTTAGTGAAGCTGTAAAAAGGGTTCAAGAAAATAAAGAATACCACACTTTATTCAACAAGTTATATCAAACAAAACCTAATGAAATCAATATTGTTAATGCGCTTTCAGAATTTCAACGCAGCTTAGAAAGTGATGGAAGTGCTCCACATGATCTTTGGATGAACGACATTGACACACTTGCTATGAGTCCCTCTCAACTAAGAGGTAGAGGCATTTTTTTATCTAATGAATTTAAATGTTTTGATTGTCATTTTGGCCCAGATTTTACAGGAGATGAGTTCAGGAATATTGGCTTATATGATGGTAAAAATCTTACTGACATGGGACGTTATGATTTCACAAAAGATTCTTCTGATATAGGAAAATTCAAAGTTCCTGGCTTACGAAATATAGCTCTAACAGCACCATACATGCATAATGGTCAATTTAAAACGTTAAGAGAAGTGATTGATTTTTATAGCAACCCATATGATTTTGTAGAACATCCAATCAATATGGATAGCTTAATGATTGAGCCTTTAAATTTTTCTGAAAAACAAAAAATTGATTTAGAGAATTTTCTTCACTCATTAACGGATAAAAACATACCTCATCGAGACAAAAAAAACAACTCTTAAATTTCCATTAGTATACTTTAGAACTTAATTTATATATTTACGTATAAATCATCTAAACTAAAACCAATGGACATTATCAAAAAAACAAAAAACGTTTTTATTCTTATTCTATTTATTTGTTTATCATCTAGTATGAATGCACAAGTAAAAAAACAAACCAATGCAGAATATGTTATAGAATTAATGAATAGAAAAACCATAAATAAAGTGTACATGGTTGCCACCAATATGCACCGCACATATGAAGGTGATTGGCTTAGAAGGATGAAAGCTGATGGTGAATCATTATACTTTTATAGAGGAGAAGAAAAAGAACACAAATGGAATACAAAGAACACGGTTTTTATAGAACAATATAAAGATGTCATAAAAGTACGTATGACTGAAGAAATTGGAGAATA
The DNA here is from genome assembly GCA_965178635.1 of Flavobacteriaceae bacterium. Classification (GTDB taxonomy): domain Bacteria; phylum Bacteroidota; class Bacteroidia; order Flavobacteriales; family Flavobacteriaceae. The sequence continues at coordinate 9,980 of CBCXVT010000002.1, read as the reverse complement.
ATTAAAATTCTTTTAATATAAAAGCCACTCTATAGAGTGGCTTTTTTATTGATGCATTTCAAACATTAATATGCTAAAAGTTCTTCAATTTTCACTTTGACTTTTTCAGTAGAAGGAATCATTGTCTGTTCTAATACTGAGTTTAATGGTATTGCAGGCATGTTTTCACTACCAATAGTCATCACAGGTGCATCTAAGTACTTGAAACATTTTTCTTGTACTAAGCCGCTTAACGCTCTACCAAAAGAATTATTTGTTGGTTCTTCTGTAACTATTAAACATTTCTTTGTCTTTCTTACTGAAGCTAAAATAGCGTCTTCATCTAACGGATATAATGTGCGTAGGTCTACTATTTCTACATTTTCTTTTAAATCTTTAGTTGCATTTAACGCCCAGTGTACTCCCATTCCGTAAGTAATTACAGTCATGGTTTCTTCGTCATCTTGTTGCCAAATCTCTTGTACAACATTTGCTTTACCAAGTGGTAAAATATAATCTTCCGCAGGTTCAATAGTTCGGGCAGCATCTGTGCCTTTTACTTTAGACCAATACAAGCCTTTATGTTCTAAAAACACAACCGGATTTGGATCATGATAAGCAGCTTTAAGTAGTCCTTTTAAATCGGCACCATTACTAGGATACGCAATTTTAATTCCGCGAATATTTGTTAGAATAGATTCTATAGACGATGAATGATACGGGCCGCCACTACCATATGCTCCAATAGGAATACGTAAAATCATAGACACAGGCCATTTACCATTAGATAAATAACAACTTCTACTTACCTCGGTAAACAATTGGTTAATTCCTGGAAAAATATAATCTGCAAATTGAACCTCAACAATTGGTTTTAATCCCGCTGCAGACATCCCTACTGTAGACCCAACAATAAATGCTTCTTGAATTGGCGTATTAAACACACGTTCGTCTCCAAATTTTTGTGCTAAAGTTGCCGCTTCTCTAAATACCCCTCCTAATCTACCTCCAACATCTTGACCGTATAGTAAACACTCTTTATGCTCACGCATAATTTCCTCAACCGCAAACAAGGCACAGTCAACCATAACCACTTCTTCCTTATCGGCAGGTGATCTTTCACCAGTTTCTTCTGTGATTGGTGTTGGCACAAAATCATGCGTAAATAAATCTGATGGTAAAGGATCTTCTGCTTGCAATGCTTTTTCAAAATCTGATTTTACTAAAGTAATTGCATCAACTTCAATACCTTCAATTTCTTTTTGAGTAAATCCTGCATCTAATAATTGCTGTTGTAAAACTGGGTATGGATCACGAGAACGTGCTTCTTCCAAATCATCACGATACCATTCCATACGCACACCAGAAGTATGGTGATTTAATAATGGGACCTTTGCGTGTAATAATACTGGTCGTCGTTCTTCTCTAATTATTTTTAAAGCTTTTTCTACTGCTTGATAAGACTCTGTAAAATTTGCACCATCAATAGTCATTGCTTCTAAACCATTGAATCCTCTTGCATATTCAAAAGCGTCTTGAGCTCTAGTTTCTTCAGCGTTTGCTGAGATATCCCAACCATTATCTTGTACCAAATACAAAATTGGTAATTGTTTTAAAGCTGCCATTTGAAAGGCTTCAGATATTTCTCCTTCAGTTACAGAAGCATCACCTAATGAGCAAATGGCAACAGGTTTCTCTGCTAAAGTTTTATCATCAATATTGATACTCTCTTTATACCAAAATCCCATTGCAACACCTGTAGCTGGAATAGCTTGCATTCCTGTAGCAGATGATTGGTGTGGAATTTTTGGTTTATCAACATCATTTAAACTCGGGTGACAATAATAGGTTCTACCACCCGAAAAAGGGTCATCCTTTTTAGCTAACAATTGTAACATTAAGTCATAAGGTTGCATACCAAAAGACAATAACATGGCATCATCTCTATAATACGGAAACGCATAATCTTGAGGCTGTAATTGCATTCCTAAAGCTGTTTGAATAGCTTCATGCCCCCTAGATGTGGCATGTACATATTTAGAGACTAACTTGAAATTATCCTCGTACAACGTTGCCATTGCTTTCGCAGTACATAGGTTAGTGAATCCTTTTTGTAATAGTTCTTTTGATAGTTGTACTTCCTTAGTCATAGCTCCTAATTTCATTGGTGTTACTTTACTTCTATATTGTATTTTCTCAATAGGCCTAGAACTTCTGGCATTGAGAATTTCGCTTTTTTTATAGTATTAATTTCAGGGTCAATCACATAATTATATGATGAACTAAAATCTACTTTTTCTAATTGTGTCTCTTCAAAAGTAGCGCCTTTAAAATCACAGTTATCAAATAGTGAACTTGTCAGTTCGGCTCTTGTAAAATCTACTTGTTGAAGTAAACATTCATAAAACTTAGTGCCTTTAGATTTAACTTGATAGAACGATGCTAAAGTTAAGTTACAGGTCTTAAATGTTACTGAAAACAAAAAATCACTACAATGATTAAATTGTAAGCCTAATAACTTACAATTACTAAAGTTTACATCGTTAAAAACGGAATGTTTTATATTCACATTACTTAAGTCGCAACCTTGAAACTCACACTCCGTAAAGTTAACATTAGACAAATCGGAATCTGTAAATACACAGTTATTAAAACTGCAATTGTCATATTCTCCTTTAGCTAACTTTATCTGAGTGTAGTTTTGTTTTTCAAAAACCTGATCTGCTATTAAGTTCATTTATTAATATTTAAAACTTAAATAAATACTAAATCTCTCTTTGAGAGTCAAATTGCTCTAAATAATCTCCTACTTTTCGTAAGAATGAACCACCTAAATAGCCATCAACTGCTCTGTGATCAAATGATAATGACAAATACATCATGCTACGTATAGCCAATTCATCTCCCTTTTCAGTTGTGATGACTTCAGCACGTTTCTTTATAATTCCAATGGCTAAAATGGCAACTTCTGGTTGGTTGATAATTGGTGTCCCCATTAAACTACCAAAAGTACCTACATTAGAAATTGTAAATGTGCTCCCTTGAATTTCTTCTGGTTTCAAGCAATCATTTCTTGAACTGTTTACCAAATGATTTACATCTTTGGCAACTGACAATAGGTCTTTAGTGTCTGCATTTTTCACAACTGGTACAATTAAGTTTCCACTTGGTAAAGCCGTTGCCATACCAATATTAATGTCTTTATATTGTATAATTTTATTACCATCAATTGAAGCGTTAATTCCAGGGAATTCTTCAATAGCCTTAGCTACAGCCTCAACAAATAGTGGCGTAAACGTTAAGCGCTCATCATATTTCTCTTGAAATACAGTTTTCTTTTCGTTCCTCCAATTAACCAAATTTGTCACATCAACTTCGATATATGCAGTAACATGCGGCGATGTATGTTTAGAATATACCATATGATCCGCAATCATCTTGCGCATTCTATCCATCTCAATTACTGTATCATGCCCATCAATGAATTTGACTGGTGGCGCATTGTAAGTTGATTTTACTGCTTGAGTAGCCTGAACTTGCGGTCTACTTGGTAACGCGTATTTTCTATTACTGATGTAATTTATGACATCACTCTTTCTAATACGACCTTCTGTACCAGTACCCACAATACTTTGCACTTCTTCAATAGTTAAGCCTTCTTTCTGAGCAATACTTACTACTAATGGTGATAAAAACGCATCAGAATCTGGCGTATTTTTCACTTGAAATTTAGAACTGTTCTCTTTTTGCGTTGATGTATTTGGCCTGACTGATACTTTCTTAGTGTCTTTACTTGAAGATGCCTCAGCATTTCCATCAGATTCTATAAGTGCCAAAACAGCACCTACGGCAATAACATCATTTTGTTGGCATAAAATTTTTGTAACAACTCCTGTACAAGGTGATGGCACCTCAGAGTCAACTTTATCAGTCCCCACTTCTAAAATCGTGTCTTCTATTTCTACTGTATCTCCTACCTCACATAACCAATTTAAAATTGTAGCTTCAGATATACTCTCTCCCATTTTGGGCATTTTTAATTCAATTGTAGCCATCTCTATAATTTGAAATAATTAAAAACTAACTAACGATTGTTAGTCTGTGTTTTAGTAAATATAGTATATTTTAAGAATGTGATGCAAGTAAAATTGACGTGAAATTGTGTTAACCCTTTAGTTTTTTTAAAACCATTCTACCTCTTGCTTTATAGGCAGCACTTTCATTAGTGTAATTCTGTTCTATGACCAATTGAAGTTCAGCGTGTACCCATGACACGTCTTTCCCTAAGTGATATAAACTTATCATAGAATAGGCCCTTGGTGCTACTTTTAATTGATCATCTATCAACCACCCAAATGATCTTGCAACCATTAATTCTTTAATTGAATTAGTCATCATGTTCTTAACACTCTCATGAGATGCTTTTGAATAGTAATTCAAACAATACGTTTCTATGATTCGTGCTATGGGTCTAATTGCTGATTGATCAGTTAAATATTGTGCTTGATCTAAGATTGTATCCATATAAGGGCACAACACCTCTACATATTGTCTATTTAAAAACTCTAACCACCAACAATATTTAAAATGGTTTTTATCATCGCTGAATGCCTTTTCAATAAGCTCTGGCAATATCTCTAAATTATGAATTACCAAATCAACAGCTTTAGCACGGGATGCTTTACTATGATTTACGTTTTCTATATCAAAATGTAATTCTGCTAAAGTCATTATCTATGTTGTTCAAGCCAATAACAGTCGGACAAATCTCCTTTCCATTCAAAAACAAATTCTCCAGTAATTTCAAAACCTACTTTTTGCAATACATTTACCGAACCTTTATTAGGAATATCTGCTGCAGCATATAAACTTTTAACGCCTGCCTCATTAAACATATAATCCACCCATGCTTGTGCAGATTCTGTTGCATAGCCTTTACCCCAAAACTTAGTTATAAAACGGTATCCTAGTTCATACACATTGTAAAAACCATTCTCTTGCTCAGATTCGTTCAGATACTTAATACCTGACCACCCCATAAACTCATTGGTTTCTTTCAGTATAACTGCCCACCTACCAATACCTCTTTCTTTATATTGTTGCTGTAAATCTGTTATATAGTCTTGAGCTTGCTCTTTTTTTGTAATAGGTTTGTTCCCCAAATACTTATGTACTTCTGGGTTAGAATCTAATTCATACATTCCATCTACATCAGCATCAAGCATTGGTCTTAAAATAAGACGCTCAGTTACTATTGGTTGGTTTGGCATCATTTCTTCAAAAACTCATTTAAGGTTTTATAAAAATCGTCTTGAGTTGGTCTGTTTTTAGGAATTTCTCTTAGTGGTTCAACTACCTTCATTGTATCATGACAATCAGCTGGTAACGTTTGATACAATTGAGTGCCTTTAGTTTTCCAACCAATCATCTCATCAGACACCTCCTTGATTACTTTCGCAGGATTCCCAACTATTAATTGTCGACTTTCAAACACAGTATTTGCTTTTACAAAAGCCATTGCACCAACAATACATTCATCACCAATTACGGCATCATCCATAATCACAGAGTTCATACCAATCATACAGTTTCTACCCAAATTAGCACCATGAATAATTGCCCCATGACCTATGTGAGCAGATTCTTTTAAAGTAATCGATTTACCAGGAAACATATGCACTGTACAGTTTTCTTGCACATTAACACCATCTTCTAAAATAATCTCACCCCAATCACCGCGAATTGCAGCCCCAGGACCAATGTAACAGTTTTTGCCAATAATGACATTACCAATTACTGCTGCTAACGGATGTACAAAACTACTTTCGTGAACCACAGGGATAAACCCTTTAAATGAATATATCATGCTTAAATGTAAAAATTAAAACCAAAAATGACAACTACACAAGTTCTAAGTTAGAATTTTTATAGTTGTCATTTTATATTTCTCGGTGTATTATTTAAATCGCTTCAATGTTTCTTTAGTAAAATCTGACAATACTAAACGACCAGAAATCACAGCACGTTCAGCTAATAACGTATCCCAATGGTCAGTACCAGCCCACATGATTTTTTTCATTTCCATCATGGCTTCTGGATTATATGTACATAAGTTTTCAGCAAAAGCTTTTACAGCTTCATCTAATTCTTCAGTAGAGTCATATACTTGAGCGAATAAGCCTTTAGCTTGTGCCCATTCTGCTGAATAAAATGTATTCGCATCAATCGCAATTTGCGACATTCCTGTTAAGCCTAATTTACGTTCAACAGCTGGTCCAACTACAAACGGTCCGATACCAATATTTAATTCGCTTAATTTGATAGAAGCAAATTTAGACGCCATACAGTAATCCGTAGCAGATGCAATTCCTACACCACCTCCTACAGTTTTTCCTTGCACACGTCCGATTATAAACTTCGGACATTTACGCATAGCATTGATAACATTCGCAAATCCTGAAAAGAATACTTTTCCTGTTTCCGCATCGTTAATCGTCATTAATTCTTTAAAACTTGCACCAGCACAAAACGTTCTTACACCTCCACTTTTTAAGATGATGACTTTTACATTGTCATTTTCTCCTGCCACGGTAATTGCATCAGCTAATTGCGCTAATATATCTCCAGGTAACGAGTTGTGAGCTGGATGAAAAAATTCAATTGTTGCTATTCCGTTTTCTATATCTTGTTTTACGTAAGGTGCTGTCATATCTTTAAAGTTTTAATCGTATTTTTATTTTTCCAAAAGTAAGATTAATTTTGAAAACCAACTTATCACAAAATAACATATGTATAATTACTTAAAAACGCTCATTTTATTTTTATTAGTATCAGTTTTATCTTTTCAAACTGTTTCTGCGAAAAACAATTCACTCAAAACTTTAAATCAAAGTGAAATAACCAAGGATAACTTTGTTAAAGACAATTACACTAAACAAGAAGTTAAAATAGAAATGCGTGACGGCGTAAAGCTTCACACAACTATTTATTCTCCTAAAGACACTTCAAAAACATATCCCTATTTTATTACAAAGAACTCCATATAGTTGTAATCCTTATGGTGCAGATCAATTTAAATCTAACATTGGTCCAAATTCAGAATTTAATGCAAGAAGGAAATATCATTGTGTATCAAGATGTAAGAGGACGATGGATTGAGTGAAGGTGTTTATGACAATATGAGAGCGTACATTCCTAATAAAACTAAAAAACAAACTGACGAAACAACTGATACTTATGATACTATAGACTGGCTAGTTAAGCATATAACTAACAACAACGGTAAGGTTGGTACTTGGGGAATATCATACCCAGGGCATTATTGCAACTGTTTCTGCAATAGATGCGCATCCCGCTTTAAAAGCTGCTTCGCCTCAAGCGTGTATTGGTGATTTTTTCTTTGATGATTTTCATCATAATGGTGCTTTTTTATTAAGTTACTTTAGAGCCATTTCTTTATTCGGAACTCACAAGGATCAACCAACAGACAAAGCTTGGTATAAATTTCCTAGACTTGCAAACTCAAGATCAGTATCAGTTTTTTCTTGACAAAGGCCCATTAAAAAACTTGAAGTCCTACTTTGATTTTGATACTTCAAACAACACATTAGTAGACGACTTTTTCTATAAGGAAATTATAGAACATCCAAATTATGATGCCGTTTGGCAGAAAAAAGGAATCATCCAACATTTAAACAAAGTGCCATCTTCAGTTGCAACAATGATTGTTGGGGGTTGGTTTGATGCTGAAGATCTTTATGGTCCATTGGAAACGTATAAGGGTATAGAAAAACACCAACCAAACAATTATAACACGTTAGTATTTGGTCCTTGGGATCATGGTGGATGGTCTAGAGACAAAACAAAAAAACACAGTAGGTAATTACTATTTTGGCGATAATATTTCATTAGATTTTCAGAAGAATATAGAAACTAAATTTTTCAATCATTTCCTAAAAGGTAATGGTTCTAAAAAACTCTGGTTTACCCGAAGCTTATGTTTTTGATACAGGACGCAAGTCTTGGAGTTCTTATGACACTTGGCCACCAAAAAATATTGTGAAAAAAGAATTTTTCTTGTCAAAAGACCAACAGTTAAATTCTCAAGTAGACACAATAGAAAAGGTTAATTTCATTAGTGATGTTAACAAACCTGTACCTTATTCTGAAGATATAAAAACGGTATTCACACCAAGAAAATACATGACTGATGATCAGCGTTTCGCAGCACGTAGACCAGATGTATTGGTTTTTGAAACTGAAGTGTTAGAAAATGATTTGACACTATCTGGAGATATTTCTTGCAAAACTAAAAGTTGCAACTACAGGTTCTGCTGCTGATTGGATTGTCAAGGTTATTGATGTACACCCGCACGATTTAAAGAATGACAACGAGGATTTACAATCTCATTTAAAATTGAGCAACTATCACATGATGGTTAGAAGTGAAGTCATGCGAGGACGTTTCAGAAACAGTTTCTCTAAACCTGAGCCTTTTACACCAAATCAAAAAACTGATGTCAACATCAAACTTCAAGATGTGTATCATACTTTTAAAAAAGGGCATAAATTACAAGTACAAGTGCAAAGTACGTGGTTTCCGTTAATCGATTTGAATCCGCAAACTTATGTGGATAACATTTATGAAGCGGATGAGGAAGATTTCAAAACTCAAACTCACACCATATTTACAGATTCAAGTATTGAATTCAATGTACTAGAAAAGTAGTATAAAAAAAGAGTAGTGAACATCACTACTCTTTTTTTTATTAAATATTTCACCTGGTTTTATAACACCCCAAATTGTTCAAAGTGATGATTTAAATGTTTTCGTTCTAACAAATACCATTCATATTTATTCAACTCTCCAAAAACCATATATTTAAAATAGCCTCTGGTTGTTCTTTAAAATATGCTAAATACTTCGTTCTTTGCTCAACAAACTTCTCTATAGCTGTAGCCAAGTCTGAATACTTTAAAGTATCTAAGGTATCTTTTTCAAGTAATGGAAATCTTGAGTTTTTCGGAAACTTCTCATAGTTATAAAGTGAGTTATGCACTTTATCTAAATATTTTCTGGTGTAGCAACTTCAAATCTTGTATATCTCCAGATGCAATTTTATAGGTATATTCTAAATGTTCAACCATATGTTGCGGAGTCATAATTCCCCATTTAGGTTTTGCATCAGCTGTTAATTTTGAAAGACATTCGTTGATTTTTTCCTCAGTCATTTCAACAAAAGTCTCTTGCTTTTTTTGAACCATAGTTAAAATAGTTGCCACAGCTACTAGTTCATCCTCAGCGTCAAATACCTCAACAAACCATTTAACTATCCCGCTTGGATGCTCAGCAGAAGCGACATCTCTATCTACTTTTTGCTTACATGTTAATCGCACATAAACCGTATCGTTATGATATAAAGGTCGTAAAAACGACATTCTTCTAATCCGTAATTTGCAGATACTGGTCCTTTATTTGGATAAACGAACAATCCTGCTGCAGCCGAAATAATGAAATAACCATGAGCAGTTCTTTTTTCAAAAATACTTCCTTCTAAAGATGTGATATCTGTATGTGCATAAAAGTGATCCCAAGTAAGATTTGCAAAATTAATGATATCCGTATCTGTAAACGTTCTCTTATGTGTTTTTAAAGACATTCCTGGTTTGATATCTTCCCAATGGTATGCAAACGGATGTTTTTCACTTTCCTTATAGTCAGCATTTGCTTGGTAAATACCAGTAACTTCTGTCAACGTAGTAGGCGTTCCTTGAATGGCACAACGTTGCATGTAATGTTTAATACCACGCATTCCACCCATTTCTTCTCCACCTCCAGCACGACCTGGACCACCGTGAGTTAATTGTGGTAATGGCGAACCATGACCTGTGCTTACTTTAGCGTTTTCTCGGTTTCCAACTAAAATACGACCATGATGTGATGCTGCTTCTACAATATAATCGCTTGCAATTTTATCATCAAAAGTAAAAATAGACGACAC
>CBCXVT010000001.1:0-13119 GCA_965178635.1 Flavobacteriaceae bacterium | reverse complement strand
AAGAAGTACCACCCCTTAACGATAATAAAATTGAAGGGTGTAGTTAATAAAAATAAAATAGCTCGGAAAAGCAATGTTAAAAGTATTTAGAACCGTAGATAAAATAAAAATAAAAGATTCGTATTTTTCGTTCAGTACAGATTTAATTTACGATTTTGAGAATTCATTTAATTTTGATGGTGAACCAGTATTTACAATTTTGTTTGCTAATGGATTATGTTTAAGAGTTATTGATTCTAGTAGGCGTAAATTTAATGATCCTTATGGCTATGTAATCTATGAAGGTAGCGACCCATATTCAAAACAACTTTCTCAAAAAGATTTTTATTTTGATCAGTCTGAAATATGGGGTGAACAGTATTTAATTAATGTTATTCAATCTGTTGCACTAAAGCACTTTAGATTTACTGAAACACCAAAACATTTGTTCCCTAAAACAAGCCAGCTTATAGCGAACTATTTAAAATGAGTTATATTAATTTTGGAGGCAGTGTAATTAACGTAAGTGGTTATAACTATGATTTCTTGTCTAAAGAATTTGGTTTTAATAAAGGATTGCATGATTTGATAGAAGAAATTTTTGGCGAGTGTGATGAAAATGATAACGGCGAGGTTCTTTCTGAATTCATGGATATAAGGCTAGTAAACGGTTTACAAGTACAAGTCAATAAAAGCCATTTAAATGATTGTTATTATGTTGGTGTCAAGGATACAAGAAAAGCAGCGTCAAATGATTTTGAAAATGATTTAACTGAACAGGTTCGCGCTAGCCAAGATTTATATTGTGCAGAATATGGTAGTATTGAATGCTACGATGACGATGTATGTAGAATAATAGCTTGGGCGATTGATTACAGGAAAATAGAACCGCCGTTACCTAAAGCACGTAAATTTACTGAAAGGTTTTTAAATGATAATACTTGGCTTAGACCGAATATCAATTAATGGCAGTGTTTATAATAATATAATGCCGATTGTTTTGGCAGAAATTGTAAACAGTGATGTTTATGAAGATGTGTTTGGTAATTATAATTTTAATTTGTTTTTCTTAAATGGGTTTGCTTTATGTGTTGATCAAAATGGAATAAATAATTATACGGTTCGCTTCTTTCATAAAGCCACTAGAAGAAATTGTTTACAAGATGTTTTTCCATCGGTTCCTTTAAGTGATGATAAAACAATGATGACTGTAAGTAACCTTGATTTTATTATTGCGTTTTTAGACAAGATGGCATTTTATAAACTGTCAACTGTAAAGACAGGAAATAAAGTTTATAAAATACTTCCAAAATCTTCAGAGCTTATCCAAGAGTATTTGAGTCATGGCTAGAATAGATCATAGTTTTAGTTTACACGATCAAGGTATTTTTATCGCTGGAAAGGCATTTAATTTTGATAATTGCGCTTGCAATAGAGAAGATTTTGTTTCTGTTTATAAAAATAATATATTTGGATATTGGGAAATACAATTAACAAACGGTTTTTGGGTTTATATTGATGAGTGCTTAAAAACTAAAAGTTATAATATTAGTATTGTTAGTAAAGATTTAGGAATAGAAGAAAGTTTTAATTTTAATTATCTAGAAGGTTTATTTGGTGTTATTAATCTTTACGCTACATATCAAGACGAACCAATATCAAAAATTTTACCTAAGTCAACTAAGTTAATCCAAGAGTATTTACAGTGATTCTTTTTCAAGAAAATACAATTTATATAAATAATGACATTTATGATTATCGCCCAGATGAATCAGATTGGGGTGATATACCCTATAGAGATATTGAAAATTGTGTTTCTTATGTTTCTGGAATGAAACAAGGTGATCACCAAAAAGTAAAAGTTACATTGCATAATAAATTAATTGTGATGATAACTTATTATAAAAGTCTTAATGAATATGTTTGTTTGGTTTTTGATAATAGTGTCAATGTTACAGACGAGGTACTGACAAATGAAGGTCGTGCTTTTGTTACGAAAGATACTAGGCTAGTTGTGTCTTCTGTTTTAGCTAGTATAATTTATCTTCGCCCTAACGAAAGAACATTACCAAAATCAACAAGATTAGTTAGAAAATTTTTAGGCTCGGAAAAATGGAACCATTAACAAAATATGTAGAAGACCGTGTTAGCTGGCTAAAATGTTTTAGTCTTCGCGGGCGCTCAATTGATTTAACTCTACCAACAAAGAAGGCTGTCATTGGTAGTAATGAACATACATTAAGACTTTATATTGATTTTGAATTAGTTGGACATTTAACGTTAGATCAAATAAACGAACAATATATGTTATGCACAGAATTAGAAATTGATGATAAACTTATAAACAGTTTTAATTATTCAGAAATAATTGTTCTTTGTAATTCTAAAGAGATTCTTGATTTTGAAAACATAAATTACGATAAAGTTTATGAACGCTTTCTTGGTAATCAAAACGAAATAGTTTTTAAAATTATAAATTTAAAAATTATAAATGATTTACAATATTTAGGAAAAATTGAACCGATTGAACCGATTGATAACTTTGATGACGATATACCGTTTTAGGAATTGATATGTTTGCTCAAGAAAAACAATATTTACAGAGTTTATCTTTGTGTCCTAAAAAAGATATTGAACTGCATTGGGAATCAATTAACGATGGTGGGATTCCCAGAGTTCATGTGCGCGAATCAAATCAAGAACACAGATTAATAGAATATTTAAAAGCGCAAGTTCAAGGTAATTCGTTGTTTCATAATGACGCCCAAAGAATTTGCTTACACATTGATGCTCATATGTTGATTTTTAATTTTGATATACATACACAAGCTGATTTACATCGTCATTTAGGCCATACATTTTCAACTCCATTTGATGCAAATTATATTCTTGATGCGTTTGAAGAAAACTTTGATGATCACACAGTAACTTTTGCTTTTTCCATTTCTCAAAGATCGCAAAGAAATAAATTTTTTATTGTTGATGAGTTTTCAAAAATTGTTAATGGTGTATTTGAAGAAGAGATTGAAAAAGAAGAAAGAAGAAGCGCACTTGTTGAATTTCGTGAAGGCAAAAATGAAAAGCGTGGCCCTAATCGTGGCAAAAGAAAAGCAGGTAATAAATCTGGTGAAGGTAGATGGACTTAACAAAAGAAAAAGAACGGTTAGAGAATTTTTCTTTAAGAACTACTAAAGAAACAAAGAGAGACAAAACTTTTGTTGCTGCTAGATATATTTCATCGCTAGTAGAAACAAGAAATGAAATAATATATAACCGTAATTCTTCAGTTACAATTAAAGATGATTTTAATATAGCAAGAGAAAATTTTGTTCATACAGAAATCAATAATATTGGCAGAATTCCTTTTCCTGATTTAAGAGGCCGCACTTATTATTTATGTGGTTATATAGTAGAGGCTATGAATAGTGATATGACTATTCACCTTGAGTTTAGGTGTCGTGAAATTATAGATGAAGAACATAGACGACAATTTAGTTATATGGGAAATAAATTTAGTTTATGACTTTAGATTTTACTGAAGAAAGAAAACGACTTGATTATTTTTCTATTTGTCGTGGGTTTACGCTTAAACAATCTGGCGCAATTGCTTATGTAGTTAACAATCGTGATATTGCAAGCAATCTAGTAAAGAAGCATAAAAGAAGACGAACAAGAATGAAAATATATGTATCGTCTGAAATTAAAGATATTAACAATTTAAAATTCGCACATGAGTCTTTAGGTTATTACGGGCATGACCCAATGACTAAAAATTCACAAAAGGTTTTTCAAAAACTTAAGGAAAATAAGAATGTCATTTTCAGCTAAACTAAAGAAAAAAGTTTACATGCGTGTTTTACTTGATTTGTCCTCTTTGAACGAAAAGGTTAATGCTAAATCAGTTCAAGGTTTGTTTAACCATAAATGTTTTTGGAATGCCGTACAGTACGCAACAGAAAACAAAAACGTTAAAGTTATAATGGGTATTTATACAGATAAAAAAGGTTACTCTTATTTACACTTCTGGAACAAATTAGCAGATGAACACCTAGAAACAACTTTAGGTTTTCTATGTAATGAACAGGACTATTACCCAATTAAAGAAATCCCAAGCGAAGATTGGAGTGAGATAGATCAAATTTTCGATGAAGCAAAAGCTGTGCTAGAATCAAAATATGTTCACTGGTATGAACGTTTAATTTTGGGCAAAGATTTTAGGGCAGTATAAATGAGTTCATTAGAATTAACAGGTAATGAAAAACCAGAAGGCGCACAAGCTTTAATTAGCGGCGCTTGGTATAAAATAAATAAACGTGGTCAAGTTTGTATCCATAATAATTATGAATGGGTTACTTCAACAAGAGGTAAAGCAGACACAGAAATTGAAATAGAACGATATAAACGAATGAGAATCTTAGAAGAGAGAAAAGCACAAAATGACAAACGGGCTAAAAAAAGGCGCTCAGTTCGAACGCGAAGTTTGTAAATGGCTAGATGATAATTTAAATGTCCAAACTAAGCGTTTATTAGGGCAAGCAAGGGAAGGCGGCGCTGATATAGAAACAGATCATTTCTTGATTGAAGTAAAGCGCCGTGAAACGCTAGATTTGTATAGCTGGTGGACTCAGGTTATCCGTGCTAAGGCCGAACACGAAAATTCCGATCTAATCCCTATCGTAGTCTTTAAACAGAATAGGAAGCCTATGCAGTGGCTTATACCTGCTGATCTATTGCCCAATGTGGACAAAGGCTATATGATTGTGAACTCAAATGTTTTCCAGCGGTTCGCAAAAGGGGTAATGCATGGAATTGGTAGAAATTGATTATGAAGAAATGCCGCAAATTAAAAAAGGCAAAGTCTATCGCATTCTAAGAGAAGATAAAGAACACAATAAAATCAATGTTGGTTATTATACTTCTACTAAAAAGGTTTTTGAACAAATCGGTATTGATGAAAATGGCGAGATAATGGAACAGAATCTCGACAAGTTCATAAAAGAAAAAGAAAAAGATATTATTAAATCTCTTTCCTCTTAAGGAATTTAAGTGGAATTAGAACAAGATGAAAATGGTGATTGGGAATTAGAACTAACCGAACCCCAAACTGAATTTTTATTATCAGAAAATAAATATACTTTGTTTGTCGCTGGTTTTGGTGCTGGTAAATCTACCATCATGACAGCGGCAATTCTTAATGATTTAAACTATCCTGTTTATGGTTTAAAAGTTGGTGCTTATGCTCCAACTTATGATTTGTTAAAATTAATAACAATCCCCTACCTAGAAGAAATGCTGCAATATGCTGGCTATAGAGCTGGTAACCCAAAGAACAGCACCAAAACTAAAAAGTTTTATAATCTCAATAAATCAGATTACATTTTTTATTTACCAGACGGTAAACAAATCATTTGCCGTTCAATGGATAATCCAGCACGTATTGTTGGCTATCAAACTTTTAGGGCGCACGTTGATGAATTAGATGTTATGCAACATCAAAAAGCAGAACAGGCTTGGAATAAAATAATAGCGCGTAATCGTCAACAAGTTCCGGTTGTTGATGAAGATGGGGAACAGGTTTATATACCCGTTGAAGAAATGCCAGAAGAAGAACAAGAGTTTGGTAGAAATGATTATGTTATTAATGACAAAGGACAAATAGAAAGAACGTTACAAAGAAAAACAGGAACGCATGTAAAGAAAGTTGAAAAGAATAAAGTAAGTGCTTATTCAACACCAGAAGGTTTTGTTTTTTGTTATAATAGATGGGATAAAAAGAAAGCTGCTGGCTATGGAAAAATAAAAGCTCCAAGTTATTCAAACCCACATTTACCGCCTGATTACATCCCTAATTTACGTGCAAGTTATCCACCTGAAATTGCACAAGCTTATATTGAAGGGAATTTTGTAAACTTAACAAGCGGTGCGGTTTATGGAAACTTTGATAGGGTTAAAAACCATACAAACGAAACGATAAAGAAACATGAAGCTTTGCATGTAGGAATGGACTTTAACGTTCACAAAATGGCAGCAAGCATTTTTGTTATTCGTGATGATAGACCAATGTTATTAGATGAAATTTTTGGTTCTGAAGATACACCATCTTTATGCAAAGCAATAGAAAGCAGATACCCAAATCATAATGTTTGTGTTTATCCTGATTGCAGTGGTAAAAGCACATCAAGTAAAAGCGCCTCTGAATCTGATTTCACAATTATTAGAAGTCATAATTTTACTATCAATGCATTTAACAAACACCAGCCTGTAAAAGATAGGGTTATGTCAGTTAATGCGATGATTTTAAACGGCGAAGGCCAAAGGCGCTTGCTTGTAAATACTAACAATTGTCCAGAATCAACAGATTGTTTAGAACAACAAATTTATGGCCCAGATGGAACACCAGATAAGACAGCAAACAAAGACCATTTACCAGATTCAATAGGTTATTTTATTGGTTACAAATATCCAATTGTAAGTAATAAAGTTGAAAGCAAAATTGTTCGTTTGTTCTAACTTGCAATGTCATTTCTTTGTGGTAGCCTTCAACTTTTAAAATAGCTCGGAGTAATAGAAATGCATAGAATAGTTTTGAGAATATCATTTGTAGCAGCGTTTATATCGCTTGCTTCTGTATTAACAGCCTATACTTTATTTGGGCCTTATCACGACAAGTTAACAATTTTATTTGTTATAACTTTTCTTTCTGGTTTATGTTTTATAACAACTTTAGAAGTAAAATCTTTTGAAAATTTCAAAGAGCAATTAAAAAGTTTAAAAGAAATCAAAGATACATTAGAACCAGTATATGAAGCACCACATAAAGAAAACAGCGAAAGCGATTATTATGAATTAACAGTTGGTAGAATTAGCGGTTATGCAGATAATAAACCGAAAGTTGGAGAGTTTATTAATTTTAAAATTGATCGCAACCCTATAAGTTTTATTGCACTTATACAAGAAATAACACCTGATTGTTATCTTGCTGAAGTGGTACAAACAAACAAAAGGGATTGGCTAACAGCTACAAAAGCCAATAATACTTTAGTTAAATTTAAAAAATAGGTGTGGAATGTTATTAACCTCAAGAGAAGTAACTCACGTTGTACAAACAACTGATCATAATTGTGTTGCTGCTTGTTTAGCAATGGTAACTGGTATGTCTATTCAATGGGTAGAAAACCAGCTGCAAGAAGATGGTTATAAAGAGCCTTATTGCAGCGAAGCTTACACAAGATTTTTAGTACAAAATGATATTTTGCCAGAAAGAATAGGTTATGTGATGAACGGGCCTATTTTAGATGATTCTGTTTATTTAATGATTTGTCCATCTGCTTTAGGCTCTAAAAATGCACACATGATTGTAGGTGTTATGAATCATGGATATATGCAGGTATTAGACCCTAACGATGATTTAACAGGCGAAAAAATTTATAGCTCTGTTGATTATGAAGATGGTAATATTCCTGTATTTTCATATTTGCTTTTACAGGATTGCGATAGGATAAGAAGAGATGATTAACGCAAAAGTTCATACATTAAATGATTTAATTATTTGGTGCTGTATAGTTTTAATACTTTTAGGCTTTGATAAAACTGGAAGTGCAGAAACATTTGCTTTATTTTGCACTTGGTTTGTAATTGCTTCTGTTGCTATCGCTTCGTTTTTTAAGGATTTATGGATAGTAAGATTAAGAGATAATCCAAAGCCAGAAATGTTTGTTAACTATGTTATCGCAAGTATAGTTGGCAAGATTTTATTTTTAGTTTCTTACGGACACTTGTTAACAGCAATTTGTTATTTCTTTTGTGTTGTTGTATTTTGCGCGGTAAATAATATGGCTGAAAAACATGCAGAAAATTGATTGTGAATTAGTAAGAATGAAAATGTTAAGTGAAATGAAAAAGAAAGATAAAGATTTAGCATTAGAAGTTATAGATTTATTTGAAAACGATTCAAGAATGTCAGTAATATTAGATTCTTTTATTTTGTCTCTAACTCAGGTAATCAACAATGGTAAACCTAAAACAGATAAGAAATAAAATAGAAAATTTATTATACGAGCAAGAAGAACATAGAACTTGTATTTTTGTTTGTTCCGAAACAAAGAAGTATGTAAACGCTGGTAAATATGTCATTGACGGAAAAAATAGCAATGGTTATATGTTGCCTGCTTGCCCCCATTGCAATAGTGAACCTGATGATCATCATTATGATGTTAGTTATGCTACTGTCATAAGACCGACTACATTAGGTTTAATTTTTGGGTTTGATCAAAAAGTATTAAGTATAGAGGTTGATAAATTACAATGGGATTAAAATTAATTACAGACCCTAAATCTATTTCTTTGAAAATTGTAAGCTCACCAGTTGAAGTTTTTACAAACGCAAACCGTGAATTTATTGTTGATCTATCTGAATTGATGGTTAAAAAAGAAGCCGTTGGAATTGCTGCAATTCAAGTTGGTGTTCCATTAAGAATTTTTGTTTACCGTGACAGAAAAGGAATTATTCATTCTGTTTGTAATCCTGTAATAATTGATAAGAAGAAAATAAAAACTTCGCATGGAGAAGGATGTTTATCTATACCAAATAAAAGAATAAATAAAAAACGGTATAATGTAATCACTGTAAAATATATGACTGCTGAAGGCGAAGAAGTTCAAACGGTCTTAAGGAATCAAGAGGCTATGATATTTCAACATGAGCTGGATCATCTAAACGGAAAATTAATGATTGATTAGTATTGTATTAATACTATTTTCTCAGTATATTCAAGCCCCAAGAATACAGTATTTTGTAGCCGTGTGGTGCGACTCAGCTAGGTACTGGGCTGTGAGCTAATATGTCTACTTATCGGATTGTGCAGAGGGGCGGATACTATTACCCTCAACATAGACTTCTATTTGTGTGGCTATATATGACTAAATTACACGATGGAATCAAATGCGAAGGTCATAGATTTGATCGCTATGGTTGTTTAGGCTTCAAGGATTTTAGCCACGCAAAAGACTATTTGCACAAAGTAATAAATAACAAAACCAAAGTTGTTTATGAAGTGAGCGATGATTAATATGGATATTAAATTGCCTAGTTTTCAAATAGTTAAGCGAGAAAAGAAATTCTTCATTCAAAAATTTACATTCTTTGGATGGAAAGATTTAAAAGATTTAGAGTTAGAAGGACACATAAATTTTAAGACCGAAAATGAAGCAAAGCTTTACTTAACGCATTATGTTCTTAATAATACTTCTGTTATTTACCCAATCAAAAAAGTCGCGGTTGGCAGAAGATATAATTGTTAATTTTCTTGAGGGTAAAAAATAATGGCAGACACAACAAGGGTGCCTTTGACAAGTGGACTTTGGACTGAAATTGCGGCAGGCCCGGCTACTGGGTATATCTCTAATGAAGAAGGCCCGAACTTTAGGCTGGCTGAAGCAGCGACTGGGGCTGATCCTGTTGGTGTTTTGGGGCACACTATCAGCAGGAATGATGTTGTTGGATATCATTTCGACTTACAAGCCGGACAATCAGTTTATGGCCGACCTACTAGCAATAGCACTCAAGCTACTGTAACTTCATCTGTATAAAAATATATGGCTATTTTTAGAAGACTCATTAGAGGCGCAGCAAGCGCTGTTTTTGGCGGAAAATGGATTCTTGAAAAAGGAATTTGGGATGATGCAGGCGTTTGGGATGATGACGATGTTTGGAAAGATTCACCAGAAAATGCGGTTGCCTATTACCAGTTTGATCAATACAATGCTGATGGAACTTTTTTATTAGAGCATACTAATAAGATAGATTCTTTGAATTATAGTGTTATCCCTACCGTGTCAGATGATGGTATTGTTTTAGTTGCAGCTACTAATGCATCTATAAACACCTCTAGTTTTACTGTTAATGACTTTCAGATCACGTTTACAACTAGCTTTGAGAGTAATCCAGCAACAGCGGTTATATTTGAAAACGAACTTGTTGGGGCAATTGACAGGTACACTATCTCAAGAGAATCGGGCGGTTTTAAGTTAGCTAGATCAAGACTTGGGCTAACAGCAGCTGATACTGTTACCACTTCTGCAACGGGTGATATATCCTCTAGGACATTTGATTTTGTAGTAACTCAATCCAGTACAACGGGTATGACTCTAACAGTTGATGAAGTTGGCGGGTCTGTTTATTCTGATAGTGTTAATTTAAACACATCGGAAACAGTTAAAAATATTAATCCTTGGCAATCAACCGCAACACTAGCAGAAAGAACGGGAAATCTTTTCAGTATAGATATGACTATTAAAGATTTGATTTTCACTGATAATAGTTAATATAAATCATGATCAAGATACTAGTAAGGTAAACACTTTATGACCGCAATTGATGAAGGCGATACAGGTTTAGTAGCAAGAGGAAAATTAAACCAAAACGATTTATCTCTTGCTGATTTATTAAATCCTCCAAGTGCATATATTTATCACGATGCAACAGGAACTATTGTTACCCCATTAGTACAAAATGTTGCTAGTGAAATTGATATTAATTCTGGAATAGGTAAAGATTTAGAACAGTTTACAAATGCTAGTAACGATGGGTCTTTGGTTTATACTGGATTACGTGATTGCAAAGTTGAAATTGAATGGGATATGACGTTTAGGTCAGCAGGATCAGCTTTCAATGGAGAAATAACAAATAGAATAAATGGAGTCGCAACAGAAGCTGGTGAATATATAAGGGCTAGGTTTTTAAGTACAGCAACCGACTCGGCTTCTTCTAGCAGAATTGTTGATATAACAAATGGAGATGTTATATCTACTTATATAGAAAACCAAGATAATAACGCAGATATAAACTTATTTTCAGCGACTTGTACAATAACACTTGTGAGATACTTATGAAAAAATTAATAAAATGGCCCATAACAAAACGTGGTGACTTTACATATATTTATAGATCGGATGAACAAGATGTTTCTACTCAAGTTCAGTATACCGAAAAAGAAGCTTTGAAAATGAAAGATAATAACGAAGCTGAAATACATGATTATGAAGGTTCTTATTTGCACGATATAAAAATTGCTGAAGAAGCTAAAGAAGCCCAAGGATAAAATATTATGGCTGCTATAAACGAAGGCGATACAGGATTAGTTGCACGTAGTAAAGTAAACACAAATGATTCTATTCTAGGCCAGATAGACCTAGATAATCATTATCCTATTAAATCTGATCTTGATTTGATTGGGCTTTCAGGTGTTGTTACAGACGCTACTACTATTAATATTACAGCGCTTGGAAGTTGTACGCTTGTTTATAATGGGTTTATTAATTTTGGTGCAAGAAAAGTTATTTTTAACGGAACAACAGCAGAGACTGTTGTTATTGTTTCTAATAACCAAAGGTTAGATATAGGATTTACAACAAATGCAGATTCATTATATGAATTTGTAGATTGTGATTTATTAGTTAGGTTTGGAAATCATTTAGCGCCAGCTGCAACTAATGGTGTTTTTGATGTAAGCAATTCAGCTGGTAATGAAAAGAAAAATAGCTTCCAGATGTTTAATACATTTGTTGACGGTTCAAAAGGCGGAACGTTTACAGACTTAGCAACCGTTTCTATCTATTTACCAAGTTTCGTAGGCAACACTTCAACAGGCTTAGATTTTAACGGCGGTTTTATTCGCATAGCAATTCATGATACGCAATTTGAAGGCGTCACTGGCGATATGATAAATATTGTCGGTGTGACTTTTGATTCATTTACGGTTTCAGATGGTGTTGTTGAAAGTGATGGTGTAAATGTATTTATTCGCGGAGACGCCGGAGACGCTAACGTCAATGCAGGCGGTACTGCTACAGTAAATAACGTCCGTAATGAAGGCGGATTTGAACCTATTCTTGTTGGCGTATCTGTAAAAGATTTGCAATGGTTGTTTGAAGGTAATCCCGGATTTCAAAGCACTCAATTTATTGGTAATACAAATGTTACTACGCCTGCTGATACAATAATTGGTGTGCAAGGCGTATTTGTTCAAGTTGCAGGAACTACTACTGAATTTGCAGACAATAGTCATTTTGCACAGTTTGCCAATATGGAAATGGAACATATTGGTTTGCAAGACAGAGATATAAAAATACAGGTAAACTTTGCATCGAAAAGGGCTAGTGGTTCTGGCGCTCAAGATGTTGTTTATTCCGTGTTTAAAGATTCTGGTGGTGGTTATGTAGCTCTTGATCCTTCTACAGATTTTAGTTTTGAAATTGATGGCGCTGCTCGTGGTGGTAGTATTTTAGTAAGAGACTTCGCTTCAGAAGGTGATAAATATAGCGTATTCGTCAAAAACGATTCAAGTACGCAAAATATTGCTACTCCAACTTTACAATTAGATTGTGAAGCTAGGTAAAAGGTGAATCGTGGTAGATACAACTCTAGAATTAATTGTTGATCCTAAAGGTGGCTATTCAGTTCAAAGGCCACCTTTCCCACCTTTGCCGCCTACACCTGAAGTTTTTAATCTTGTGGACGAGCAAGGTAATAATTTTGTTGATGAACAAGGTAATAACTTTATCCTTGAGGAAACACCATAATGACAGACGTTAAACTATCTGAAAAATCAACAATAACTAACCCTCAAAAGATTGATACTGTTTATCTTTTGGATAAAGCAGCAGGCGCTATTAAGCAACTTGCTTTAGAAACAGCATTTAGATTTAAAGGGGATAAACAGATTGGTGTTCAATCTGATTTTACTATTCCTGTTTCGACTACTGGCGAAGTTTCACAAATGGTTCAAGATAATGATGCTGAACTTGATGGTGATGATATTCAAGCGAGAAGATTTTTTATTACTTCTACAGCAGAAACAGTAAATAATAAAGACAGCTCAATAGCCCCTTTATATTTACCAAAAAATAATGTTCCATTTTATGCAAAGATAAAAGTTTCTGGTCGTCAAGTTGGCGGAACAGGTGGAGCGCTAAATCATACTAAGTTTTTTGAATGGGATGTTACTTTTGTTCAAACAAGCCCCGGTAATATAACTTTTTTAAAAGGTAATTTTTCCCCCGATACAGATTACACTTGGCCTTCTGCTGGTAGTCAGGCGGCAAGTTTTTTAGCAACTTTAAATACTTCATCTGGTGATTTTA